>NZ_JCAIUI010000001.1:0-1284140 GCF_059445445.1 Agromyces sp. Y575
GACACATTCCGAACCCGGAAGCTAAGACTCGCAGCGCCGATGGTACTGCAGGGGGGACCCTGTGGGAGAGTAGGACACCGCCGGACAATCATTAAGGAGAGTGGCCACCCGAAGAGGGTGGCCATTTTTCGTTAACGGGTCGCTTACAATGCGGCCCAGTACGGTTGAGTCCCATGAGGACTCCACACTCGACGGGACTATCGTGAGCGACTCCAGGCATGATTCGGCAGACCAGGGACGCCAAGATCGAGGCGATCAGCGCGGCCGGAGTGGCGACGGAACCGCTCGTGGAGTTGGGGGCGGTCGACCATCCTCAGGAGCTCGTGACGGTTCGGCGTCAAAGCGCCCGAATGGTGACGCGAAACGTGCCGGCGGCTCTGGCGATGCGAAGAAGCCCTACGGGGACCGTGATGCGAAGCGTCCGTATGGCGATCGTGATGCGAAGCGTCCGTATGGCGATCGTGATGCGAAGAAGCCGTACGGGGACCGTGATGCGAAGAAGCCCTATGGGGACCGTGATGCGAAGAAGCCCTATGGGGACCGTGATGCGAAGCGTCCGTATGGCGATCGTGATGCGAAGCGCCCGTATGGCGATCGTGATGCGAAGCGCCCGTATGGCGATCGTGATGCGAAGCGCCCGTATGGCGATCGTGATGCGAAGAAGCCCTACGGAAGCCCGTCGCGCGGCGGCCGACCTGACGGTCGCGACGAGCAGCGTGACGCGCCTCGCGAGACGTACGGTGCGGCCGAGTTGCAGGTGCGTCCGCGCCACGACGCCCCGGAGATCGACGAGTCCATCGAAGCGCGCGATCTCGACAAGGGCGCTCGCGCCGAACTCAAGACCCTGAGCAAAGACAACGCGGACTGGGTGGCGCGCCACCTCGTCGCGGCATCCCAATTGCTCGACGATGACCCGGAGCTCGCACACCAGCACGCGCTGTCGGCGGCACGCCGGGCCGGCCGAGTCTCGGTCGTGCGCGAGACCCTCGCGATCACCGCGTACGCGACCGGTGACTTCCCGCTCGCCCTCCGCGAGCTGCGCACCTACCGTCGGATCTCCGGAAGCAACGACCAGTTGCCGCTCTTGGTCGACAGCGAGCGCGGCGTTGGGCGCCCCGACCGTGCACTCGAAGTCGGGCGTGCGGTCGATCGGTCGACGCTGCCGGCCGCGGTGCAGGTCGGACTCGCGATCGCGATGTCGGGTGCACGTCTCGACCTCGGTCAGCCTGAGATCGCTCTCGCCGAACTCGAGATCCCGCAACTCGAGCCCGACCGGGCGTTCTCGTACAGTCCTGCGCTCTTCGCCGCCTACGCGGAGGTGCTCGAGGAACTCGGCCGAACGGCTCAGGCGAAGGAGTGGCGTGCTCGCGCCGATCGCGCTGAAGCCGCCCTCGGAGGCCCCGCCGAGGCCGAGTCGATCGAGATCTTCGAGATCGAGATCGACGACACGGTCGAGCCGGAAGAACCGAACACGGTCGAGCCCTCGACTGACGAGTCGGTCGCTGACGAGTCAGTCGCCCAAGATGCGGCTGAGTCTGAACAGACTGAACAGACATCCACCGCGCCGAACGCGGATACCGATGTGGATGTGGATGACGAGGACCCCGGCGCCGTGCTCGAAGACGACGTCGCAGCGGTGATCGCCGAAGGCGCAGCACTCGACGCCGACGAGAACGAGGGCACGCCCGATGGGCCTGTTTCGCGCGAAGACTGAGACGTCGACCCCGCTCGACGGGGTCGACGCCGTGCTCGCCGACCTCGATGGCGTCGTCTATGCGGGGGCCGATGCGATCCCGCGTGCCGTCGAGAGCCTCAACCGCGCCAAGCAGCACCGCGCGGTCGGGTACATCACGAACAACGCGTCGCGAAGCGACGCATCCGTCGCCCGTCATCTTTCCGAACTCGGCCTCGATGTGGTGCCGGCGGACGTCGTCACCTCGCCGCAGGCTGCGATGAGCCTGCTCGACCAGCAGGTGGCGCCAGGCGCGCTCGTGTTCGTCGTCGGCGGAGAGGGTATCGTCACCGAACTCGAGAAGCGCGGATACCGTGTGACACGATCGGCCGACGACGCACCCGACGCGCTCGTGCAGGGGTTCACGCCCGATATCGGTTGGAGCGATCTTGCTGAGGCGAGCTTCGCACTGAACGCGAACGGCGGGCCGGATGCCGCGACGCCGGGTATTCCCTGGATCGCGACGAACATGGACTGGACGATCCCCGTTGCCAGAGGCATCGCCCCCGGCAACGGCACCCTCGTCTCGGCGGTGCACACTGCAGTCGGTCGGTTCCCGCTGGTCGCAGGCAAGCCCGAGACGCCGATCTTCGACGAAGCCAGGCGCCGGTTCGCCGCCGAGCGGCCTCTCGTGGTCGGAGATCGGCTCGACACCGACATCCTGGGCGCGAACCGCGCCGGCATGCTGAGTGCGATCGTGCTCACCGGGATCGACCGCGCGAAGCATCTGCTGGCCGCTGATGCGTCGAGCCGGCCGGACTTCATCCTCGCCGACCTCGATGGGCTCCACGAGCCGTACCCGGCGACTGAAGCGGTTCGCGGCGGCGCCGTACGTGTCGGCGCAGCTCGGGTTCGAGTGGCCGGCAATCGTGTCGAGATCGTCGATGAGGGCGATGGCGGCATCGACCTGCTTCGAGCGGCGTGCGCAGCGATCTGGCAGTCCGGCACGTCGATCCACGTACTCGAGGTGCCGGAGCGCCTCTACACCTGACCGGCGGTCGTGCCATCATCGGAACTCCGATGTGTGGAAACCGAGCAGCGCCGATGTCATCGACCCGAGCGTCGGTCTGTCGGGGTAGCGTTGAGGGGTGAGCACAGAACCCGATCGAAGCCGCGAGGCGAACACGCCCGCAGTGTCGAGCGCTGGTGAGTTCGGTGAGGCATCCGAAGCGACACCCGGGCTGCTCGCCGACATCGAAGCGCGCCCGCTCTCCGAGCGTGCCGAGGGCTATCAGAGCCTCGCCGACCGGTTGCGCACTCAGCTCGAGCAGTCCGACCCGTCGCTGCGTTCCTGACGCATGACCGAACAACGCCTCGACGCGGCCCTCGCGGCTCGCGGGCTCGCACGCTCTCGCACTCACGCCGCAACGCTGATCGCTTCGGGTGTCGTGACCGTCGACGGTCGCCCCGTGACGAAGGTCGCAACGAGAGTCGGCGACGAGGCGCGACTCGGGGTCGCGGCATCCGACCACTATGTGAGCCGCGCAGCGCACAAGCTCATCGCCGGCCTCGATGGATTCGACGTCGACGTCGAAGGCCGCGTCGTCCTCGACGCGGGAGCCTCGACCGGGGGATTCAGCCAGGTGCTGCTCGAGCGCGGTGCACGCCACGTGCTGGCGATCGATGTGGGCCACGACCAGCTCGCACCAGAACTCGTCGGGCAGACACGACTCGTGCTCGTCGAGGGCTGCAATGTGCGCCACCTCGACGCCGCACGCCTCGCCGAGCTGACCGGCATCGACGAGCGACCATCGCTCGTCGTCGCCGACCTGTCGTTCATCTCCCTCACGGTGGTGCTCCCGGCGTTGAAGGCGACGGCGTCGGATGGTGCGGACTTCGTGCTGCTCGTGAAGCCGCAGTTCGAAGTTGGGCGCGGAGGCGCGCGTGAAGGCGTGGTTCGCGATGCCGGGCTCCGCTCCGAGGCGGTTTCGAACGTGCTCTGGGCAGCCTTCGACGAGGGGCTCGGCACGGTCGGCGTCCTGTCCTCCCCAATCGCGGGTGGTCACGGAAACCTCGAATACCTCGTGCATCTGAGCGCGGTGCGCGGTGCGAGTCCGACAGAATGGACAAGTCGGGTCGACGAACTGGCAGGAAGGGCGAAGGCGTGAATGACGCACGGCGCTTCCTCGTGGTCTCGCACACCGGCCGTCAGGCAGCCCTCGAGGCGACGAGCGAGGTGTGCGCGCAACTGCTCGCGGCCGGCGCCGTCCCGGTGATCGCGGCCGAGCACTGGGATGACGTTCATGACTTCGTGCCCGAGCTCAACGGCGAGGTCGAGCGGTTCGAAGAGACCGACCCTGCCCGTGTCGAACTCGTCATCGTGCTCGGTGGCGACGGCACGATTCTGCGTGCAGCCGAGATCATGCACGACTACCCGATTCCACTTCTCGGCGTGAATCTGGGCCACGTGGGATTCCTCGCCGAGAGCGAACGCGATGATCTCGGCTACACCGTGGGCCGGGCACTCGCGCGGGACTACACCGTCGAAGAGCGGATGACCCTCTCTGTGCGAGCGAAGGTCGGCAACGCCGTCGTCTACGAGAGCTGGGCGCTCAACGAGGTCACCGTCGAGAAGGCCGAGCGCGAGCGGATGCTCGAGGTCGTCATCGAGGTCGACCGGCGGCCGCTCTCGTCGTTCGGCTGCGATGGCGTCGTGATGTCGACGCCGACCGGCTCCACCGCCTACTCGTTCTCGGCCGGTGGCCCGGTCGTCTGGCCGAGCCTCGAGGCCTTGCTGCTCGTACCGCTCAGCGCCCATGCACTGTTCGCGCGTCCGCTCGTCGTCGGCCCCGAGTCGTCGCTCGCGGTCGAGATCCTGCAGCGTACCGAGGCATCCGCAGTCATCTGGTGCGACGGCCGTCGCACCTACGATCTGCCGCCCGGGGCTCGGGTCATCGTGCGCAAGTCCCCGGTGCCTGTGCGCCTCGCGCGGCTTCACGAGGTGCCGTTCACCGATCGCCTGGTGAACAAGTTCCAGCTCCCGGTCACCGGGTGGAGGGGACCGGTGGGGCGTGAGTGAGGCAGCGATGATCGAGGGCAGCGATGATTGAGGAGCTCGGCATCCGTGACCTCGGTGTCATTGCCGAGGCCACTCTTCCACTCGGTCCGGGGTTCACAGCGGTGACGGGCGAGACCGGTGCCGGCAAGACCATGGTGGTGACCGCCCTCGGGCTGCTGCTCGGCTCACGCGCCGACGCGGGCTCCGTGCGCGCCGGTGCCAAGCAGGCTTGGGTCGAAGGGCGCTGGTTGGTGCCCGACCACGGTGCGATCGCCGAACGCGTGGCCGAGACGGGTGGTGAGGTCGAGGCAGGGGAGCTGCTGCTGGGGCGCTCGGTCTCCGCCGAAGGGCGCAGCCGTGCCGTGGTGGGCGGTCGCAGTGCGCCGGTCGGCGTGCTCGCCGAACTCGGCGACGAACTCGTCGTCGTGCACGGGCAGGCCGACCAGCAACGGCTCCGTTCCGCGGTTGCTCAACGTGAGGCGCTCGACCGTTTCGCGGGGCAGGGCCTGCAGACCGTTCTCGAGGCGTACCGCACGGCCTTCAACGCCTGGCGAACGGATGCCGCCGAGCTCGATCGCTTGCGCGAGGCCCACGACGCCCGCACCCGTGAGGCAGCGGACCTGCGCGCTGCGCTCGACGAGGTCGAATCGGCGGACCCCCAGCCCGGTGAAGACACCGAGCTGCAAGAGCGCGCCGATCGCCTTTCGAATCTCGAAGAGCTCCGCCTCGCAGCTGCGCAGGCACGCACGCTCATCTCGGCTGAAGACGTCGTCGATGATGCACCTGACGCCGTCGCGCTCGTCGACGGGGCGCGTCGGCATCTCGAACGGGTGTCCGAGCACGACCCGGCCCTGCAGCCGATCGCCGAGGTGTTGACGAACGCTGGATTCCTCCTCGCAGATGCTGCGGCGGAGTTGTCGGGGTACCTCGCCGGTCTCGATGCCGATGGCGCTCGCGAGCTCGAGGTCGTCCACGAACGACGTGCGCTGCTCGGGGGGCTCATTCGCCGGCACGGCAGCCTCGACGGGGTGATCGAGTTCCGCCGCACCGGGGGGCTGCGACTCATCGAGCTCGACAGCGATGATGAGCGCATCGAAGGGCTCGAGGCATCCGTCACCGCGCTCGAGGCCGAGGTCGATCTGCTTGCCGAGCGGCTCACCGCCGTGCGCACCGAGGCTGCCGGCCGTCTGGCCGCCGCGGTCACGAGCGAGCTCGCAGCGCTCGCGATGCCCGATGCCCAGTTGACGGTCTCCATCGAGCGGGCGCCCGAGGCGGTCGTGCATGGGCGAGATATCGTGTCGATCCTGCTGCGCCCACATCCGGGTGCTGAACCGCGGCCGGTCTCGCGCGGTGCATCCGGCGGTGAACTCTCGCGGGTGATGCTCGCAATCGAAGTCGTCATCGCGGGCAGCGATCCGGTTCCGACGTTCGTCTTCGACGAGGTCGACGCGGGTGTCGGCGGTGCCGCGGCCATCGAGATCGGTCACCGGCTCGCCCGGCTCGCCGAGCGTTCGCAAGTCATCGTCGTCACCCACCTCGCACAGGTCGCCGCATTCGCGACGAACCACCTGAGCGTCGTGAAGGGCACCGACGGGCAAGTGACCTCGTCGAGCGTGCGCCAGCTCGCCGGAGCCGAGCGAGAGGCCGAGATGGCACGGTTGCTGTCGGGGCTCACCGACTCGGAGAGCGGACTCGCGCACGCGCGAGAGCTGTTGGAGATCGCCGCAGATCGAGCGGCGTGACGCGCGGCCGAAGGCCGTGCGTGATGGGGGATCGACCGGATCCCGACAAGAGATAGGGGAGCGCGTGGGGCATGTCGGGGCGAACGACCGGGAACGTGAGTTAGACTATAAGCCCGTGGTGGATGAACGCGGAACAGCTCCTTCGAGCACAGACAATTTGAACGGCACGACCAAGCACATTTTTGTGACCGGTGGTGTCGTTTCTTCGTTGGGCAAGGGACTCACGGCGGCGAGTCTCGGCAATCTCCTGACAGCCAGGGGCCTCAGAGTCGTCATGCAGAAGCTCGATCCCTATCTCAACGTGGATCCGGGCACGATGAACCCGTTCCAGCACGGTGAGGTATTCGTCACCGACGACGGCGCCGAAACCGACCTCGACATCGGGCACTACGAGCGGTTCCTCGACATCAATCTGAGCCAGGCGGCGAACGTCACGACCGGTCAGATCTATTCGACGGTCATCGCGAAAGAGCGGCGCGGCGAATACCTCGGTGACACGGTGCAGGTCATCCCGCACATCACCGATGAGATCAAGCGGCGCATGCGGCTGCAGGCCTCGGAGTCGCCGAAGCCCGACGTCATCATCACCGAGATCGGCGGCACCGTCGGCGACATCGAGTCCCAGCCGTTCATCGAGTCCGCCCGCCAGGTGCGACACGAGCTCGGCCGTAAGAACGTGTTCTTCGTGCATGTCTCCCTCGTTCCCTTCATGGGCGCATCGGGTGAGCAGAAGACGAAGCCGACGCAGCACTCCGTCGCAGCCCTTCGCTCCATCGGCATCCAGCCCGACGCACTCGTGCTCCGCAGCGACCGGCCGGTCACCGAATCGAACAAGCGCAAGATCGCACTGATGTGCGACGTCGACGAGGTGGCTGTCGTCAACGCGGTCGATGTGCCGTCGATCTACGAGATCCCCACGATGCTGCACGATCAGGGGCTCGACTCGTACATCATCGACGCGCTCGGGCTCACCGCGGCCGACGTGGACTGGTCGGGCTGGAGTGAGCTGCTCGAGGTCGTGCACGAGCCGAAGCACGAGGTGACGATCGGTCTCGTCGGCAAGTACATCGACTTGCCCGACGCGTACCTCTCGGTGACCGAGGCGCTCCGGGCCGGCGGGTTCGCGAACGACACGAAGGTCAAGATCGAGTGGATCCCGTCCGACGAATGCCAGACGCCGGAGGGCGCCCAGAAGCACTTGGCCCACCTCGACGGCATCTGCGTGCCCGGCGGCTTCGGCGTGCGCGGCATCGAGGGCAAGCTCGGCGCCCTGCATTTCGCCCGTGAGAACGGCATTCCCGTGCTCGGCCTCTGCCTCGGTCTGCAGTGCATGGTCATCGAGTACTCGCGCAACGTGGCCGGGCTGCCCGGCGCGTCGTCGAGCGAGTTCGATCCCGACACCGAGTTCCCCGTCATCGCGACGATGGAGGAGCAGGTCGAGATCATCGCCGGCGGCGACCTCGGCGGCACCATGCGCCTCGGTCTCTACCCCGCCGCGCTCGTCGAAGGGTCGATCGCGGCCGAGCTCTACGGTTCGACCGAGGTCTCCGAGCGGCACCGCCACCGCTACGAGGTCAACAACGCGTACCGCGATCGCATCGCAGAGGCCGGCCTGACCTTCTCGGGCATGTCGCCCGATCGTCACCTCGTCGAGTTCGTCGAGTTGCCGCGTGACGTGCACCCCTTCTACGTCGGCACCCAGGCGCACCCCGAGTTGCGCAGCCGCCCGAACTCTCCGCACCCGCTGTTCCGCGGCCTCGTCGGCGCTGCGCTCGAGCGCCAACAGGCGAGTCTGCTGTTCGACGTCAACAATGACTGATCCGCACGACACCGGCGTCGGCGAGGGGCGAGAGCCGCTCGCCGACGAACTGGTCGAGGTGCCCATCGTCACGAGCGAGCGGGTCTTCGACGGTCGCGTGTGGGATATCCGTCGTGACGCCTTCGAGTTCGGCGGCGAGACGATCGTGCGCGAGTACATGGACCACACCGGCGCCGTCGGTGTGCTGGCGCTCGACGACGACGACCGTGCATTCCTGATCAAGCAGTACCGGCATCCGGTTCGCATGCGCGACTGGGAGATCCCCGCGGGGCTGCTCGACATCGACGGTGAAGACCCGCTTGCGGCCGCGAAACGCGAGCTGGCCGAAGAGGCCGACCTCGAGGCATCCGATTGGGCGGTGCTCACCGACTTCGCAACCTCACCGGGCGGCAGCGACGAACTGATTCGGATCTACCTCGCTCGAGGGCTCTCGGCCACCGCCGACGCGTTCGCACGCGAGGCTGAAGAGGCTGACATGGAGACGCGCTGGGTGCCGCTCGACGAGTGCGTCGACGCGGTGCTCGAGCGGCGCATCCACAATGCGCCGCTCGCCATCGCGGTGCTGGCCGCCGCTGCGGCACGCGCACGCGGCTGGTCGAGCCTCGGACCGGCGGATGCCCCGTGGCCGGGTCGGCACGTCGGCCGCTCGGAGCCGTCGCGGCGATGAGCCGCACGCCGGTCGACGACTATCTGCGGCATCTCGCCGTGGAGCGGGGACTCGCGCGGAACACCATCGCCTCGTATGGTCGCGACCTCGTGATCTACGCCGACTGGCTCGCTGCTCGTGGCATCGCGGGGCCGGCTGCCGTGACGGAGCAGGATCTCAGCGACTTCATCCGTTTCCTCGGCGCCGAACGAGTGCCGACGTTGGCGACTTCATCGATCGCTCGTGTGCTGTCGGCGGTGCGAGGCCTGCATCGATTTCTCACCGATGAAGGGATCGTTCCCGCAGACGTGTCACGCGAACTGCGCCCGCCGAAGCTGCCCATGCGCCTGCCGAAGGCGATCCCGGTCGACGATGTCGAGGCGCTCATCGCCGCGGCCCGCGGTGAGGAGCCAACGGATCTCCGCGACACGGCGCTGCTCGAGCTCCTCTACGCCACGGGGGCGCGGGTGTCCGAAGCGGTATCGCTGAACGTCGACGACCTCGTCGACCAAGAGGTGGTGCGGCTCTTCGGCAAGGGGGGCAAGCAGCGCGTCGTGCCGCTCGGAAGCTACGCCCGGCGCGCGGTCGACGCGTACCTCGTGCGGGCTCGGCCGTTGCTCTCCGCACGCGGCTCGGCGACGCCCGCGCTCTTTCTCGGCGTGCGCGGCAAGAGGATGTCGCGGCAGGCCGCGTGGGAGGCGATCCGTGACGCCGCCGAGACGGCAGGGCTCGCGACATCCGTTTCACCGCACACTCTGCGGCACTCCTTCGCGACGCATCTGCTCGAAGGCGGTGCGGATGTGCGCGTCGTGCAGGAGCTGCTCGGGCACTCCTCGGTCGCGACGACGCAGATCTACACCCTCGTCACAGCCGATACACTCCGGGAGATGTACACGGCGGCCCACCCGCGTGCTCGATAGAATCAACCAAGCACCCGCACAGCCCAGAAGAGAGTGGACACGTGACGCACCAGAAGCGCGACTCAGCGAACGGAATCGCAACGCTTCCGCCAGAGCTCGGTCCCACTGGTCGTCCCCACCGCGAATTCCCCGAGCCCAGGGCGCTGAAGACGCATGGACCGGCGCGCATCATCGCCCTCTGCAACCAGAAGGGCGGGGTCGGCAAGACGACCACGACGATCAACCTCGGAGCCACGCTCGCCGAGTACGGTCGCCGCGTGCTCGCGATCGACTTCGATCCGCAGGGTGCGCTCTCAGCAGGACTCGGCGTGCAGACGCACGACGTGCCGACGATCTATGATCTGCTGCTCTCCCGCAATCTCGACCCGGCCGATGTGATCCAGAAGACCGGTGTCGAGAACCTCGACGTGATTCCCGCGAACATCGACCTCTCCGCGGCCGAAGTGCACCTCGTGACCGAGGTCGCCCGTGAGCAGATCCTCGCCGGCGTGCTGCGCCGGGTCGCCGATGACTACGACGTGATCCTCATCGATTGCCAGCCGTCGCTCGGCCTCCTCACCGTCAACGCACTGACCGCGAGCCACGGAGTCGTCATCCCCCTCGAGTGCGAGTTCTTCGCGCTGCGCGGCGTGGCGCTCCTCATCGAGACGATCGACAAGGTGCGCGACCGGCTGAACCCCGCCATCGAACTCGACGGCATCCTCGCCACGATGTACGACTCGCGCACGCTGCACTCGCGTGAGGTGCTCGAACGGGTTGTCGACGCGTTCGGCGAGAAGGTGCTCGAGACGGTCATCACGCGCACGGTCAAGTTTCCCGACGCGACCGTCGCAGCGACCCCGATCACAGAGTTCGCTCCCGAGCACCAGGCGTCGAAGTCGTACCGCCAGCTCGCCAGGGAGCTGGTGTTCCGTGGCGCGGTCGCCTGAGGCGGCTTCGGCCCCCGAGCAGCAAGTGCCCGAGGGGGGCTTCCGTGTCGCCCTCACCAACTTCGAGGGTCCGTTCGACCTCTTGCTCTCGCTCATCGCGAAGCACGAGCTCGACATCACCGAGGTGTCGCTGTCGGCCGTGACAGACGAGTTCATCTCCTACCTGCGCGGGCTCGATTCCGAGGAGGAGCTCGACCGGGCGTCGGAGTTCCTCGTCGTGGCGGCGACCCTGCTCGACTTGAAGGTCGCCGGGCTCCTGCCGCAGGGTGAACTCGTCGACGCCGAAGACGTTGCGCTGCTCGAGGCGCGTGACCTGCTCTTCGCGAGGCTCCTGCAGTACCGGGCGTTCAAGGAGGCTGCGCGGTGGTTCACGGGGCAACTCGAGCAGGAGTCGCTTCGGCATGCCCGCAACGTGCGGCTCGAGGAGAAGTTCCGCCAGCGTGCGCCCGAACTCGTCTGGACTCTCTCGGCCGAAGACTTCGCCGCGCTCGCGACGCTCGCGCTCACGCCGCGAGAGATTCCCATGGTGGGACTCGATCACCTGCACGCGCCACTCGTGTCGATTCGCGAGCAGGCCGCGCACGTCGTGGCGGTGCTCCGGCGCGGCGACCCTGTGACATTTCGCCAGCTCATTGCGGGGGTTGCGCAGCCGGGACTCGTCGTGGCGCGATTCCTCGCCGTGCTCGAGCTCTACCGTCACGCGGCGATCGGATTCGAACAGCTGGAACCACTCGGTGAACTGACCCTTCGCTGGTCGGCGGAGAATTGGTCGGATGAGAACCTCGAGAGCCTGGGGGCGGACTATGACGAGTGAGACGGATGTCGCGGCGATGAATCTCGATACCGGCGCAGAGCGCCCGAATCGACCACCGGAGTCGGCGGGGGAGGCCGACGGCCCCGAACTGTCGATCTCGACGCCGCTCGACGTGCCCGGGCAACCGGCGCTCGACCTCGACCGCGCCCTCGAGGCGATCCTGTTCATCGCCGACGAACCGCAGAGCGTCGTGTCGCTGGCGGCCGCGGTCGCACGGCCTGTGGCCGAGGTGCGTGCGTCGATCGCTCGACTCCGCGCGGACTACGACGGCACCGGCACTTCGGGCGAGCCGCGGACGGATGTCGCCGGGGAGCCCGAGGCTCGCGGCATCCGTCGCGGCTTCGAACTTCGCGAGGTGGGCGGTGGCTGGCGTTTCTACGTCCGGGCCGAGTACGACACCCTCGTGGCGGACTTCGTGCTGACGCAGTCGTCGACCAAGCTCTCGCAGGCTGCGCTCGAGACGCTCTCGGTGATCACGTACAAGCAGCCGATCACTCGGTCGCAGGTTGCCTCCATCCGCGCGGTGAACGTGGACTCGGTGGTGCGCACCCTGCTCGGTCGCGGACTCGTGACAGAGGTCGACACCGACCCTGAAACAGGCGCGATCCTCTACGGCACGACCGAGCTGCTGCTCACCAACCTCGGTATCAACTCGCTCGACGAGCTGCCGCACATCTCGCCGTTGCTCGACGACGGCCAGGAAGGATTCGACGTTGACTGACGCAACCAGCTGGAGCGGCGAACCGCCCGAGGGCGTTCGCCTGCAGAAGGTGCTCGCGGCGGCGGGCGTCGCGAGCCGTCGGGTCTCCGAGCAGTACATCACCGAGGGCCGAGTCGAAGTCAATGGCGAGGTCGTCACCGAGCTCGGGCGCCGCATCGATCCCGAGACCGACCTCGTTGCTGTCGACGGCGTTGCCGTGCAGCTCGACCCGGCGAAGCGCTACTACATGCTGAACAAGCCGCGCGGCGTGGTCTCGTCGATGCGCGACGAACAGGGCCGCCCCGACCTCACGCGCTTCACCGCCGACCTCGAAGACCGCGTGTTCAACGTGGGCAGGCTCGATGCCGAGACGAGCGGCTTGCTGTTACTCACGAACGACGGCGACCTCGCCCACGTGCTCGCCCACCCTTCGTTCGGCGTCTCGAAGACCTACATCGCGAAGGTCACCGGCCGAGTGAGCCCGCAGACCGTGCAGCAGTTGAAGAACGGCATCGAGCTCGATGACGGACCGATCAAGGCCGACCGTGCGCGCATCCTGCAGCAGCAGGGGGACGACGCGCATTCGATGGTCGAGCTGACGCTCCACTCCGGCCGCAACCGCATCGTGCGTCGCATGCTCGACGCCGTGGGGCATCCGGTCGTCGACCTCGTGCGCCGCAGCTTCGGGCCCCTGAACCTCGGCACGCTCCGATCGGGTGAGATGCGCGAGCTGACGAAGATGGAGCGTGGCGAGCTGCTCACGATCTCGCGGGCTGCGAACGCGCCCGCGGAAGCAACCGCGGATAACGCGGAAGCCGACGGGGAGGCGAAGGACGCGTGAGCGAATCACGCCTGGTCGGGCCGGTTCGCGTCGTCGGTGTCGGCCTGCTCGGCGCCAGCGTCGGCCTCGGTCTGCGGGCGAAGGGCATCGACGTGATCCTCGCCGACGCGTCGCCCACTCACCTCGCGATCGCCGTCGACTACGGTGCCGGCCGGCCGGCCGCACCCGGTGACCGGCCGCAGCTGATCGTCGTGTGCGTGCCACCCGATGTCACGGCTGATGTCGTGGCTGCAGAGCTCGATGCCTACCCGCAGTCGATCGTCACGGATGTCGCCAGCGTCAAGCTCGCCGTCTATGAAGACCTGAAAGCGCGCGGCGCCGATCTCTCGCGCTACATCGGCACGCACCCGATGGCCGGGCGCGAGCGCGGTGGCCCGATGTCGGGTCGCGCGGATCTGTTCCTCGGTCGCCCCTGGGTTGTCGCCGCGCACGGCGGCATCTCCTACCAAGACGGCTCGGCGATCGACGACCTCATCCTCGATCTCGGGGCCACGCTCGTCGAGCTCACGCCGGAGCAGCACGACGCGGCCGTCGCCCTCGTCTCGCACGTGCCGCAGGTGGTGTCGAGCCTCATGGCGCGCCGGCTCATCGAAGCCCCTCACGCTTCGGTGAACCTCGCTGGGCAGGGCCTGCGCGATGTCACTCGTGTCGCTTCGAGTGACCCTGAATTGTGGGTGCAGATCCTCGGCCAGAACGCCGCGCCCGTCGCCGAGATCCTCCGCGGCTACCGCGACGACCTCGACCGGTTCATCGACGCGCTCGAGAACATGGATGCGCCGGGCGCTCGTCGTCGAGTGGCCGAAGAACTCTTCGGGGGCAACACCGGTGTCGAACGGTTGCCCGGCAAGCACGGCGTCGATCGACGGTACTCGAGCCTCATCGTCATGATCGACGACCGGCCTGGTCAGCTCGCTCGACTCTTCCACGACGTCGGCGACGCCGGCGCCAACATCGAAGACCTCCGCCTCGAGCACTCGCCCGGGGCGCAGATCGGCCTCGCCGAGATCTCGGTGCTGCCCGAGGTGCAACAACACCTCACCGACGAGCTGGCCGCCCGCGGCTGGCGGATTGCAGGTTGAACGTGCCACCCGTCATCCCGTTCGTGGTCGCCATCGACGGCCCAGCCGGCAGTGGCAAGTCGAGCGTGTCCAAAGAGGTCGCGCGCCGGATCGGGTTCGGATTCCTCGACACCGGAGCGGCGTACCGCGCGTTGGCCTGGCATGCAGAGGCATCCGGGGTCGACACGGATGACGCGGCATCCGTCGCCTCGTGCCTGGACTCGTTCGAGTACCGCATCGGAACCGACCCGACCGGATACGCGGTGCACGTCGGCGACATCGACGTGACCGACGCGATCCGCGATCCGCAGATCTCGGCGGTGGTCAGCGCCGTCGCACGTGTCCCCGAGGTGCGTCGCCACCTCATCGAGCTGTTCCGTTCGATCATGGCGGCCGTTGACGCGCCCGGCATCATCGTCGAAGGACGCGACATCACGACGGTGGTGGCACCCGACGCCCCCGTTCGCATACTCCTCACAGCATCCGAAGCGGTTAGAATGGGCAGGCGCTCCTCCGAGCTTGCCGGATCCTCGGCCGAGGCAGTGGGGGAGCAGTTGCGCAAGCGCGATGCGGCCGATTCCAAAGTCGTGGACTTCATGACCGCGGCCGACGGCGTCACGACCGTCGATTCGACCGAACTCGACTTCGACCAGACAGTCGACGCGGTGATCGGCGTGATCCGCGCAGCGCAACCGGCGCTCGCACCGTAGTCGCGACGCGACCGGCGCACACAGATTTCAGAGGAGAGACCATGACCGACCAGGGCGAAGACTTCGACGCTCCAGACGACGACCTCGCGGAGCGTCTCGCCGATGTCGACGACGAGCTCGCCGAGCAGCGGGCGACCACGCTCCGGTCGGGGCTCGCCGACTACGCGCTCGACGACGACGACCTCGAGGTTCTCGAGCTCTCCGAAGAGGGCGAGGAAGCGATTCGCTTCCTCCCCGCACTGCCGGTGATCGCGATCGTCGGTCGGCCGAACGTCGGCAAGTCGGCCCTCGTGAACCGAATCCTCGGGCGCCGTGAGGCCGTCGTCGAAGATACTCCGGGCGTCACTCGCGACCGCGTGTCGTACAAGGGCGAGTACCTCGACCGACGGTTCACCCTCGTCGACACCGGTGGTTGGGAGCCCGACGCGAAGGGCATCGATGCATCGGTCGCCGCACAGGCCGAGGTCGCGATCGACCTTTCCGACGTCGTGCTCTTCGTCGTCGATGCCACGGTCGGTGCCACGTCGACGGATGAGCACGTCGTGCGTCTGCTCCGCAAAGCGGGCAAGCCGGTGTTCCTGCTTGCGAACAAGGTCGACGACGCGCGACAGGAGTCCGAGGCTGCTGCGCTCTGGAACCTCGGCCTCGGCGAGCCGCTCCCCGTGTCGGCCCTGCACGGTCGCGGCGTCGCCGACATGCTCGAGACCGTCTTCAAGGTGCTGCCGCAGGTCTCGGCTGTAGCGAAAGACGAATTCGGCGGACCGCGACGCGTCGCGATCCTCGGTCGCCCCAACGTCGGCAAGTCGAGCCTGCTCAACAAGACCGCCGGTGAAGAACGCGTCGTCGTGAACGAACTCGCGGGCACCACCCGCGACCCCGTCGACGAGCAGATCGAGTTGGGCGGCAAGATCTGGCGCTTCGTCGACACGGCAGGCATCCGTCGTCGCGTGCACCTGCAGCAGGGCGCCGACTTCTACGCCTCGCTGCGCACCCAGGCTGCCCTCGAGAAGGCCGAGGTCGCAGTCGTGCTGCTCGACGTCTCGCAGCCGATCTCCGAGCAAGACGTGCGCATCATCGACCTCGTGCTCGAATCGGGTCGCGCGCTCGTGCTCGCCTACAACAAGTGGGACCTGCTCGACGACGAACGTCGCCGCTATCTCGAACGCGAGATCGACCAAGACCTGCACCACGTGGCGTGGGCACCGCGCGTGAACATCTCGGCGAAGACCGGCCGGCACCTCGAGAAGCTCGTACCCGCCCTCGAGACCGCGCTCGAGTCGTGGGACACGCGCATTCCCACCGGCAAGTTCAACGCCTTCCTGACCGAGCTCACGCAGGAGCACCCGCACCCGGTGCGCGGCGGCAAGCAGCCCCGCATCCTGTTCGGCACGCAGGCAGCGAGCCGCCCGCCGACATTCGTGCTGTTCACGACCGGGTTCCTCGACCCGGGCTATCGCCGCTTCATCCAGCGGCGCCTGCGCGAGATCTACGGTTTCGAAGGCTCGCCGATCGTCATCAACATGCGAGTGCGCGAGCGCCGAGAGCGCGGCAGGTAGTCCACGGATGCCGCGGCGCCCGAGTCGTTCCCGTCGAGCGGGGGAGTCGGGTGATCGCGGCATCTACGTCGAGATCCTGGTGCGCGCCGAACTCGACGAGGTCTGGCGGCTCACGCAGGAGCCGGCGTTGCATTCGCGCTGGGACCTTCGCTTCTCATCGATCGTGCCGACGTCGCAGTTGCCCGAGGGCGGCTACCGGTTCGTCTACGAACGGTCGCTGGGCGTGCACACCATCACCGGCTCGGGCGTGTCGCTCGGCGAGCGTTCGCACGCCGACGGCGGCGCAACATCGGCGCTGCGGTTCGACACGGATGACCCGTGGTCGCCGATCCGCGCAGGACGCGGCTACTGGCGCTACGTGCCGACGCCCGATGGCGTGCGATTCCTCACGGGCTACGATTACGAGCCCGGATTCGGGCGGGCGACTGACCGGGTCATCCGGCCGTTCGTGCGGTGGATGACCGCGTGGAGCTTCGACCGCCTGCGGATCTGGGCGGAGACCGGCGTGGAGCCCGAACGGTGGCCCGTGGCATCCGTCATCATGTTCTGGCGCCGCGACCGGCCGCGAGCGCAGCGCTGTCGCACCGCCCCGCCGTCGCGGGGTGTGTTCGCGCACGGGCCCGACGCGCTCGACGCATTGGAGGAACCGTGACCGAGATCTCCGATGTGCCCGGCGTCGTGACCGTCGGCGCGGTGTTCCCTCGCGTGCTCGGCGAGGACTTCGACCGGCTGCATCCGATGATGCAGCGGCGGTTCGGTGTCTCGCTCGACGGCGGCTACGCCTGCATCGGCAGCGGCACGATGACGAGCATTCGGCGCGGGTCGTGGTGGACGGTGCCGTTCCTGCAGTTCGGGCGCCTTCGGAACATCCTGATTCCGGATGTCGGCAGTGAGGTGCCGTTCACGATCGAGAACCACCCGTACCTCGATCCGTTCGGTCGGGAGACTGTGACGTTCGTGCGCGAGTACCGCGTGCCCGGCCGTCGGCGGGCGAGTCGCTTCGACGCGACGATGGTGGTCGACCCTCGACGTGATGTCGTCGTCGACTACCTCGGAACGCACCAGCATCTGGCCGTCGATCTGACGCTTTCGGTGGAGCCTGACGGATCGCTGCTGCTGCGTTCGGGCGAGCAGAGATTTCGCGAGGGATGGATCGACTTCAGATTCCCGATGCTCTTCTCGGGCCGCGCCGAACTGCGGGAGCGGTTCGACGATGAGTCGGGCGTGTACCGAGTGAAGCTCGAGGTGCGCAATCGCGTGTTCGGCCTTCTCTTCGGGTACGAGGGGTGGTTCACGTGCGAGTTTCCGCGATCGGGTGACGTGCCCGCCGAGGCGCGCCCCAAGCGGCACGAGGCACGGTACTGATCGCGATGGACCTCACGATCAGGGTGAAGCCCGGCAGCCGCAAGGGGCCGCTCGTGGAGCCGAACGAGGGTGATGCGTCGGCGTCGGTCACAGTGTTCGTGCGTGAGCGCGCGATCGACGGCGCCGCGAACGAGGGCGTCATCGCCGCGCTCGCGACGCACTTCAGCGTGCCGCGCAGTCGTGTGCACATTCTGCGCGGGGCATCGTCGCGTGTGAAGCGCGTGCGCATCGACGTGGACTGACCGGCACCTGCTGCGACCCGACTACAGCCTCAATAGCGAGGAGCGCCGTCACTCCCCAGCACGACCTGCATGATCGCTCGGTCTGGCTTCGGCCGGGAGACCTCGGTGAAGCCCGCGCCCGCGAACATCGAGACCGTGCCGTGGAAGAGCGCATCGGCTGCCACCTTCGCACGCTTCGAGGGGTCGACGGCGTAGGCCTCGACGATGTACGCGCCACCCGCGCGCGCGAAGTCGACCGCCGCTTCGGCGAGCGCGCGACCGACACCGCGGCCACGTTGGCTTCGCGGTACGACGAAGCAGGAGACGGCCCAGACGCCGGCGTCGTCGAAGTCGGGGTGGGCGGTGCCGCCGGTGACGATGCGGCTGAGGCGGAGTCTGGGGAGATTGCTTCGCGGCTCGACGGCGCACCAGCCGACCGGTGTCTCACCGTCGTAGGCGATGAGTCCCGGCCCGGCGCCGGTGCTGTGCATCTGCGCCTGCAGGCGGTCGTGCAGGCCCTCATCGCCGATGCCCCGCCAATCGCTGCCCGGAATCTTGTACCACTGGCACCAGCAGTGCGCCGCGTCGCCGCGAGTGCCGAACACGGCCTCGACATCACCGAACGGTACGCCGCTCGCCGGAACGACCCGCAGCGGTGCGGGCTCGAGATCTTCGATCAGGTCGGTCATCACGTCTCGAGAGTAGCGCCGACCACTGACATCCGAGTCCGCGATCGGGGGCTATCGACAGCGCAAGCACCGCACCCGAAGGACCGCCGTGCGATCATCGTCTCGCTCACGCCATCCGCTCACGACATGATGCGCGACATGCAGCGCGACCACGCCGAGCTCTCGGCAGAGTTGCTGGGTGCCGTCGCACCGGCCGATCGCGACCCGCTGCTGCGGCGGCATCGATGCGATCGCCGGGCGGCTGCGGGAGCTCAGCGAGGCCGACGAGGAGCGCCGCTCGCTCGACGACACCAAGGCGGTGGGGGAGTGAGCGTCGGGACCGCGGCCCGGCCCGAGGCATCCGTTTGGCGACGCGTCGGTCGCTTCCTGAAGCGAGCGCTCCTGCTCGAACTCAGCATCTATGCGAGCATCGGCCGGTTCATTGCGCGCCGCCCGGCGGTGCCGCGCGGTGCGGCCGGGTTCGGCTATCACAAGCCCGTGGTGACGATCCTCATGCGGGCCTCGAGACTGACATCGCCCTCAGCTGGGATGACATCGCCTCGGTTGCGCGCGACCTGCAGGTCGACGAGCCGAAGTCGCCGAAGAAAGTCGGGACCCTTCGACAGGCTCAGGGTGGCGCGGATGCCTCGCGCACGCTTATGCTGCGCCTCAACAACGAGACCGACCTCGAGATCGAACTCGAACGCCTCACCATCGTGCGGCTGCCGGGGCACGGCGCGGCGGGCGGCGACCAGGCGATCACCGCCGTGCGCATCTGGGTCGACGATCCCGTGGCGTTCATGGACGAGGTGCGGAAGTACATCTGACCATCGTGTGCGGCCAACCGTGAGTGGACGCCCCTGTTCGGGGGGCCGCGGTGCGCTTTCATTCGCCGATACGCTCAGCCACATCTGTGTGCTCGGCGAAAGGATGCCCATTGGAGATCTCGGAACGGCTGTCAAGTCTCGCAAACAAGATCAATCAGCAAAGGCGCTCGATCGAGACAGAAGAAGCGACGAAGAATGCTTTCGTCATGCCGTTCATATCCTTGATTTTGGGTTACGACGTCTTCAACCCAAGTGAGGTCGTGCCCGAGTTCACTGCCGATGTCGGGATCAAGCGCGGGGAGAAGATCGACTACGCGATCGTCAAGGACGGCGAAGTCCAGATACTGATCGAGTGCAAGAAGATCGGTTCCGGATTGAGCCTCGCGCACTCGTCACAACTCTTCCGGTACTTCGCGGTGGCGAATGCACGCATCGCGGTGCTGACCGACGGCAATGAGTATCACTTCTACACAGATCTCGACGCGCCGAATCGAATGGATGATAAGCCGTTCCTGGTGCTCGATCTCACGGACCTCGACGAAACGTTGATCCCCGAGATTCAGAAGCTCACCAAGGACACGTTCGACATCGACTCGATCATCAGCGCTGCTGAGGAACTGAAGTACATCGGTGCGATAAAGCGTGTGCTCGCGGCGCAGTTTGCTAGCCCGGATGCAGACTGGGTGAAGGCGATTACGGCACGTGTTTACGATGGACCGATCACGCAGCGAGTACGCGATCAGTTCAAAGTGCTCGTGGCCAAAGCATCGAAACAGTTCCTCAGCGATCAAGTGAACGAGCGGATCAAAGCGGCACTGGGCGGTCCGGGCTATTCTCTGCAACGGGACGATGCATCCGTCTCCGGTTCGACCGCGAGTGAGCATGTGGCGGAGGCGAGTACAAAGGATGCCGCCGACGGAGACGGCATAAGCACCACGCTCGAGGAGTTGGAAGCGTTCCAGATCGTGCGCGCAATCGCCTGCAGCGAAGTGAAACCCGCTCGGATCGCGCAACGTGACACCAAGTCATATTTCGGCGTCTTGCTGGACGACAACAACCGAAAGCCGATCGCGCGCATTCACTTCAATTCAGGGCAGAAGTACATCGGCCTCTTCGATCGCGAAAAGAACGAGACGCGGCATCCCATCAGCGCTCTCGACGAGATCTATCAGTTTGCCGATGATATTCGCGAGACTGTCCACTTCTACGACTGAGCTTCGTCCCTACGACTGAAGCTGGCCGCTAGATTCGGAGAGTCCTCAGAGCCCGGGCAGGTGCCGAATGTTCGACCGCGCCATCGCCACTGCCTCGGCTGCGCCGCCGTGCAGCACTGTCTTCGACATCGCAAGCGCGAATCCCTTCACCTGGTCGCCCGTGATCGCGGGCGGCAGCGAGAGAGCCCGCGGATCGGTGACGATGTCGAGCAGCGCCGGCCCGTCGTGGGCGAAAGCGGTCGCAACGGCATCCTTCAGCGCGTGCGGGTCGTCGACGCGCTCCGCATGGAAGCCGATCGCCTCGGCGATGCCGGCGTAGTCGACCGACGGAACGTCGACGCCGAATGACGGGAAGCCGTCGACGAGCATTTCGAGCTTCACGAGCCCGAGGGTCGAGTTGTTGAACACGAAGATCTTGAGCGGCAGCTTGTACGCCACTGCGGTGTTCAGTTCGCCGAGCAACATCGAGAGTCCGCCGTCGCCGGCGATCGCGACCACCTGGCGGTCAGGGTAGGCGAACTGTGCGCCGATCGCGTGGGGGAGCGCATTCGCCATCGAGCCGTGGATGAACGATCCGATGATGCGCCGATCGGGGCCGGGGGTGACGTAGCGGGCCTGCCAGACGTTGCCCATGCCGGTGTCCGCGGTGAACACGGCGTCGTCGTCTGCGGCCTCGTCGATGAGCGAGATGGCGTACTCGGGATGGATCGGCGCGACCTTCGAGACATCCGTATAGGTGCCCACGACCGTGTCGAGCAGCTTGTTGTGCTTCTTCAGCATGCGATCGAGGAAGGCATGGTCGCTCTTCGGCGCCACGAGTTCGCTGAGTCGGGCGAGCGTGGCACGCACGTCGCCGTGCACGGGGTGCGCGACGCTGACGCGCCGGCCGAGGTGCGCGGCATCCGTGTCGATCTGGGCGATGACGACTTTCGCTGGGTCGGGCATGAACTGTTCGTAGGGGAAATCGGTGCCGATGAGCAGCAACAGGTCGGCATCGTGGACGCCTGCGTGTGCGGCGCCGTAGCCGAGCATGCCGGTCATGCCGATGTCGAAGGGGTTGTCGTACTGGATCCACTGCTTGCCGCGCAGCGTGTGGCCGACGGGCGCCTTGAGCAGCTCGGCGAACGCGACGACCTCGTCGTGGGCGCCCTCGACGCCGGCCCCCGCGAAGATCGCGACCGTCTTCGCCTTGTCGATCGCGGCAGCGAGGTGACGCACATCGGACTCGGCGGGCACGAGCGTCGCGGGTTCCGTGAGCACGAGCGACGGGAACGAAGCGGATGCCTCGAACTCCGCGACATCCCCGGGCATCACGACGACCGACACCCCGGAGTCCGCGATCGCGTGCCGCAGTGCCGAGTTGACGACCCGCGGCGACTGCGCGGCCGTCATGACCTGCTCGCAGTAGTTCGAGCACTCGACGAACAGACGCTCGGGATGCGTCTCTTGGAAGTACCCCGAACCGATCTGCGCACTCGGGATGTGGCTCGCGATGGCGAGCACCGGCGCGCCCGAGCGATGCGCGTCGTAGAGGCCGTTGATGAGGTGCAGGTTGCCAGGCCCGCAACTGCCGGCGCACACCGCGAGCTTGCCGGTGAGCTGCGCCTCGGCGGCGGCCATGAACGCGGCGGATTCCTCATGGCGCACGTGGATCCAGTCGATGCCGCCCTTCGCCTTGCCTCCCGAGCGACGCACGGCATCGACGATGGGATTCAGCGAATCCCCGACGATGCCGTAGATGTGATCGACTCCGGCATCGATGAGCTGGGCGACGAGCTGGTCGGCTATGGTGCGTGCCACGGTGTTCCCCCTCAGAGCTGCGAACGTGCACTCCAGTCTTGCGGGGATCGCGTGCGCGGTCGAGGGCTCCCAGCGGATCGTCAGTGGCTCGAGGAGGATGTCGTCTGTTGGTTGAGGGGAGCGAAGCGAGCGTCTCGAAACCCGGCGAGCCGATGCCCCGTGGTCCTCCGCTGTGCACGAGCACGCCTTCGGATGCCGCTATGATGGTCAAGTTGTCTTCGGGGAAATCCGATGGCATCGGGCTGTGGCGCAGCTTGGTAGCGCACTTGACTGGGGGTCAAGGGGTCGCAGGTTCAAATCCTGTCAGCCCGACCAGAAAGTCCCGGAAACTCAAGGGTTTCCGGGACTTTTGAGGTTAAGAGGTTTGATCCTCCTATCGAAAACCCATCACTTTCAGCCTTTCAGCACCCTTGATGCGGACGTGCCGTCCGAGACGGCCGTGTCATCACCGGTCGGAGCGGCGTCGTCGCCCGAGCAGAGGAAGGGCCGGCGTGTGCTGAAGCGGGACTACGCCGGGAAGGACGAGCGGCCCGTGTACCCGAAGTCCGAAATCAGACTCACGCCGTTCACGGCGCGGGCCTGACGCGATGCCAGGTAAGCGACCGACCACGCGACGTCTTCGGCCGACTGCAGCGGGAACGCCGGGGCGTCGATCGCCTCGTCGCCGAGCCCGCGCCTGGCCATCGGCGTGTCGACGATCGACGGGGCGACGCTGTTGACGCGGATGCCGGACTCGTCGTACAGCTCGACCGCGAGCGCCCGTGTGAGCTGCACGATTGCCCCCTTCGAGGCGTTGTAGGCGAGCATGCCCGGCACCGCGACGAAACCGGAGTCCGACCCGATGAGAGTGATGCTCGCGGCCTCGGACTTCTCGAGCCACGGCAGTGCCGCGCGCACGGCGAGGAAGGCGCCCACGACGTTGACGTCGAGCGCTTCGCGGAAGCCCGCGGCCGTGACCTCGCGCACAGAGGCTCCCATCTCGCCCTCCGTGCCGGCGCACACCACGAGCGCGTCGATCCCGCCGAGGCCTTCCGCGAGCGTGCTGACGGCGTGCTGGACGGCATCCTCATCCGTCACGTCGGCGGCCGCGTGCAGCACCGACTCGCTGAGTGATGCGGCGGCCGCCCCGAGCCGCTCGACGGAGCGGCCGATGAGGCCGACCGCCGAGCCGGCGTCGTGGAAGAGCCGTGCGCACGCGAGCCCGATGCCGGACCCGCCGCCGGTGACGACCACCCGCTGGGGCAGGTGTAGCCCTGTCATCGGTCTCCGGGCAATCCCGAAATCGTGTGATCTTCGGGCATCTCGGTGAAGTTCTCGAGGTCCGCATCGAGACCGCGATAGATGTCGGGCTTCCTCGCCTTCAGGTAGTACGCGTAGATGAGGCCGCCGACCACCGCGAGCACGAGGAGCCACGGCAGGAGCTGCACGTACAGCGCCTCCGACCCCGCCACGAGGGTGAAATTGAAGATCGCCATGATGCTGAACAGGAGGAGGGCGATGAACCCGATGCCTGGCGCGATGAACGTGCTCCACCACTTCGTGCTGCGCTGACGGCGGAAGTACACGACGACCGAGAGCGCGGCGATGGCCTGCACGATCATGATCGCGAGCGTCGCGAACCCGAGGCCTACCGGCACGAGCGTCAGCACGGGGGGCAGGGGGTTGCCGTCGGCGTCGGTCTCGACGAAGAGGGCGAAGATGCCGGCGACGATGATCGCGAAGACGAGGTTCACCAGGAGTGCACGCTGTGGTGCACCCTTGCTGTTGGTCTTCGAGAGCCACTGTGGCAGCACGCGGGCGCGTCCGAGGGCGAAGAGGTAGCGCGCGGCCGAGTTGTGGAACGCGAGCTGGGCGGCGAACAGGCTGACGACGAGGAGCACGAGTGCCACGACGCCGACGATCGGGCCGAGGTAGGCGTCGAGGAGGACGAGCGTCAGATCCCCCGCGGCCAGGCTGTCCAGCGCCGCTCCCTGCGCATCCGAGACGCCCAGGGCGCTCACGATCGCCCATGCGACGATCGCGTGCATGACGCCGATGATGATGATCGCCGCGTACGTGGCGCGCGGGATCGTCTTGCGCGGCTCGCGCGCCTCTTCGCCGAACAGCGCCGTCGCTTCGAAACCGATGAAGGCCGTCGCCACCATGAGGAGGCCGATCCAGATCGAGCCGCCGATGAGGATCTCGGGGCTGAACGCCTGCGTGATCGCCTCGATGCTGAATCCGGTCTGGACGAGCACCGAGATGGCGAAGGCGACCAGGATCAGCGTCTCGAGCACGAGTGCGACTCCGAGCACGATCGCGCTGAGGTGGATGCCTGACCGGGCGAGCAGGAACACGACGATGAACAGGACGACACCGCAGAGGTACCAGTTCAGCTCGAACCCGAAGAGCGCGGGAAGGACGACCGCGCCCGTGAAGAACCCGATGGTGCCCATGGCTCCCGCGACGAAGAAGTTGTAGCCGATTGTCGCGATGAGTCCCGTGACGAGACCCGCGGGCCGCCCGAGTCCCTTCACTGCGATGGCGTAGAAGCCTCCCGCGTTGACGAGATCCTTCGTCATCTGGGCGTAGCCGATGGCAAACAAGAGCAGCGCGAGCGCGACGATGACGACCGCGACGGGCGTGCCGCCGCCGTTGCCGAACGCGATCGCCAGCGGCAGCACGACGATCGCGACGGTGAGCGGGGCCACGGCCGCGAGCACCAGGAAGACGATCGAACTGACGCCGAGCTTGTTTCGGGCGAGGGTGCCGGAAGCAGGAGATGTCATGAAGACTCCAATGGTTGGGAGGGTGCGGAGCGCGTTCCCTCGGGTGGGAATGAAATCGGCTGCGGAACACCCGATACACGTCGTCGGGCATCGAGCAGGATCGTAGCCCCGGGCGGTGAGCCGACACACGGGGGAGGGGGCCATCCGTGCGTCTGGTGCGTCATCGTGTGCGTTCCCCGCACACGATGGGCGGTTTCGCAAGCGTTCACAGGACCACTGCGAGCGCCATGAGGACGGTTGAGGCGCCCATCGTGAGGTACTGCATCCGTTCGAGCACAGAGCCCGTGCGGGCGAGCCACAGCGATGCTCCGCCGTACCCCGCGGCGATGAGGAGCACGAGCGCCTGGGGCGATCCCGCCGCATGATGCCCCGACACGGCGGCACCCGGCGCGGAGGTCATGAACACCAGCAGCGCCGCCATGGCGATCAGCCCGACGCCCGCGTGCACTGCCATCGGCTCAGGACGCCGGCGGGGCCGTTCCGTGCGGGAGGCGCCTCGAACGCGCAACCACACGGCCTGTGCGAGGGCCGTGGTGACGAGCGCCACAGCCCACCTGATCGGCGCGACGACGCCGAAATGCGAGGCATCCAGCATCGCGACGATCATGAGGACGGATGCCGCGACCTCGCCCGCCCTCGTGCGCCCGCGGTCGGCGGCGACGCAGCATGCGCCGACCGCGGCAGGCGCGACGGCCCATGCGTGCAGGACCTCGACCACGTCAGTGGTGGTGGTGCTCGCCGGTGGAGCCGTGGTCGCAGTGGCACGATCCGCTCGCGCACGAGCAGCCGCCCGCCGCCTTCGCCGGTGCCGGCACGTTCAGCGTGGGGTTGCGCTCGAAGAAGTTGTAGGGCTTCAGCGTGAACTTGGCGTAGTCCATCGGCATGATCGGCCAGTCCTCATTGCGGGGGAAGTGCGTCAGCCCGAACGTGTGCCACAGCACCAGGTCTTCGCCCACGAGTGGCTCATCGCCCTCGATGAACGCGGGGATGCCCGACTGACCCGGATGCTGGTTGACGAAGTCCCCCGCAGCGTAGCGCTCCGCCGGGTCGTACCTCGTCACGAAGAGGTTCTTCGTCGCGAAGGCCGCGCGGGCGGCGATCGACGACTCGTCGGCGGCCAAGAGCACGGGATGCCCCTCGGGGAAGAGCACGTAGGACGTCGGCTGACCCATCGAGGTCTGCTTCTCGGTCGAGGCGATCTGCCACACGCGATTGACGGAGCCGTCCGCGAGGCGGCCGGACTCCTTCTCGGAGGTGATCGGTGTGACCTTCTTCGTGAAGGCGTTGCCGTAGGGGTTCTCGGGCGAGATGGGTAGGCGCACGGCATCGATCTCGTTGACCACGTTGGCGACGCCGTCGACCGTCATATCGAGCCGCATCGAGAACAGGTGCTGGTGGTACGGGGCGCCGAGTCCCGGTGCGACCTCCGAGGCGAAGGGATACGGCTCACCGTCGGCGCTCGCGCCCGGGTACGCCGAGGTGAAGAGCACGCCCGTGAGCTTCGCTTCACACTCGATGGTGCCGTCGAGGTAGAGGTACCAGAAGAAGCCGTAGTCGTAGTTGCCGACGGTCGTGAAGAACGAGATCACGAGGCGCCGCTGGCGGCGCACTTCGTTCGAGCCGGTGAAGAGGTCGTTGTGCTTCCACAGCGTGCCGTAGTCCTCCTCGTGCATGCAGATGCCGTTGCGGATCGTGCGCGGCATTCCGAGTTCGTCGGCGACGACCGGCGAGAAGTAGCGGATCTCGCCGACGCAGTCGCAGCCGAGTTCGAGTTCGCTCGTATACCGGCCGAAGAGGTACTCGCCCGTGTCGAAGTAGTTCTGCCAGAAGCGGTTGGGCGAGGGATCGCCGTAGGGGACGACCATTTCGCTGACCGAGCCGCGGTACATGACGGGTCTGTCCGCGAAGCTCAGGTTGCGAAGAACCAGGCCTTCGCGGGTATCGAACCCGATGCGCAGGTCCCAGTTCCCCCACGTGATGTGCTCACCGTCGACGGTGTAGCTCGGTCCTTCGGGCTGCGTGATCACGATGGGCTTGAGTCCCTCGAGCGGCGGGCCCTGCTCTTCGGGGTCGTCGAAGTTGCCGGTCGTCTGCGGGATCGGGAAAGCCGGGCCTTCGACGATCTTGGCGACCTCGCGGCGGCTGACGTCGATGTAGGCGGTCAGGCCGTCGACGGGGTGCGCCCAGGGGTGGTCGCGGGGAGAGAACTGCTGGAAGGCGAACGTGCGCAGCAGGCGCCGGTCGGTCTCATCCTCGAGGTCGTAGCTCCCCGCCGAGAGTGGCACCAGGACGACATCGTCGACGGTCAGCCCACGCGAAGCGAGTGCGGCGGCCCAGGCTGCGTCGGCGTTCGCGATCTCGGCGACGAGTTCGAACTCGGCATCGAGTATCGGCAGCCGGCCTTCGGCGGGGTCCAGTTCGATGTGGCTCACGAGGTCGCCGGTACTGATCGATACGACCGCGTCGATCGAGTCCCCCGTCGAGAGATCGAGCAGCTGCACGCGTGCACGGCGATCGGGGAGGTTTGCGTCGCCCGCCGTCCAGGCGAGGACGTCGTGCTTGTGCGGCTCCTCGAGACCCACGTAGGCGAATCGCGTCGTCTCGGTAGGTGCGAGCGTGGAGAGCACGATCGATCGGACGGCTTCGATCTCGGCAACGGTGAGGGAAGCGAGCGGATGCGGCGCACCCGCATCACCGGAACTCTCGGCGTGCACGGAGTCGGTCATCGTCATGGGGTTCTCCTGTCCCGTCATTGGGATCGAGCAGCGCGTCGTCGCACTGTTTCGATCAGTGTCCAGGTTTTCGTACACGTGTACAAGATTGGAGTCGTGGCCGTTATGGTTCTGTTACGTTCGCTGTATGCCGAAGTACGTCGACCATGACACGCGCCGTCGCGAGATCATCGGGCGGGTGTGGCGCCTGATCGCCTCCGAAGGCATCGACGAAGCGACGACGCGTCGTATCGCAGAGGAGACAGGATTCTCCAACGGACTGCTGCGCTACTACTTCCCGAGCAAGGACTCAGTCATGACGGCGGCCTTCGAGCACGTCTTCGGGGCGACGAACGAGCGCGCGGCGGCAGCCGTGGGCAAACCGGGGATCGGTGGCCTGCGGGCGCTGGCAATGGAGATCCTCCCGCTCGACGACGAGCGGATTGCCGAGGCCCGCGTCGTCATCACGTTCTGGCAGCGGTCGTTGAACAACGCCGCCGAAGCCGATCTGTTCTCCGAGCGCACGACCGAGTGGCGCGTGACCTTCGCCGAGCGATTTCGTTCGGCGATCACGCGCGGCGAGCTTCGGGAGACCCTCGACGTGCAGGAGGTCGTCGACGAACTCCTCTCGATGCTCATGGGGGCGCAGATCGTCGCGGTGTTCTCGCCCGCCGAGGCGAGTCCCGCGCGCCTGGAGCGTCAACTCGACCTGTTCATCGAGCGCCTCGCGACCGCGCGGCGTTGACGTGGTCGAACAGTGAGTACATAATCTGTACTCGGAGTACAGAAAGCCATGCGAGGCCGACGTGCCGGCTGACCGTTGAGGCGCGACTCGACAACGAGGAGATGTCATGGACGACAAGATCCGTGCCGCTGAGCTGATGGCGCGCTCGGCGCTGCTCGACTTTCCGGTGGGGGCCGAGCCCAGCATCCGCTTCGTGAAGTATCGCGAGAACGTGGTCTTCCAGGTCGAGGACGGCGCGGGGCGATACGCCCTGCGGATCGCGCGCCCCGGTTACCGCACCGACGCGCAGATCTCGAGCGAAGTGACGTATGTGCGTGCGCTGCGGGAACTCGGCATCCGCGTCCCCGACTTCATCCGCACGACGAACGGCAGGGATCTCACGTCTCGATCCGCTGACGGACGGCGCCACCAGATCCTGCTCCAGCACTGGATCGAAGACGCCGCGCCGATCGACGACATCGGCAACGGCTTCGACGGGAGCAGCACGCTCACGCCCGAGGACTTCGCCGCCATCGGCGCCCTCGCTGCGCGGATGCACGAGGTGGGCAGGCGCATCGGGCGGCCTACAGGGTACGACCGCTCGGCGTGGGACCGCGACGGACTCGTCGGCCCCGCTCCGCTCTGGGGTGACCCCCGCGCGATCGCGGAGCTCACGGCGGACGAGATCGCGGTACTCGATGCCGTGTGCGTCTCGCTGGCCAGGGTCCTCGACGATGCCGGCACCGACGAAGACGTCTTCGGGGTGCTGCACGCCGACTTCAGCCCCGAGAACGTGCTGCGGGCGGATGACGGAACGCTGACGCTCATCGACTTCGACGATTTCGGCGAGGGATGGCACGCGTTCGACCTCGCGACGACGCTGTTCTTCTTCCTCCCGCACCCTCGGTATCCGCAGTACCGCCGCGCTCTCGAGACGGGCTACGCCGAGGCCGCCACGCGCCCCGAACGCACGCTCGCGCTGCTCGATGCGCTCATCCTCGCGCGCGGCCTCACCTACCTCGGCTGGGCGGGGGAGCGTCGAGGTGACGAGACGGCGGAGTTCCTCGTCGCGGAGGTCCGCCCGCTCGTGCTCGCGCTCGCGCGCATCCACCTTTCCGAATGACAGATCCACAGGAGACACGCATGTCCGCTGACGAGAAGCCCACGCTGCTGGAGCGACGGCACCGCACGATCGGTCCGCACTCCCCGCTCTTCTACTCGACGCCGCTGCACGCCGTGTCGGCATCCGGCGTCTGGATCACCGCCGCCGACGGCACGCGCTTCCTCGACGCCTACAACAACGTCCCCCACGTCGGCCACGGCAACGCCCGCGTCATCGCAGCGGGGACCGCACAATGGTCCACGCTCAATGTGCACACGCGCTATCTCAACGAGCGGGTCGTGGATTACGCCGAGCATCTGCTCGCGACGTTCGGTCACGGGCTCGACCGCGTGTTCTTCACGAACAGCGGATCGGAGGCCAACGAGCTCGCCCTGCGCATCGCCCGCCAGCACACGGGCAGCACCGGGGTCCTCGTGTCGGACTTCAGCTATCACGGCAACACGACCTCGCTCGCTGAGCTCACGACGGGGCTGACGGTCGCCGAGGAGCTCGGCGATCACGTGCGGGCCCTCCGGATCCCAGACGCGACGGGTCCCGATGCTGCCGAGGCGGCGGAGCGCGCGCTCGCCGAGGCGGATGAGGCGATCGCCTCTCTGCGGTCGGCCGGACTCGGGGTGTCGGCCCTTCTCATCGACCCGGCGTTCTCGACGGAGGGGCTCAACGCCCTTCCCGACGGGTACCTCGCCGCTCTCACGGACCGCGTGCGCGCCGCCGGCGGCCTGGTGATCTCTGATGAGGTGCAGTCGGGCTTCGGGCGTCTCGGCGACTCGCTGTGGGGCCACGACGTGGTCGGCATCCGCCCCGATCTTGTGACCCTCGGCAAGCCGATGGGCAATGGGCATCCGATCGGAGGCGTCGTGACGAGCCAGCAGATCCTCGAGGAATTCGGCGAGCACAACCTGTATTTCAACACCTTCGCGGGGAACCCCGTGTCGTCGGCCATCGGTCTCGCGGTGCTGGATGAGATCGAGGAGCGCGGTCTCGTCGCGCACGCGGGGGTTCTCGGTCGGGCGGCTCGCGCGCGCCTCGAGGGCTTCGCCGCCGGCCAGCCCCGGGTGCGCGCGGTCAAGGGTCGGGGGCTTTTCTTCGGCCTCGAGCTCGTCGATGAGCAGGGTGATCCCGATCCCGAGCTCGCCCGCGGCGTCGTCGAGGCGATGTACGCGCGGCACGTGCTCATCAGCCGCGTCGGACGCGACGAGAACGTGCTCAAGATCCGCCCGCCGCTGGTCATCAGCGCGGTCGAACTCGATCTCGTGCTCGACCGGCTCGAGGATGCCGTGGCGTCCGCCGTAGGATCTGAGCCGGGGAAGTAGGCCCATGACGACCGGCACCGGACGTACTCTGCGTGAACGTCAGCAGGAGCGCACGCGCCGCGATGTCATGCGCGCGGCGCTCGAGCTGATCTCCGCCGACGGCAGCGACCGGATGACGATCGATCGCATCGCCGCGGAGGCGGGGATGTCGCGCGGCACGCTCTACGCGCACTACCCCGAGGGCCACGACGAGATCATCCGATCGGCCTACGACCTGCTCGGCGCCGATCTGCTCGCGACCGCGCAGGTGCGCGCCGAAGAGCACACGGACTGGGTGGATCGGCTGACGGCGTACGCCGAGGCGATGGTCGAGCTCGCGCAGGACTCGGAGCTCGGCTTCTTCTACAACATCTCGGGCCCGAGCCGGGTCGGTCTCCATCGGGAGCGAGGCACGAGCTCCTTCGGCTACCGAGAGGTCTTCCGCACCGAGCTCCAGGGCGCTCAGGCCGCGGGGCTCGTGCCGCCTGACGTCGATCCCGTCGCGACGGCAGGGCTCCTGGTGGGGATGATGCGTCAGGCCGGCATCGACGTCGCGCGTGATTCGTCGCTTGCGGCATCGTACGTGGCAGCCTTCCGCCGCACCCTCGAGGCGCTTTCGCGCTCCCAATGAGGGTGACGCGGAAGAGCCGGCCCGCGTGACGCGGGCCGGCTCTTCCGCGACTGTCGGGTCAGCGCTGGATCACCTTAGGGGCCGAGACCGCCTTGAGGCCGGCGACACCGAACTCCTGGCCGTATCCGGAGGACTTGATGCCGCCGAACGGCACCTGGGGGTTGATCGCGCCGTGCTGGTTGATCCAAACGGTGCCCGCCTGGATCCGCTTCGCGACCTCGACCGCTGCATCCGCGTCGTTGGCCCACACCGAAGCGCCCAGGCCCTGCGTCGAGTTGTTCGCGCGCCGCACCGCGTCGTCGACATCGCTGTAGCGGACCACGGGGATGACGGGACCGAACTGCTCCTCGTCGACGAGCGGGGCGCCGTCGTCGATGTCGGCCACGACGGTCGTGCGGTAGAACAGCGGCCCGTGCTCGGGTGCCGGCTCGCCGCCCGTGACGATGCGCGCGCCGCGGCTGCGGGCATCCTCCACCAGTCCCGCGACGATGTCGTACTGCTTCTCGTTCTGCAGCGGACCGAGCACGTTGCCGGCCGTCAAGCCGTTGCCCATCGGCATCGCGTCGGCCATGCCGGCGAGCGTGTCGACCACCTTGTCGTACTGCGAGTCGTGCACGTAGAGGCGCTTGAGTGCGGCGCAGGTCTGTCCGGTGTTGAGGAAGATGCCCCAGAACAGGTTCTCGGCGATGGCCGAGACGTCGGTGCCGGGCAGGATGATCCCCGCATCGTTCCCACCGAGTTCGAGTGTCAGCCGGGCGAGGTTGTGCGCCGACGACTCGACGATCTTGCGGCCCGTCGCCGTGGACCCCGTGAACATGATCTTGTCGAGACCGCGATGACCCGCGATCGCGGCGCCGACTTCGCGGTCGCCCGAGATCACGGTGAGCACGCCGTCGGGGAGGTGGCGGTTGAAGACCTCGACGAGCGCGAGCACTGACAGTGGCGTGTACTCGCTGGGCTTCACGACGACCGTGTTGCCCATGCGCAGCGACGGCGCGATCTGCCAGACGGTGATCATCATGGGCCAGTTCCACGGCCCGATCGCACCGACGACGCCGAGCGGGTCGTAGTGCACCTCGGCGCGCGATTCGCCGGCTTCGAACACGACCTCGGGCTCGAGAGCCGTGTCGGCGGCGCTGCGTGTCCAGATGCCGCACGCGCCGACTTCGAAGCGGGCGTTCGGACCGTCCATCGGCTTGCCCTGCTCACGCGAGACGATCACGGCGAGCTCTTCGGTGTTGGCGTCGAGGTCGTCGGCGATCGCGTTGAGGATGCGGGAACGTTCGGCGTGGCCGAGCGCAGCCCAAGCGGGCTGAGCGGCGCGCGCGGCGTCGATCGCGGCATCGAGGTCCGCCACCGTGTGAACGGGGGCGTAGCCGATGGTCTCGCGCGTCGCGGCGTCGGGAATCGCGCGACCGTTCGCTTCGGTGGTGGTGATGGTGTCCAGAATTGTGGCTGACGCGGTCACGGGTTCCTCCTCGTCTTCGTGGGCAACGTTGCCCACGAAGACGAGGCTAAGTGTCGTCTCGGGCGGGGGAACCGCGGTCGGGCGAACGGTGCGCGCATCGCACACACGCGTGCGCCTCGTGCGCAGAACCCTGCCGTTCAGCGCGCGATGTCGGCGCGTGCGCTTGCGCGGTACTCGCTCGGCGACATCCCGAATTGCTGCCGGAACGCCCGCGCGAAGGCGGCGGCGTCGGCGAAGCCCCACCGCATGCCCACAGCGGCGATCGGCGCCGTGGCCGCCGCGAGCTCACGCCTGCTCGCTTCGAGCCGACGGTGGCGGATCCAGCCGCTGACAGTGTCGTGCTGCTGCTCGAAGAGCTTCTGCAGGTAGCGCACCGACACGTGGTGCACCGCCGCGATGCCCGCGACCGTCAGGTCGGAGTCCGACAGGTGCGCTGCGATGTAGGACTCGACCCGGGTGCGCAGCGCTCGACGGTGGGTGTCCTCGTCGAGCAGGCTCGTGCTCTCGACGCGTTCGGCGATGGAGGCCATCACCAGGTCCAGGACGGCGTCCGACAGGGGGAGAGCGGCGCGCAGTTCGCCCTCGTTGAGCTGGCGGCTCATCTCGGCAAGGAAGCGCGAGGCGATCGCGCCGATGCCCGTGCGCCCCGAGAACCGCAGCGCCGTGAAGTCACGCAGCACTCCGCGATCGAGATGCAGGGATTCGACCGGGAACATCACGACGAACATGCGGAATGCGTCCTCGGAGTCCACCACGTACGGCCTCGTTGTGTCGTAGAGCGCGAAGTCTCCGGGCGCGAGCGCCGCATCGCGCCCGTCTTGCGTGATGACACTGTAGCCCCGCAGCTGGAGCCCCAGCTTGATGTAGCCGGGATCCGCTTGCGCGATCTGGCGAGCGCCGCGACTCACGCGCACGGCCGAGCCCGAGACGATGTTCACCGATGTGCCCGCGAGCGGCTGCGAGACGAGTCCGCCCATGAAGGCATCGCGCGCCGTCGCATCGCGTCCCGAGGCTAGGAGAGGGACGAAGCTCCCATCGACGGCTGCCGACCACGCATCGAAGCGCTCGCGCGGGCGTAGCGGCGCGCAGTCCAGGACCAAGCGTCCTGCGGGAGAAGGTGCGGCGTTCGGGATCGCCACGGCCGTCTGTGTCAATGGGACCCCTCCACGTCGTCGTGTTCCGTCAGCATACGCGCGACTATTGCGTAGCTGACTGACCGGTCGAAAATAGTGCGCGGACCATGATGGGGCAATGGATGCCGCTACCGCTGAGCGACCTGGGGCCGGTGTCGGATACGTCTTGCGAGGCTAAGCTCCGAATCTCCCGACGCGGACGCCAGCGACTCACTTTCATGTATCCCGCAAGCCGGTCCGTCAGCGAGGCACATGCTGTCGCGTAGGCGGATCCTTGGGTTCTTGCCCGCGCTAGCGTTGAAGCGAACAAGGAGGTCTGATGCGTGTCGCCCACCCTGCGATCTAGGCCGTGTTGATCAATTTGCTTCGATGGGCTGGGAGTCGGGCAGGCGTCGGTGCTAGTGTGCGAACGGTGCAGGTAGACCCCTCGATCACGGGAGTGATCGCAGCGTTGTGGATGACCGTGGCGATCCTGGCGGGTGGCTACGCGCGAACGCGGAACAGGTCCGCGTGGAACTGGTTCCTGTTGACGCTCTTCCTTGGTCCAATCGCGGCGTTCTTGATGGTGACGTGGCCGGCGCGTGTTAACCCCTCCGCGGTCCCGGCTCAGGCTTCCGCGGCTGATCGGGATCGTACGAAGACGGGCTAACGTGCGGCGAGGGCGATCGCGGCCCGGTAGCTGCGTGCCGTCTTGTCGGAGCGCATCGGTATCCCGCGCCACTGCTTGAGCTTGTTGAAGCAGCGCTCGACGACTTCCTGCACCGCGCCGGCACGTCCCGCAACGACGCCGTCGACGAAAGCATTCGAGGCCGAGCCGGCCGCAAATGAAACTTCAAGATGCTGGATACCTAACCGGGGTGCGGCCTGGTCTTGACACCGCACTTCCATTTTGGAAGTATTGGCTCTATGAGCCTATTCATTACCTGCCCGGTCGAGAGTGTCGAGCGCGCGACCACCTTCTACACCGCCCTCGGCTGGACTCTCAACGCCGAGATGTCAGATCACAACGTGTCGTGCTTCGCGATCGCGCCCGAGCAGTACGTCATGCTCGGCAGCCGCGAGATGTACGCGAGCGTCGGCGCCACTGAGGAGTTGACCGGCGGGCCCGACACCCCCTCGAAGGTGACGGTCTCCTTCGACCTCGGCAGCAGTGAGGCGGTCGATGAACTCGTCGAGCGCGCCCGCGCTGCCGGCGGGCGTGTCGGTGACATCGATGACTACCCCTTCATGTACCAGCGCCAGTTCGATGACCCTGACGGCTACCACTACTCGCCGTTCTGGATGAAGCCGGACACCGATCCGATCGCGTGAGCGACCTCGCCGCAGCCCTCGACATCGTCGGAGCACGGTGGGCCCTGCTCATCGTGGAGCGGCTGCTCGACGGGCCACAGCGATACGGGGATCTGCAGCGCGACCTCGGAATGGGGACGAACATGCTCGCGACCCGCTTGCGCGAGCTCGAAGCGGCTGGCGTCCTGCACCGTCTGCCCCTCCGGCACAACACCCGGGCCTATGCGCTGACCGATCGCGGGTTCGCCTTGCGCGCGACTATCGTCGCGCTCGGACGCTGGGGCGCCGAGGAAGCCTAGGTGTGCCCGAGATCGTCGAATCGTCGCGTTATCTCGCCAGTAGTCTCCAGTAAGCGTCCTCAAGGATGCTCAGGCGACATTGATTTCGGCTGGCATCGCCGCCGAGCTGAGAGTGGCCGAAGACTCATGTCGTGTTAGCTCCTGTGTCTGGGGTGGGTTGCGCAGCGGGTTTGCCGACCAAGACTGCAGCGGCGACGCCTGCTAGGGCCATGCTGAGGGAAGCGATACCGAGGGCAAGGCCGAAGCCCGCGAGTTCTGCTTCCGGCGCGGACGTGCTTGTCGCTCCGACATCGGATGCGTATCGCACGGCGATACTCACGAATATTGCGAGGCCAAGAGCCCCGCCGGCGTGGGTCATGGTGGCTTGGATCCCCGATGCGAGCCCCGCATCTTGTTCGCCGACGCCGGACAGTGCCGTGGTCGTCATTGAAGGCAAGAGGAGTCCCTGGCCGAGGCCGACGACCACCATGCTGGGTGCAATCTGCCACCAGTAGTTTGCGTCCGGTGACAGGAGGGCGACAGTCAACCCCAGCCCGAGGGCGGTGAGAATGCAACCTCCAGCAAGGACCGTGCGGAGGCCCACGCGAGGAATCATGGCCGAGCCGAGGGCGAGACCCGCACCGATTGCGATACCGATCGGCAGGTAGGCAAGCCCCGCGGCCAGCGGCGTATAGTGCAGGATGCTCTGCACGTACAGGCTCAGGATGAACAAGAACGAGCCGAAGGCGGCCGCATTCACGAGCGTCACCGCATTGGCGGTCAGCCGGGTCCGGTTGGCGAAAAAGGCGGGCGGGATCAAGGGTCGGCTGCTTCGGGCCTCGATGAGGAACATCAGCGCAAGCAGCGCTACTCCCACGATGAGCGGGACAACGACGTCAAGGGCAGTCCAAGAATTCTCTGATGCCCTCAGCAGCCCGTAGATGACGGCTGCAAGTCCGATAGTTCCGGCGAACATCCCGGAGAACTCGGGTCGAGCGGCGTGCACCATTCGACTTTCCCTCAAGAGGCGAGGTCCAAGCACGAGAACCAGGAGCACTACGGGAAGGGCGATGAGGAAGACATAGCGCCAACTCGCTACGTCGGTGAGCACCCCGGAGATTACGGTGCCGGTCACGCCACCGATCCCTGCGAGCGCACCCCAGACGCCGATCGCCTTTGCTCGTTCCGGTGTCTCGGGGAAGAGTACGACGATGAGTGCGAGTGCGGCGGGTGCGGCGATCGCATCGCCGATCCCTTGGATGACCCGGCCGGTGACGAGGATCCACCCAGTTGGCGCGAGGCCCGCGAGGGCGGAGCCCGCGGCGAAGACGATGACTCCCGTAAAGAACATCCTGCGTCGGCCCGCGAGGTCGGCGATCCGTCCGCCGAGCAGCAGTAGCCCTCCTGCGGTGAGCGCATATGCGTCGACGACCCAAACGAGGTTTGCGGGGCTGAGGTCGAGGTCAGTGCCAATGCGAGGAAGAGCAATGTTTACAACGGTGAGGTCGAGAACGAGAAGGAATTGCATGACCGCCAGTACTCCGAGGGCCTTCCACCGGCGTGGATCGGCCGGTATGGCGACGCGGTTCGCGACGGGCCGCGTTTCAGAGGTCGACATCGCCGCTTCCGATCTTCTCCCGCAGGGTCCGCCCAGTCTCGAGAAGACTCTTCAAGTCGCGCAGCATGTACGGATGACCTCCGCCCGCACCGAGGTGTTCGAAGTCCCCGCTCACCACTGCGGCCATATGAGGAGCTCCGAGGAGATCGTGCGTTACGGTCAAGCGGGAGCGGCCATCTCCCAAGCGCTTGATCGCATATCGCACTTCGGTGGCAGGCTCATCGGCGGATTTCGGATCAACCAAGAAGCGCATTTTCGTCGCGAGCAGCGAGGGTGGGTCGTAGGCAGTAACGACACCCTCGATGATGATGTCTGGCGCTGGAACCGTGCCGTCTCCGGCAACAACGCGAAGGTGCGGCGGTTTTTCAACGAAGTAGCGACCTCCGACCCGCGGCTCGACCACAGCACGTCCGCCGTAACCGTATCGGGCTGTCCAATCGGGATCGGTGATTGCCTCCCAAATGCGCTCGGGCGAGACGGCGATCTCGATTTTGTATATCTGAGTCGTACCACGGCGGCGTGATGCGGCCAGGTCTTCGTCGCGCAATCGCGGCACAACAGGAGTGTCGTCATTCATTTCCATACTCCAATGCCTCTTTCAGTTCGGTCAGCGCTCCGACGCGCTCGGCCGTGTACTTGTCGATCCAGCGGTCGTGGATGAGCCGGATGGGCACAGGGTTCAGGTAGTGCAGCTTCCACCGACCGGATTTTTTGGTCGTGATGAGTCCGGCCCCCTCAAGCACACCGAGATGTCGCATCACACCGAACCGGGTGAGTTCGATGTCGCGCATCAGTTCCGCAAGACTCTGCCCATCGCGGACGAACAGCCGATCCAGTAGCAGCCGCCTCGTCGAGTCGGCCAACGCTTTGAATACCAGTTCGTCGTCGTCCATAGAGGCCAATATAGGTGCCAAGGTTGTCACGTGTCAAAATAGTCACCTATAATGCATGCGAACGAGAGATCGATCGACGTCGCCGATCGACGCGGACGAAGGAGTCATGATGGCCGAAGTACTGCTCTTCCATCACGCGCTCGGCCTCACGGAGGGTTTGCACCTCTTCGCGAACGAGCTACGTCGAGCGGGCCACACCGTGCACACGCCCGGTCTCTTCGAGGGGCGCACCTTCGACTCCATCGAGGCCGGTGTCGCATACGCCGACGAGGTCGGTTGGGATGAGATCATCGCACGCGGCGAGCGCGCCGCGCATCCGCTGACCAACGAGCTCGTCTATGCAGGCTTCTCGCTCGGGGTCATGCCCGCGCAGAAGCTCGCCCAGACCCGTGCCGGCACGAAAGGCGCGCTGTTCTTCTACTCCTGCGTCCCCGTCGCGGAGTTCGGCGGGTGGCCTGCCGGTGTTCCAGTGCAGATCCACGGGATGGATGCCGACCCGATCTTCATGAAGGAGGGCGATGTGGAGGCTGCCCGTGAACTCGTCGAGTCAGCCGACGCCGCCGAGCTGTTCCTCTATTCGGGCGACCAGCACTATTTCGCGGACCCCTGCCTGCCGAGCTACGACGCCGCCGCGACGAAACTCCTCACACGACGCGTGCTCGAGTTCCTCGCGCGGCGTCAGTGATGGCGCGGGCCGACCGCGAACCGGCTGTTCCCGAGACGACCGGTGAGGACCCGAAACGGGCTGAATCCTCAACGGGGTGGCTGGTTCGGGGCTGTCAGCTGACGGATCGAGGATAGGTTCGGCTATTGCCGTTGTCGTCGAGCGCTGCCACGAACAAGGGTTGCGTTCGTCACGTCAGATGGTCTCGCCAGCGTCGGCGAGCAGGACGCTTCCCGTCATGATCGTGGAGAGGTCGCTTGCGGCAAAGAGGACGACGCGGGCAATGTCGTCGGGCGTGCCGGTGCGGCCGATCAGACTCTGGTTCATGACATCCATGGGCGGAATCTCGATTCCGGCGGCTGCTGCCTGCTCCATCATGGTCGTCGCCATGGCGATGTTGCCCTCGGTGGGCACATAGCTCGGTGCGACGCCGAGAACGCGGATACCGAGAGGGGCGAACTCGAGGGCCATCGCCTTCGTCATGCCGCGCGCTGCATGTTTCGAACCCACGTATGCGGTAAGGCCGGGTGCCGGAGCCTGGAAGCCGGCGGTGGAGACGATGTTGACGATAACGCCGCCGCTTTCCGCCATCTGGCTCACGGCCTCGCGTGCGCCGAGGAACGTTCCGCGAGTGTTGACGGCATATACCTGATCCCACAACTCGACTGACATCTGCGGCACGGGGACGCTCGGGAAGAGACCAGCGTTGTTCACCCAGATGGTCAGCGCGCCGGTCACGGCTGCAGCCTTGGCCGCCGCATCCGAGACGGACTTCTCGTCGGTGACGTCCATCCGCACACCCACGGCGGTGATGCCGTGACGTGTACTGATCTCCTCAGCGGCTTCGATTGCGAGTTCGATGTTCAGATCGGCCAGTGCGACATTCGCACCTGCTTCCGCCAGACGCTCCGCGATGGCGCGGCCGAGTCCTTGCGCGCCGCCGGTGACGAGAGCCGCTCGCCCGGTCAGCGAGATCAGATCCGCGAGAGGACGGGTGGACACATCGGGAAAGGGAAAGGACATTGTGGCCTCCGAGTCGGTGACTGAACTGTTATGGCAGACTATGCCAAAACGCGCACCCTGCCAAACGGTAGCGTGAACGGATGCAGCGAACCGAAGCACGGATCGGCCGTCCGCCAATCGCGGATCCGGAGGCGTTGCGCTCGAGGCTCCTCGAATTCATCGAAGAGGTCGGTTACCAACGGGCATCGATGAGTGCGCTTGCTGAAGTGGTGGGAATGAGCGTGCGCACCCTGCATCGCTACTTTCCGGCGAAAGCCGACATCGTCTGGGGAGGGATCGAAGTCTCCGTCGCCGCGCTCGCCGCAGAACTGCGCGCCGCGCTTGACCAGACACCTGCCCTCGACGCTGTCGCGGATGCCGTCGCAAAGGTATTCGCTCGCAACGTCGAAGAAGTCACCACCATGCGAGCCCGACTGCGTCTGATTGCGCTGTCATCGGAGCTGCAACACAGCCGATCAGCAACCTTCGACGGCTGGCGGCGTGAGTTCATCGACTTCTTTGCAACTCGTCGCGGCGAGAGCCAAGCGAGTCTGCGATCGGTCGCCGCTGGGGCGGCGATTCACACCGTGATCATGGAATCGCTCAGCTGGTGGGCGCTACACAACGAAGTCGCAGATCCCGCAGAAAGCATTGCCGACGCGATTCGCGGACTGGGTGCGCTGCGCGATGCGTGAGCATGCCTCGGCGATCTGCACCCAGGTCAGTCCGGCACTGCGGGCAGCGAACAACAGCCCCGATTCGAGCCCGTCGACTTCGGCGCGCCGCAGGCAGGAGCGTGAGCGCACCGTCGACGGCACATTCGGCGCTGTCACCTGTTGCGTCCGCTGTGCGGGGGCGTCTGCAAGCGACCGAACTGGCCGATCTCGGGTAGTGGCGGCCCCTGCTTGGGCCTGCGTCCGGCGGTGTCCCCGGCTCCGACGCGGTTGCTGCGCTCGGTGATGGCGACGAGCGCGAGGTGCCGGTCTGCGGTCCAGCAGATGAGCCGTCCGCGCTGATCCTTTGTGCGGCCGAGGATACCGGCGTCGGCCAGTTCGACCAGGGCGTTGTGCGCCGCGGTCTTCGACACCCCGTGCTGCTGGGCGGCGGACTCGACGGTGAGGACGGGGTCAGTCGCGAGCCCGTCGAGGATGCGGCCGATGACGGCGCCGCGTCGCGGGACCGCGGGCGTCTGGCCCCGGGCCCGACGGTAGACGATCAGCTCCTCGCGCGTGCGTTCATCGAGCGCTGCGACGTCGGCGGACAGGCGCACAGCGTTGCCCGCGGCACCCTCGGTGGCCTGGGCGAAAGCGATGACCCAGTCGTCGAGTTGTGGCGGGTCGGCGCGGAACGCGGTGAGACCGGCGATGTACGCGCTCGTGTCTCCGGCGAAGACCGTGCTGATGGGGATGAGGATGTTGCGCAGCGCGTCCGCCCGGTGGAGCACCGTGTGGATGAGCGCGCGCCCGGTGCGGCCGTTGCCGTCGATGAAGGGGTGGATCGTCTCGAACTGCGCGTGGGCGATCGCAGCGCGCACGACCGGGTTGCCGGTCGTCTCGGTCACGAAGCGTGCGAGATCGGTGACCAGCCGTGGCACCTCGGTTTCCGGCGGTGGGATGAACTCGGCTCGCAGCGGACTCCAGCCCGGCCCGCCGACCCAATTCTGCTCGGTGCGCAACCCGGGCTCGAGTGTCGGCTCGATGGCGTGCTGCAGGCCCTCGATGTCGGCCACGGTGATGGGCCGGGAGCGATCGGCGAGCGCGTCGATGGCGGCTTCGGTCGCGCGCACGTTGCCGATCACGTCGAGCGCGACCCGGCTGCCCTCGCGCAGCGACTCGGCGATCGCCAGCCGCTTCGGGCTGATGCGGTTGCCCTCGATCCACGACGACGAGATGCTCTCCGACCGGATCAGCAGGTGATTCAGGTAGGCGCCGCGGGACCCGATGCGCTCGTCGGCGCGCGCGAGCACCGTCACGGCGTCTTCGGCCGCCGACTGCGCCTCTTCACCGAGCGCGGGGAGCGCGGTACCCAGCTCATCGGGGATGAAGGAGTGGTAGCGGCCGGGTGCGCGGTCTTTGCGCCCGAGCTGGCCGACGTCATCGGGATCCCATACCCGTTCGATGAATGTCGGCATCGAGGCCTCCTAAGGTGGGCGGAATTCGAAGTCAAATCAATCTTAGAGCATCTAAAGTTGATTTCTCGCTCGGATTCGAGAAGAACTCGCCGGTGACCCGCTCGAGTTCGGGAGCGGAGGCCAGCCTGATCGATGTCGCTGCGCCCTGGGCCGGGGTCTTCATGAACGGCTTGATGAGCGGCACGATGACGCGCCGGGTCTGTGCGCTGCCGATCACGCCCGACGATCGCGAGGTGCGCACCCGTTCGAGCCAGCCCCAGTGCGGTCGCTTTGCCGATGCCGCTGCTCGCGCCGGTGACGAGCACGACGCGTGGTCGGGGGCTGGACGGGCGCGCCGCCCGCGCGGCATCCGTTCGGGACTTCGAGTGGCTGTCGCCATCGGTGCCTCGCGACATGGCGGCTCCCTTCGCGCGGACGCTGCCAGTATGCTCCGGAACTCGCCTGGCCACAGGTGCCCGTGCTCGTGGACACCGACCGTGTCCGAGGACCCACCCTGCGCTGTCCCGTTCAGTTGTGAGAGACGCGAGATGGAGTCGCCGGAATCGATGAGCTCCGGGCGGCGACGTCGCCCGGGCCGTCGAGGATCAGGCGGACTGAGATCGCGGCGACGAAGCCGAACGAGATCGCAGTCCCCACGACGAGCCGCAGGCTCAGACTCCCGAGATCGGGCCACGCGCTGACGCCGATGTTGAACACGAGGGCGACCACGCACAGCGCAACCCATCCCGGCCTTCCATCCGACGCGAACCGGCGTGCGAGTACGACGCAGGCGACGATCCACGACACGGTCGCAATGCCGAATCCGGTCTCGTGCAGAATGCCGTGCCAGCTGATGTCGGGAGCCCCTTGTGGCGCGCCGGGCGGGAAGCCGGCGCCCGCGTCTGTGATGAAGACGCCGGCGATGATCAGGCCGATGCCGTTGAGTGCGATCAGGATGGGCGCCCAGGTCGACGCGCGTCCAGGGTGGAGTCGGCGTCGCAGGCCGAGAGCGCACGCAACGTACAACGCACCCGCGAGCACGAAGCTCGAGACCTGAATCCATCCCAGCTCGCCGAGGCTGAGCAGACTCAGTGGATGACGAGTCGGATCGAACCCGTCGCGAGTGATGGCCTGCAGCGCCCAGATGACGAGGAACACTGGTCCGGCGAGGACGCCGCAGACGAGGAGTCGGGTCGTTGTTCTCTCGCCGCGGGCAGCGGTATCGGATGTCGACATGGTGGAACCCTTTCCCGAGCCCTCGTACCTCCGATGGAGGACGGAAGCTCTATGCTCAACAGTGAACTAAGAAGTTCAGTATCGCAGACTGAACCAATTGGTTCAATGTCGAGGGGTCGCGACTTTCAGAACGACTGCGCCAGGCGACTGAGTCCCTCGATGATCGTGGTGGGTGCGTAGGTGGTGAACGAGAGCCGCAGCGCGGTTGGGTCCGGTCGATCAGCGTAGAACGGCGCTCCCGGCACGTACGCGACCGAGTGCTCGATCGCCCGGTCCAGCTGGTGCGACGCGTCATGCCCGTGCGGCAGCGTGACCCACACGAACATCCCGCCTTGCGGGATGGTCCACGTGCTGCCGGCTGGAAGCGTCGCGGGCAGCGCGCCGAGCATCGCGTCGCGACGCTCGCGGTACGCTGCGCGGATTCGGCCGAGCACGGCCTCGAGGGTGCCGCCGCGCACGTAGTGCGCCGCAGCCGCCTGGTCGACGGTCGACGTGTGCAGATCGGCGGCCTGCTTGGTCACAACGACGGTCGAATGGAGATCGGCTCGAGTTCGGATCCAGCCGAGGCGAAGTCCAGGTGCGAGGATCTTGGAGAAACTGCCGACGGTGATGACGTGCTCGATCGAGAGGGCGGCGAGATAGGGCAGCGGTTCGCCCGAGTACCGCAACTCGCGGTAGGGCTCGTCTTCTATGATTCGGAATCCGTGGGTGGCAGCGAGCCGAGTGAGGCCCTCGCGCGTTCCGAGGTCGAGCGTGGTGCCGGTGGGATTCTGAAACGTCGGCACCGTGTACATGAGCTTGGGGCGATGCTGCAGGGCCAGCCGGTGCAGGGCGTCGAGGTCGATGCCGTCGGCATTCACTGGGATGCTGACAACGCGCGCCCCAGCGAGGGTGAACGCTTGGAGTGCGGCGAGATAGCTCGGGCGCTCGACGAGCACCGTGTCGCCCGGATCGAGCAGTGAGAGCGCCAAAAGGCTGAGCGCCTGCTGCGACCCGGTCGTGATGAGGATCTCGTCGCTCGTGGTCGGCAGACCCTGAGCGGTGTACCGATCGGCGATGAACTCGCGAAGCGCGACATTTCCCTCGGTCGTCGAATACTGCAAGGCGCCCGGATCGGCGAGCACAGCATCGAACGAGCCTCGAAGCCCGCCGAGATCAAAGAGCTCCGGCGCCGGGAGTCCGCCGGCGAATGAAATGATGTCGGGGTTCTCGGTGAGCGCGAGCAAATCGCGAACCGGAGAGCGCGTCGTGCCGCCGGAACGTCGAGACAGTTGGGGGAGCGGAGTCGGAGTCGGCATGAGGACCTTGTCGGCAGAGTGACGGAATCGCTGGATCAGGCGGCCGCTGATCGTGTCACTGGCCGGTGGGGCACGTCATCGTGGTGGGATGGCGGTCTCGAAGCTTTACGGTACAGAATGTATCGTATGGCGGCAATGACATTGGGGCGACCACGGCACGAGAGCATCGACCGCGCAGTTCTCGATGCTGCCGCGCGGATCATCGAACTCGAGAACTACCGGGCGCTCACGATCGGCCGCGTCGCCAAAGACGCCTCGACGACGCGTGCTGCCGTGTACCGGCGATTCAGCACCACCGCAGAACTCGTCATCGCAGTGCTGAGCGACCGGTTCGGCACCGACCCCGGCGTCGACACCGGCGACCTCGAGACCGACCTGCGAACCATCCAGCAGCATCGCCTGGAACTGTTCAACCACCCGCTGATCGCTCGCGGTCTTCCGGGACTGATCGACGACCTCTCGATGCAACCCGACGCCGCTCAGCGCTTCTCCGCCGAGTTCCTGGGCCCCCGACGCACGGCGACGACTCGCGCCGTGCATCGTGCGATCGATCGTGGCGAGCTCGATGCATCCGTGGATGTGGAGTGGATCAGCGACCTCCTCACGGGGCCGTTGCTGATGCGAGCGCTGCTTCCGGGCCTTCAAACGATCGACTCAGCGCTGATCGAGCACACGATCAGGGTCGCCCTCAGCGAGCTCACCGAACTCGGCGCGAAGGAGCGCTCGCGATAGTCCTCTGCGATCTCATCGCACAGCGTGACCGAACCCGAGTCATGCGGGCTGGTGGGTCAGCCGAAGGGCACCGCTTCGAGCACCGTGACCTGCACGGTGCGGTTCGGCGCCTCATAGGCGACGGAGTCGCCGACGTACCGGCCGATGATCGCCGCGCCGAGCGGGGAGGTCGGTGAATACACGTCGAGGTCGACGCTCCCATCGAGGTCGGCGAGCTCGCGACTGCCGAGCAGGAAGCTCGTCGGCTCGGCGTCGCCGTCGAACCGCACCGTGATGCGCATACCGGGCTCGACGAGCCCGTCGTCGGGCTTGAGACCCACCTCCGCGTTGCGCACCATCGCGCGAAGCTCAGTGGCGCGCGCCTGCTCAGTGGCGGTCAGTGTTCGTCCGGGCCGCGAGAGTTCGGCGAGTTCCGCTTCGAGCCGCTCCAGTGCGGCCGGCGTCATCCATACGGATTCCATGGTCATCGGGGAGTTCCTCCCTCTCGGCGACCCCGCGGAGTCGTCTGGCAAAGAACTTCCCATCTTAGCCGAAGTGCCGGAGAGCGGCATCCGAAACCGCTGGCGTCGCTCTACCGGCTCAACCAGGCGATCAATGTTCCGATCGCGGTGAGGAGGATCAGAGCGAGGAGCCCGTAGCGCCGTATCTGCACCGCGAGCAGCGCGACCGACGGGCGCCGGCGTCGTCGACGCCGGCGCCGTGGCGCGCGAGGGGGTTCGGGCGGAGTGCTCAGTTGGCGCTCGGCACGATGAGACCGCTCGTCGCGGTGCGAGCATTGGTGAAGCGGGCCTGCACGTCGGCCCAGTCGACGATCTCCCAGAACGCCTTCACGTAGTCGGCGCGCACGTTGCGGTAGTCGAGGTAGTACGCGTGCTCCCACACGTCGAGCTGCAGCAGCGGGGTCACGCCGAGCGGCGCGTTGCCCTGCTGGTCGAAGAGCTGGAAGATCACGGGCCGGGCGCCGACGCTGTCCCAGGCGAGCACCGCCCAGCCCGAGCCCTGCACGCCGAGCGCGGTCGCCGTGAAGTGGGCACGGAACGCGTCGAACGAGCCGAAGCCGTCGTCGATGGCCGCCGCGAGCTCGCCGTCGGGAGAAGCCCCGCCGTCGGGCGACATGTTCTGCCAGAAGACGCTGTGGTTGATGTGGCCGCCGAGGTTGAATGCCAGGTCTTTCTCGAGCTTGTTGACATTCGCGAGGTTGCCGCTCTCGCGGGCCTCCGCGAGCTGCTCGAGCGCGGTGTTCGCGCCGGTCACGTAAGCCTGATGGTGCTTGGAGTGGTGCAACTCCATGATCGTCGCCGAGATGTGCGGCGCGAGCGCTGAGTAGTCGTAGGGCAGGTCGGGCAGTGAGTAGGCCGGCATTCGGATGCTTCCTTTCGATGTGCCGATCACGTTTGAGAGCGGCGGTGGCGGGTCAGAGCTCGGGGATGTCGTGGTCGAGGCGGTGGAAGCGGCGATCGCGGTAGACGAGCGACGGCGCTGCGGGCCCGAGGAACACCTCGAGCACCTCGGCGACGACGAGGGACGAGCCGCCGACCGGCACGGTCTGCAGGGTGCGACAGCGCAGCGCAGCACTCGCGTCGGCGAGCCACGGCTCACCGGTCTCGAGCCACGACCACCCCTGTTCGGTCGTGAACCGGGGCGCGCCAGAGTGCGAGAACGCGCGGGCGACGTCGACCTGATGTGCGGCGAGGAAGTGCACGACGACGGTCTCCGCTGCGAGCAGCGCACCGGCCGAACCCGTCGCTCGCGTCACCGAGAATGAGAGCGCGGGCGGGTCTGCTGCCACCGATGCGATGCTCGACGCGGTCAGTCCGACCGGTCCGTCGGGCGTCATTCCGGTGATCAGGCCGATGCCGGCGGGGTGCCCGCGGAAGGCGGCCTTGAACCCGTCGGCGGTGGCGATCGGGTCGCGCACTGCGGCGGCATCCGTCATGAATGCGACGCCTGCGGGGGGAGCGCGGTGATCACCGGGTGGTCGAAGCTCAGCATTCCGGTCTTGGCGGCGCCGCCGGGGGAGCCGAGCGCCGGCGCCGAACCGGGGGTGATCTCGAAGAACTCGACGTTGGCCTTGTAGTAGTCGGCCCACATCTCAGGGAGGTCGTCTTCGTAGTAGATCGCCTCGACGGGGCACACGGGCTCGCACGCCCCGCAGTCGACGCACTCGTCGGGGTGGATGTAGAGCGAACGTTCGCCCTCGTAGATGCAGTCGACGGGACACTCGTCGATGCACGCCTTGTCTTTCACGTCGACGCACGGTAGCGCGATCACGTACGTCACGGGGTGATCACCGACTTCACGATTCGCATACCTCTACCGTAAAACCTCAAGTAGCCTTGAAGTCAAACGAGGGGGCCGGATGTCGCAGCATGACGAGCACGCGACGTCGACGGCGCGACATGCGCCCGACGAGCTGATGACCGTCGGCGAGATGAGCCGGCGCACCGGCGTCGCACCGTCGGCGCTTCGGTTCTACGAAGACCTCGGCCTCATCGCCTCCCAACGCACGGGCGGCAATCAGCGGCGCTATGCACGACACATGCTGCGGCGCGTCTCGCTCATCTCGGTTGCGAAGCGGCTCGGCATTCCCCTCTCCGACGTCCAGACGGCGTTCGAGAACGTGCCGCTCGACACGACGCCGAGCCACGAGGACTGGCAGCGGGCCTCACGCCGCTGGAAGCGACAGCTCGAAAAGCGCCGCCACGGCATCGAACGCCTCGAGCGCGAACTCACCGGATGCATCGGCTGCGGGTGCCTCTCGATGAAGGCGTGCGGATTGCTGAACCCCGACGACGCACTCGGTGACGACGGGTCGGGCCCCCAACGGCTCTGACCCCCCTCGGCGAGAGGGCCGGCGCTTCAGACCGCCGCGACGAGACGCGTCACCTCGGCCAGCACCTCGTTGTTGTACGTCGCGTCGGCACGATCGGTGCGCGTCATGATCGCGAGGATCAGGGGCTCGGCGCGCGGGCGCCACAGCACACCGGCGTCGTTGACCACCCCGTAGTCGCCGCCGCCGGTCTTGTCCGCGAGCTCGAACGGAGCAGTGAGGCCGGCTCGCATCCGGGCGCCCGATGTGGTGTTGCGAAGCATCCACTCCTGGAGTCGAGCGGCGGCGAGCACACCGGCGCGCTGCTCGAGGATGAGCGCCCGGTACAGGCCGGCGATGTCGTCGGGGGTCGACGTGTCGCGCTCGTCGCCGGGCAGCGCGTCATTGAGCTCGGGTTCCCACCGGTCGAGTCGCGTCGCCTTCGCACCGAGTGAGGCCGCGAACGAGGTGATCGCCGATGGGCCACCGAGCTCGCGGAGCATCAGGTTGCCGGCCGTGTTGTCGCTGAAGCGCAGTGCTGCGTCGGCGAGTTCTTCGGGTGTGGCTTGATACGTCGTGGTCTTGTCGAGCACGTTCGAGTTCTCGACGATGTCGGCGCGAGTGAAGGGAATCGGCGTCGCCCAGTACTCCTCGTCGTAGCCGCGCGCCTGCACGAGGGCGGCTGCCGCGAGGGTCTTGAACAGGGAGCACATCGGGAAGAGCTCACCGCCGCGGTACCGGAATGAGCGTCGCGAGTCGTGCCAGAGAGCGGTGACGCCGATGGTGACGGATGTCGCGCGCTCGAGTTCGGCGACCGCCCGCGCCAGTTGGCGGTGACCGCCGACCGCGGGCGAGGGCGGTGCGGCGAACGCCGGCGGCGGCGAGAAGACGGCCGCGGCTGCCCCGGCGGTGGCAAGGCCGCCGAAGGCCAGCAACGAGCGGCGTGAGACGGGGGATGTCGGTCGATTCGTCATGTCCGGAGTCTGACCCGCGGTCGGCGATGCAGGCAAAGGCGGGAATGCGGCGATCAATGCAAGAATCGCATGCATGTCGCGACACCTCGATCTGCGAGCCGCGTGCGAGGCCTTCGTCTCCGTCGCCGAGCACGAGAGCTTCACGGCCGGCGCGACGGGTGCGGGGGTCACGCAATCCGTGGCGAGCCGCCGCGTCGCGGCACTCGAACAGCACCTCGGGGCGCGGCTCTTCGAACGATCGTCGCGGCGGGTGGAGCTGACGGCGTTCGGTCGCGGTGTGCTGCCGAGCGCCATCAAACTCGTCGATGCGGCGCACGAGCTCTCCGACGATGCGGAGCGGTCACGTCGGCTTCCAGTGACGGTCGGCGTGCCGCATCGCATCGACGAAGTGGAAGCGGCGAAGCTGACCTCCGGTGCAGCGGTCCGTTCGATGAACGTGGAACTCGTTCCCGCTCGTCCCGCAGAACGGGCCGAGTCCCTCGCCGCCGGGCGCACGACGCTCAATCTCGAGCCCATCGCGCCCGACCGCGCTCAATGGGCGGAATCACTCGGCGTCGCGGGGGCGGCGCCGACCCCGCGCGACCGGGAGTTCTATTTCGCCGAGCTTCGTCCGCGCCGGGGCATCCGACGCATCGCACGACTCTGGTTGCAGCCCGAAGACGACGTCCCGCACGTGCGGGACCGCCTGGAACGAGTGAGGAACGGCGCCGGACTTGCGCCGGCACAGCTCCGGATCTCGCCATCGAACATCAACGCGATGGCCGCGGTGCTCGGAGGTGAAGACCTCGTGCTCTGCACCCTGACAGAGGGCGAGTCATTCGGCCTCCGGTGGCGGGCACTCGGCGACCTGCATCTCGTGCGCGGATACGCCCTCGCCTCCCGTGAGGGGCAACTCGCGTCGCGATTCCTCGATATCGCCGGCCCGCACATCGCCGCGCTGCTGCACTCGAGCGAGGTCGGCGGTCCCGCCGCCCCCACTCCGCTGGCGAAGAGGCCTTCACGTGGACACTGACCGGGCAGTACTGCGCGAAGCAGCCGACGTGCTCAGTGGGGCGGGCCTGCGCGCGTCGATCGCCGTGCGCGACCTCGGCACCAAACGGGAGCTCTCGCTGGCCGCGGACGACGCCTACCCGCTCGCCTCCGTCGTCAAGCTTCCCCTCGCGCTCGCCGTGCTGCAACGCGTCGCCGCCGGCACGATCGACCCGGCGCGCCCGGTGACCCTCGACCCGGGCGATCGCACACCGGGCGTCACCGGCTACTGCCGATTCCGGCACCCGACGATCGTCTCGGTCGAAGACCTGCTCTACATGGCAGTGTGCCTGAGCGACGATACGGCGGCCGACGCCTTGTTCGCACTCTGCCCGCCCGACGTGGTCACGGCGTCGCTTCGCGAGGCCGGCATCGCGGGCCTCACCGTGCGCCATTCGATCCGAGAACTGCATCTCACGCTCGCCAGCACGCTCCCGCCCGAGCAGATGCCGCACGCGCTCGAACTCGCGATCCGGGCCTCCACGCGCGGCGGCGGCCACCTCATTCCACAACTCGACGTGTCGAGCGCGAACGCAGGCACCGCGAACGCTTGCGTCGAACTGCTCGATCGCATCTGGCGCGCCCCGTCGCTCAGTGGCCAGAAGGATCGGCTGCGAGGTCTACTGGGCATGAACGTCATGCGTCACCGGCTCGCCCCCGACCTGGAATCGGATGACGCGGTGTGGCACTCCAAGACCGGTACGTTCCTGCATCTGCGCCATGAGGTCGGCGTGCTCGAGCATGCCGACGGCGGCGTCTTCGCGATCGCCGTGCTCAGCGAGTCATCCGTGCCCGCGCAGCGTCAGCCGCTTGCGGAACAGGCTCTCGGCTTCGCCGCGAAGCTCCTGCACGACCGGGTGCGGTCAGCGGCCTGACCGAGGTGTTCAGCGACTCGCGCCGCTGCGCGAGTCGGCTGCCGCCCGGGCATCGGCGACGCGGTACCCCGACGCCCGCAAGGCCACGTCGGTGAGGATCGCGCCTCATCGACGGCAGGTGTCGCGTAACCATGGGTTGCGAGACAGAAGATGCGTTACTGAGGTATCTCAGCGGCATTCTCGCTGACCAGCTCAGCAGAAACCGTACGATCAAACCTCCCAGTCTGAGCGATAGCGGCGCGCGGAGAGCAGTTCGGACCAGTCTTCATCTTCGGCGCTCTCATCGGCGCGGTCGCCACGAGCGCCGCCGACCAACTCGCCGCGAACGCAGCACTCGGTGGCCTTGCCGAAGGGCCGAACCCTGCTCTCGGCTTCATCGCGATCGTGCTCTGTATCTTCGCTCAGGTGTCATCCAGGCCGCATTCGGGCTCGGCCTTGGCATCGTCTACGCGGCGACCACCGGGGAAGGCGTGTGGGTGCTCGGGCTCACCGCCCGCCGCACTCGTCAAGCTCCCGGCGATCTGGGCGATCACGGCGATCGCCGCGCTTCTGTACGGTTTCGCGCCACGCGTCGCCGGCCCGATTGCCTACGCCGTGCTCGGCTGCTTGTTTGCGCTCGAGCTGGGTGCTGACCTCGGGCTCGTCCCGCGCGAGGCTCTCGTCGTCTCGCCGTACACGCTTGTGCCGGCGCTTCCGGTCGGTGCGCTTACCGTGATCCCGATGCTCCTCCTCACCGCCGCATCCGCTGCACTGGTCGCTATCGGCGCCGCGGGGCTGCGTCGACGCGATCTACTCCACTGACGCGGCGCACTGATCGCCGGAAGACCACGCCCGGAATGGTCCTGAGTGCGTGCGCGGCCAACTGCGCGACCCTTGCGTGCGTGCGAGACGCCCGCGGATCCCCGGCTACACCCGGCATCGAGAACGCTGCGACCTGCCACGTCTCCGGCCAACGCCAGCATGGCGGGCCGTTCGTAATACGAGTTCGCGAGGCTGTCGTCGTTCTCTGCCGAATAGGCTGCGGCGAAAGCATCGTAGTCATTTGCCCGATGCTGCGCTCGGGCCTCAGTGCGCTTAGGTGCGTCCGTCATAGGCTCCATCCCGTCAACTTGCTAGACCGCGTGGCTGGTAATTCTGAACGTCAACTCGATCGAAGGCGAATCTGTCTTGGGAGTGGTTGCCGATTCGGGCCGTATTTCGCGGCAAGGTAGATCGGGGGATGGGAGGAAACAAACGTGGATGTGTATGAAGCCGTAAACAGTCGCCGGTCTGTGCGCGCGTTTAGCGATGAGCCAGTGCCCAAGACGGTGCTCGAACGAGTACTGACTGCGGCGATGCGGGCACCATCGAGTGGCAACCTGCAGCCCTGGCATGTGCATGTCGTGGCCGGCGAGCCCTTGTCTGAACTGAAGAGACGCGCGACCGCCAGGGCGTTGGCTGGAGATCCAGGTGATGAGCGGGAGTATCCGATGTACCCGGCCGAGCTGGCCTCGCCATACCTTGATCGTTTCTCCGCGGCGGCCGCGCAGAGATATAAGGCGCTGGGGATTGAGCGCGACGACCCGGAGCGGCCTGCGAAGATCGCAGCTTTGAACTCAGGCGCGTTCGGCGCGCCTGTCGTGCTGTTTTGCTATGTCGATCGGACGATGGGCCCAGGCCAGTGGACGGACGCGGGGATATACCTGCAGACGGTGATGCTACTGCTGAGGGCGGAGGGGTTGCACAGCTGCCCGCAGGTGATGTGGACGATGTATCGAGAGACGGTCCGCCAGACGATCGGGGCCGATGAAGGGCTCGTGCTGGTCTGCGGCGTTTCAGTGGGATTCGAGGCGGAAGGCGTACCGCCGCTGCGCACCGGGCGGGCACACGTGACGGAATCCGTGAGTTTCCTCGGCGCATGATCGGGTCATCGCGCATCGTCGTGAAACTGGTTCGGACATGTGAGCGGGAAGCACACGACCTCGTAGGCGCCGAAGGGTAGCCTCGGCACATGACGGTCGCACCGGCGACGGGGTTCGATGTTCGCGAGTACGCGCGCACTGCGCACGGCAGCCACCGCGCTGAACTCGATCTCGCCGTCTTCTCGACGGCACCCTTCGCACCCGAGGTGGCGCGGCTGCTCGCGGTGCTCCAGATTCTCGAGGGCGCCACGATGGGGCACCTCCGAAACGTGCTCGTCACGCCGACGCACAAAGATGCGCGCGTCACCGCCTTCCTGGTGACGTGGGCGTACGAGAAGTTCTGGATCGCCGACGCACTGGGAGCGATACTCGACGCCAACGGCCCGGTTTCGCCCACGGGTGGCGGCGAGCGCGTCGAGGTCGTGAGACGGGTCGGGGCGCGGGGCCCGGTGCGGCGGGCCTTCGCCGGGTTCGCTCAGGGCCCATCCGTCGTCGGAGCGCACATGGCGGTCGGGCTCGTCGACGACTGGGTGCTGAGTGCCGCATACCGACGTGCGGTCGACACCGCGAGCAGCGCCGCGCTCGCCGAAGCGCTCGCCGGAATCCTCGCGGTGAAGGCGCGGCACACGCGGTTCTTCGATGAGGAGGCGCGGCGCCGCCTGGCGGCATCACCGCGAGCAGTGCGACTGACTCGCGGCGAGTGGCGCAGGTCGGGGATGCCCGTCGGCAGCGGAGTACTCGGCGAGGGAGACCACGGGTTCTTCACTCGATTCGTCTGGTCGGGATCCGAAGGCTCGGCCCTGGCGGAGGACATCGAACGCGGCATCCGAGAACTGCCCGGTATCGACGCGCACACGGCCGCGCGAGTGCGAGCGCATCTCGCACGCTGACCGCGCGCAGTGCGCAGACGACGAGGGAGGACACGAATGGCATTCGACATCGACAGGTACACCGCGACTTCCGTCAGCGTGCACTGGGACGACCTCGACCTCGGGAGCTTCCGCGAGCACCCCCTGCCCGAACGATCACTGCGCACCCTGCGATACATGGCCGACGTCGAGTACCACACCATCTGCTACACCCGCGATCTGTTGACGACTCCATCGCACCGCGAAGCCGACGTGAGCGCCTTCATGACGATGTGGAACCGCGAGGAGTTCTGGCACGGCGAGGCGCTCGCCACGATGCACGACATCACGATCGACTACGACGTGCTCAAAGCGAGTCGGTTGAAGCTCGGCTGGAAGGACCGCCTCGACCCCATCAAGCAATCGGTGCTCGGATCACTCGTCGGCACCGACTTCGTGGCGGTGCACATGTCGTGGGGGGCGGCGAACGAGTGGTCGGCGATCACCGCCTACCAGCGCATGGCCGAGCTCGAGGAGCATCCGGTGCTCGCGGAGTTGTTGCGTCGCATCGCGAAGCAGGAGGCGAGGCACGTGGCGTTCTACACTTCGCAGGCGCGCGACCGCCTCGCGGCGAGCGTGAAGGCACAGAAGATCACGCGCTTCGCGCTGAGCCGGTTCTGGGCGCCGGTCGGGTCGAGCATCATGTCCACTGATGATGTACGGCACGTGATGCATCATCTGATGAGCGGGCCCGAAGGTCGGCGCGCCGCGCGAAAGGTCGACGACAGCATCAGCGGCATGCCCGGCCTCGACGGTCTGACGATCGTGCAGGACGCGCTCGACGGCCTCGGCGTGCCCGCCTGAGTCGGTCGACTTCGCGCGCGGCTGCCTCGACCCGGTCGTGGCGGCCGGGGTCCAGCGCCCGGGTACCGATCGACGCGCAGAGCGTCGATGCACCGCTCTCGAGGTTTGCGATCTTCCTGGTCGTCACGATCGTATCCTCGACGTCTCGACCGTGGTCACGGGGTCCATGTTCTTTGTGCCGTCGAATGCGACGCTCAGGAGTCTCTCTCTCGATGAAGCGGCTGCCGAGGCATCCGCTCACTGAACGCAGGAGCGGCCGCCCCGGCGTTGAAGCCGGGACGGCCGCTCATCGCTCATCGGCGGATCAGGCCGTTGCCGCGTTGTCGCGCTTCGGCAGCTTCCAGCCGGGCCGCACGAAGTGGCACGTGTAGCCGTTCGGGTACTTCTCCAGGTAGTCCTGGTGCTCGGGCTCGGCCTCCCAGAACGGGCCGGCGGGGGAGACCTCGGTCGTCGCCGGGCCCGGCCAGAGGCCGGAGGCGTCGACATCGGCGATCGTCTCGTATGCGACGACCTCCTGCTCGTCGCTCGTCGGGAAGATCGCCGAGCGGTAGCTCGTGCCGATGTCGTTGCCCTGGCGGTTCTTCGTCGACGGGTCGTGGATCTGGAAGAAGAACTCGAGCAGGTCGCGGAAGGACTCCGTCTCGGGGTCGTACACGATCTCGATCGCCTCGGCGTGGGTGCCGTGGTTGCGGTAGGTCGCGTTCGGCACGTCGCCGCCCGTGTAGCCGACGCGCGTGCTGAGCACTCCCGGGCGCTTGCGGATCAGGTCCTCCATGCCCCAGAAGCAGCCTCCGGCGAGAATGGCGGTCTCGGTTCGTGCAGTCATCGTGCGTTCTCCTGGTTCTCGAAGAGGGTGCGGTATCGACCGTAGCCCGACTCGTCGAGCTCGGCGAGCGGGATGAAGCGGAGGGCTGCGGAGTTCATGCAGTAGCGCAGGCCGCCGGCATCGGCGGGTCCGTCGTCGAAGACGTGGCCGAGGTGGCTGTCGGCGCCGGCTGAGCGCACCTCGACTCGCTTCATGAAGAGCGAGCGATCGGTGTGCTCGGTGACGGCCTCAGGGTCGATCGGCTTCGTGAAGCTCGGCCAGCCCGAACGGCTCTCGTACTTGTCGGTCGAGGCGAAGAGCGGCTGCCCCGAGACGACGTCGACGTAGATGCCGGGATCGTGGTTGTTCCAGTACTCGTTGCGGAACGCCGGCTCGGTGCCGCCGTCTTGCGTGACCCGGTATTGATTCGGAGTGAGGCCGGCGAGGGCCTCGGGAGTCTTGCGGTAGTCCTGTGACACGTTTCCTCCAAGCTCGGCGTCGCTGGCTGCGGCGTCATCAGGGAAAACGACGGCGGGCGCAGGAGTGTTCCGCATTCGGGCTCGCCGAGCTGTGGGTTCGCTGTGAACGGAGGACATGCTGCAGCACGCCTCAGCTACCGTGACGGCGCATCCGTCACACGAGAGAGCTGAGATCGCCCGCTCGTTACGATTGCGGGGTGAGTGAACCCACCGTGCAGAGCCTGCCCGCATCCGTCGATGTCGAAGGCGCGGTGCGGCCCGAGCGATCGGCGCATCTGCTCGACGCGCTCGCACAGCGGGTGGTCATCGCCGACGGTGCGATGGGCACGATGCTGCAAGAGCACGACCTGACCCTCGACGACTATCAGCAGCTCGAGGGTTGCAATGAGATCTTGAACGTGAGCCGGCCCGACATCATCGGCCAGATCCACGACGCCTACTTCGAGACCGGCATCGACGCCGTCGAAACGAACACGTTCGGGGCGAACTGGTCGAACCTCTCCGACTACGGCATCGACGACCGCATCGAGGAGCTCGCCGCGGCCGGCGCCGCCATCGCCCGCGAACGCGCCGAGGCGTGGCAGGCGAAAGACGGTCGCGAGCGTTGGGTGCTCGGATCGATGGGTCCGGGCACGAAACTGCCGAGCCTCGGTCACACGAGCTACGCGCACCTGAAGCAGACCTTCGCGCTCCAGGCCGAGGGTCTCATCCGCGGCGGCGCCGACGCCTTCCTGATCGAGACCTCGCAAGACCTGCTGCAGACGAAATCGGCGGTGAACGGCTGCAAACAGGCCATCGCCTCGACCGGCGTGCGGCTGCCGATCTTCGTCGAAGTCACCGTCGAGACGACCGGCACGATGCTCATGGGCTCCGAGATCGGCGCCGCGCTGACCGCTCTCGAGCCGCTCGGCGTCGACGCGATCGGCCTGAACTGCGCGACCGGCCCCGCAGAGATGAGTGAGCACTTGCGGCACCTCTCGAAGTACTCGAACGTGCCCGTCATGTGCATGCCGAACGCCGGACTGCCGGTGCTCGCGGCGAACGGCGCGAGCTACCCGCTCACACCTGACGAACTCGCGACCGCGCACGAGCAGTTCGTGCGCGAGTTCGGCCTGAGCCTCGTCGGCGGATGCTGCGGCACCACGCCCGCGCACATGAGCGCCGTCGTCGCGAGGCTGCGCGGGTCCGAGGCATCCGCTCTCGCTTCGACAGACTCAGCGCGCGAGCACGACCCGGGAGTCGCGAGCCTCTACCAGCACGTGAGCTTCAGCCAGGAGAGCTCGTATCTCGCGATCGGCGAGCGCACGAACGCCAACGGGTCGAAGGCGTTCCGCGAGGCGATGCTCGACGGCCGATGGGACGACTGCGTCGAGATCGCCCGCAACCAGGTGCGCGACGGCGCGAACCTGCTCGACGTGTGCACCGACTACGTGGGCCGTGACGGCTCAGCCGACATGCGCGAGATCGTGTCGCGGCTCGCGAGCGCGTCGACGCTGCCGCTCGTCATCGACTCGACCGAGCCGGCCGTGCTGCAGGCCGGTCTCGAACTCATCGGCGGCCGGCCCGTCGTCAACTCGGTGAACTTCGAGGACGGCGAGGCGCCCGCCAGTCGCTTCGCCCGAATCATGCCGCTCGTCAAGGAGCACGGTGCCGCCGTCATCGCCCTCACGATCGATGAAGCGGGGCAGGCGCGCACCGCGGAGAACAAGGTGCGCATCGCATCCAGGCTCGTCGACACGCTCGTCGGCGAGTGGGGCATGCGCGTCGACGACATCATCGTCGACGCCCTCACCTTCCCCATCGCGACCGGTCAGGAGGAGACCCGCCGCGATGCGATCGAGACGATCGATGCGATTCGGCAGATCACGGCGAAGTACCCCGGCATCAACACGACCCTCGGCGTCTCGAACGTGTCGTTCGGGCTCAACCCGGCCGCTCGTTCGGTGCTGAACTCGGTCTTCTTGCACGAAGCCGTCGAGGCCGGCCTCACGAGCGCGATCGTCGACGCCGCGAAGATCGTGCCGCTCGCCTCGGTGCCCGATGACCGGCGCAAGGTCGCCCTCGACCTCGTGTGGGATCGCCGTGAGTACGCCGCCGATGGCACCCTCACCTATGATCCGCTCGTGACGATGCTCGATCTCTTCGCCGGCGTCGACATGGCCGCGATCCGCGATGCGCGGGCCGCCGAGCTCGAGGCGCTGCCAGTGGGAGAGCGGCTCGAACGGCGCATCATCGACGGCGAGGCGAAGGGTCTCGAAGCCGACCTCGACCTCGCCCGCGCCGGGGGACTCAGCGCCATCGAGATCATCAACGTGCACTTGCTCGAGGGCATGAAGGTCGTCGGCGAACGCTTCGGCTCGGGCGAGATGCAACTGCCGTTCGTGCTGCAGTCGGCCGAGGTGATGAAGAGCGCAGTCGCCCTGCTCGAACCGCACATGGAGAAGTCGGCCGCAGGTGGCAAAGGCAAGATGGTCATCGCGACCGTGCGCGGTGACGTTCACGACATCGGTAAGAACCTCGTCGACATCATCCTCTCGAACAACGGCTACGAGGTGATCAACCTCGGCATCAAGCAGCCCATCGCCGACATCATCAAGGCGGCCGAAGAGCACGACGCCGACGTGATCGGCATGTCGGGGTTGCTCGTGAAGTCGACCGTGGTGATGAAGGAGAACCTCGAGGAGCTGAACGCCCGCGGGCTCGCGAAGCGCTGGCCCGTCATCCTCGGCGGCGCCGCACTCACCCGTACCTACGTCGAAGACGATCTCGCCGGCATCTTCGAGGGCGAGGTGCGCTACGCCCGCGACGCCTTCGAGGGCCTCGCGCTCATGGAGCCGCTCGTCGCCGTCGCCCGCGGCGCCGATCCGGCGAGCGTGGGCCTGCCCGCGCTCAAGAAGCGCATCCACCGACCCGGACTCCTCACCGCCACCGAGCCGGAAGCGATGCCCGCGAGATCGGATGTCACGGCCGACAACTCCGTGCCGACCCCGCCGTTCTGGGGCACCCGCATCGTCAAGGGCATCGCGCTCGCCGAGTACTCCGCGTTCCTCGACGAGCGTGCGACGTTCATGGGGCAGTGGGGGCTGAAGCCCAGCCGCGCCGACGACGGCGCAAGCTATGACGAACTCGTCGCGACCGAGGGCCGCCCGCGACTGCGGTACTGGCTCGACCGCATCCTCGCCGAGGGGCTGCTCGACGCATCCGTCGCCTACGGGTACTTCCCGGTGGTCGCCGACGGCGACGACATGGTCGTGCTGCATCACGGCGACGACCCTGACGGCGTGCTGGGCGCTTCGGGTCTTCTCGCGCCCGATGGCGGCTCGGGCGGTGCGATCGGCAGCGACCGGCTCCGATTCCACTTCCCGCGCCAGCGCCGTGATCGACACCTGTGCCTCGCCGACTTCGTGCGTTCGCGGGAGTCGGGCCAAGTCGATGTCGTCGCCGTGCAGCTCGTGACGGCAGGGCAGCGCGTGAGCGAGGCCACCGCGAAGATCTTCGCCGAGAACCGGTACCGCGACTACCTCGAGCTCAACGGGCTCGCCATGCAGCTCACGGAGGCGCTCGCCGAGTACTGGCACTCCCGTGTGCGCGACGAGCTCGGCCTCGGCGGCGAAGACCCCGATGACGTCGCTGGACTCTTCAAGCTCCACTATCGGGGTGCCCGCTTCTCACTCGGCTACCCGGCGTGTCCCGACATGGAAGACCGCCGCAAGGTCGTCGAGTTGTTGAAGCCCGAGCGCATGGGCGTCGTGCTCTCGGAGGAGCTGCAACTGCACCCCGAGCAATCGACCGACGCGTTCGTCTTCCACCACCCCGAGGCGAAGTACTTCTCGGTGTAGTGCGGCGGAAGGGTCAGCGGCCAGCACGTCGTTCGCGCACCCGCTGCGGCCCATTCGCGGGCAGCTTCGCGCGCCGAAGCGCTGCGAGTACCGCCGGCCCCACGACCACGATGCCGATCACCGTGGTCACCGCGCGCACGGTATCCCACGTGAGGGTCGAGGTCACGAGCGAGTACATCGCGAAGGAGGCGACGTTCTCGCCGATCGGCGCGCCTCCGTCGTAGGAGATGCCGGTGCCGCCGCCGACTGCGAAGGGCCAGAACCAGATGTTCATGGCGAGGCCGAAGGCGTACGACGCGACCGCACCGTAGCCGGCGAGCATCACGATCTCGAGGACAGTCGCACGTCGTACTGAACTGACGGATGCCGTGCGCGGTCTGATGCGCGGCAGCAGCCCCGCACCAGCGGCCACCCAGGCGCACGCGAACATCTGGAACGGCGCCCATGGGCCGAACCCGACCCAGAGCACTGACGACACGGCGATCGTGAGCATGCCGAGAAGGAACCCGAACCGGGACCCGAACGCCCGGCCGGCGAGGATCAGCAGGATGAAGACCGCCTCGATGCCGCCGATGCCCGCGCCCGCAATGCGGATCCCGGCACCGATCGCAGCGAGCACGCCGAGGAGGGCGACCGCCTTCGCGGAGCGCATCTGCCGGTCGAGGCACAGGAGCACGCCCGCGATGGCGGCCGGCAGTACGGCGAACGCGACGATCGGCGCCGCGCGCTGCGCGTCGGCAGGCACTGCGGCCGCGAGCAGCGGCCAGCAGAACGCTGCCAGCGCCATGAGACTGCCGCCGACGAGGGCGGCCGAGGTCATGAGATCGCGACGATTCGCGGTGACGCGGCCGTCTCGGGTTCCGAGCTTCGCTCGCGTCACGCCCTCACCCCCGCTGGTGAAGCAGGCACGGGTGAGATCGTTCCGCCGACGATGTGCAGCTTGCGGCTCGCGAATCGCTCGGCGAATTCGGTATCGTGCGTCGCGAACAGCACGGTTCGCTGCTCGTTCACGGTCTCGACGAGCGCGGCGCCGACGAGGCTGCGGGCGTGCGCATCGAGTCCGCGAGCCGGCTCGTCGATGAGGAGCACGGAGGGGGCGGGTGCGAGTTGGATTGCAATGGCGAGGCACAGGCGCTCGCCGGCCGACAGGTCGCGCGGATGCCGCAGCAGCAGTTCGTCGAACGCGGTGACGTCTGACGGCGTGCTGCGCCCGAGCAGTCGGACGAACGTCTCGGCGGTCGGCACAGCCGGCCGATCTCTTCGATCGGCCCGGTGGCACTCTGCGGCGACCGTGGTGGAGAAGAAGAGATCGTCGAACGACTCCGGCACCAGGGTGACGGAGCGGCGGCGGTCGCGGGCGGCGAGCCCGGCCACGTCGGCGCCGTCGATGATCACGCTCTCAGCGGCATCCGGAACCGCGATCGCCCACAGCAGGCTGCTCTTGCCGGCGCCGTTCGCTCCCTCGAGCGCGACCACTTCGCCCGCGACGAGTGCGAAGCTCGCATCGCGTACCGCCTCGGTCTGGCCGCGCGTCACGCTCAGACCTCGCACGGAGGCGAGCGGATGCTGCGGCGTCGCCCCGACCGGGTTGCGCGCCGTGGGGGATGCCCATTCCGCGCCGCCCTCCGGATCGAACCGTGATTCCGGCACGGCCGACGGAGCGACACCGACGGCCACTCGCGTGTCGTGAATCTCGAGCCACGCGTCGGCGATACCGTGCCACTCGGCGGTGCGGTGCTCGGCGATGACGACGCAGACACCGGACTCGTGGGCGGCGCGGTCGAGTGCGTCGCACACCGTGCCGCGTGCCGCGGCATCGAGCTCAGCAAGGGGTTCGTCGACGAGCAGCAGGGCCGGGCTGGAGATCAGCGCCGCGGCGATCGCGACGAGCGTCGCTTCGCCGGCCGACAACGCGGCGATGGGACGCCCGAGCAGCCGAGTGATGCCGAGCCGTTCCGCGGTCTCGCGCACACGCTCGTCGATGTGCGCGGGGGAGTCGCTCCGCGTCGCGAGTGCGAACCCGATCTCGTCGAGCACCGTGGCGGTGGCGAACGCGAGACGAACCTGCTGAGCGACGGCGCCGACGAACCCCGACGTCTCACGCGGCGGGCTCTCGCGCCGGTCGAACCCGCCGACCTCGATGATCCCGCCCTGGCGGCCCCCCTCGAAGTGCTGGAACAGCCCGCTCATCGCGTCGAGCAGGCTCGACTTGCCGGAACCGGTCGGGCCGACGACGACCGTGAGCGTGCCGGGTGCGAAGGCGATGTCGAGGGCCTCGAGGCACCATGCACCGCCCTGATCGAGGGAAGCGTTCGTGAGGGTGACCGGCCGCGCCGGGTCGGGCTCGAGTCGGGAGGATGCAGCGAATCCCCGCACCTCCATCGATGCGGCTACCGCAAGTGCGCGTTCGATGGTGTGCTCGAAGACCGGGACGAGGAGTGCGGCAGGCCCGCGTTCGCCTCGGAGGGCGGCGGCTCGGCGCATCCGGCGCACGGACTCGGCCAGGGCTGGAGCGGTCGCCCACGCGATGACGAGCGATCGTGAGATCGCGCGCAGCGGCCCCCGCGTCGATCCGTGCACGAACATGCGCTGCACGTCGACGATGGCGTTCGCAAGGCCGAAGGCGAGGATGACGGCCGCGAACGGCAGAGCGCTCAGTGCGGCATTCGAGATCCCGCCACTGGTCACCGGACCGAACAGCGAGATGTGCGCGAACGGGCCGTCGAGCGGGATTCGCGGCGCATCCAGGAGGAGTACCCCGCCCCCGGAGCCGCCGCCGAACACGATCCGGTAGGCGACTCGCGCGACCACGAACACGGCTGCGACGATCGCCGCCGCCCGAAGCGGAGCCGCACGAAACCGCATCACCCGGCCGGAGTCGGCGTCTCCGTGCCGGTCGTGTAGACGAGGCCGACGCTCTGGCCCGGCTCGAGCTGCAGCGTCGGGAGCCCCGCTTGGGCGTACTCCCACTCGGCATCGGCCGACGACTTGACCCAGAGCGCCCAGTACGCGTACGCAGGGGGCATCGACCGGCACGACTCGACGAATGACGCTTCGCCTTCGACCTCGACGGTCTCGTCGGCCGCAGGTCGCCCTTGGACGCGGCAGATGATCTGTTCGCCCCACTCGGCCGATCCCTCGGTGGTGACGCCGGCCGAGCCGAGTGCCGACACCGCATCGACGACGGCTGTCGCCTCGACGCACTCCGACGCGGACGCGGTGTCGAGCGTGCCGAAGTCGACGATGACCGACACGCCTTCGCACGCGGAATCGGCCGCTGGAGTCTCCGAAGCCGAAGACGACGCGACCGTCGGCGCGGGGGATGCGGCCGCGCAGCCGCTGACGGCGAAGACGCCGACGAGAACCAAGGTGAAGAGGGGCAGTCGCACGTCGTCCACCCTAGCGACGAGCTGATCGAGGCCGCACTCACGTGAAGCACCGTGACGCCGACGGGCGGACGCTCGGTACGAATGGCTTGTGAACGCGAGGATCCCTTCGGTTAGTCTGTCGGGATTGGCAACTTCCGCGGGCGGAGGGCGCTCGCGGATCGTCGCATTTCGGGGGATCGGCCGATGAGTCGCGTTCCCCGACTGGGGAGAAGCATGAGCGAATCGTCCGGACCAACGACCGCCGCACGGCCCACGACGGGCGGATCGACCGGACTCGGCACACCGCGCAGGCGACCGCCCGGTCGGCGGTGGCGTGCGTTCGTCTCCGCCGGGGCCGTGATCGGACTCGCGGCCACGGCCGGCATCGGAGTGCTCGCGCGAGACGCCGTCGTCGATCGCGAAGCGAGCATCGAGGCGACGGCCCTGCTCACCGAGGCGTCGAATCTCGATGCGAGCCAGCTCGGCGTGCACGGCGGGATCCTGACTGCACGGGCGTCCCAGGACGCGACCGAGGCGCTCAGCGCGGCCGATGCGGCACTCGCGGCGGCGAGCGGTAAGTCGGACGCGGCCGACCTGGCGGCATCCGTCGCGGCGCTGAGGTCGTTCGAGCTCTTGGCGCCCGAACGCGTGTTCGCCCTCGCTGATCTGACGCGCGCCCACGCAGCGACTGTGCACGCCGCGGTCGCAGAGTACGACCGGATTGCGGCGGAGCGAGTCGCCGCAGAGCAGGCTGCCGCGGAGAAGGCTGCTGCGGAGAAGGCTGCAGCTGAGCAGGCGGAGGGCGCACAGCCTGCGCCCGCCGCACCTGCACCTGGCGCGCCCGCGAATCCGAGCGAGGCACAGGTCATCGCCCGCGACATGATGGCCGCGCGGTACGGGTGGGGCGACGATCAACTCGGATGCCTGGTCGCCCTCTGGAATCGCGAATCGGGCTGGAATGTCTACGCCGGCAACCCGAGCGGCGCCTATGGAATCCCGCAGGCGTTGCCGGGAAGCAAGATGGCCGCTGCAGGCGCCGATTGGCAGACGAGCGCGGCCACGCAGATCAGTTGGGGCCTCGGCTACGTGGCCGGACGGTACGGCACAGCGTGCGGTGCGTGGGCGCATTTCGAAGCGAACAACTGGTATTGATTCGCGCCGACAGGATTTACATCACGAGCGCGGGGTGCTGGTGCACGTGGATGACATTCACAGGAGAACATGAGGGTCTGTCCAGAACCTCTCGGCAGACTGGCCCCTTCGCCCGGGCGCCCCCGCTCGTGGATCGTCGATCAAGGATCGCCAAGCGCTCTGCGCCCCGGCGATCCGCCTTGTGAAAGTCATGCAGAACCAGTCTTCTTCTTCTGAAACCCCTTCGTCCGAACACCGCGAGACCACGGCACTTCGCCAACGGCCGCGCCGCAATCGCCCCCTCTGGAGGAGCGGCCCGATCCTCGCCACCGCCGCGGTCGTCGTCGTCGGCGCCATGGTCGGTACCGGTTTCGCCGTGCAGACCGCCGTCGCCGCGCAGAGCGAGAGCGTCGCCGAGACCGAGGCACTCACAGCTGCCGCGAACCTCGACATCGAGCAGCTCGGCTCCCATGCCGGCATCCTCGAGGCTCGCGCGGTGAAGGAGGCCAACGACACGCTCACCGTGGCCAACGACACGATCGTGGCGGCACAGGGCAAGGCGGATGCCACAGTACTCACCTCCTCCGTCGCCGCACTCGGGGACTACGAACTGCTCGCACCCGAGCGTGTCTTCGAGCTCGCGAACCAGACGCAGGCGCACGTAGTGCCGGTGCAGGCTGCAGTCGCCGAAGTCGATCGCATCGCCGCCGAACAGGCCGCATCCGCTGCGGCCGCTGCCGCGGAAGCTGCCGCCGCCGCCGCGGCAGCGGAGGAGGCCGCAACGCCCACACCGTCGACTCGCCCGACCGGGCCCGCGAACCCCAGCGGCGCCCAGGCGATCGCTCGCGACCTCATGGCCTCCCTGTACGGCTGGGGCGACGACCAGTTCGGCTGCCTCGTCTCCCTCTGGAACCGCGAGTCCGGTTGGAATGTCTACGCCTCGAACTCCTCGAGCGGCGCATACGGGATCCCCCAGGCTCTGCCCGGGAGCAAGATGGGCAGCGCCGGTGCCGACTGGCAGACGAACGCCGCGACCCAGATCACCTGGGGTCTCGGCTACATCGCCGGCCGTTACGCCACGCCCTGCGGCGCCTGGGACCACTCGGAGTCCGCCGGCTGGTACTGATCGCCGTCGAGTGATCGAGCGGCGGTGTCGTCGGGTTCAGCCCGATGTCACTGCCGCTCGGCATTTTCCAGGTGTCAAGCGGCTGCACGGACATCCATGCCTCGATAGCCTGACGGCATGAACGAGCACGGGGGCACGGGCCGGGAAACACGGAAAGCGACGGCATCGGCGAGTGGCGGCATCGTCGCGCTCGGAAAGCGTGTGACGGCCTGGGCATTGGCCAAGAAGCCCGTTCGTGCGTTCCTGCTGTACCAGGAGCACCACGGTGCGATGCTCGCCGACAGCGTGACCTACCGCGCGCTCTTCTCGGTCTTCGCGGGTGTCTTCCTCGGGTTCGCCATCGCCGGAGTCTGGCTGGCCGGAAACCCCGACGCGCTCGAAGCGCTCATCGCCACGCTCGGTACGGCGATCCCCGGCCTCGTCGGCGAAGGCGGACTCATCGACCCCGACGACCTCGTGCAGCCGCTGACCCTCAGCATCGCGGGCATCATCGCGCTGATCGGGCTCGTCGGAGCGGCAATCGGGGCGATCGGCTCGCTGCGCACGGCGTTCCGTGCGATCGGCGACCAAGCCGACGATCAGACGTTCTTCCTCTGGCTGCTGCTGCGCGACCTGCTGCTCGCCATCGGGTTCGGTGCTGCGCTCGCGGCCGCGGCTGCGGTGACGTTCTTCAGCACTTCCGCGCTCGGCACTTTGCTGGGCTGGCTCGGTATCGCCACGCACGACCCCGTGTTCGATGCGAGCACCAGAATCGTCTCGATCATCGTGATCTTCACCATCGACACCCTCGTGATCGCCGTGATGTTCCGACTGCTCTCGGGCCTGCGACCGAGTGCCCGTTCGCTCTGGACCGGGGCGGTCATCGGCGGCGTCGGGCTGTCCGTGCTGCAAGTGCTCTCGGGCCTGTTCCTCGGGGGCGCGACGAACAACCCGCTGCTCGCATCCTTCGGATCGCTCATCGCCCTGCTCATCTGGTTCAACCTGTCGAGCCAGGTCATCCTCATCGCCGCGGCGTACATCGTCACTGGCGTCGATGAGGAGCACGACCGCGTGCGCGCACGCCACGGCGCGCCGACGATCGCGATCAGGCGTATGCAGCACGCCGAGCGGCGGGCAGCGGATGCAGCGGCCGAACTCGCGGCGGCGCGCGACGCGGTCGAGCGTGAGCGGGTAGGCGGCTGACGGGGGCGACACGAAAGCCGCTGCACGCCAGAATGGGCAGATGCCGACCGTGTTGCATTTCGTCCGATCCGTGATCTCGCCGCTCACGCGCACTCGGCTGTTCCGCTGGAGCGCACCTCGAGTACTGCCGCGGGTCGAGCGGGTGTTCCGGGTGGCCTTCGGCGGCCGGGTGCAGCTCAGTGCGCTCCTCGTTCCGTCGCTCGTGCTGCACACGACGGGCGCGAAGTCTGGAGAGATGCGAGAGAGCGCGCTCATGTACACCCCCGACGGACGCGGGCGCGCGATCGTCGCAGGCACGAGCTTCGCGCGCGATCGGCATCCCGGCTGGACCTACAACCTGATTGCTCACCCCGATGCCGCCATCACGGTGCGGGGCAGGCGAATCCCGGTGCGTGCGAGCGTGATCGGCAGCGACGAACGCGATGCCGCGTGGGCCCGCATCGAGGCCCAGTGGCCGGGGTACCGCGCGTACGAGCGCGATTCGGGTCGTGTCGTGCGTTTGTTCCTGCTGCGGCCGGTCGCCGACACGCACCACGCCTCGATGTGAGGTGTCTGCGGCGACGCGTCGATGAATGCCACAGGCCGCGCTCAGCACCCGCGATTAAGCTGGGGACATGACGCGACGTCGCAGCGAACCCATCTACAGCGCGGCCATCGTGGCCGGGCGCGGACTCTTCGGGTTCTGGGGTCTGAAACGCAGCGTCACTGGCGTCGAGAACGTTCCCAAGTCCGGCGGCGCCGTTCTCGCGATGACGCATTTCGGGTACTTCGAGTTCGCACTCGTCGAATGGGTGACGTGGCTGGCGACGCGCCGGCACATCCGGTTCATGGCCAAGCAGGGCGCCTTCGACAAGCCCGTCGTCGGCTATCTCCTCCGTGGCATGAAGCACATCGCCGTCGACATGAAGGCCGGTGCCGCCGCCTACGGAAAGGCGGTCACCGCCCTTCGAGACGGCGAACTGCTGGGCGTGTTCCCCGAGGCCGGTGTCAGCGCGTCCTTCACCGTGCGCGAGCTGAAGTCGGGTGCGGCACGACTCGCGGCGGAGTCGGGCGTGCCGATCATCCCGGTCGCGGTCTGGGGTGGGCATCGATTGATGACCAAGGGTCATCGGATCCGATTCTTCGAACGGTTCGGGGTGCCGGTGAGCTTCGCTTTCGGGGCGCCGATCACCGTCGGCGCGAACGATGACCCCCGCACCGTGACCGAGCGACTGCGCGAGACGATGCAGGGGCTCGTCGATCGGCTCCAGGCCGAGTATCCCGTCGACGGCACCGGCAAGTGGTGGCAGCCGCGGAAGCTCGGCGGCACCGCGCCGACGCCCGAAGAGGCAGCCGCCGCCGATGCCGCGCGCGATGCGTCGCGTGCCTCCGCACGCGACGGCGACACCGCCCCGGCCGGCTGAGCTCGAACGCGCGCAGCGTCGCAAGCAACCCGAGACATCCCTGACTCCACGCGTTAAGCTCGGAACATGTGCAGGAACATTCACACCCTCCACAATTTCGAGCCCGAGACCACCGACGACGAGGTGCACGCCGCCGCGCTGCAGTTCGTGCGCAAGGTGAGCGGTTCGACGAAGCCCTCGAAAGCCAACGCCGAGGCGTTCGATCGCGCAGTCGCCGAGATCGCGCACGTCACGCGGCATCTGCTCGATGATCTCGTCACCAGCGCACCGCCGAAGAACCGCGAGGTCGAGGCCGCCAAGGCCCGTGAGCGGGCGGCTGGTCGGTACGCCGCGATGCCGGCCGCACAGACGGCGTGATCCCGCGAGGCGGCCGGGCGACGCGCCCACCGGGGGAGTAGCGTCGGTTCCATGGCCGATGCCGTCACTCTCACAGTTCCGGGTCCGCACGGCGATCGCGACGTGCGGATCTCCAGCCCGACACGTGTGCTCTGGCCCGAGGCCGGCATCACGAAGCTCGACCTCGCCGAGTACTTCATCGCGGTCGGCGCACCGTTCGTCGAGGCGAACGGCGACCGCCCGGTGTCGCTGCAACGATTCCCGGGAGGCGTCGACGGCGAGCAGTTCTTCTCGAAGAATCCGCCGAAGGGCGCGCCCGAATGGGTGCGGTCGGTGCCCGTGACCTACCCGAGCGGGCGCACGCATCCACAGCTCGTGATCGACGAGCCTGCCGCCGCGGTGTGGGCCGCGCAGATGAACACGATCGTGTTCCATCCGTGGGCCTCGCGCGCCGAGGCCCCCGACTTTCCCGATCAGCTGCGCATCGACCTCGATCCGCAGCCAGGTACCGGATTCAGCGAAGCCGTGCCCGTCGCGCTCGCGCTTCGCGAGCTCTTCGGTGAGGTGGGGCTCAGGGGCTTCGTGAAGAGCTCGGGCAGCCGCGGCATCCATGTATTCGCGCCGATCGAGCCCGAGCGCGAGTTCCTCGACGTGCGGCACGCGGTGATCGCGCTCGGTCGCGAGCTCGAGCGACGGATGCCGCAGCAGGTCACCACCAACTGGTGGAAAGAGGAGCGGGGCGACCGCATCTTCATCGACTTCAACCAGGCCAACCGTGATCGCACGATGGCGGGCGCCTACTGCCCCCGCCCGCTGCCGCTGGCCTCGGTGTCGTGCCCGCTCGAGTGGGATGAGCTCGAGCGGACGGATCCGAGCGAGCACACGGTGCGCACCGTGCCCGAACGGCTGCAGCGCGTCGGCGACCCCTGGAAGGGCATGCACGATTCGCCCGGCCGCATCGACACCTTGCTCGAGTGGTGGCAGCGCGACCTCGACGACGGGCTCGGCGAGTTGCCGTTCCCGCCCGACTTCCCGAAGATGCCGGGCGAGCCGCCCCGCGTGCAGCCCAGCCGGGCGAAGCAGCAGCCCTGATCCAGCGAACCAGCAGCGCTGATTCATCGAACTAGCAACGCTGATTCATCCGCGCGGGAGCGGCAACCCCGCGACTTCGGCATACGAGGGCATCGGTGCACCGTCGACCGAGTCACCGGTGAGCGAGGCCACGGTCGAGGCGATCGAGCCGAGCGCGGTGCGGAACAGCAGCGAACCGGTGCTGATCCTGGCCACACCGAAACCGGCGAGCTCGGCGATGCTCAGGCTCGGCTGCACGAGCAGGTTGAGCGGTGCGTCGATTTCGCCGGCGAGCGCGGTGATGGTCGCAGGCGTGAGCACGCCGGGCACGAAGATGCCGGATGCGCCGGCCGCCAGATACCGCCGGGCGCGCGACACGGCACTGCGGTGGCGTTCCCCAGAGCGGATGCCGCTTCGGGCGAGATCCTCGATCCAGAACGGGTCGGTGCGGGCGTTCAGGTAGAGCTCCGGCGCAGCGGCGGCGATCGCTGCGACTTTCGCCGCGGCCAGATCAGGATCGACGAGGCGCCCGTCGGCGTCGGAATCCTCGATGTTCACCCCGACGCACCCGAACGCCGCGAGCTGGGCGGCGAAGCGGCCGACCTCGTCCGGATCATCGGAGAACCCGGCTTCGAGGTCGACGGTCAGGGCGACGTCGTGCTCGGCGGCACGGCGAGCGAGATCGAGGGATTCCGGCGCGATCGCACCATCGCCGTCGCGCTTGCCCGCGGCGACGGCGATGCCGAGACTCGTCGTGCCGATCGCGTCGTGGCCGGCGGCGTGGAGCCAGCGCACCGAGGCGAGGTCCCATGCGTTCGGCAGGAGGAACGGGTCGCCCGGCCGGTGCAGGGCGGCGAATTCAGCGGCCGTGAGCATGCGCTGCCGCCGCTCTTCCATCGGTGCGTGCTGTGTCGATGATCGCCTCGGCGATCGCGAGTGCGTGGTGCGGTGCAGGGCATGCACGAGGTCCGGCGCCGAAGGCGAGCACTCGAGCCGCGTGATCTGCATCGGCGGCGCGGTCCGGGCCGTCCAGTCGCAGTGTGACGACGTCATGATCGTCGCGATCCGGCAGCAGACGCCTCGTGAACGGCACCGGGGAGTCGTCACGGAGCACGGCTTCGAGCAGCGCTCGCGTGGGCTCCGTGTCGGTGGCGGCCGCGGCTCGATCGAGTGCTCGCTCGATGAGCGCCGCCGTTGCCGCGTAGGCCTGCACGAGCAATTGCGTGCGCAACACCTGATCTGTCTCGTCGAACACACCCGCCGCGCCGAGCAGCGCGTCCACGGCGGCGTCCGCGGCCGACGATTCATCCGTGTCGCCGTTCGGGTAGGCCGACGCCACCGTCGCGACGAGCGCCGGCAGCGAGTCGGGGTCGCGGAAGCCGAGCGCCGCGCCGATCGTCACGATCGGGATGCGATGGGCCAGCTCAGCCATCGCGTCGGATCCGATTATGCCCCTGTGTCGGTCTGCGAGGGTGGATCGCGCACGTTCGGAGGCTGCGCGAGCGAGGAGCGCCGGGTCGAGCGCGGTGAGGAGCGCGTCGATGCGCGCTCGGCGAGCATCGTGTTCGGCACCGTTCACGAACCTCGACACCTGTGCGCGGAAGCGCTGCAATGAGGTGCCGTTCGTGCTCACAGCTTCGGGCACTCGAGCGGCCGGGTCTGAGAGGATGCGCGCGACATCGGCGCGGTCGATGATCTCGGTCATGACTCGACGCTATTCCCGACACGCTTCGATGGGCGACGAAGTGTCACCGTCGTATCGTGGAGGCATGCACGGAGATGCCGATCTCGCAGAACCAGCCCGACTCATGGGCGAGCCAGCTCGAGCGGCCATGCTCGTGGCACTTCTCGACGGTCGCTCGCTCCCGGCGAGCGAGCTCGCCGCGATCGCGGGCGTCGCCCCGCCGACCGCGAGCGCGCACCTCGCGCAACTGCTCGGCGGCGGCCTCGTCACCGATCGGAAGCTCGGCCGGCACCGCTACTTCACGCTCGCGGGGCCGGACGTGGCGAATGCCGTCGAGGCCCTGCAACTCATCGCGCCGCGCCGTGCCGTGACCTCGTACGCCCAGTCCACGGCCTCCGAACGGCTCGCGCTCGCGCGATCGTGCTACGACCACTTCGCCGGGCGGCTCGCGCTCGATCTCACGGACGCGCTCGTCGGGGAGGGCGTGATCGCGCCGCTCGTCGCCGGCGAGTCTGGCCGGGTGCTCGATCCGAGCACGCCGCTCGCGCAGCGCCTGGGCATCGCCGAGCTGGCCGGCCCTTCGCGCCGGCCCGCCGTACGCGGCTGCCTCGACTGGACCGAGCGGCGCCCGCACATCGCGGGCCGACTCGGCGAGCACGTGCTCGCGCGGCTCCTCGCCGAGGGCTGGGTCGTGCGGCGCTCCGGCGATCGCTCACTGCGGGTGACCGACGCGGGCGAGCGGGTATTCGCCTCGCTGGGGTGAGACGCGGTCAGACCTCGATGCCGGTCAGACCTCGATGCCGGTCTGGCCCGACGCAGGGTGGACGTGTGCCGACGCCGCGGGGGGTGGGGCGCCATGCACCTCGCGGTGCAGCCGCTCCATGCGCGCATCGAGGTCGGCCGCCGTGTGCGCGGCATTCGTCAGGCCGTCGAGGAGCTCTTGCGGCACCTGCCGGTCGTACTTGTAATAGATCTTGTGCTCGAGGCTCGCCCAGAAGTCCATGGCGATCGTGCGGATCTGCACCTCGACGGCCACGGGGTGCGCGCCGGTGGAGAGGAACACCGGCACCTCGACGATGACGTGCAGGCTCTGGTAGCCGTTGGCCTTCGGTTCCTTGATGTAGTCCTTGACCCGCATCACTCGGATGTCGCGCTGCGCCGTGAGCAGCTCGAAGATGCGATACGCGTCGGAGACGAAGCTGCACGTCACGCGCACGCCCGCGATGTCGGTGATCGTGTCGCGGATCATCTCGAACGTGGGATCGATGCCCTTGCGCTGCATCTTCTCGACGACGCTGTCGAGGCTCTTCAGCCGGCTCGAGATGTGCTCGATGGGGTTGTAGTCGTGGGTCTGGCTGAACTCCTCGCGCAGGATCGAGAGCTTCGTGATCACCTCGTCCATGCCGAACTTGTACCGGAGCATGAAACGCTCGGTCTCGTCGCGGAGCGCGCGCATCTCATCGAGCGTCTGGCCGTCGATGGTCTCGAGCGTGCGTTGCGCACGCGCCGTGAGCATGGGCGGCGTTGCGGCGTGCCGAGTTGGCGGGGTTCCGTCGAGCGGGGTCACGGATGCCACGCTACGACCTGAAGCTCTGCATTTCCTTTGATCACCGCGCCCGTTCGCCGATGGCGCATCGTTATTCTCGAGACATGGCAGATTGGCTCACCGTCGCACCCGGCATCCATCAGCGGCGGTACGACCCGTTCGACATTTCGATCGTCGTGATCGAGGGGGATGACGGCCTCCTCCTCGTCGACACCCGGGTGCAGCCGAGCGAGGCCGAAGAACTCGCCGCCGACATCGCGGCCCGATTCGGCCGACCGGTGCGCTGGGTCGTCAACACGCACGCGCACTTCGACCACACGTTCGGCAACCAGGTCTTCGGGCCGGGTACGACGATGGATGCCGCGATCTACGGCCATGCCCGCATCTACGCGCACTTCTCCGAATTCGAGGGCCCGCGGCTCACCGCCTGGCGGGCCGACCCCGCGCGTGAGCCCGGCCGGCAGTGGGAGGATGTGGTGCTCACCGCCCCGACGCATCCGCTCGCCGAACCCCTGATGCTCAACATCGGGGGCCGTCTCGTCGAGCTGCTGCCGCAGCTGCCGGCACACACCGACACCGACCTCGTGGTGTTCGTGCCCGACGAACGGGTGTGGATCCTCGGCGACCTCATCGAGCAGTCCGGGCCTGTGATGTACGGATCGGGCAGTTTCCCCCTCGACTGGCCGGGCGTGCTCGAGTCGCTCGCCGCTCAGATGCGGCAAGACGACCGCGTCATCCCGGGCCACGGCAGGGTCGTCGATCGTGCGTTCGTCGAGCGGCAGGCCGATGAGCTCCGGCTGATAGCCGACCGGTTCCGCGCGGCGCACGACGCCGGCCTCACGGCCGCCGAGGCGCTCGCAGCCCACGACGATTGGACGATCCCCGTCGATGGGCTTGTCGGCGCCGTCGAACGCGCCTACCTGACACTCGATCGTGCCGCGGAGGCCGGCGCGTGACGGGCATCGACGAGCCGTTCGAGATCAACGTCTCCGCAGGCGAGCTCGACGAGTTGCGCACGCGGTTGCGGCAGACCCGATTCGTCGAGGCGAGCAGCGCGCGCCCCTGGGCAGCGGGCGTTGATCCCACCTACCTTTCCGAGCTCGTCGCCGAGTGGGCCGACGCGTTCGACTGGAGCACGGTCGAGAAGGAGCTCAATCGTCTCGACCACCGCGTGGCGGTCGTGCACGGCACGCGGCTGCACTTCGTGCGTATGGGTGTCGGTGCGGCCGACGGGCCGGTGCTGCCGCTCCTGCTCATGCACGGCTGGCCGTCGAGCTTCCTCGAGATGCTGCCGCTCGCCCGCGCGCTGCAGCACGAAGGCGAGGCTCGAGGCATCCGTTTCGAGCTCGTCATTCCCTCGATGCCAGGTTTCCTCTTCTCGGAACTGCCCGACGGCCCGCTGACCAGGGAGGCCATGGCCGATCTGATGGCGGAGCTCATGGAGCAGCTGTTCGGCGACGCACGCTTCGGGGTGTTCGGCGGCGACATCGGCGGCACGGTCGCCGCCTGGATCGCGGCGAAGCACCCCGATCGTGTGCTCGGCCTTTACATGATCCACCCGCCGTTCCCGGCCGAGTTCACCGAACCGTTGGCCGACGCCGAACATCGATTGCTCGACGCTGAGGCTGCGTTCGACGAAGACGACGAGGGCTACAGCGCGATCATGGGCACGAGGCCCGACACGATCGGGGCGGCGCTCATCGACTCACCGGCGGGCCTGCTCGCGTGGATCATCGACAAGCTGCGCGACTGGAGCGACTCCGACGGCGACCTCGAGCGCCGGTTCGATCGCGAGAGCCTGCTCACGCTCGCGACCCTCTACTGGTCGACCGGTTCGATCGGCACGTCGTTCCGTCAGTACTTCGACTATCCGGCGAACCGTCCGCGACCGGTGATCACGGTGCCGGCCGGGTTCACGCTCAGTGCCGAGGCGATCATCCGCGACATGCCGAAGAGCATCGCCGACCGCGCTTGCAGTGACGTCCGAATCTGGCATGCGGCGACCGTGGGCGGTCATTTCATGGCGCACGAGGAGCCCGCGTTGCTCGCGGGACACCTCGCCGCGTTCTTCGAGGCGCTCGAGCGCTGACGTCGCGCACCGTCGGCGCTGCGATGCGCGCGAGCTGTCAGCCCCGCCCGACGGAGGCAGTGGGCTCGAGTTCCGATGCGATGGCGGCGAAGGCTCGGTCGAGTGCCGCCTCGAACCGGTGCGGCGGCGGTGCTCCGTACCCGACGACCATCGCGGGACCGCGTGACGCAGCCGCATCGCCGAGGCGATACGAGCGCAGCCCATCGAGGCGCACACCGAGCCGGTCGGCTGCGGCGGTCACGCGACGCTCGTCGACACCGGCAGGCAATTCGATGAGGCAGTGCAGCCCGGCGCGCATCCCGCTGACCCGACATCCCTCGAGTTCTGCGGCGACACGGGACTCGAGACGTTCGCGCCGCGCACGGTACTCGGCGCGGCGGCGGCGCACGGTGCGGTCGTACTCGTGCGCGCGCATGAAGGCGTCGAGTGTCGACTGGTTCAGCACGTCGGCGAGTCCACTCGTCGCGAGCAGTTGCTCGTCGAAGGCGGAGGCGAGGCGGTCGGGAACGACCGTCCAGCCGAGCGCGACGGCCGGCGCAAGGCTCTTCGACGCAGTGCCGAGGTAGATCACCGACTCGGGCGCGAGGGCTTGCAGGGCGCCGATCGCGCGCCGGTCGTAGCGGAATTCGCCGTCGTAGTCGTCTTCGACGATGAACGCCCCGGCGCGTTCGGCCCACGTGACCACCTCGAGTCGCCTCGAGGGCGCCAGTGCCGCTCCGGTCGGGAACTGGTGAGCGGGTGTGAGGAGCACGGCGTCAACGGAGAGTGCGTCGAGCTCTGCGACGACTGCGCCGTCGCGGTCGACCGGCACAGCGACGACCTCGAGTCCGGCGGCCCGGATGATGCGTCGGTGTGCCTCGTGCCCGTACTCCTCGACGGCGATGCGTCGGGCGCCGTGCGACACGAGGGCACGTGCGACCATCGCGAGACCCGCGCCGAAGCCACGCGTGACCGCGATCCGGTCGGCAGGCGCCCAAACTCCGCGGGTGCGGGAGACGTACTCGGCGAGCGTGGAGGCAAGCGCGGGGGAGCCGCGCGGCGGGCCATAGCCGAAGGCTGAGGCCGGCGCGTCGAGCGCCGAGCGGCGGGCGGCCGTCGCCCACTCGCGGCGCGGGAACGACGAGGCATCCGGAATGCCGCCGCGAAGGTCGAGACCGAGTCGCTCGGGCGTGCGCGGCGGTTCCGATTCCGCCGCTGCGCCGACGCTACGATCGCCGACCCAGGTGCCCGCGCCGACCCGCGTCTCGAGCCATCCCTCCGCCGCGAGACGCCCGTAGACCTCGGCCACGACGTTGCGCGCGATGCCGAGGTCGGCGGCGAGGGATCGGCTGGCGGGCAGCCGGCTGCCCGATTCGAGACGGCCATCACGCACTGCCACGCGCAGCGCCTCTTCGAGTGACGACGACTTTCGATGCGCATCGAGGTCGAGGTGCAGGTCGAGCCCGTGAATGGCCCATGTTCTCGGCATGGAATTGGACTGTAGCAGGGGTCCGATCATTCGTAGCGTTGGCTCATGACCATCACCGATGCACTCGTCGACGTCCCCGTCCGCCTCGACTTCGAGGCGATCGTCCCGCGGTTCTCGCGCGCGGTCGCTTCGCTCGACCATGCCGCCACCGCCGAGCTCGATCGAGTCGGCATCGACCCGCAGCTGCGCGAGATGGTGCGGCTGCGCGCCTCGCAGATCAACGGATGCGTCTACTGCGTCGACATGCACTCGAAAGATGCGCGCACGGCCGGCGTCTCCGAGCAGAAGGTCCACGCGGTCGTCGTCTGGCGCGACTCCGGGCTGTTCACCGCCGCCGAGCGGGCCGCCCTCCACCTGACCGAGTCGATCACACGCCTCTCGGAAACCCACGTGCCAGAGAAAGATCTCGCCGCCACCGTCGCCGTCTTCGGCGAGGAGCGCACGGCAGCGCTCATCTCACTCGTCATCACGATCAACGTGTGGGACGCGATCGGAGTGACCACGCGGTGCTGGCCCGTATCGCACGATGCCGCATGACCGGCCGCATCGGTCTGCGATGATGCAGAGATGACGGATGCCACGCGCCCACCGGTTCTGCAACTGCGAGTCGTCATCGAGGCCGAGGACTTCGACCGCGCCGTGGCGTTCTATCGCGACGCACTCGGCATGCCCGAACTCATGGCTTACGCCGAGGACGGTGACGACCGGGTCTCGATTCTCGACGCTGGGCGCGCGACGCTCGAGATTGCGAACCCCACGCACAAACGCGTCATCGACGAACTCGAGGCCGACGGAGTTCCGAGCCAGCGCATCCGGCTCGCTTTCGAGGTCACCGACGGTGCAGGCACCACTCGTCGGCTCGCCGACGCCGGTGCGGCAATCGTCGCCGAACCGGTGGTGACACCATGGCAATCCCTCAACTCGCGCCTCGATGCGCCCGCCGGTCTGCAGATCACGGTGTTCGAGGAACTCGAAGGCTCTGAGGAGCGAGCGCTGCGCGACGGGTTCAGTACGGAGGGCGAGCGCGGCTGAGCGCTCGGCATCGGGTCAGACGTCGCCGTCGACGTAGAACCAGCGGCGTCCGTCGCGAACGAACCGGCTCCGTTCATGCAGCGCGCCTCGATCTCCGTCGGAACGGTAGGAGGCGCGGAACTCGACCTCGCCGTCCCGGTCGAATGGACCGCCGCGAACGGCGTCGACGATTTCGAGTCGATACCACCGCAGCTCGTGCTCGATGTCGAGAACCGCCGGACGGGTGCTCGGATGCCACGTCGCCCGCAGGTAGTGGGCGTCGCCGACCGCGAAAGCCGTGTAACGGGAGCGCATGAGCTGGACTGCCGTCGGGGCATCCGTCGCCCCCGCGAGCAGCGGGCCGCAGCACTCGCCGAAGACGGATCCGCTGAGGCACGGGCAGCGCTCGTCGGCGGCCGGAATGGGGGAGCGGTCGGCAGTCGGCATGCTCCCAGTATCGCGGCGCACGGCGGCCGACCATCATGGTCTGCACAGGAAGAACTGAGGAACCCTTCAGAAACTCGGGGCAGAGTGTCTGACTTGTGCCCTCGCTCGGGGGCCGTCCCCCAACAGAAACCCGATCCGAGCACCTCAGACCTATGCGCAACGACACTACTTCAACGCCCGAAACCGAATCCGCCTCCGCAGAGCAGCACCAGCGCCGCGACATCCGCCGCCGCCGAATCGGCCGCAAGCGACTCGTCGTCGCCGGCGCAATCGTCGCCACCGGCCTCGTCGTCGGCGGCGGATTCGCGGTGCAGGCGACGCTCGCCACGCAGGCGAGCATCGATGCGACAGCCGCTCTCAGCGAATCGACCGGTGTACGTCACGACCAACTCGGCGCGTACAACGCCATCGCCGAGGCCCGCACGCGCAACAGTGCAGCGGACACCATCACCGCAGCCACTGTCACGCTCGCCGCAGTGGACGGCAAGGTCGATTCCAGTGGGCTCGCGGCATCCGTCGCCTCGCTCGGCGACTACGAGCGGTTGCCCCTCGATTCCATCGTCGACCTCACGAAGCAGACTCGCGCAGAGACCGCGAAGGCCGCCGCCGCGGCTGCGGAGTTCGACCGCGTCCAGGCCGAGCAGGCGGCCGTAGTGGCCGCGGCACTCGCACAAGCGAACACGCCTGACGGGGCACGAGCGACCGCCCGTGCTCTGGGAGCGTCGAAGTACGGTTGGAACGAATCTCAGTTCCAGTGCCTGAACCAGCTCTGGCAGAAGGAGTCGGGCTGGTCGTACACCGCCTACAACGCGTCGAGCGGCGCCACCGGCATCCCGCAGTCGCTGCCCGGCAGCAAGATGGCCACCGCCGGCGCCGACTGGCAGACCAACGCCGCGACCCAGATCAGCTGGGGCCTCGACTACATCGCGCGTGGCTACGGCACGCCGTGCGGCGCGTGGTCGCATTCTCAGTCGATGAACTGGTACTGACGCCGACCCATCTCGCGTATGGTTGCCGCACGGGGCCGTCCGGGCCTCCGATCAAAGGGCAAATCCATGTCAGACAAGTCGCCGAAAAAGTCGTCGTCCAAGACGGCAGCCAGCAAGACGCTCAAAGAGAAGCGCGCCGACAAGAAGGCGAAGGTGGAGAACCGCAGCGGAAGCGACGCAGTGAGCGACGCCACGCACCGCAAGCGTTGACAGCGGTCGTCGTCACCCGGTGAGAGGTTCGCCGTCGACACCGGTGCGATCGACACCGGTGCGATCGACCGTTCGGGCAGATTTGCGAGCGACGCTTCGGCTTCGTCGTCCGTCCGAACGGTTCGCCGTTCACGTCGCGCGAGGGTCGAGCAGCCCGGCGCGATCCGGATGCCGGTCGAACCACTCGCTGACATACCAGCAGCTCGGCACGATGTGGCGCGTCGAGGTCGCCTCGACATCATCGGCCGCGAATTCGACGAGCTCCCCGGCCAGGCCACTGCCACGGTACGGCGGGTTCGTGAAGGTCCGGGTGAACGCGACCGAGTCGCCGAGCACCCGGTAGTCGAGCACGCTCGCGATGTCTCCGTCGACCAGGAGCACGTAGCGGCGCGCGTCCGGGTCGTGGCTGAGTTCCTTGTGCACCTGTTCAGGCTACGCCGTGGCGTTCAGTGTCCGCGGAGGCGGTCGAGGTCTCGTCGCTCGCGTTTGGTGGGGCGGCCGGCGCCACGGTCGCGCGTGGCGACCACGGCCACGGTCTCTCGAGGCGGCGGGGGCGGCGTGCGATCGTCGACCGCCGCAGCTGCGAGCGTCGCCGACACACGCTTGACGAGGGTCTGACGCACGACGAGCATGCGATCGAACCCGCCGATGCGAACGCGCACCTCGTCGCCCGGTCGTACGGGCTGCGCCGCCTTCGCGCGTTCACCGTTGACCCGCACATGTCCCGCGCGGCATGCGGCCGTCGCAGCAGATCGCGTCTTGAACTGGCGCACCGCCCACAGCCAGGCGTCGACGCGCACCGGTGACTCGCCGTTCATGTCATCAGCCTACGGGCGGGCGGGCGGGCGTGCGCTCGCGGCGCGTGCGTCATGCTGGAGTCATGAGCGGAGCGAGCGGCGACGAATGGGTCGAAGGTCCCGACGGCGCACGGTATTGGGGCAGGTACGGTGCGGCGGGGCTGCTCGTCGTCAGCCCGACGCGAGAGGTGCTGCTCCAGCACCGTGCGGTGTGGAGCCATTTCGGCGGCACCTGGGGGATCCCCGGCGGCGCACGGCACGAGCACGAGACCGCTGTCGAGGCGGCCGTCCGCGAGGCCGGTGAGGAGGCGGGCGTGACGCCCGACCTTCTCGAGGTGCGTTTCAGCACCGTGCTCGACCTCGGATACTGGTCGTACACGACAGTCGTCGCCGATGCCACCGAACGATTCGAGCCGGTCGTGAGCGACCCCGAGAGCATCGAGTTACGGTGGATCGCTGCCGATCGGGTCACCGAGCTCGCGCTGCATCCGCGGTTCGCCGAAGCCTGGCCCGGCCTCGCCGCGAGGCTCTGAGCCGCCGGATCAGGTGGCGCGTTCGCCGACCTGCGATTTCGCAGCCCGCGGGAACCACGGCACGATCGGCGACGTGCGCGATCGGTACTCGTCGTAATCGGGGTACTTCGAGCGCGAGATCGACTCGGTGAAGATCGTGGATCCGATGAAGAGCGTCGTCAGCAGCACGGCCCCGGCGATGCTCCAGTGCAGCCACACCCCGGTCGCGGTGACGGCGAACCCATAGAAGACCCACCACTGCGCCTGCTCGAAGAAGAAGTTCGGGTGGCGCGAGACCCGGAACAACCCCGACTGCAGGAATCCGGGCTGCGGCGTGCGACCCGCTGCGCGCTCTGCGGCCTTCCACCGATGGAACACCCACTGCTGGTGGTCGGCGACGGTCTCTCCGGCGAGGAATGCCAGGAACACGATCGCGAGCACGGCGTCGCCGACCCCGAGTGGTGACGCGCCGGCCTCGAAGACGGTGTAGGCAGGCAGGCAGATGAGCAGGATGATCGCGTTCTGGTAGATCGAGATGAACAACAGATTGAACGTGGCGAACTGCGCGCGCGACATCCGCCCGCGCAGCACTGCCCAGCGGTAGTCCTCGCCGCCCGGGCGATAGCCGCCCTTGCGGGCGAAATTGAGGGTCAGACGGATGCCCCACGCACTCACGAGTACCGCCATCAGCACGAGCCGCGCGTCGAATCCGCTCGCACCCGCGAAGACCCAGACATATGCGATCGGGGCGATCGACCAGATGCGGTCGACCCATGAGTACTCGCGAGTGATGATCGAAGCGAGCCACGTCGCGAGGGTGATCGCGGCACAGATCAGGAGACACACGTGCAGTGGAGTCATGGCGGCATTCTACGGATCGATAGGATCGTGTCGTGGCTGGGGAGCGCGCGGGGGTCGTCGGTTCGGAGATCTGGACGATCCCGAACATCCTCAGCATGCTCCGACTCGCCCTCGTTCCGGTCTTCCTCATCTTCATCGTGCGCGGTGACTACGTCGTCTCGCTCATCGTGCTGATCGTCGCGAGCTTCACCGACCTGCTCGACGGATACCTCGCGAGGCGCCTCCGGCAGGTGACCAGGCTCGGGCAGCTGCTCGACCCTGCCGCCGATCGGCTGTACATCTTCGCCGCTCTCGTGGGGCTCGCCGCCCAGGGTCTCGTGCCCTGGTGGATCGTCGTCGTGATCGTCGCTCGCGACGTCTTCCTGCTCACCCTCGGCGTCGTGCTCGCGAACCACGGATACGGGCCGCTGCCCGTGCATCAGCTCGGCAAGGTCGCGACCTTCGCGCTGTTCTTCGGCCTGCCCGTGATCATGCTCGGGCTCGCATTCCCGGTCGTCGCCGACATCAGCCAGCCGGTCGGCTGGGCGATCACCCTGTGGGGGGCCTTCCTCTACTGGTGGGCCGGGATCATCTACGCGATCGAGACCGCTCGCGTCATCCGTATTCCGCGGGTGGCAGACGAGCCTCGATCGGATACGCTGGGACAGGGAGGTTAGTGTGGCGGATTCCGACATTACTCAGGCCGGTGGCACGAACGAGACCGGTGGCGAACCGTCGACGGCAACGTCGACGCAGGCTACGGTCGACGGTGCGACCGATTCGACCATCGGCTTCAGCCGTGAGACGGCGGCGCAATTGAGCGCGCTCGACGCCGACATCACCGCTGAAGAGCAGGAGGCGATCGCTGCGCTCCCCTCGGGGTCGGCGTTGCTCATCGTTCGTCGGGGCCCGAACAGCGGCGCCCGATTCCTCCTCGACACCGACGTCACAGTCGTCGGTCGTCACCCAGACGCCGACATCTTCCTCGACGACGTCACCGTCTCGCGGAAGCACGCGGAGTTCGTACGGCACCGCAGTGCGTTCGAGGTGCGCGACCTCAGCTCGCTGAACGGTACCTACTACGACGGCGTGCGCATCGAGACGGCCCTACTGAGCGATGGTGCAGAGGTGCAGATCGGCAAGTTCCGCCTCACCTTCTACGCCTCACGCCGCGACCTGGCTCCGGTGGCGAGCGAATAGTGGCAGCTCCCGCTGCGTCCACGCGCGCGAGCGGCCAGGCGCCACTGCTGGGCATCGGTCAGGTTCTCGCCCGACTTCAGCCCGAATTCCCCGAGCTGACTCCGTCGAAGCTGCGGTTCCTCGAAGAGCAACGTCTCGTCTCGCCGGCGCGCACCGCGGCAGGCTATCGCAAGTTCTCCACCGTCGATGTGGAGCGCATCACGGTCGTGCTGTCGATGCAGCGCGACCACTACCTGCCGCTCAAGGTGATTCGCACGCACCTCGAGGCGATCGACGCGGGCGAGACGCCGGCTCTGCCTGGGGCGACGAGTGCCGCGGCGTTCCTCGCCGGTGCCCGCAGGTTCCGACGTGACGAACTCATTGCACAGGCCGGCGCGACGAACGCGCTGCTCGACGACGCCGTCTCGACGTCGCTGCTGCCTGCAGCCGAGTACTACGGCGACGAGGCGCTCGGTGTGCTCCGCTCGCTCGTCGCACTCCGCGCGGTGGGCATCGAGCCACGCCATCTCCGCGGAGTACGAGCCGCGGCCGAGCGCGAGGCGGCGCTCGTCGAGCGTGCGATCGCGCCGTCGCGGCGAGCGGATGCCGCAGACAAGGCTCGTGCCGTCGAACACGGTCTCGAGCTCGCGGGTCACCTCGAGGCGGTGCACGCGAGCGTCGTGCGTGCCTCGCTCGGCAAGCTCGCGAGATGATGTCGCGACACGCCGTGACGTTCGGCCCGATGTGTTCGACAGAGGCTGTCGCCCTCGGTAGCGTGGAACTCGCGTCGACGGGTGCCGGCGCGAGAGTGAGGGGCGAATCGGATGAGTAAGCTCGACCGGACTCCACGCTCGCGCTACGACCTCGGGTTGCTCTTCACCGACGGCATGCCCGTCCACGATGACGCCACCGGGTATCGGGGCGCGGTCGCGGCTCGAGCTGCGGGCATCAGTTATCGACAGCTCGACTACTGGGCGCGCACGCAACTCGTCGAGCCGACGGTGCGCGGTGCAGCGGGTTCCGGAACGCAGCGACTCTACGGATTCCGCGACATTCTCGTGCTGAAGCTCGTGAAACGTTTGCTCGACACCGGCATCTCACTCCAGCAGATCCGCACGGCCGTCTCCCAGCTCCGAGAATCCGGCATCGACGACCTCGCGCAGACGACCCTCATGAGCGACGGCGCGAGCGTGTACCTGTGTACATCCGACGATGAGGTCATCGACCTCGTCAACCGCGGCCAGGGTGTGTTCGGCATCGCCGTCGGCAAGGTGCTGCGAGAGGTCGAGACGACTCTCGTCGAGATCAACACGCAGTCGGCCGATCCGCTCGACGAGCTCGCTGCGCGACGCGGCGAACGCCCGCGCAAGATCTCCTGACGATCACGCAGCCGACTGCTCGTCACTGCGACTGAGCGTCTGCACGACTCAGCGTCTGCACGACTGAGCGTCTGGGGGAGTTGGTCCGCGTTCAGGCGAAGGGTGTCGGGCTGTCGAGCGGCAGGCCGGCGAACTCGCCGATGTGCGCGGTGCGCAGCACGCGCTCGAGCAGCTGGTCGAAGTGCGCCGACATCTCTTCGGCACTCTCTCCGGGCCACATGTGCAGCGGCTTCGCGGCACCCTGCGCCTGCTGCAGCGAGGTGCGCTCGGGCAGCTGGGGCGAGAGCACGAGCGGGCCGAACATGTCGCGCAGCTCCTTGATGCGGAACTGGTGCTCGAGCGACTGCACGCGCGCGCGGTTCACGATGATGCCGAGCGGCTGCAGTCGAGGAGACAGGCCACGGCGGATCTCTTCGATCGCTCGGAGCGCCCGATCGGCCGCAGCGACGGAGAAGAGCCCCGGCTCGGTGACGACCGCCACCCGGTCGCTCGCGGCCCACGCGGTACGTGTCAGCGCGTTCAGCGACGGTGCGCAGTCGATGAGCACGAGTTCGTAGTCGGCTTCGACGTTCGCGAGCGCTTCTTCGAGCTTCCAGATGTCGCGAATCGACGGGTGCGGCCCGTCGAAATTGATCGCCGACGGGCTGCCGATCATCACGTCGATCGTCGACTGCGGGTTCGATCGCGCCCATCCGCTCGGCGCGATGGCCGACCGAACGATCTTCTCCTTCGGGGAGGCGAGCACGTCGGCGACGTTGAGATGACCGGCGACCTGGATGTCCATACCGGTCGAAACGTCGGACTGCGGGTCGAGGTCGACGACGAGGGTACGGACGCCGCGCGCGAACGCTGCCGACGCCAGTCCGAGGGTGACGGTCGTCTTGCCGACACCGCCCTTCAGAGAACTGACGCTGAGTACGTGCACGAACAGATACGTTACCTTTACTACTCGGGCGATACCTAAACGTTCGCTGTGCGGAAACCCGTCTGAAAGGTCTGCATGTTCACGAAGATCCTGGTTGCCAATCGCGGCGAGATCGCCATCCGTGCGTTCCGTGCCGCTGTCGAACTCGGTGCGAAGACGGTCGCGGTGTACCCGTTCGAGGACCGCAACTCGCTGCACCGCCTGAAGGCCGACGAGGCGTACCAGATCGGAGAGCCGGGGCATCCGGTGCGCGCGTATCTTGACGTCACCGAGATCATCCGCGTGGCGAAGCTCTCGGGCGCCGACGCGATCTACCCGGGATACGGGTTCCTCTCGGAGAACCCCGAGCTCGCGCAGGCAGCCGAGGCCGCGGGCATCACCTTCATCGGTCCGCCGAAGCGGGTGCTCGAGATGGCCGGCAACAAGGTCACCGCGAAAGAACACGCGATCGCCGCAGGCGTGCCAGTGCTGAAGTCGACACCGCCGTCGCGCGACATCGAAACGCTCATCGGCCAGGCCGACGAGGTCGGCTTCCCGATCTTCGCCAAGGCCGTCGCCGGCGGCGGCGGACGCGGCATGCGCCGGGTGAACACGAAGGATGATCTGCGAGCCGCCCTCGAGGAGGCGATGCGCGAGGCCGACAGCGCCTTCGGCGACTCGACGATGTTCCTCGAGCGGGCGGTGCTCCGGCCCCGTCACATCGAGGTGCAGGTGCTGGCGGATGCATCCGGCGAGACGGTGCACCTCTTCGAACGCGACTGCTCGGTGCAGCGCCGCCACCAGAAGGTCATCGAGATCGCGCCCGCTCCGAACCTCTCAGACGAGGTGCGCCGGTCGCTCTACCGCGACGCGATCGCCTTCGCGAAGTCGATCGGCTACGTGAACGCCGGCACCGTGGAGTTCCTCCTCGACACGGTGGGCGAGCGCGCGGGCGAGCATGTCTTCATCGAGATGAATCCGCGCATCCAGGTCGAGCACACTGTCACCGAAGAGGTCACCGATGTCGACCTCGTGGTCTCGCAGATCCGAATCGCGGCGGGGGAGTCGCTCGCCGACCTCGGCTTGGCGCAGGAGTCGATCCGGCTCCGCGGTGCCGCGTTGCAGTGCCGCATCACGACTGAAGACCCGACCGCCGGGTTCCGGCCCGACACCGGCAAGATCACCACGTACCGGTCTCCGGGCGGTGCCGGCATCCGCCTCGATGGCGGAACGATCAACCCCGGTGCCCAGATCAGCCCTCACTTCGACTCGATGCTCGCGAAGCTCACGTGCCGCGGACGCGACTACCCGGCCGCGGTGGCACGCGCCAAGCGAGCCCTTGCCGAGTTCCGCATCCGCGGTGTCTCGACGAACATCTCGTTCCTCCAGGCAGTCCTCGAAGACCCGGCGTTCGTCGCCGGAGACCTCAGCACGTCGTTCATCGACGAGCGCCCGCAGCTCGTGCGCGGGCGTGTCTCGAAGGACCGCGGCACCAAGATCCTGAACTGGCTTGCGGATGTCACGGTGAACCAGCCGAACGGAGCGGCACCGATGACCGTCAGCCCGGTCGAGAAGCTGCCTCCGATCGACCTCACGACCCCGGCACCGGCGGGATCGCGCCAGCGCCTCCTCGAACTCGGCCCCGTCGGTTTCGCACAGGCGCTTCGTGCGCAGACGCCGCTCGCCGTGACCGAGACGACATTCCGCGACGCGCATCAGTCGCTCCTCGCGACTCGCGTGCGCACTCGCGATCTCGTGGCGGTGGCGCCCTACGTCGCTCGGATGACTCCCGAGCTCCTCTCGGTCGAGGCTTGGGGCGGCGCGACCTACGACGTCGCCCTCCGCTTCCTCGGAGAAGACCCCTGGGCGCGCCTCGCTGCGCTCAGGGAGACACTGCCGAACATCAACATCCAGATGCTGCTTCGAGGCCGCAACACGGTCGGGTACACGCCGTACCCGACCGAGGTCACCGATGCGTTCGTGCGCGAGGCCGCGGCCACCGGCGTCGACATCTTCCGCATCTTCGACGCGCTCAACGACGTCTCGCAGATGCGCCCGGCGATCGATTCGGTGCTCTCGACCGGGCACGCCGTCGCCGAGGTCGCGTTGTGCTACACCGGCGATCTTCTCGATCCGGCCGAAGATCTCTACACGCTCGACTACTACCTCGGTCTCGCCGAGCAGATCGTCGACGCCGGAGCGCACGTGCTCGCGATCAAGGACATGGCCGGCCTCTTGCGGCCCACCGCCGCTGAGAAGCTCGTGACGGCCCTCCGCGAACGTTTCGACCTTCCGGTGCACCTGCACACCCACGACACCGCTGGCGGCCAGCTGGCGACGTTGCTCGCGGCAAGCCGCGCGGGCGTCGATGCCGTCGACGTCGCGAGCGCACCGATGGCCGGCACGACGAGCCAGCCTTCGGCGTCGTCGCTCGTCGCCGCGCTCGCGCACACCGAACGCGATACCGGCATCTCGCTCGACGCCGTCTCCGACCTCGAGCCCTACTGGGAGGCCGTGCGCCGCCTCTACCGCCCGTTCGAGTCTGGTCTGCCCGGTCCCACAGGTCGCGTGTACCACCACGAGATCCCGGGTGGACAACTGTCGAACCTCCGACAGCAGGCGATCGCGCTGGGCTTGGCCGACGACTTCGAACTCATCGAAGACATGTACGCGGCCGCCGATCGCATCCTCGGCCGGGTGCCGAAGGTGACGCCGTCCTCGAAGGTCGTCGGCGACCTCGCCCTCCACCTGGCAGCGGTCAAGGCGGACCCCGACGACTTCGAAGCGAACCCCGAGAAGTACGACGTGCCCGACTCCGTCATCGGATTCATGGCCGGCGAGCTGGGCGACCTGCCCGGCGGATGGCCGGAGCCGTTCCGCACCAAGGTGCTCGCGGGCAAAGACATCCGCATCGGCGTCACGGAGCTCACCGCGGAGCAACACGCGGCGCTCGAGGCCGACAGCGCGACGCGGCGGGCGACGCTGAACGCCCTCCTCTTCCCGGCGCCAACACGTCAGTACGAGCAGATTCGCGAACTCTTCGGCGATTTGTCGGTGGTCGATACGGCCGACTACCTCTACGGACTCCGCCAGGGCGCCGAGCACGTCGTCGAGATCGACACGGGTGTGCGCCTCTACGCCGGTCTCGAGGCGATCGGCGAAGCCGACGACAAGGGCATGCGCACCGTCATGACCATCCTGAACGGCCAGCTGCGGCCGGTCTTCGTTCGCGATCGTTCCATCGTCGTCGAGACGCGCACGGCCGAGAAGGCGGATGCCTCTCAGCCCGGACAGATCGCCGCGCCGTTCTCCGGCGTGGTGACCCTGCAGGTCGAGGCCGGCACCGAGATCGCGGCCGGCCAGAGCGTCGCTTCGATCGAGGCGATGAAGATGGAGGCCGCCATCACCTCGCCCATCGCGGGCGTCGTCGAGCGGGTCGCGATCCCCAAGACGCAGCAGGTCGAAGCGGGTGACCTGCTCGTCGTGGTGCGCCCGCGCTAAGCTGGGCGTTGGTTGACACTGATGAGGAGGGGTATCGGTGGCTGAAGACAAGTTCGAAGAAGAAGCTGCGACGCGTCGCGGTTCGGCAACACGTACGTCGGCGCTCGATCGCGGCCGCAGGCTCGCCGCCACCGGCGCGCACTCGGGAGCGGAGCTGGCAGAGAACCCGAACGTTCGGGTCGACCTGCCGCCGGCACCGGTGCACGAGATGCCCGACGACGAGGTCGCAGTTGCGATCGACGACGTCGCGGTCAATCCCGGCAGCCTGGTCGGCGGTGGCAGCAGTACCACTTCCGTCGAGGTCATCACTCCGGCTCTCGCCGGTGCCGGATACCGCGGTGCTGCGCGGCGTGAGCCCTCGCCATATAGCGCGCTGCTCGCCTCCGACGCATCGAAACTCCGCCGCGAGCGGGTGAGCACTGACACGGGCAGCCATGTCGCGATTGTCGATGTCCCCGGTGAACCGCAGCTCCCGCCAGAGGTGCCCGAGACCGCTGATTCGCTGACCGCCGATCGGCTCATCGACCTGAACCGCACGACTCGGCCCGCGCCGCAGGGCGGCCTGAACCGGTTCGTCTACGAGGCATCCCTCCACCTGGTCAACCTCGGTGATTCGGCGAAGGTGCAGGCGCACAAGGCCCTGAGCCACCGCATCCAGAAGCGTTTCGAGGGTGGCGCGCGCTTCGTGCCGGTGCTCACCCGAAAGGGTGGAGTCGGCAAGACGACCATAACGGCGCTGCTCGGTATGGCCCTCGCCAACGCGCGCGACGACCGCATCATCGCGATCGATGCCAATCCCGACCGCGGCACCCTCGCTGAACGCGTCGACCGCCAGACCCGCGAGACCGTGCGCGACGTCGTGGCGAAAGCCTCGTCGATCGGCGGGTACACCGACTTCTCCAGGTTCGTCTCACGCGATGAGACTCGTCTGGACATCCTCGCCTCCGACACTGACCCGACACTGTCCGAGGCGTTCGACGACAACGACTACAACGTCGTCGCCGGCCTTGCCGCGCGGTACTACTCGATCGTGCTCACCGATTGCGGCACCGGCATCGTGCACTCCGTCATGCGTGCCACGCTGCAGCGTGCCGACTCGGTTGTGATCGTCTCGGGCGGCAGCGTCGACGAGGCCCGTCTCGCGTCCGAGACGCTGACTTGGCTCGAGGCAAACGGATACGGTGAACTCGTGCGCAATGCCATCGTGGCGATCAACCTCGCGACCCAGGGCACGCACCTCGTCAAGGTCGACGAGATCGAGGCGCACTTCCAGTCCCGAGTGCGCGAGATCGTGCGCATTCCCTATGACCCGCAGCTCGCGGCCGGTTCCGTCGTGAACTGGCACGAACTGCGACCCGTCACCCAGCACGCGGCTCGTGAGCTCGCGGCGCTCGTGGTGGAAGGCATGCCCGCCGAGCGCGAGCACTGAACGGAGAACCATTGCCCGAACGACCCATTCGCCTGTTCGGCGACCCTGTCTTGAAGACCGTCTCCGCCCCCGTCGAACAGGTCGACGAGCGTGTGCGCGCACTCGTGACCGATCTGCTCGACAGCGTGAGAGTTCCCGGCCGCGCAGGTGTGGCCGCCTCGCAGATCGGCGTGAACCTGCGCGCGTTCAGTTACAACGTCGACGGTGAGGTCGGCTACATCTTGAACCCCGAGATCGTCGAGGTCACCGGCGGGAAAGAGCTCATCGACGAGGGTTGCCTCTCGGTTCCGGGGCTCTGGCACAAGACGCCGCGGCATCCGTTCGCCCGCGTACGCGGCATCGACCTCGACGGCAACGAGATCGAGGTTTCGGGCACGGGGCTCATGGCCCAGGCCTTGCAGCACGAGACCGACCATCTCGACGGTCTGCTGTACATCGACCGCCTCGAGAAGGCCGAACGGCGTCTGGCGATGAAGGAGATTCGCGAGTCGGACTGGTTCTGACTCGCGAGCACCCACCGACGACGAAGGCCCCGCGAGCGGGGCCTTCGTCGTTTCGTGAAGCAGTGGCTGATCGAACTCAGTGCACGATCGAGTGGCCCTCGGTCGCAGGTGCGCCCGAGTACATCGCCTCGACGTGCGGTGCGAAGTCGGCGAGGATGATGTTGCGCTTGATGCTCATCTTCGGCGTCAGGTGGCCGCTCTCTTCGGTGAGCTCGATCGCGAGCAAGGTGAACTTGCGGATCGATTCTGCACGCGAGACGGTCTCGTTGGCCGCATCGATGGCACGCTGAACCTCGGCGAGCACCGCCGGGTTGACGGTGGCCTCGTCGATCGACATGCCGGCGTCTTCACCGTTGTTGTTGAGCCAGACGGGCAGCATCTCGGGGTCGAGGGTGATCAGCGCCGAGATGAACGGCTTCTTGTCGCCGACGACGATGATCTGGCCCACGAGCGGGTTCGCGCGAATAGGGTCTTCGAGCGTGGCGGGGGCGACGTTCTTGCCACCCGCCGTGACGATGATCTCTTTCTTGCGCCCCGTGATCGTGAGAAAGCCGTCGGCGTCGAACGAGCCGATGTCACCGGTAATGAACCATTCACCGTCGAACGACGCTGCGGTCGCCTCGGGGTTCTTCCAGTACTCCTTGAAGACATTGAGGCCCTTGACCTGGATCTCACCGTCGTCGGCGAGGCGTACGGCGACACCGGGGAGCGGGGGGCCGACCGTGCCGATCTTCGACTTGTTCGCGAGGTTCACCGTTGCGGGCGCCGTGGTCTCGGTGAGGCCGTAGCCCTCGAGGATCGTGATGCCGAGGGCGTGGTAGAAGTGGCCGAGGCGCGGGCCGAGCGGGGCGGAGCCCGACACGGCGTACTTGACATTGCCGCCCATCGCCGCGCGCAGCTTGGAGTAGACGAGGGTGTCGAAGAGCTTGAACTTGAGCTTCAGGCCGACGGGGACCTTGCCGCTCTCTTTCGCGGTCGAGTAGGCGACCGCGGTGTCGGCGGCGGAACGGAAGATCTTGCCCTTGCCGCCGGCTTCGGCCTTCTGCTCGGAGACGTTGTAGACCTTCTCGAAGACTCGCGGCACTGCGAGCAGGAATGTCGGCTTGAAGCTCGCCAGCGAGGGGAGGAGCTGCTTGGTGTCGGGCTGGTGGCCGACGCGCACGCCGGCGTGCACGGAGAGCACCGCGATGAAGCGCGCGAACACGTGCGCTGTCGTGATGAAGAGCAGCGTCGAGGCGCCGTCGGGGTCGGACACGACCTCGCTGAGGGCGACCGCGGAGTTGCGGGAGAGCTCCACGAAGTTCGAGTGGGTGAGCACGCACCCCTTGGGCCTACCGGTCGAGCCGGAGGTGTAGATGAGCGTGGCGATGTCGGAGCCCACCGCGAGGCTGCGACGACGCTCGATCTCTTCGTCGGGAACCTCGGTGCCGCCGGCGATGAGCTTGTCGAGGTCGCCGAGGTCGATCTGCCAGGTTTCGCGGATCAACGGGAGATCGGGGTGTACCTCGTCGAAGCGTGCGAAATGGTCGGGCGTTTCGACGATGAGGGCGATCGCGCCGGAATCGCTGAGGTTCCAGCGCACCTGGGCGGGCGCACTCGTCTCGTACACCGGCACGAGCACGGCGCCGGCGAACCAGGTCGCGAAGTCGATCAGGGTCCACTCGTATCGGGTCTTGCACATCAGACCGATCTTGTCGCCCGGCTGGATGCCGGCCGCGACGAGCCCTTTCGAGAGTGCGATGACCTGGTCGTAGAACTCCTTGGTGGTGACCGGAGTCCAGCCGCCGTCAGCGGTCGGGAGCGAGAACAGCACGGAGTCGGGCGTCGCAGCGACGCGGTCGACCAGCAGGTCTGTGGTGTTCGCCTCGGGGTCGGCGGCAACCACGGGTGGGGCGGCGAATTCGATCACGGTAGCTCCTTCGGCACCGGGAGGGTTGCACGCGGCTCGGGTACCAGCGTGAACCGCGGCAATGGGGGTCTACTACACTCTAGTCGTTGCTCGTGCGGCCCCAGGTCTCGGCTCGATCACGCTCGTCCCCATCTGAAAGGCAGCCTCCTGGTGCACGCGATCGGAATCGACATCGGTGGAACGAAGATCGCCGGAGCGGTCGTCGACCAGCTCGGCAACATCGTCGCGAACGAGCGAGTCGCCACGCCGGCCGGTGACGCGAGACTGCTCGAAGACGCGGTCGTGCGAATGATCGATTCCCTGCGCGCCGGTGCAGAGGCCGAGATCGTGGCGATCGGTGTGGCGGCGGCGGGTTTCGTCGATGCGACGCACTCCACGGTCTACTACGCACCGAACATCGACTGGCGCAACGAGCCCTTCCGCGAGAAGCTCGAAGCCCGGGTCGGCACTGCCGTGGTCGTCGACAACGACGCCAACGCGGCGGGCTGGGCGGAGTTCCGGTTCGGGGCGGGCCGCATGGTCAGCGACATGGTGATGCTCACGATCGGCACCGGGGTGGGCGGCGCGATCGTCGCCGGCGATCGCCTCTTCCGTGGGGGCTTCGGCGCCGGTGCGGAACTCGGTCACCTCAGGGTGGTGCCCGACGGGCTTGCGTGCGGGTGCGGCCAGCGCGGATGCATCGAGCAGTACGGTTCGGGCCGGGCGCTGCTGCGCATGGCGAACGAGATCGCCGATGCCGGCGGCATCGGCCAGAACCTTGCGCGGGTACGCACCGAGCACGGCGGACTCGACGGGCACCTCGTCGGCGCGCTCATCGAGTCCGGCGACCCCGGTGCGATCGCTGCGCTGCGCCAGTTGGGCCACTGGCTCGGGCAGGCCGCGGCGAGTCTCTCGGCGGTGCTCGATCCGCAGCGCTTCGTCTTCGGTGGTGGGGTTGCGGCGGCCGGAGAGCTGCTGCTCGAGCCGATCCGCGCGGCCTTTCTCGAACACCTGCCGGCCCGCGGCTACCACCCCGAACCCGACTTCGTGATCGCCGAACTCGTCAACGACGCCGGGGTCGTCGGCGCGGCCGACCTCGCGCGAGTCTGGGTCGCCGAGCACGCCTGAGCCGCCGGCGCTAGGCTGAATCGGCGACGCTCGGCCGGGTCGCTGCCGCAGTGGGAAGGAGCTTCAGGGTGTTCTACTGGATCATGAAGCACCTCGTCATCGGGCCGATCCTCCTCTCGATCTTCCGACCGTGGGTCGTCGGCCTCGAGAACGTGCCCAAAGAGGGGCCCGTCGTGCTCGCCTCCAACCACCTCTCGTTCATCGACTCGATCTTCCTGCCGCTCATCGTCGACCGCCCGGTCGCCTTCCTCGCCAAGAGCGAGTACTTCACGGGCAAGGGACTGAAGGGCTGGGCGACGAGACTGTTCCTCAAATCGGCAGGGCAGCTCCCGATCGACCGATCGGGCGGCAGGGCCTCCGAGGCGTCGCTCGAGACAGGGCTGCGCGTGCTCGGCGACGGCAAGATCCTCGGCATCTACCCCGAAGGCACCCGCAGCCCCGACGGCAAGCTGTATCGAGGGCGCACCGGTGTCGCCCGCATGGTGCTCGAAGCCGGTGTCCCCGTGATCCCGGTGGCGATGATCGGCACCGAGCACGTGATGCCGATCGGCACGCGCCTGCCGAAGGTGCGACGCATCGGCATCATCCTCGGCGAGCCGATCGACTTCAGTCGCTTCGAGGGGCTCGAGGGCGACCGATTCGTGCTGCGTTCCGTGACCGACGAGCTCGTCTACGACCTCCGCGGGCTGAGTGGTCAGGAATACGTCGACGTCTACGCCAGTTCGGTCAAGGAGAAGCGCGCTCCGCAATCGCGATAGGCTCGTTCAGCGGCGGCGCAACGTGCGTCGCCTTTCTCTTTCCCGGCGCGATCGTGCGCCCGAATCCCTCAGGACATCCCGTGGTAGAGCTCGTCGAGCCGGTCGTGAATGCAGATCCCTCCGTGATTGCCGGCCTCGACTATTGGCGCACCCTCCCCATCAAGCAGCAGCCGACGTGGCCTTCGCCCGAGGCCGCCCACGCGGCATCCGCTGAACTCTCAACGCTGCCGCCGCTCGTCTTCGCGGGCGAGGTCGACATCTTGCGCGACCGTCTGGCCGCGGCCTCCAGAGGCGAAGCCTTCCTGCTCCAGGGCGGCGACTGCGCCGAGACCTTCGCGGGCGCCACGGCCGACCAGATCCGCAATCGTGTGAAGACCGTGCTGCAGATGGCGGTCGTGCTCACCTACGGCGCGTCGATGCCGGTCGTGAAGATGGGTCGCATGGCGGGTCAGTTCGCCAAGCCCCGCTCGAGCGACAGCGAGACTCGCGGAGATGTCACGCTTCCCGCCTACCGCGGCGACATCGTGAACGGGTACGACTTCACGCCCGAGTCCCGTGCCGCCGATCCGGCGCGGCTCATCAAGGGTTACCACACCGCCGCCTCGACCCTCAATCTCATCCGTGCGTTCACCCAGGGCGGGTTCGCCGACCTCCGGCAGGTGCACTCGTGGAACCAGGGGTTCGCGTCCAACCCCGCCAACGCTCGCTACGAGACCATGGCCCGCGAGATCGACCGCGCGATCAAGTTCATGGAGGCGTGCGGCGCCGACTTCGAAGCGATCAAGCACACGGAGTTCTACACCGGCCACGAAGGCCTGCTCATGGACTACGAGCGGCCCATGACTCGCATCGACTCGCGTACGGGCACGCCGTACGACACGTCGGCCCACTTCATCTGGATCGGCGAGCGTACGCGCGAGCTCGACGGCGCACACGTCGACTTCCTCTCGCGGGTGCGCAATCCGATCGGCGTGAAGCTCGGCCCGTCGACGACACCCGAGACCATGCTCGAGCTCGTCGAGAAGCTCGACCCTGAGCGCGAGCCCGGCCGCCTCACCTTCATCACGCGCATGGGTGCCGACAAGATCCGTGACGCGCTGCCGCCACTCCTCGAAGCCATCAAGGTGAGCGATGCCAACCCGGTGTGGGTCACCGACCCGATGCACGGCAACGGCATCACCACGCCCAACGGCTACAAGACGCGTCGCTTCGACGACGTCGTCGACGAGGTCAAGGGCTTCTTCGAGGCGCATCGCGACGCCGGAACGCACCCGGGCGGCATCCACGTCGAGTTGACCGGCGACGATGTCACGGAGTGCCTCGGCGGCTCCGAGCACATCGACGAAGAGACCTTGGCCACGCGCTACGAGTCGCTCTGCGACCCGCGCCTGAACCACATGCAGTCGCTCGAGCTGGCCTTCCTCGTGGCCGAGGAGCTCGCAGCTCGCTGAGTTGGAGCGCGGGGCGTCCGGTGGCGGGTGCCCCGCGCACCGCTCGTGAGCGGGCGGCCGGCGTCAGACCGTTCGTCCGATCCGTTCCGCTCCGATCTGCTCAGAGCGTGAGCGTGCCGACGAGCTTCACTTCGCTCCCGCGCACTGCCTGCGCGTCCGCGGCGGGGTCTTGCGAGGTCACGGTGACGAACGCCAGGAACGGCGTAGGGAAGCTGTGTGCGACGGTGAACTCCGCCGCCTCGAGCGCCTCGATCGCATCGGAGAGCTTCATGCCGACGACGTTCGGCACGCTCACGAGGTCTTGGCCCTTCGAGATGACCACATCGATCGAGTCGGCGGGTCGCACGGGATCGGTGTTCGCACTCGCGCTCAACACGGCGTCGGCCTCGACTGCCCCGGAGTTGTCGAACTCGGAGCCGACCTCGTTCATGGTCAGGTCCGCGGCGGCGAGCGCGGCCTCGGCCTCCGCCCTGGGCATGCCGACGACATCGGGCACGGCGCCGGCCGAGACCACGAGCGTCAGCGTGCCGAGTTCGGGGTACTCTGTGCCGACCGAATTGCCTTCGGCGTCGAGCACATCGATGACCTGGTCGGCCGGCACATCGGTCGAGAACTGCATGGCGCTGCCTTCGGCGACCGTGAAGTCGCTGAGCGCGGCGCGGGCTTCGGCGGAGGGGGAGCCTCGCACCTCGGGAACCGGCAGGATGCTCGGCCCCTTCGAGACGTAGAGCGTGACGAGCGAGCCGCGTTGTGCCTGCGATCCGGCTTCGGGGTCTGTGCCCGAGACCTGGCCGATCGGCACCACGGGGTCGTTCCGTTCGGCGGGCTCGACCGTGAACCCGGCCTCTTCGAGCAAGGTCGTCGCGCTGTCGGGTGCGAGGGTCGCGGTCTCGGGCACCTGGGTGAGCGCACCCGGCCCCGCGCCGAAGTACCAGCCGGTGCCTGCGGCGAGGCCGGTGAGGAGGACGACGAGGGTGAGGATCCAATAGCCGCGCCGTTTGCGGCGATCTGCATTCTTCGCGAGCGCGGCGGTGTCGTCGCCGTCGGATGCCTCGAGGGTCGCTGTCGAGGCGATCGATGCCGCTGCCCCGCCACCGTTGAGCACGCGGGTCTCCGCTGTCGCAGCACCGGCAGGCAGCGCCGAAGCGGGCAGCACCATCGTCGCCTGGGTGGAGAGCGGAAGGTGCGATGAACGGATCGACGGCTCGACCTCGCGCAGACGGTCGAGCATCTCGCGAGCGTCGTTCGGTCGCTCCTCGGGGTCGCGGGCCGTCGCCCAGAGCACGAGCTCGTCGAGTTCGACCGGCACCGCGGGGTTCTTGGAGCTCGGCGTGGGTACTTGGTCGTTCGCGTGCTGGTATGCGATCGCCATCGGCGCTTCGCCGACGTAGGGCTGCTCGCCCGTGAGCATCTCGTACATCATGATGCCGACGGCGTAGATGTCGCTGCGAGCGTCGGCGACGCCACGGGTGACGAGTTCGGGGGAGAGGTAGGCGATCGTGCCGAGCAGTGCCTGCCCGGTCGCGGTGTTCGCGCTGGCGGCCCGTGCCAAGCCGAAATCACCGAGCTTGATGCGCCCGTCGTCGGCGAGCAGCACGTTCTCGGGCTTGAGGTCGCGATGCACGATGCCGGCCTTGTGCGCGGCTGCCAGCCCTGACAGCACGGCGTCCATGATGTCGACGGTCTGCTCGGGCGTGAGCTTCTTGTAATCCTTCAGCAGGTCGCGGAGCGTGATGCCCGGCAGATATTCCATGACGAGGTAGGCCATGTCGGCGTCTTGGCCCTGATCGAAGACGTTCACGACGTTCGGGTGGGCCAGTCGCGCGGCCGAGCGAGCCTCTTGCACGAAGCGCGTCTTGAACGTGTTGTCGTCGGCGAGATGGCCGTGCATGATCTTGATCGCGACCCGGCGCTCGAGGCGCAGGTCGGTCGCGAGGTACACAGTGGCCATGCCGCCGCGAGCGATCCGCGAGCGCACCTGATAGCGGCCGTCGATGAGACGGCCGATCATGGGATCTGCGGGCGCGGTGGTCACCCTTCGAGTCTACGAAGAGGTATATGCCGCAGTCGGCGCAAACGCCGACGGCGCGCCGATCGCAATCCCATCGTGATGAGCGGGACCACCGATCAGCCGAGCTCGGAGAGCCAGGCCCTCGCCGACGCCTCCCACTTCGCGTAGTGGTCGGGGTGTGCGCTCAACTGCACGGCTTGCGCGGCCTGCGTGACGGTCAGCGCCTCCCAGCCCACGATGTCGAGGAGCCCCCGGGTGCGCCCGGGATTCGGGTTCGCGGCGCCCCCATAGAACGCCGTCGACGCCCGAACCGGGTCGAGTACCTCCTCGACGGTGCCCCAGCCTTGACTCGGACGTTGCTGGAAGAGCCCGAGCGAGTCGGCGTCGCCGTGGCTCGAGTTCTTCAGTCCTGATTCCTGTGCGGCCGAGGCGAGGGCGATGACGATGCCCTGGTCGGAAACGCCGAGTGCGCGGCCGACGTCGATGACGATTCGAGCGTTGGCGCGCATCTCGTCGGTGAGGGCGACACTCACCGACGCGACGGCCACAATGGCGACGGGCCGGGCGATGCGCAGTACCTGCCCTGCGCGGATGACCCCGGAAGCATCGAGTCCGTTGGCCGCGATGAGTTCCTGCACGCCGATATCGTGGCGCGCCGCGATATCCCAGAGCGTGTCGCCATCCACGACGACATGGGTGTCGGCGGTGACCGGGTCGGCGGGCGGCTGCGGTGCGGGTGCCGGTGCAGCCGGGGCCGGCGCATCCGCTTCGCCGGCCCCGGGAGGCAGCACGATCGACTGACCGGGGAAGATCAGGCTCTGCCGGCTGAGCCCATTGACGCTGAGCACCTGGTCGAGCGAGAGCCCGTAGGCCGCGGCGATTCCGCTCAGCGTGTCGCCTGCGGCGACAGTGTGGCGGGAGAGTTCGGTGGCGACAGGTGCGGGCGCAGGAGCGGGTGCCGACGCCGCGCTGTCGCCGGGCAGGGCGAGTCGCTGGCCCGGGAAGATCAGGCTCGACCAACCGAGTCCGTTCAACGCCAGGATGTCGGCGGTGGCAACGCCGTATCGTTCGGCGATGCCGCTCACAGTGTCGCCGTCGCCGACGGTCACTTCGCCGGGCACGGTGGCGGCCGATGCCTCACTCGACGCGGGCGGGGTGGTCGATGCACTCGCAGCCTTCGCCTTCAGCAGCCGTTTCGCCGATTGAGGCACTGCCTCGGCGGGCTGTGCGATGCCGAGCGTGACGGCGATCGTCGAGGCGACCGCGAGCGGCAGCGTGATCAGTCGACGGATGCCTCGACGGCGGCGTGGCATGTCGAACTCCGCCCGTCGCGAACGAGCCGTCGGGTCGGGTTCAGGTTCGGTCTCGGCTTCGTACGACATCGTTCCCCCTTCGCCGGCGCGCTGCTCCCGGCCCCCGCGGCAACCGTCGCATAGCCCCTCGGACGAGTCAAACACCTCCGCGCGAGTCCGGTGAAGCCGTGCCGCGGCGCCCTGCGGCCGCTCTCGCTCAAGTCCGGGTTCCGGAGTGGGCCCAGGTCATGGCAGTCTTGATCCGTGACCGATGCTGCTGCCGAGACCGACTGGCTGACTGTTCCTGACCTCGTCGAGATGCTCGGGCAGAGCCCGAGTCGCATCCGCCGACTCATCGATGACAGGCATCTGCTTGCCACGCGGGTCGACGGTGTCCTGAAGGTGCCCTCGGCGTTCCTCCGAGACGATGCGCCCCTGCCCGAACTGCACGGTACGGCGAACGTGCTCGCCGACGCGGGCTTCACCGACACCGAAGCACTCGAGTGGATGCTCGCCGAAGAAGACAGTCTCGGCACCTCGCCGATCGCCGCCCTCAGGGCGGGCCGAAAGGCCGAGGTACGACGCATCGCGCAAGCCCTCGCCTGATCCGAAGCCGTCCCGGCGCCTCGCGGCGCTCGCGGGCTCGGTGATTCAGCTCGCCCGACGGGTGACCGTCTTGGCGAGTGAACCGAGCTCGGCTCGGGCATCGCGGCTGAGCGGTGCGTCCTCGAGCGCCGCCATCGCCTTCGCGACATTCGTGGTGATGAGCGCTTCGACCTCGTCGACCGCGCCGCACTCACGGATCGTGCGCTGCAGCATCCGCACCTGTTCGGGCGCGAGGTCGGGGTCGCCGAGGAGTTCGTCGAGCAGTCGGCGCTGGCCGGGTGCGAGTCGTTCGCGGGCGATGGCGATGAGGATGGTCCGCTTGCCTTCGCGCAGGTCGTCGCCGCTCGGCTTGCCGGTGACCTCCGGGTCGCCGAAGACGCCCAGCAGGTCGTCGCGCAGCTGATAGGCGATGCCGAGCGGCAGGCCGAACGCTCGAAGGGCGCCGAGTTGGGCGCTCGTGGCTCCGGCGATCGCACCGCCGATCACGAGGGGCGCCTCGACGCTGTACTTGGCCGACTTGTAGATGATGACGCGCTCGGCGCGGAGCCGCTGTTCCGATTCGGGCTGGGCGAGCCAGGCGCGTTCTTCGAGGATGTCGAGATACTGACCGGCCGTCACCTCTGTGCGCATGCGCATGAACTCGCCGCGCGCGGCGCGGGCGGCTTCGCGATCGGGCAGCGGCGAGAGGCCCTCGTCGAGGAGCTCGTCGCTCCACCCGAGCAGTAGGTCGCCGAGCAGGATCGCCGCGGCACGGCCGAAGTCGGGGGAGCTGCCTGCCCAGCGGGAATCCGTGTGCAATTGCTCGAAGAGCCGATGGGCCGACGGAGCACCGCGCCGCGTATCGGAGTTGTCGATGATGTCATCGTGCAGCAGGGCGGCGGCGTGGAACACCTCGAGCGCGGACGCCGCGGAGACGATGGAGAACCGGTCGCGCCCGTTGTCGGCGGCGAACGGGTCGAACCCGTGTGCTCCGACGGCTTCCCAGCCCCAGTAGCAGAACAATGCCCGGAAACGTTTGCCTCCGCTGAGAAAGCGCCTTGAGAACTCATCGAGCGGCTCGAGGTCGGGGCTGATCGAGCGGAGAATGGAGGTGCGTTCGGCGAGGAAATCCTCGATGCGTTCGTGCACCAAATCGATCAGTCGGGAACCGTGAGCCACCTGCCTAGCCTAGCGAGGCGGGGCAGGGCTAGAATGAACTCGGATGCGCCGATCCCGAAGCCTGAGGGGAGTGAGATGCCGCTTTCAGAGCAGGAACAACGTCTTCTCGAAGAGATGGAGCGGAACCTCTATCGCAATGACGCCGACTTCGTGCAAGCAGTCGGCGGCGTTCGAGGTCGCCGACCGAACTACCGGGCGATCGTGCTCGGTGTACTTCTCGCCGTCGCCGGTGCCGGCGCACTCATTGCGGGGGTGGCATCGCAACTGCTCATCGTCGGCGTCATCGGGTTCGCCCTGATGTTCGCGGGTGTGCTCGTCGCTATCACGCCGTCGAAGCGGGGCGCTGCCACGGCCGCACCTGCCGAGCCCGCCGCCGCGGCCCAGGGTAGCCGCCGCTCGGGCGGCGGCTTCATGGACCGCATGAACGATCGTTGGGATCGCCGCCAGGAGGGCCGCGACTGATCCCTCCACTCTCCACCACCTGAACGGGTCGATCTTCGGATCGGCCCGTTTTTCGTGCGCCGGGCGTCGAGATCGTTCGATCGGACCGCCCGGCCGGAGCCATCCGTCGCCGATCGTCGCCGATCACGCCCGTTCCCTGCCGGGCGCGGCGCAACTCCCTCCACTCCACTCCACGCCAGGCTTTCCCACTGTTGCCGGGAAACTCACAGGCGGTTGACGAGGAAAACGAGCGAATGTCGTTGATTGGTGGATGAGAGTGGAGTAAAGTGGGGTCACCTGGATTCTGGCCGGAGGAAAGGGGGTGATGTGGTGTTCCTCGGTAGCTATGAACCAAAGCTTGATGAGAAAGGCCGTGTCATTCTTCCGGCGAAGTTCCGGGAGGAGCTTTCGAGCGGCCTCGTGCTCACGCGCGGGCAAGAGCACTGCATCTACGTGTTCAGCGCACGGGAGTTCGAGAGCATGAGCGACAAGATCCGCCAAGCCCCGGTAACGAGCAAGCAGGCGCGCGATTACATGCGCGTCTTCCTCTCGGGGGCTTCTGCGGAGACCCCTGACAAGCAGCATCGCGTCACCATCCCCGCAACGCTTCGTGCGTACGCGGGCCTCGACCGCGACCTCACGGTCATCGGTACGGGCAGCCGGGTGGAGATCTGGGACGCGACGGCATGGGCGACCTACCTCGCCGAGCAAGAGGCGGCCTTCGCGGACACGGCGGAGGAGGTGATCCCCGGACTCTTCTGAACCTCGGGCTCCGACTCCCAGCCGGCCGCGCCTGGTGCACTTCCCCGCATCAGGACGAACGGATGGGGATCGGAACCCGAGGCCTGGAAGGCAAGGCAGATCATGGACATCGAACGCATTCACACCCCGGTCATGCTCGAGCGCACGCTCGAGCTCCTGGCCCCTGCCATCGAGGGCGACGGCGCCGTGCTCGTCGACGCGACGCTCGGCATGGGCGGTCACGCGGCCGCGCTTCTCGAGCGGTTCCCGAAGCTCACCGTCATCGGCCTCGACCGCGACACCGATGCACTCGCCATTGCACGCGAACGACTCGCGAAGTTCGGCGACCGCGCTCGATTCGTGCACACGGTCTACGACGGCATCGAGCGCGCTGTGCGGTCGGAGGGGTTCCGCGAAGTGCAGGGCGTGCTCTTCGACCTCGGCGTCTCCTCGCTCCAGCTCGACCGGGCCGAGCGCGGCTTCGCGTATTCGAAAGACGCCCCGCTCGACATGCGCATGGACTTCACGAGTGGTCGCACCGCCGCCGACGTCATCGCTGAAGAGAGTGAAGAGGAACTGCGCCGCATCTTCCTCGACTACGGCGAAGAGAAGCTCGCTGCGCGATATGCACGAGCCATCGTCAAGGCACGAGCGGATGCTCCGATCACCCGTTCATCCGAGCTCGTCGCCGTCATCCAGGCCGCGACCCCGGTCGCCGTGCAGCGTCAGGGGCACCCCGCCAAGCGCGTCTTCCAGGCACTTCGCATCGAGGTCAACGAAGAATTGTCGGTGCTCGAGCAGGCCATGCCCGCAGCACTCGAGACGATCGCCGTCGGCGGTCGCATCGTCGTGCTGGCCTATCAATCGCTCGAGGACCGCATCGTCAAGCGCGCGCTCAGCGCCGCATCGAGTTCCACTGCCCCTGCCGGACTGCCGATGGAGCTGCCCGAACACCGCCCCGTGTTCAAACTCCTCGTGCGGGGCGCCGAGCTCGCGAGCGAGGCTGAGCAGGCGGAGAACCCGCGTGCGAAGCCGGTGCGACTGCGCGCAGCCGAACGAGTGCGGAGGCCGTCATGAGTGCTGTGCCCATCCAGTCCCTCCCCGTGCCGCGCCGGGGCACCCCCGACCGCGCACCGCGGCGTCTTCGACCGGCGCCCGAACGCGCTGTCCGTGCCGTTCGCGCGAAGCCGAGACTCGCCTACGCCGTCATCGCCCTCGGGGGAGTCGCCGCCATCATCGTCGCCCAGCTGTTGCTCTCGATCGCCGTCACTCAAGGGGCATACGACATCGACGCGCTGCAGACGCGCCAAGCGGCGCTCGCCCGCGAAGAGGCAACGCTCGCAGAAGACCTCGACCGCGTCGAGTCTCCCCAGTTCCTCGCGACGAAGGCCGAGGGGCTCGGCATGGTGCCGAACTCGAGCCCCGTGTACCTCCGACTTTCCGATGGTGCGGTGCTCGGCCAGCCCACCGCAGCATCGGGCGGCGCGGGTGCATCCGCGCCGCTCGTCCCGAATGCATTGATCGACGGCGTGCCGCCTGGCGCCGAGCAGCCGTCAGGAGAGACTCCGACCGGGGGAGTTCCCGGCGATGCGGCGGCCGACGTACCTGCTGGCGCACCGGCAGCACCGCCCGCCGACGGGGGTCTGCCGACTCCCGCCACGCACTGACCGTACGACCATTGGGAAGGCTCGATGAACCGCACCAGCCGTCACCCGATGCGGCGGATCCTCTTCTCCGCGGCCGTGCTCGTCGCAGTGGTCGGCGTCTTCGTCGTGCGCCTCGTCGACATCCAGGTCGTGCGGGCGTCGGAACTCAATGAGCAGGCCCAGGACGCGCGCTCCCAACCGGTCACGGTCCATGGGGCGCGAGGCGACATCGTCGACGCCAACGGCAAGGTGCTCGCCGACAGCGTGATGCGGTACGACATCGTGCTCTCGCCGAAGCAGGCGTCGAAGGCGGTCGTCGAGCGCGAAGTGCCCGACCCCGACAAGCCAGGCGAGCTCAAGGACGTCGAGGTGCCAATGGCCGACCTCGCTGCCGAACTCGGCGCCGAAGTCGGCCTGACCGGCGACCAGGTGCAGGGCATCATCACATCAGAGCTCGCCGAGAACGCGAACGCCGACTACGCGTACGTCGCCAAGCTCGTCGACACCGAGACCTACGAGCGGGTAAAAGCACTCGAGATCCCGTGGGTCTACGCTGACGAGCACCCCAGCCGCCGTTACCCCAACGGCGCCGTCGCTGGCAACCTCCTCGGCTGGGTCGGCACCGACGGCGAGCCGGCGGCCGGACTCGAGCTCTCTGAGAACGAGTGTCTCGCGAGCGAGAACGGCAAGGTCAGCTGGCTGCACAGCCTGCAGGACTGGGTGAAGATCCCCGGCACCGAGACCGTGCACAAGCAGGCACGCAACGGCGGCACGCTGAAGCTCACGATCGACACCGACCTGCAGTGGGAAGTACAGCGCATCGCCCAGGCGCAACGCCAGGCCGTCGGCGCCTCGTGGGCGATGGTCACCGTCATGGAAGTCAAGACTGGTCGACTCCTCGCGGTGGCCGACGTGCCGACCGTCGACCCGAACGACCCCGCCGCCACCGACAAGGACGATCGCGGATCGCGGTCGTTCACCGCGCCGTTCGAGCCGGGCTCGACGTTCAAAGCTCTCACCGCGGCATCCGTCATCAATGCGGGCAAAGCCGACCCGCTCAGCCAGGTCGTCGCGCCGTACCGATACAAGCCCTCGAACGGAGCCGACATCAACGACAGCGCCCGTCACGACGACCAGCAGCTCACGCTCACCGGTGTGCTCATCGAGTCGTCGAACACCGGCATGTCGAAGTTCGGCGAGTTGATGACCGACCGAGCGCGCTACGACGACATGCTCAAGTTCGGTCTCGGGGCCGAGACCGAGGTCGGCTTCCCGGCCGAGGAGCCCGGCGATCTGCACGGCGACCCCGATGAGGACTGGGACAACCAGACGAAGTACGCCACGATGTTCGGTCAGGGCCTCACAACGACCGCCGTGCAGATCGCGAGCGCCTACCAGACCATCGCCAACGGCGGAGTGCGCATGCCGGTCAGCCTCGTCGACGGCTGCGTCAGCGATGACGGCACCGCAACCACACCGCCGTCGCAGGGCACCCAAGTCATCTCCCCAGAGGCCGCAGGGCAGACGAGCCAGATGCTCGAGCGCGTGTACCAGGATGCCTGGCTCTCCGACGAATGGAACATCCCCGGCTACCGCGTCGCGGCGAAGACCGGAACGGCCCAGGTGCCTGACGGCAACGGCGGTTACCTCAAGGAGTATCTCGTCTCCGTGTCGGGCTTCGCGCCCGCTGATGACCCCCAGTTCGTCGTTTCGGTGAGCTACATGAATGCCGTTAAGATGAATTCGTCCGCCGCATCCGCTCCCGTCTTCCAAGAGGTGATGAGCCAGGTGCTGAAGAAGTACCGGACCGTTCCATCCGGCGCCCCGGCGCCCGAGCTGCCAGCTACCTGGTGAGAAAGTTGGGTTCGTGACCGGATCGCCTCTCACGGCCCTCCGGCCGAAGCACCCGAGCGCTCGATCGCTCTCCGGCCTCGCCGAAGCGTTCGGGTTCGCCGTGCTCGGCGACATCAGTGGAATCGAGGTGACCGGCGTCGACCTGTCATCGAAGGCCGTACAACCCGGCGACCTGTACGTCGGCGTTCCCGGGCGCAACGCGCACGGCGCCGAGTTCGCGGCTGCAGCGCGCGACGCGGGCGCGGTCGCGCTGCTCACCGACGCCGCCGGCGCCGAGCTCGCGTCCGACGCAGGCCTGCCAATCCTCGTCACGGCCGAAGCGCGCGCCGCGCTCGGCGACGTCGCCGCGTGGATTCACCGCACCGCCGAGAACCCCGCGACTCTCTTCGCCGTGACCGGTACGAACGGCAAGACGAGCGTCGTCTACCTGCTCTACGGCATCCTGCGCCAGCTCGGTGTCACGGCCGGGCTCACCTCGACCGCCGAACGCCGCATCGGCGATGAGGCCGTCACGAGTTCGCTCACCACTCCCGAGGCGAGCGAACTGCACGCCCTGCTCGCCCGCATGCGCGAGGTCGAGGTGAGAGCCGTCGGCGTCGAGGTCTCCGCACAGGCGCTTTCACGCCATCGCGTCGACGGTCTCGTCTTCGACGTCGTCGGCTTCACGAACCTCACCCACGACCACCTCGACGACTACTCGTCGATGGACGAGTACTTCGAGGCGAAGCGCGAGCTGTTCCAGCCCGAGCGTGCGCGTCGCGGCGTGGTCACGATTGATTCGGAGTGGGGTCGTCGCCTCGTCGCAGAGTCGCGCATTCCGGTGACGACGCTCACGGCCGTCGATGGAGTCGACGCCGATTGGCGCATCACCGTGCTCGAAGAAGGCGCCGACCACACCTCGTTCCAGCTCGAAGGTCCCGGCGGACGCCGGCTCGAGACGCAGGTTCCACTGCTCGGGTGGTACATGGCGGCCAACGCGGCACTCGCAATCGTCATGCTCGCCGAAGCCGGCTACGATCTCGACCTGATCGCGGTGGCGCTCGAACGCGATGGCGGCGTCGACGCTTACATCCCCGGCCGCGCGGAGCGAATCTCGGGCGACCGGGGCCCCGTCGTCTACATCGACTACGGCCACAGCCCCGACGCGTTCCTGCAGACGCTCGGCGCCATCCGGCGCAGCACCGCCGGGCGCATCGTCATGGTCTTCGGCGCCGACGGCGACCGCGATACGACGAAGCGCGCCGAGATGGGCGCGATCGCCGCCCGTGGCGCCGACGTACTCGTCGTGACCGACTTCCACCCGCGGTTCGAAGATCCGGCGGCCATCCGCGCCGCGCTCATCGCCGGCGCTCGCACGGCCGTGCCCGAGCGGGAGATCCACGAGATCGCCGACCCGCAGGCGGCCTTCCGTGCCGCGCTCGCCCTTGCAGGCGAAGGAGACGCGATCCTCTATGCGGGCCCGGGGCACGAGGACTATCACGAGGTGAAGGGTGTGAAGATCCCGTATTCGGCGAGAGAAGACTCCAAGCGGGCGCTGCGCGACGCGGGGTGGCTGGAATGATCGCCCTGACCTTGGCCGAGATCGCCTCGGCCGTCGGCGGCGTGCTCCGGCTCGACGGCACGACCGCCGCTCCCGAGACGATCATCGACGGCACGGTCACGACCGACTCGCGTGAGATCGGAGTCGGGGGAGTCTTCGTCGCCAAGCGCGGCGAGTTCGATGACGGCCACCGTTTCGCGCCCGCCGCGGCGGAACAGGGCGCCGCCCTGCTCATCGTCGAGCACGCGCTCGAGCTGCCGGTGCCTCAGATCGTCGTCACCGATTCGGTCGACGCCCTCGGGTCACTCGCGACCGAGGTCGTGCGCAGGGTCCGCGAGCTTGGCCGTCTCCGCATCGTCGGCGTGACCGGCTCGAACGGCAAGACGACCACGAAGAACCTGCTGCGCACCGTGCTCGAGCAGGTCGGCCCGACCGTCGCCGCACGGGCGTCGTTCAACAACGAGGTCGGTGCTCCGATCACGATGCTCGAACTCACCTCTGAAACCGAGTTCCTCGTTGCCGAGATGGGGGCATCGGCGGTCGGCGAGATCGCCCGGCTCGTGCGCATGGCCCGCCCCGACGTCGGCATCGTGCTGAAGGTGGGCCTCGCACACGCCGGCGAGTTCGGCGGCATCGAACAGACCGTGCGCGCGAAGTCCGAGATGGTCACCGACCTCCTCGAGACGGATGTCGCGGTGCTGAACGCCGATGACCCGCGGGTGGTGCCCATGGCGGATCTGACGGCGGCGCGCGTCGTCTGGTTCGGATTCGGCGAGTCCGCCGACGTGCGCGCCACCGACATCCAGGCGCACGCACGCGGTACCGAGTTCATCGTCACGGTGCCGGGCGGCGAATCGGCACGCGTGCGCTTCTCGGTGCTCGGCGAGCACCACGTCATGAACGCACTCGCGGCGATCGCGGCATCCGTCGAACTCGGTGTACCGCTTGCCGCGGTCGTCGATGCGCTCGAGCAGGTGACGCTCGCCGAACGCTGGCGCATGCAGGTCATGGGCGGCCGCGACGGTGTGACGATCATCAACGACGCCTACAACGCGAGCCCCGACTCGATGTCGGCCGCACTCAAGACGCTCGCACAGGTGAAAGCGCCCGGCTCGCGCACGATCGCGGTGCTCGGCGAGATGAGCGAACTCGGCGAGTTCTCGGGCGAGGAGCACGACCGCATCGGCCTGCTGGCCGTGCGCCTCGGCATCTCGCAGCTCGTCGTGGTGGGGGCCGGCGCCAGGCGCCTGCACATCACGGCGATCAACGAGGGCTCGTGGGACGGCGAATCCGCCTTCGTCGAGTCCGCAGACGAGGCATTCGACCTCGTCACGGCTTCCGTGCGCCCCGGCGACACGGTATTGGTGAAATCGTCGAACGCGGCGGGCCTCCGCCACCTCGGCGACCGACTGGGAGAATGGTTCGCGTGAGCACTGTGCAGGAACTCGGCGGGACTGGGCAGATGATCGGCCTGCTCGAAGACCGATTGGGAGAATGGTTCGCGTGAGAGCACTGCTGACCGCTGGGGCGTTGTCGCTCGCCTTCACGCTGTTTCTGACCCCGCTGTTCATCCGGCTGTTCACGCGGCTCGGGTGGGGGCAGTTCATTCGCGACGACGGGCCGAAGAGCCATCACGTCAAGCGGGGCACGCCCACCATGGGTGGCATCATCTTCATCCTGGGCACGCTCTTCGGCTATTTCACCGCGACCCTGCTCGTGAGCGACGAGCCGCCGACTGCCTCGGGATTGCTCGTGCTGCTGATGATGGTCGGCCTCGGCCTGGTGGGCTTCGTCGACGACTTCCTGAAGACACGCAAGAAGCAGAGTCTCGGACTCGGCGGCTGGGCGAAGGTGGCCGGACAAGTGGTCATCGCGGCGACTTTCGCGCTGCTGGCGCTGCAGTTCCCGAGTCGGCAGGGGGGCGTCACCCCCGCCAACACCAAGATCTCCTTCATCCGCGATCTCCCGCTGGATTTCATGGTGTTCGGCACAGTCGTCGGCATCGTGCTGTACGTCATCTGGATCTGTCTGCTCGCCGTCGGCACATCGAATGCCGTCAACGTCACCGACGGGCTCGACGGGCTCGCCACCGGTGCGTCGATCCTCGCGATCGGCTCATTCGTGATCATCGGATTCTGGCAGTTCAACCAGTCGCGCTTCAGTGTCAACCTGAATCAGAACGATCTATACCGCAGCTACGACGTGCGCGACCCGCTCGACATCGCGATCGTGGCGACGGCGATCGTCGGCGGGCTCATCGGATTCCTCTGGTGGAACACGAACCCCGCGAAGATCTACATGGGCGACACGGGCTCGCTCGCGCTCGGCGGCGCGCTCGCGGCGCTCGCGATCGTCAGCCACACCGAACTGCTCCTCCTGCTCATCGGCGGCCTCTTCGTCATCGAGACGGGCTCGGTCATCGTGCAGCGCGCGTACTTCAAACTCACGCACGGCAAACGCATCTTCCTGATGAGCCCGATTCACCACCACTTCGAACTGAAGGGCTGGGCCGAGGTCACGATCGTGGTGAGGTTCTGGATCATCGGTGGCCTCCTCGTCGCCGCGGGCGTCGGCGCCTTCTACTTCGAGTGGCTGCAGAGCTGATGACGGATGCCGCAACTCCCGTGCCCGATCGCCTCGATTCGCTGATCAGCTGGAACGCCGACTGGTCGGGGCTTCGCGTCGTCGTGCTCGGACTCGGTGTCACGGGGTTCGCCGTCGCCGACACGCTCACCGAGCTCGGCGCGAAGGTGATGGTTGTCGCGCCCGAGGTCGACGACGACCGTGCCCGCATTCTCGAGGTGATCGGGGCGGAGCTGCTGCGGCATCCGCTCGATGCCGTGCCGACCTCGGTCGTGCAGTTCGCACCCGAACTCGTCGTCGCCTCACCGGGCTTGCCCCCCGATCATCCCGTGCTCGCATGGGCCGCGACCGAGTCGGTCGCGGTGTGGGGCGACATCGAGCTCGCCTGGCGCGTGCGCGACAAGGTCGAGGCTGCCGAGTGGATCCTCGTGACCGGGACGAACGGCAAGACCACGACCGTGCAGATGACGGCGACATTCTTGGCTGCCAACGGCCTGCGCGCGGCACCGTGCGGCAACATCGGGGTTCCGGTGCTCGATGCCGTGCGCGACCCCGGCGGCTTCGACGTGCTCGTCGTCGAACTCTCGAGCTACCAGTTGCATCATCTGCCGAAGACCGGACCAGGCGCGCTGCACCCGTGGGCGAGCGTCGTGCTGAACGTGGCCGACGACCATCTCGACTGGCACGGCTCACCCGAGGCGTATCGCGCCGCGAAGGCGACGGTCTACGAGAACACGAAGGTCGCGTGCGTCTACAACCGCGCCGACGAAGCGACCCGTCGCATGGTCGAAGAGGCCGAGGTCGAAGAGGGCGCCCGCGCCATCGGGTTCGGACTCGACGTGCCCGGCCCGAGCGACTTCGGCGTCGTCGACGGCATCCTCTGCGACCGGGCGTTCCTCGACGATCGTCGTTCGGCAGCGCTCGAGATCATCACGCTCGACGAGCTGGAGCCGCATGGACTCGCCGCACCGCACGTCGTGGCGAACATCCTCGCCGCGTCAGCGCTCGCGCGTTCGTTCGGGGTGCCGGTGGGCGTGATTCACGACGCGCTCGGCGAATTCCGGCTCGACGCGCACCGCATCGAGACGGTCGCGGTGTCTGGTGGCGTCCGCTGGGTCGATGACTCGAAGGCGACGAACCCGCACGCGGCCGAAGCCTCGTTGCGCGCCTTCGGCAAGGTGGTCTGGATCGTCGGCGGTCTGCTGAAGGGCGTCGACGCCGACTCGCTCGTCGCTGCGCACGTGGGGCGGTTGCGCGCGGCGATCGTGATCGGCGTCGATCGCGCATCCCTCGTTGCCGCGTTCCGCCGACACGCCCCCGAGCTGCCGCTCTTCGAAGTGGCGACGGATGACACTGAAACGGTGATGCCCGACGCGGTCGCCTTGGCCGTGAGGGTCGCTGAAGACGGCGACACTGTGCTGCTTGCGCCTGCTGCGGCGTCGATGGACCAGTTCGCCGACTACGGCGACCGCGGGCGGCGGTTCCATGACGCAGTCCGATCGATGCTGGGGGGTGAGGCGCATGGCGACGCCGCCCCGCGCGAACCGCTCCCAGGAGCCTGACCGGCCGGGCGTCTCCGCCGCCCGCATCCGGCTCGGCCGCGTGTTCCGCGTCGAGTCGGCCGACTACTTCCTGCTCCTCGGCACCACGCTCTTCCTCGTCGTCTTCGGACTCGTCATGGTGCTTTCGGCATCCGTCGTGCAATCGCATCTCGAAGACGAGAGCTTCTTCGCCCAAGCGTTGCGGCAGGCGCTCTACGCCGTCTTCGGCGTTCCGATCATGCTCATCGCGAGCCGCATGCCCGAGCGGTTCTGGATGCGGATCGCATGGCCGGTGCTCATCGTGTCGTGCTTCCTCCAGCTCCTGGTCGTGGCGACGCCGCTCGGCATCAAGGTCGGCGGCAACACGAACTGGATCCAGCTGGGGCCCCTGCAGTTCCAGCCGTCGGAACTCATCAAAGTCGCCCTCGTCATGTGGCTCGGGCTGATCGTCACGAAGAAGGCGGCGCTGCTCGGAAATCTCGTGCACGGCATCCTGCCGATCATCCTCGTCGGCGGCGGTGCGATCGGGCTCGTGCTGCTCGGCGGCGACCTCGGCACCGTCATGGTCATGGGGGCGATGCTGCTCGGCGCCCTGTTCCTCATCGGCGTGCGATTGCGGCTGCTGGTTCCACCGATCCTCGCCGCGGGTGTCATCTTCGTGCTCGTCGCGATCTCGAGCGAGAGCCGCCTCCGACGCATCACCTCGTTCCTCGACGCGAACTGCGAGAGCGGCGGCTCGGGCGACGCGGTCAGCGATTGCTGGCAGATCCAGCATGGCTCGTTCGCCCTCGCCAACGGCGGCATCTTCGGCGTCGGCCTCGGCAACTCGGCCGCGAAATGGTCGTGGCTGCCGGCCGCCGACAACGACTTCATCTTCGCCATCATCGGCGAAGAACTCGGGTTGATCGGCGCGATCGTCGTCATCGCCATGTTCGTGCTGCTCGCCGTCGCACTCAGTCGCGTGCTGCGCGGGGCTCGCACCCCGTTCGCCCGTGCCGTCTCTGCGGCGGTGCTCGTGTGGATCATCGGTCAGGCATGTGTCAATATCGGTGTCGTGCTCGGCGTCTTCCCTGTTCTCGGTGTGCCTCTGCCTCTCGTCTCGGCGGGTGGCACGGCTCTGCTCACCACACTCTTCGCGATCGGCATCGTGTTGTCGGTCGCCCGCGACCCCGATGCGGCTTCTCGTGCCGCCGCTCGGGCCGCGTCGCGCAAGAAGACACGCGCGGCGTCTGCGAGAGCACCGCGATGACCGTCTACCTCCTCGCCGGCGGGGGCACAGCCGGACACGTGAACCCCTTGCTCGCGGTCGCCGACCGGTTGCGCGAGCGCGACCCGGCGGCAACCGTGCTCGTGCTCGGCACGGCCGAGGGACTCGAGGCGCGGCTGGTGCCCGCTCGCGGTTACGAACTGCTGACCATCCCCAAGGTGCCGTTCCCGCGGCGCCCGAACCATGCGGCTCTCGCCTTCCCAGCGCGATTCCGCGCGTCGATCGAGTCGGTCCGCGCCATCATCGACGAGCGCAGGGTCGAAGTCGTCGTGGGGTTCGGCGGCTACGTCTCGACGCCGGCGTACCTGGCCGCACGCCGGGCCGGCATCCCGGTGGCGATCCACGAGGCCAACGCGAAGCCCGGTCTCGCCAATCGGCTCGGCGCCCGATTCGCCGCAACCGTCGGCGTCGCATTCGAGGGCACCCCGCTGCCCGGCGCCCGCCTCGTCGGCATGCCACTTCGTCGTGAGATCGAGACGCTCGACCCTCCCGCACTCCGCGATGATGCGGCCGCACATTTCAGTCTCGACCCGTCCCGGCCGGTGCTCCTCGCCACGGGCGGTTCGCTGGGCGCGCGCCGCATCAACCGCACGATGGTCGACTCGGCGGCCACGATCACGGCTGCCGGCTGGCAGGTGTTGCACGTCACGGGCGCGAACGCAGAGGTCGCCGACCCTGGCGTCGTGGACTATCGCATGGTCGAGTACGCCGACCGCATGGACCTCGCTCTCGCGGTCGCCGATGTCGCCGTCTCGCGCGCCGGCGCCGCCACGGTCAGCGAGCTCGCGGCGCTCGGCATCCCGGCTGTGTTCGTGCCGTACCCCGTCGGCAACGGCGAGCAGCGCTTCAACGCGGCCGGCGTCGTCGAAGCCGGCGGCGGCGTGCTCGTCGACGATGCCGCCTTCGTTCCCGAGTGGGTCGCAGCACAGCTGCTGCCGTTGCTCACCGATTCCGAGCGCCGTCGCGGAATGGCGGCAGCCGCGGCATCCGTCGGGTTCCGTGACGGCACCGACCGCATGGTGGCGCTCGTCGACGAGGCGCTCGGCGAGGCAGCCGGCGACCGCGCGCGAGGCGCGTAACGTTGAGTGAGCGGATGTCGCGGCATCCGCTCCCATCGAATCCAGCGCCTGTCGGGCGCACCCGCGAACGACCGACCGCATTCCGACCGTACCGAGGAAGAACAGCCGCACCGTGACGATCAAGCCCGACCTCTCAGCCCCGATCCCCGCCGAACTCGGCGCCGTGCACTTCGTCGGCATCGGCGGATCGGGCATGAGCGGCATCGCGCGGCTCATGCTCGGGGCGGGGCACCGGGTCACGGGCTCCGACGCTCGCGATTCCGACAACATCGCCGCCCTCCGGGCGCTCGGTGCAGAGGTCGCGATCGGCCATGACGCGGCGAACCTCGCCGACGACGTCGACACGGTCGTCGTCACCGGGGCGCTCTGGCTCGACAACCCCGAATACCAACTCGCCCTCGAGCGCGGTCTGCCGATTCTGCACCGCTCGCAGGCCCTCGCCGCACTCATCGCGGGCCAGCGGCTCGTCTCGGTCGCCGGCGCGCACGGCAAGACCACCTCGACCGGCATGATCGTCACCGGCCTGCTCGCGCTCGGTGAAGACCCGAGCTTCGTCAACGGCGGCGTCATCGAAGAACTCGGAGTCTCTTCCGCGTCGGGCGACGGTGAGCTGTTCGTGGTCGAGGCCGACGAGTCCGACGGCTCCTTCCTGCTCTACGACACCTCGGTCGCGCTCGTGACGAACGTCGATCCCGACCATCTCGACCACTACGGTTCGCTCGAGGCGTTCGAGCAGGCCTTCGTCGATTTCGCCGATCGGGCCCGAGAGTTCGTCGTGATCTCCTCCGACGACGTCGGCGCGGCACGGGTGGCCTCGAGACTCACGCACGAGCGAGTGATCACCTTCGGCGAGGCGGCGGATGCGACGGTGCGCGTGCACTCCATCGCAACCGACGGGCCCGTGGCATTCGCCGTCTCCTACCTGGGTTCCGACTATCGCGCCCAGCTCCGCATCCCGGGGCGGCACAACGCGATCAACGCGGCGGGCGCGTTCGCGGTGCTCGTGGGCCTCGGCTTCGAACCCGGGGCATCCCTCGCCGGCATCGCGCGGTTCGCCGGCACCGGCCGACGTTTCGAACTGCACGGCACGGTCGGCGGCGTGAGCGTCTATGACGACTACGCGCATCACCCGACCGAGGTCGCAGCCGCGCTATCGGCTGCACGAACGGTCGTGGGGGAGGGGCGCATCATCGCGGTGCACCAGCCGCACCTCTACAGTCGCACGCGCATCTTCGCCAAGGAGTTCGCGGAGGTGCTCGAGCAGTACGCAGACGAGACCGTCGTGCTCGATGTCTACGGTGCAAGGGAAGACCCCGAGCCCGGCGTGACGGGAGCCCTTGTGAGCGAGCGTTTCGACGACCCCTCGCACGTGGCATTCGTGCGCGACTGGCAGGAGGCCGCCGACTACACCGCGGGAATCGCACGTGCCGGCGACTTCGTGATCACCCTCGGCTGCGGTGACGTGTACCGTCTCGTGCCGCAGCTGCTCGGGTCGCTCGAGCAGCAGCGCGGATGACGGTGGTGCCACGGTGAAGCGGCCGGAGGGGTTCGACGGGCCGGTCGCGCGCGCACCGCGCTCGAGGCGTCCGGCTTCCCCGGATCCTGCCGACGCGGGCCGCCGGCCGGCATCGGCCGGCGCATCCGAACCAGTGGTTTTCCGGGCCGGAGCGACGAAGCGCGCCAGCGCCCCGAGTTCGTCCTCGTTCGATCCCGACCATATCTCGACCGAGCCGATTGATGTCGTCACCGCAGCCCCGGTGTCTTCGATCGTGCCGGGATCGTCGCGACAGGGAGTTGCCGCACCAGTGCCCGATTCACAGGCGGACGCTCCCGCCGATGGCCGAACAGAAGCCGACCGGCTGCCACGGGATGCACGGGCCGCCAAGCGTGCGGTCGCGGCCGCCGCGAGGGAACGGCGCCGCTACGAGCGCCACGAGGTTCGCCGCTTCACGAAGCGGTCCCGGCGCCGGCGCATCGGCTGGTCGGTCGTGCTCGGCTCCGTCGCGGCGCTCGTCGTGGTGGTCGCGGTTGCCGCCTACTCGCCGTTGATGGCGCTGCGCGAGGTGCGCGTCGAGGGCGCATCGCGCATCCCTGTCGCCGAGGTGCAGGCGGCGTTCTCAGACACCCTCGGCACCCCGCTACCGCTGATCGCGAGCGCCGATGTGCTCGCTGCGCTCTCGGACTTCCCCCTCATCGAGACGTACTCGACGGAGACCATCCCGCCCGGAACCCTCGTCGTGCGAATCGTGGAGCGCGTTCCGGTGGGTGTCGTCGACACCGGCGAGGGACTCGAACTCGTCGACGCCGCGGGCGTCGTCATCGAACGCCCCGCCGAACGGCCTGAGGGGCAGCCGCTCATCGTCGCGGAGGGTGGAGTCGCGGGCGAGGGATTCCGTGCCGCCTCGGCGGTGATCAGGAGCTTGCCGGCCGAGGTGCGCGCCCAGCTCGTGGGGGCATCGGCCGCGACGGCCGACGATGTGCGCCTGGAGCTCTCGACGGGGGCGACCGTCGTGTGGGGAAGCTCCGAGGATTCCGCGCAGAAGGCGACGGTGCTCGCCAAGCTCATGGTCGCCGCTCCGCCCGATGTGGTCGGCGAGTACGACGTCTCGTCTCCGACGAGCGCCGTCACGCGGTGACCGAGGGGCCTGCGAGGCTGTTTTCGGGCTGATCCGGGACGCGGTTCGCGACACGCGGGCGCGCCTTGCGCAGGAGGGTAGGCCGGGCACCTACCGTCAATTTCAGGAATTGCATACTCAGCAAAACTTTAACCTTCGACTAGAGGTTCAGAGTTCGCACGGAAGGCCGGTCATGTCGACAAACCAGAACTACCTCGCCGTCATCAAGGTCGTCGGCATCGGCGGCGGCGGTGTCAACGCCGTCAACCGCATGATCGAACTCGGCCTCCGCGGAGTCGAGTTCATCGCGATCAACACCGACGCGCAAGCACTGCTCATGTCGGATGCTGACGTCAAGCTCGACGTGGGGCGCGACCTCACGCGTGGCCTCGGCGCGGGCGCAGACCCCGAGGTCGGCCGACGCGCCGCCGAAGACCACGCGGAAGAGATCGAGGAGGCGCTCGCGGGCGCCGACATGGTCTTCGTCACCGCGGGCGAAGGCGGCGGCACGGGCACGGGTGGTGCGCCTGTCGTCGCTCGCATCGCGAAGTCCATCGGCGCGCTCACCATCGGTGTCGTCACGAAGCCGTTCGGCTTCGAGGGCAAGCGACGCCAGACGCAGGCCGAACAGGGTGTCGCACGCCTGAAGGAAGAGGTCGACACCCTCATCGTGGTGCCGAACGACCGGCTGCTCGAGATCAGCGACCGCGGAATCTCGATGCTCGAGGCGTTCGCGACGGCCGACCAGGTGCTCCTCGCCGGTGTGCAGGGCATCACCGACCTGATCACCACGCCGGGCCTCATCAACCTCGACTTCGCCGACGTCAAGTCGGTCATGCAGGGTGCGGGCTCCGCGCTCATGGGCATCGGATCGTCGAGGGGGGCCGATCGTGCCATCAAGGCCGCGGAGCTCGCCGTCGCGAGCCCACTGCTCGAAGCATCGATCGACGGCGCGCACGGTGTGCTGCTCTCGATCCAGGGCGGATCGAACCTCGGTATCTTCGAGATCAACGACGCTGCACGACTCGTGCAAGAGGCCGTGCACCCCGAGGCCAACATCATCTTCGGTGCCGTCATCGACGACACGCTCGGCGACGAGGTGCGGGTCACCGTCATCGCGGCGGGCTTCGACGGCGGCGAACCGGGAGCGAAGCCCGTCGAGGCGCGGCGCACGAACTTCATGCCGGCAACAGTCGGTGCAGCTGTCGGAGGCGGGGGCATCTCGAGCGAAGCAGCCGATGTGATCGCCGAGATCGACATCGACGAACTGGTCGAGACAGCCAACTGGGGTGAGGTCGAGTCGAGCACGGCAGACCAGATCGTCTCCGACCCCGCGTTCGACACCGATGACGACGACCTCGACATCCCCGACTTCCTGAAGTGAGCAACATCCACGGCCGGAGCGCCGCGGCGGGCGCTGACACGCTCGCCGGGCGCCTGGTCGAGGTGACCGGGCGAATCGCGGATGCCGCGGCCGACGCCGCTCGTGACGCGAGCGAGGTGACGACCATCGTCGTCACCAAGTTCCAGCCTGCGACACTCGTCGCCGAGCTCGCGGCGCTCGGGGTGCACGATTTCGGTGAGAACCGCCATCAGGAAGCGCAAGCCAAGGCCGCCGAGCTCGCGAGTCTCGACCTGCGCTGGCATTTCATCGGCCAGTTGCAGAGCAAGAAGGCCAAGCAGGTGCGTGGATACGCTTCGGCGATCCACTCGGTCGACCGCGCTGCGCTCGTCGACGGGCTCCGTTCCGACGAGGCATCCGTCGACTGCTTCGTGCAGGTGAACCTGACCGATGACCCCGGCCGGGGCGGCGTCGCCCCCGATGCGCTCGAGTCGCTCGTCGAGCGGGTGCTCGGTGCGCCGGGGCTCCGGCTTCGAGGGCTCATGGCGGTCGCCCCACTCGGCGAGCCTGCGCGGCCCGCGTTCGCGCGCGTGCGAGAGTTCTCCGAACTCGTGCAGTCGTTGGAGCCCACTGCGAGAGATCTGTCCATGGGGATGTCGCACGATTTTCGCGACGCGATCATGGAGGGTGCGACACACCTGAGAATCGGAACGGCAATCACCGGGAATCGGCCGGTCGCCGGTTAACCTCGAAGAGACGGAACACAGACGGAGGCAGCGATGTCGAACCCGCTCAAGAAGACCATGGTCTACCTCGGACTCGCCGATGAAGAGCTCGAAGAGGAGACCCAGCAGGCACACGCGCCCGCGCCGGTGACACCGGTCGTGACCGCGGCGCCTGCACCGCGGACCGGCGCGGCGGTCACACCGCTGCGCAAGAACCATGTCCAACCGAGCACACCGCAGGCGGAGATGAACGAGATCCTGACCGTCCACCCGCGTCAATACCGTGACGCGCAAGTGATCGCCGAGTCCTTCCGCGAGGGAGTACCGGTGATCATCAACCTCTCGCAGATGTCGGATGCCGACGCTCGGCGTCTCATCGACTTCGCCAGCGGCCTCTCACAGGGCCTCTACGGCAAGATCGAGCGCGTCACGAGCAAGGTGTTCCTGCTCTCGCCCGCCCACGTGGTCGTCTCGGGGGAGACCGGCGAGAGCGAAGGCGACGTCGACGCGTCGTTCTTCACGCACGCGTAGCGCCCCGTGGGTGCTCTCGTCGTCGTTTGGAACATCCTCTACGCGCTGCTGCTCATCTACTTCTTCGTGATGTGGGGGCGGTTCGTGCTGGATCTGGTGCGCACCTTCAACAGGTCGTGGCGCCCGAGAGGCGCATGGCTCGTGGTCGTGGAGCTCCTCTACAGCCTCACCGATCCGTTGGTGCGCTTCTTCCGGCGGCTCGTGCCGCCGATTCGCATCGGCCAGATCGCACTCGATCTGGGCTGGAGTCTGGCTATGCTCGTGGTGATCGTGGCGATGACCGTGGTGTCACTATTGGCACAGGCAGCGGCCGTGCCCGGCTGATGATCTCCTCCGAGCATGAGGTCGAGATGATCGGCACTCACGACTCCGAGGATGTCTTTGCTACCGTTAGCTGAACGTGATCGAACAGTTCGACAGATTTGAGGGTGGAAAGCCATGGCGCTAACTCCGGAAGATGTGGTCAACAAGCGCTTCCAGGCGACGAAGTTCCGGGAGGGGTACGACCAAGATGAGGTCGACGATTTCCTCGACGAGGTCGTGGTCGAGCTTCGTCGACTGACCAGCGAGAACGAAGAGCTGCGGCAGCGGCTGGCAGCGGCCGAGGCCCGTGCTGCGGATGCGTCGAAGGCGCCGGCTGCCTCGGCGCCGACACCCGCGGTGTACGCCGCGCCGGCTGCGCCGCCTCCCACCGTCGCGGTGCAGATGCAGCAGCCCGCAGCTCCGCAATCGGACTTCGACGAGCAGACGAGCACCACGAACCTCCTGCAGCTGGCCCGCCGGCTGCACGAGGAACACGTGCGCGAGGGTATCGAGAAGCGTGACGCGCTCATCGCCGAGGGTCACGCGACTGCTGCGCGAGTCGTCGCCGAGGCCGAAGCGAAGCAGCGCGCCCAGATCGGCGTGCTCGACCAGGAGCGCGTGGCGCTCGAAAAGCGCGTCGACGAGCTTCGCCTGTTCGAGCGCGACTACCGGGCGAAGCTGAAGAACTACATCGAGGGCCAGCTTCGCGAGCTCGACACGGCGGCCCCGGTGCAGGCGTCGGGCAACCAGGGCTTCTCCGCTCCCGCGGGCTTGCCCGCTGAGCAGCCCGCACCGACCTTCCAGGGCTTTGGAGGCTGAGCGGGCCGTCAAGGTCGGCTCAACCACAGCACTCCTCGTCGTGGCCGGCGCCGCAATCGCGGCGTACGGCCTCGACCAGTTGAGCAAGTTCCTCGTCGTCACGAACCTCACCGAAGGTGAGATCGTGCCCGTGCTGGGAACGCTGTTGCAATGGCAGTTCGTGCGCAACCCCGGTGCCGCGTTCTCGTTTGCGAGCGGCATGACGTGGATCTTCACGATCCTGGCCGCGGGGGTCATCACCTTCATCGTGTGGTTCGCACGGCGCATCCGCTCGGTCGCTTGGGCCGTCGTGTTCGGACTCCTCCTCGGTGGCGTGCTCGGGAATCTGACCGACCGGCTCTTCCGGGAGCCGTCCTTCGGCCTCGGGCACGTGATCGACTTCATCTCGACGCCGTGGCTCATCCCGGCCATCTACAACGTCGCCGACATGGCGATCGTGTCGAGCATGGTGCTCTTCATGATCCTGACGATTCGCGGCATCGGCCTCGACGGCTCGCGTCAACCGCGCGAATCCAAGGCCGCCGAGACGGCACCGGCTACGCCGGAGGCGACCGCAGGCGAGGGCGATGCCGGGCTGCGCGAAGCCGCCCACGGCGCCTGATGGAGCACCGTTCCTTCCCTGTTCCCGACGGCCTCGAGGGTTCGCGCGTCGACGCGGGCCTCGCAAAGCTCCTCGGGTTCTCGCGCACACTGGCCGCGGAGATCGCGTCCCGTGGCGGAGTGAGCCTCGACGGGGCATCCGTCGACAAATCCGACCGCCTGCGCGCCGGCGCCTGGCTCGAGGTGAGTTGGGAGGAGCCGCGCGGTCTCACGATCGAACCGATCGCGGTTCCCGACCTCGGCATCATCCATGACGATGACGACCTCGTCGTCGTCGACAAGCCGGCGGGAGTCGCAGCGCACCCCTCGGTCGGGTGGGCCGGGCCGACCGTCGTCGGAGCGCTGGCCGCCGCCGGATTCCGCATCTCCACTTCCGGTGCACCCGAACGCCAAGGAGTCGTGCACCGCCTCGACGCGGGCACGAGCGGGCTCATGGTCGTCGCCAAGTCGGAGCGCGCATACACCGACCTGAAGCGACAGTTCCACGACCGCGAGGTCGAGAAGATCTATCACACGATCGTGCAGGGCCATCCTGATCCGCTCGCCGGCACGATCGACGCGCCAGTCGGCCGGCACCCCCGCTCGGAGTGGAAGTTCGCGGTGACCGCCGACGGCAAGCACGCGGTGACCCACTACGAGACGATCGAGGCGTTCCCGTACGCGTCGCTGCTCGAGGTGCATCTCGAGACGGGCCGCACGCACCAGATCCGTGTGCACATGGCTGCCCAGCGTCACCCGTGCGCGGGCGACTCGATGTACGGCGCCGACCCGACGTTGTCTGCCCGGCTCGGCCTCGAGCGGCAATGGCTGCACGCGAAGCAACTCGCGTTCGTGCACGTCGGCAGCGGTGAATGGACGACCTTCGTGTCGGAGTACCCGGCCGACCTCGCACACGCGCTCGACGTGCTGCGCGGGGACTGACGCGCGGTCGACCTGGGCCAGGCGTCACCCGGTCGCCGTAGACTTCAAGGACCCCCGAAACACACTCGCCATACACGATGAGGAGCCCAGTGGCCGCCGATTCCTTCGCCCACCTGCATGTGCACAGCGAGTACTCGATGCTCGACGGTGCAGCCCGGGTGGGGGAGCTCATCCAAGCGGCGAAGAACGAGGACATGCCCGCCGTTGCGATCACCGACCACGGCAACGTGTTCGGCGCCTACGACTTCTGGAAGCAGGCGACCGACGCCGGCATCAAGCCGATCATCGGTACCGAGGCCTACATCACGCCGGGCACGGCGCGCGGCGACAAGACACGCATCAGGTGGGGCAGCGGCGGTGGCGACGACGTCTCGGGCTCGGGTGCCTACACGCACATGACGTTGTTGTCGGAGACGACAGAGGGCATGCACAACCTCTTCCGTCTCTCGAGCCGCGCGTCGATCGAGGGCTACTACTTCAAGCCGCGCATGGACCGCGAGCTGCTGTCGACATATTCGAAGGGACTCATCGCGACGACCGGATGCCCGTCGGGTGAAGTGCAGACCCGGCTGCGACTCGGCCAGTACAACGAAGCGGTGAAGGCGGCATCCGACTTCCGCGACATCTTCGGCAAAGAGAACTACTTCGCCGAGATCATGGACCACGGCCTCGGCATCGAACGCCGCATCATGGAAGACCTGCACCGGCTCGCGAAAGACCTGGGCCTGCCGCTCGTCGCCACGAACGACCTGCACTACACGAACGCCGCCGACGCGAAGAGCCACGCGGCCCTGCTCTGCGTGCAATCGGGCTCGACCCTCGACGACCCCAACCGGTTCAAGTTCGACACCGACGAGTTCTACCTGAAGACCGCGGCCGAAATGCGGCACGTCTTCCGCGACTTCCCCGAGGCGTGCGACAACACCCTGCTCATCGCCGAGCGTTGCGACGTGCAGTTCAACACCAACGCCAACTACATGCCGCGTTTCCCGGTGCCCGACGGGGAGAGCGAAGACACCTGGTTCGTCAAGGAGATCGATCGCGGGCTGGCCGTGCGCTACCCGAACGGCATCCCCGCCGAGGTACGCACACAGGCCGACTACGAGGTCGGCGTCATCCTTCAGATGGGCTTCCCCGGCTACTTCCTCGTCGTCGCCGACTTCATCAACTGGTCGAAGAACAACGGCATTCGCGTCGGCCCGGGCCGAGGTTCGGGTGCCGGCTCGATGGCGGCGTACGCGATGCGCATCACCGACCTCGACCCCCTGCAGCACGGCCTGATCTTCGAGCGGTTCCTGAACCCCGATCGTGTATCGATGCCCGACTTCGACGTCGACTTCGACGAGCGTCGTCGTGGCGAGGTCATCAAGTACGTGACCGAGAAGTACGGCGACGAGCGTGTCGCGCAGATCGTGACGTACGGCACGATCAAGGCGAAGCAGGCGCTCAAAGACTCGGGCCGCGTGCTCGGCTTCCCATTCTCGATGGGCGAGAAGCTCACGAAGGCGATGCCGCCCGCGGTCATGGGCAAAGACATCCCGCTCACCGGCATCTTCGATACGAAGCACCCGCGGTACAAAGAGGCCTCTGATATTCGGGCGATCGTCGAGACCGATCCCGAGGCGAAGACCGTCTTCGAGACGGCACTCGGCCTCGAGAACCTGAAGCGCCAGTGGGGCGTCCACGCGGCCGGCGTGATCATGTCGAGCGATCCGCTCGTCGACATCATCCCGATCATGAAGCGCGAGCAAGACGGCCAGATCGTCACGCAGTTCGACTACCCTGCATGCGAAGCCCTCGGCCTCATCAAGATGGACTTCCTGGGGCTGCGCAACCTCACGATCATCGACGACGCCCTCGACAACATCGAGGCCAACCGTGGGCACCGCCCGGTGCTCGAAGACCTCGCGCTCGACGACCAAGGCGCTTACGACCTGTTGGCGAGGGGCGACACGCTCGGGGTGTTCCAGCTCGACGGCGGTCCGATGCGGTCGCTCCTGCGCCAGATGAAGCCCGACAACTTCGAAGACATCTCCGCCGTCATCGCGCTCTACCGTCCGGGGCCCATGGGCGCGAATTCGCACATCAACTACGCGCTGCGAAAGAACGACCTGCAAGAGATCACCCCGATCCACCCCGAGTTCGAAGAGTCGCTCCGAGAGATCCTCGACACGAGCTACGGCCTGATCATCTATCAGGAGCAGGTCATGGCGATCGCGCAGAAGGTCGCCGGGTTCTCGCTCGGTCAGGCCGACATCCTGCGCCGCGCGATGGGCAAGAAGAAGAAGTCCGAGCTCGACAAGCAGTACGCGGGCTTCTCGGGAGGCATGAAGGCCAACGGCTATTCCGATGCCGCAATCCAGAAGCTCTGGGAGATTCTCCTCCCGTTCTCGGACTACGCCTTCAACAAGGCCCACTCGGCCGCCTACGGCGTGCTGAGCTATTGGACGGCGTACCTCAAGGCGCACTACCCGGCCGAGTACATGGCGGCACTGCTCACGAGTGTCGGTGATGCGCGCGACAAGCTCGCCCTCTACCTCAACGAGTGCCGGCGCATGGGCATCAAGGTGCTTCCGCCCGACGTCAACGAGTCGATCGGATACTTCGCCGCCGTTGGTGAAGACATCCGCTTCGGACTCGGCGCGGTCCGGAACGTCGGTTTCAACGTGGTCGAAGCGATCCGCAGCGCACGCGAGACGAAGGGCCGGTTCGAGTCTTTCCACGACTTCCTGAAGAAGTCGCCGCTGCCGGTGGCGAACAAGCGCACGGTCGAGTCGCTCGCGAAGGCGGGCGCGTTCGACTCGCTCGGACACACACGTCGCTCGCTCGTCGAGATCCACGAGGGCGCTGTCGAGTCGGTCGTGAAAGAGAAGCGTGCCGAGGAGGTCGGCGACTTCGGCTTCGACTTCGACAGCCTCTTCGACGACGACGAGCGGGATGCCGCGCCGTCGCTCGTGCCCGCGCGTCCCGAATGGCCGAAGAAGCAGAAGCTGGCCTTCGAGCGCGAGATGCTGGGGCTCTACGTGTCCGACCACCCGCTTGCGGGACTCGAAGCTCCACTCGCGAAGCATGCGTCGACCACCATCACCGATCTGGTGACCTCGGATTCGACGCAGGATGCCGACACCGTCACGGTCGCGGGTCTCGTCACGAGCGTTCAGCACCGCATCGCGAAGGCCTCGGGCAACCAATACGGCATGATCACGGTCGAAGACTTCTCGGGCGAGATCACGGTGATGTTCATGGGCAAGGCCTACCAGGAGTTCGCTCCCGGCCTGCAGGCCGATTCGATCGTGGTCGTGCGCGGGCGCGTCAGCATGCGTGACGACGGTATGAACCTGCATGCCTACAGTGTGTTGACGCCCGAGATCGGTCAAGACGAAGATTCGGGCATCGTGAAGATCACGCTGCCCGACCAACGGGCGACGCAAGAGACGACAGAGGCGCTCCGAGAAGTGCTCGTACGTCATCATGGGGAGACCGAGGTTCGGATCACGCTGACGAAGGGTCGCGTCGGTCGTGTCTTCGAGGTCGGACAGTACCCGGTCAAGGTGACCGCTGACCTGTACGGCGAGCTGAAGAGCCTGCTCGGCCCGAACTGCCTCGTGTGAGGTGAGCATGGAGCCGGTCACGACACGTCGGTATTCTTGAGACATCATGTTGCGCACCATCGATCTCCGTGGCACCCGACCGACTCCGGCGGGCCTGCTCGCCCTCGTACCGAGATCGGCGACCGATGTGTCCGCCGCGCTCGACGCCACTCGCTCGATCATCGACGAGGTGCGCGAGCACGGCGAGACGGCACTGCTCGACCAGGCAGAGCGGTTCGACGGCGTTCGTCCGGCAGCGGTGCGCGTGCCCGCAGCTGAACTCGCCGCAACGCTCGATGGGCTCGCCCCCGAGATCCGCTCGGCCGCGCTCCAGACGATCGATCGCGTGCGCGCAGCGAGCGCGGCGCAGGTGCCGGCACCGCAGACGACCGAGCTCGCGGCCGGTGCCGTCATCGAGCAGCGCTGGCAGCCCGTCGCCCGCGTGGGTCTCTACGTGCCGGGCGGCAAAGCGGTCTACCCGTCGAGCGTGATCATGAACGTCGTGCCGGCACAGGTCGCCGGAGTGCGCTCGATCGCGCTCGCCTCGCCGCCCCAGTCCGAGTTCGGTGGACGCATCCATCCGACGATCGTCGGTATCGCGGCGCTCCTCGGCATCACCGAGGTCTATGCGATGGGCGGCGCCGGGGCGATCGGCGCGTTCGCGTACGGCGTCGAGGGCATCGGCCTCGAGCCCGTGCAGCGCGTCACGGGGCCCGGCAACGTCTACGTGGCAGCGGCCAAACGACTCGTGCAGGGGGTCACCGGCATCGACGCAGAGGCCGGCCCCACCGACATCCTCGTCATCGCCGACGAGAGCGCCGACGCTGATTTCGTGGCGGCCGACCTCCTGAGCCAGGCAGAGCACGACGAGCTCGCAGCAGCCGTACTGGTGACCGACTCACCCGAGTTCGCGGCGCGCGTGAGCGAACGCCTCGAGGCCCGGGCGAACGCCACCAGACACAGCGTGCGCGTGCGCCAGGCGATCGACGGTGCGCAGTCGGCAGTCGTGCTCGTCGATGATCTCGAGCAGGCCGCCGACTTCGCGAACGCCTTCGGCCCCGAGCACCTCGAGATCCAGGTGCGCGATGCGGATGCGACGCTCGCACGCATCGAGAACGCAGGCGCGATCTTCGTGGGGGCGTTCTCACCCGTCAGCCTCGGTGACTACGCGGCCGGCTCGAATCACGTGCTGCCGACCGGCGGTCAGGCACGGTATGCGTCGGGACTCTCGGCGGCGACGTTCCTGCGGCCGCAGCAGATCGTGCGGTACGACGAGACGGCACTTCGCGCAGTCGCTCCCGTCATCGCCGCACTCTCGACGGAGGAAGACCTTCCGGCGCACGGGGAAGCGATCACTGCTCGCTTCGAACGATGACACGAGCGCGCTGACGTTCGAGGGCCGGCGGCCCAGCGGCGAACACGTGCGAACCACCGCCGCTAGGCTTGGAGCACCATGTATTGTCCGTTCTGCCGCCACCCGGATTCCCGCGTCATCGACTCGCGCACGAGCGACGACGGGCTCTCGATCAGACGCCGACGCCAGTGCCCCGAGTGCGGACGCCGGTTCTCGACCACCGAGACCGCGAGCCTCGTCGTCATCAAACGTTCCGGCGTCGTCGAGCCGTTCAGTCGAGAGAAGGTCGTGCTCGGCGTGCGGAAGGCCTGCCAGGGGCGTCCGGTGACGGATTCCGATCTCGCGGTACTCGCGCAGAAGGTCGAGGAGACCATCCGCTCGACGGGCGCGTCGCAGCTCGAGGCGAACGATATCGGCCTCGCGATCCTGCCCCCACTGCGTGAGCTCGACGAGGTTGCGTACCTCCGATTCGCGAGCGTCTACCAGGCCTTCGACTCGCTCGACGATTTCGAATCCGCGATCGAACAGCTTCGCGAAGAGCACGGCCGGCTTCCGGCCCGACCCGTCGAGTGACGTCGGGTCGCGTGCTCGCACTCCGATAACCTGAGTGCGGCATGTATCGACTTCTCTTCTCCGTCTTCCTGTCTCGCATGGACCCTGAAGACGCCCATCACCTCGCATTCCGGGTAATCCGTGCGCTGCCGACGCTGGGGTTCGGAAAACTCGTCGAGCGGGTGACCGCGCCCGATCCCTCGCTCGTCGTCGAGACGCTCGGCCTCAGATTCCCATCGCCGTTCGGCGTCGCGGCCGGCTTCGACAAAGACGGCCTCGCCGTGCGGGGGCTCGGGCAGCTGGGATTCGGGCACGTCGAGGTCGGCACCATCACCTCGATCGCACAGCCCGGCAACCCTCGGCCGAGGCTCTTCCGCCTCGTCGGCGATCGCGCGCTCGTGAATCGCATGGGCTTCAACAACGGCGGTGCGGATGCCGCGGCGGGCCGTCTCTCGCGGCTGTCACGCCGTCGCGACCGCCCGGTCCTGGGCGTGAACATCGGCAAGAGTCGGGTCACCGAGGTCGAAGACGCCGTCGCGGACTACGAACGGAGCGCCCGGGTGCTCGCGCCGTTCGCCGACTATCTCGTGGTCAATGTCAGCTCGCCGAACACCCCCGGCCTTCGCGGCCTGCAGGAGATCGACTCGCTCGCCCCGCTGCTCGAATCGGTGCGTGCGGCCTCAGGGGCGACGCCGCTGCTCGTCAAGATCGCTCCCGACCTCGCCGACTCGGAGATCGTGCGCATCTGCGAGCTCGTGCAACGCCTCGGACTCGACGGCATCATCGCGACGAACACGACGATCTCGCGCGAGGGCCTGCGCGCCGCGGCATCCGTCATCGAGGCCATCGGGGCAGGAGGGCTCTCGGGCGCCCCGCTCGCGGCCCGCTCGCTCGAGGTGCTGCGGCTCATTCGCGGGCAGGTGCCTGCTGAACTCTGCGTCGTCTCTGTCGGCGGTGTCGAGACCGCGACCGACGTGCAAGACCGTCTGGATGCCGGCGCCACCCTGGTGCAGGGCTATTCGGCGTTCATCTACCGTGGGCCGCTCTGGGCGCGTCAGGTGAATCGCGGGCTCGCGAGGTTCGTACGTGACCGCCGGAGTTCCCTCGCTGCACGCGTCTAGGCACCGCGGGTCACTGCACTAGAGCACGCCGATCTCCGCGAGCTGGTCGGCGATCGTCGAGCCGTCGCTCGCCGACACCCACGGCACACCCGCCGCGTGCTGTTCACCCTTTGTGCGACCGCCCGCGAGCACGGCCTCGCCCTTCGAGAGACGCCGGATCGCGATGGCGGCCACCCGGCCGGGATGCTCTGCAGCGAAACGCTCATAGAGCTCTTCATCATGCTGGCCGTCGTCGCCGATCAGCAGCCAGCGCATGTCGGGGAACTCTTCGGCGAGGCGTCGCAGGTTGAGCTCTTTGTGCTCACGGCCGCTTCGGAACCAGCGGTCGTGCGTCGGACCCCAGTCGGTGAGCAGCAACGGGCCCGCGGGATAGAGATTGCGTGACAGGAACCGCGTCAGCGTCGGGGCGACGTTCCAAGCGCCTGTCGAGAGATAGATGACGGGCGAGCCCGGATGCGACCTGACGAGCCGTTCGAAAAGCACAGCCATGCCGGGTGTCGGGATGCGCGCGTGCTCGTCGAGCACGAAGGTGTTCCAGAATGCAACGAACGGCCGGGGGAGCGCGGTGACCATCACGGTGTCGTCGACATCGGAGATGATGCCGAAGTCGACATCGGGGCCGACGATCCAGATGGGCGCTTCGACGACCTCGGATCCTTCGGTGCGGAGAGTCACGCGATGCCAGCCCGGCTCGAGCGACACCGGCACCTTCGTGTCGACGACCCCGCCGCGGTCGGCCAGAACCTCGACGCGCTGGCCGGCGACTTCGATGACCACGGGCACGTCGCCGACGGGCACGCTCGTGAAGCTGCGCCATCCGCGAATGCCCTGTTCGCCCCGGCGGCGGCGGCGCTTGGACCGTTCGTTCGGGTCGACCGGGCGGCTGAGCAGGACGCGGCAGAGCACGCGCACCCACTCGGTCGAGCCGTAGCCGGTGTAGGGCACCACGGTGGGAACGTGTCCTCGACGCCGGGCCCAGCGTTCGCGGATGTCGTGGGCCCAGTCTTCGAGGCGCGCAGCACGATGCCGGACCTGGCGCTCTCGAGATCCGGCCGGAAGGGGGGGACTCGCCGGCATCCACTCAGTCTGTCATGAGGGGGAGTCGCGCCGCGAAACGGGCCGCGGGTGGTCGGAGCGCGCCTGCGGCTCCCGGTAGAGTGGACGCGCAACTGAGGAGGTTCCGTGCCGAATGTCGACCTGATCCTGGGGGCCGATCCGAGCCGGAGGCGCTCGATCCGCACCGAACCGACGCAGCGACGCAGTACGCAGCGGCTCGATGCGCTGCTCGATGCCGCCGCCGAGATCGTCGATGAGTCGGGCTTCGAACGGCTGACCACGCAGATGGTCGCCGAGCGTGCCGGTGCGTCGATCGGCACGGTCTACCGCTATTTCCCCGACCGTGTCGCGGTGCTGCACGCACTGCGAGAGCGATCGATCCGACGATTCCGGGAACGGGTCGCCGATGACTTGGCACGTACTGAACTCGCAAGCTGGTGGCAGGTCGTCGACGTCGCACTCGACGCCTGTGCCGCGATGTACCGCGACGAACCCGGTTTCAGCGTCGTGCACGCGGCGCAGCGCGAGACCGCCGACGGCGATGTCGAGCCCGAGTTCGCCCACCGCATGGCACGGGTGATCGAGGCCGAGTTCGGCGGCGATGCCGACCAGACAGAGCTCCGATTCCGCCTCGGTGTGGCGATCGAACTCGGCGACGCGCTCATCAGCCGCGCCTTCGAGCGCGCGGCGGCCGGCGACGAGCGTTACCTCAACGAGGCGAAGCGCCTCGTGCACGACTACCTCGCCGAACACCTCGGAGAATCCCGCGCCTCCAGCAACGCCGCCTGACTTGCCCGGGGCGCGTGCGTTGCCTCTCCGCCGAAATGGTGTTTGGCTTGAAACCGTGCCGGGCGAACGCCGGGCCGGGGATGAGGCACAGCATGATCGAGTTCCGGGGCGTCACGAAGCAGTTCCCCGACGGTACGGTCGCGGTGGCGGGAGTGGACATCGCCATCCCGCCGCGCAAGACGACGGTGCTCGTCGGGTCCTCGGGCTCTGGCAAGACGACCCTTCTGCGGATGATCAACCGAATGGTCGACCCGACCTCGGGCCAGGTGCTCATCGACGGAACGGATGTCGCAACCCTCGACCCCGTCTCGCTTCGCCGCGGCATCGGCTACGTCATGCAGAATTCCGGTCTGCTGCCGCATCGCAAGGTGATCGACAACGTCGCGACGGTGCCGCTGCTGCGCGGTGAGAAGAAGCGCGAGGCGCATGCGCATGCTCTCGAACTGCTCGATACGGTCGGACTCGATCGCTCGCTCGCCGACAAGTACCCGAGTCAGCTCTCGGGTGGGCAGCAGCAGCGGGTTGGCGTCGCCCGCGGCCTCGCGGTCGACCCGAACATTCTGCTGATGGACGAGCCGTTCGGTGCGGTCGACCCGATCGTGCGCGCCGAGCTGCAGCAGGAGTTGCTGCGCCTGCAGGGGGAGCTCGGCAAGACCGTCGTGTTCGTGACGCACGACATCGACGAGGCGTTCCTCCTCGGCGACCAGGTCGTGATCATGCAGCACGGCGGCCAGATCTCGCAGGCGGCGTCGCCGGCCGAGATCCTCGCGAACCCGGCCGACGAGTTCGTCGCGGACTTCGTCGGCGCGAATCGTGGCAAACGTGCCCTGCACCTGACTGAGGTCGATGGGCGCCGGCTCGTCGTCGACGCCGACGGTCGCCCGGCTGGAGTGCTCGCCTCGTGAACTGGCTCTGGTCGAATCTCGACCTGGTCGGCGAGCTGACGCTCACGCACCTCGCGTTGTCGGTGCCGGCGATCATACTGAGCTTCGTGGTCTCAGTGCCGATCGGCTGGCTCGCGCACCGCTACCGATGGTCGCGGGGGGTGCTGCTCGCTCTCTGTGCGCTGCTCTACGCGATTCCATCGCTCGCGCTCTTCATCGCCCTGCCGGCGCTCACCGGTCTCGGGCTGCGTTCGCCGGTCAACCTCGTGATCGCCCTGACGCTCTACGGTGTCGCCGTCATCGTGCGCACCTCGGCCGATGCGTTCGACTCGGTCGACCGCGACATCCGCCAGTCGGCCACCGCGGTCGGGTATTCGCCGGTAGGCCGGTTCTGGGGCGTCGAGCTGCCGTTGGCCGGCCCCGTGCTGCTGTCGGGGCTTCGGGTCGTCGTGGTCAGCACGGTGAGCCTTGCGACGGTGGGAGCGGTGATCGGCGTGCGGAGCCTCGGCACCCTCTTCACCGACGGATTCCAACGAGGCATCCAGATCGAGATCTTCACCGGCATCGTCGCGACGATCGTGGTCGCGCTCGTGCTCGACTGGCTCTGCGTGGTCGCCGGCCGGATGCTCATGCCGTGGTCGCGCAGCGACACGACGAGGTCGCGCGCCTCGTCGGCAGCGCTCGTGAAGCAGGCGGATGCCGCATGAACCTCATCATCGACGGCATCGCCTGGATCCTCGACCCGGCCAATTGGGTGGGAGTCGGCAGCATCCCGCAGCGCCTCTGGGAGCACCTGTGGATCTCGGCCGTCGTGCTCGTCATCGCTTCGGCGATCGCCCTCCCCATCGGAGCGTTCATCGGACACACCGGCCGGGGCCGGGAACTCGCGGTCAGGGTCTCGGGCGGGCTCCGAGCATTGCCGACCCTCGGCATGCTCACGCTCTTCGGTCTGTGGCTCGGCATCGGCCTCGGGGCCCCGATCATCGCCCTCGTCATCCTCGCCGTGCCGCCGTTGCTCGCCGGAGCCTACGCCGGCTTCGAATCGGTCGACCGGCGCACGATCGACGCAGCGCGCGCCATGGGCATGCGCGAATCGCAGCTCGTCGGCAAGGTCGAGGTGCCGCTCGGCATGCCGATCATCGTTGGTGGCATCCGCTCGGCGACGCTGCAGATCATCGCGACGGCGACGCTCGCCGCCTACATCGCCGATGACGGACTCGGCCGGTTCATCTTCGCGGGGTTGAAGACGCGCGACTATGCCGAGATGCTCGGCGGATCGATCCTCGTCATCCTCCTCGCCCTCATCGTCGACGGCGTCTTCGCGATCACGCAACGACTCGTGGTGCCCGCCGGCGTGCGTGCGACCCGAACCAGAGAGCTCCGCTCGCGGCCGACCCGGCCTCGAGCGGTCGTGGGGCAACCCATCATCGAAGGGAATCGAGAATGAATACAAAAGGAAAAGGCCGGCTCGCTGCCCTCGCAGCAGTCGCGGTCGGGGCGACAGTGGCCCTGGCAGGGTGCGCGTCGGGCGATCCGCTGGACAGCGGATCGGGAGGCGGCGACGCTTCGTCTGAGACGATCGTCGTCGGCTCGCAGGACTACTACTCCAACGAGATCATCGCCGAGATCTACGCGCAGGCGCTCGAGGAGAACGGCTACACGGTCGATCGGCAGCTCCGCATCGGACAGCGCGAGGTGTACATCCCCGAGATCGAGAGCGGGGAGATCGACGTCTTCCCCGAGTACACGGGCAACCTCCTCCAGTTCTACGTACCCGACACCACCGCCACGACGAGCGACGACGTCTACGCCGAGCTCGAAACCTCGCTGCCCGAGGGCCTTCGGGTGCTCGACCAGTCGCCGGCGACGGATCAGGATTCGTACAACGTCACCAAGGAGTTCTCCGAGACCAACGGCGTGACGAGCCTGGCCGATCTCGCGAAGGTGACGACTCCGTTGACGCTCGGCGGCAACTCCGAGCTGGAGACGCGTCCCTACGGTCCCGACGGGCTGAAAGAGGTCTACGGCGTCGAGGTCGGGTTCACGCCGATCGAAGACAGCGGTGGACCGCTGACGCTCAAGGCACTCGTCGACAACCAGGTGCAGCTCGTGAACATCTACAGCGCCGACCCGAACATCAAGGCCAACGACCTCGTCACCCTCGAAGACCCTGAAGGTCTCTTCCTGGCGTCGAACGTCGTGCCCGTTGTCAGCGAGAAGGTGACCGATGAGATCGCGGAGGTGCTCAACACCGTGAGCGCCGCGCTCACCCCCGAAGACCTCGTCGCGCTCAACTCGCTGAGCGTGAACGAACAGCAATCGGCCGACGAGATCGCGAAGAACTGGCTGGCCGAGAAGGCCCTCTTCTAACGATTCGCGTCGAGATTCGAGGGGTCGGATGCTGCGGCATCCGGCCCTTCCTCGTCGACGGGCGCCGTCGCGTCCGTCGACGCTGCAGCCATGTGCTTCGACTCGGAACGCACCAAGAGCTTCTTCACACCCCAAGCCGCGAACAGGAATACAGCGATGACTCCGACGAACAGGTAGCCGGCCCAATGCAATTCGCGGCTGAGCTCGCGGTAGCTGCCCGCCGCCAGCCAGCCGACGGTGACATAGGCGAAGGCCCAGACGACGCACGCTGGGAGAGTCCAGGCCATGAAGCGCCGGTAGCGCATCGAGCTCATGCCGACCGTGAGCGGGATGAGCGAGTGCAAGACGGGGAGAAAGCGGGAGATGAACACCGCGGGTCCGCCGCGGCGATCGAGATAGCGCTGGGCGCGATCCCAGTTCTCGTCGCCGATCTTGCGCCCGACCCACGAGCGATGGATATGCGGGCCGAACCAGCGGCCGAGGGCGAATCCGATGCTCTCGCCGATGAGGGCGCCGATGACGACGGTGATCGTGAGGGCGAAGTACTCGCCGAGCCCTTCGACGGCTGTCGACGCCACGATCACGATCGTGTCGCCGGGTACGATGAGGCCGATCAGCACCGAAGTCTCGAGCAGCATGCCGAGCCCGGCGAGCAGGGTGCGTGCGATCGGGTCGACGGCCTGGACGGTGTCGAGGATCCAGTCGAGGAGCTCGTTCATCGTTCGAGCGTAGCGAGGCGCGCTGAGCGCCCGCATCAGTCTGCGGGGTGATTCCGGGTCGCCGAAACCCGTACCGTAGTCGGGGTCGACGGCGCGCGAATCGACGTGTGCGGGGCCGGCGCTACGAGAACGAGCCGAGCGTGGCGAACAGTGACACGATCGGAATCGCGATGATCAGCACCGCGGCCCCGACGACCATTCCGCGGAAAGCGCCGCTCGGCCGACGGCCGGCCTCGCCGAGGCGGGAGAGCCTGGCTTCGAGCATCGCGATGTCGGGGATCACGCCGCCGGACTCGGCGTACGCCCCCGGCTCGCCGCCGCTACCGACCTGCAGCATCGCCCGCCGGAGGGCGTCGTCGCCCGCCGCCAGTCGGGCTTGATCGTCGGCGAGCATCTCCGCGAGCAAAGCGACTGAACGCTCGGCGCGATTGGCGATCGGGAACCACGGCAACGCAGTGTGCCACGCACGGAACGCGAGCAGCACGAGGTGATGCAACTGGTCGAGGTGCGCCCGTTCGTGAGCGATGACGGCGCGCAGCTCCGACTCGTCGAGTGCGTCGATGAGTCCCTCGGTGAGCACGGTCGCCGTGCGGATGCCGGGCACGCAGTAGGCGAGCGGCAACGGGTGGGCGAGCACCCGGGTACGAGGTTCCCCGGGCATCGGATCGCCGAGGATGTCGATGAGCTGGTGCTGTCGGCGACGCTCTCGTTCGGCGCGCACCCCGGTGAGCGCCAGGGTGAGCGCGAGGTGCACGGCGAGACCGGCGGCGAGGGTGAGCGCGGCGAGATGCACCACCCCGAATCCTGGGGGGATCGGTCCCACGAACAGGTGCGGAAGGAGTGCGGCGGCCGCAGCGAGCAGGGAGCCCTCTGGGGAGGCGCCGAAGACCAGCAGGCTGCCGATCATCGAAAGCCCGCCGCCGAGGGCGATGGCCTGCCACAGGGCGAGCGCGGTCGCGGGGGATCGGGAGGGCCAGGCTGCCCGGGAGAGCGCGACTGGAATGGGCCAGGCGAGCAGGAGCGCGAACCCGCCGAGCAGTGCAGCGACGGCGAGCATGGTCAAGATCGGGAGAGCTCGTCGAGGAGTCGTCGCAGCGTCGCGGCCTCGCCGGCGCTCACGGTGCCGACGAAACGAGCGAGGGCCGCGTCGCGGTCGCTCGAACGATCGAGCACCTCGTGCATGAGCTCTGCGGTGTGCTCTTCGCGGGTCAGGAGGGCTCGGTAGCGGTGCGGCCGGGTGTCGCGCGCGCGGGTGACGAACCCCTTGCGCTCGAGGCGCGACAGAACCGTGAGCACCGTCGTCGTGGCGACGGCGCGGCCGGGCTCACCATCGCGGAGCGCGAGCGCGTCGCGAAGATCATTGGCGGTAAGTGCGGCGTCGCGCGACCACAGCAGCTCCATCACGGAGCGCTCCAGTTCGCCGAGACTCGCCATGCCTCCAGACTACCGTCGCGGAGCGAAATGTTCTACGCTCTGTAGAAGAATCTTCTACGCGACGTAGAACGAACGATGGTCGCGACGTGATCGCGTGTGAAAGGTGCATCCGTGAACGAGCTGCTCGACCCGCTGCTCCTGGCCCGATGGCAGTTCGGGCTCACCACCGTCTACCACTTCCTGTTCGTTCCGATCACGATCGGTCTCGCGACCTCGGCGGCCATCTTCCAGACCGCGTGGTACCGCACCGGCAAGCTCGAATACCTTCGCATCACGCGCTTCTTCGGCACGATCTTCCTCATCAACTTCGCCATGGGCGTCGTGACGGGCATCGTGCAGGAGTTCCAGTTCGGCATGAACTGGTCGGAGTACTCGCGATTCGTCGGCGACGTCTTCGGCGCACCGCTCGCCCTCGAGGGACTGCTCGCGTTCTTCCTCGAAGCGACCTTCATCGGCATCTGGATCTTCGGTTGGAATCGCCTGCCGAGGGCCTTGCACCTCGCGAGCATCTGGATCGTCGCGGTCGGCACGATCCTGTCGGCGTACTTCATCCTCGCCGCGAATGCGTTCATGCAGAACCCGGTCGGCTTCCAGTTGAACGAAGAACGCGGGCGCGCCGAGCTCGTCGACATCTGGGCGCTCCTGACGAACCCCGTGGCGCTCGCGGCCTTCCCGCACACGATCGCGGCGAGCTTCATGGTCGGCGCCGGTCTCATCATCTCTGCTGCCGCATGGCACCTCGCGCGCAATCAGCATCTCGACACGATGCGGCCTGCGCTGAAGTTCGGCCTCTGGACGATGGTGATTGCGGGCGTACTCACGGTCGTGTTCGGCGACCAGCTGAGCCTCGCGATGGTCGCGACTCAGCCGATGAAGATGGCCGCGGCCGAAGCCGCCTTCAATACGGTCTGCGGCGCGGATGCCTCGTTCTCGCTCTTCACGCTCGGCACCCCCGACGGATCGAGTGAGCTCTTCTCGATTCGGGTGCCGTACCTGCTGTCGCTCCTCTCGACGCACAGCTTCGACGGATGCGTCGAGGGCATCAACGACCTCCAGGCCCAGTATCAAGTGCTGTTCGGGCCCGGCGACTACGCGCCGATCCTCTGGGTGACGTACTGGTCGTTCCGTTGGATGATGGGCCTCGGGTTCCTGCACATCTTCGTCGCCCTCGTCGGCCTGTGGCTCACCCGCAAGGGTCGTATGCCGAAGCAGGCATGGGTTTGGAAGGCGGCGGTCTGGAGCTTCCCGTTCTCGCTCGCCGCGATGATCTTCGGCTGGGTCTTCACCGAGATGGGCCGGCAACCCTGGATCGTCTTCAGCCAGCTCTTCACGGAATCCGCGGTGTCTCCGAACGTCTCCGGTCTCGACGTGCTCATCTCGCTCATCGCCTTCACCTTGATCTACGGCGCCTTGGCGGTCGTCGAGTTCAAGCTCGTCATCCGCGCGATCAAGACGGGCCCGCCGGAACTGGCGGAACCCGACCCCGAGACGGGGCGCGTCGAACAACCCACCACGGTGTACTAGGAGGAATGCGCACATGGATCTCTCGGTGCTCTGGTTCTGGATCGTCGCCTTCCTGTTCGTCGGCTACTTCGTACTCGACGGCTTCGACTTCGGCGTCGGCATGTCCCTGCCGTTCCTCGGCAGGGACGAGACCGACCGTCGCGTGCTGATCAACACGATCGGCCCCGTGTGGGACCTCAACGAGACCTGGGTGATCGTCGCCGGCGCCTGTCTCTTCGCGGCGTTCCCCGAGTGGTACGCGACCCTCTTCTCCGGGTTCTATCTCGCCCTCCTCCTGATCCTGCTCGCGCTCATCGCTCGCGGCGTCTCGTTCGAGTACCGTCACCAGCGTCCCGAAGCTGCGTGGAAGCGACGCTTCGACTGGATGATCATCGTCGGCAGCGCGGTGCCTGCGCTTCTCTGGGGTGTCGCGTTCGCGAACATCGTGCAGGGCGTGCCGCTCGATGCCGACCACAACTACATCGGCAGCTTCTTCGACCTGCTGAACCCGTACGCGCTGCTCGGCGGAGTGACGACACTGCTCTTGTTCTTCACGCACGGCGTGGTGTTCGTCGCGTTGAAGACCGACGGCGACATCCGCGGCCGGGCACGGCGGCTCGCGACGAGGGCCGGCGCGCTCACCGTGCTCGTCGCGGCGTGTTTCCTCGTGTGGACCGGCTTCGCATTCGGCTCCACCTGGTTCTGGATCCTCGCTGTCATCGCTGCGATCGCGCTCATCGGCTCCTGGGTTGCGAACGTTCGCGGAGCCGAGGGGTGGGCGTTCACGCTCATGGCCGTCACGATCGCGGCCGCCGTGTTCGCGCTGTTCGCCTCGCTCTTCCCCGACGTCATGCCGGCCTCGAACGATCCGGCGAACAGCCTGACGATCGCCTACGCCTCGTCGACGCCGTACACGCTCACGGTCATGACGTGGACCGCGGTGATCTTCCTGCCGCTCATCCTCGCGTACCAGGGCTGGACCTACTGGATCTTCCGCAAGCGTGTGATGCGCACGCACATCGAGGCGGCGGCGCACTGACGTGAAACCTCTCGACCCGAGGCTCGTGCGACGTTCGCGGGCGGCGCGCCGATTCCTGCTCGCGGGCGGCGTGCTGGCGTTGGTCCAGGCGCTTGCGATCATCGCGTTCGCCTGGGCGCTCGCGACCCTCGTCGCCGGGATCATCGGCGGGATGGCCTGGGCGGATGCCACTGCACCACTGACCGTCCTCGCCGCTGCGGTCGCGGCTCGCGCCCTCGCCGCCTGGCTCTGGGAGTGGACCGGATCAGCCGGCGCGATGCGTGTGAAGGGCGAGTTGCGCACGGAACTGCTCGCCGGGATCGAGCGCCGCCCGGGCGGACTGCCCGGATTCCCGACCTCGCGCATCGCCACGTTGCTCGGCCCCGGACTCGACGCACTCGACGAGTACTTCGGGCGGTACTTGCCGCAGCTCGTGCTCACCGCCGTCGCGACGCCGCTCCTGATCGCGGCCGTCTGGATCACGGACTGGCTGTCGGGGCTGATCCTCGTGATCGTTCTCCCGCTCGTCCCGGTCTTCATGGCGCTCATCGGTCTGGCGACCGAGGCCGTGCAGCGTCGCCAGTGGACGAGCCTGCAGTCCCTCTCGCGCGGCTTCCTCGAGGTCGTCGGCGGCCTGTCGACGCTCATGCTCTACGGCCGGGCCGAGCGGCAGACCCGGCGGATCCGTCAGGTGACCGACGACTACCGCGTGCACACCATGAAGGTGTTGCGCGTCACCTTCCTCTCGAGCTTCACTCTCGAACTCGCGGCCAGCCTCTCGGTGGCGCTCGTCGCCGTCTCGATCGGCCTGCGGCTCGTCGCCGGTGACATGACGCTCGCTTCGGGGCTTCTCGCGCTCGTACTCGCCCCCGAGGTCTTCTTGCCGCTGCGAAACGTCGGAGCGGCATTCCACGCATCCGCCGCGGGCGTCGAGGCGTCGCGAGATGCGTTCGACCTCTTCGAGGCCACGGATGCCACGGGGCGCGCGGAGCAGTCGGCGCACGGGTCGTTCGCTCCCGCGATCGTCGGCGCGGGCCTGCACGTGCGGGGACTCGGCGTGCGCCTCGACGATCGCGAGATCGTCAGCGGGTTGGACTTCGATGCGGGGCCGGGGGAGATCCTCGCCATCGCCGGGGAGAGCGGCGTCGGCAAGTCGAGCGTGCTCCGGGCGCTGCTCGGGTTCGTTCCCGCCTCAGGGAGCGTCACGCTGGACGACGCCCCATTCGACGCCGGTGCGCGACCGTCTGATCGCGGCAGGCTCGCCTGGGCCGGACAGACGCCGACGCTGCTCGCCGGAACCGTCGCCGCGAACGTGCGGCTCGGTGACGAACACGCCGATCCATTGCTGCTCGGCGAGGCGCTCCGACTCGGCGGCGTCGACGTCGCTCCCGAGCTCGAGCTCGGTGCGGGCGGTTCCGGCCTGTCCGGCGGCCAGTCGCAACGAGTTGCGACGGCCAGGGCGATGCACCGTCTGCTCGCCCGCAGCGCGCCGTTGTTGTTGCTCGATGAGCCGAGCTCTGCACTTGACGAGCGGCGGGAGGCCGAGCTCGTTGGGCACCTGCGGGAGATCGCAGCAAGGGGGCACACCGTCGTCGTCGCCACGCACCGCCCGGCCCTCCTCCACGCGGCCGACCGCGTCGTGACCCTCACGGCGGTGGCGCATGTCTGATCGCACGCGCTCGGTGATGCGACGCGCCGTGCCTGCGCCGAAGCGGCTCGCGTTGCCGGTGCTGCTCGGAGTCGCCTCCGCCGGGTCGACCATCGCGTTGCTCGCCTGCTCGGCGTGGTTGATCGCGCGCGCGGCTGAACAGCCGCCGGTGCTCTACCTCCAGCTCGGCATCGTCGGGGTTCGGGCGTTCGCGCTCGGACGCGCCACGTTCCGCTACCTCGAGCGCCTGACCGGCCACGACGCCTCGTTCCGGCAGCTCGCGAGTATCAGGGTGGGCATCTTCGGGCGGATGCTCCCGCTTGCACCCGACGGGCTGCGCACCAGCCGTCGCGGTGAGCTGCTCTCGCGCTTCGTGGGCGATGTCGACGAACTGCAGAACGTCACCTTGCGGGCCGTTCAGCCGGTCGTGAGCGCGGTACTCGTGCTCATCGCCGCGGTCACGGCGCTGGCGATGCTCGCACCGGCGGCCGCCATAGCCATCGGCGTGGTTCTCGTCATCGGACTCCTCGTCGCACTCCTGGCCGAGCGCACTGCAGCGGGCCGGGCCGAGCGTTCGATCGCGCCTCTGCGCGGCGCGCTGCAGGCGGCGGTCGTCGACCACGTACAGGCGCTCGACGTGCTGGTCGCCTTCGACGCAGCGAGCGACGACCGGTCGCGCATTCGGGCGATCGGCGTCGACCTCGAACGAGCCACCCGAACCCGAACGGCGTCTGCCGGTGCGGCTGCGGCGGTCGTGACGGCCATCGGCGGCTTCGCGACGCTCGCGAGTCTGCTCGTGGCCTGGCCGGTGTTCGCAGCGGGCGGCATCGACGGGCCCGAGTTCGCGGTGCTCTGTCTCGTGCCCCTCGCGATCGCCGAGGTCGCGGGTGCCATTCCCGTCGGGCTGGCCGCGTGGCGCGTCGCGCGCGTGAGTGCCGCGCGGGTCGCCGACGTCGTACCCGATTCGGTGCCGCCGGAGATTCCCGTCGCCCCGGCGGCTCCGCTCGCGGTTCGGTCGGAGCCGCACGACGGCCGACGAGAGCCCGATCGGTCGGGCCCGGGAGCGGGTTCGCGCGTGGGGCCGCCGGCGATCGAGCTGCGCGAGATCAGGGCGTCGTGGCCAGGAGGGCCCGCCGCCCTCGACGGACTCGATCTCACGCTCGCGCCGGGGGAACGGCTTCTCGTGCAGGGTGAGTCGGGCTCGGGCAAGACGACGCTCGCGCACGTCCTCGTGCGCTTCCTCGAGTACCACGGTTCGTACCGGCTCGACGGAGTCGAGGCGCGAGCGCTCGACCCCGTCGAGGTGCGGCGCACCGTCGGCCTCGTCGAACAACGTCCGTGGCTCTTCGACGAGGACATCAGGCAGAACCTCCTCTTCGCTCGCGAGACGGCGAGCGACGAGGAGCTGCTCGACGTGCTCGACCGGGTCGGTCTCGCCGATTGGGTCGCCGAACGCGGTGGCCTCGATGCACGGGTGGGGGAGCGCGGTGCGCTCGTCTCGGGTGGACAGGCGCAGCGCATAGCCCTCGCGCGGGCGATGCTCGCCCGATTCCCGGTGCTCGTGCTCGACGAGCCGACCGCGAACGTCGACCCCGACCGGGCCGGCGCGCTGCTCACCGAGATGCTCGGCGCAGCCGGAGCGGAACGCAGTGTCGTGCTCATCGCGCATGCCGGCGTCGACCCCGCGCTGGTCGATCGTCGCATCGAGATCCGCGACGGCCGGGCGCTCGACCTAGGCTGAGGGGATGCCCTGCCGCATCCGGAGCCTCGCGCTGGCGAGCTGGCGCGACCCCGCGCAGGCCTTCAGTGCGTTCGCCTCCGAAGCGCACACCGCCGTGTGGCTCGACGGTGGCCCTGGTGCGGTGGCCGGCTCGAGCGTCATCGCCTGGGCGCATGGCGACAGCACGCTGCTCGTGGGGGATGACCCGCCCGCCACGGTCTATGCGGAACTCGGCGCTGCGCTCGGCGACGAGGTCGTCGATGCCCGCGCCGAGGTCGGCTCGCCGTCTCCACTCGGCTGGATCGGATGGTTCGGCTATGAGTTCGGCACCCGCACGGCGGGCCTGCCGTTCGATCGTGCAGAGACGCCGGATGCTGCATTCCTCTTCGCCGACCGTGCGATCGTGTTCGATCATGCCGCCGGCTCGGTGCGTCTCGAGTGGCTCGAGTGGCTCGAGACGAGCGACTCCGCCGCAGCGCAGGAGTGGGCTGAGGGTGCCGCCGAGGCCTTCGCGCTGCTGCCCGCTGAGGTGAACACGGAAGCCGAACCCCCGCCGTCCCCGGCATCCGCACGGCCCGCATCGCACTGGCGCCACACCCCGGCCGAGTACGCCCGCCTGATCGCGGCATGCCAGGCCGCGATCACCCGCGGCGACGCGTATCAATTGTGTCTCACCAATCGCATCGACGTCGACGTCCGCCCCGATCCGCTCGAGACCTACCTGCGGCTTCGGCGCACGAGCCCGAGCCACCACGGGGGTTACCTGCGTTTCGGCGACACCGCGCTGCTCAGCGCCTCGCCAGAGCAGTTCCTGCGCGTCGAATCGAGCGGCTCGGTGTCGACGAAGCCCATGAAGGGCACCCGGCCGCGGAGCGCGGACCCGATCCTCGACGAGGCGCTGCGTCGGGACCTCGTCGAGAGCGAGAAGGAACGCGCCGAGAACCTCATGATCGTCGACCTCATGCGCAACGACCTCGGACGCGTCGCCGAGCTCGGCAGCGTCGAGGTGCCAGCGCTCCTCGACGTGGAGGAGTACGCCCACGTGCACCAGCTCGTCTCGACGGTCACGGCGCAGTTGCGACATCCGCTCACTGCGCTCGATGTGGTCGAGTCGGCGTTCCCGGCCGGCTCGATGACGGGAGCGCCGAAGCACAGCGCGATGACGATTCTGCACGAGCTCGAAGCGGGGCCGCGTGGCGTGTACTCGGGGGTCTTCGGGTATCTCGGGGTCGACGGCGGCGCCGACCTCGCGATGGTGATCCGCTCGATCGTGCTGACGCCGAAGGGTGCGAGCATCGGCACGGGAGGGGGCATCACGGCGTTGTCGGTCGCGGCCGAGGAGATCGAGGAGACGCGCATCAAGGCGAGGGCGCTGCTCGCCGTGCTGGGCGCGGATCTGCCGGTCGCGGAGTGAGTAGGCTTGATCTCCGAGTGCGCCGCGGTGCGGCGTGCCCGGAAGCCCCCGAGCGACACACGATTGAGAGTCACGTGGCACACGACCAGGACCCAGCGCACGCCGATGCCGACGCGTACGACTTCGCCGCAATCCAGGCGAAGTGGCTTCCCGTGTGGGAAGAGTCCGAGCCGTTCCGTGCCGGACGCCCGGGTGACACGAGGCCGCGCAAGTACATCCTCGACATGTTCTCCTACCCGTCGGGCGATTTGCACATGGGTCACGCCGAGGCGTTCGGCTACGGCGACACCGTCGCGCGCTACTGGCGGCACCAAGGCTTCGACGTGATGCACCCCGTTGGCTGGGATTCATTCGGTCTTCCTGCCGAGAACGCCGCGATCAAGCGCGGCGTCGATCCGAGCGCCTGGACCTACGCGAACATCGAACAGCAGAAGCGTGCCTTCCGCCAGTATGCGCCGTCGTTCGACTGGTCACGGGAGCTGCACACGAGCGACCCCGAGTACTACAAGTGGAACCAGTGGCTGTTCCTGAAGCTCTACGAGAAGGGCATCGCCTACCGCAAAGACGGTCAGGTCAACTGGTGCCCCAACGACCAGACGGTGCTCGCCAACGAGCAGGTCATCGACGGGCACTGCGAGCGTTGCGGCGCCGTCGTCACGAAGAAGGCGCTCACGCAGTGGTACTTCCGGGTCACCGATTATGCCGACCGGCTGCTCGACGACCTGAACCAGCTCGAGGGCGCCTGGCCGTCGAAGGTGCTCTCGATGCAGCGCAACTGGATCGGCCGATCCTCGGGTGCCGATGTCGAGTTCGAGATCGAGGGCCGTGATGCACGGGTCAGCGTCTTCACGACTCGGCCCGACACACTGTACGGCGCGACCTTCATGGTCGTCGCGCCCGACTCGGAGATCGCAGCCGAGCTCGCTGGTGGGGCATCCACCGAAGTGCAGACCCGGTTCCAGGACTACCTCGACTCGGTCCGTGCCGAGAGCGACATCGATCGCCTCTCGACCGACCGGCCGAAGACCGGGGTCTTCCTCGAGCGGTACGCGATCAACCCGGTCAACGGCGAGCGCCTGCCGATCTGGGCCGCCGACTACGTGCTCGCCGACTACGGCCATGGCGCGATCATGGCGGTGCCGGCGCACGACCAGCGCGACCTCGATTTCGCGCGGGCCTTCGGACTGCCGGTGCGAGTGGTCGTCGATACGAACGCGCCCGTGACCGGCGTGATCCCGGTCATCCCGCTCGACGAGAACGGCGACCCCTACCTGCCCGATGACCTGCCGGCCGACGACCCGGCGTCGACCGGTGTCGCGCTCGCTGGCGAGGGTCGGCTCGTGAACTCGGGTCCGCTCAACGGCCTGTCGAAGTCCAACGCGATTCGCCGGGTCATCGAGCTCCTCACGGAGCGCGGTCTCGGGCGTTCGTCGAAGAACTACCGACTTCGCGACTGGCTGATCTCGCGTCAGCGGTACTGGGGCACGCCCATCCCGATCATCCATTGCCCGACTTGCGGCGAAGTGCCGGTGCCCGAGTCGGAACTGCCGGTGCGCCTGCCGGACTCAGCGGGGCTCGACCTCAAGCCGAAGGGCGCGAGCCCGCTCGGTGCGGCCGAGGATTGGGTCAACGTCGCGTGCCCGAAATGCGGCGGTGCCGCGCGCCGCGACTCCGACACGATGGACACCTTCGTCGACAGCTCGTGGTACTACCTGCGCTACCTCGACCCGAACAACGACGAGCGCGCCTTCGACCCGGCAGAGGCTGAGAAGTGGCTGCCCGTCGACCAGTACGTCGGCGGCGTCGAGCACGCCATCCTGCACCTGCTCTATTCGCGCTTCATCACGAAGGTGCTCTTCGACCTCGGGTACCTGAGCTTCACCGAACCGTTCACCTCGCTCCTGAACCAGGGCATGGTCATCCTGAACGGCACGAAGATGTCGAAGTCCAAGGGCAACCTCGTCGAGTTCGCGAGCGAGCTGCAGGCGCACGGCGCAGACGCGCTGCGCGTCACGCTCGCCTTCGCCGGCCCGCCCGAAGACGACATCGACTGGGCGGATGTCTCGCCAGTCGGTTCCGCGAAGTTCCTCGCGCGGGCGTGGCGCATCTCGGGCGAGGTCACCTCGAGCCCCGACATCGAGTGGAAGACGGGAGACCCGGCCTTGCGCCGCATCACGCACCGGCTGCTCGCCGATGCGCCCGGGCTCGTCGAGGCGTTCAAGTTCAACGTCGTCGTCGCGCGACTCATGGAGCTCGTGAACGCCACACGCAAGGCGATCGACTCCGGCGCGGGTGCCGGCGATGCCGCGGTGCGCGAGGCAGCGGAGGTCACGGCGATGATCCTCGACCTGTTCGCTCCGTACGCCGCCGAAGACATGTGGCAGCGGCTCGGCTACGAGCCGACGGTCGCGCTCGTGCCCTGGCGCAAGGCCGATCCCGCACTGCTCGTCGAGGAGTCGGTGACGGCCATCGTGCAGGTCGACGGCAAGGTGCGCGATCGTCTTGAGGTGTCCCCGAAGATCTCGGGCGACGAGCTCGAAGGCCTCGCCCGCGCATCCGCTGCAGTGACCCGTGCCGTGGGTGAGCGCGAGATCGTGAACGTCATCGTGCGTGCACCGCGACTGGTCAACATCGCGACCAGGGGCTGACGGGCGGAGCGACTCAGAGCGCACTCGGCCTCTGTTCGAGAGAACGGCTGCGTCGCGGTCATCTCCGTCCTCGGATTCCCGACGGCGCTCCCAGTGTCGTTACCATTGGCGAATGCTGCCGCCGGGGTTGTCGATGTTGTGGGAGCCGGTCGACCCGAAAGCGGCGTTGCGGGAACGCTTCGGGTTCGATGGGTTCACCGCTGTCATCGACTGGGTCTCCAACGTGCTGGACGAGGTCTGGGAGATCTCGGTTGTGGATTGCGGCCGGATGGTGATCAGCGACCACAACGCCATCGTGTGGGTGGAGAGCAGCCGGGGTTCCCTCGTGATCAAGTGGTCGCGGGATCCGGAGCGGTTCGCGAGTCTGGAAGCGTCGGCCCGGTTGTTGCGAGTGCTCGGCGAGCAGAACGTGCCGGTGGCGGCACCGATTGCGGCGCTGGATGGGCGCGTTCGGGTGCTGTTGGACGGGCCGCTGGGTGCGTTGTCGATCGCGGTGCTGCCGGAATTGGCGGGCGACTGGCTGGATGCGCAGGATGCCGCGGCGGTGCGGGCCGCGGGAGCCAGTCTGGCCGAGCTGCACGACGCACTTCGTGCCTACCCGGTCGATCGATCGTTGACGACGACTGAGGTCGATGGGGTGCAGGCGCGGATCGAGGGCTGGCTGGCGAACCACGACCAGGGGTTGGCGCCGACGGCGTCGCACCGGTTGAACGAACTGGTGGCAGATCTGCCGGAGTTGGACGACGAAACTCAACTTGTGCACAACGACTTTCGCGCGGCGAACATCCTGACACGAGGATCGAGCATCGTCGGAGTGCTCGACTTCGACGAGTTGGTGTGGGACCACCGGGTGAACGACCTGGCCAAGGCCTGCGTCTACTTGAGCACGCGGTTCACCGACTGGCGGCCGACACCGGCAGCCGTTCGTCGCACGCTGCGCGCCGGATACGAGTCGGTGCGGCCGCTCGGGCCCGCCGAGACCCGATGGCTCGACGTACTGGTCCTGTGGCAAGCGATTCAGGCGATCCCGGGCACGGATGACCCGGCTGGATGGGCTGAGGCGCTGTAGCGGGTCACGGTCCAAGGGCTGGCGGGCGGCGTGACTCCTCCTCGACAGGGCGCTCGTCTCGCTCGGCGTCCGTCGCTCGACCGAGAAAGCGCGTGACGTGATCGTGCCTCGAATAGCGTGCGGGCATGCCCGCGAGCGACGTACCCGATCCGTTGGCTGCTCTCGACCCTGCTGCGCGCCGACACGGTCCTCGCGTGCGCGTCGCCGTCGGAGCCGGGGTCGTGCTCTTCGTCGTCGCAGTCGCCGTTGCTGCGCTCATGTCGTTCAGTGCGACGGGCGGCGGTGAGCAGGGCCGCATCGAGGCGTCGGGCGAGGCCGTCGCAGATGCCGACGACGGTGTGTCTGCGGCAGGCGTCGGCGCGCCACCAGTGCTCGTGCATGTGCTCGGCGCCGTCGCGAAGCCGGGTCTGGTCGAACTCGCGGCGGGCGCGCGCGTGGTCGACGCCGTCGCAGCGGCAGGCGGCTTCTCCGGCGACGCAGATCCCGCCGGGGTGAACCTTGCGCGCCTGCTTGTCGACGGTGAGCAATTGGCGGTGCCGGTGGTCGGTGAAGTGCCTCCACCGGCGGCGACGGGCAGCGGCACCGGCGCGCCGGGCGTGACCGACGGGCTCGTGCACCTGAACACCGCCGACCTCGCCGCACTCGACACGCTCCCGCGCATTGGTCCGGCACTCGCGCAGCGCATCATCGACTGGCGGGAGACGAACGGATCGTTCACGAGCATCGAACAGCTGCTCGATGTGGCCGGTATCGGCGACGCGGTGTTCTCGGGCCTCGCGAACCTCGTGGCGCTCTGACGTGCGCGACTTCCGGATGCTGCTGCCTGCGGCGGCCGCGTGGGTCGCCGCGTGGGTCGCGATCGGCCTGCCGGGTGCGGCACCCGGTGCAGCGATCCTCGCGTGGGTGCTGTGGGCAGCGGCCTGCGTCGCGGGCGGCATCGCCGTGCGCGGCGGCATCCGTCGTCGACGTCGGCTGGTGATGCGCGACCGCCGCGACCGTGCAGGCTGTGATGACCGCCGTGATGACCGCCGTGATCCGGATCACCACGCCGGGAGCACCTCGGTGCTCGTGCGGATGTCGGCGACGCTGCTCGTCACGCTCTCGGCGTGCGCGCTCATGGTGAGCGCCGCAGCACGCGGACTCGGCGCTCGCGAATCGTCGCCCCTCACTGAGGCGGCGCGGCATCACCGCACCGCGGAGGTCGTGCTCGAACTGACCGCCGCCCCGCGCGCGATGAGCACGAGCTGGTTCGCCAAGGGCGATTCACCACCATTGCGCGTCGAGGGCCGTGTCGTCGCCGTCGACGGTGGTGACACGCGGTCGGTACCGGTCGCGGCCGCCATTTCGCTCCCGACCCGCGAGCTGCAGCTGGGTGCGCGCATCGGGTTCGACACCCGGGTGGCCGCGCTCCCGAGCGCCGATGGCGCCGCCTTCCGGTTGAGTCCGACCGGTGACGTGCGGGTCCTGAGTGCACCGCCGCCGTGGTTGGGCTGGACGGTCGGCCTGCGCACCGGCTTCGCCGAGGCTGCGGGCGCGCTCGGCGGTGACGGGGGTGCCCTCGTGCCGGGGCTGGCGATCGGCGACACGAGCGCCGTCGACGATGGGCTCGATGCAGCGATGAAGGCCAGCTCGCTGAGCCATCTGACAGCCGTGTCGGGCGCCAACTGTGCGATCGTCACGGCCACGGCGTTCGCCTTCGCGGCCCTGCTCGGCGTGCCCCGATTCGTGCGAATCGTCGCTGCACTGACCGCGCTGGCGGGATTCGTCGTACTCGTGACACCCGAGGCGAGCGTCGTGCGTGCGGCGGCGATGGCGGTCGTGGTGCTCGTCGCCGTCGCAGTGGGTCGACCCGGAGGCGGCGTGGCGGCCCTTTCGCTCGCGGTCGTCGTGCTCCTGGCCGTCGACCCGTGGTACGCACGGGACTACGGGTTCGCGCTCTCAGTCTGCGCGACCGCCGGCCTGCTGCTGCTTGCTGCGCCGTTGACCGGCGCGCTCGCGCGGTGGATGCCGCTGCCCGTCGCCGCGGTGATCGGCGTGCCGCTCGCGGCCCAGTTGGCGTGCCAGCCGGTGCTCGTGCTGCTCGATCCCGCGCTCGCGCTCTATGGCGTCCCGGCGAACCTGCTTGCAGCTCCCGCAGCGCCGGTCGGCACCGTCGTCGGCCTCATCGGCTGTCTGCTGCTGCCGGTCCTGCCTTCCGTCGGGTTCGCATTCCTCCAGTGCGCCTGGCTTCCGGCGTCGTGGATCGCGCTCCTCGCCCGGGCGTCGGCTGCACTGCCGGGTGCGAGACTCGAGTGGCTGCCGGATGCCGCGGGCGCGCTGCTGCTCGCCGCCTGCACAGCGATCGCGCTCTGGCTCGTCCTCGACACGCGTCGTCGGCATCGGCGCCGACTTCGCGCGGTCGCGGCGGCGTCGCTGCTCATCGGACTCGCGGTGCCCGTCGGCGTGTTCGCGGGCGCACCTCTTCTCGGGGCGGCGACGAGGCCGGCCGATTGGGATGTCGCGGCCTGCGACATCGGACAGGGCGATGCCGTGTTCCTGCGCTCGGCGGGTGCCACGGCACTCATCGACACCGGGCCCGATCCTGCAGCGCTCGCTCGCTGCGTGTCGGTGCTCGGCGTCACGAGCATCGATCTGCTCGTGTTGACGCACTGGGACGCCGATCACGTCGGTGGAGCGTCGGCGGTGACGGGCATTGTCGGCACCGTGATCCACGGCCCGCTCGATGGCGAACGATCGAACCGGGCGCTCGGCCCATTGGTCGAGGCAGGTGCCGAGCCCGTCGAGGTCGTCGTGGGGTTCGGCGGCACACTCGGCGACGCGCGGTGGCGGGTGCTCTGGCCGAAACCGCGCGCCATGCCCGGCAACGACGCGAGTGTGGTGATCGATCTCACGACACCGAGCTACCGGGGCCTGTTCCTCGGCGATCTCGGCGAAGAGGCACAGGACCGGCTGCTGCGTTCTGCGAGCATCGGCCGGGTCGACCTGGTGAAGGTCGCCCATCATGGCTCGGCAGACCAGAGCGAGCGCCTCTACGACGAGCTCGACGCGACGATCGGCGTAATCGGTGTGGGCGCGGACAACGGATACGGGCATCCGACCGAGCGGCTGCTCGACCTCTTGCAGGCCGAGGGCACAGCCGTGGTGCGCACTGACCGCTCCGGTACCTTGTTGCTCACTGCCGAGGGCGACGGCTTCCTGCTCTGGAGCGAGCGGAGGGAAAGCGGTGTCGGTGCGGGCCCGTAGAATCGACGAAGAGAACGGGAGGTGCCGTGGCAGCGCGCACAGGGGCATCGGCCAAGACGAAGACGACGATTCCGCAACTCGCATGGCATGCGATCCGGCCCGCTCCGATCGTGCTGGTCTCGGGCGCAGAAGACGTGCTCGCCGAGCGGTCGATCACGATGCTGCGCGACTTCCTGCGTGGTGAAGATCCCGCGCTCGAGGTGAGCGACCTCGAAGCCGACGGGTATCGCCGTGGTGAGCTCATAACCCTCGCGAGCCCCTCGCTGTTCGGCGAGCCCCGTCTCATCCGGGTGAGCGGAGTCGAACGTGCGAGCGACGACTTCCTGCTCGATGCGCTCGACTACCTCGGGCAGACAGCCGAGTCGACCACGCTCGTCCTGCGCCACCGCAGCGGTGTGCGCGGTAAGAAATTGCTCGACGCTGTGCGTGCCGGCGGAGGGGGCGGCATCGAGATCGTCTGCGCCGAGCTCAAGAAAGACGCAGAGAAGCAAGACTTCGCGGCCGCCGAGTTCCGCGCAGCGGGCCGCAAGATCGCCCCGGGTGCTCTGCGCGCACTCGTGGGCGCGTTCAGCGACGACCTCCGCGAACTCGCTGCAGCGTGCCGGCAGCTCTTGGCCGACGCACCCGGCGACATCACCGAGGCGGTCGTGGCTCGCTACTACGGCGGGCGAGTCGAGACCAATGCCTTCGCGGTAGCCGACGCGGCCATCGCGGGTCGTCACGGTGAGGCGCTCATCGCCCTCCGGCACGCGCTCGACAGTGGCGCCGACCCGGTGCCCATGGTCGCCGCGTTCGCGATGAAGGTGCGCACCATGGCGAAGGTCTCGGGCACTCGTGGTGGGGGCGCGCAGCTCGCGGGCTCGCTGAGCCTCGCGCCATGGCAGATCGATCGCGCACGACGCGACCTGGTCGGGTGGAGCGACGAGGGGCTCGGTCGAGCGATCGAGGCGCTCGCGTCCACCGACGCCGCAGTGAAGGGCGCAGAGCGCGACCCGGTCTTCGCGCTCGAACGATTGGTCGGCGTGATCGCCTCCCGGGGTCGCGACCGCTCGTAGCGTCGCGTCGTGGGGGCCACCGGCTCACGACGGCGGCTTGGGCTGCGTGCGCTCCCAAGCCGTGTCGTCCGAGCACATATCGACGAACGACGAAGGCCCTGACACATCCGTGCCGGGGCCTTCGTGGAGTACGTGTCGCGTCAGAGCGCGGCGACCTGCTTCGCGATCGCCGACTTTTTGTTCGCGGCCTGGTTCTTGTGGATGACGCCCTTGCTGGCCGCCTTGTCGAGCTTGCGGGTCGCGGCGCGGAGGGCGGTCGTCGCCTTCTCCTTGTCGCCCGAAGCAACGGCGTCGCGCGTTGCGCGAACGGCGCTCCTCACTTCGCTCTTGACGGCCTTGTTGCGCTCTTGCGCCTTGAGGTTCGTGCGGATGCGCTTGATCTGCGACTTGATGTTTGCCACGTGGAGTTCGTCTTTCGTTCTTGTGCGGGTACCGGATATGCCGAGCGAAGGTAGAGGGGCCTCGCCGGCGAATCGTGCGGGGTGGGACCCACACGGAAGCCAACAGGCAACGATACCAGCTCTCAGCGGGAGTCACCAATGCGCTCGCGCGCGAGTCGGGCGGGGGATGTCTCGTGCGATCCGTGGCTCGCCCTGCGTCGCTCGGCGCCGGCGGCACGTCGGTCGAGTTCGGCGACCGCGCCGAGCACGATCGCGGCGAAGTCGTCTGGCCGGATGAGGCTGACGAGGTGGGTGGCACCGGGAATGATCACGAGCCGCCCGTCGCGGGCGGCGCGGAGCATCCGGCGCTCTTCGAATCGGAAGTGGTCGAAGCGTCCGTTCACGAACCAGACGGGTGCGTCGACATCCGCGAGCGCGGCCTCGGGGTCGAGTCGGCCGACCGCCTCGAGCACTGGCGCCATCACATCGAGCGCGACGCCGCCCGCGAGCACGTCGTCGGCGGCGCTCGGCGAGAGGAAGAGTCGGGCCATCGCGTCGTTGAGGCGACGCCCATGGTCGGGCATCGTGCCGATTGCGGCGGCGAGACGGCGATAGCCGTCGAGGGCGACGCCCCGCGGGCGCGTGCCGCACGACGCCGCCACGAGCCCGTCGAGACGGCCGGGATGGTGCGCGGCGTACTCGATCGAGATGTAGCCGCCGAGACTCAGGCCCACGAGAAGCCGCGGGATCGCAGTTTCGGCGGCGACCGGGTTCAGCGCAAGGTCGATGCTCCGCAGTGCCGCTTCGAGCGAGAAGGGTTCGCCGAGCCGCGTCCCGTGTCCGGGCAGGTCGACGGCGACCGCCTCGATGTCGTGCGCGGCGAGCAGCTCGAGCTGCCTTCGCCACATCGTCGACGAGGTGCGAAGTCCGTGCACGAGCACGACGCGGGCGCGAGGCATCCGTCAGCCCGCCCTGATCGCGCCGATTTCGCGGGCCCGTGCCACCGCAGCGGTGCGCGAACCGACGCCGAGCTTTGTGAAGCTGTGCACGAGATGCGACTTCACCGTCGCCTCGCTCAAGAAGAGGGATCTGCCGATCTCGCGGTTGGTGCGCCCTTCCGCGACGAGCGAGAGCACCTCGGCCTCTCGTACCGTGAGCCGCTCACCGCTCGCGAGCGACGCGTCGAGGCGCGAGGAGACCCCGGGTGCGAGTGCGGCATCGCCGACCGCCGCCGCGTGAACCGCGGCGATGAGTTCGGCAGGCGGTGCATCCTTCAGCAGGTAGCCGCTCGCGCCGGCCTCGATCGCGCCGAGGATGTCGGCATCAGTGTCGTAGTTCGTCAGCACCAGTACGCGGGGCGAGCCCGGTTGCGAACGAATTCGACGGGTCGCCTCCGCGCCCTGCATGGCGCCGGGGTACTGCAGGTCCATGAGCACGAGGTCGACTTCGGATGCCGCAGCGAGCCGTACCGCGTCTTCGGCCGTCGTCGCCTCGCCGACCACCTCGAGGTCGGGCTCGCTCTCGAGCATCGCGCGGATACCGGCACGCACAACGGGATGATCGTCGCTGAGCAGCAGCCGGATCACGGTGCCACCACCGGGATGCGAACGGAGACCGCGGTGCCGTCGCCGGGTGTCGATTCGATGTCGATGCTCCCGCCGAGGGCCTCGGCGCGCTGCCGGATGGCGCGGAGGCCGAAGCCGGCCGAGGCCGCGGCAGTGGGGTCATCGGCGTTCGAAGCACTGAAGCCGATGCCGTCGTCGACCACGTCGAGCGCGATCTCGTCGCCGAGGTAGCTCAGGGTGACGGATGCGTGGGCGGCATCCGAGTGCTGGAGCACGTTGGCGAGTGAACCCTGCGCGATGCGTAGGAGTGCAGCCTCGGTGGACATCGGCAGGAGGATCGGATCGCCGCTGGTGCCGAACTCGACCCGCAACGGTGTTCCCGCCTGCACCGACTGCTCGGTCGTGGCCTCGACGAGTCGCCGGAGCGCGGCGGGCAGCGTCTGCGCATCGAGCGAGGGCGGCGCGAGCTCGCGGATGAATCGCCGGGTCTCACCGAGATTCAGTGCTGCGGTCTCGCGTGCGAGCTGCAGCTTCTCTTGAGTCGCGGTGTCGGTGACATCGCGCTCGGCCGCGTGGAGCAGCATCTGGATGCTCGACAGGCCCTGCGCCACCGTGTCGTGGATCTCCTTGGCGAGGCGCTCGCGTTCGGCGAGTGTGCCGGCCTCCCGGCTCGCCGACGCCAACTCCTCGCGAGTGGTCATGAGATCGAGGATGAGCGCCTGGCGCTCCTGTGTCTCCTGCGCCATCGCGCGGTACCCGAGCCCGATGACGATCGCGACGCCGGCACTGATGAGCGGGCCGAGGATCGAGCCGACATTGAATCCGAGGTGGGTCGCGGTGCCCCAGACCGAGAGACCGAAGGTGAGCACGACGAGCGGCACGGCGATCGGGGCCGCGAGCACGTGCAGTTCGAGGAAGAAGAGCGGGAAGGCGAGGAACGCCGCATCGGGTGTCAGCGCCGACATGCCGACCCAGAGCATGAGAAGCCCGATCAGCCAGACCACTCGCGCCCAGGTCGGTAGGTGGCGGTGGGCCGCCGCGATGCCGGCGCCGTACCAGGCGAGGAACGCGACCGCGAGGATCGTGACGGAGACTTCATCGGGCGAATCGGCGAGCAATGCCCGCACGACGACGAAGAGCGCGAGTCCCACAACGAGCACGTGCAGGCCGAGCCGGAGCGCGGTGAAGACCGGACGGAGCGCCGAGGGCGCCACGTGCGCGTCAGGGATCTCGATCACGGCCATTTGCTCCGAGCGTAGCCCGGGGGCCTTGCGCGGGGCATCCGTCGAAAGTCTGAACGGAAGTCATGGGAGAATCGACTGGATGTCTCCGAGAGCTGCTAACCCGCCGGTGCCTGCCGCCACCGACCCCGCGCTGATCCGCAACTTCTGCATCATCGCGCATATCGACCATGGCAAGTCGACCCTTGCCGACCGCATGCTCGGAATCACCGGTGTCGTGAGCGATCGCGACATGCGTGCCCAGTACCTCGACCGCATGGACATCGAGCGCGAGCGCGGCATCACGATCAAGAGCCAGGCTGTGCGCATGCCTTGGGCCCTTCGACAGGCTCAGGGACCGGATGTCTCCTACGCCCTGAACATGATCGACACCCCGGGCCACGTCGACTTCAGCTACGAGGTCTCGCGTTCACTCGCTGCGTGCGAGGGCGCGATCCTGCTCGTCGACGCTGCACAGGGCATCGAAGCACAGACGCTCGCGAACCTCTACCTGGCGCTCGAGAACGATCTCGAGATCATCCCGGTGCTGAACAAGATCGACCTGCCGGCGGCCGATCCCGAGAAGTACGCGAAAGAGCTCGCCGACCTCATCGGCGGTTCGCCCGATGACGTGCTCAAGGTCTCGGGCAAGACCGGTGTCGGTGTCGAAGAACTGCTCGACCGCGTCGTCGAACGCATCCCTGCGCCGGTCGGCCGAGCGGATGCCCCGGCGCGCGCGATGATCTTCGACTCCGTCTACGACAGCTACCGCGGCGTCATCACCTATGTGCGCATGATCGACGGCCACCTGAAGCCGCGCGAGCGCATCCAGATGATGTCGACGAGGGCGACCCACGAGATCCTCGAGATCGGCGTGAGCGCCCCCGAACCGACCCCGTCGAATGGTCTCGGCATCGGCGAGGTCGGCTATCTCATCACCGGTGTGAAAGACGTGCGCCAGTCGAAGGTCGGCGACACTGTCACGACCGCCGCGAAGCCGGCCGCCGAGGCGCTGCCGGGCTACACCGAGCCGCTGCCGATGGTCTTCTCGGGTCTCTACCCGATCGACGGCAGCGATTATCCCGAGCTCCGCGAGGCGCTCGACAAGCTGAAGCTCTCCGATGCCGCGCTCGTCTACGAACCCGAGACCTCGGTGGCGCTCGGCTTCGGGTTCCGCTGCGGATTCCTCGGCCTGCTGCACCTCGAGATCGTCACCGAGCGCCTGGAGCGCGAGTTCGGGCTCGACCTCATCGCCACGGCGCCTTCGGTGATCTACGAGGTCACGACCGAAGACAAGAAGACCGTCACGGTCACCAACCCGAGCGAGTTCCCGACCGGCACGAAGATCGTCGAGGTTCGCGAGCCGATGGTGCGAGCCGCGATCCTCGCGCCGAAAGACTACGTCGGCACGATCATGGAGCTCTGCCAGTCCCGTCGAGGTGCGCTCATCGGCATGGAGTACCTCGGTGAAGACCGGGTCGAGATCCGCTACAACATGCCGCTCGGCGAGATCGTCTTCGACTTCTTCGACCAGCTGAAGTCGAAGACCGCAGGGTATGCCTCGCTCGACTACGAGCCGACGGGCGACCAGGCCGCCGATCTCGTCAAGGTCGACATCCTGCTGCAAGGCGAGCAGGTCGACGCGTTCAGCGCGATCGTGCACCGCGACAAGGCGTACGCCTACGGCGTGCTCATGACCGGTCGCCTGCGTGAACTCATCCCGCGCCAGCAGTTCGAGGTGCCGATCCAGGCGGCCATCGGCGCTCGCATCATCGCGCGCGAGTCGATCCGTGCGATGCGCAAAGACGTGCTGGCCAAGTGCTACGGCGGTGACATCAGCCGCAAGCGCAAGCTCCTCGAGAAGCAGAAGGAGGGCAAGAAGCGCATGAAGATGGTGGGTCGCGTCGAGGTTCCCCAAGAGGCGTTCATCGCAGCGCTCAGCGGCGACGTCGAGAAGAAAGACAAGAAGTAGCGTTCCGTTCGTCGCCGAGCGCTGATCGCGATGACCACGAGCCGCAGCCAGAACGGTCACAGGAGACATCCGTAGAATCGACGGATGCCTGCCGCCCGATCGCCGCGCCCGACCCGCACGCCCGTCAGGTGCCGCACCACAGGAGAGGCCGCCAGATGACCCGCCGAAGCACGTTCACGGACCAGTCGGTCACCTACGGGGCGATCGGGGCGACCCTCGCTCCCGACCTGCTTCGGTATCCGCCCGCCGGGTATCGCCCTGCCGAAGACGCGGTACGTCTGGGGTCGGGTGTCGACCGCTTCGAGCGCGCTGCTGAAGCACTCATGAGCTGGGGCATCCAGCGCGGTGCAGGCTTCGAGGTGACGGATGTCTCGGCCGGCACCGGTGCGCAGTACCCCGGCATCGTCTACGACGTCGAGGGGTCGCCGCTCGGCGAGCAGCCCGCCCCGCGCAGCGAGGAGCGCTTCGGGGCAGACGGCACGCCCTGCGTCGCCGCGGGAATGACCGCCGTGCTGCAGCGCAAGCGCCGGTTCGGTGCCGCGAAGACCCCTGTGCTCGTCGTCTACGTCATCGACGAGCCCGACCGCATCGGGTTCGCCTACGGCACGACGGGTGACGGTCCCGAGAGCGGTGAGGAGTCCTTCATCCTCGAGCGCCGCGACGACGACACGGTGTGGCTCACGATCCGATCGATCCTTGCGACCTCGGCCGTTTCGGCCCCGATGCAGCGCAAGCGCCGGCGCGAACTCACGAAGCTCGAACTCCGGGCGTTGCACCCTGCGGGCGGCGCGTAGGCGTGGCATCTGCGCTGCCTCTCGGCGATCCAGCACCGGCCGACGGGCTCCTGCCGGCATCGGCCGCCGTCGGCGCTGGCCAACGTGCGTTCGGCGTGTACATCCATGTGCCGTTCTGCCGGGTGCGCTGCGGCTACTGCGACTTCAACACGTACACCTCCGATGAGCTTCGCGGTGCGAGGCAGGTAGATTACGCCGACCATGCGATCGCCGAGGTGCGGATGTCGCGGCAGATGCTCGCGGCATCCGACCTGCCTGAACGCCTCGCGTCGACCGTCTTCTTCGGCGGCGGCACGCCGACCCTGTTGCCCGCGGCCGACCTCGTGCGGATGCTCGACGCCGTGCGCCAGGAGTTCGGCCTCGTTCCGGGCGCCGAGGTCACGACCGAGGCGAACCCCGACTCCGTCGGGCCCGAAGATCTCGTGCGACTCGCCGAGGGCGGGTTCACGCGTGTTTCCTTCGGCATGCAGTCGGCGGTGCCGCACGTGCTCGCCGCGCTCGACCGCACGCACGACCCGGCGCGGGTGCCGCTCGTCGTCGGCTGGGCACGCGACGCGGGCCTCGATGTCAGCCTCGACCTCATCTACGGCACGCCGGGGGAGTTGATGTACGACTGGGAGCGGAGCCTCGACCAGGCGATCGCGCAGCGACCCGATCATTTGAGCGCCTACGCCCTCATCGTCGAAGACGGCACGAAGCTCGCCCGGCAGATCCGTCGCGGCGAACTCGCGGCTCCGTCAGACGACCTCGAGGCGGACATGTACGAGCTCGCCGACGAGCGGCTCGCCGCAGCGGGCTACGAATGGTACGAGGTCAGCAACTGGGCGACGGATTCCTCGCATCGCTCTCGTCACAACCTCGGGTACTGGCGCGGCGACGACTGGTGGGGCGTGGGTCCCGGCGCGCACAGTCACGTGGGCGGGGTGCGCTGGTGGAACGCGAAGCATCCCTCGGCCTATGCCGATCGGGTGACCGCGGGCGTGTCACCGGCGGTGGGCAGGGAGGTGCTCGATGCGCCGACCCGCGAGACCGAACGTGTGATGCTCCTGACGAGGATCCGCGAGGGAATCGTCATCGCATCGCTGCACGCGGGTGGGCGTCACGCCGTGGCGGGTCTCATCGCCGATGGCCTCGTGGACGCGAAAACCGCCCTCTCCGGTGAGTTGGTACTCACCAGAAGAGGGCGGCTGCTCGCTGATGCCGTGGTCAGGCGCCTGCTCGACGAGTCGTCGGAGCTCAGCTCACGAACTTGATCGCGAGCGGGTAGGTGTAGGGCTGGCCCTGGTTCGCCTTCACTGCGGCGATGATGCTGAAGACGATGTTGACGATGTAAACCGCGATCAGCACGAAGATGCCGATGATGACGAAGGTCAGGATGGTGCCGACGACGTAGGCGATCGCCATGGTGATCTGGAAGTTCAGCGCCGTCGCGGTGTGCGCGCGCACGAACGGGCCCTTGTCCCTCAGGATGAGGTAGCCGACCAGGGCGGGAACGAAGCTGAAGAAGATGCCGCCGATGTGGATCAGCGTCGCCCAGAGCTTCTCGTCGGACGGGCTGAGCTGCGCGCCCTGCTGGTAGGGGTTCGCCGGCGGTGGCGGCGGAGGGGGAGGCGGGGTTGCGTCAGACATGTTGTCTCCTTGATCGGGTCGCCCGAAGGCGCGATTCGGCCTCGTCGCACGACGGGCGAGCTTTCAACCACCCCATGCTGGCACAGTGGCGCGCGCCGGGTGCGGAATTCGCCCGGCGCGCTTGGCCCGGCCGACTACTTGATGAGGCGGATCGCGAACGGGTAGCGGTAGTGCTGGCCGTCTTTCGTCTTGAGGAACGCGATGATCGAGAAGACGACGCTCACGATCCATGCCAGCCACACGACGAGGAAGCCGATGAGGATGAACGTGAGGATCCAGCCGACCACGTAGGCGATGAGGATCGTGATCTGGAAGTTCAGCGCCTCTTTCGCCTCGGTGTTCGTGAAGGAGCCCCGGTCTTTGAAGACGAGCCAGATGATGAGGGCCGGCAGGAATCCGAGGATGCCGCCGAGGTGCGCGAACGAACCCCACTGCACGTCTTGATCGGGTGCGAGCGGTGCAGCGGCGACGGGTTGGGCGGGCGGAACGTTCTGATCGGGTGCAGGTGAGTTCGGATCGGTCATGGCGGGTGCCTTTCGGGGTTCTCGGGTGAACCGCGTCTCGCGCGATGGGAAGATCGCATCCAAGGGTGACTCGCGGGATACCCATAAGCTAGCGCCGTCGCCTCGCTGCTGGCAACGGCCTCGTCGCAGGATGTCGCGATATGATTGGCACTCACTCAGAACGAGTGCTAAGTCTCAGAATGAGTGCTCAGCGTCAGACGGAAGCGAGGGTCATGGTCTCCGAACGCAGCCTCGCAGTGCTGCGCGTGATCGTTCAGGACTACGTCGCATCACGCGAGCCCGTCGGGTCGAAGACGATCGTCGAGCGGCACGCCTTCGGGGTGTCTGCAGCGACGATCCGCAACGACATGGCCCTCCTCGAAGAAGAAGAGCTGATCGCAGCTCCGCACACGTCTTCGGGTCGCATCCCGACCGATAAGGGCTACCGGGTCTTCGTCGACCAGCTCACCGACGTGCGCCCGCTGACCTCTGCCCAGCGTCAGGCGATCGAGACGTTCCTCGGCGAGTCGAGCGACCTCGACGAACTGCTGGCCCGAACCGTGCGCCTCATCGCCCAGCTCACCAAACAACTCGCGGTCGTGCAATACCCGAGCTTCGGCAGTGACCGCGTGCGTCACGTCGAACTCGTCTCCCTCGCACCCGATCGGGTGCTCTGCATTCTCATCACCGACTCGGGCCAGGTCGAGCAGCGCCTCGCCGAACTCGAGGAGCCGGTCGACGAGCGCACACTCGATGCGCTGCGGGCGCGGCTGAACAAGATCGCAGGGGGCCGGGCGATGGCGGATGCCGCTGAGGCGCTCTCGGGCGAGATCGACAGCGCCGACCAGCGGCACGCCGCTGTGCTGCACACGCTCGCAACGACGCTCGCCGAGCAGGCGCGCGCGCAGCGCACCGAGCGCCTCGTCGTGGCCGGGGCAGCGAACCTCGTGCGCACCGAGCAGGATTTCGCCGGATCGATCCTCGGCGTCATCGAGGCGATCGAGGAGCAGGTCACCCTGCTGAAGCTCTTCGGCGAGATGGCGACCGATGAGCATTCGGTGACCGTGCGCATCGGGCGCGAGAATGCGTCGTTCGGACTCGGCGAGACCTCGGTCGTCTCGAGCGCCTTCGCGATTCCCGGGCGCGATATCTCGCGACTCGGCATCGTCGGGCCCACCCGCATGGACTACTCCACCAGCATGGCGGCCGTTCGCGCCGTCGCACGCTACCTCTCCCGCACGCTCGGCGAGAGCTGAACCCGCCGCCCGTCGCACCCGACCGGCATCCGGCAATCGAAAGGACATGCCCTCCGTGGCCGACCATTACGAGGTCCTCGGCGTCTCGCGCGACGCCACACCCGACGAGATCAAGAAGGCGTACCGTCGTCTCGCCCGGGAGCTCCACCCCGACGTCAACCCGGGCGCCGAGGCATCCGAGCGATTCAAAGAGGTCACGCACGCGTACGACGTGCTCTCCGATGCCCGGGAGCGCGAGCAGTACGACCACGGAGGTCAGGGCGGCTTCGGCGGCGGTCAGAACTTCGGCGGCTTCGGCGACATCTTCGAGACGTTCTTCGGGGCCGGCCAACAGAGCCGCGGCCCGAGGTCGAGGCGGGAGCGCGGTCAAGACGCGCTCATCAGGGTCGAGGTGGGCCTCGAAGAAGTGATCTTCGGCACGCACCGCGACATCGAGGTCGACACGGCGGTCACGTGCGAGACGTGCCACGGCTCGTGCTGCCAGCCGGGCACCTCGCCCGTCACCTGCGACATCTGCCATGGCACCGGATCGATCCAGCGCTCGGTGCGTTCGTTGCTCGGCAACGTCATGACCTCGAGCCCCTGCGGCACCTGCCGCGGCTACGGCACGATCATCGCGACGCCGTGCGTGACCTGCCAGGGGCAGGGCCGCGTGCGTGCGCGTCGAACGGTGCCGGTCGATGTCCCCGCCGGTGTCGACACCGGCGTGCGCCTCCAGATGCCGGGCTCCGGCGAGGCCGGCCCCGCCGGCGGTCCGAACGGCGACCTGTATCTCGAGATCAAGGTCAAGAACCATGAGGTGTTCAGCCGCAACGGCGATGACCTGCTGTGCACACTCGAGGTCGCGATGACCGACGCGGTCCTCGGCACGACGGCCAACATCCCCGCGCTCGACGGCGACGTCGAGCTCGAGCTGAAGGCAGGGCTCCAGAGTGGCGAGATCCTCACCGTGAAAGACCGAGGCGTCACGCGGCTGCGCGGTGCAGGCCGCGGCGACCTGAAGGTCGGCGTGCAGATCGTCACCCCCACGAGGCTCTCCTCGAAGGAACGCGAGCTCATGCAGCAGTTCGCAGCCTCGAAGAAGGCGCCCGAGCCTGAACTCAGCCACTTCCAGCAGGGCATCTTCGCCCGGCTGCGTGACCGGTTCCTCGGTTAGGCGGATGCACCGGTGAGCCACCTCTACCTCGGCGAATCGCTCGACCTCGCGACCGTCGTATCCGGCGGCACCGTCGCGCTCTCCGGAGACGAGGCGCGGCACGCCGTGACCGTCTCAAGGGTGCGAACGGGCGAGCGCATCGCGATCGGCGACGGCCATGGCACGCTCGTTCACGGGATCGTGGCCTCGACGGGTGCGCGTGAACTCGAGCTCACCGTCGACGAGGTCATCGCCGAACGGCCGCCGGCACCGCGCATCACCCTCGTGCAGGCTCTGGCGAAGGGTGACCGCGACGAACTCGCGGTGCAGGCGGCGACCGAGCTCGGCGTCGACGCGATCGTGCCATGGGCGGCGAGCCGCTCCGTCTCCCGGTGGGAGGGCCCGAAAGCCGAGAAGGGTCGCCTGCGATGGGCTTCGATCGTGCGCGAGGCCGTCAAGCAATCGATCCGCGCCTGGTTGCCTGTGGTCTCGCCGGTCGCGACGACCGCGCAGCTCGCCGAGCGACTCGGCGGGCAACGGATGCTGCTGCTCGAGCCGACGGCGACGGCGATGCTGACCGACATCCGGCCCGATGGGCGTGATCTTGCGCTCGTGGTCGGTCCCGAGGGCGGCATCACCCCGGCCGAGTTGGAGCGCCTCACCGCTGCCGGTGCCGAACCCGTGCGGCTCGGGGCATCCGTGCTTCGTACCTCGACGGCCGGGCCGGCCGCGATCGCTGTGCTGAACGCGGCACTCGGGCGGTGGTGAGGCATCCGTCGCTACGATGGTGGAATGACCTCGTCCCGCGCAGAACCGACTCTCTTCGAGCGAATCGCCGCTCGTGAGATCCCCGCGCGACTGGTTGCGGAGACCGACCGCATCATCGCCTTCCACGACATCGCGCCCAAGGCGCCGGTGCACGTCGTGGTGACCCCGAAGTCGGGGGAGTACCGCGATGTCGTCGAGCTCGCGGCCGGCGACCCGGGGCTCCTCGCCGAACTCGTCGAGGTCGCGCACGGCGTCGCCGACGAACTCGCCGACGGCCAGTTCCGTCTCGTCTTCAACACCGGTGCCGCCGCCGGTCAGACCATCTTCCACGTGCACGCGCACGTGCTCGCGGACAGCCGTGACGGCGGTCTCGAGGAGGCCACGCTTGCCGGTGAGTGACCCCATCGGCGCCGGAGACGCCTCGCAGCCCGCCGAGGCCGACGAGGAACGGCTCAGCATCGACGGCATCGCCATGGTGCGGCTGCTCGGTCCGCAGGACCGCCTGCTCACGACCATCCAGCGCGAATATCCCGGCGTGGCCGTGCACGTGCGCGGCAACGAGATCGCGATCCGCGGCGACGTCGACGATCGCGTGCGCGTGCGCCGCCTCATCGAAGAACTGCTGGAGCTCGTGAAGAACGGGCAAGACCCCACCCCCACCGAAGTGAGGAGCTCGGCCCGCATGCTCGACGCCGATCCCAATGCCAAGCCGTCCGAACTGCTCGGGCAGGTGATCGTCTCGAGCCGCGGCAAGACCATCCGGCCCAAAACCGCGGGGCAGCGGCGCTACGTCGACGCGATCGACGAGCACACCATCGTCTTCGGCATCGGCCCAGCAGGCACCGGCAAGACGTACCTCGCGATGGCCAAGGCCGTGCAGGCGTTGCAGCGCAAAGAGGTCAGTCGCATCATCTTGACGAGACCGGCCGTCGAGGCGGGGGAGCGGCTCGGGTTCCTCCCCGGTACGTTGACGGACAAGATCGATCCGTACCTGCGCCCGCTCTACGACGCGCTCAACGAGATGATGGACCCAGAGCTCCTGCCGAAGCTGCTCGCGTCCGGCACGATCGAGGTCGCACCGCTGGCCTACATGCGCGGACGGACGTTGAACGACTCGTTCGTCGTGCTCGACGAGGCGCAGAACACCACGCCCGAACAGATGAAGATGTTCCTCACCCGCCTCGGATTCGGATCGCAGATGGTCGTCACCGGCGACATCACCCAGATCGACCTCCCGGGTGGCGCGAGCGGACTCCGGCTCGTCACCCGAATCCTCGACCACGTCGACGACGTCGAGTTCGTGCACCTCACGAGCGACGACGTCGTTCGGCACACCCTCGTCGGCCGCATCGTCGACGCGTACACCGAGTACGACCAGCGCCAGCAGGCGCAGCGATTCGAACGAGACCAGGCACGAGAGTTCGCGAACCGTGCCGAACGGCGCGGACACCAGGGTCCGCGCGACCACCAGCCACGGCTCGGCAAACGAGATGGACAGGCCAAGTGAGCAAGAAGGAGAGGTTCACGGCGTGAGCATCGAGATCAACAACGAATCGGCGATCGAGGTCGACGAGGCCGCCATCCAGCGGCTGGCCGTCTATGCGCTCGACGCCATGCACGTGCATTCCGACGCGGAGCTCGCGATCGTGCTCGTCGACGAGGGCGCCATGGAGCAACTGCACGTGCAGTGGATGGACGAACCCGGCCCCACCGATGTGCTGAGCTTTCCGATGGACGAGCTGCGGCCGGGCACCGAGGAGTCGCCCACTCCGCCCGGGCTGCTCGGTGACGTCGTGCTGTGCCCGCAGGTGGCCGAGGCGCAGGCACGCGCAGCGGGGCATCCGCTCATCGACGAACTGATGCTGCTGACGGCCCATGGAATCCTTCACCTGCTCGGCTTCGACCACGCCGATCCGGCAGAAGAGAAGGAGATGTTCGGCGTCCAGCGCGACATCCTCGTCGGGTTCTCAATGCAGGAGCGGCGCCGCTGACATGCAGCCGTGGATCTTCCTCGGCGCGGCCTTCGTGCTCGTCGCATTCGGCGGGCTCATGGCCGCCGTCGATTCGGCCATAGCGTCGAGCTCGCGTGCCGACGTGACCGAGTTCGCGCTCGAATCCCGCTCCCGGCGCTCGCTCCTCGCGATCGCCGTCGACACCGGCGCGCACGTCAACACGGTCAACTTCCTGCGCATCATCGCCGAGACGACCGCAGCGGTGCTCGTGACCCTCGCCTTCGCGTCGTTCCTCGACAATGTGTGGCTCGTGCTGCTGTACTCGGCGCTCATCATGACCGCTGTGTCGTTCGTGCTCGTCGGCACCAGTCCGCGCAGCGTGGGCCGAGTCAACGCAGAGACGGTGCTGCGACTGACCGCGACGCTCGTGCACTTCCTGCGTGTGCTGCTCGGGCCGCTGGCCGGCGCCCTCGTCTCGCTCGGGAACCGGGTCACCCCTGGGCGGGCCCGGTTCGGCGGGGTCTCGAGCGAAGAGGAACTGCTCAGCATGGTCGACGAGGCGACCGAGCTCGAGGTGCTCGAAGAGGGCGACCGTGAGCTCATCCACTCGATCTTCGAGTTCAACGACACCGTCGTTCGCGAGGTCATGGTGCCGCGTACCGACATGATCACGATCGAGTCGTCGGCGCATCTCTCGCACGCAATGGCCGTCTTCCTGAACGCCGGCTACTCGCGCGTTCCGGTGATCGAGCGTGACGCAGACGACGTCACCGGCATCCTCTATCTGCGCGATCTGGCCCGTCTCAGTTTCGAGCGCCCGCTCGACGCTGAGGGACTCACTGTCGGCGAACTCGTGCGACCGGCGGCGTTCGTTCCCGAATCGATGAAGGCCGACGCGCTTCTGCGTCAGATGCAGCTCGAGTCGAACCACCTCGCGATGGTCGTCGACGAGTACGGCGGCATCGCCGGACTCGTGACGCTCGAAGACCTGATCGAGGAACTCGTCGGCGACATCTCCGACGAGTACGACCGCGAGGCCGCTCAAGTCGAAGAGCTGGGTGATGGGCGGTTCCGCGTGAATGCGCGATTGCCGGTTGACGAGCTCGGCGAGCTCTTCGGCCTCGACCTCGACGACGAAGACGTCGACTCAGTGGGCGGCCTGTTCGCGAAAGAGCTCGGCCGCCTCGCGCTGTCGGGTGAACGCGTCACCGTGTCGGGCCTCGTGCTCGAGGCGGAGCGTACGGAAGGCCGACGCAAGCGCATCTCGACGATCCTCGTCGAACGCGATCAGGCGCTCATCGACGTGCAGAGCGCGTTCGAGTCGAGCGGCCCCGATGGAAGGAACAGCCGTGGCTGAGTACCGTGCCGGATTCGTCTCGTTCGTCGGGCGACCCAACGTCGGCAAGTCGACGCTCACGAACGCGCTCGTGGGTGAGAAGGTCGCCATCACGAGCTCGAAGCCGCAGACGACGCGGCGCGCCATTCGCGGCATCGTGCACCGCCCCGACGGGCAGTTGATCCTCGTCGACACCCCCGGCCTGCACCGGCCTCGCACTCTGCTCGGCGAACGACTCAACGCCCTCGTGCAATCGACGCTCGGCAACGTCGACGTGATCGCGTTCTGCGTGCCTGCGAACGAGCCGATCGGCCCGGGAGATCGATTCATCAACGAGCAGCTCGAGCACTATCCGCGGGCCAAGAAGGTCGCGATCGTCACCAAGACGGATGCCGCGTCGAAGAAGCAGATCGCCGAGCACTTGCTCGCGGTGTCGGAGCTCCGCGAGTGGGCGGCGATCATTCCCGTGTCGGCCCCGCGCGGTGAGCAGCTCGATGTGCTCGTCGCCGAACTGCTGGCGCTCCTTCCCGAGTCTGAGCAGCCGCTGTACCCGGCAGAGACCCTGACCGACGAAGACCCGGCCGAGCGCATCGCCGAGTTCATCCGCGAGGCCGCGCTCGAGGGCGTCTCCGACGAGCTGCCGCACTCGATCGCGGTCACCGTCGACGACATGGTCGAGCGAGAAGACAAAGACCTGCTCGAGATCTACGCGAATCTCTACGTCGAGCGCGACAGCCAGAAGGGCATCATCATCGGCAAGGGAGGGTCGCGCCTGCGCGAGGTCGGCACGACCGCTCGGGCGCAGATCGAGGGCCTACTCGGCCGCAAGGTGCACCTCGCGCTGCACGTGAAGGTCGCAAAGGAGTGGCAGCGCGACCCGAAGCAGCTCGGCCGCCTCGGCTTCTGACGCGGTCTGGTGCTTCGGCCCGCATACCTCTCGAGGATGATTCCGGGCGCCGGCTGAAGCTGTGCCACCGGTGAGCGCGTACGGTGGATCGGTGCCCACACCGATCAGCCGCGCGAAACTCACGACCGACATCGTGCTCGCCGGCGTGTTCGCGCTCGCGTGCCTTCCGTTCGCGTTGCTCGGCGGTGCGTCCGACATCGCGGTGCTCATCGTGTTCGCCGCGGCACTCGCGGTGCGGCGGTTTGCGCCCGGATGGTCGCTCGGCCTGGCATGGGCGGCCGCGCTGGCGCAGATGTTGATGCTGCGCGACCTGCAGCTGTACGACGTCGCCGTCTTCGGAGTGCTCTATTCGAGTGCCGCACACGGTGGTCGAGTCGTGAAGTGGCTGGGTCTGGTATCGGCGGGCGTCGGCGCCCTGTTCGCGACCGGGTATCTCGCGCTCATCAAACCGCTCATCGACAACGCCGGCTTCCTCGGTCCGCAGAGCACGATCAGCACGCTGATCTTGACCGCCGTGCTCTTCATCGCATCGATCGCCGTGTTCGTGCTGTCGTGGACGGCGGGCCTGCTTGTGCGGTCGGTGCGCGACACGCGTGAAGTGCGCCGGCGTGAGGACGCCGCGAACCGCGAACGAGAGCTGGTCGAGTACCGCTACGTCGTCGAGCAGGAGCGCAACCGCATCGCCCGCGACATGCACGATGTCGTCGCGCATTCGCTTGCGGTCGTGATCGCTCAGGCCGACGGCGCGCGTTTCGCCGCTCCATCACGCCCTGAGACGGCTATCGATGCCCTCGGTACGATCGCCGGCGTCGCCCGCGGCGCTCTCGGCGACGTGCGTCTGCTTCTCGCAGAGCTCCGTCATGATGAGGCGGGGGCGCCGCAACCGGTGCTCGACGACCTCGAGGGATTGCTCGAGCAGGTACGCGCAGCCGGACTCGACGTCCGCTTCGCCGAGACCGGTGCACGGCTGCAGCTCGGCACCGGCCACCAGATCGCGGTCTACCGCATCGCGCAGGAGGGTTTGACCAACGCTCTGCGACATGGCGACGTGAGCGCCCCGGTGCATCTCGAGCTGGGCTGGGACGCCGACGGTGTCGCGATCACACTCGTGAACGCCAGGCGAGCGGATGCCGCAGCACCCGAGTCGCACGCATTCCGGCACGGTATCCCCGGCATGCGGGAGCGCGCCCAGCTCACGGGCGGCACATTGCGGGCGGAGGCCGGCAGCGACGGGATGTTCCGGCTCATTGCGCGGATCCCGGCGCAGGCGGGCAGGCCGGCATGAGCGGCATCCGAGTCGCACTGGTCGACGACCAGTCGCTGTTCCGTGCCGGAGTGCGCATGCTCATCGAGTCGCAACCCGACCTCGAGGTCGTCGGCGAAGCGGGCGACGGTGCAGCAGCCGTCGTACTCGCAGCGCGCGAGCGACCCGATGTCGTGCTCATGGACGTGCGCATGCCGGTGCAGGATGGCATCGCCGCGACCGAGCAGATTCTTGCGACGGCCGAACGTGACGGCATCGCTGCGCCGAGGATCCTCGTGCTCACGACCTTCGATCTCGACGAGAATGCGGCTCGTGCGATCCGCGCCGGGGCGAGCGGGTTCGTGCTGAAGGACGCCGATCCCGAGTTCTTGCTCGCGGCGGTGCGCACGGTGCATCAGGGCAACCAGGTGATCGCTGCCGCAGCGACCCGCGCGCTGTTCGCCCATGTCGGGCGGGGCAGTGGCCGACGGCCGGCGCCAGCCGCATGGACGGACCTCACCCCGCGTGAACGCGAGATCTTCGGTCTCGCGGCCCGCGGGCTCAGCAACGGCGAGATCGCGGCATCCGAGTTCCTCTCGGAGGCGACGGTGAAGACGCATGTCAGTCGCATCCTCGCCAAGCTCAGCCTGCGCGATCGCGTGCAGCTCGTAGTCTTCGCCTACGAGCACGATCTGCCGGCCATCCCCTGACCACGTTTCTCAGGAGATATTCGCCGATTTCGCGCGTTCGGGTGCGGATTCTCCTGAGAAAGGTCGTATTCGCCAAGGGTGTTCCTGAGAAAGGGTCATCCGCAGGGATGACGACGAACCATCCATTCGCCGGATGCCCCGACACCTGCGCCGTCCGTAGCGTCGATGACATGCAGATCCAACCCTCTGACCTCGGCCTGATCGCCCGCGTCGCCGAACTCGGCAAGCGCTACGGAGGCGGCTCGGGAGCCGTCACCGCCCTCGACGATGTCTCCCTCGGCCTCCGCCGCGGTGAGTTCACCGCCATCATGGGCCCGTCAGGGTCCGGCAAATCGACGCTCATGCACATCATGGCAGGGCTCGACTCGCCGAGTGCCGGGCGGGTGTGGCTCGGCGACACCGACATCACCGAGCTCCCCGACTCGGCATTGACCGTGCTCCGGCGACGCCGCATCGGCTTCATCTTCCAATCGTTCAACCTCGTGCCGACGCTCGACGTGCGCGGCAACGTCATGCTGCCGTTCGATCTCGACGGGCGCCGGCCCACGCACGAGGAGCAGGGCTGGATCGACGAGCTCTTCGACACGCTCGGCCTGCGTTTCCGCATCGGGCATCGCCCGCACGAACTCTCGGGCGGCCAGCAGCAGCGGGTCGCGATCGCGCGGGCCCTCGCCACGCGGCCCGATCTCGTCTTCGCCGACGAGCCGACCGGCAATCTCGATTCACGCACCGGTCGCGAGGTGCTCGGGCTGCTCGCCGCTGCGAGCGCCCGATACGGCCAGTCGATCGCCATGGTGACGCACGACCCGATCGCGGCGAGCCACGCCGACCGCATCCTCTTCCTCGCCGACGGCCGGATCGTCCGCGATTCGGGGCGTTCGACGGCCGAGGAGATCTCGACCTTCATGCTGTCCATGGAGGCGGCGGCCTGATGCGTACCAGATTCAGGGATCAATGGCCGACGCTCATCGTTGCAACCCTCGCGGGCAGCTTCGGCGTCGCCCTGCTGCACGTCACCGGGTTGCTCGGCGCTGCGGTCGCCGCTGACGACGTCATGGGCTCGAGTGCGACGGTCGCACTCATGCTCGCCATCGTCGCGATCGTCTTCATCGTCATCTCGATCTACGTCTCTGCCATCGTCACCGCGAACACTGTCTCGACGGTCGTCGCCGGCCGCACGCGCCTCATCGCGTTGCTCCGCCTGATCGGCTCGAGCGCGAGGGCCCAGCGTGCGCAGGTCGCCAAAGAGGGGTTCCTCATCGGTGTCGTGGGAGCCGCCGTCGGTGTCGTCATCGGTTCTGGCCTCGCGTTCGCGCTCGAGGAGGTCGCGGTGCGGGTCGACCTGCTCCCTGCAACCGACTACGACTATCTGAACCCCCAAGTCGCCCTGCCTGCGATCGCCGTCGTGTTGACGACGTGGCTCGCCTCGTGGGTCGGATCGCGCCGGGTGCTCGCCGTGAGCCCCGTCGAGGCGATCGGCAATGCGAACGAGCACGACCGCAGCGAGGTCACCGCGCAGCGCGCGCGCAATGTGATCGCACTCGTGCTCGTCGTGGTGGGGCTCGTGCTGCTCGCGCTCGGGGTCGTCGTGGGGTTGGTCAGCCCGTTCGGGGTCTTCATCGGAGTGGTCGGCGGCGTGGTCTCGTTCACGGGCATCGTGCTCGGTGCGCACATCGTGATGCCGCCGGTGCTTCGCCTCGTCGGCCGGATGCTCGGGAGTTCGCCGGCCGCCCGGCTCGCAGCAGAGAACGCGGTGCGCCACCCCGAGCGCAGCTCACGCATGACGATCGGCCTGGTGATCGGCGTGACGCTCGTGACGACCTTCAGCGTCACGATGCAGTCCTATCGCGACATCATCGCGGCGGCGCAGCGGGCCCAGCCCGAGTTGTATCAGGGCATCGACGAGATGATGAACGTCACGGTGACGGTCTTCGCCGTGCTGATCGGCTTCAGCGCGCTCATCGCCGCGATCGGCATGGTCAACACGCTCTCGCTCAGCGTGTTGCAGCGCACTCGCGAGCTGGGACTGCTGCGGGCGCTCGGCTTCGATCGCCGGCAGCTGCGGGCGATGATCGTCGCCGAGAGCGCGGCACTCACGATCGCGGCGACCCTGACGGGGCTCGTGCTCGGCTTCGTCTACGGCTGGGCGGGGGCGCAGGCGTTGCTCGGCAACGTGAACGGCAGCCCCGGCATCGTGCTGCCCGGCATTCCGTGGGCGATGTTCGGCGTGCTCATCGCCGCGGCCGGCGTGTTGACGATCGTCGCTTCGATCGCGCCCGCACGGCGCGCGATGCGCGTCTCACCGGTCGTCGCCCTCGCGGCCGACTAGGGACTCACGACGCGAGGTGAAGAAGGGGAACGGAACGAGCGGATGCCTCTCGAGGCATCCGCTCGTTCCGTCATATTGCGCGCCCGGACAGGTGCGGTGTTAGCCTTGGGGGGTGCTTCACGGCCTGCTTCTCCTTAGCTGCCGCAGCGAGTCCTAGTTCTCAGGCCTCCCTCGCTGCGGAGTTCGTCGTCGGCTGAAACCCATCCGTAAGCGAGAAGAGCACTCATGCAGAACACCCAGAAGCCGTCGTCGATGCCCGTGCATCGCTACCGTCCGTTCCACGAGCAGATCCGCGTCGAACTGCCCGATCGCACGTGGCCGTCCAAGCGCATCGAGCGGGCGCCGCGTTGGTGCGCGGTCGACCTCCGTGACGGCAACCAGGCCCTCATCGACCCGATGAGCCCCGAGCGCAAGCGCATCATGTTCGACCTCCTCGTCAAGATGGGCTACAAGGAGATCGAGGTCGGGTTCCCGTCGGCGAGCCAGACGGACTTCGACTTCGTGCGCAGCCTCATCGAAGAGGGCGCGATCCCCGATGACGTCACGATCCAGGTGCTGACTCAGGCCCGCGACCACCTGATCGAGCGGACGTACGAGTCGATCGCCGGGGCCAAGCAGGCCATCGTGCACCTCTACAACTCGACGAGCATCCTGCAGCGCGAAGTCGTCTTCCGCACCGACCAGCAGGGCATCATCGACATCGCGCTGCACGGCGCGCGCAAGTGCCGTGAGATGGAATCGACCGTCCCCGGCACGACGGTCTACTACGAGTACTCGCCCGAGAGCTACACGGGCACCGAGCTCGAGTTCGCGGTCGACGTGTGCAACCAGGTCATCGAGATCTTCGAGCCGACGCCCGAGCGCAAGGTCATCATCAACCTGCCGGCGACGGTCGAGATGGCCACGCCGAACGTCTACGCCGACTCGATCGAGTGGATGTCGCGGCACCTCGCCCACCGCGAGAATGTGATCCTCTCGCTGCATCCCCACAACGACCGCGGCACGGCGGTGGCCGCCGCCGAGCTCGGCTACCTCGCCGGTGCCGACCGCATCGAGGGCTGCCTGTTCGGCAACGGCGAGCGCACCGGCAACGTCGACCTCGTCGCCCTCGGCATCAACCTGTTCACGCAGGGCATCGACCCGCAGATCGACTTCTCCGACATCGACGAGGTCAAGCGCACCGTCGAGTACTGCAACCAGCTGCCGGTGCCCGAGCGACACCCGTGGGCCGGCGATCTCGTCTACACGGCGTTCTCGGGGTCGCACCAGGATGCGATCAAGAAGGGCTTCGAGGCGATGGATGCCGAGGCCGACCGTCGAGGAGTCACCGTCGGCGAACTCGAGTGGGCGGTGCCGTACCTGCCGGTCGACCCGCGCGACCTCGGTCGCAGCTACGAGGCGGTCATCCGAGTGAACTCGCAGTCGGGCAAGGGCGGGGTCGCGTACCTCCTGAAGACCGATCACGCGCTCGACCTGCCGCGCCGCCTGCAGATCGAGTTCTCGGGCGTCGTGCAGGCCAAGACCGATGCCGAGGGCGGCGAGGTCTCGAGCGATGAGATCTGGCGCGTCTTCAACGACGAGTACCTGCCGGCGTCGCAGGAGCGCCCCGACGAGAAGTGGGGTCGCTTCGAACTGCTGTCGCTGCGCACCGAGAGTGCGCTCGACGGGGTCGTCAATGTGCGCGTCGGGCTCCGCGACGGCGAAGAGCGGGTCGAGGCCGACGCAAGCGGCAACGGTCCCATCTCCGCGTTCCTCGCCGTACTCGGCGCAGAGGGCGTCGAGGTGGCACTGCGCGACTACGTCGAGCACACCCTCGCGGCGAGCGGTAATTCACTCGCTGCCGCGTACGTCGAGCTCGAGGTCGACGGCCGGGTGCTGTGGGGCGTCGGCATCGACGCCGACATCTCGACGGCGTCGCTGAAGGCGGTCGTCTCCGCGGTCAACCGCGCACTCCGCAACGCGGTCGCCGTCGAACCCGAGCGCGAGGTCGTCGGCGTCTGACGAGTCTCCGGATGCCGCGTGCACGTTGTGCGCGCGGCATCCGCTCGGAACCGTTCCATCGAGTTGCAGGGGGTGTCAGGCTCGACGCCAGACCTTCCAGGTGCCGAGGGCACGCTGTTCGGGCAGGCTCCAACCGAAGCGGACCGAGCCCAGACGGGTGAGCGTGGTCACGACGACGCACACCGTCGCCGCGATGATTACGTTCACGCCGAGCGCGACGAGCGCGACGAGCAGCACCGTGCCGGTCGTTGCAGCGATGGCGTAGAGCGATCCGACGTGCATGAGCGCGATGGGCAGGTTGAGCGCGACGTCGCGCAGGATCGAACCGCCCACGGCCGAGAGCACTCCGATGAAGACCGCCGGCACTACCGGCACGCCGTAGGCGAGCGCCTTCGAGGTGCCGATCGCGCCGAAGAGTCCGATCGTCACCGCGTCGAGGGCGATGATGAGACCGTTGAGTTTCGTGAAGACGCGCAACAGCGCCATGCCGAGCAGGGCTGCCGCGGTCGCGATCGGCAGGTACCAGTTGCTCGAGATCGCGGCCGGCAGTTGATTCAGCAGCAGATCGCGCATGAGACCGCCGCCGAGGCCGACGATGACGCCGATGAGCGCGACGCCGAGCAGGTCGATGCGACGTTCGGTCAGTCGGGCGGCGAACATCGCACCCTGGATCGCGCCGATGGCCACGGCTGCGAGGTCGAGCCAGAGGGGGATCGTGAAGAGTGCGTGGTTCACGGCACCAGTGAACCATGTGCCGGAAGCGCTGGGAGACAACCGCGCCGCGGCATCCGCTTCGGCCGCTTCGCCCGTCTGGAGTGGGAGAATGAAGGGTGCCCGTGTATCGAGATGAAGCCGTCGTGCTCCGCACCCACAAGCTGGGCGAGGCCGACCGCATCATCACGCTGTTGACGCGGCAGCACGGCAAGGTGCGCGCGGTCGCGAAGGGTGTGCGGCGCACCGGTTCGAAGTTCGGTTCCCGGCTCGAGCCGTTCATGGTCGCCGACCTGCAGTTGTACGAGGGCCGCAGCCTCGACGTCGTCACTCAAGCCGAGTCGCTCGGCGCGTACGGCGCTCTCATCACCCAGGACTACTCGGCCTACACCGCAGCGAACGCCATGGTCGAGGCCGCCGACAAGCTCACCGAAGCTGAAGGCTCGCTCCAGCAGTACCTGCTGCTCGTCGGCGCCCTGCGCTCGTTGTCGAAGAGCGAACACGGCGCGAGCCTCACCCTCGATTCCTACCTGCTGCGCGCGCTCGCCCTTGCGGGCTGGGCCCCGAGCTTCCAGGACTGCGCGCGCTGCGGCCGCGTCGGTGAGCACACGGCGGTCGTCGTGCAACTCGGCGGCGTCGTCTGCGACGAGTGCGCGCCGCCCGGCACGCCCCGCATCGCACCCTCGACCGTTGCGCTGCTCGGCGCGCTGCTCGCCGGGGACTGGGCGTTCGCGAAGGCCTCGAGCGACCGTGACCGGGGCCAGGCGAGCGGTATCATCGCCGCCTACACCCAGTGGCACCTCGAGCGTGGCCTCCGCTCGTTGCCGCACGTATCCAGGGAGACGACCACCCAGTGAGCCCGAAGCCCTTCACACACCGTGACGCGGTTGCCTATCGGCCGATCGACTGGACGGGTCTGTATCCGCCCGAGCTGCCGAAGGGCGCGGCGCCCGCGCACGTCGCCATCGTCATGGACGGCAACGGCCGCTGGGCCAACCGCCGCGGCCTCACTCGCATCGAGGGGCACAAGGCAGGCGAAGCGGCCCTGCTCGACGTCGTCGCGGGGGCCATCCAAGCCGGCGTCAAGCACCTCTCGGTCTACGCCTTCTCGACCGAGAACTGGAAGCGTTCACCCGAAGAGGTGCGGTTCCTCATGGGCTACAACCGTGACGTGCTGCACCGGCGCCGAGACCAGCTCAACGAGTGGGGCGTACGCATCCGTTGGGCGGGGCGACGGCCGCGACTCTGGGCCTCGGTGATCAAGGAACTGCAGTTCGCCGAGAAGCTCACCGCGGGCAACGACACGCTCACCCTGACCATGTGCGTCAACTACGGCGGGCGCACCGAGATCGCCGACGCCGTGCGGTCGATCGCCGACGACGTGGCATCCGGTCGGCTGCGCCCCTCGGCCGTGTCGGAGAAGCTCATCGCGAAGCGTCTCTACGTGCCCGAGCTGCCCGATGTCGACCTGTTCGTGCGCAGCTCGGGGGAGCAGCGCACCTCGAACTTCATGCTCTGGCAGTCGGCCTACGCCGAGATGGTGTTCCTCGATACGCTCTGGCCAGACTTTTCGCGCGTCGATCTCTGGCAGGCCATCGAGTTGTATGCGGGTCGCAACCGCCGCTTCGGCGGCGCGGTGGATACGCCGACCGTCAGCTGAAGCAGGCACCGCTGGCGCGCCGTCGTCACCGCCTGCGCTGCCTGAAGAGGCCGGCGAACAGGGCGTGCAGCAGCGGCAGCACCGAGGCCGCCACGAGGGTCGTGCTGAGCACCGGGTTCGGCGTGGCGAGCAATGCGCCGCCGATGAGCAGTGCCGCGAACAGTACAGCGGAGACGACCCGGCGAGCGAGCCCTTCGATGCGATCGATGCGCCGCTCGAGCCGTGACGTGTCGAAGGACAACCTGCCTTCGTCGGCCTTGGTGATCAGCGCATCGATGCGATTCGGCAACTGCCAGACCAGTTTGGCGTTCGTCGCGGCCTGCGCCCCGAGATCTTGTGCGAGGTTGCCGCGCTCCTCGTTCAGGAGCTGTGTGGCGTAGGGCTCGACAGCCTTCCACACGTTGAAGTCGGGGTCCAGTGCGCTGCACATGCCCGAAGTCAGGGCCAGCGCCCGGAACAGCAGGAGCAGCTGCTCGGGCAGCTGGAAGGGCAGCGAGCGCATGACGTCGCCGAACTCATCGCCGAAGTCGCTGAGTTCGCGCGGATCGACGTCTTTCAGCTGGGCGAATCCCAAGCCGCCGAACCGCGCGAAGAGCTGGGTGAGGGCGCGCTCGAGTTCGCCGGTGTCGGCCGAGGGAAGGAGCACGCCGATCTGCTGCGCCGCCTGGATCATGCCGCGACCGTCGCGCGCGGCGACGGCGATGACGAGGGTGCGGAGGCCGGCTCGCAGTTCGGCGGGCACTTCGGCCATCATGCCGAAATCGACGAACGTGAGCCGCCACGGCGTGGCGGCTCCGGGCGTGGGCGCGCCCGCACTGGCCGCGCCCGGGGTGACGAAGATGTTGCCGGGGTGCGGGTCGGCGTGCACGAAACCGTGAGTGAACACCTGCTCGAACATGCTCTCGGCGAAGACCCGGGCCACCTCGCCAGGTGCGATGCCCGCGGCACGCAGCGCAGCGGTGTCGTTGATCTTGATCGCCGTCACGTCCTCGAGCGTGAGCACGCGTCGAGTGGTGCGCTCCCACACGATCGCGGGAGCGGCGACCCGGGAGTCGTCGGCGAAGGCCTCGGCGAATCGTTCGCCGCTCGCGGCCTCGTGCAGGTAGTCGATCTCTTCGAGGCTGGTCTCCGCGAACTCCTCGACGAGCGCTGGTGCGTCGACCCGGTCGGACACGATTCGGACGCGCTGCACCCAGCCGGCGATGCGGCGGAGGGCCGCGAGGTCGACCGCGACGATTTGATCGATGCCCGGCCGCTGCACCTTGACCACCACGTCGACGAGTCCGGTGTCAGCGGTATCGCCGTCGGCGAGTCGTGCGCGATGCACCTGGCCGAGCGATGCTGCGGCGACCGGCGTCTCGTCGATGCGGGCGAACACTCGCTCGAGCGGGGCACCGAGCTCGGCCTCGGCGAGCGCGCGGATCGCCTGGAACGGCTCGGCCGGCACTTCGTCTTGCAGACCCTCGAGCTCGGCGGTGATCTCGGGCGGCAGCACGTCGAGGCGGGAGGAGAGGAACTGCCCGACCTTGATCATGAGCCCGCCGAGGTCGACCGCGAGAACGCGGAACTGCTGGGCGAGTCGGCGCATCCGTCGTTCCCGCGAGCGCTCGGCGATGCCCGCGAGCCCGATGCGGGGGAGCACGAGTTCGAACCACCAGAGCGCCGCGAGTTGGCGCGCCGCGAAGCGCAGAATGCGGCGCGTTCGCGCGGGCCCGGCGCCTCCCTCCACCAGGTTCAGCCCTCGGCGAGGATCGAGTAGAGCCCGCGCCGGGTCTCATCGAGCAGCTCGACTGCGCGCCGCGCCTGCTCGGGTGTGCCGCTGCGGGCGATCTGCGCGGCTGCGGCGGCGAGTTCGACTCCCGCCTTCGACAGTGCTCGGTGCTGGTCCGCTCCCTGTGTCGCTGCAGATTCCCACGGCGCAGGTCGGTCGGCCCCGGCGGCGGCTTCGACGCGGCCGGCCTCGGTGAGCGAGTAGGTCTTGCGACCCCCGAGCTCCTCCGCGACGATGAGTCCCTCGTCGGCGAGCAGCTGCAGCGTCGGGTACACCGAACCCGCGCTCGGCTTCCATCTGCCGCCGCTGCGCTCCTCGATCTCGTGGATGATCTGGTAGCCGTGCATCGGCTCCTCGCTGAGGAGTGCCAGCACGGCCGCGCGCACATTGCCGCGCGCCATGCGGGTCGATGTGGGGCGCTGTTCGAACGAGGAGCGCAATTGCTGCATCGCCTCCCAGATCGCGGCGGCGGGCCCGTCGCGCGAAAAACCAGTTGAGCCGAATTCTCCTGTGGAGCCTGATCCGTTCATGATGACCTCCTGCGGTGCAATCGAACGATACTCAACGATATATCGTTCAGCCCGGATCTGGAAGGGGGTCATGGCCGGAGCGTCCGAAGACGCGAGCGACCCAGGCGTCTGCCTCGCGCGGATGCCGCAGCCGCACGACTTCGAGGGTCGAGTGACGCGCCTCTGCCGCGGTGACGAGCTCGAGCCGCCCGGCGTGGGTGTCCCACGCCCAGCGCACGATGTGCTCGGGGTCGGTGAAGATCGTGTGGAGCGGCGCCTCCCTATTGCCGTTCCAGAGCTCCTCGCGGCGCAGGCGACGGCGCACCGTGCGCGTGATCACTCGCTGCATCACGAGCGGGCGCGAGTAGTCGAGCGAGAGCATCACATCGGCCCGGCCGGCGAGCAGCTCGCGCACCGACTCGTACTGCCACTCGATGACCCAGCCCTGTTGCGCTGTGAAGGCGTCGACATCGACCATGAAGCTCGGGCGAGGCGTCCAGCCCGGTCCATGGAACAGGGCGTCGATCTCCAGGTACGGCAGGGCGGATGCCGCGGCGATCCGCCGCGCGAGGGTCGACTTGCCTGCCCCGCTCGTGCCGGCGACGAGGATGCGGCGCGGTGCGGGATCGGGCATCATCCGAGCCTATCGAGGTGCTGGTCGTCATCGAGTTCGCCGGGCTGGAACTCCGCGTGGGGAATACGGTGCACGATGCATCCGTTCGCATACTTCGTGAGTGAAGCCATCAAGATCGACATCTGGTCCGACATCGCGTGCCCGTGGTGCTACATCGGCAAGCGGCACCTCGAGAGCGGAATCGCCTCGCTCGGCGACGACGCACCTGCCGTCGACATCACGTACCACTCCTTCGAGCTCTCGCCCGACACTCCGCTCGACTTCGAGGGCTCGACGGTCGAGTTCCTGGCCGACCGAAAGGGCATGCCGGTCGAGCGCGTCGAGCAGATGCTCGAGCACGTCACGGGCGTCGCCGCGAACGCCGGACTCGACTACCACTTCGAAAAAGTCGCCCACACGAAGACGCTGAAGGCGCACGAACTCCTGCACTTCGCGAAGGCCAACGGCAAGCAGCTCGAGCTGAAGGAGCGCCTGCTGAAGGCCTACTTCGTCGAGGGCGGGCGCGTGAACCGCATCGACGAGCTCGTGAGCTTCGCCGTCGAGGTCGGCCTCGACGCAGACGACGCGCGCGAAGCGCTCGAGTCGGATCGCTACGCGTCAGACGTGCAGGCCGACATCGCGCAGGCACAGGACTACGGCATCAACGGTGTTCCGTTCTTCGTGATCGACGGCAAGTACGGCATCTCGGGTGCGCAACCTGCCGAGGTCTTCGCCCAAGCGATCACGCAGGTCGCCGGCGAGCGCGACGGGGCAGCCGCATGAGCGGCCCCGAGGCAGTTCAGGCGACGGATGCTGCTGTGCCCGCGCCGTTCGCGATGATCACGGGCGATGCGTCGGCGATGGTGTGCGAGGGCGACGTCTGCTACATCCCGACTGCTGGTTGAGCCTGTCGAAACCGGGTATCGACAGGCTCAACCAGCAGTCGCGCTATTCGGGATCGGAGATGTCGGCGACGGTCGCGTCGAACGCATCGATGAGCCGATCGGCGTCGACGAAGAGGCTGCGGCCGTGCTCGCCTGCTCCCATCGAGACGCGGCGGCCCGCGATCGAGGCATCGGCGACGACCGGCCAAGCCGTGGTCGAGCCCAGCGGGGTGATCGTGCCGCGTTCGTAGCCCGTCGCGGCGAGCGCGAGCGAGGCATCGGGCAACTGGAGCTTGTTGACGCCGACCACAGCGCGCAGTTTCGGCCACGAGATCTTGCGACCGCCCGGCACGAGCGCGAAGACGTACGTGTCGTCGCTGCGCTTGACGACGAGCGACTTGACGATGTCGGCGGGCGTGATGCCCAGGAGTTCGGCCGCCTCCTCGATGCTGCGCGCTGCCGGGCGCTCGATGATCTCGACGTCGAGGCCTCGTGCCGCGGCATCCGCTCGCACTCGATCTACGCCCGTGAGCTCTGACATCTCGTCCTCCCCAGCCTCGTCTTCCCGTGAATCTTAGGTGCGCATGGCCGAAGCGGGCGACTGCGCCCCGAACTCTGGGAGAATCTTGGTGATGTCCTCCACCACCACGCTTCCCGCGGGCCCGCTGACGATCGGCGGGCTCGCCCTCGACGTGCCCGTCGTGCTCGCCCCTATGGCCGGCATCACGAACACGGCGTTCCGTCGCCTCTGCCGCGAGTTCGGCGCCGGTCTCTACGTCAGCGAGATGATCACCTCGCGTGCGCTCGTCGAGCGCACTCCCGAGTCGATGCGCCTCATCACGCACCACGAGTCCGAGACGCCGCGCTCGATCCAGCTCTACGGCGTCGACCCGAAGACCGTCGCCGAGGCGGTCACCATGCTCGTCGCCGAAGACCGGGCCGACCACATCGACCTGAACTTCGGATGCCCCGTGCCGAAGGTCACCCGCAAGGGCGGGGGAGCCGCGCTGCCGTGGAAGAGCGGGCTCTTCCGGGGCATCGTCGAGGGCGCCGTGCAAGCCGCCGGCGACATCCCGCTCACGATCAAGATGCGCAAGGGCATCGATGCCGACCACCTCACCTACCTCGAGGCGGGGCGCATCGCCGAAGGCGCGGGCGTCGCCGCAGTCGCACTGCACGCGCGCACCGCCTCGGAGTTCTACTCCGGCGAGGCAGACTGGTCGGCCATCGCGAAGCTCAAAGAGACCGTGACGAGCGTTCCGGTGCTCGGCAACGGCGACATCTGGTCAGCCGATGACGCACTGCGCATGGTCGCCGAGACCGGGTGCGACGGCGTCGTGGTCGGGCGCGGATGCCTCGGTCGCCCGTGGCTCTTCGGCGACCTCGCCGCGGCGTTCCGCGGAGAATCGCAGAGCTTTCAGCCGTCGCTCGGCGAGGTCGCGCAGACGTTCCGGCGCCACGCCGAGCTCCTCACCGAGTTCTTCGACAGCGAAGAGCGCGGGTGCCGTGACATCCGTAAACATGTCGCCTGGTACTTCAAGGGTTATCCCGTCGGGGGAGACCTTCGGGCCCGGCTCGCGACGGTCGAGTCCCTCGCCCAGCTCGACGAGCTGCTCGGCACCCTCGACTGGTCGATGCCCTACCCGGGCGAGGGCGCCGAGGGTCCGCGCGGCCGCGCGGGCACTCCCAAGAAGCCGGCGCTGCCCGAGGGCTGGCTCGACTCCCAAGAGCTCGTCGGCCACGATCGGGTCACCCTCGTCGACGCCGAACTCGACACGAGTGGCGGCTGAGCGTGCGCGAACGACTCTTCGGCGGATACGAACCCGCCGATACCGAGCGCTGGCTCCCCGAAACGCACTCCTCACGGCGCAGCGACTTCGCTCGCGATCGTGCGAGGCTCCTGCACTCCAGTGCGCTCCGCCGACTGGCCGCGAAGACCCAGGTGCTGAGCCCCACTGCGGGCCTCGACTTCGCGCGCAATCGGCTCACGCACTCGCTCGAAGTGGCCCAAGTCGGTCGTGAGCTCGCCGAGAGTCTCGGACTCGACCCCGACGTCGTCGACACTGCTTGCCTCGCGCACGATCTCGGCCACCCGCCATTCGGCCACAACGGCGAGAAGGCGCTCAACACGTGGGCGATCGACGTCGGCGGATTCGAGGGCAACGCGCAGACGCTGCGACTGCTCACGAGGCTCGAACCGAAGGTGTTCGGGCCCGATGGTCGCAGCTATGGCCTCAACCTCACGAGGGCGAGCCTCGACGCGAGCTGCAAGTATCCGTGGCCCGAAGAGACGAGCGTCGCAGATCCGTCGGGCCGTGCGAAGTTCGGCTTCTACCAGGGCGACGTCGAGGTGTTCCGTTGGCTCCGCGCGGGCGCACCCGAGCGACGGCTCTGCATCGAGGCGCAGGTCATGGACCTCTCCGATGACATCGCCTACTCAGTTCACGACTTCGAAGACGCGGTCGTCAACGGCTACATCGACGTCGCCGCTCTCGGCGCACGGGTCGATCACGACGGTCTCGTCAGCTCGATGTACGAGTGGATCGGCGGGTCCATCGCCCACGACGAACTCATCGCGGCGTTCGATCGGCTCGATTCGCTCGACGGCTGGCTCGACACGTGGGACGGAAGTCGCCGCGACCAGGGCCGTCTGAAGAACCTCACGAGCCAGCTCATCGGCCGCTTCGCGCACGCTGCGACCGCATCGACTCGGGCGGCGTTCCCGGTCGCGAGCCTCATCCGATTCGACGCCGACGTCGTCGTGCCACGCAAGATCCAGGCGGAGATCGCGGTGCTGAAGGGCATCGTCGCGGCATTCGTGATGTCGCGCAACACTCGGCAGCCGATCTATCACCAGCAGCGCGAAGTGCTCACCTCCCTCGCAGACACGCTTCTCGAGACGGGCGAGCAGCACCTCGACTCGGGGTTCGCCGAAGACTGGCGAGCGGCCGCAGATGATGTTGCGCGCAAGCGCGTCGTCGTCGACCAGGTCGCGAGTCTCACCGACCAATCGGCTCTCGCTTGGTACGAGCGCCTCGTGCAGCGCTGAGAACCGATGCCGTCGGCCGGCCGTCGGGACTTCCGGGCGAACTAGGATGAGAACCATGGCGGGCCGAATTCGACAGAGCGATGTCGATGAGGTGAAGGCCCGAACCAACATCGCCGACATCGTGGGCGAGCACGTCAATCTGAAGTCCGCCGGCGTCGGGTCGATGAAGGGGCTCTGTCCCTTCCACGACGAACGCAGTCCGAGCTTCCATGTGCGGCCGGGGCTCGGCTACTACCACTGCTTCGGCTGCGGCGAGTCGGGTGACGCGTACACGTTCCTGCAGCGAATGGACCACGTCTCCTTCACCGAAGCCGTTGAGCGGCTCGCAGGGCGCATCGGGCTCGAACTGCACTACGAAGACGGCGGGCAGGCCTCCGATCATGGCAACCGGGCTCGGCTGCTCGCCGCGAATCAAGCCGCTGCCGAGTTCTTCACCGAACGACTCGGCACGCCCGAGGCCGAGGTCGGTCGCCGGTTCCTCGGCGAGCGCGGGTTCGACGCCGAGGCGGCGAAGCGGTTCGGCGTCGGCTTCGCGCCGAAGAGCTGGGATGCGCTCACCGACCATCTGAAGGGCCGCGGGTACACGAGTGATGAGCTCGCGGCATCCGGCCTCGTCTCGCAGGGCGATCGTGGCATATACGACCGTTTCCGCGGCCGACTCGTCTGGCCCATTCGCGACGTCACCGGGCAGACCGTCGGTTTCGGTGCCCGGCGCCTGCTCGACGACGACAAGGGCCCCAAGTACCTGAACACCCCCGAGACCGCGGTCTACCACAAGTCGCAGGTGCTCTACGGTCTCGATCTCGCCAAGCGCGACATCTCCAAGTCGCGTCGGGTCGTCGTCGTCGAGGGGTACACCGATGTCATGGCCTGCCACCTCGCCGGCGTCACGACCGCGATCGCCACTTGCGGCACCTCCTTCGGCGTCGACCACATCAAGGTGCTGCGCCGGGTGCTCGGCGACGACTCGGGCCTCGGCGAGGTCGTGTTCACCTTCGACGGCGATGCCGCAGGCCAGCAGGCCGCGATGCGCGCCTTCGGCGAAGAGCAGCGCTTCGCAGCCCAGACCTTCGTCGCGGTCGCTCCCGACGGGCTCGACCCGTGCGACCTGCGTCTCGCTCGAGGCGACGCTGCGGTGCGCACCCTCATCGACTCCCGCACGCCGATGTTCGAGTTCGTCATCAAGCACACCCTCGCTCGGTACGACCTCGAAACAGTCGAGGGGCGGGTCGCCGCACTTCGAGCGGCGGCGCCGATCATCGCCGAGATGCGCGACCCCGCGGCTCGCCCCGGGTACACGCACCAGCTCGCGCGCATGCTCGGCGTCGAACTCGCCGAGGTGACGCGCGCCGTGCGATCGGCATCGAGTCGTGCGAAGCCGGCGGGGGAGCGGGGCGGGTCGCCGGCGTCCGCCACGGCCGGCGGCGGCACGGCGGTCGCGACGGATGTCCCCGAGCGCCCGTTCTCGATCACCCAACTGCCGGCAGACCCCGCCACCCGCCTCGAGCGCGATGCCCTCCAGGCGATGCTGCAGTACCCTGACGCGGTCGGAGCCGAACTGCTGCGTCACGCCGTCGACAGCCGCTTCGGCAATCCGTCGCTCGCCGTCATCCGTGATGGAATCGCCTCGGTGCTGGCTACGCCCGATCCGGCGGTGCGAGTCGATCGCGTCATCGCCGAGGTGCCCGCGCCCTTCGCGGGCCTCGTGCAACAACTCGCGGTCGCCCCCGTGCCGCAGCGCAGCGAGGGCGAGCTCACTGCGTACGTGCAGGCGGTCGTGAGTGCACTCGTCGATCGCGAGCTGCTGCGACAGAAATCCGAACTGCTCGGGCGCCTGCAGCGTACGGATCGCACCGATCTCGCGGCGTACGGCACGCTGCAGCGCGCTCTCGTCGAGATCGAGACCGAGCGTCGAGCGCTTCGCGCGGAGTAGCGCGGGTCAGTCGTCGTCCGCGACGATGCGATCGAGCTGCTCCCTGAGCTTCACCACATCGGCTCCGGCGGGCCAGAGCTTGACGAGGTGTCCATCAGCGTCGATGAGTGCGGTCATGGGCGGTTCGGTCACCGCGTACGAGCGCCAGATCTGAAGTTCGGGATCGACGAGCACCGGCTGATCGACGTGATGCTCGTCGAGGTAGCTCGCGAGGGCCGCCCCATCGGTATCACCCGAGACCTGCGCGATGGCGATCATGTCGCCGTACTCCGAGTCGATCTCCGAGAGAACGGACTGTTGTTCAGCGCAGCTCGAACACCAACTGGCCATGAACTGCACGATCAGCGGCCGGCCGGCCGCGAGCGTCTCGAGGTCGACGGGTGTGTCATCGATGAGCGCGCCCTCGAGGGCCGGGGCCGCAGGGCCGACCGTGCCGGTTGCGTATGAGGCGCCCTCGGGCAGCGGCCCCGGCAATTGGGCGACGCCGCCTCGAGGGCCGCTCGTGCAGGCGGTCAGGGCGAGGATGAGTGCGGCGACGGTGCCGATCATCGCGATCGGTTGGATGCCGTTCATTCTGATCCTTCCGATCGTTCTGGTTCTTCGATGGCGGGGTCGAGGTCGGCGAGTGCGGGGACGAACACCATCGTCGCAGCAGCATCCGCTCGATGTTCGGCGACGACGTGGCCGTCGATGCTCACCCGATAACTCACGCCGTCTTCGAGTTCTGCGGCGCCGAGCTGGAAGCGGCAGAAGGTCGGGATGCGCGGTGCGTTCCCGTAGTCGATCTCGTCGACCTTCACGGCTTCGCCATCGTCGAGTACCGCCCCGAACGCTTGGCCACCGTTCTCGTCGAGCAAGCTCAGCTCGGCACCCTTGTGGAACTCGAGGTACGGCCTCGCGCCTGAGCACGAAGCGCCGAGCTCTCGCAGGTGACCATCGCGGACGACGAGTTCGAGCACAGCGCCATCGCCGGCGGAATCGTCGGCGCCGCGCGAACTCGCGCAAGCGGTGAGCGCGAGGGTCGGCAACAGGAGTGCGAGGCACAGTGCCGAACGTCGAACGGACGTGAACAAACGTTGCCTCCTCGTGCCCGTCAGTGCGGCGGGCGTGGTGGGTGGTGCAGGTACGGGGGATGCCGACGCCGAACGGGGCGGCGCGGAACGGGAGTGCTTCCCGTTCCGCGCGCCCCGATCGGCGCGGTCGACTCAGCGGCCGTTGCCCGGTGCGTCGAGCTCGCAGGTGATCGTCTCGGTTGCCGAGGGGTCGTTCTCCGACGTCGCGGTGATCGTGACGGTGGCATCCCGGGCGGCGTCGGCGCCGCGTGACGCATAGACCGGCACGGAGATCGTCTCCCCGGCCGTTGCGGTGACGATGCTGCTCGGCGTTTGCACCGACCAGCCGCGGCCCTCGATCGAGGTCGCGAGGCGATAGATGTCGCTGTTCGCCTTCGCATCCTCGACCGCGCCACCCGTGTTCGTCAGCGGAACGGCGCACTGCGCGATCGCGATGCCGTTCGCCTGCGCCTGACCGTGCATGGAGGCGAGGTGGCCGTTCACGACCGCCTGACCGAGGTCGACGCCACGGGCCTGCGGCCCGGCGCTCACCGTCGAACGCACGGCGACGTCGTAGGCGAGGATGCCGTCGTCGTCGCGTTGCACGTTCACGACGTAGAAGTGCAGCCCGTTCGCGGTGTCAACGTACTCGTACTCCGAACCGGAGTCGTTGCCGGCGTGGAAGAGCCCGTCGTTCAGTTGGCGCTGGTCGCCTCGAGTAACCATGATCGGCGTGCCGTCGGGGCGAACGTAGTCGACCGTCGCGAGGTCCTGCGGGTTCGCGTCGATCGTCCAGATGAAGGGGTTGCGATCCTGGTTCTTCGTCTTCGCGATCATCACGCCGTGGTCGGGCTGGAACGAGTCGGTGCCCATCTGGTCGATCACTTCGACGGTGTAGTTGTCGAAGGAACCGCCGTCGCAGTCGAACTGGGCCTGCCGGGTGCACGTGCCGCTCGAATCGTCGGCCGCGGCCTCGCCCGGCTTGTCGAACACCAGGTTGATGCCGGTGAGTTCACCGGGACGCATGACGGCCCGCGAGACGACGTTCGTGACGATCGAACCGAGCGAATCGAGTTCGCTCTCCTGAAGGTTCAGGTAGTTCGACTCGTCGATGATGCCGAGGTCGATGCGGTTGCGCAGCGCGACTCCCGAGGGCTGGGATCCGCCGGCGACCGACGGGACGCTCCATCGCTCGTGCGTGCCGCCCGGGCCGTTGAACGTTCCTCTGGCCAGGACATCGAACGGTCCACTGGTGTCGCGCAGTGGTCCGCCGTCGGCCGCTTCGGTACCGTACGGGTTTCCGTAGTTGTCTGAGATGCCGAGGATGTGTGCGAACTCATGCGCATACGTGCCCATGCCCGAAGACTCTGCCTGTGTCGAGTTGCCGGCCCGTCCGTTGCGCGGTGAGTTCGCGTTCGGCCAGTGGTTCACCGCAGCCGCCCATGAGGTCCACGGCACGTAGCGGGTCTTCGCCCAGTTCGCCATCGGCGCGCCGTTCTGGTCGAGGGCGATGCCGTTCTCATCACGGGGCGGTCCGAAGTCGTCGGTGACGTCTTCGGGGTTCTCGAACAGCATCTGCCCGAATTCCTCCCACGTCGCAGACTCGTCATGCCCGGCGGTGACGTAGAAGACCTGGTCGAACTGGGTCAGCGGATCCGTGCTCCCGATGTCGGCGCCCCAGAGTGCGAGCGCGTCGGTGCGGATGTTCTTGTCGCACGAGAGGCCCTGCGGACAGAATGCGGCGTTCGGCTTGTTGAACGAGTCGTTCAGACCGTACTCCTCGATGTTTCCCGGCAGTTCGTAGGGACCGAATGCCTCCATCTGCACGCTGAGCCGGCCACCGGACTGCTCCATCCAGTACTCATTGATGGTGCGGCCGTGGTTCAACTCGCTCGGCTTGTTGAGCAGGTCGAGATAGAAGCCGGGCACCGCTTCACGCTCGAGCCCGTTGGCGAGGCCCGAGGGATCGCCGAACGCATGCGTGCCTTCCGGCTGGGTCACGAGGAACGGCTGGTTCTCGAAGTCGACGAGCACGATGGCGCCGTTGAACTGCCGGTCCGAGCCTTCGGCGTCGTTCGCCCAGTCGGTGCCTGGCACGCCGACGTAGTCGTCCCAGGTCATGTCGTCCATGTTCTCCCAGTTCTGGGAGTCGACGGGGTTGAGGACGTCAGGGTCGAAACTGCCGGGCGGCGCGGCCATCGCGGCGCTGTTCGAGACTGACGCGAGCGCGATTGCGCCCGCAGCGGCGACGACCGCGACGGTCGTTCGCCTCATGCCGGTTCTGCGTCCCGCCTCAAGCCGTTCCGCTGGGTTGTGTCGTGTCACTGCCAACCTCCCGATCGTGTTCGCGGGCTTGCCGCCCACTCTCAATCCTGTGAAGCGGCGTTGAGTCCGCTGTCAAGATGGTGTGCAGGAAGCCTCCCACCGAGAGCTCTTCGAGCGACAGACGTCAGTACATTCCGAAGAGTGGGGACTTCCGACCGATATTGTTCGGAATTGTTGAACATTACGGTCCGATAACGTTGGGTTCTCCCTCAAGGTCGCCGTGCTACCTCTTGAAGGGTCTCCCGCAAGCGCGCGGTGGGGCGCCCTCACCTCATCTCATGAGGGTGGGAATGAGCAACCCGGCTCGTCCCGCGGGACCCGAACGTCTCGGTCTCACACACAGCTCGGCATCCGCCACGCGGCGGTCGTGCCGAAATCCATAGGAAGAGGTAGACGGATATGACATCCGCATCCAAGAACGGTCGGCGTAGCCTCGTCGCCGTGGCCGGTCTCTCGGTCGCAGCCCTCGCACTCGCCGGCTGCTCGGCCGACGCAGGCGGCGACAGCGCCTCGGGCGACTCGGTCACCGTCGGCACGACCGACAAGGTGACGACGCTCGACCCGGCCGGCTCGTACGACAACGGCTCGCTCGCGGTGCAGACGCAGGTCTTCCCGTACCTGCTGAACACCGACTACCAGAGCACCGACGTCGTGCCCGACCTCGCCGAGAGCGCCGAGTTCACCGCACCGACCGAATACACGGTCACGCTGCCCGAGGGCCTGAAGTGGGCCAATGGCAACGACCTGACGGCCGACGACGTGAAGTTCTCGTTCGACCGTCAGCTGGCGATCGCCGACCCCAACGGCGCCTCGAGCCTGCTGTACAACCTTGACAGCACCGAGGTCGTCGACGACACCACCGTCGTCTTCCACCTCAAGGCCGAGAACGACCAGGTCTTTCCGCTGATCCTCACGAGCTTCCCGGGTGCGATCGTCGACGACGAGGTCTTCGCCGCCGACGAGCTGACCTCCGACGACGACATCGTCGCGGCAAACGCATTCGCCGGCCCGTACACGATCGCGAGCTACGACTTCAACACCCTCATCTCGTTCAAGAAGAACCCCGAGTACAAGGGGCTCCTCGCCGAGGCGAAGACCGACACGGTCAACCTGAAGTACTACGCCGAGTCGTCGAACCTGAAGCTCGACGTTCAAGAGGGCAACATCGACGTCGCATACCGGAGCCTCTCCGCGACCGACATCGACGACCTCAAGGGCAACGACGCGGTCAACGTCGTCGAGGGCCCCGGTGGCGAGATCCGCTACATCGTCTTCAACTTCGACACGCAGCCCTACGGTGCGAAGACCGCCGAGGCCGACCCGGCCAAGGCACTCGCCGTTCGTCAGTCCGTCGCCGACCTCATCGACCGCGATGAGCTCGCCGAGCAGGTCTACAAGGGCACCTACACCCCGCTCTACTCCTACGTGCCCGCCGGCATCGCAGCTGCGGTCGAGCCGCTCGTCGAGATGTACGGCGACGGTCAGGGCGCGCCCGACGCCGACAAGGCGGCCGAGCGTCTCACGGCAGCCGGCGTGACCACGCCGGTCGAGCTGAACCTGCAGTACTCGAACGACCACTACGGCCCTTCGTCGGCCGACGAGTACGCGCTCATCAAGGACCAGCTCGAGGCGAGCGGCCTGTTCACGGTGAACTTGCAGACCACCGAGTGGGTGCAGTACTCCGAGGACCGCACGTCCGACGTGTACCCGGCGTACCAGCTGGGCTGGTTCCCCGACTACTCGGACGCCGACAACTACGTCACGCCGTTCTTCCTGATCGAGAACTTCCTCGGGAACCACTACGTGAACCAGGAAGTCAACGACCTGATCATCAAGCAGGCCTCGGAGCCCGACCCCGCCGCGCGCACCGCGCAGATCGAGGAGATCCAGCAGAAGGTGGCGGCCGACCTGTCGACCGTGCCGTACCTGCAGGGTGCCCAGGTCGCGGTCACCGGTACCGACGTCGAAGGCGCCGACGACACGCTCGACGCGTCGTTCAAGTTCCGCTACGCGGCACTGTCGAAGGGCTGAGTCGTCTGAACGACTAGAGTCTCTTCAACGCAAGGAACGGGTGGCCCGCTCTCCGGAGCGGGCCACCCGCGTTCCAGCCCACACCCGATTGGCGAACATTGACTTCAACGACGACGGCGCCCGTCAGCAGCGCGTCCCCTGAAAAACGGCGACGGCCGAAATCCTCCGGTGGTGGTCTCGGCCGATACATCATCGTTCGAGCGCTGCTCATCATCCCGACGGTGTTCATCCTCGTCACCCTCGTGTTCGTGCTCATGCGCTCGACAGGGGACCCGATCACCGCCGCGCTCGGCGGCCGGCTCACCGCCGACCAGCTTGCCGAGCGCATCCACGCGGCAGGCTACGACCGACCGATCATCGTGCAGTACCTCGAGTACATCGGCCAGTTCTTCACCGGCAACTTCGGCACCACGATCACCGATCATCGTCCGGTCACCGAGATCCTCGTCACCTACGGCAGCGCGACCCTCGAGCTCGCGTTCTACGCCCTGCTCGTCGCCTTCGTCGTCGGCATTCCGCTGGGTCTCGTCGCCGCGTACTTCCGCGACAAGGGTCAAGATGCCGCGTTGCGCGTGTTCGCCATCCTGTGCTACGCCACCCCGGTGTTCTTCGCCGGACTTCTGCTGAAGCTCGTCTTCTCCGTCTGGCTCGGCTGGCTGCCGGTGGCCGGGCGCGCTTCCGTCAGCGCGCAGCTCCAAATGGAGGTGCTGCCGAACAAGACGGGCCTGTACACGATCGACGCGATCATGACGGGCAACCCGGCGGTACTGGGCGATGTGCTCGCCCACGCGGTGCTTCCGGCGATCGCGCTCGGCCTGTTGACTGCCGGCGTGTTCCTGCGGCTCGTGCGCACGAACGTGATCGGCACGCTCTCGACCGATTACGTCGATGCGGCGCGATCGCGCGGAGTCAGCGAGTACCGGCTCGTGCAGAAGCACGCGTACCGCCCCGCTCTCATCCCGATCATCACCGTCATCGGACTGCAGATCGCCCTCCTGCTCGGCGGCGCAGTGCTCACCGAGACGACGTTCGAGTGGAACGGGCTCGGGTTCCAACTGGTCGAATACATCCAGGCGCGCGACTTCGTCGCGGTGCAGGGCATCGTCGCCCTGCTCGCCGTGATCGTCGCGCTCACCAACTTCATCGTCGACATCATCGCGGCGCTCATCGACCCGAGGGTGAGGTACTGACATGTCGACCGACACCGTCATCCGGGCGCCGAAACGGCGCCTCCGCGACCGGCTGCCCGTCGTGCACCAATTGCGCCAGAGCGTCGGCCTCCAGCGCGGCATGCTCGTCGCCGGCCTCGTGCTGACCGTCCTCTTCGTGCTGGTGGCGATCTTCGCGCCCCTGCTCGCCCCGTACGGCTTCGCACAGCTGCGCGACGCCGAGGGGCCGTTCGGAAGCCAGCAGCCCCCGTCGGCCGAGCATCTCTTCGGCACGACGGTCGGCGGCTACGATGTGCTGTCTCGAGTGCTGTGGGGTGCGCAGACCGCGATCCTCGTGATCATCATCGCCGTCATCCTCTCGATCTTCGCGGGTGTGCTGCTGGGGCTCGTCTCCGGTTACTTCGGAGGCTGGCTCGACCGCATGCTCGTCGTGGTCTGCGACGCCATCTACGCCTTCCCCTCGCTGCTCCTCGCGATCGTCATGGCGATCGTGATCTCGGGAGGCCAGTCGAACCTGTGGGGCGGCGTGTTCGCGGCCGCCATCTCGATCACGGTCGTGTTCATCCCGCAGTACTTCCGCGTGATCCGCGCCGAGACGGTGCGCATCAAGGCCGAGGCTTACGTGGAATCGGCGAAGGTGCTCGGCGCCTCCAACAGCCGGGTCATGTTCCGCCACGTGCTGCGGAACGCGACGCGCACACTCCCGCTCATCTTCACCCTGAACTCGTCAGAGGCCATCCTCACCCTCGCGGGCCTCGGCTTCATCGGCTTCGGTATCGAGCCGACCGCGGCCGCTGAGTGGGGCTACGACCTCAACAAGGCCCTGTCCGACGTCTCGAGCGGCATCTGGTGGACCGCGCTGTACCCCGGTCTGGCCATCGTGCTGGTCGTGCTCGGCATCACCCTCGTGGGCGAGAGCCTGAACGACCTCGCCGACCCGCGACTGCGTGGGCGACGCAGGGTCGCACAGTCGTCCGGTGAGGTCGCAGAGACATCCGTCGTACCCGGTGGCGCACTCACCGCTGGTCCGGGCGGACTGGCCGGGCTCGAAGACGGCGAAACATTCGACGAGCACGGAATCGAGGTCCGGTCATGAGCACGGTCGTCAGCATCGAACGGCTCGGCGTCTCGTTCGCCACCGACGCAGGCGCGGTCAAGGCCGTCGACGATGTGTCGCTCTCGGTCGAACGGGGCGAGGTCCTCGCGATCGTCGGCGAGTCGGGCAGCGGCAAGACCGTCACGGCGAAGGCCATTCTCGGGCTCCTGCCCGAGACTGCGACGGCCAGAGGCGCGGTCATCCTCTCCAACAAGGCGGGCACCGCCGAGCACGATGTCGTCTCGCTCTCGAGGAAGCAGTTGCGCGGCGTCAGGGGCACGGATGTCGCGATGGTGTTCCAGGAGCCGTCGAGCGCCCTGAACCCCGTCTACACCGTCGGGTGGCAGATCATCGAGGGGCTCCGCGCTCACACCAAGATCTCCAAGAAGGACGCACGGGCGAAGGCGGTCGAGATCCTCGGCCGCGTGGGCATCCCCGATCCTGAGCACCGTGTCGACCACTACCCGCACCAGTTCTCGGGCGGGCAGAAGCAGCGCGTCGTCATCGCGATGGCGCTCGTGCTCGACCCGGGTCTCATCGTCGCCGATGAGCCGACCACCGCGCTCGATGTCACGGTGCAGGCCGAGATCCTCGACCTGCTGCGTCGCTGCCGCGATGAGTTCGGCATGGGCATCGTGCTCATCACCCACAATATGGGTGTCGTTGCAGACCTCGCCGACCGGGTCGCCGTGATGTACCAGGGCAAGGTCTTCGAAGAGGCAGATGTCGAGACGCTCTTCGCCTCGCCGCAGGATGAGTACACGAAGGCGCTGCTCGCAGCCGTGCCGTACGTGGGCACCGGCACGGCGAGTGCGATCGACCGCGCCGAACAACGACCGACGGATTGGGCCGACCAGGCGCCGGTCGTCGAGGCATCCGGTCTCGAGATCGTCTACCCGGGCCGGTTCGGCCGTTCGGGCTTCCGAGCCGTCGATGGAGTGGACTTCGTCATCCGCCCGGGTGAAGTGCTCGGCCTCGTGGGGGAGTCGGGATCGGGCAAGACCACGATCGGGCGTGCCATCGCCGGTCTGACGAAGGTCACCGGCGGTTCCCTCCGCGTGCTCGGGCACGAGATGAATGACGTGCGCGAGCGCGAGTTCCGACCGTTGCGCAGCCGCATCGGCTTCGTCTTCCAGGACCCGGCGTCGAGTTTCAATCCGCTGCTCACGATCGCCGAGTGCGTCGCCGAACCGCTCGTGATCCACGGCCGGGCGTCGAATCCCGGCGCTGCGCGCGCCCGGGTCGACGAGCTGCTCGAGGCCGTGCAGTTGCCCCGTGCGTACGGTGACCGCTATCCGCATGAGCTCTCCGGCGGACAGCGGCAGCGTGCCAGTCTCGCCCGGGCGCTCGCGCTCGAGCCCGAACTGCTCATCGCCGACGAACCGACCTCGGCGCTCGACGTCTCGGTGCAGGCTCGCGTGCTCGAACTGTTCGCCGAACTGCAGCGCGAGTTCGGCTTCGCGTCGCTGTTCATCAGCCACGACCTCGCGGTCGTCGACCTGCTCGCCGACCGCATCGCGGTGCTCTACCGGGGCTCTCTGGTCGAGGAGGGCACCGGAGCAGAGGTGCTCGGCGCGCCGAGCGATCCGTACACCCAGCGGCTGCTCGCTTCGTTGCCGGTGCCCGATCCGGTCGCTCAGGCCACCCGACGGGAAGAACTCCGTCGACTTCGGGAGGCCGTCTGATGCGTGGCGCCGCCCACGGGTTCCCGATCGTGCTGAGCGATCTCTCGGTCGAGTACCCGGCGCACGGTGCGAGCCCCGCCTACGTGGCGCTGCACGGGCTCACTCTCACGATCGCTCCCGGTGAAGTGCTCGGTCTGCTGGGCAGTGCGGGCAGCGGCAAGAGCACTCTCGCGAAGGTGCTCTCGGGCGCTGCGTTCGAGACTCGAGCAGGTGAGGGCCGAGCCGTCATCACGGGCGGTGACGCGACCGTGCTCGGCCAGTCGCTGCGCGGAATCCCGAAGCGGAAGGTGCCCGAGTACCGGTTCCACGTCGGCTATCTCCCGCAGGATGCCGCATCGAAGCTGCCGGCCGACCGGAGCGTTTCCGAGATCATCGCGGAGCCGATCCTCGAGCGCGATCGCCGCTACAACGCGCGGGCCCTTGCCACGCGGGTCGCGACGATGCTCGACGGTGTGCGGCTCTCGCTCGGCATGCTCGACAAGTACCCGTACGAACTGTCGGGCGGGCAGCGGCAGCGGGTCGCCCTGGCACGCGCGCTCGTGCTCGGCCCTGCGGTGCTGGTCGCCGATGAACCGACCGCGGGCATCGACCTCACGGTTCGCGATGCGGTCGCGCAACTGATCGGCGAGCTTCGCGACCAGCACACGTTCTCGGCGATGATCATCAGCCACGATCTGCCTGTGCTGCGAAGCACGGCCGAGCGCATCGCCGTGCTCGACAAGGGCAGGCTCGCTGCGATCGGCACGATCGACGAAGTGCTCGACGATCCGCGGCATCCGTATGTCATGGCCCTGGCCGGGGCGCTCGACGCCGGTCATGCCGTGATCGACGACCTCGATCTGGGTCCCTCGGCATGACGGATGCCGCACCCGAGATGTTCACGACGCTCGGGCGGCGTCGAATTGGGAGTCGGGGCATCTTTTGCTAGAGTATTGACGCTGAACAAGCGATCCTCCATAGCTCAATTGGCAGAGCAATCGGCTGTTAACCGGTAGGTTCTTGGTTCGAGTCCAAGTGGGGGAGCAGTGAGGGCCGTCCGGGCATCCGGGCGGCCCTTCGTCGATGAGGGAGGTCTCGTGGACGAGCACGCCGATGCTGCGATGCCGCCTTCCGAGCGTGCCGAGACGATGCGCGCTGTGCGCTCCGGCGCGGTTCGCGACAGCCTCGCCGTCGGTCTCGCGACCGCGATCTACGGCATCTCGTTCGGGGCGCTCTCGGTCGCAGCCGGACTCGACATCTGGCAGACGTGCTTCCTCAGCCTCGTGATGTTCACCGGTGGCTCCCAGTTCGCGCTCGTCGGTGTGCTCGCGAGCGGAGGCGTCGCCGCGGGCGGCTCGGCGATCGCCACCGCCGCGATGCTCGGCATCCGCAACGTCGTCTACGGCATGCGCATGAAACCAATCGTCGACGGCGCCGATGGCGGCGGAGTGTGGCGACGCGTCGCCGCGGCGTGGATCACCATCGACGAATCCACGGCGGTCGCCCTCGCGCAATCGACTGAGCGCGGTGCGCGCATCGGGTTCTGGGTCACGGGCGTCACGATCTTCGTCGGCTGGAACCTCACCACACTCGCCGGTGCACTGATCGGCGACGCGCTCGGCGACACGAGGGCATGGGGGTTGGATGCCGCGGCCGCAGCAGCCTTCCTCGGGCTGCTCTGGCCACGCCTGAAGCGCTTCCAGGCAGGTGCGGTCGCCGTGGCGGCCGCAGTCGTGGCCACGCTCACGACACCGGTGCTGATGCCCGGCGTGCCGGTGCTCGTCGCCGCGGTGGTCGCGGTCGTCGTCGGCTGGTTCGACCTCTTCAACCGGAGGCGTGCATCGTGACGACCTGGCACATCATCCTCATCGCGACGGCGGCGACGCTGGCTCTCAAACTCGTCGGCCACTTCGTGCCGGCCGGATTCCTCGAACGCGAGCGGCCCGCGCGCATCGCGGACCTACTGACCGTCGCGCTGCTGGCCGCGCTCATCGCGGTGCAGACGCTCGGGGTCGGCCAAGAGATCGTCATCGACGCACGGGTTCCCGCGGTGATCGTCGCTGCCGCGCTGTATGCGCTCAAAGTGCCGTTCGTCGTGGTCGTCGCCGTCGCCGCAGCGGTGGCGGCCGGCATCCGTGCACTGGTGTGAATCGGCTGCACGAGGCATCCGTCGCCCTGAACCGGCTCAGGCCTCGAGGTCATCGACTCCCGGCATCCACTGCTGCCCAGGCTTGCCCCAACCCAGCTTGCGGGTGATCTTCGCGACGATGCGCTGGTCGCGCTCACCGAGGCGGTCTGTGTAGAGCGTGCCGTCGAGGTGGTCGTATTCGTGCTGGAAGATGCGCGCGAGCCATCCCTCAGCCTCGATCTCGAAACGCTGGCCGTCGAGATCGGTTGCGCGCAGAATCGCGCGCTCGGCCCTGCGCAGGCCGAAGCGCTCCCCGGGCACGGAGAGGCATCCCTCCGATTCTTCGTCGACGTCGGGCTCGCCCGGGGGCGGCGGTGTGATCCAGAGCTCGGGGTTGATCGCGACACCGCGCCAAAGAGTGGCCGACTCGTCGACCCAGCCGTAGGTGAAGAGCCGCAGGCCGACGCCGACCTGCGGTGCGGCGAGGCCGACGCCGGGCGCGGCATCCATCGTCTCGAACATGTCGCGCACGAGTGTGCGGAGATCGTCGTCGATCGTCTCGGCGGGAAGAGCGGGTGAGTGCAGCACCGGGTCGCCGGTGATTCGTATGGGGAGCACGGCCATTCGGCAAGGATATCCGGCTGTGAACGGGTAGGGTCGATGCGTGGATCCGGACCTGAGCGAGCTTTCTGAACAGATTGCCCTCGACCCCACCCAGTTCATCGGAATCCCGCTCGCTCTCGTCGGCGCGGTGTTCCTCTCGCTCGGTGCGCAGTTCCAGCACCGTGGTGTCGTCAAGGTCGAGTCGCACACCGTCGATACCCTCGGCAAGGGGCTGAACGGCCGGCAGCTCGCCCTCCTGCTTGCGAGGCCGTCGTGGGTCATCGGCACGGTCATGCTCGGGCTCGCGATCGCCTTCCAGCTGTCGAGCCTCTACTTCGCACCGATCATCGTGGTGCAGCCGCTCGGCGCGATCGCGCTCGTCATCACCTCGATCCTCAACTCGCGCATCAATAACGTGAAGCTGAACGGCAAGTCGATCTCGGCGATCGTGATGTGCGTGGGCGGCGTGTTCCTGTTCGTCGGTGTCGCCGCGTTCACCGCCGTCGACAAGCCGGTCACCGATCAGCAGCTCGTGACGATCCTGATCATTCTCGCCGTGGTGCTCGCCCTCGCCGCCGTGGCGTTCGGCATGTTCCGTGAGCGCATCCGGGCGATCTTCTACGTGATCATGGCGGGCGTACTGTACGGATTCGTCGCGACGCTCGCCAAGGTCCTGCTCGGCCGGCTCCAGCAGGGCGAGTTCGAATGGCTCAGCTGGCTGTGCGTGCTTGGACTGCTCGGCGCGACGGCGCTCGGCGCCTACTTCGTGCAGAACGCCTACGCCTCGGGCCCGCCCGATCTCGTCATCGCCGGTCTGACGGTCGTCGACCCCATGGTGGCGGTCGCGATCGGCATTCTCGTGCTCGGCGAAGCTTCGCAGGCGCCGCTCTGGGCGATCGGCGTGTTCATCCTCGCCGGGGTGATCGCCGTGTGGGGTGTGTTCCAGCTCGCACGAAACCACCCGCAGACGCGCTTGTGAGCTGAACCGAACTCACACTCCGACATGCGAGCGCACGGCAGCCTGCGTTGCGCTGCGTAGACTATCGTCGGATTCAGTCCGCGCGCCGATCCGCCTGTCGCGGCGCCCCGACGAAGGCCGATCGCCCTCGATTCGATGAAATGGTGAGGAACAACCCCACGTGTCTGACACCCCCGGTGCGCGTACCCCCGCCGGCACCGCCGGCGCGGAGACCGATCGACCGCTCACGGTCCTGATCGGCGCCGACACCTTCGCCCCCGATGTCAACGGTGCCGCCCGCTTCGCGGAACGCCTCGCTGCGGGCCTCGCCGAGCGTGGCCATGACGTGCACGTCATGGCTCCGGCAGCGAGCCGCAAGCATGGCACATGGAAGGAGGTGCACGAAGGTCAGGAGATCACCGCGCACCGCCTTCGGAGCTGGCGCTGGTACCCGCACGACTGGCTTCGCTTCGCACTGCCATGGCGCATCAGGCAGAACAGTGCCCGCGTCATCGACCAGGTGCAGCCCGATGTCGTGCACTTCCAGTCGCACATCATCACCGGCCGCGGCCTCTCGGTCGAAGCCAACAAGCGCGGCATCCGCATCATCGGCACCAACCACTTCATGCCCGAGAACATGCTCGAGTTCACGCTGTTGCCGCCTGCATGGCAGGAATGGGCCGTCGGGCTGGCATGGAAGGCCGCCGGCCGTACGTTCGGCCGCGCCGAAGCGGTGACGACGCCGACCCGCAGGGCGGCGCAGTTCCTCGAGAAGCACACCGGTCTCTCCGAGGTGCACGCCATCTCGTGCGGCGTCGACGCACACAAGTATTCACCGAGCTGGGAGCCTCGCACCGAGAACCGCATCCTGTTCGTCGGCCGCGTTACAGGTGAGAAGCAGATCGATGTGCTGCTGCGTGCGCTCACACTGCTCCCCGATTCGCTCGACGCGAAGGTCGAGATCGTCGGCGGCGGCGACCAGAAGAAGAACCTCGAGCACCTGGCCGTGGAACTCGGCATCGCCGACCGGGTGACCTTCACGGGGTACGTCACCGATGACGAGCTGCGCGAGGCCTACCATCGCGCCTCTGTGCTGGCGATGCCGTCGATCGCCGAGCTGCAGAGCATCGTCACGATGGAGGCGATGGCCTCGGCACTGCCGATCGTCGCCGCCAACGCGATGGCGCTCCCGCACCTCGTGCACGACGGAGAGAACGGATACCTCTTCGAGCCGGGCAGCGCGGAAGATCTCGCCGCGAAGCTCCGCACCGTGCTCGAGGCCTCCCCAGCCGACTACCGCGTACTGAAAGACGGGTCGATCCGACTCATCGCCGCACACGACATCCAGCGCACGATCTCGACATTCGAGAGCCTGTATCGTGGGAGGCCGGTGACCGACCCGGTCACCGATACCGCGCCGGCGACGCATCGAGACTGACCCGGCGCGCGGGGCGGTAGCTCAGCTGGTCAGAGCAGTGGACTCATAATCCATCGGTCACGGGTTCAAGTCCCGTCCGCCCTACTCATTGAATTGTACTTCTGATCAGGATTTTTTCCGTCCTTTCCGAGATGGGCATGTTCTCCGATCGAGTGGATCAGGATTGCCGTATATTGCTCTGATCAGGAGTTTTGCGCCGGATTTGAACCCGAGTCCAGATGATTCACGCATCAAGTCCCTGTCGTGGCAATTATCCCCTTGATCTGGGATTTCCCAGCATCATTCGCTCTGGATCGGGCGCGTTCACGTTTATCCAACGTTTATTCAACAGTGACACCAGCGCTGAGATGCTCGGCCGCTGATCGAGTTCCTGGTGAACGAAGGTGGGGCTGCCCGCTCGGTCAGCCGACGAAGGCCAGCTCGCGGCGCGCTTCCGCGATGGGCCCGTTCCTGTTCGATTCGGCGGAAGGCTGCGTGCCAACGCCAATCGTCGCGATGGCTGCGTAGGCGTCGTTCTCGGCGGTGGTGAGGCATCGTAGGGACGTGACGCGGGGCATGGTCGAAGCCACGAGCGAAGGAGGAGCATCCCTACATCTCTCGACAGCCAAGGCTTACCAGGGCGGCGTGGAGTTCACCACTCATGTCCCGGGGCGGGTGCCTGGTTCCTATGCGACCTATTCAAAGACAGTCGACTCGAGAGGGACGACGATTGGCTATACAAAGACTCAGGTTGCACCTGATGGCTCAATCGTCCACGTTAAGGACAAGCTGAACTGATGACCGCCCAATCCTTGACTCGTCGTGAAGCGATTTTGAGCCTCGTCGAGCTTCGTCATCCCGTTCAGCAGGCCGCGGCAGTGCTTGCCGGGTTTCCTTGGGATTCCGAAGAGGAGTTAGTCGTCCTTTCGTTCCACGATCTCGGCCGCGTGATTGACGCATTTCGTGTCGGTCTACTTCAAGAATCCGATCTCTGTACGTGGGCTGAGGCGTTATCGGGTCGCGAGGATATCGGGATGTCGGATGACGCCGAGCAACTCACGGAGTTTCTGTTCGACTCTCCATGGCAGAACTCTTCGGAGGACTTGACCAAGTCGTGAGCGACGTGAGTGCATGGCTGAGAGCGCGTGAGTCAGAGGAAGATTCGACCTGAATCGGCCTGACTTTGGTTCCGCCGTGTCACTTGGTTCTGCAATCGGCCCAAGCCCCAGTGTCACGCTTCTACTAAACGAGATGAAAATTCCATGGCGACTGGACGGTTGAGTTCCCCAGATTTCGGCTCCTACGATGCGGTGAACTATCGCCCGGATCAGTGGGTGAGCACGAGCGGTCCAGTGGCTCGCGCAGAGTATCGGCGGTTTCTCAGCGCGATCCCTGATCGGGTTTCGGCTTTTGAGGATTTTCTACGACGCAATGAGCTGCCCACAGGTCATGAGCGAGCGGATCTTCAGGAGTTGAATGACTGGTTCCTCAGAAATGTGCGGGCTGATCGGGCGGGGGCATGGCCCTCGCTTGAGTGGCGCTCGATTGCGATGGATATAGGGCTCTATCTCGGGCAAGCCGTCATTGAGTTACACAACAATCTGCGGTGGGACTTCGCGGTCAGTGCGCCGACGTCCGTCGAGTATCGCCAGCACGTGGTTGTCGGCTTCCAGCGTGCTGGATATGGGCGGCATCGAGTAAGTCCGTCCGCGGTGATGTTCACCTACGCAACTCGCGCGATACAGAAGGATCGCGTCGAGATCGTACTCGTTCAAGGCAAGCCCATGGAGTTTGACGCGGGGGCTATCGAGGAGCAGAGATTCGTTGAGTTCTTTGATGCAGTCAACGCAATGGCGTAGCGAGAATCCGTCTTGTCTCGAAACGGGACAGTGCAGATCCTCAGCAATGGGGGCGAATCCCGTTGGCTGAGTCGACTCTAGGAGTCCGACGACCCGCTGCTTGATCTGACCGATCCGCAACAGTGGAACGCGTACGCCTACGCAAACAGCAACCCAGTAAGCCGTGCGGATCCCACCGGGTTGCGTGTCACGGACGTGAACAACAATTCCTCGACGTCCTGGATTACAAATGCGCATCAGGCGGAGGCAGTCGCCGCGGATCAGGCCCGAGTTACCAACGCGTACAAGGCGGCCCGGAACCTCCAGACCGACATCGTGCCCTACGTCACGCCCTCGAATCCGTGCGTCGCCACCGACACCTGCTACGCCCCGAATCTGAGCAATCTCAGGGAGATGGCCCACGGGTCGTTGGACTTCATCGGATTGATTCCCGGAGTTGGCGAGTTCGCCGACGGAGCGAACGCGCTGTGGTGCCTATCTGAGAGTGACTACTTTTGTGCAGGACTCAGCGCCGGTGCCATGGTCCCGTTCGCCGGGTGGTTTGCGACGGCCGGAAAGGGCGTGAGGGCCGCCGCAGACACCGGCAGTGCGCGGAGCGTGATTGACGATGTCTTCGACGAGACCACCGGCCACTCCGGCGCGCCGAACCTGACGAGCGCGCTCGACTTATCTCAAGACGAAGCGCTGGATGCTGGTATCCGCTGGCTTGGCGACGGTTACACTGAGATCGGAAGGCCCGGGAGCGGCGTCTTCCGTTCCGCTGATGGCCGGCTGCAGTTCCGGATGGACAATGGCTCGATTACGGGTGGACATGCGCCGAAGCCCGGGCATGTGCACTTTGAGATCTATGAGCATGGCGGGCGCAAGCCGATCGTTAACAACCACGTCCCACTCGATTTCGGACGGTGAGGGGCGATGATCCGAAGAGACGCGCGGTTCACCGCCGGCCCCTATAACGGCAAATTCTTGGTCGCCGAGGAGGACGAGAGCGGGTCGATCATTGCGCTGATCTGCGATGGTCAGCCTGGAGCTCTGGAGACGATTGCAGACTTCTGGTTCGCCGACGTGGCTGAGTTGGAACTTGGCGTGACTGAGGACGGCTGGGAAGTCACCTGGCTGCCGCAGGGAAGCCTCGGGACGCCGTTTTGATCAGTAGTACAGCTCGGGGTACAGGCACGGTGCCGGTGCGGGACCGCACGCGGTCACGATCGCGACTACGGCGGGTGTCGCCCGAGCTCGGGGCCGCTGAAGGCTGGGGTGACTCTTGATTTGTTGTGCGGCGCTCCGCGATCATGCAACGTGCCAGGGGTGAGAGCGCGGACGCGGGGTCGAGTCGCGGGCGCATGGTCGGCATTTGAACCGTTCACGTTTATCCAACGTTTATTCGAACCGAGCCCGGCCCAGGCGCTCCGAGGTAACCCGAGTAGTCTGAAGTATGCAGATTCAGGATCGGCGAGAAATCCCCGATCATATCGAGATCAGTCGAGCAATAGCCGAGATTCGAGATCCGGGGGAGTAGTCCCGGGAGAGTCCATCGGTCACGGGTTCAAGTCCCGTCCGCCCTACAAATGCCTTCTCATCTGAGGTTTAATCGCCGAGTTCGGTATGCTGCGGGAGGCATTTGGCCCAAGAGTTCGTCCGTGCAGATGGTGCACGAGTGTCCTCGACAGATCGTGGCTGGACTCGGTTGAAGCGGACGGCATTAGGGCCTCTTTGATCATTGCGAGGTGTAGGTGCTCATGGCGAAATCGGCATGAGCTCCCACGGCCGAGGTCGAGGTCGAGGTCGAGGTCGAGCAGGCGTATTACGCTGACCAGGAATCAGCCCACCCGGCGACCGCCGGACAGGGAAACCGATAGGAACGAAACCCAGGCCGATTCACGACGTGGCGAGGGCGCCCGTAGGTGGGCGTTCTTCATTCTTGCCATCCTCCAGGTGATCCGTATGGAGCTTCTCAGCTGCCGAAAATACCGGCGAGCGTGTCGATCGGCACTTTGGGTGCACGATTCTCGTCAAGAAGGCCGTTCTGCTCCTGTGCGGTGTCGGTCAGTTGGGTGTAGCAGTACCCAGCGAACCCTGCGGTCCGGACTTCTTCCACGAGAGCGCGCAACTTGTCTACGTAATCGTCACCGTTCTGCGCGGCCCCGTAGCCAGTCCAAGCTTCTGTACGGCGGGTCAGGTTGATACCGCCAAATTCGCTGAGTAGTACGGGTTTGTGTGGGGTTGCATCGCCGTCCAGTGAGAGCCGACGGCCACCCGAGCGTCCGGTACAAACGGTGGTGCGCACGGAATCGACGGAGCCGTACCTCTCGCGGAGAACGGCTGGTTCGTGTGAATAGTCGTGTACACCGATGACATCGCCGTCGGTGTACTCCCACCCGTCATTCCCCATGACTAGCCGGGTGGGATCAAGCGCACGTATCAGCGAGTGCAGTGCTCTGACGGCGGAGCGTTGTCGCGGGTCCGTCTCCAGTTGGGGGATGCCCCAGCTTTCGTTGAACGGTACCCATGCGGCGATGCACGGATGGCTTCTGTCGCGCTCAACGATCTGAATCCACTCTTGCGTGGACCGCCGCAGCGCGTTCTCACTGAATTCGTATGCGGCGGCGGAATCCGCCCAGACGATCAGTCCGATTTCGTCGCAGTGTCGAAGAAATCTCGGGTCCGCCACCTTCTGATGTACGCGCAGTCCATTGAAGCCGAGCTGCTTGATGAGCAAGGCTTCAGCACGCAGCGCTTCACCTGACGGGGATGCGAGGTGTGTTTGTGGCCAGTAGCCCTGTTCGAGCACCAATCGCAGGAAGTATGGATGGTTGTTGAGCAGGATGTGGCGGTCGTCGGCGCTGATCGAGCGCAGCCCGGCGTAGGAGGCTACGTCATCCATGTCGCCGTTGTCGGCGCTCAACTGCATCTCGATGTCGAGAAGTGTGGGGTGCTCGGGGGACCAGAGGAGCGTTTCGGGTTCGATGTGCAACGTGGGCTGCTGGAGCTGAAGGTCGCCACGCCAGTTGGGGGCCAGCATGCGGTGCGTTGACTGGCTCAGCACGCGGCCGTCGTGCTTTACGACGATGTCGAGGCGGGATCCTCGCCAATCACCCGCAAGTTCGACAGCGGCCACCAAGGAGAAGTCCGAACCAGTGGTCAGTCCAACACTCTTGATGTGTGTGGCCGGAACATCCTCCCACCACACGGAGCGCCAGATGCCGGAGGTACGCCGGTACCAGATCACGTGAGGGTCGTCGGTCCAATCCTGCTTTCCGCGAGGTTGTCCAAGATCATGAGCTCGATCCAGGGTTCGAACCGTGAGGAGTTGGCCGCCACTCTGATTTAGGTACGGCGTGATGTCGAAAGAGAAACGTGTCTGGCCGCCCTCATGCGTTCCGATGTGGTCACCATTGAGCCAGACATCCGCGACGAAGTCGACCGCTTCGAAGTGGAGGAGCGCTCGGCGGCCGGGGGCGAGCGTGAGCTCGAATGATCGGCGATACCAGAGGACGTCGGTAACGTCGCGGCCGATTGTGGATTCTGTGGATTCAGGAGGGTAAGGCACGACGATTCGCTGGGCCTGTGTCCAGATCGGGTGCTCATCGAAGTAGCCGCTGTCCGCGCCCGACTCGGCGCCGTCCTCAACTAGCAGCCAGTCGCCGTCGAGCGAGGTCCAGTCGGCGCGGGCCAGCTGGGGACGGGGATAGTGGGCGGGGATCAAGTGCGCTCCTCGGGAGTGATGGTCAGGCGCTCGGGCCCGTTGGCGGGACAAATTGAGACGGCGAAACGGGTGAATCCGGGCTGGCGTGGACGGGGAGGCGTGGGAATGGAATTCTGAACTGCAACCGGCCGACCAGATATCTGCGTGGTCGCCGAGATCCGATCGTTGGTTTCGCTCACGTGCACCACGGCGTTGGTCTCTTCGGCGTGACTCTCCACTTTCCATCGAGCGCTAGCGAGCCGCGAATCGTCGGTGTCGATGACGATTGCTCGGTTGTGGTGCCCGTTCGCGCCCGTGGAAATGTCGATGCGACCGGATTGTTCGTCGACGTCGATCCACTCGCCTTCCATGCCGTGGCGGGGCAGCAGAGCCGTGCATCGTCGCGCAGACGGCGTGACGGGGTGGGCGGCAGAAAGTAGCGCTACAGCTCCCATCTCAAGCGCGAGTTCACCGTCCCAGGGTCGGGAGCTCCTGCCTCGCGAGTCGAGGATCGTCACCTCTACATCGTCAGCGGGCCAGTTCTGGTCGATGGTCAGCGTGACGTTGTCTTGAGCACGGTTCCATACGATGGCGGCCGCGCCCGATGAGTCGGCGGAGGCAACGGCGCCCACTCCTGCCGGTCCGTCAATGTCTACTCGTGAACGATCGCGCGGCATTGCTTGATAGAACTCATACACATGGAAGATTGGCTTCGGATTCCCGTCGATGTCGATCATCCCTGAGAAGTTCCCATGTCCACTGTCTTGGAACTGAGCCCAGTGCGTCCGTGTGAGTGCGCGGTTCTCGAGGAGGCGGGGGATATCGGCGGCGAATGCGGAGGCCATGAAGTGCTGATCCTGCAGGCCGCCGCGCGGATAGTCGATGGTGAAAGCGTTGTACTCGTTGAGGTGCAGTTCGAGATAAGGGAAGCCCTCGAATTCCGCGAGGATGTCGGTCACATTCCGGATCGTGTTATCCACCGAGAAATGGCCATAGTGATGGAACGACAAGAAGTCGAGTGGCAGGCCCTCGTCTTGCACCATTGTCAGGAATCGACGAATCCAATGCGAGTTCACAGACGCTGCAGCTAGCGCGGGGCCACCGATTCGCGCCCATGGGTTCACTTCTCGGATCGCTTGGGCGGTCTCGCGGTAGAGAGTGAGGTAGTCGTCGAGGTCCCCTGTGTAGAAGTGTGGTGCCCCGGTGCGTTCGTCGCGAAGGTCAGGCTCGTTGTAGACCTCGTGGTAGCCGACGCTCACGTGACGCTGCTCCATCCCTGCGACGTACTCCCGGACCGTGTCGACCCAGAGCGCGTCCGAGGTCCCCGTGCCCATCCACGTCGCCGCCTCGCCCTGCGCAGCGGTGGGGGTGTAGCAGTAGGACCAATAGGGGCGAACCCCACTCTCATTGAGGAACGCTGCGAGCTGGTCGGTCTCTGCAAAGTCGAAAGTTGGATCGAGCTCAACAGTCTTCCGCACGACCTCCCGCTGGCGGGGCATCCACTCGACTCCCCAGCCGAGATCGATGCGAAGCGACTCAGCACCGACGGCTTGGTAGAGCGGGCGGTCGCGGATGTATCGCTCGAGAGGAACCAGTCCCGAGTTGTAGATCGCGATGCGGTCTTTCGAGAGCGGTGGACCACCGTTGGTGGTGGCGTCAATGTAAACGGTCGCGTGCGTACGAGGTGTTTTCATGATGAACCTTTAGTTGGCGAGGCCGGTCATGGCGATTCCCCGCACGATCCATCGTTGGAAGACGATGTAGGCGATCATGATCGGCAGCGAGACGAGGGTCACGCCGGCCATGATCTCGCCGTACTGAGCGGTGTAACGTCCCATCAGCGATTGAAGTGCCTGGGTGAGCACCCAGCTGTCTTGGGAGGTCAGGTAGACAGCGTTGACGTAGAAGCTGTTCCACAGTCCGACAAACGTCAGCAAGCCAAGGGCAAGATAGGCCGGGCCGGAGAGGGGCACGATGATCGCAAAGAAGGTTCGCCAGGGACCTGCGCCATCGACCGCGGCTGCGTCCTCGAGTTCGCGTGGGAGCGTCAAGAAGAACTGCCGGAAGAAGAAGCTCGCGAACGCGGTCCCGAAGAGCATGGGAACGACGATCGGGAGCGGTGTGTTCAACCATCCGAGGTCGCGAAAGATCACGTACTGCGGGATGAGTGTCGCTTGAACCGGCACCATCAGCGTGAGAAGCAGGGTGACCAGGAGCGCTCCCCGTCCGGGAAACCGGAACCTGGCCAATGCGTACCCGGCAAGCGAGCTCGAGATAAGCGTGCCGGCCGTGCCCACCACAGCAATGACGAGAGTGTTCAGGAAGTATCGGCCAAGGTCGGGTAGGGCGGTGATGAGGTTCGCGTAATGCTCGAGCGTGATCGGGTTAGGAATCAACTGGTCCGCTCGGAACATGTTCTCGTCCGTGCGCAGCGACATCGAGACCGCCCACAGGGCCGGGAAGATGTAGGCGAAGACCAGGATGATCATGAGCGCGTGATACCCGACGGTCGCGGTCCGGCGTCTGCCGGCGAACCCCCGGGCGGAATATTCGCCGCGCAAGTTCGCGGAGGTTGGTGGGCTGAGCACTGTGGTCATCGCTTTCCCTTCCGCCGCGCGGTCTTGGTCGGAGCTGCGTCGGCGTAATAGACCCATCGACGGCTGATCGCGAACTGGGCCGCTGTGATCGCAAAGGTCAGCAGTGCGAGCATCCAGGCAAGAGTCGCGGCATAGCCGAGCCCCGACAGGGTTTCGTTGTAATTGAACATCTGGTTGTACATGTACAACACGACTGTCCGAGTCGAGTTGGACGGGCCGCCGGCCGTGGCCGGGCCGGAGGTCGAAGAGGTCATTGCCACGACCGGGTCAAACAACTGGAGCGCTGCAATCAGCGAGGTGATCATCAGGAAAAAGATGGTCGGCGAGATCATCGGGATTGTGACGTGGCGGAATCTTTGCCACCAATTGGCGCCGTCGATGGTTGCCGCCTCGACGAGGGTTGTCGGGACGCCCTGAAGCGCCGCAATATAGAGGGTCATGCCGAACCCGATCGTCTGCCATGTTGTGACCAGAGCGATCGATGCCATCGCCGTGGCCGGGTCCAGCAACCAGTCCGGGCTGTTGAAACCGAGCAGCTCGACTCCGAGCGTCACCGGCCCCGACTGGCTGTTGAACATCCACCGCCAGATCACGCCGATCGCTATCTGCGAAAGGACGTAAGGGAGGAAGATCGCGGCCCGGTACACACCGACGAACCGTCGAGGTGTGTACGCCAACAGTGCGGCGATGAGCGAACAGATGAGAAAGCTTGTGGTGCCGAACGCGATGAACTTGAGGGTGTTCAGCAGCACGGTAGGAACTCTCGGATCCTGGAACAGATAGATCCAGTTTTCTAGTCCGATGAACGTGGGCGAGGGGGCAATCAAATCCCAGTTCGTGAAGGAGTAACCGAGCGATGCCACGAGCGGAATGGCGGTGAATGCCACGAGTCCGAAGATCTGCGGGAGCACGAATAGGTAGGCTGTCCGCACTTGACGTTGGGCGAGCTTCGTTCCACGTGACTTCCGTCGCCGGGTGATAGGCGGCTCCTGCGAGGGCACCGCTCGGTTACGTTCCATCGGTTGCTAGCCTGCCGCTGCTTCGAGGATGGGGTCGATGCGCGTCTCGCAGATTCCGGAAAGCGCTTCGGCAGCAGACTTTCGGTTCATGATGATGTCCTCGAGCGCGGGGCCGATTCCATCCTGGCTAGAAACGGCACCCCACACCGCCGACGGGTCAGTATTCGTGAACGCAAGCGGCCATCCCGCTGGATCGAGCTGTGCGGCGACGAGGTTGCTGGGTTCATTCGGCGCCTCTGCGAAGTCCTGGCCGAGCGCGCGATCCTGGTATGCCGGGATCAGGCCCATCTGTTTGCCGGAGCCCTCGGTGGCCATGTACTTCAGAAACTCCCATGCAGAGTCCTTCACCTCGGACCCCTCGTACATCGCCCATGTGTGGATCTGGAACAGGGTCGCGTTACCCTCCGGGCCTTCCGGGAGGGCCGCAACGTTGTAGTTGAGATCCGGGTTCTGCTGTTGCACGGCGAGAACCTGCTCGTGGGAGCCCTGTTGCATCGCCACCTGGCCTCGCACCCATCGGGTGAAGCCGGGCTCTTCCTGCTGCAACTGCGGCGTGATCGCCGAGTGATCCTTCCACATCAGATCCTGCAACCACTGGAACCCCTCAACCGTTCCCGGGTCCTCGGCCGCACACTCGTCTCGCAGTTCGCCGCCGAGGATTCCTCCGCCAAAGGCCTTGAGGACCGGTGCGTAACCTGGTTCGATCGGAGCGGCCGCGAAGTTGAAGTACCCGTACTGAATGATGTTGTTCGGGTCGAAGTCGGCATCGCGGGCGTTGTTGCCGTTGGCGTCCAGTGTCAGCACCGCTGACCACTCGCGTAGGTCGTCGTAGGTGTACGAGCCGTCGGCCGCGGGTTCCTCCAAGCCAGCGGCGGCGAACATATCTTTGTTGTAGAACAGCGACTGGACGTTGTAGCCCATCGGCAGCGCGTAGATCTTGTCATCGATGGGAGAGGTAAGACCGTCAATGACGGCAGGCGTGAAGTCCTCGCGCGAGATGTCGCCGTCGTCGAAGTAGGGGGTGAGATCCGCCAACACCCCGTCGTTCGCGGCTTCGAAGTAGTTCCAACTGCCGGTGACGAAAACATCGGGCATATTGCCGCCGGCGACGAGGGTCTTGCAAGCGGCGTAGTCGACCGCGCAATCGCCCGACTCGAACTCGACCTTGATGTCGGGGTTGGCTTCAATGAAGCCGGCGGCGGCGTCCTGGATCGAGCTGATGTCGGCGTCGTTGCCCCAGAGCATGACCCTTACAGTCTGTTCGCCGGACGAATCGTTGCCGGCGGCAGTACAGCCGGCTATCGCTAGGAGCAGACCGGCGGCGGCAGTTGCCACCGCCAAGCGTGTGCTGTGTCCCACGGGATCTCCTTTGAATCGGTGGACTGTCAACATCTGCCACGTGGCAGATGGGACATTCTTACCCCAAGATCTGCCACGTGGCAAATCTCTAGCCGCCCGAACTCTCCCGAACGACCATGCGGTGCCCCACGGTGATGTCGGAAGGCGCGCCCGATCGGTCCTCGATTCGAGCCACCAAGGTGGCGACTACCGCGGTAGCGATCATGGATTTATCCGGCGCGACAGTGCTGAGGCTGGGAACGGCATACCGCCCATCTTCGAGATCGTCGAATCCGACAACTGCTAGGTCTTCGGGGACTTTTAGGCCTCGGTCGAAGGCGCGCCTCATCATTCCAAGTGCAAGGAGGTCGGTAGCGCAGAAGACAGCGTCCGGCGGCTCCACGGTGAGCAGGCGGTCCAATGCTTCTTGCCCGTCTTCGCGGTGATACGCGCGGGTAGGAATGATCAATGCCTCCTCGATTCTGATCCCGGCGTCGGCGAGGGCCGCGCGATAGCCGCGCTCGCGTTTGCGGGACATCACGAGCCGGTCCCGGGGGTCGCTTCCAGCGAAAGCGATCCGTCTTCGTCCATGCGAGATGAGATGAAGTGTGGCGTCGTAGGCCGCCTGACGATCGTCGATGCCGACGTGGTCAAAGCGCCCCGAATGCTCGGTCTCCCCGATGAGCACCACCGGATTAGCCGGATTTCGCGCGGATAGCCAGCGGAGAGCGCCGTCTACAGGGCTCAAGATTGTCCCCTCCGCGTACTCTGCGGCAGATCCGTAAAGTGCATCGCGTTCAGCGGCAGCGTCTCCGAGAGTCTGGCGCACCATGACCGCCAAGCCTCGATCCTCGGCGGCGATCACGATTCCACGCGCAAGCTCAGCGAAGTAGGGCACGTCGAGTTCTGGAATGACCAGTTGTATGACGCCCGAGCGACCCCGCCTGAGACTCCGCGCGACGTGGCTCGGCGCATAGCCGAGTTCGTCGATTGCTTTTTGGACGCGCTGCAACACGTCAGGGGAGATGTGCGGGTATCCGTTGACGACATTCGAGACCGTTCGGGGTGAGACTCCTGCGCGCTCTGCTACTTCGGCCTGTGTCGCCATGGTTCGTCCTCTCGTCGTCATGGATCGCCCCCGGAAGGGAATGCTGTTGTCTAGACGAGGATATCTGCCACGTGGTAGTTTCCGGTGTGCCACGTGGCAAACTATCAAGGAGGATTTCATGCCGGAGCGCTCAAGGTCGAAGACACGCCTGCTTCCGACAGCGTTGACGGCCGCCGTCGCCCTCATCGCGCCTGCGGTCGTCTACGGAGGCGCATCCCCTGCGTACGCTGCCACCGCCACCGTGACCGCCAACTTCGGTACTACCGTGAATTACCCGTTGGTGAAGTCGAAGTTCGCTCTCTACAACTCCTGCCTGGTGCCTGTCGACCGGTACAACCGCGACATCAATCTCATCAACGAGTTGGACACAGAACATCTACGCATCGACGGAGGATTCGGTGGAGATCCCAACTGTGGCTACGTCAACGATCCGGTGTCCGGAACCGCGAGCAACCTCACGTACAACTGGGCGGAGCCAGACCAATTCGTGCGTAACCTCAACGACCGAGCGGTAGCGCCCTACTTCTCGTACGGCTATCAGCCGGCACCACTGCAGATCAGCGGCAACTGGCGAAGCATGCCGTCGAGCCTGCCCGCATGGCAATCGGTCACGAACACGACGGCATCACACTTCGATCAGACCGATAATCCACTTGCATACCACGAGATCTGGAACGAACCGGATTTTGACGGGACCTTCTTCAACGGATCGATGACGGACTACTTCGAACTGTACAAGTACGGGGTGAACGGTATCCGCCAAGCGACGCCAGATGCCGTGGTAGGAGGACTCTCGAGCGCCTTCCGAACCGCGTGGATCACGCCGTTCCTCGATTATGTCGAGACCAACGACCTTCCCCTCGACTTCGTTTCCTTTCATCAGTATCCGTCTAACGCCAGTGATGAGCCGGCATTGATGAACAGCTACCTCGACGAGTTCAAGAGCCGCCTCAACGGCCGAGATCTGAATACCACCGAACTGCATCTGAACGAATACAACTCGTACCCCATCAACTACCCTCAAGGAGGCAGTCAGGACAAGGCGGGACTCGCGTCCTCGCTGCTGCGAGATTACAAGAACGTGTTGTCGCAGCCGTCGTTCGACCGCATCAGCTGGGCCCAGTTCATGGACAGTGGTCTTGGCAACTTCTCGGGCATGGTCACGATCGACGGCTACCGGAAGGCCGTCTACAACGGCTACAAGATCTACTCCATGCTGCCCACCGAGCGGCGTGAGCTCAACATCACAGGGTCCACAGGCGTCGACGGACTCGCCGCTTCGGACGACCATCGCGCCGGGATGGTGCTGTGGAACAAGTCCGGTTCCAGCCACACCATCAACGCAACCCTCAATGGGATCGCGTTCCCCACCGGCACGCTGCGCGTCTATCGCGTCGACGCGAGCAACGCCAGCTACGGCGACAACCCCGCCTCAGACCAGCTCGTACCCACCGAAACGCACGCGAACGTCTCAACAGCCGGACGCACCTGGACTGGGACGATCCCGAACGACGGCATCGTCTATCTCGAATTCGACGACAACACTGGCATCGGGACGAATTTGGAGCGAGACAACGGCGACTTCGTCCGCAATCTCAGCTACCGACCCGACCGCTACAAGACGTCCTACGCCGACTTCGAGCCCAAGACATGGACCGCGCACCTAGGAATGGCAGCCGAAACCTGGGCGGATGAAGAAGTCGGAGTGACCATCGACAACACTCCCGCTCGCCTGAACTTCAGCAACCAGGTCGGCGGGACGCTGCAGAACCTGGATGCCAACAGCTGTGCGTGCGTTCGGATCGACTACCAGGTAGGGAGCGCGTATACGAAGAGCGTTCTCTTTCACGGACCATTCAACGGGAGCGCGGACCTGTTTAACAGCTCGCGCAGTGCGCCGTTCCCGTGGGGAACCGCTGCGCAGGCCACTCAAGTCGTAGCACTGCCGAACATGGCCAACTTCGCGATCGACAACGCCACCTATGCACCTGCCAACTGGACAGGACGCAGCCAGATCACCTGGCTCCTCCAGAACTCTGGGTCGGGCACACGGTTCACCTCGGCCGTGGAGAATGGGATCGCCGGCTCATGGAAGTTCGACGAGGGTAGCGGGATCACTGCCATAGACGCTTCAGGTGTCGGCAACCCCGGGACTATCGCCAACGGGACACGAGCAGCGGCGATCACGCGAACCGGGCTCGTATTCAACGGCACCTCCACGTCCGTGAACGCCGGCAACTCAGCCTCGACAAGTTTCGGGACCGGAAGCTTCTCCATCGGCACGTGGTTCAAGTCGACGAGCACAGGCTTCACTCGGCTCGTCAGCAAAGGCAATTTCGAAAACACGAACGGCTATGCACTCGCCTTGAGCAATGGCACATTGACTCTGGCGGTCGGCGCTGGTGGTAATCAGAGTCAGTCTGTCCGCCTCAACACCCCCGCTGGCCTCAACGACGGAGCATGGCACCACGTTGCCGTATCCGTCGACCGAACGGCAGGGACGGTGAGGATATTTGTCGACGGAGTGCCCCAGACGCTCACCGTTGGCAGCGGCTACTGCGGCACCGCGAGCGGATCTACGGTAAGCATCTCGGCGTGCTCGAATGCCAACGCGTCGAGTTCAAGTGACCTGACGCTCGGGAGCTATAACGGCTCCTCCGAGTTCTTCGCAGGGACGCTCGACGAGCCGCGCGTCTACAACAGGCCGCTGACCGAGAAGGATGTACGGGGGTTGGCAGGGCAGGGCAGGGCGCCTGTGGCACGGTGGTTCCTCGACGACGGATCCGGCACCCGAGCGCTTGACGCAACAGGCGAGCGGAATCACGGTTATGTGTCCGCCCCGAGCTGGACCGGTTCGGGACAGCTCGGCGGTGCGCTGACCATGAACGGATCCACGACCAGTGTCAACCTCGGGAACCCGGGCCTCGCCAACTTCGGCAACGGCAGCTTCACGCTGAGCGCATATGCAAAGACAACCGGAACCGCGTTCCAGCGCCTTATAAGCAAGGGCAACCACGGAGACACGGACGGATACTTGCTCGCGATGAACGGAGGCGGCTTCACCTTCGCTCTCGGAGCTGGAGGCAACCAGAGTCAATCACTGGGCATGAACACTCCCACTGGGTTCAACAACGGAGCCTGGCGCCACGTTGCTGTAGTGGTCAACGGGACCGCCAAGACGGTGCAGCTCTTCGTAGATGGGGTAGCACAAACCCTCACAGTGGGAACGGGATACTGCGGCACGGCGAGTGGAACAACCGTGACCTACACCTCCTGCAGCCCAGACGCCACAGGCATTGATCGGCTGTACCTCGGCAGCTACAACGGCACCAGCGAGTTCTTCAACGGCTCGCTCGATGACGTCCGAATCTACAACCGAGCAATCAGCTCCACCGAGCTGACCAGTATCCGAGCAGGCAACTAGTGACATCACACCCCCCACCCGTCGCCAAAGCAGAGTCGGCGATGGGTGTGGCTGCTCGCGTCCACGCGAGTAGTCACAGGCGGCAGTTCATGGCGGCGGATGGCCTGTCGTTTCGCCCCGACGTTGCCGTCATGATAGGTCTGGATCAGTCGCTGACGGGGTGCTGTTGCTCTAATCCGTCAAACACGTCATCGAGAGCTATGATCCGTCCGCAGTAGTGTCAGTGTCCGTTCAAGGGTGCCGCGAACGCAAATAGCCTGAACCCGTGTGGCCACTCAAGACAGGTCGCGCCCATCCACGGGCGGGGTGTTGATTTGAACCGTTCACGTTTATCCAACGTTTATTCCATCCGAGTCCTGTCGAGTCGCTCCGAGATATCCCGAGTAGTCTGAACCCAGCAGTTTCAGGATCGGCGAGAAATCCCCGATCATGTCGAGATCAGTCGAGCAATAGCCGAGGTTCGAGATCTGGGGGAGTAGTCCTGGGAGAGTCCATCGGTCACGGGTTCAAGTCCCGTCCGCCCTACGGGTAGGAAATGATGCCTGATCTGGTATTTAAGGTTTGATACCATGAACGGCATGTGCTCGGATTGGCGCGGTTCGACTGATCGTGGATTGTGGAAATACCCTTTTGATCAGGGATTTCGATTCTGCACTTGAACCCGAGACCAGTTGATTCGCGGGTCTAGTGCCGGGGCTTCTGAATAGCTGTTTGATCAGGGGTTTTCCGGTCATTCTTCGCGCCGTCGGGCGGCGTTCACGTTTATCCAACGCTTATCCAACGAGTATTGGGACACCGGCCGGCACCGCGGGGCTCGTGGTTGCGCCGCGCAGCAGCACCGTCGGTGCCTGATCGGGATCCTTTGCGCGACAGCACACAAGAGCAGCAGTAAGGAGGGCTGGCGATCTAGTTCTTCCAGGCGGGTACGGCCTGTGACCACCGCTTCAGGTACGGGGCGAGGACGGGCAGATCGGCTGGCCCGAGGCGATCCACGGCGCCTTCGGCGTGGTGCCAGTACGGGTAGGGCAGCGGCGGCAGGCTGACATCATCCAGGCGCTGGCGCTCGTCGTCGGTGAGCGTGAGATCGACCGCGGCGAGGTTGTCTTCGAACTGCTCCACGGTGCGGGCACCCACGATCAACGATGAGACACCAGGGCGACCGAGGAGCCAGGCCAGAGCGATCTGGGCGGCGGACACCCCGCGGTCCGCTCCTACCCGGACGAGCTCGTCGATGATGTCGAACAGCTTCTCCCGGTCGTAAATCGGAGGCTCGGGCCATCCGAGGGTCTGGCGTGCACCGTCGGGACCCTTCTGGCCGCGCCGGAACTTGCCCGTCAGCAGGCCCGCTGCGAGCGGGCTCCACACCAGGATGCCGATGTTCTGGTCAAGAGCGACTGGCACCAGTTCGTGCTCGGCTTCGCGGGCCTGGAGCGTGTAGTGAATCTGCTGCGAGATGAACTTCTGGAAACCGCGGCGCTCCGAGATCCCAAGTGCCTTCATGAGCTGCCACCCCGAGTAGTTCGAGCTGCCTATGTAACGGATCTTCCCGGCCCGCACCAGCGTGTCGAGCGCCTCGAGGGTTTCCTCCAGGGGGGTGATGCCGTCCCACTCGTGGACCTGGTACAGGTCGATGTGGTCAGTGCGGAGCCGACGGAGACTGTCCTCCACGGCTCGGATGAGGTAGTGCCTGGACAGACCGGAGTCGTTGGGTCCGGACCCAACGGCCATGCGGCCCTTTGTCGCGATGAGGAAGGCATCGCGACGACCGGACAGCGCCTCTCCCAATATCTCTTCGGCGAGACCGTCCGAGTAGCCGTTGGCCGTGTCGATGAGGTTGACGCCATGCTCCGCCGCGACGTCGAGCAGACGGCGGGCATCCGAGACATCCCCGTTGCCAACGGGCTCGAAGAATCCCTTGCCGCCCAGAGACATCGTGCCGAGCGCAATCTCCGAGACCCGCAGGCCTGATCCGCCGAGGTACCGATACTTCATGATTCTTCTTCCTTCCTTCTACGCCGTGCAGGCGTCACTGGGCCGGCCGGCGTGGGATGTGTGGGGCCAGTACTGGGGCGATCAGGCGAAGCTCTTGGCGTCGATGACGAATCGGTAGCGCACGTCGGAGGCGAGGACGCGTTCGTAAGCTTCGTTGATGTAGTTGGCGGAGATGAGTTCGGTCTCGGGGAGGACGTTGTGCTCGGCGCAGAAGTCGAGCATTTCCTGGGTGACCGCGATGCCTCCGTTCGCGGAGCCCGAGATCGAGCGGCGCCCCGCGATGAGGGGCATGGCGGGGAGGCTGATGTCCTCCGACGGTGCGCCGAGCAGGACAAGGGTGCCGTCGACGGCGAGGAGATCAACGTACTGGGCGATGTCGAGCTTGGCGGAGACGGTGTTCAGGATGAGGTCGAACTGTCCGGCGAGCTTCTCAAACGTGTGCGGATCTTCGGTGGCGTAATAGTGGTCGGCACCGAGCGCGAGCCCGTCCTGTTCCTTCGAGAGGGTGCGGGACAGGACGGTGACTTCCGCGCCGAGTGCGTGGGCGAGTTTCACGCCGACGTGGCCGATGCCACCCATCCCGACGATCGCCACTTTCGTGCCGGGTCCGGCGTTCCAGTGCTTCAGCGGCGAGTACAGGGTTACGCCCGCGCACAGCAGTGGTGCGACTTTCTCGATCGGCAGTGATTCCGGGACCCTCAGGACGAAGTTCTCGTTGACGACGGTGGCCTGGGAGTAGCCGCCCTGGGTGATGGTGCCGTCATAGTCTTCACCGGCGTAGGTCTGCACGTTGCCGTTGAGGCAGTACACCTCTTCGCCTTTGAGGCACTGTTCGCAGTGCCCGCAGGAATTCGATTCGCAGCCGACACCGACGCGGTCGCCGACCTGGTGCTGGGTGACCTCGGGTCCGATCTCACGGACGAAGCCGACGATCTCGTGCCCGACGACCTGCGGGTAGGTGATGGGTCCCCAGTGGCCGCGGACGGTGTGGATGTCCGAGTGGCAGATGCCGGCGTAGGCGATGTCGATCAGCACGTCGTGCGGTCCGAGAGCGCGACGTTGAATCGTCGTGGGAACCAACGGTTCGGTGGGCGAGGTGGCGGCGTAGGCGTTGACGGTGAGCATCGGTTCTCCTAGTGGTGCAGAAGGCATGAGCCGGCGAAGGCCGGCACCATCAAGATTCCGCCTTCCGTCCGGGCAGGTGGGAGGCCCTCATAGGCCACCCCACTTCCCGAAGTGACGGAGGATGATTGGGGATATGAGCAGCAAGGACGAAGTTCGCGAGTTTCTGATCTCGCGGCGCGCCCGCGTCACAACAGCCAAGGCAGGCCTTCCCGACTTCGGCGGTGAGCGGCGCGTGCCGGGACTGCGCCGAGAAGAGGTCGCGATGCTCGCTGGCGTCAGTCTCGACTACTACAACCGGCTCGAGCGCGGCAATATCCACGGCGCCTCCGACAGCGTCCTGAACGCGATCGCCCGCGCCCTTCAGCTCGACGACGCCGAACGCGAACACCTGTTCCACCTCGCCCAAGGTGCACCACTCCCAATCGCCGCGCCGCCACGCACCGGGGAAGCCGCGGTGCGCTCCTCCGTGCAGCGCGTCCTCGACAACATGGCCGTGCCCGCGGTGGTCACCAACGCTCAGCAAGACATGATCGCCGCAAACGATCTGGGCCGCGCCCTCTATGCACCGCATTTCGATGTCCCGGGCCAGCCGAACATGGCCCGCTTCATCTTCCTCGACTCCCGGGCACCGGACTTCTACGCGGACTGGCCCCTCGCCCGCCGCATGAACGCCGCCATGCTTCGCCTGGAAGCCGGCCGCGATCCCCTTAACGAACAGCTCACCGCCCTCATCGGAGAACTCTCCACGAGGAGCCCACAGTTCCGCGCTGAATGGGCGCACCACGACGTCCACGAACACCGCACCGGTCAGAAGACCTTCAACCACCCCGAAGTCGGACCGATCCTGCTCACCTTCGACGCGTTCGACCTCCCCGGCGAACCCGGACTATCGATCGTCACCTACAGCGCCGAATCCGGCACTACCGACGCCGACAGACTCGCCCTACTCGCCAGCTGGGCAACGAACTAACCACGTCAGAGAAACGGGCCAACCCCGCCACACTCTCCTCCGCGCCAGCGCCGACGATAAATGGAACGGCAGGACCATTTAAGGTACTGGCGGTAAGTGGACATACCGGTCCACTTCTTGATTGGAGAATCACCATGGACACCAGCAGTGCATCGACCCGTTTCCTCTCACGCACGCCCCACGGGTTCTCCAACGTTGTCGAGGTGACCGGCGGGAGGCTTGTCTTTATCACCGGGCAGATGGCGCTTGATAAGGACGGGGCGCTCGTTGGGCCTGGGGATCTGAAAGCGCAGCTTGTCCAGGTGTTCGAGAACCTCAAGGCTCAACTTGAACTGGTCGGAGCTGAATTCCGGCACGTCGTGAAGATCGAAACCCTCGCTGAGGAGTCTTTCAGCGATCACGCCTACGACTTCGGCGAGGTACGCGACCGGTACATCAACACGGATAACCCGCCGGCCAGCTCCATCACACTCGCCCCGAAGCTCATCCACCCCGGCGCGCTCATCGATATCGCGCTTGTCGCCCACCTCCCGCTCGCGGCCTGACCGTAATGGCCTGGGGATGCGCGAAAAGCGTCCCCAGGCGTCGGGGCCGACCGGGGACTCCGAAATGGGTCACTCGTTCCGATTGTTAGGCTGGGCGAATGGCAGATTCAGTCTCGCCGCCGCAGGTGGACGGATCGCTCCGTGCGGACGCGGAGCGCAATCGCGACCGGATCATGGAGGCCGCACGCCGTCTTTACGCGGCAGAAGGCCTGAGTATCTCCATGGCGTCTGTGGCGAGAGAGGCTGGCGTTGGCAAGGCCACGCTGTCTCGTCGGTTCAGAAGTAAAGCCGAACTCGTCGCCGCCGTCTTCGCCGAACACATGAACGACTACGTCACAGCTACCGAGAAGGCCCTCGCAGACCCCGACCCCTGGCGGGGGTTCACCCAGTACATCGTCGCTGTGTGCGCGATGCAGGCCAATGACCGCGGCTTCGCAGACGTCCTGACGATCACGTTCCCACAGGCGCCTGAGCTCGAAGCACTCCGCAAGCGCGCGCTCACGAGCCTTCTTGAATTGATCGCAAACGCGAAGGCCGGGGGGAACCTGCGGCCCGACTTCGAGTCAGAAGACCTGTTCATCGTCCTCCTTGCCAATGCCGGCGTCGTGAGCGCGACCGGGCGGGTGACCTCGCGGGCTTCGAGTCGCCTCGCCGGTCACATGCTGCGCGCGTTCGCGACTCCGGACGCTCCGCTTCCCGAGATGCCGCCAGGACCGTCATCGAAGGATCTCAATCGTGCCATGGTTCGGGCGTAGGCCGAGGGATGCGATTCCTGCGAAGCTGCTGGTTCCGGTCAGTTGCTGATGGCAGGGGCGCGGTTGACGTAGGCGCGGGAGTCGACCTGCGCGGCGGTGAACGCCGCAATGTCGGCTCGGGTGATGGGGAACCCGATCGTGTTGGTGCCGTAGAATCCCGCGCGTACTGTCCCGGTCTTCTCGCCATCCTTCGGCGCGGTGAATCGGACGATCGTCCAGTCCAGGCCCGAGCGGGTGATGAGGTCGCTCATTCCGACCAGCTCGTCGTAGGCGCGGCGGAGGAACGTGCGGCCCATGAACGACACCAGACGGGTCTGGGCGGTCTTCTTCTCTTCCGGGTCGGCGACGCTGGGAGTGCCCTGGCCGATGATCCGGGTGACGCCGTGTTGCTTCATGGCTGTGAGGATGTGGCGGGTGCCCTCGACCAGGGGCAGGCCGGTGGCGTTCTTGTCCATACTGGGGCCGAGGGCGCTGACCACGGCGTCAGCACCCGAGACGGCCTCATCGATTGCGTTCGCGTTCGACATCTCCCCTACCACGATCCGCAACCGGTTTCCCCACGCGGCGGGGATCTTGGAGATGTTGCGGGCGTAGGCGGTGACGGTGTGTCCGTTGGCGAGCAGCTCGGCTACCGTGAGGGAGCCGATCGCGCCGGTGGCACCGAAGACGGTGACGTTCATCAGAGTGAGGTCCTTTCGTGTCTGGTGGGATTAGCTGGTGAGGACGTGGCGGACGGCGGGCGCGACGATGTCGCCGAACCGCTGGATCGAGTCGCGGACCATCTGCTGCGGCATGCCACCGAGGTCGACCTGGCCGAGGAACCGGTCCACGCCGAGTTCGCTGCTGAGGTCAAGGATCTTCTCGGCGATCTGGGCGGGTCCGCCGACCATCAGCGCGCCTCGGCGGGCCGCGAGCTCCCTCATCTGGAGGCGGTCGACGTAGAAGCCGCGGCCGCCGTTCGTCTCCGGGGAGAGGTACCGGTGGTAGTACGGGTAGAACTCCTCGAGCGCTTCCTCTTGGGTGGCGCCGACGTAGAAGTGGCTGGTGATGCCGACCTTCAGGCGGTCGTCGGAGTGGCCGGCGTCGCGGCCGGCAACCCGGTAGAGGTCGATCAGGCGTTTGGCGTGATCAATGGTTCCGCCGATGAGGCCGAGCACCATCGGCAGGCCGAGCCGGCCGGCGCGGAGCGCGGATGACGGGGTGCCGCCGACGGCGACCCAGATCGGGAGTTCGCCTAGGTGCCGCGGGTTCGCTGCCGCCTCGTTCAACGGCGGGCGGTACTGCCCGTTCCACGTGACCTTGTCCTCGTCGCGAAGACGCAGCAGCAGATCGAGCTTTTCGGCGAACAGTTCGTCGTACTCGGCCATATTTTGGCCGAACAGCACGAAGGGTTCGCGAAAGGCGCTGCGGCCGGCGCCGATCTCGGCGCGGCCGTGGCTGATCAGGTCGAGGGTCGCGAAATCCTGGTAGAGCCGCACCGGGTCAAGGACCGTGAGGACTGTCGCGGTGGTGGTCAGCGCGATGCGGCTGGTGGCCCGAGCGATGGCGGCGTGCACGACCGAGGGTGACGACACGGCGAACGCGCGGCTGTGATGTTCGCCGATGCCGTAGACGTCGAGGCCGTGCTGCTCGGCGAGTAGCCCGTACGTGATGATGTCGTCGGTTCGACTGGCGGCAGTATCGGGGCTGCCAGGGTAGATATCGGAGAGTGAGAAGACGCCGAGTTCCATTGCTTTTGCCCTTCCCCGCCGCCGCGGGGACCATCCGGTCCCCGCGGCGGTGAAGTGTTAGTTGATTGCGATGACGAGCTTGCCGAGAGTGCCGGCGGCGAAATCGCTGAACGCCTCGCCGGCCTGGTCCAGTTCGTAAACTCGCTGCACCGTGACGGTGGTGTGCTGCTCCTCCTGGTTACGAGCGACCCGCTCGAGCGTCGCACTCGACGGGGATGCGTAGATCGAGACGACCTGCACGCCCTCGGCGGGAACGTCCTCGGCTGTGCGGAGCATGGTCGACACGAATGTGCCGCCCTGCTTCACCGTGGGCAACAGCGGCTGCGGGTTGCCGGCGAAGTGCAGAACAGCGTCGAAACCATCCGGGTAGATCTGGGTGACCTGAACAGCTACGTCACCCTTGTAGTCGACCGTGTGCGCAGCGCCCAGCCGAGTGACCAGCTCGATCTCCTCCGCGGAAGAAGCCGTGGCCACGACCTCGGCGCCCGCCTTGACCGCGAGCTGGAGAGCCTGCTGGCCGACACCACCGGTTGCGCCGGCGATGAGTACCTTCTGGCCCTCGGTCAGGTTGGCGGCGTCGAACGCGTCGACGGCGGCGGTGCCGGCCAGGCCCAGGGCCGCGGCCTCTGTGAAGTCGACACCCTCCGGGAGCTTGGCGATGCCGACGGCAACCGGAACGGTCACGTACTCACCGATTGACCCGTCGCCGAGGGTCGACTTCGTTACGACACCGAACACCCGGTCGCCGGTCGCGAAACCCTCGACACCGGCGCCAAGGACGTCGACTTCTCCAGCGAAGTCCTTGCCGAGCACCACGGGGAAGTTGTGCTCCATCGCACCCTTGAGGTGGCCGTTCGCGACGGACAGGTCGAACCCGTTCACCGATGCGGCGCGGACGCGCACGCGGACCTCGCCCTCCGCAGGTTCTGGGAGAGCAACCTCGGTCACTTCGGGTGCCAGGTCATAGTCGTGCAACGCGAAAACCTTCATGATTCCTGCTTTCGATAAACTTGCGGATGTGGAACATGCGCTCCGCATAGATCAACCACGAACTGGAATTTCTATTCCGCATAGCTAGGATGAATCCATGCCGGACACTGCGAAGCCCCTCCGCGCCGACGCCGAACGCAACCGGCAGGCGATCATCTGCGCGGCCGGATCGGTATTCGCCCGGGAAGGAACCGCTGTGACACTCGAGCGCATCGCGGCTGAAGCGGGGGTGGGCGTAGGAACGATCTACCGCCGCTTCGCTTCCATCGACGAACTTGTCAGCGTCGTGCTCGAAGAGAAGATGCGCCGATACGCCGACCGAACCGAGGAAGCCGCAGCTCAGGCGGCAAGCACGCCTTGGGAGGCGTTTCGCGATTGGGTGCTGTTCCTCCTCGAGCAGCAGGCCAACGATCTCGCCTTTAGCGACGTGATCCTGTCAGCGGGTACGGTCAGCGAGTTGTTTGACGCTGAAGTGCGGCGCGCGCTCCGTGCATCGATCAGCCTCGTCAACCGGGCACGCACAGCCGGAGCGATCCGTCCCGACTTCGACCACAGCGACCTCCTTATGCTGCAGCACGCGAACGCCGGCGTGGTGCGTGGGACGCATCGAGCTGCGCCCGAGGCCTGGCGGCGCTTTGGTGACTACATGCTGCAGTCCTTCCAGACGGCTACCGGCCTGCTAACCGCGCCTCCGGCGGTCTGGGCTCGCGGTCAGGCAACGGGTGCCCAACTTCAGTCGCACCCACCGCGGCGGCGCCAATTTGCGGCCAAATCCACCACAATCTAGCGCTGCAAGTCACAGGAAGCGCCTGATTCTCACGCCTCAGGCGCAGTGCGCCAAGTCACGTCGAAGGTCGGGGTATTAGCGTTTGTGGTGCCGGCCTCGAGAGACCGCAAGCATGCGTAAGCCCTATGAGCGGTCCGTCAGCGGACGTCCGCAAGCGGATCGATCGGTTCCTACGAGAGGCCGAGGATCTCCACCGCTTTTCCTCGAACGCCCGCCTTCTTAAGTAGTGACCGTCCGGCTGGAGATCGTAGTGTCGCTACGTTGTGCGTTGTCTCTCCACACGACCCCGGAAGCGATGGAGCAGTTTGGCTTCTGGGCGGTCGTGCGTGCGATGCTGCGCACACACGTCTCGCCGGAGGGGCGAGCGCCAGACCACCTATTCAGAACCGCCTACGAGACTCGCCGGCCACCGGAGGGTTGCCGAGCGCACTTCGGATACTCGCAGCACTACGTGGCAGCGGCAGGCGTTCACCACGGCCCGACGGGCCTCGATGAGGATGCCGACTACGTCGCGCACGTGAGTTTCGGGCTCGGCTCCATGCTCTTTCAGGTCGGGCTCTCAGGCGGATCAGACTGGGGCAAGCGCCTGGCGCTCAAGCTGCTCAAGCGACCCCAACTCTGGTTCCCCGATTCGTTCTACTGGATCGCTCCGCGTGAGACTGATCTGCGCACGATCTATATCCGCTGACGCGAGAGGCCGCGTTCGCCGCGATCAACTCGGGCGCAATCGCCATGGGCTACCCAATCCTTACCGACGACGGATCGACCCTCCAGCCGACCGATGTCGTCCCCGAGCGATTCCACGATCAACTCGTCCTGCGGGAGTTCGGTGGCGCATCGCTCGCGTTCGGTCGCGACTCCACAGGTGCATAGGGATTCGCGATTTCCGAAGCTTCGGTCGCCTACACAGTCGGATATCATCCATCCCGGGCGCGTCGTTTCGGAACGGCCGGCGTAGGGGGCCTGCTAGGGAGATGCTAGGGAACGCTCAAGAATCGGGGGAGCGCTTAGAGGACGCTGACGGTGGGAGATTCCTCCTCTGATCTGGGAATGTGGATGCTTCGTACACGCTCGGATATCGGGTCGATATGGTGCCCTCGGAACTCAAACTCCATTGGTCACGGATGCCATTAACGGCATGTACCCGGATTTGGCGCGGTTCGGTCGCAGGAGCCTCACTGACCTCCGCCATGGACGCGATTGAAGAGCTCGAGGAAACCGCGAAACTTTTGCTACTGCTTCACGGCCGCGACATTCGTCCCCTTACCCACGATCAGGTCAACGCGCTCGCCGCACCATAGCGAGCACGTACCGAGCACCGAAAAACACTGATGTTCTACTCGATGAACCCAGCGACGGGGGAGCAAGTTGCACAGTTCTCGCAACACACCGCCGCCGACGTCGACGCCGCACTGACCTCCGCGGTCGAGGCACAACGTGAGTGGAGGCGGGAGCCAATCGGTGAGCACCCTCGACGAGGCGCTCGATCGGCGAGCCATCGGATGAGTTGACCGCCCTCGAGCTGTTTTCGCTCGGCGATCGATCAGGTGCGTCGGCGGTGAGGGCCTCAGCCTCCTACGCTTGCGCAGGCGCGCGCAGCGGATGTTGCCCCATTCCGTCCACGGGAACCGGCTCTTCTGTTCGACATCGCGATCGGCCGATCGCCGTCGCCACTTTGGTATTCCGACGACCCGCTCCTCTCGGCGGAGTCTATGATTCGGACCCTTGCCCTGTGGCGCCTGGCGGTGAAGAGCGTGGGAGAGATTTGCACACCATCCGATGTGCAACCATCATGCAATGCCACTCGAGATCGACACCACGCGCGCGCTCCGCACTCAAGACCAGCTTGTATCGCTGGTCGTGCAGTCCTGAGTGCGAGTGTCGATGACGAAAGCCGTGCTGCCCCTAGTTACCGTCCACCATGGCAATTGATAGAATATTGCCAAGTGTTGTCGGAAGAGGGTTAGCAATGGTCGAGGGGACTCGCGTCACCGCTCGAGACGTGGCCGCGCGTGCCGGCGTCGCTGCGTCCACCGTCTCGCGGGCGTTCAATACCCCGGGAAGAATCAACGAGAGTACCCGCCAACGGATCATGGATGCGGCGCGGGAGCTGGGATATACAGTTGCCCCTCGCGCTGCCCAGCGACGCGGCCTAGTTGCGCTGCTCGTTCCTGACGTGACGAACCCGTTCTACTTCGACATCATCCGCTCGACGCAGGAACAGCTGCGGAGCGCCGGTTACATGCAACTGCTCATCGACACCAGCGAGTCGGGCCGCACCGAGTCCGAGACGCTCGAACAGTTACTAGGTGTGGTGGACGGTGTGATCCTGTCTGCAACTCGTCTGGATTCGGAGGCCTTGCGTGAGGCCGCCTCCCGGCTTCCGTTAACGGTGATCAACCGAAGGCACGACGACATTCCCAGCGTGTTGATCGACATCCGCATAGGCCTCACACAGGCCGTCGACCATCTGAAAGCGCTCGGTCATCGGACGGTCGCCTTCATCTCCGGTCCACCCGAATCTTGGCAGAATCGTTGGCGATGGAAGGAGTTTGAAGGCCAGATCCTCTCGCAGGACATGGTGCCAATTCTCGTCGGGCCCCACCCGCCGACCCTCGCTGGGGGCGTTGGTGCCGCCGATGCACTGCTGCTGACGGACGCCACCGCCTGCGTGGCATTCAATGACATGCTTGCGATCGGCGTGCTCCAACGCCTCCGGCGCCGCGGAGTGTCCGTGCCAGGCAATCTCAGTGTCGTCGGCTGCGACGACATCTTCGGAGCGGACTTTTGCGATCCGCCGCTGACAACCATCGCGGGAGACACTCAGCAGGCGGGTCGGCTGGCGGCCGCACGGCTCCTTGCCGCGCTGAACGGCGAGCGAACCGTTGGTGGCAGCGCGACGTCCCTGATCCCCACGCACCTGCTGGTGCGTGAGTCCACGGGACCCGCGCCAGCCAAGTGAAGCGCCCGTGAATGCGCCGCTCGAACCGTAGAGCGCCTCATGAGCGCCGTCGATCTCTGGCGCCGCTCATGGGTGAACCGGCCCAGGAACAGCCGCCCGGAGCGCCACGAGCGCATCAGCAACGATCGCCCCGACATTCTGATCGATGCCTATGGTGACGCCGTTCTCTCGCTCTTCCAGCTGCTCCAGCGTCGCCAGCTGCGACGCCAGCATCGCCGCCGGCATGAAGTGCGCGGTGCGCGCGCGCAGCCGCCGTTCCAGTAGGTCCGCGTTTCCGTCCAGGTGCACGAACACCGTGCCGGGCGCCTGAGCGCGGAGCCGGTCACGATACGACCGTTTGAGCGCAGAGCAAGCGACAACGAGCCCGGGCGCTTCGGCATCCGCCAATACAGAACCGACCGCATCGAGCCATGGCAGACGGTCTGCATCGACGAGGGGGGCACCTGAGGCCATCTTCGCCACGTTCGACGGGCTGTGCAGGGAGTCGCCGTCGAGGAAGGGTAGCCCGGCGGCCACGGCCAGAGCGGCGCCCACGGTGCTCTTCCCGCAACCCGCAACCCCCATGACCACGATCCGGCGCGGCGGCGGCACGGCGCTCACCAGTCGTGGACGGTGCCGTCGAGCAGTCGATTGTAAGGCAGATACGCTTGCTCGTAGGGGTACTTGCCGGCCTCGTCGACGTTCAGGTTGACACCGAGCCCCGGCTTATCGCCGGGGTGCAGGTATCCGTCGGTCCAGGTAAACGACTGCTCGAAGACCTGGTCGGTCTTCGAGCCGTGCCTCATATACTCCTGGATACCGAAGTTGTGGATCGCCAGCCCCAGGTGCATCGCCGCGGCCATCCCGACCGGCGAGATGTCGGTCGGCCCGTGCATACCTGATTTGATCTGGTGCATCGCGGCGTAATCGAGCGTCTTCCTGAGCGCCGTGATCCCGCCCATGTGGGTGACAGCGCCGCGAACATAGTCGATGAGCTGGTCGCGGATGATGTCCTTGAAGTCCCAGATCGTGTTGAAGATCTCGCCGATCGCCAACGGGGTGGTGGTGTGCTGGCGCACCAGCCGGAGCGCCTCCTGGTTCTCCGCCGGTGTGCAGTCCTCGAGCCAGAAGAGATCGTACGGCTCGAGGTCCTTCCCCAGCCGGGCCGCCTGAATGGGGGTCATCCGATGATGACCGTCGTGGAGCAGTGGTATGTCGGGCCCGAACTCATTGCGGACGGCCTCGAACACTCCGGGCAGATGGTTGAGGTAGGCGCGGGTGTCCCAGTCCTCCTCGATCGGCTTGGTGCCGCGGCGCGCAGGCTCGTGGTCGTAGCGGACGGTGGCGTCTCCTACGTCGGCGCCCTGGGCGGCGATGCCGTAGATCGCCTTGAGCGTCGGGACACCGGTTTGCACGCGGATCGCCTTGTAGCCCTCCTCCTGATGCGACCGAATCGAGTCGAACAGCTCGGGCAGCTCCTTCCCGGACGCGTGCCCATACGCCATGAGGCCGTTGCGAGATGCGCCGCCGAGGAGTTGGTATACGGGCATTCCCGACGCTTTTCCCTTGATGTCCCAGAGCGCCATGTCGACCGAGGCGATCGCCGCCATCGTGACCGGTCCCCTCCGCCAGTATGCCGAGCGGTACAGGAACTGCCAGGTGTCCTCGATTCGCGACGCATCTGCCCCGATCAGCAGCGGAACCACGTGCTCGGTCAGATACGTGACGACGGCGAGCTCTCGGCCGTTCAGCGTCGCGTCTCCGAGCCCGGTGACACCCTCGGCCGTCGTGAGCTTGAGCGTCACGAAGTTGCGGTCGGGGCTCGTGACGATGACTTCGGCTTGTTCGATTCTCATCAGGTCTTTCCCTTCTTCAGAAGTATGCGGCGCCAGCGGGCAGGTCTTCGTCGAGCGACTCAACCCGGTCGATGAGTTCGTCGTCTGCGCCAAGAGCGGGGTCCAGGAGAGTCAGAAGCGAGGCGATGATGCGGCGTGGTTCATCGCCAAGACCGGCCGCCAGAGCGTCATCGATCTGGGACCTATTCGCGTCCTGGTCGCGTGCACCCGATTGAATCTCCCGGATCCACGTTGCGATCGGTCGTACGACTCCGTCAGGCATCCGCCCCTGCCCGCGCTCCGCTTTCAGCACTGGCACGATCCGAATTCGCAACTTCATAGTCGTTTCGGAGGCGATCTGATCGAGGCGGTGCACGATGCGAACGTTTGCGAACCGGTCGACCAGCAATCGCCGGTAGGCGTGAAGCTCGAGTTCCGGCTCCGGCAGCCATGTCTCGACGGTGTCCCAGAATTCGTCCAACCATCCCCGCACTGCGGGGTCTTCGATCGCCTGCGCAACTGTCGTACAGCCCAATCTGCGCGCAGTGGTGGTAAGGAGCGTATGGGCGCCGTTGAGCATCCATAGCTTCCGTCGCTCGTACGGTTCGACGTCGTCGACGATGCGCGCGCCGGAGCGCTCCCAAGTCGGGCGACCAGCGGGGAAGTCGCCCGCGATGATCCACTCGGAGAATGGCTCGGTGACAACGAGCCCCTCATCGAGGATGCCGGTGAGTGCCGCGAAGTCGTTGATGTCGCTTGCGGTGGTCGCAGGCGTGATGCGGTCGACGACGGATGATGCGAATGAGACCTGGCGGGAGATCCAGCCTTCGAGGTCTGTTGAGTAGGCAGCAGCGAGGTCGCGGATGGCGTTCCCGACCAGCCGGCCGTTCGATGGCATGTTGTCGCATGGCAGAACTGTGACCGGACCCCCGCCGGAACGCCGACGTGCATCCAGCGCGAACACGAGCCGTCCCATCGCCGTCTGCATTGCGGGAGGAGTGTGCGAGTCGGAGCGACGCAGTTCATCGATATCTGCGATCACGAGGGGGTCGCCGAAATCGAGGTGGCCGGACCCGTCGAGGCGGTACCCCGACTCGGTGATCGTGAGGGTGATCACCGCAACGGCAGGGTCGGCGGCCAGAGCCGACAGGCGAGCTGTGTCTGCCCCGTCGCACGCCTCCACGAGGTGAGTGATCGTATGAGCAATGTCGCCCTCCGAAGATCTCACCAGAATGGTGTAAAGCCCGTCTTGCCGAGCGAGCGTCTCCGCCGCGCGCGGGCTGCGTCCGGTGAAGGATGCATACCCCCATTCCCCATCAGGGTCAGCAAGCGAGGTGTGCCATAACTGATGCGAACGATGGAACGCACCCAGGCCGAAATGCAGCAGCCGCACAGGCGGTCGCGAAGAATTCGGGCTGGTGAGCGCCGCGGGCGACGCGCTGGAGAGATGGGTCGCCGCGCCAGGGTGATGTCGAAATTGTGCCGAAGACGTGGTCATAGATTGAACGCTCTTCGGGGGATGGCATCTTGCAGGTCGAGGACGATCCGTTCCGCTTCCCCGAGGGTCACCCGCTCGTCCGCGACGAGCCGAGCAAGATGCGCGGCGTCGGTGCGTCGCGCCATGTCGTGGCGCACCGGTATGGACAGGAATGCTCGTGTGTCATCGATGAACCCCGACCCGCGATAAAATCCGGCGGTCTCCACGGTCGCCTCCCGGAAACGAAGCGTGCTGTCGGGTGCGTCGAGAAACCACCACGGCGCGCCAACAAAGACGGAGGGATAGAACCCGGCCAAGGGTGCGATCTCACGTGAATACGTCGCCTCATCCACAGTAAAGAGCAGGAGGTGGAATCCGGGAGCAGTGCCGAAGCTCTCCAGGAGCGGCCGCAGCGGTTCGACGAACGTCGTCGCGACGGGGATGTCGTGACCTCGATCGGCTCCGAAGGCATCGAACGAGGCCGAGTGATGATTGCGCAGAACCCCTGCGTGCAAAGTCATCACAAGACCGTCTTCGGTGGACATCCGCGCCGATTCCCACAGCATGTGCGCAAGGAACGCCCGGGCACCGGCGGCATCGAGCTTTCCCGCGCGTCCGGCCTCGAACAGCCCAGCGGCCTCGGCTTCCGTGAGTTCCAGCGTCTGCGCCGAAAGGACACCGAAGTCTGCGGATACCGCGCCGTGGTCGACGAAGCGACGCCGGTGATGCTCCAGCGAGCGAAGATACCCGCGGTATCCCCTCTGCCCAGTCGACGCCAGCAGACACTCGACCCGCTCGCCCCACCCCGGTGCGCGGGGATCCAGGTAAGCATCCGGCCGGAATGTCGGCAACACCGCCGCCCCCACGGACGGATCATTCGCGAGCGCTCGGTGCGCGTCGAGGGCGTCGAGCGGGTCGTCGGTGGTGGCCAGAACGCTGATGCGGAAACGCTCCATCAGGGCACGAGGACGCATGTCGAGGCGCGCGAGAGCGGCGGAAATCTCGTCGAAGAGGTCGTCGGCGTGCTCTCCTCCCGGCACCCGATCAATCCCGAAGACGTCCGTCAAGGTCGAGCGCAGCCAGTAACCGGACGCCGTGCCCGCGAAAAGATGCCAACGGTCGCTGAACAGCCGCCAGATCCGCCGAGCATCGTCAGCGGCGAGGTCGCCCGCGCCGATGCCGAGTTCCGAGAGCGACACCCCATCGGCGTGCAAGAGGCGCGTGATGTAGTGATCGTCGCGGATGAGCAGCGTGGCGGGGTCGCGAAAGCTGTGATCGTCCACGAGGATTCGCGGATCGACGTGCCCGTGCGGAGAGATGATCGGCCTATCAGCGACCAGACCGTAGAGGCGGTCTGCGATCGTGCTCTCCTCGGACCCTCGAGGGAGAAGCCTGCGCGAGGCGACAACGGAAGTCGTCATGGCGATCCTTCGGTCGAGGCGACGGTCACGCTCGGTCGGGGCGTCGTCGCCGACAGCCACCGCGCTCGGAGTTCGTGGGCGGCGGCCTTGGGGCGGCGGTCTCGGGTGAAGACGCCCTTCTTGTTGCCGTCCACCCGGATGACTCCTTGCGACGTCTGGAAGTCCGCGAAGTTCCACACATGCTCACCGATCACGGCGTCCACCCTGTCGAATACCTCGTGGTAGGTGCGCAACAGTTCCGTCTGGAACTCCTCACTCCACGCCTGCGTGCTCACGGAATGAAGTCCGGCGAGCGTGTCGGCGCCGTACTCGGTGATGATGATCGGCTTGCCGTGGGTCGACTCCCAGCCGCGCAGTTCAGCCTCGAGCCGGTATGCCGCAGTCTCGAGATCGGCGGTCTCGATGTACCAGCCGTAGTAGCGGTTGAGGCAGATCACGTCGAAGAGGTCGGACAGGCGGTCATTGTCGAACGATCCGCGATATTCGTTCGCATATGTCAAGGGCCTCGACGCGTCGAGCTCGCGTGCGAGTGAGACGAGCGGCTCGAAGTACTCGCGGGCGCCTTCTTCGACCGACTCCGGCTCGTTCGCGATCGACCACATGACGACCGAGGGGTGGTTCTTGTCGCGGGCGATCAGCTCGCGGATGCCTTGGGCGTGGGCAGCCTGGGTGTGGTCGTTGAACATGGCCGGCGAGAACGAGCGCTCGGTGACGCGTCCGTGGAACCCGCCGCCCAGGCCGAGATTCAGCCCGACGGCGGCGGTTTCGTCGATGACCACGATGCCGTGACGGTCCGCGTAGTCGAGGAACTCCTCGGCGTAGGGATAGTGCGACGTGCGGAAGGAGTTCGCGCCGATCCACTCCATCAGCGAGAAGTCATGCACCATTAGCACGTTGTCGAACCCGCGCCCGCGGAAGGCGCTGTCCTCGTGCTTGCCGAAACCGCGGAAATAGAACGGCTCGCCGTTGATCAGGAACTTCGCTCCATCGACCCGGACGGAGCGGATGCCGACCGACAGCTCGTAGACGTCGAGGGTGACGTCGCCGTCAATCACCTCGGCGCTCAGCGTGTACAGGTAGCCGCGTCCGGGCCGCCACAGCTCGGCGTCGGCTACAGAGAACCGCCCCGACCGCCCCACGGCCCTGGCCACTTCGTTGCCCGCGGCATCCCGCAGCACGACGTGCACGTCGGCATCGACCGAGGTCTCGACGCGGTAGTCCACGACGCCATCGGCACCCTCGACATCCGTCGTGACGGTGACATCCGTCACGCGCGTCTCCGGAACGGAGAATAGCAGCACCGAGCGAGCAAGACCCGCGTAATTGTAGAAGTCGTGACGGTAGGTCTGCTTGCGTCGACCCATCTCGTTGACCTGGATCGTTCCTGGCGGGATCGTCTCGTTCGTCAGTTCATTATTCACGCCGATCGTGATGCGCACCTCTTCGCCCGCTCGGGCGACTTCGGTCACATCCGCCTCGAATGGCGTGTAGCCACCGACGTGCGCGGCGACGTGCGTGCCGTCGACGTAGACGACACCCTCGTGGGTGGCGGCCTCGACGCGCAGCATCACACGCTGGCCGGTCCAGCCTCGCGGGACGCGCACCGTGCGCTGATACCAGACCCACCCGACGTGGTCGTGGATCACCTGGTCGGCGAAGACATCGTTGTAGCTCGCCGGAACGGGAGCTTCGAGGGTCGACGCCAGCTCACCGCGCCACGGCTCGGGGGTCGCCTCGTCGTCGAGGGCGAATCGCCATAGACCGTCCAGTCGGACGAGCTCGCGGGTGGGGGTGGAGACGGGCTTCAGCACGATATCATCTCTTTCTGTCTACGGGGATGGGGGGACAGGTCAGGCTGCGTCGAGCGACGCCTTGAGCGCGAGTCTCTGTTCGCGGCGAATCCGCTGCTCGCGGGGGTCGGGCACCGGGGATGCCAGAAGCAACTGCTTCGTGTACAGATGCTCGGGCGTACGCGTCACCTCGCCCGCCGGGCCGTTCTCGACGATCTCGCCCTTATAGAGCACGGCGACGTCGTGGCTGACGTGGTGGACAACGTCCAGATCATGCGAGATGAACAGGTATGCGACTCCGGTGTCGCGCTGAATCTCGAGCAGCAGGTCGAGCACGCGAGCCTGAGTGGTCAGATCCAGCGCACTGACTGGCTCGTCGCACACGATGAGCTTCGGATCCAGCGCGAGCGCCCTGGCGATCGCGACCCTCTGCCTCTGCCCTCCCGAGAATTCGTTCGGCTGGCGTCCGATCGCGTTGGAGGGCAAACCGACACGGTCAAGCAGCGAAACGATGCGTTTTCGGGCGGCGTCGCGCCCCATGCCCTGCACGCCGAGCGGTTCGGCAAGGATGTCGCCGACATCCATTGCCGGATTCAACGACGTGTACGGATCCTGGAAGATGACCTGGAGGTCGGCGCTCAGCTTACGGCGGTCACGCCGATTGATCCGGGTGATGTCGTTGCCCTCGAACTCTATGGACCCCGACGCGACAGGCGCGAGACCGAGAACGGCCCGCCCGATCGTCGTCTTCCCTGAGCCCGACTCGCCCACCAGCCCAAGGGTGCGGCCTTCGGCAACGGAGAGCGAAACCTGGTGCAGAGCCCGGTGTGGTTTTGCGCGCATCTTCTTCGGCTTGTACTCGACAACGAGGTCGCGCACCTCCAGCAGATTACCCATCAGATGTCCTCTCGCAGGATGGTCTCGGCCACCGAGGAGAGCGGTTGCTGCATGTCGGCCTCAGCGATCGCCACCTCGGCGGCGTCCACGCCCTGGCCCGTTTCGGCTTCGGTGGCCGCGTCGGGCAGGTTGAGCGGCTTCAAGGGCTCCTTGCCGACGAGCATGCTCGCCATCAGGGAGCGGGTGTACGGGTGGGACGGGCTGCGGAGGATCTCCTCCACGGGGCCGGTCTCGACGATCTCTCCCTGACGCATGACCGCGACACGGTCGGCGATGTCGGCGATCACCCCGATGTTGTGCGTGACCAGAAGCACGGCGACCTGGAGCTCCTGCTGCATCTTGCGGATGACGTCCAGCACCTCGGCCTGGACGGACACATCGAGCGCCGTGGTCGGCTCGTCGGCGACTACGAGATCGGGCTCGCAGCTGAGCGCTCCGGCGATCAGCACGCGCTGCGCCATCCCGCCTGAGATCTCGTGCGGGTACCCGCTCATCACCCGGTCCGGGTCGGTGATGCCCACTCGACGGAGCAGGTCCCGCGCCCGAGCCGCCGCCTCCTTCTTGCTGATGCGCAGAAGCTTGACCATCGGCCGAGTCAACTGGTAGCCGATCGTGAACGCCGGGTCGAGGTTGGACATCGGCTCTTGCGGGATGTATGCGATGCGGCGACCGCGGACGCCGAGGACAGCTTTCGGATCGACCTGGCCGTCTCGGACGAGAACGGCCTCCTCGAAACGGATCGACCCCGACAGGACCCGTGCGTTCCGCGGCAGAAGCCCGAGGATCGAGAATGCGGTCTGGGACTTGCCCGAGCCTGACTCGCCAACGAGCCCGAGGACCTCGCCCGGCCGGATCGTGAGCGAAACGTCTCGCACGACGCGTGTGTAGTCTCCGTCGGCGTTCGGGTATCCGACACTGAGATCAGCGACCTGGAGGATGGCGTCCGTGTCATCGACGACGGCCTGCTCCCGGCTCGGCATGATCGGTGTGGCAAGCCGACGACGAGGTGCCTTGATCTCGCGCCGGTCCTCGAGGGCATCGCGGATGGCGTTGCCGAGAAGGACGAGCGTCCCGATCGTGATGCCGATGGCCAGCGCAGGCCAGAACATAAGAGACGGCTGCACGTAGATATTGTTGAAGCCGTCGCCGAGCATTTCGCCCCACGATGCTTCGGTCGGATCGCCCAGACCCAGGAACTGCAGTCCGCTCTGAACCGCGATCGCGACGCCGCAGATGAGTGCGGTCTGGATGATCAGGGGGGCTCTGACGACAGACAGGATGTGTCGCGAGATGATGCGCGCATCGCTCAAACCGACCACACGCGCGGCGTCGACGTATAGCTCGTTGCGGACGGATTGAACGGCGGTCCTGGTCAGCCGGAAGTAGCTCGGGCTGATGAGCACCCCGAACGCGATCATCGAGGTCCACGCCGACGGGCCGAACGCGGCGCGAACCGACAGCAGGACGATGATCCCGGGCAGGCACATGAGCATGTTGGACAGCCAGTTGGAGGTGCCATCGAATAGTCCGCCGTAGTATCCCGCGATGAGCCCCGCTGGCAGCCCGATCGCGATCGCGACGAACGCGCATAGTAGCGCCGACAGCAGTGTGAGCCGGGCACCGTAAAGCATTCGGGAGAACACATCGCGGCCCGCGCTGTCGGTTCCGAGCAGGTTGTCCCCGCCCGGATCGGCCAGCGTGTTGCCCACGTCTGCGAAGGACGGATCGAAGGGCGCGATCAGGGGTGCGAGCACAGCGGCACCCACGATGATCGTGAGCAGGACGAGGGAGATCGTCCCGAGCGGATTGCGCAGCATCCGGCGGAGTGTCCCCCGCTGAGAGCGCTTGGGCACCGAAGGGGTCTTGATCACGTCGGTCATGAGAGTCGAACCTTTGGGTTCAGCGCGCCGTGTGCCAGGTCGACAAGTAGATTCACGATGATGACGATCACGACGGTGACGATGACCACTCCCATGACGACGGGGATGTCGCCCAGGACAGTGGCGTTCACGGCGAGCGCGCCGATGCCCGGGATCGCGAAGACGCGCTCCAGGATGACCACGCCGCCGAGCAGGCCGATGAACTGCAGGCTGAGGACGGTCAGCCCCGCGGGCGCAGCGCTGCGCAGGACATTCTTGAGCACGATCTCTCTTTCACCTAGGCCACGACTGCGAAGAGTGCGGACGTAGTCCTTCTCGAGCTCCTGGATGACTGAGCTGCGGATCTGCTGCGCGCTGGAGGTGACGTAGTTGAGCACGATGGCGATGATCGGCAGGGACAGTGAGGCGATCCACGCCTCGGGCCCCGCGCCTGGCCGGATGGTGGACACGGCGGGGAACCAGCCGAGGTTTACGGCGAAGAGCGTGACGAGGAAGATTGCCAGCACGAACCCCGGGATGGCGTCGCCGACCACGGCGCCGACCTGCACCACCTGATCCACCCATCCGCGCCGTACGGCGGCGATGACGCCGAGTACGGTCGCGATCAGGGCGACGAGGAGGATCGACACGATCATCAGGAACAGCGTGACGGGGAGGCGATTGAGGATCGTCTGCGTGACAGGCTCGGAGTTGAACCACGACATGCCGAGGTCGCCTCGCAGCGCTGCTCCCGCCCACTCGAGGTAGCGCACGGGCAGTGGCTGGTCGAGGCCGAGTTCGGCCTCCTTGAGAGCGATCTGGTCTGGAGTGGCCTGCTCGCCGAGGATGTTGCGGGCGATGCTCGCGCTCGAGAAGAAGAGCAGGGTGTACGTCAGCATTGAGATGACGACGAGGAGCCCCAAGCCCGAGGCGAGCCGCCGCAGTGTGAACCTGATCATGGGAGTCTTCTGATCGGAGGACGGGGCAGCAGACGCGGTTGCGTTCGCTGCCCCGCCCTGATCCGGTCGTTCTACCTACTCCGCCGGAGCGAAGTTGTAGATGGACGGGATCGCTGACTGCATCTGGGCCTCAACGGTAATCGTCTCGGGGTTGTAGGCGCTGATCTGGTCAATGCGGTATAGCGGCATGAACCATGCGTTTTCCGTGACGAAGCGGTTCACGTCCTTCGCAGCTTCCTCACTGTCTTCGCCACCCCCCTGAACTACCGCGAGGAGTTCGCTCAACTCTGGATCGGTGGTCCCAAACGGGTTGAATGTGGCGGTCGGGGCGATGATCTGATTGATCGCTACCCAGGCTTCACCCTGAAACAGGTTGAAGTTGAAGGCCTCGAACTTGCTCTGAACGACGTCCGCTACGTAATTCGGGGCGGGCACCGTCTCCTGCGTGACGGTGATGCCCACCTCGCCGAGCTGCTGGGCGATGGCCGTGATCTGCGTCGAGAAGGCCGGGATCACAGGAAGCTTCAACTCGAAACCATCCGCATAGCCTGCTTCTTCGAGAAGTTCTCGAGCCCGCTCAGGGTCGTACGTGTAGTAATCCTCCAGTTCCTCGACGAACGCCCCGCTGTCGGGGCCGAAGACCTGGCTGGTGGCGGTTCCGCGCCCGAGCTGAAGCTGCTCGAGGAGTGTCTCGCGGTCGACGGCGTAGTTGATTGCCTGCCGGACGCGGACATCCGCGAGAGCTTCGTTGATTGCGCCATCGCGGTCGAGGATTGTCAGGCCGGTCCAGTCCACCTGGTAGTCCGGAATCAATTCCAGGCCAGCGCCCTCGGACTGCTCGGCCGACTTGGCATCAAGTGTGGAAAAGTCAACTTGGCCCGAGACCACGGCGTTCACTCGCGCCGAGAGCTCGTCCAAAATGCGGAGCACGACTCCGTCAAACTTCTGCAGTTCAGGGTTCCAGTATTCCTCGCGTGCCGTGAACGTGGCCTGGGAGTCCCGGACGGAGTTCGCTTTGTCGAACTCGTACGGCCCGGTGCCGACAGGATCGGTCTCGAGTGTGCCTGCCTCAATCGCGGCGGGGCTTGCCATGAGCCCGGCCGCCTGGCTGAGATAGTACTCGATCGCGGGGTCCGGGGCAGCCAGAGTGATCTCGACCGTGTCTTCATCCACGGCCTCTGCTGACTCGAACTGCGTCAGCTGGACCGCCTGGCGCCCATTGCCGGCCTTGAAGTGCTCGAGATTCGCCTTGACCGCTTCCGCATCGAAGGCTTCTCCGTCACTGAACGCAACATCGTCGCGAAGATCGAGAGTCAGCACGGTACGCGTGTCGTCGTACTCCCACGCTTCCGCGAGCATGGGCTTCAACGCGCCGTCGGGCTCCCGGAGTAGGAGGGTGTCATAAACGAGTTGGTAGGGAAGCAGCTGGTGCCCGACATGAGCTTGCGCCGGGTCCCATGACGCGACGTCGCCGATCTGTCCGATCGTCAGTGTTCCACCGCGCGGCGAGGCGTCACCCTCGCTCGACTCGTCTGGGGATGGGGTTCCGACAGTACACCCGGCGAGGAGGAGTGCCCCCGCCGAAATGAGGCCGATCTTGCTGATGATGGACTTCATTGTTCACACCTTCGATTGCGTCATTGGAGCGGCGGAGGACTTGTCGCCTCAAGTTCATGGAAATGCCCATGGCACCGTCTGTCAACAAATTGCCACCGGTTGCCAGTTGGCCCGTGACGCATTTGCCGTCATGCGAGGGGTGGAGACACCGGCTTCCTTCCGCTCTTAGCGGAGGAAAATGCGCGAAATGTGGCGGGACGCAGCTGTCTCGAAAGTCCGCGGCCGGTAGCAGCACCTTGTGGTCATCAGAATCTCGTATGGCAGCTATAGATGGTGCCTATCCGCCTCGGTTGCCGATGGTCAAGTCCCACTGGCGCTCCCCGCCGATGAGCGCTGAACTGAGTCTCGGGCGCGTTCATCACCGACATCTCATATTGACGGATGCTGCAGGCGGCGCCCGGACTCTGGGCGAGATCGCAGACACTCGGCCTTGATCGACAAGGCCTAAAGCAGCGACCAGCGAGCGACGAGGCCGTCAGGGTAGATCTCTATTCGGGATCGCTGTCCCGAGGTCCAGGCCATGGCATGGCTGCCAGCAGGCATGTTGCGAACGGGCCGAGGGCCCCGTTGCAGAGGAGGTAGAAGGCGATCAGCTCCTCACCAATGCTGCCCTCAGGAGTGATCTGTCCGTCTGGCCGTGTGAGCCACAGTCCAATGCCCGCAGCGATGAACAGCCCGCTCAATGCGCCCGCGGCGATGTAGAAGCCCCGAGCAACGTACCGGTCGGTTGTGCCAAACCTCACGCCGAGCCACGCGAGAACGGTCGCGATTGGAGCGCCAGCCACTACTACGCCCATGACGCACTCGGATCAGTCATCGGAGTATTCTCCTCGGCAGGCGTACACGAGGGCGGCTACTCCTACTCGCCCTACGGTGAAGCACGATTCACTTCCACCGGAACCGCCATCACCAGCAATCCACTCCGGTACATCGGCGGACACCTCGAGACCGGATCCATCTACAAGCTCGGCGCACGCTACTACGACGCCTCACTCGGACGCTTCACCCAAATGGATCCCAGCGGCCAAGAGACCAACCCCTACGGCTACGCCGCATGCAACCCCGTGAACAACGCTGATCCATCGGGGCTTGATTGTGCGAGTGCGATCTTCACAGGTGTACTCGGTGCCGTTGGGCTCGTAGCATCCACAATCGGGCTGATCGCTGGCGCCCCTACTCTGTTCCTCGGCGGGGTAGCCGCGGTAGGTTTTATCGCGAGTATCACAGGAGTGGTTTATAGCGTGGGAGAGGTAATCAACTCATGCTGGTAGGCAGACTTCGACTCCGGCTCACGGGCTTTCTCGCGCTACTCGCAGTTCTCGTGGTGGTGGCCGTATTGTCGCTGATGTTCATCGAGGACCCCGTCGCACGGTGGCTGATCTTCGCTGGTGCAGCCCTGTCTGCCATCCCAGTCTTTGTGACAGTTGCCCGACTGTCTGCTGAGATAGGCCGGCGCTCTAGAGAGAAAAGTGATCTCTGAACGATCGGTATAAATCGCCGCGTTGGCCGCGATAGCGGCACGCGAATGAACATGAAGATGCTCGCGGCGATTCCCCCAGGCGACGCTGGTTGGCATCGGTTCATGGCTACTTGTCGATCCATGGTGGATCGACAGCACTCTTCGCGGTCGGATGGCGGCTGTTGTTCTGCTGCGCATCGCTGCACGTCGGCGTCAGAGAGTGATGACCAGCGGGAACATTGGTCCCGCGACTACGATCTGCCGCTAACGACGGAGCTAGGTACTCCTGCATCCGGGATCATCAACCGCGCTCAGCGCGTGACCATCGGATAGGGCCTCGATGGTCCTCAGTTAGATTGTCGCCCTGGTCCTGAGTTCAGTTGACATAGTCACCCACGGGTCGTTGGACTTCATCGGCCTGGTTCCCGGAGTTGGCGAGTTCGCCGACGGAGCGAACGCGCTGTGGTGCCTTTCCGAGAGGGACTACTTCTGCGCAGGGCTCAGCGCCGGTGCCATGATCCCGTTCGCCGGGTGGTTTGCAACGGGCGGGAAGGCCGTCAATGCCGTCGGAGATGTCGCTACGGCCGCAAACGTGGGTGAAGATGGGCTTGAGACCGTCTACCGTGTCTATGGAGGTGATTCCGTGGCCGGAGGAGCCTCGTGGTCTCCTGTCAATCCAGGATCGGTGAGCAACTACCGCGACGCCGCAGGCCTGCCATCCGGCGGCGCAAGCGGGGCTACGAATTCCGGTCGATTCGTTATCGAGGGTAAGCTGGTCGATCCAAGTAAGGTGGTGCTCCAGCGAGACGCGCTTTCTCTCGACGGGATGGCCGGTGGTATACCTGAGTACATCATCCCAAACTGGCTTGAGAGCGGCGCGATTCGGATCACCCACGTCAGCGGCGTGAATCCGGAGTTCTGACATGGGCAATCACATTTTCTACTTGAGCTCCTTGGACAGCGAGCGATTTTCGCAGGTGCGCGAGTGCCGGTTTCTGCGACCAATCACGGTCGGGACTGATAAGCGTGGTGTCCTTGCACGCCTCTCGCCCGGTGTGATCGGGCAGGATTTCGGATCTGGCGAGGACCTAGATCAGGTCGCGCTGACAACCCGTTTCGAGGGCGCCGACATCCTGGCTATTGACGAGTTCCCCTGTTTCGTGTTCATCGCCCTTCCCCGGAGTTCTTGGGACGGGGCCACTGATGGAGTTGACGCTACCGACCTCGAAGTCATCGGCTGGGGTGAGCTCTACCGAACCGCGTCGGACGCCAAGGACCACCGGTTCGGTTGACAGGTAGAACTTGACCGGTTATGGCCTCTCGCTGATCAAAGTTTCATCGGTGCCGCGCGAGACGCAACGGGGCGCATCGTCTTCCTCGAGACAGGCGATTCTCGCGCTGGGTTGACCGATATCTTGGAGTGAATCGGCCTGAGTTTGGTTCCGCCATGTCTCTCTGTTCTGCAATCGGCGCGGCTCGTCTCAGCAGAGCTCCGAATCCTTCGGGCGTCGAGTACCTGAGGTGGACTCTGGATCGAATCGAGCGTGCTCGCTCGGCACTTGATGCATTCACGTTTATCCAACGCTTATTCCATCCGAGCCCGGTCGAGTTGCTCCGAGGCATCCCGAGTAGTCTGGACTGTGCAGTTTCAGGATCGGAGAGAAATCCCCGGTCATGTCGAGATCAGTCGAGCAGTAGCCGAGATTCGGGATCTGGGGGAGTAGTCCCGGGAGAGTCCATCGGGCACGGGTTCAAGTCCCGTCCGCCCTACCGTAAATCGATATGATCAGGGTTTCTTGCCTCGAATAGAGGGCAGCCTCTCCGGGCTCGGCCTCGAGCCCGTGTTGACCACGAGCGAGCTCGCCGAGTACCTCGGCGTGCACGTGCAGGCCATCTACGACCTGCGCACCGACGGACGCGGACCGGCGGGCATGCGTGTCGGCCGGGAGATCCGCTACCGCGTCTCCGATGTCATCCGCTGGCTGGATGGGATTCACGAACCTCAGGCTGTGCCCGCTCTCGGGGGTGAGCTCTGATGGCCACCGGAGGTGAGTGGTGGAAACCGTGGAAATGGCGGCCAAATTTACTCGCTGGTCGACGATGTCGGAAACGTGGTGCGCACCGGGCGTACCAGCAACCTGGGCGCGCGAGAAGCCGCACACCGAGCTGATCCCGAACTCGGGGGATTCCAGTTCCGTGCGGAGTACCGACCGACGTGTATGCCGAGCAGCGAGGGGTTGAGCAATTCCTGTACGATCGCTACCCCGGAGCGCAGGCTGGCAACGGCGGATTCAACCGTATCCAGGCAATCAGTCCTAGGAACCCGATGGGGCCGGAGTACATGCAGGCCGCTTTTGATTACCTGGCAGGAGGGGGTGGCCGCTGATGGCCCGAGCTAGATTCCACGAAGGAGACTGGTTCGCGGTTCCGCTTCGGAACGGTATGTGCGCGGTGGGTCTGCTGGCGCGACTAGGTGCCTCAGGTGCATTGCTCGGATACTTCTTCGGGCCACCCCGGAGCACGATTCCCCATCCCGATGAGTTGAATGACCTGACTCCAGATGATGCTGTGATGATTGGTCGCTTCGGCTATCTCGGGCTGCGGCGAGGTGAGTGGCCAGTCATCGGTCCTGCCCAGAGCTGGACTTGTACCGAGTGGCCCGTTCCAGTATTTGCGCAACGGGATCTCCTCACTGGGAGGTACCGCCTCGACTATTACGACGACAGTGATCCTGGCGTCTTGCTGCGCGAGGAATGGGTTCCCGACGAGCTCGGACTTGATCACCCGGAACCCGGCCAGATGGGTCACGTCTTCGTACAGAATCGTTTGTCACGGATGCTAGGGGTCGACGCGTGAGCCGAGCCACGTCGTGATCGAAAAGGGATCCAATCGAAGTCATGAAGCTGGCGCTGGGGCCATTTGCCATGTCGTTCTATTCCGGGGAGTTTCAGCTCTGGCTCATAGACTTGGCACGACCGTAGGCGCAAACTTCCAGAATCGAGATTGGCGATGAGCAATGTGCCTCGCCATGGACGATCCCTGAGTTGGTACCTGCTACTGGTGTTCGTCATCGGACAGACAGTCCTCTGGGTCTCCTCGATGGCGCGAGATGCCGCAGCGGCGCCTGAACAAGCCTGGTCGATTGTCGCGCGTACGCTGGTCGTCCCGGTTGCACTGACATTCGCGGGCTATTTTGTGCTGCTCCTGATCTATCGGCGGACTCTCCTTCGCAATCGCCTGCTTCGCCGCGACCCTGATGTGGTGATCCTGTGCACGACGCAGGTGACGGATCGTACGGCTCGGCTGGTTGCACATCTTGGCAATGACGTCGAAGCCAACCGGGCATATACCGATGCTGAGTTTGCGACTTGGAGGTACACGGTTGTCGACGCTGGCGCTGAGATTGTCTTTTACGATGGCTCGACTGACCCCTACGATGTTCTCCGGATCCCCTGGTCTGACGTGGTCGATACGGAGCTGAGCGATGTCCTGATGGGGCCACGGTCGTTCCGCGGCATCACATTGTCGTTCTCTCGCGAAGATCAAGTGTTTGAGTTCCCTCTCCTGCCGGTTGGCCGTGGCCCAGCTGGTGCGTTTCCCATCGGGCGACGCCGTGTGGACGAACTCAGGGCGTCGCTTCAGGCGCGAGCCGGCGTCGAAGCACACACGCTCACCGACTGAACGGTCGCGAAGTCGGGTACGGGCGATTCATGGTCGTATTCGAACATCCACGGAGATGTGACCGTGACCGCCGACGCTGCAGGAACCCGCAGTGCCGTCGCGTACCGCTACGACCCGTTCGGTCAACCCGTCGACCCGGTAACCGGGCAGATCGGCACCCTGACCGCGGATGACGCGGGCCCGGACACGTTACCCGGTGACGCGGACTGGGGCTGGCTCGGTGCGCACCGTAAACTCACCGAACACGCTGGCAGTGTGATGACGATCGAGATGGGTGCGCGTCAGTACGTGCCCGCGTTGGGCAGGTTCCTCGAAGTCGACCCCGTCGAAGGCGGCGTCACCAACAACTACGACTACCCCGCCGACCCCATCAACAAGCTTGATCTCAGCGGGCAAATGCAGGACTGCGGTGCATGCAGCCGTGGAAACGTACGGACGAACTCAAAGCAACGCGGGTTGATCATGTACCCCACGTCGCTCCTTGGTCCTGTAAAGGTCATTCCGCCCGACCGAAAACCAAGACAGCCAGGTCCTGGCTACTACAACGGTCCGCTGATCGACCTCGGATTCCGAGGAGAGCCGCAGTTCGCAATCAGCGCCTGCGCCTTCGCATGCATCAATGGCTCGCTCACACCGACATCTGCCTCTTTAGGAGCTGGAGTCGGCGCCGATGTCAGCATTACGGGTTCGATCGGTATCACCGCAGCCGATGCACCAGCGGGGTGGTCAACGTCCGCGGGCTGCAGCGTTGCATTTGGTCCAGGCGGAGTATCCGGAGAGGTTCTTCTGGCGCAAGATGGAAATCTCTATGGAAGCGGCGCATATGCCATCGGCGCCGGCGGCGGTTGTAGTGCAGGTTTCGCTCACACCTGGGATTGGGATTAGAAATGGGATCGACGATCGCATCGTTGCTTGTGCCGCTGCTCTTCCTGTCGTTCGGTGTACTCGTTATCGTGTTCCGCGCACCAATCTCAACTTGGTACCAAGGCGTTTATCGCAACAGCCTCGGAAGCCGTGGATCTCGGGTCGACAAGGCATTCAGCACTGGCACGATGGTTCTTTTGGGGTCGTTTGCGATACTCGTTGGCATAGGATTCCTCATTGCAAATATTGCGCGCCTGTTCTAGCTCGTCGACGTGAGCCGATCGCGAATCCCTGATTGGCTCGCATGCGCGGGCGCCGTGGTCAGCGATTGATCTGGGTCTTTAGTTCGTCTCGACTGGCGGTGAGCGCTTATTGTTCCGGGGCCGGCGGCGACGACGGAGTACCGCCAGCGCCGGGCTCGCAGGTGGCGCGATCGCCAGCAGGGGAGCCGCCGTGCTCGATCTGTCGCGCATGAACCGAATCCTTGAGATTTCGGACGCGGACGAGCTTGCCGTTGTCGAGGCGGGAGTCCTCAACGGCGACCTCAATGAGACACTCGCCGAGCACGGCCTTTGGTTTGCACCCGACCCAGCAAGCCGCGCGATCTCAACCATCGGGGGGAACATCGCGACGAATGCTGGCGGTCTCCTTCGCGCCAAGTACGGTGTCACACCGGAGGCCGTACTCGGGCTTACGGTGGTCCTGTCCGCCGGTCGACTGCTCCCCACCGGGCGCCGCACCGTGAAAGGTGCAACGGGCTACGATCTCACAGCGCTTTTCACTGGTTCAGAAGGCACGCTCGGCGTGATCGTCGAGGCCACTGTGCGGCTTCGGCCCATCGCCCGGGGAGACGTGGTCACTGTGGCCGCGGCGTTCCCAGATGTCGAGACCGCGGCAGCCGCCTCAGCGGCCGCAACTGCCGCCCGAGTCCGCCCAGCGATGCTTGAACTCATCGACGCATCCATCCTGGCGCGAGTCGCTGCCTACCTTGGCCCCGACGGTGTCGCCGGTACCCCATTGGAAGCACTTCGCCCGGGTGAAGCAGTGCTGATCGCGCAAAGCGACGCAGCCGGCGCAGCTGAAGAAGCCGATACCATCGCAGCCGTCTTCGCAACGGCCGGTGGGCGCGTTTCGAGATCCGCGGACGCTGCAGCAGGCGACCGGCTCCTCGATATCCGGAGGTCCATGCAACCGGCGCTTGCCTCGGCTGGACAGCTGCTCATCGAAGACGTGGCCGTGCCGCGATCGCGGTTGCCGGAGATGTTCCGCGCCATCGAAGAGATCGGGCGCCGACACGGCCTCGAGGTCCCAAGGATCGCGGGCGCTGGCGACGGGAACCTCCACCCGAACTTTGTGCTCGACGGCGATGAAGTGCCGCCGGAAGTTTGGGCTGCAGCGGACGACATCTTCCGCGCTGCGGTCTCTCTGGGTGGCACTCTCACAGGAGAGCACGGCGTCGGCGTCCTGAAGCGTCGATGGCTCGCCGACGAGCTCGGCGAAGACTCCTTCCAGTTGCAGCGTGAAATCAAGGCCGTCTTCGACCCTACGGGGATCCTCAGCCGGGAGTCATGTTCGAGGCATAGGCGCCAGTGGCGGCACTGTTCTCGCGTCGCCTCAATAGAATAGACAGGTCGCCGCCCATCCACGGGCAGGTGTGGATTTGAACCGTTCACGTTTATCCAACGTTTATTCGGTCCGAGCCCAGTCGAGTTGCTCCGAGGTGTCCCGAGTAGTCTGGGATGTGCACTTTCAGGATCGGCGAGAAATCCCCGGTCATGTCGAGATCGGTCGAGCATTTTCCGAGACTTAGAGTCCGGGGGAGTAGTCCCGGGAGAGTCATCGGTCACGGGTTCAAGTCCCGTCCGCCCTACCGTAAATCGATATGATCAGGGTTTCTTGCCTCGAATAGAGGGCAGCCTCTCCGGGATCGGCCTCGAGCCCGTGTTGACCACGAGCGAGCTCGCCGAGTACCTCGGCGTGCACGTGCAGGCCATCTACGACCTGGCGCCACCGGCGATGACGGCGCTGTGCTGGCGTCGTGGACGTACGACACCCTCGCGAAGGGGCAGCTGACGAGCTCGACGAGCTACACAGGATCGTCACCCGGTTCCCCCGGGCTGACATACGTGAACACGGTGGCCGGGTACGACGCGGGATACCGGCCGACCGGTGCGACGTTGGCGATCCCCGCTGGCGCGCCAGGCTTCGGGGGAACGAGCTTCACCACTGCGACGGCCTACAACCAAGACGGCACGGTCGCGTCGAGGACGTTGCCCGCGATGGGCGGTATCGTGCAGGAGAAACTCCGATGCGGGTACGGCCCGGTCGGGTTGCCATCCTCGGTGGTGGGTCTTGCCGTGTACGGGCGGTTCGCGTACACGGCATTGGACAAGTCGCGCAGATCACCCGCACCGGCACCGCTGCGTTGTTCACCTCGTACGGGTATGACGCCGCTAGTGGCGCGCTGCAGCACATCAAGGACACATCTCGGGTATCAGGGGTGTACACCGATGTCGCGGACCGAACCTACGGGCGAGACGCGGCGGGGAACATTACCTCCGCGACCACGGTCGGCACCGCGGCGGCCGCGGAGACGCAGTGATACCGCTACGACCCGCTCCGGCAGTTGACGGATGCATGGACCCCGGCGTCCGAAGCGTGCACAGCCGACCCCGACCCGGCTGCGTTGGGCGGCCCGGCACCGTACCTCGCGTCTTATTCGTACGACACGGCGACCGGGAACCGACTCTCCGCTGAAATCGTCACGGCGGGATGGCGACGTCGGACACGCACGAGTACCCGGCGCCGGGAACGGCTCGCCCACACGCGGTCACGTCGGTAAACCACGACGGCGGAACGACCGCCGGATACGGGTATGACGAATCGGGCAACACCACGACCCGGCCCGGAGCAGGTGCTGACGTACACGCCGACGGGGAGGCTCGAAACCGTCACCGCGGGCGATTCGTCCCGCTCGAACGTGTACGACCATGACGGCAATCTTCTATTGCGGGTTGATGATGACGGGGTCACCCTCTTTCTCGGGGAGACGGAGCTGCGTGAGACATCCGGGTCCGTGACCGCGACTCGCACTTACACCGCCGCGGGCCGTCCGATCGCGGAGCGCGTCACATCGGCCGGCGGGCCGACGAACGGGACGCCGACCTGGCTGGCCGCGGATATCGTGCAGACTGCCGATGTCCGCGTCGACCCGGTCACGGGTGCCGCCGTCCGGGTGTTCATCGGCTCGTTCGGGGATGTCCGTGACGGGTCGGGCTGGCAGGTGCGCACGGGTACCTGAATGCCCCGGTCGACGCCGGGACTGGGCTGACGCATCTCGGGGCCAGGGAGTACGACCCGGCGTTGGGTCGGTTCTGAGCGTGGACCCAGTCCTTGCTCCGGGCAACCCGATCCAGAACAACGGGTATGCGTACTCGGTGAACAACCCCGTCACCTTCGCCGATCCAACTGGGCTCTGCGCGATCGGCGCTGACGATCACACTGATGTCTGCGGGAACCGGAAGACCACGAAACCATCCGGCACCGCCACCACTGCCGCACCACCAGCCGCAGGCACGGACACCAGCACTGGGGGTGAGTGGTGGGAACCGTGGAAATGGTCAGGGAGCCAATGGCAAGATGCCGGCGCGATCGCCGGGGCGTCGTGGTAGGTGTCGCGATCGGTGCGGCCGTGGTCGCATGTGTCGCGGCGACCGCCGGGATCTGCGCCGTGGCCGGGGCAGGTGTCCTGGTCGGAGGCCTGATAGTCGCCGGTGCTGCCGCGACAGTGTCGACATACCACTGGTCCTCCGGGCCGAAGACCGCGGACGGGTACGCCCAAGCCATGCTCGGCGGTGCGATCGCCGGCGCTATCGCGCCAGGCGTAAGCAACGCCATCACAGCTGCCGTATCGAAAGCCGCCGCGGCCACCCTCCCCAAATCGGCGGCGAGTTCTGCGGCCACGTCAGCATCTGGCACCGCTGCCGCTAGGCCCTTCGCGATGGGTATTGATGATCACCTCGACGACTTCGCGAGTACACTCGGTGCGAGCACGTGGAAACAATTCGATGATCCGGTGAACTGGCAGTCCGGGGTGCTGAAAAACCTTGAGGACCCGAACCAGCGAGTGCTGTTCAACCTCGACGGCGTTGACGTCTGGCCGGGTGTCACGAGAGCTGCGTCAGGCCGGGGTGGCGCTACCGACTGGGAGTTGCTGCAGATCCGAACTGGCAACTTCCCCAATGTGGAATTTTGGCAGACCGGCATGCGAGTTGGGAGCCCGTTCGAATGATTGCCGACTACTCCGACCGTAGGTTCCAGCTCTGGGAGTACAGGGTTAGCCACGGCTCGCTACTTGTCCGCAGCCCGAAGAGCTCTAAGGCCGTTCGCAACGTCGACGTGGTCTTCGTAGGCGTTGAGTACCTCGCTGCGCCGCGCGTGCTCAATGGCTTGGCCGTGGACATGGGCGCGGAGGAGGATCGCGCGGCGGTGAACGCTGCGTTCGGCGAGGTTGCCCCTCAGCGACTCTTCGTCCTGCTTTCTGCAGGCCGTCGATATCCGGTTGTCGCCGTCACTTGCCGCGTCGCCGAAAACGACGGCGACATCTTCGACAGCCCGTTCTGAACGGAATCACCAAGGATTCCGCTACTCGGTACACCTCGAAGGAACTCAACGGCGGCAGCCTCAACATCATTGCCCGAGGTCCGAAACAGGACATGCTTGCGCTCGAGCGCTCACTCACGAGACGCTGCCTATCGGGCCCGAAGAGGGGCAGCTGTTCTACATCCAGAAGCAGATAGCCAATTGTCTCTGTCCACCCCCGTACCCCTGGTAGGCAGATATGCCGTTCGTCCTCGTTCTGCAATGGCCGGCCGCTTCCGAGGCCCCCTACGACGCCCTCATCGCCATGGAAGACACCCTGGAGTCCGATCTCGACGATGCCCATGGCTATGTCGATGGGCACGACTTTGGCTCTGGAGAGATGAACCTCTTCGTCCACACAGACCGACCACTCGACGCTTTCGGGACGCGCAGGCGTCCCTCAGCGCCGATCCACGGTGGGCCGATGTGCGAGCCGCGTACAGGTCGGCCGACGGCGATCGGTACACCGTCGTCTGGCCCGAAACGCTTCAGGAGTTCTCGGTGTCGTGACGTCTGCTCGTTGCCCTCGTAAGCCTCATCCTGGGTTGGATCGGTCTCGTCCACGCGGCTGACGCATCAGCGGCCGCTCCTAGCTCACCTGCCTGGCTCTACGACTTTCGCCGGCCAATTTCGCGCGTCGCTCGAGGTGCACACCGGGACCGAACCGGGCCCGCCAATGAAACCTCTACGAGTGCGCCGCATCGCCTCAAACCGTCGACAGCATTTCGCGCGGCCATTCGATGCGCCCACGCGTCGTCGGATCCGGAACCGTGACCACCTATGCCCCGCACGTGCAACCCGTGCAGGCCGACAACGATCCGGATGTGGTCCCTCACAGGGCACCTCGATCAGTGGTCATTGGATCCCCGATTCGCCGCGGACTGGATGGGTGGTTCCCGCAGGACCTGCCCGTCTCGGCGCGGTGATCTACCCGTTTTTACAGCAGAACGTCCTGAACTATCGAGACTTCATGGTCGCGAGATTCAAGAAGGACCTTGCTGACTCGATGACGTGGCAACTCCTGCCGATTGGGGCAACAGCGCCGGCCGACGCCGTCCAATTCATGAAAGTTGACAAGAACTCGACCATGATCGCGGAGGTTGAAGACTTCATCAACGAGCTGCGGGGGCTGATGGACATCGCACAGGCCGCCAGTGCGGATATGGGGCGTGTCGCGACCGTGTACGACATCCACATGCAGTCCGTGAAGAATATGACGAGCGCTGATCTCGTCGTGGCCGTAGCTCCAACGGCTGACGGGCAGGTCGCCGTCCGCAAGACGGATCCCAACCAGACCCATCCTTACAACGCGTCCGAGCTGATAGAGCGCGTGAACTCGAAGAGGTCTGGGCGGAAGCTCAACAGCTACGACCACCAGGCGGTCTGCTGGAAGGAGTCCCTTCGCGAGAATCCGAAGTTCGCCTGGAAGCACAGCCACGGGGCCGCTCATGTTTGGTCTGGAGACGCCGTCGCGCATCTCGCGAAGCTGACGGACGAGCAACTCGACACTATCCGAGCGGAGTATGGCGCACATCTCAAGGCCCGAGCCAAGAAGGCCAAGTAGATCGCCTCACGTACCGCCAAGCTTCCGGCAGATCGAGGTTGGGCACCCGGCCCGTTTTCCGAACGTAACGGTAGATGAAGGAAGAGTACGAAGATTACCGCCTCACCACCGTGCGCCGGCGCGAAGGGGTCTGCGGTCGGAAGTGCGAGCGGCACCAAGATCAGAACAGCTCGCGCCTGGTCGTCACTGTGTCCCTTTTGGGTCCCTTTTCAACCACAAGTACCGGCAAATGACCACAACAACCGGCATCTCCACGTCGCCCGCACGGCCGCCCGACCTTATGATTACTGGCATCCACAACCAAACACGTGCGCTCAAGCGAAATGCAGCACTGTCAGGGGGTTAGGGGTTCGAGTCCCCTCAGATCTAGCAAAAACCCCTGATGAATCGGAAGAATCACAGGGGTTTTTCGCATTGAAGAAGGCCGAAATAGGCCGTTGGTGCTTTTTCAAATCGATGAGGGGCTTCCACAGCCGGGTACGACGCGGGATACCGGCCGACAGGGCCGCAAATCTCGTTGGGAGTTGATCCGTGACGCTTGGACCGAACTTGAGCAAGCTGTTGTCATTGAGTGCGGGACCAGGAGCCAATGGGCCAGTCGCGGGAATGCCCAATGGCAGGCTCGGCGATGAGTTGGAGGAGCTGCTCCGTCGTGAAAACGGATTCTCGGCCTATGAATCCGCGTTAGTGGTTCGCGGTGCAGGCAAGGCATCCGGCGACCTCGCTGCTTGGAATTCCTCCACCTCGTGGCGAGAGTGCTACGCCGGAATGGCGGATGGCCCCTGGTTCTTTGCGGAGGACATCTTCGGGGGTCAGTTCGGGCTCCTGAATGACGTTGTTGTGACTTTCGACCCCGAGACTGGGCATCATGCCCCCATGGCGTCCAGCCTCGAGCACTGGGCAGAAAAGATCCTGGCCGAATTTGAGATGTTGACGGGATACCCGTTGGCCCTCGAATGGCAGAGGCGCTCCGGCTCATTGCCCATGGGACGAAGGTTGGTGCCGAAGGTGCCATTCGTGCTCGGCGGCGAGTTCGTCGCCGAGAACCTCGTCGCGATGGACGACGTTGGGGCAATGTGCCTGCGGGGTGAGTTAGCCGTACAGCTGCGCGACCTGCCAGACGGAACGCAAATCGAGTATCGAATCGAAGACTGAACGTTCGGCCTTGGAAAGCTGATTCGTGCCCTGATGCCGCCGAGAGCGGCGGCCGCCGTTCTCATTGCGGATCCGTGGCCGGGACATTCGCATTGACGCTGCATCTGGTTCGGGCGGTTCAAGTCCAGAGAAGGCGGCGACAGCCACTCAGCGACTTCGGAGGCGTTCTCAAAATCGCCCGTGAACGAGCGCCCGAAGCGGGGCAGCTGTTCTACATCCAGAAGCAGATAGCCAATTCTCTCCGTCCCCCCCGGTACCCTGGTAGGCAGATATGCATTTCGTCCTCGTCCTGCAATGGCCGGCCGCTTCCGAGGCCGACTACGACGCCCTCATCGCCGTGCGCAGGCGTCCCTCAGCGCCGATCCACGGTAGGCCGATGGGGACTGCTGAGGATTGAGTTGACTCGTGCCAGATCGCCATCGGGTCCGGCCGAGATCAGGCCGCGTTCTTCGAGCTCGGCCTTGTGCAGCCAGGCCGAGAGTGCCGTCTTCGAGATCCCGAAGTCCTTCGCGATCTGCCGCTGCGCGCCGTCGCCGCGACGAACTACCGCGAACTCATCCGTGTACTTCTTGGGGCATGACGCTCCATCCTCCCGCACCACCAAACGATGGGGGGCAGGAGTCAACCAAACCTTCAGCAGTCCCTATCGGCAGATCATGAAGGACGCGGAAATCGTTGCAAATCCGTCTTCCGGTGTTCGATCTGCCGAATGGGTGCTCCTGATCAGTCCGTCGACTGGCAAGGTTGGGCCATCCGATAGCGTCGCTCTGCTACTGCAAGCAAAAGAATCAACTGCGGGTCGATGAAATGAACGATGTTGAGCTCGGCTCGTATGACGTGTTCGACTATTGGCCTCACCAATGGGTGGGTTTGTCTGGTCGCGACGCTCGAGCGGAGTACCAGCGCTTTCTTGCAGCCGTTCCGGTCCGCGTGGCAGCGTTTGAGCGACTGCTCCTGCGTCTCGGCCTAGTTTCGGGAACCAGCGAGGCAGAGTTGCAGCTCATCAATGAGTGGTTCCTCGCGCACGTTGGCCCGGACGGATCGGGTGCGTGGCCGGCGGTAGAGTGGCGTTCGATTGCGATGGATGTGGGGCTGTTCCTAGGTCAGGCCGCAATCGTGGAGCATCCAAATCTGCGATGGGAACTCGTGGCGACCGGGCCGACGTACGGCGATTATCGCCATCACGTGATCAAGGGGTTCACCCGAGTGCAGTACGCCGGTTACCGCGTGAGCCCGTCCGAGGTGATGTTCGTCTATGCGACGGACGCGATCCGTGAGGATCGAACGGAGGCCGCCATCATCGAGGGCGTCCCGATGGAGTTCACTGTGCCGCCAGTGGATTGGCAGTTCTTCGTACGATTCATCAAGGCGCTTGAGGCACAGGCGTGATGGCGACGCTGCACGGTGTGTGCGGGATGCTTTGGGGAGGGTTCTCTGAGGTTGAGTCGCGGAAAGCGGCGGGTGAAGTGTTGGAGATCCCACTCGCATTCGACGGGTTCCCTGACGAGGAACTCCTGGAGTACGCCGACGCAGCTCTGGTGATCGAGATCTCTGAGGCATGGTCGGCTGAGACGCGGTGACGGTGTCGGTGCGGGTCATGAGTGACGGCGACGGATTCCGGTACCTCCTGCGCACGGTCGTTGCCGGCGACGGGGTGCGGTCGATGGCGACACCCGTTGCACGGCGCGGTCGTGGCTCTGTCGGAGTTGCACGAGGCGCTCTTCATGGATGCGCTCACCCGCGCGCTCGGCGTCGAATGGGAGCTGCGCGAGCGCGACCGCAACCAGGCGTGGGCGATCGCCGCGGTACCCGAGGCGCTGGTCACGGAGTTCTCGACGCGCGCACGCCACATCGACGCCGTGACCCATCGCCTCATCGCCGCGTTCGTGGAGGCGCGCGGCCGCCGCCCGAGTCGGGCGACGATCATGAAGCTCCGTGCACAGGCGACGCTACGACCGCTCCGGCAGTTCGGACACGTAGGAGTACCCGGCGCCGGGAGCGGCTCGCCCACGCGGTCACGTCGGTAACCCACGACGGCGGAACGACCGCCGGATACGGTTATGACGAATCGGGCAACACCACGACCTCGCGGCGGTCTTCGAGCGGGCCTGACCTCTCCATCTCTGGCCCGCCGTCGCCCGAGGTGGTCCATCGAGCGTCTATCGAAGTGTTCTGACGGCACGGCAGGAGGGCGGGGAAGGCGTCTGCCCTCCCCGCCCTTCGCGGCACACGTCCCGCTGCTATCCGCGACCCTGCTTCGCGTACGGGTTGATGATGTAAGCGAGGGTGTCGGGGTGCACGCCCTCTTCGGTCGCGCTGGGGCCATCTGCCGGGGGGAACGATTCCGTCATCGACATCGGCATCGAGCCGTTGCGGTAGAAGTTGTTCGATCCCTGCGATGGCTTCCAGTCGTAGGGTTCCCAGTCGGGCACGTAGTTGCGGTAGCCGCCCGTGTTGACCTCGACGCGCATGCCGCTCGGGTCGCGGAAGTAGAGGAAGCTCTGCTCACCGATGCCGTGGATCGACGGTCCGTACTCAATGTCAGTGCCGTTCTCCATCAGCACGTCGGCGGCCTGCAGGAGTTCCTCGCGGGTGTCGACCCAGTAGGCGTAGTGGTTGACCCGGCCGGCACGGCTGGATCCGTCATAGACGATGCCGAGGTCGTGCGACTTCTCATTGGTCGTGATGACGCCGAAGACGGTCAGCGGTGCCTCGTCGAGTTCGGTGAATGCCATGGCCCGGAAACCGAGCACGTCGCTGTACCACTTCGCGAAGCCTTTGACGTCGCTCGACGCGACGGTGACATGGTCGAGCTGGCGCGGCGCGACCGCGTGGCGACTGCGGCGCTCCGGTCGGTCGGGATACACGGATGCGAACTCGCCCTCACCCTTGTACTTTTCGACGTCCCAGTAGAGCTCCATGGCGTGACCGTACGGACCAGTGAACGTGTAGGAGCGGCCGTGACCGAAGCTCTTCTCGGTCCAGGTCCCACCGTGCCCTGCTGCCTCGATGCGCCGTACCGCCTCATCGAGGGCCTCATCGCTCGAGGTCCGCCACGCCATCACAGCCAGGGTCGTCTCCGGTCCATTCGAGATCACGAGGCTGTGCGTGTAGTAGTCACCCCAGGCGCGGAGGTAGTGCTTTCCACCCTCGGTGTGGATCGTGCGCAGCCCGACCTGCTCTTCGTAGAAGGCAACGGATGCTGCGACGTCGGTCGTCGTGATCTCCACGTGGGAGAGATGGGAGAGGAGTTTGATCATCGTTGATCCTTCGTTTCGGTGAAGTCGCCAGACGGTCGACTGTCTGCCCTCCCACTGTCGCGAAGCACGGTCCATCAGGGAAGCTGAATCTCATGATGAGGAGCATCAGGCTCGGTGATGGGCATGCTCACTAGTAGTCCCGCGAGGACATCAGGAAGACTGATGCGCTCCATAAGTCATATGCGCTTCACTGATGTACCCAGGATCGATTGGATGGTATTACGGTCGCAACGCTGCGCCGCCGTGATCGGAGATCCACGTGACATCGTCGTCGACAGGCCTGACAGGCTCATTCGCCCTCGCCCGCTACCGAGCCAATGAGGCGAGTGGCGCTACAGCTGAATCCGGCGGCCGACCCAAGCTCGGGCTCGTTGTCGGTTCCCGCATCCGCTCCCTGTCCGAGACCGACCTCGGTGCTCCCGATCTCAACTCCTTCTTGGCTCAAGGGACTGATGGCTGGAGCCGGCTCGCCTCGCTCGCGCAAGGCGGCCAGGCTGAAGAGTCAACCTGGCTCGACCTCGCCGATGTCACCCTGACGGCACCGGTGGAACCACGGCAGGTGTTGCAGACCGGCGCGAACTACCGCACCCACGTCATAGACCTCGTCGTGGCCGGGCGCCAGAAGACCGACCCGCGCCCGGTGGAGGAGCTGCGAGAGTGGGCGGCGGACATGATGGACACCCGGGCTCGCGAGGGCATCCCGTACTTCTTCATCGGCCTCCCGGCGTGCGTCGTCGGCGACGACGTCGATCTCGTGCTCCCCGGCTACAGCGACCAACACGACTGGGAGCTGGAACTCACCGTCGTCATCGGCAAGCCCGCATACCGGATCGACCGGGAGGACGCGATGGACCATGTGGCCGGATTCACCATCGCGAACGACATCACGACACGTGACCTGGTCTTCCGCCAGGACATGAAAGAGATCGGCACCGACTGGTACCGCGCCAAGAATGCCCCCGGCTTCCTCCCCGTCGGACCTTTCCTGGTGCCCGCCACGGCCGTCGCCGATCCCGGCGCGCTGCAGCTCCGCCTCGAGCTGAACGGGGACACGATGCAGGATGCGACGACGAGCGACCTCCTCTTCGACATCCCCGCATTGATCGCCGGCGCCTCCCAGAACATGCCGCTTCTGCCGGGAGACCTCCTGCTGACGGGCAGCCCCGCGGGAAACGGAGCGAAATGGGGCAGGCTCCTCCGCGACGGCGACGTGATGGTCGCCACGATCGAGGGCCTCGGCACCCAGACTGTGCGCTGCGTGGCGGAGCAGACCCGATGAACGTACCGACGGAAGACCCGACGCAACTGGACCGCGGCGACGCGACGTCCGCCGTCATCGCTTCGGCGGAAGCGTTCCGCAACTGGGGTCGCTGGGGCGATGACGACGTGCTCGGAACAGTCAACTTCATCGACGACGCCAAGCGGGCCGAGGCGGCCGCCCTGGTGAGACGCGGCGTGAGTTTCTCGCTGTCCCAGCCGTTCGACATGAACGGTCCCCAACTCGGCTGGCGCCGGCGCACAAACCCGGTGCACACGATGCTCGACACGGGAACGGATGCCGAAGCAGGCAAGCAAGGCTTCCCCCACGGCCTCGGCGGTGCGGACGACGTCGTCGCGATGCCGCTCCAGTGCTCGACCCAGTGGGACGGGCTCGGCCACATCTTCGACCGGGGCTTCGCCTGGAATGGCCGTCGCGCGGGAGACGTCGTCACGAGCGATGGCGATCTCGTCACCGGAATCGAGCACATGGCCGCCGCTCTCGTGGGGCGTGGAGTGCTTCTCGACCTCGGGCGGTTCCTCCGCCCGGGCACCGCCGTCGGCGAAGGCGAAGTCCCTGACGCCTACGCGATCACCACGGAGGAGATCGAGGCGTGCATCGCAGCGCAGGGTGCGACCAGCCGGGTTGGCCGCGGCGACATCGTGCTCGTGCGCACCGGCCGCTACACGCGGGCCCGCCGCGAGGGATGGAACGGCTACGCCGGTGGCCCATCGGCCGGGCTCTCCTTCACGACCGCCGGCTGGCTGCACCGCACCGAGATCGCCGCCATCGCCACGGACACGTGGGGATTCGAGGTACGACCCAACGAGTTCGACGACGCATTCCAACCACTGCACCAGGTCGTCATCCCGAACCTGGGCCTCACCATCGGCGAGATGTGGGACCTCGACGAGCTTGCGAGCGACTGCGCGGCAACGGGGAACTACGAGTTCCTCCTCGCCGCACCACCTCTCCCCATCACGGGCGCGGTCGGTTCCCCCGTGAACCCGATCGCCCTCCGTTAAGCCCAGACCAGAAAGCACAGACCAACATGAGCGCAGTTTCACGCGTAGCCATCGTCGGAGGCGGCGCGGCCGGGACAGCGGCCGCGATCCTCCTCGCAGAAGGAGGCGTCACCGTCGACGTCTTCGAAGCGAAGCCCGACGTCTCCGCCCTCGGCTCAGGTATCACTCTGCAAGGGAACGCCCTGCGAGTCTTCGACCAGCTCGGCATCTGGGAGCAGGTGAAAGAGGCCGGCTACGGCTTCGATGTCCTCGGCCTCCGCACCCCCGGCCCAGAGGCTCGAATTCTGGCCGAGATCCCCGATCAGCGCACCGGAGGCCCGGCGTTCCCGGCGACAGTCGGAATGTATCGACCTGACCTGGCGCGCATCCTCGTCGACCGGGCGACGGCCGTCGGGGCGTTGGTGCACTTCGGACAGACCGTCACCGACCTGGTGGGCGACGCCGACGGAGTCGACGTGACTCTCTCGGACGGCTCCAGTCGCCGCTACGACCTCGTGATCGGCGCGGACGGCCTCCACTCCCACGTGCGGGAGCTGATCGGAATCGACGTCGGCCCGCAGCGCACCGGTATGGGTATCTGGCGGGCCTTCGTGACGCGGCCGGCATCCGTCACCCACACCGAGTTGTACTACGGCGGTCCCTGCTACATCGCAGGGTACTGCCCGACAGGCGAGGACAGCATGTACGCCTATCTTGTCGAGAAGGCCGAGGACCGCTCGGGCGTCACCGACGAGCAGGCCGTCGAGATCATGCGGGACCTGTCGCTGGGCTACCACGGCCCGTGGGATGACTTCCGAGCCGGCCTCTCCACCGCCTCCCGGGTCAACTACACCTGGTTCACTCAGCATGTCGTGCCCGACGCATGGAACCGCGGCCGCGTCGTGATCATCGGCGAGGCCGCCCACAGCGGGCCACCGACCCTCGCGCAGGGTGCGGCACAGGCCGTCGAGGATGCAGCCGTCCTCGCCGAACTACTGCTCGCGGCGGATGCCGTCGACCAGGACCTCTGGGACGCCTTCCACGCTCGACGACTGTCGCGAGCCCGCGAGGTGGTCGAGGCGTCCGTCCAACTCGGCACCTGGCTGATCGAGGAGCGACGCGATGCCGACATCCCGGGCCTGATGGGTCGCATCGGCGCACTCGTGAGCGAGCCGGCATGAGCGCGACAATATCCGAGGACGCTCCCGCCGCGCCGATCGTCGACGCGCACGCCCATGTGCTCCTTCCCCAGCTGCAGGGTGCGATGCAGGAACGCGATCCGGCTGGATTCGCGGCCGCCGGCGAACTCGAGGCGCGACGGAACGGCGCCGCGAGCCTGGCGGCGTCGGGCGCGATGATCCGCGACCGGTTCGCGCGCCTCACCCAGCTGCCGCTGCGCCTGGCGGACATGGACGCCCAGGGCGTCGACGTGCAGCTCATCTCGCCGTCGCCTTCCCACTACTATCCCTGGGCCTCGGAGACGGATGCGTCCTGGGTCGCACGCGAGGCGAACAGGCTCACCGCCGAACTGGTCGCGAGCGCCCCGGACCGCCTCGTCGGACTCGGCCTCGTTCCGCTGCAGCATCCGGCCCTCGTCGTCGCCGCCCTCGAGGACGCGAGGATCGAGCACGGCCTCGCGGGCGTCGAGATCTCGTCGACCGCTGGCGACGTCGAGCTCTCGGATCCGCGGCTCGAGCCCTTCTGGGCACGCGCCGCAGAACTGGAGGCGGTGATCTTCCTGCATCCGTTCGGCTGCACCCTCGACGAACGACTGGACCGGTTCTACCTGTCGAACACCGTCGGCCAGCCGGCGGAGAACGCCGCCGCTCTTTCGCACCTGATCTTCTCGGGTGTGCTCGACCGGCATCCGGGGCTGCGCATCATCGCTGCCCACGGCGGCGGCTACCTTCCCGGCTACATCGGTCGCTCCGATCACGCCTGGGCGGTCCGTCCCGAAGCGCATGGCTGCCTGGAGACGCCATCCAGCTACCTGCGCCGGCTCTGGTTCGACTCGCTCGTCCACGACCCGGCCGTTCTCCGCGCGCTCGTCGATGTCGTCGGCGCCGACCGCGTGGTCCTCGGTAGCGACTACCCGTTCGACATGGGGGTCGACGACCCCGTGCAGCGCGTCGATGCGGCGGGGTTGGGCCATGAGGCCGAGCAGATGATCCTGTCTACCAACGCGGTCAAGCTCATACCCGTGCTCGGTGCCAGAACCGCCGGAGTGGCCCGATGAAGCTCGCACGATGGGAGCAGCATGGTGTTGCCGCTGAGGGCTTCGTGGTCGACGACCGCGTAGTGGCGTTTCCCGACGGCGTGAATATGGCCGACGTTCTCGAGGAGGGGCTGGCTGCCGCACTCGAGCTCGGCGCGTCCGTTCATCCCGGCGACGGAATCCCGCTCGCGGATGTCACACTCTTGGCGCCACTGCGGCCAGCGAGCATCCGTGACTTCGTTGCCTTCGAGGAGCACGTCGAGGGCGTCACTGCCTCGATCGACGGCGCCAGCGAGGTCGTGCCTGAGTGGTACGAGTTGCCCACGTTCTACTTCACGAACCCGCACACAGTCCTCGCGACCGGTCAGGCAGTGGTGCCGCCTGCAAGTGAGCGGCTGGACTTCGAGCTCGAGGTCGGTGCGGTTATCGGCGGTGTGCCCGGCAGCGACGGCGTCAACCTCACACCCGCCGATGCCGCCGAGCGCATCTTCGGGTATGTCATCTTCAACGACTGGTCTGCGCGAGACATCCAAGCGCGCGAGATGAAAGTGCGTCTCGGTCCCTGCAAAGGTAAGGACTTCGGCATCACGCTCGGTCCTTGGATCGTGACGGCTGACGAGTTCGCGTCCCTGCACGACGACGAAGGCTTCCTCCCCGTCGCAATGGAAGTGACCGTGAACGGTGAGCTGATCGGATCCGATCTCCTCTCGAACATGGGCTGGCCTTTCGCCGAGCTCGTTGCTTACGCGTCACGCAACAGCCGCGTTGTACCAGGGGACGTGCTCGGGTCCGGGACTGCTGGCAACGGGGGCTGCCTCGCCGAGCTGTGGGGGAGGCGCGGAGTACTCTCGCCGCCTCCGTTGGTCGCGGGCGACGAGGTCGTCATGCGCATCGAAGGCATCGGCGAGATCCGCAACACGGTGGGTTCGGCGATCGACGTACCACCCATTCGGCCAGCTCGTTCCAGACCTCGGTTGCGCCAACGTGCGTAATTCAAACTCCGACCGACGCCTCTCGCCGGTCGGCGCCCCAACACCCACCACTACCCAGGAGATTCAATGACGAACTCAACCATCGGGCGTTCCGCCGCTGTCAGGCGTGCGGGCGTCTGGCAGGCGGTGCTTCTGCTCGCAGGCAGTTGCATGCCGGTCCTCGGCGCGGTCCTGATCACACCGATCCTTCCGCAGCTCTCCGAAGTGTTCGGCGCAGAACCCGGAGCTGCGATCCTCGTTCCGATGATCGTCGCGATACCGGCCCTCATGATCGCCATCTTCGCGCCGTTCGCGGGCCAGATCGTTGATCGCCTCGGGCGGAAGAAGCTGCTCATCATCGCGATGATCGCGTACGCCTTCGTCGGTACGGCCCCCGCCTACCTCGAGTCCCTCTCTCTCATCCTCGCCACGCGAGTAGGAGTCGGCATCACCGAGGCGGCAATCATGACCGTCTGCACCACCCTCATCGTCGACTACTTCCACGAGGAGAAGCGGCGCAACAAGTACCTCGGCTTGCAGACCGTCGTCACGACCCTCGCAGCGACCGTCTTCATCATCCTCGGTGGTGCACTCGGCGTCGGCGGATGGCACACGCCGTTCTGGATTTACGCCCTGAGTCTCGTCATCGCGATTCCGATGATCTTCGGCCTCTGGGAGCCGAGCCGTGCCGACGCGACCGACACGCACACCGCCGCTGCCAAGGTTCCTGTCCCGTGGCGACGGCTGCGGCTTCCCTTGGTCGTCGCGCTATTCGGCGGGTTCACGTTCTACGTGATGCTCATCGAGACCAGCTACCTCCTCGTAGCGAACGGCGTCGATCCTGCGAACACCGCGATCATCGGTGCAGTTGCCGCCGGGGCGTCCCTAGTAACCGCAGCTGGTGCCCTGACCTTCCCGAAGCTCGCCAGGCGTGGGCCGAGATTCCTGCTCCCACTCGCGTTCGGTCTCCAGGCGCTGGGCATGCTCATCATCTGGATCATCGGCGGCGTACCCGGCGTCGTCATCGGCGCGGTCGTTGCCGGGTTCGGTTCGGGCCTCCTCCTGCCCTCCATGCTGACCTGGGCGCTGTCCACCATTCGCTTCGAGGAACGCGGTCGCTCGACGGGGTGGTGGCAGTCCGCGTTCTTCCTCGGCCAGTTCCTCACCCCGATCCTGATCGGAGCCATTGTGGCCGCGGTTGGAGGATTGCCGATCGCCGTCGGCATCGTCGGCATCGCCTGCGCCGTCGCTGCTGTAGCCCTGGGGCTCGGACTACGCCACAGTGCGGATGCGCCGCCTGTCGAAGCCCAACAGCTGGCCTCGCACTGACGGACTGAAGTCGGGACCCAGGGCGACGACCGGGTCCCGATCAGCTGGGCGTAGCTTCGAGAACGAGGCCCGCCTCAGCGAAAAGCTCGCGCATCCATATGTGTTCGGGGTCACGGCGGTGGATCGGATGCCACCACAAGGCATTCGTGATTCGCGTGGCCTCGAACGGAGGCGTCAGAACGCGGATGCTCGGATTCTGCAGAGCGAACTCCGTGAGATGCGCCTGGATGAGCCCAAGGCGTCGCGTACCAGCGATGAAAGAGGGAAGTGTCATGAAGCCCTCGACGACGCATTCGACATTCGGTTCGATACCCAATTGTTGGAGCTGGCGGCTCGCCGAGGTGAAGGCGGACCGGGACTGATACGTGAAGACCCAGGGAGACGTCGCCACATCCGACATCGTGAGCTGGTCTCCGATGTGATCGTTGTCAACGGATGCGAGTATCACCCATCCGTCGGAGGACACATCGACGTACGGTATATCCGTCAAGAACCCGTGAGGGATGAGCAGGGCGTCCGCCGACCGGAGCGCTGTCAGAGCATCCTCGACGATTTTCGGGTTGTGCAGCATGAAGCGGAATCGAACACGGGGGGCACGCTCGCTGGCCAGGTCGGCAACAGTGCGACCGACGGTGGCGAAGCCGTAATCGGAGCCATACACGGTGAACTCGCGCGTCGACTCGCTCGGATTCCACGCGGCCTGGCTGGCGAACACTCGCTGCGCCGCGTCCAGAGCAATACCTGTCTGTTCCGCCAGTCGCGACGCCAACGGGGTGAGCCGGTAGGCGTTGCCCTGCCGGGAGAGGATCTGGTCGTTGAAATGGACGCGCAGCCTCGCCAGTGATGCGCTGAGAGCGGGCTGGCTCAGACTGAGCCGCTCGGCCGCGCGCGTCACGCTCCGCTCCGTCAGGAGGGCGTCCAGTGATACCAGGAGGTTCAGGTCGAGTCGAGAAAGGCTATGAGGGGTCGGCACGTCGTCGTGTCCTTCGCGAGTTCGAGGCGACGCATCAGCGACACCTATGTTCACGCGACACTCTATTCCTCAGACGAATCTCGAGACGACGTGACTGGAGTGCGAGCGCTCACGACTGACGCTGCGGTTCAGGAGGCCGCGCGCTTCAGGCGCCAGTTGTCGCCTTCAGTGCCCTTGGGAGTCGCTCGGAAATATCCCGCGCCAGGAACCCGATCGAACCCACATCGGCAGCGAGGTCATTTCCCGCCGCTATGTGCAGGAAGGTAGCCCAGACAGTCGCCTGAGCGATGTCGTCAGTGCGTCCCGCCAAGCCGAGCACGGCGCCAGCCAGGACGTCCCCGCTGCCCGAGGTCGCCAGCCCAGGGTTGTCTGAGGGGATGTGCCAGGATCGAGCACCCGGTTGGCTGATCACCCCATAACAACTGACCGCCGCTCCGTAGCGTTCGGCGATCCGATCGAGATCCTCGTCGTCTCCCTCGTGGTCGTTGCCGAGTAGAATCGCCGCCTCACCGCGGTTGGGAGTGAGGATGAGCGGGTTCGGCCAGGCCGCCGCCTCGCCATCGAGATCTGGAAGGACCCCGAGCGCGAAGGCGTCGAGGACAAGTGGCGCGTCCGGCGGCATCGCCTCCCGAACCTGGTTGAGCGCCAGCCGAGTGACATCGGGGTCGGCGAGCCCGGGGCCGACCAGCACCGCATCCGCATCCTCCAGTTCACCGCGTGCGTCGCCAGAAAGTGTTCCGTCGTCACCGAGTTCGAACACGCCCGCCTCCGGCACGGCCAGAGCCAGCGGCACGGCGACTGCTCGGGGCACGATCAGGGTTAGCCGACCCGCACCCACGCGGAGCGCTGAGATCCCGGCCAGCGCAACGGCGCCCGGAGCGGTCAGCGACCCACCGACCACGACGACCCGGCCTCGGCTGTACTTGGAGTCGCCGGGTTCGGGGAGCGGCCAGGCGCGCAGGCGGGCCGGCGTGATCTCCACATTCCCTGCGTCGTCAGCTCGGCTTGACATCGCGGTCTCCTGAGTGAACGGTGACGGGTGCTCCGTGGTGGGCGAGGTGGGCGACGTCGGAGAAGCCCGCCACCTCCCACGGCTGCTCTGAAGAGGTCCGCACGAGGTGCGTGATCGACGCGTTCGCTACGGTGTGGGTCTGCGCGAAGTCCAGCAGGTCCGCTTCCGAGAGCTCGAGGAGGACGTAGAGGATCAGCACGACGATCGCGTCGTGAGCAACGATGAGCCCGCTGTGAGCCTGCTCTCCCCGTTCCGACGTGTCCGAGAGGAACGAGCGGAGACGGAGGACGACGTCGGCCCAGGACTCGCCGCCGGGTGGCCGATAGTACAACTTTCCGAGGTGGCGCCGTCGGGCGACCTCCTCGGGATGTCGGTGCAGTGCACCGACTGAGGTGAGTAGGTCGAGGACGCCGAGCTCACGGTCGCGCAGTCGTTCGTCCACCATGATCCGCGCCTCGGGAGCGTCGTCGCCGAGAGCCAGGTTCAGTGTCTCGCGGGCACGTGCGTACGGCGAGCACCAGACGGCTGCGAGCGACGGCAGCGTTTGGGCAAGCCACGGCCGTAGCGCGATCGCCTGTTCCAACCCTGACGCTGAGAGGCCAACGTCCGCATCGCGGATGTCGAGCGGGATGACCTCGGCACCGGCGGCCTCAGCCGCCGAGGCGGCGACGTTGCCCAAGCTCTCCCCGTGCCGGATGAGCCACAGCTCCGTCCACGGAAAGTCCTCCATTGCACCGCCCCTTTTCGATCGCTCGATCGGCACCGCCGCACCGGCGAAAGCTCCCTACTCCGATCGACTCTGCTTCGTTCGACTCGTCCCGCGTGGCGGGTACATCAGCCTGACGGGTTCTCCGGCTCCCCGTGCACGTCACGTTCGATCGCTGCGGGGGAGCCCTCGTCTCCGCTGGTGTCGAGTGCGGGGTCGTCAGCTTGGTCGGGATCGCGTGAATCCTTGTGCTGGTCTGAGGCGCCCGTAGTCATGTTCTGCTCCTTCTTGTTGATGCTCGAGGGTCGCTGACCTTCATGAGGTGCATGGGCAAACGTACGTCTGTCGCTCGCTACTCGTCTCTGGGTTGACATATCGTCTCGCACGGTGCAAAGGCCCCAGGGGCAGAGGCCCCAGGAGCCGAATACCACTGGAAGTGCGCAGCACCCTCTGAGAGGATGTTCTTGAGCGGGAGGGGAGAAGTTCCCCGGCATCAAGTTCGGCTCCGCATTCTTCGGGTGGCTCACGGCCGACGGAACCGCGGTCTAGGAGGAACTGAAGATGCAGACCACCCCGAACCGTCGCGCAGCCCTCATCTACAACCCGGTAAAACTCGACGCCGACTCGATGCGGCCGGTGCTGGAAGCGCTCGAAGCGGACGGCGACTGGGAGCCGAGCCTGTGGCTCGAGACATCCGTGGAAGATCCCGGAACTGGTCAGACGGCCAGAGCACTGGAGTGTGGTGTCGACGTCGTCATCGCAGCCGGAGGCGACGGCACCGTACGCGTCGTGGCGGAATCGCTGCGCGGTTCCGGCGTTCCACTCGCCCTGCTCCCGACAGGAACCGGCAACCTCCTCGCCCGAAACCTGGACCTGACTCTCGACGATCCAGAGCATTCGCTGCGAACCGCCCTGACCGGCACCGACCGACCGATCGATATGGCGCTCATTGAGATCCGCGCGGACGACGGGAAGACACGTCGCCACGCCTACCTCGTCATGGCCGGGCTCGGCCTCGACGCGAAGATGCTCGCGAACACGGATGATGATCTGAAAGAGAAGGCAGGGTGGCTGGCCTACGTCAAGGCGATCGGGCTGGCTCTCCAAGACAAGGACCAGCTGCGGCTGCGCTACAAGCTCGACACCGGCGGCATTCACCGTGTTCGTGCCCACACGATCATCATCGGCAATTGCGGTTCACTGCCGGCCAACATCCTGCTGCTTCCCGACGCGGCCCTCGACGACGGTCAACTGGAGATCGTCATGCTGCGCCCGGAGGGGTTCTTCGGCTGGGTGCAGATCATGACCAAGATCTTCTGGGAGAACGGGGTCCTGCGCCGCACATCGGCCGGTCGTCGACTCATGGGTCTCACGAAGGATGTGCGCGCGCTCGACTACCTGAAGGGCAAGGAGCTCGTGGTGTCACTCAGCCGACCGGAACAGATTCAGCTCGATGGCGACTCGTTCGGCGAGGCGCGCTCATTCAAGACCTGGGTCGACCCGTCGAGTCTTGTCGTGCGGATGCCGAGGGACGCCTGATCCTCCCGATCCAGAAATCGAGGAGGCTCCATTCGGCTGCGTCGTGCTTGTCGAGTTCCGCGCTGTCAACCCCGCGAGGCCTCGCGACTTGCCCGTTAGCGTCGAGGTGAGGTCGTCGCGTGTCGGCCGGGAGGGAGCGACATGTCGCGAAACGTCCGATCGATGGGCTGTACGCCGTCGGCGGTCTTCGACGTGTTGGCCGACGGGTGGCTCTACCCCACGTGGGTGGTCGGCGCATCGCGCATGCGCGACGTTGATGCCGCGTGGCCGAACGAGGGCAGCAGCCTCGCCCACTCCGTCGGCGTCTGGCCGATCCTCATCGATGACGAGACGGTGAGCCTCGAATGGAACCCGCCTCACCGGGCGGTCATGCGCGCCAAGGGCTGGCCGATCGGTGAGGCGCGGGTCACGATCGACGTGCGCCGACACGGGAGCGGGTGTCTCGTCCGTATCCAGGAGGAGCCGGTCGAAGGCCCTGGAACCTGGGTGCCGCGAGTGCTCACCGACCCGATGCTCCACGTGCGCAACCGTGAGACGCTCCAGCGCCTCGCCTTCGTGGCCGAGGGCCGGCAGCAGAACGGGGAATCCTGAAGCGGCCGGTCGCTGACGTGCTCGGCAGGTCAGCCGGACTCGGCCGCGCCGTCGTGCGCGAACTGGGCGGCGCCGGGTGGGACGTCGGGTGATCGCACGCGATGAGCAGCGGCGGCTGTCGACCACTGTCGACGAGGTCCAGCAGCGCGGGCGACGCGGGCTCGCGGCATCCGTCGATGTGGCCGATACCCATGGCGTCGAGGCGGCGGGCGAACGCTTCGAGCGCGAACTCGGCCCGATCGACGCTGCTCTCCTCATACCGCGCCGCGAAGGCGGCGAATAGCCACGTCGACCACCCGCGAAGGATGGGCTTGAGACGGACGCGGCACGGGCTGTCAACCCCTACTCGCGTCGACGATCGCCGACGTAGCCTAGCCTCCTCCGCGACGACGACGGAGCAATTCAGGAGGTAGAAATGTTCTTCCACGTGCAACGACTGATCAACGAGATCGTTCCCGACGAGCCGGATCCGGGTGCAGCGAACGCGCTGCAGGAGGGCCTCGGCGGACAGTTCGGTGAGATGCGCACGATGATGCAGTACCTGTTCCAGGCGATGAACTTCCGAGGGCCGGACGGCAAGCCGTACCGGGATCTCATCCAGGGAATCGGCACCGAGGAGATCAGCCACGTCGAACTCATCGGAACCACGATCTCTCGGCTGCTCGACGGATCGCCGCGGTACCAGGGCAAGCCCACCGACCCGGTTGACGAACCAGGGGCAGGCGGCGCGACCCCGCTGAAGATCGCGCTCGACGAGGGCAATATCCACCACTACCTGGTCGGAGCGCAGGGCGCCATGCCGGTCGATGCAGCGGGCAACCCGTGGCTCGGCAGCTACGTCTACAACTCGGGCAATCTGCCGCTCGACCTGCTCTACAACCTCATGCTCGAGTCCACCGGCCGGCTGCAGAAGTGCCGCATCTACGAAATGACGGACAACGCCACCGCGCGCTCCACGATCTCGTACCTGATCGTGCGCGATCAGGCCCATGAGAACGCCTATGCGAAGGCGCTCGAATCGCTCGGCGTGAAGTGGAACACCCTGCTGCCCATTCCGAAGACGAACGCCGAGCAATTCCCAGAGGTCAAGCGGCTGCTCGACCTCAACCTGCAGAGCAAGCAGTTCACGTTCGACCTCGCGGGGCAGTCGGAGGCCGGCCGCATCTTCCGGGGCATGTCGCCCTCGAACGACGGCACCGAGCTCGATGCACGCGAGCAGGCGCCCGAGGGTGTGCCGTCCACGATCGCTCCTGAGCGGTTCGAGGAGTACGCGCCCGGCCTCGATCCCGATCTCCTCGCGCTCGTGCAGGCGACCGCAGAGATGGAGATGGCCGAGGCCGCTGATCCGCTGTTCGGCCCCGTGGGTTCCGCTGCGGCATCCCGAACCAAATCTCAACCGAAGAACCAGAGTCCGTCGAAGAAGTGATGCAGGCGCGCGGCCTTCCGAGACCGGCTCGCGCGTTATACGCCGCGATCCGTCAAAAGGGAAGGGCCTGTTTCACCGAGGATCGCCGACCTAGCGTTGGCCATCCACCAACGAGAGAAGGAGCATCACTATGAGCAAGCCGACTACTCCGGATACCGCCGGCTCTTCGCCTGCGACCACGGAGTCATCGCGAGTCGGTGTCGGGGCGGAGAGTGACGGCACGCTGTCCTCCCTCGCCGCAGATGCAGGCGAAGCCACCCACCAGGTCGCCGAGACGGCCAAGGACGAGGCGCGATCGGTCGCATCGGAGGCCGGCCACCAGGCGAAGAAGCTTGCGGGGCAAGTGGGCGACGAACTGCGCGAGCAGGCCGCCACGCAGCAAACCCGTGTCGCTGACGCCCTGCACGCGACCGGATCGTCATTCTCCAAGATGGCCGAGAAATCGGACGACGACGGCTACGCGCCGCAGCTCGTGCGCGCTGCTGGCGATCGGATCGACTCTGTCGCGACCTGGCTCGGCACCCGCGACCCTGGCACCGTCGTCGAGGACGTGAAGCAGTTCGCCAGACGGCGCCCCGGCGTCTTCATCGCGATCGCAATCGGCGCGGGACTCGTGGTCGGTCGCCTGGCCAGAGCGCTCGCCTCGTCATCCGGCAATGACTCGTCTGACGGGCCATCACGATCGACGGACTCGACCCCGACGATGGCATTCGATGCGCCGCCTGCTCCGCCCCTTCGCGAGACCGTCGCGCCCAGCGCGACGCGTGTCGGAGCCGGCACCGGCGCCAGCCGCGCCACCGGCACCTTCGGAGCCGACTCCGAGTTCCCGACCGAGGTCGGTGATCTGCGGTGAGCGATCCAGGATTCCACGAGACCCGCACGCCGTCCGAGCGACAGGCCGACGCGAGCTCTGTCGGGGAGCTGCTGGCCGAGGTATCCCGCGACATCTCCACGCTCATGCGCCGGGAGGTCGACCTCGCCAAGGCCGAGCTGAAGGAGTCCGCAGCGAAGGCGGGCAAGGGCGCTGGCATGTTCGGCGGCGCCGGTGTTGCCGGCTTCCTCGCACTCGCGTTCCTGTCCGTCGCCCTGTGGTGGGCGCTCGGCTACCTGATGGGCAACGCGTGGTCGGCGCTGATCGTCGCCGCTCTCTGGGGCGTCGTCGCCCTTGTCCTCGCCCTTGTCGGCAAGCGCGAGATCGAATCCATCTCCGGCATGCCCGAGACCGTGGAGACGATCAAGGAGATTCCCGATGCACTGAAGCGAAATGAGGAGAACCGATGAGCAATCCAGATGTGATCCGCGAGGACATCGAACGCACGAGAGCTGAACTCGGCCAGGATGTCGACGCCCTCGCCGACAAGGTGAGCCCCGGCAAGATCGCCGAGCGGCAGGGGCGCAAAGTGAAGCACGCGTTCACCGCGCTGAAGGATCGAGTGATGGGCGCGGCATCCGATGCCACCCACGGAACGCGGGACGCGTTGTCGGACGCAGGCTCGGGTATGGCCGATGCCCCGCACAGGGTGGCCTCGACGACTCAGGGCAACCCCGTGGCGGTCGGCTTGATCGCGTTCGGCGCGGGCCTGCTCGCAGCGTCGCTCATTCCCGCATCGAAGCTCGAGGAGCGCGTCGCCGAGAGGGCGAAGGACGCTGCCGAGCCGCTCGTCGACGAGATGAAGGCTGCAGTGCAGGATTCCGCCCAGCACCTGCAGGAGCCAGCGAAGGATGCGGCGGAGTCCGTCAAGGATCGCGCCGCCGACGCCGTCGAGACCGTCAAGGCCGAGGGCGCGGAGGCTGTCGAAGGGGTGCGGGCCGACGCCGCGGGCGGCGACGCCGGGGCGGGTCACGGGTGACTGACCGTACATGCCACGGTGTCGACGCCACTGGACGCCCGGGCGTGACGGGCCTCAACGGCCGCCGCGCGGCTCGCCGCCCCGGCCGCGAGCTCCCAGTCCTTCCGGCGAGACGCTTTCCGAGTCGGCCAACTCGAATACGCGTGCGTCAACCCCCTTGCCTGTTCTCGAGCGGCTGTTGGACCATGTCGCGAGGAACCCGCGGGTTCCGCGGCCTCGGCAAGGTGCGAGTGCCGAATCGATGAGGAGGTTGTCATGCATAGCACCGTTCGCCCGACGGCGGATCGCACAAGCTACGCCGAAACGCCCGTCCAGAAGGTCGCCCTGGTATTCGGCATCGTCTTCGTGGTCGTCGGCATCGCGGGATTCATCCCCGGCCTTACAGCGGACCTGGAGACGATTCAGTTCGCCGGCCACGAATCGCAGGCCCTGCTGCTCGGCGTGTTCCAAGTGTCGATCTTGCACAATCTGGTGCATCTGCTCTACGGCATCGTCGGGCTCGCCGCCGCGGCGAGCTTCGCGTTCTCGAAGAACTACCTGATCTGGGGCGGAGCGGTGTACGCGCTGCTGCTCGTATACGGGCTCTTCCTCTCGGGTGATCACCCCGCGAACTTCGTCCCGTTGAACTCCGCTGACAACTGGCTGCACGCCTTCCTCGCGGTGGCGATGATCGTGCTCGGCGTCGTCCTCGGCCGCCGCGAAAGGGGCGACCGCACCGCCGGCACAGCCAGCTAGACGGCGCGTAGCTCTCGCCGATTCTGCGGGCGAGCCGCACGCAGTCTGGTTACCTTGTGATCAGTTGACATTCGCAGCGCCACCGTTCTACCGTGCGGGGCACCTGCAGCTCCAGCGATAGTTGAGTGCCCATTCCGACATCGTACGGAGCGTCAGAACTGGCGCGTGGCGATTGAACGTCCGATCGCTCATCCGCCGGTTCGGATTCGCTCGCTCTCGCCCGTTGGGACCTGTTCGGCCGGCTCCTGAACCAAACCGAGCATCCCGGTCATGCCGACCAGGTCCGAGAGTGCGTAGAGCCACGCACGATTCAGCGTCGGTCTCCGGCTCTCCGAGTACACGAACTGCAGTCGTGATTGTGGCGTCATCCACATCGTCACTGTCCGAGATTTCGCCACCAAGGACAGTGCGAACTTCTCTTTGCGGCGGAATTTGTCGACGATCACGACCTGCAAATGGGCGAGGGTCCGATCGTCCATTTCGATCTCGAGCTTGTTGTTGTAAATGAAGAGACCCATCGGTGCCCCCTTTCCACACCGGTGGTGCCTGGGTCGAGCGGCAACCGGATGCGCGACGAACTCTCAAGGAGAGATCCACGACGGAACCAATACTTAACGCCGATGATAGACACGCGGCGGTGGCGTGCTCAAGGACAGATGGCACGAATCGTCCAGCTCGATGTCCGCGGGCCGACCCCTGCTTCGATATGCGGAGCGAGGCCGCTGCTTTCGACGCCCGCGCTTGCATGCCTCGGCCATCGGTGCAACCCCCTGCGACTCGTTCGCTAGCGGGGTGATGCTTGCATGCCTGGGAGGTGCGATATGAAAGCCATGGTCTATCGAGGACCGTACAAGATTCGTGTCGAAGAGAAGGCGGATCCGAGATTGGAGCATCCCAACGATGCGATCGTGCGGGTCGAGCTGGCGGCGATCTGCGGATCAGATCTCCATCTGTATCACGGCATGATGCCGGACACTCGGGTCGGGCATACCTTCGGCCATGAGTTCGTGGGCACGATCGAGCAGGTCGGCTCGTCGGTGCAGAACGTCCAGGTCGGCGACCGCGTCATGGTTCCGTTCAACATCTACTGCGGCTCGTGCTTCTTCTGCGCACGCGGGTTGTTCTCCAACTGTCACAACGTCAACGCCAATGCCACTGCGGTCGGCGGCATCTACGGGTACTCGCACACCGCCGGAGGGTACGACGGCGGTCAGGCCGAGCTGGTCCGGGTGCCGTACGCGGACGTCGGCCCTTCGGTCATTCCGGCTGACATCGGGGTCGAAGATGCCCTGATGCTGACCGACGCGTTCTCCACGGGGTACTTCGGTGCGCAACTTGCCGACATCGTGGCGGGCGATACGGCGGTGGTGTTCGGGGCTGGACCCGTCGGTCTCGCGGCGGCGCGTTCATGCTGGCTCATGGGCGCCGGTCGCGTGATCGTCGTCGACTACCTCGACTACCGGCTGGAGAAGGCGAAGACCTTCGCATTCGCAGAGACGGTGAACTTCGGGCAGGTGAACGATATCGTGCGCGAGCTGAAGGACCTGACATACGGCCTGGGCGCGGACGTCGCGATCGATGCGGTCGGGGCCGAGGCGGACGGCCACGTGCTGCAGCACGTGACTTCCGCCAAGCTGAAGCTGCAGGGCGGCTCGCCGGTGGCGCTCAACTGGGCGATCGACGCGGTCCGTAAGGGCGGAACCGTCTCGGTGCTGGGGGCCTACGGCCCGCTGTTCAGCGCGATCAAGTGGGGTGATGCCGTGAACAAAGGCCTCACCATTCGCACGAATCAGGCTCCCGTGAAACGACAATGGCCACGCCTATGGGAGCACATCCGCAACGGCGTCATCTCGCCGAGCGAAATGATCACCCACCGCATCCCTCTGGATGAGATCGCCGAGGGTTACCACATGTTCTCGTCGAAGCTCGACGACTGCATCAAGACGGTCGTCACGCCGACACCCTGAGCTGCGAACTTCCATCACTTCGAAGGACAATCATGCCGTACACGTCTGAAAAGCCAGGAACCATGCCCACCGCCGAGGAGCTCCGCGCACGCATTCCCGGCTGGGGCGCGGACCTCGACCCTTCTGAGCGTCCCGCATTCCCGCGCGAACAGCCGGGAATCCACACAGGCGCCCACTGGGATCTGCCCGAGCAACAAGCCAATTCCGGTCGGCGCGAAAAATCGGTGGAGCACCTGCGTCTCACGCCTGTCTTCGGTACCGCACAGCCGCTGAAAGGACTCGCGGGCGCACTACGTCGACGGGCGTACGAGGCGTACAGCGAAGGACAGTCCGCGCACTGGCTCCTGCTCATCCTCGCCGACCGAGTCGATGCCGTGACCGCACACCTGAAATCCTTCGCGTCTGCGCGGCCGGACAACCCCATCACCCAGACGGGTGTGCTCGGTGAACGCGGCCGACGGCCGCTCGCATCACGGTTCGGGCGCGGAAGGGTGGACCTGAAGCACACCTGGTTGGACCCGATCCTCATCGCCGGCCCCTGGGTCCTCACCGCGGTAGTTCTCGTGCGAGGTGTGCGAAGGGCACTGCGGCCTCGTTAACCGGCAGTAGTAGACCGACCAGCCGGCGCACGCAGCTCGCGCACGATGTCGGGGCCGCGCTCCTTGAGTTGCGCGATCGACGAGACGCCAACAAGTGTCATCGTTCTGCGAAGCTCTTCGGCGAGGATGGCGATGACGCCGACCACGCCGGCGGTGCCTGCCGCAGCCAGCCCATAAAGATACGGGCGGCCGATGGAACAGGCGTCGGCGCCGAGCGCGATGGCCTTCACCATGTCACTGCCGCGTCTGATTCCCGAGTCGACGTAGATCTCGATTGAGTCGCCAAGCCGCTGACGCGTCTCTTGAATGACGTCCATCGGGCTCACCATGTGATCGAGCTGTCGCCCGCCGTGGTTGCTCAGTTGCACGGCATCGATGCCAATGCTCTCCGCCCTGACCACGTCGGCCGGATTCACCATGCCCTTGAGCACGATCTTGCCCGACCACGCCTCACGCAGGGCTGCAACGTCATCCCACCCCTGACTCGCCTCGGAGTGTCCGAGGATCTGCTCCCACATCGACGGCGTGGCGAGCGAGGCCGAATCATTGAGGTTGGGGAAGCGGATGCCTTCAGCACGCAGAAAGTTCATCCACCACGTTGGGCGGGTGGCGATTCCGTACATCGAGGCGACGGTGAGAGAGGGCGGCGCCGTGAATCCATTGCGGAGATCACGCTCGCGTGAGCCGAGTGCGCGGGTGTCGAGGGTGACCACGATCGCCCGGTATCCGGCGGCCGCACAGCGATCGAGTTTGTCCTGCATCGCCCCTTTGTCGGGCGACAGGCTGACGTTGAACCACCGGTCGAGGTCCGGCTGTTCGCGCTCTATCTGCTCCATCGACACCGTGCTCAATCCAGCGAGTCCGTACGGGATACCGGCGGTGGTCGCGGCTCGCGCCACGGCGGACTCACCCTCGCGTTGGAACAGTCTGGTTGCGCCCGTGGGTGTGAGCGTGAGAGGCAGCGCTGAAGCACGCCCCAGAATCGTTGTCGAGGTGTCCAGATCGACAACGGGCCCCCACGAAGGAATGAGACCCCAACGGTCGAAGACCTCCCGGTTGTGGCGCATCGTCGCCTCGTCTTCTGCGCCACCCTCGAGGTAGTCGAAGATACCGGCAGGCAGCATCCGCTTCGCTGCTGAACGATATTCGGCCACGCTAAAGCAGTCCCTCACGACGCGGTCCTGGCGCCTGAGCACCGGCATCTTGAGCTGCACTAGCTGCCGTACATCGCTTGGTCTCACGGAACACCCCTCTGCCACTCACAACGCGATCCTCACGCGCCGTCCGTCAGCCTAGAATCTGATTCGGCCGCAAACTATGGATGCCATGACGAAGTCGGGAGTGCGAGACTGTAATGAGATACCAAGGTCTGCTCCCTGAGGGCCTTCCCACCGTCGTTGAGGTCGCCAGGGCCGTCGGTTCTGAAGTCGCGGCGCTGGTTGAAACGCCGGCCGAAGAGCCGCCTCGCGTCACGGGAGTGACGATCCGCGATTTCTGTGCACCGTCCAAGCGATTTCCCGGCGCGCTCGCACTGCTCGTCGGCACGACGCTAGTCGAGTCGGAGCTCAGGGCGCACTTCGAGCGGCTCGCGGATGCCGGCTACGCGGCGGTCGTCTACAAGTCATACGGCGGTGCGGATGCCACGCTTCGCGAATCCGCCCGGGCCACCGGCGTTGCCGCGTTCAGGGCCGCAGACGATATTCCGTGGGATCAGCTCGCCGACTTCTTCCGCGCCGCCATTGTCCCGCAAGGAGAATCGAGCCATTCGCTTGTAGATATTCGGCCGGGCGATCTCTTCGAGCTGGCGAACGTCGTCGCCTCGCTGGCCGGTGGTGCGGTCGCGATCTCCGATCCGGACCAGACGGTGCTTGCCTATTCCACGCTGCCGGAGCAGCCGATTGACGACACCAGGCGGGCATCCATTCTTCGCCTGCACGTTCCGCACTCAGCCCAGAACGACCAGGACTACCGTCGCGTGCACGCCGCGCCACGGGTGGTGAGCGTTGCACCAGAAGAGAACTCTTTGACGCGTGTTGCCGTCGCCATTCGCGCGGGCGATGTCGTTCTCGGTTCACTCTGGCTGATCGACGCTGCCGATGCGGCCGACGAGGACACCAATCGTGTCCTGCTCGAGGCGGCGAATGTGGCCGCGTTGCATCTCCTGCACCGGCGCACGCATCACGATGCCGAGCGGACACGCACGATCGAGCTCGTGAACCCTCTGCTCTTCGAACGCGATCGGGCAGAGCTCGCAGCCCTTCAGCTCGGCATTGCCTCGGATGAGGTGCAGGTAGTGGCGATTTCGGTGAGCGGGGCCTCTGGCAGCGCCCTCGAGACCGTGCGCTTGAGCATGCAGCTCTTCGACACAGTGCGCACCGCCTGCGCGGTATGGCTGCCCGGCGCCATCTGCGGCGTAGCCGACAACATCATCTATATGGTGTTGCCGCACGGTCCCACCTCGTCCTTGCTCTTTCAGCGTGCTGCCGTGCTGCGCATCGCGCACCACGCTCGTCGCGCCATTGGCCGCTCAGTTCTGGCGGGAATGGGCAGCCGGAAGGCGATCATCGGCGCGGTTGAGTCACGCATCGACGCAGAGTCAGTGCTCGCGATGTTGTTGCAGGATGTCGACGACGGGCGCGTCAGCGCCGATTCAGATGAGATTGTGGCCGACTCGCAATCGTTCGGCGCTCGCCTCCAGCTGCGCCACATTGTTACGGCGCTGCGGGAGTCCGGTCAGCTGCCCGGCGACTTTGCGGCGCGCATCGCCGAGCACGATGCGCGCCGCCATACCGCGTACGAGGCGACCATTCGCACGTTTCTCGACTGCAACTCGAACGCGATCGAAACGGCGGCGAAGCTCGGTCTGCATTCGAACACGGTGCGATACCGGCTGTCGCGCGTGGAACCGCTGTTCGGCGTCAACCTCAGCTCGCCCGAGACGAGGCTGCTGGTGTGGCTACAGCTGAGCGCGAATCAGCTGTAGCCAACGGTTCGCGCTATCCGGCCGTTGCGGCGTTGATCGTGATTTCGTCGAGACCACCGGACGCAACCCCCCAGTCGTCGAGGATGGCGGCGTACGAGCCGTCATCAACCATTCCCTGGAGCGCGGCCTGAACCGCCTCGGCCATGCCGGAATCCTTCATCACAGCAAAGCCATACGGCGACACATCGAAGGTTTCGCCCGCGAGCTGTAGTTTGCCCGCCAGTTTCGAGATGGCGTACAGGGAGACTGGCGAATCGGCGCTGAAGGCATCGGCCTGGCCGAGGACGACGGCGTTGACCGCGGCATCCTGAGTGTCGAATGGCAGCTTCTCGATCGGAGCCTTACCTGCTGCGACGCACGCTGCGCTCTTGTCGGGAACCTCGTCCGTGTCTTGGAAGGTCGTGGCCTGAACAGCGACCTTGAGGCCACAGGCATCCGCCGGGTCGACGTCTTCACCTGTGCGAGAACCCCACTGAACCCCGGCCGTGAAGTAGTTGACGAAGTCGACCTGCTTTTCACGCTCCGGGTTGTCGGTGAAGGATGAATTGCCCACGTTGATCTGGCCGCCGACAATGCCGGGAATGATGGTCTCGAAGCGAGAGATCGTGACGGAAGGCTCGAGACCGAGGGTGGCAGCGAGCGCCTCGGTGAGCTCGATGCTCCAGCCGACAGGGGTTCCGGACTCGTCCTTGAATTCGTTCGGCGGATAGTTGGGGCTCGTCGCAATCACGAGTTTGCCCGACTCGGCAACGTCTTTCGGAAGCAGAGCCACCGCTTCGGCGTTGACCGTGGCATCGATGGTCTCGGAGTCATCGGCCTTGGGGTCTGCTGCGGAGTTGTCGACACAACCGGTGAGCAGCAAGGCTGCGGCAGCGGCGAGTGCGGGAAGGGCGAGTCTGGTGCGCATTGGGGGTCCTCATCTTTTGGTTACGGCTGCTGTGGACTTCAGCCGATGCCAGTTGTCACTGATTCATCGGCGAAGCAGGTGAGCGGGGTACAACACGGTTGAGCCTAGGAGCCCTGTCGCCGACGCTCTATGGAGCATCGTCCGAGCGCAGAAGCGCAGGCTTGTGAAGAATTGCCAAGGTGTCTTGCTGGAGCCCGTTCGATGCACGTGTGCGGTCAGAGGACCTTGGCGAGAAAGTCCTTGGTACGTTGGCGCTGCGGGTTCGTGAGCACTTGTGTCGGGTCGCCGGATTCGACCACCACTCCTCTATCCATGAAGACGAGCGAATCCGCGACCTCGCGCGCAAAGCCCATCTCGTGCGTGACCACGATCATCGTCATGCCGTCGCGGGCGAGCCCCTTCATGACCTCGAGCACCTCACCGACCAACTCGGGGTCGAGCGCACTTGTCGGCTCATCGAAGAGCATCAGCTTCGGTTCCATCGCGAGGGCTCGAGCAATTGCGACGCGTTGCTGCTGGCCACCGGAGAGGTGCGCCGGATAGTAGCCGGATCGCGCCGCGAGCCCAACTCGATCCAACAACTCATGGGCGTGCGCCTCGGACTTCGCCTTGGCGCGCCCCTTGACCGTTCGCGGTGCCACCATGACGTTCTCGAGCGCGGTCATGTGCGGAAAGAGGTTGAATCGCTGAAACACCATGCCGATGTCGCGACGTTGCCTGGCGGCATCCTTCGGTGCCAGCTCGTAGAGCTTTCCGCTGCCCTCTCGGTAGCCGATCAGCTCACCGTCGACACTCAATCGACCAGCCGAGACGACCTCGAGGTGATTGATGCAGCGCAGAAAAGTGGACTTGCCGGAACCGGACGGCCCAACCAGGCACATGACCTCGCCGCGGCTCACCGTCAGCGAAATGTCAGTGAGAACCTCGTTCGAGCCGAAGCTCTTCGAGACGTGTTCCGCCAGAACCATCGGCGGTTCGGATGCCCCCACCGGGGTTACCGTGAGTGCGGATGTCTCTGTCATGAGTGGGTGCCCGAATCTCTTGAGGTCGTGGTCGCCGCGGCGTTCGCGAGTCCGCCGTCGATCTCGGGAATGGCCCCGGTCGGTGCGGCTGGTCGATCCGGTCGCATCTCGCCGACGCCGCGGGCGAAGCGCTTCTCGAGGAAGTGCTGGCCGATCATGAGGATCGACGTGAAGAACAGGTACCAGATCGATGCGACGAGCAGCAGCGGGATCGGGTTGAACGTCTCGGCCGAAATGTCTCGGGTGCGGGTATAGAGGTCGAGCGTGAACGGCACCGCTGTCACGAGCGAGGTCGTCTTGAGCATGCCGATGACGCTGTTGCCGGTTGGCGGAATGATGACGCGCATCGCCTGCGGGATGACGATCTTGCGCATCGTCTGCCCCCAACTCATGCCGAGCGCGGTCGCAGCCTCCGCTTGGCCCTTGTCGACGGAGAGAATGCCGGCCCGCACGATCTCGGCCATGTAGGCGCCTTCGTTCAGGCCGAGGCCGATGACGGCGAGAAAGAACGCGCTGAACAATGCTTGGGTGCTGAACTGCGCCCACGGCTCTGTGAACGGGATGCCGATGTCGATGGTCTGGTAGATGGTGGCGAACAGCCCCCAGAACACCAGCTGCACATAGACCGGTGTGCCTCGGAAGATCCACAGATACGCCCACGCGACACCCTTGACCACGGGGTTGGGTGAGAGGAACATGACGGCGACGACGAGTCCGATGACGATGCCGAGCGCCATCGAGTACACGGTCAGCTGGACGGTGACGAACGCCGCCTGCGAGATTCGCCGATCGAAGAGATACTGCGCGACGGTCGGCCAGTCGTAGGCCGTGCGCCCGGCAGCATCGATGAGGAACAAGACAATGATGGCGAGCAGAACGATGGCGAATACCGCGCGCCACGGATGCCGCAGCCGAACCGCTTTGATGGCAGGTGCACTCATGGCGACCTAGATGCCCGCGTTGATCGTGGCCTCGTCGATGCCACCGTCACCAACGCCCCAGCCCTCGAGGATCGCCGCGTACGATCCGTCGTCGATCATCGACTGCAGCGCGGCCTGCACGGCCTTCACCAGTTTTGAGTCCTTGGCGACACCAAGGCCGTAGAAGGTGGTCTCGGCCATCGTTCCAGCCGTTTGCAACTCGTCGCCGGTCTTCTCGATGCCGTACAGAATGACCGGCGCTGCCCCGGTGACGGCGTCAGCCTGACCGAGCACAACCGCATTCATCGCACTGTCCTGCGTGTCGAACGGCAACTTGATGATCGGCTCCTTGCCTGCGGCAACGCAGGCGTCGCTCTTGGCTGGCAGCTCGACGACGTCTTGTTTCGTCGTCGCCTGAACCGCGACCGTCAGCCCGCACGCGTCATCTGGATCTACCGTTTCGCCCGCCGCAGATGCCCACTGGGTGCCGGAGCTGTAGTAGTTCACGAAGTCGATCTGCTCCTGCCGCACCGGAGTGTCGGTGAACGACGACTCGCCCAAGTCGATCGTGCCGCCGACGATGCCCGGAATGATGTTCTCGAAGTTCGCGATCTCAAAGCTCGGCTCGAGTCCCAGCTTGGCCGCGATGCCGGCCGCAACTTCGATGCCCCAACCGATCGGCTCGCCGGCTTCATCCTTGAACTCATTCGGCGGGTAGTTCGGGCTCGTGCCGATAACGAGAACACCGGCCGTCGCAACGTCTTCTGGGAGCAGTGCAGCTGCGGCATCATCTGTGGTGATGGTGGCAGGCTCGGCGTCGTCTTGCGACTTGCCTCCGCTCGTCGCGGAGTTGTCGACACAGCCAGTCAAGGCGAGAGCGGCGATCGCCGCAAGTACAGGGATCAGGAATCGGGCACGCATAGAACGTCCTTTGTCGGCAGTTGAGGTGAGAGGCAGTGAGTTGAGCCTAGGAGCCATCTCATTCGTACACTATGGGTGCTCGTACAGAGGGCGCCCATCGACCTTGGACCCTCCAACAAAGTCGCCTCGGCTCGCCTCAGGCCGGCTCCCGAGTCCGCGCCGCTGGAGGGCCGAGTCGACCGGCGTCGAGGCGCTCGTGGTCGCGGCGCGCGAGTGGCTCGGCATCCGCGCCTGAGCCCAGCAGCGGGGTGAGCACCGGCGCATGGTCCATTCCGCGACGATCACAAGCTCGGGCGACGCGAGCAACTGTGGTCGGCGAGCCCGAATCAGAGCAGGGTGAGGAGGTCGATGCCGCACCAGAGGAGCGCCTCGTGCGTCACCCCGACGAACACGTACAGGGCGAGCATCGATCCGAACGCCATCTCTCGCGGCGATCCCGTGTCGCCGAGCACGGGCAGCGCGATGTAGCCGTTCGGGCGCCAGATGCTGCTGATGACCGGCGCCTTTCGCAGCAGCTTGGGTGGCTTCGGCTTGATCGGCCAGAGGAGCCCGGGCAGACCACCGGTGGTGAGGAGGTCTCCGGCGAGGTGGGCGACGAACCCCACCACGACGGCGAGCGGGAACCAGCCGATGCTGCTCGGAGCCAACAGCACGAGGAGCATTCCGAACGCCGCCCCGAGGGCCCACGCCGTCAGCCACGATCCGACCAGGCCGCGCGCCTTGACTGCGAAGCACATGAGCGCTGCGGCGCCGATCACGGTGCCGACGGAGAAGGTGCCGAATCGCTCGGTCGTGAGTGTCAGGAAGGTCAGTGCCCATGCGCCGATGCCGACGATCGCCGCTGCGATCAGCGAGTGCGCACCGTGGCGATGACCGCCTGAGATCGATCCGACGGCGCCTGCGGCGAGCCGGCCGAGAATCGGCACCGACTGCGCGATGGTCGCGCTGTGGTGATCGGCATCGGGCAGCAGCGCCGCGCCGGCGCAGACGAAGGATCCGGCGACGACGCCGACCGGATCGAGCGGGTACGCGCCGCTCGTCAAGTACGGCATGGCTCCGGTCGCGGCGATCCAGGCGGCGGCGCCGCTCGTGGCATGGTTGACGCCCATCATCTCGGTGGCGTGCTCCTTCTTCTGCGGGCGTGCGACATCCGCTTCGGTGAGTCGTGTGAACTCCGACTGCGTGCTGGAAGTGCGGCGGTCGACGCCCGGAGAACATCAGCACACCGTCACTCGAATGGCTGCGCCCGGGCCGTTCGACCGTATCGTGCACGGGTGACACGGCTGCGCGAGGTCAGCGCCGCGCGGCGCCTTGACCCGTCGCGCCTCGCGACCCACAATTGGGAGGTTGACTGAATGCTAGGGGAGCGGAGAACTGATGTCCGACGCGTACACTCGTCCGACCATCGATGAGCAGACCGGCGCTAACGAGGTGCCGAACTTCGCGCCCGCGCCCGACGATGGGGTGCCGCCTGCCGCTCACACGCCCGTGGACTCGGTCGAGCGACGCAAGTGGAGCAGCGACCTCCGGTTCATGCTCGTCGTGCTGGCAGCGATCTTGGTGCTCTTCCTGGCGTTCGCGCTGCTCATCGCCTTCAGCCCGACGGGGCCCGCGATCAGTGCCCTCGCGATCATCGCCGCTCCGATCGCCACGATGGTCGTCGCGTACTACGGCATCTCCCTCGCGCTCCGCCAGGTGAAAGACGCTCGAGATGCGGCCGAGTCGGCCGATACCCGTGCACGCGCAGCCGAGGTGAGCGCCCGTGAGTCGGACGCGTGGGCGGCCCAGATGGAGTCGGGCCTGCGCGTCGCCGTCGCCAAGCTGACCGCCGCCGGTCAGGAGACGCGCGACGTCGAGCGCGCCGCAGGCACGCCCGACGAATTCTTCTGATCGGGAGCTGTTCAGCGCTGGGAGACCTGCTCGGGCCTTAGAGCTCCGCGAGAACTGCGACAGGGCGTTCGATGCACCCCGCCACGAAGGTGAGGAAGCCGGCCGCCTCCGCGCCATCGCACACGCGGTGGTCGAATGAGATGGTCAGTTCGGTCACGGTACGCACGGCGAGCTCACCGTCGACAACCCACGGGCGTTCGATGAACCGGCCGACGCCGAGCATCGCCGCCTCGGGGTGATTGATGATCGCGGCCGAACCGTCGACACCGAGGGTGCCGTAGTTGTTCAGCGTGAACGTGCCGCCGGTGAGCGCCGACGGCGGGAAGACACCCGTCGCGGCCTCGCCGGTGCGAGCGACGATGGCGTCGCGCAACGTGCGCAGCGACATCCGCTCGGCGCCGTGCACGACCGGTACCAGGAGGCCGCGCGGGGTCTGCGCGGCGAGCCCGAGGTTCACGGCCGAGTGGTAGACGAGCTCTTCGCGCTCGGCGTCGAAGCTCGCATTCAGAGACGGATGCCTGGCGAGGCCCGCGACGACGAAGCGGGCGATGAGGGCCGTGATGCCGAACCGCTCACCAGTCGACTCCTGCAATTGGCGGCGGGCAGTGAGGAGTCCGGTCGCGTCGACGTCGAGCCAGACGGTCGCTTCGGGGATCTCCCGGCGCGAGCGCGAGAAGTGGGCGGCTGCGGCGCGCGCCATGCGGTCGAGCGGCACGCGGCGGTCGCCGTCGCGGTCGGTCGTCGTGCTCGCAGGCTGCGGTGCTTCGAGCGACGGGGCAATGGATGCCGCAGCAGTCTGCTCGACCGCCGGTCCGCCTTGCTCGGCGATGAACGACTCCACGTCGCGCCGCATCACCAGGTGCTCCGGCCCCGATCCGAGAAGTTGGCTGGCGTCGAAGCCATGCTCACGGGCGAGGCGACGCACGATCGGTGAGACCACGGGGGAGCGGCGTGCGGCGTCGAGTCGGGCGGCTCCGCCTGAACGCGGCCCCGCCGATCCGTTGCCGCGACGGCCGAAGCGCGTGGGTGCCGACGCGGCGCGCTTCGTGATGGTCGATTGTCGCGTGCCATAGCCGATCAATACGGCGCCGGACTCCTCGGCGAGCGCGGTCTCGCTCGTCACGATGCCGGGTTCGGCCGGCTCCGCGGCATCCGCCGGCGAAGTCTCGCCGCCGAGCCTCATCAGCACGGTGCCTGCGTGAAGCACGTCGCCGACCTCGCCGCCGAGCGACTCGACGACGCCGGCGAACGGTGTCGGCAGTTGCACGACGGACTTCGCAGACTCGAGTTCGACGACGACCTGGTCGATCGTCACCTCATCGCCTGGCGCGACGAGCCATGCGACGATCTCGGCCTCGGTGAGGCCCTCGCCGAGGTCGGGCAGGATGAAGTCGCGGCTCATGCGTCCCACTCCCAGTTGTCGAGGGCCGCGAGCACGCGGTCGGCGGTCGGCAGGTGGTACTCCTCGAGTTTCGGTGAAGGGTAGGGAATGTCGAATCCCGCGATGCGAAGCACAGGCGCGGCGAGGTGGTGGAAGTTGCGTTCGGTGACGCGGGCGGCGACCTCGGCGCCGTAGCCGCCGAACTGTGCAGCCTCGTGGATGACAGCCGCTCGCGAGGTCTTGCGCACTGAAGCGCCGACGGTGGCGTCGTCGAAGGGGGAGAGGCTGCGCAGGTCGACGACCTCGATCGAGAGGCCCTCTTCGGCCGCTGCCTCGGCGGCCTCGAGCGCGGTGCGCACGGTGGGGCCGTAGCCGATGAGGGTGACGTCGGTGCCTTCGCGCACGACCTCGGCGCGATCCATGGGCGCGGTCGTCACGGGCAGGGCGAGCGGCGCCTTCGACCAGTAGCGGCTCTTCGGCTCCATGAAGACGACGGGGTCGTCACTGTCGATCGCCTCACGCAGCATCGAATACGCGTCGGCGGGGTTCGACGGCATCACGACTGTCAGGCCGGGAGTCGACGTCCAGTACGACTCAGAGGAGTCGGAGTGGTGCTCGACGCCGCCGATCGCCCCCGCGCAGGGGATGCGCACGACCATCGGAAGCGTGACGCGCCCTTTCGTGCGGTTCCGCATCTTCGCGACGTGCGAGACCATCTGCTCGAACGCGGGGTAGCTGAACGCATCGAACTGCATCTCGACCACGGGTCGCATGCCGTACATCGCCATGCCGATCGCGGTGCCGACGATGCCCGACTCCGCGAGCGGGGAGTCCCAGATGCGGTCGTCGCCGAACTCGGTTTGCAGGCCGTCGGTGACGCGGAACACGCCGCCGAGCGGCCCGACGTCTTCGCCGTAGACGACGACGCGATCGTCGGCCGCCATCGCGTCGCGCAGGGCGGCGTTCAGCGCCCCGGCCATGGTGAGCTGCGTCGGGGCGGATGCCTCGGCGGGCGTGGCGCTCGTCACGGTCGCGGTCATCGCGTGGCTCCTGCATGCTGTGCGAACGCACCGGCGGAGATCTCGGCCTCGAGGGCGGCGCGCTGCTCGAGGAGCGCTGCGCGCTCGCGCCCGTAGACGTGATCGAAGAGCTCGAGGGGATTGAGCTCGGCCTCGGTCGTCATGACGTCGCGGGTGCGTGCGGCGAGCTCCTCGGCGGCATCCGCGATCACGGTGCGCGTCGCCTCGGTGAGCGCGCCCTCTGAGACGAGGTATTTCTCGAGTCGCTCGATGGGGTCGCGGCGCTTCCAGTGCTCGACGTCGCGGGCGGTGCGGTAGCGAGTGGGGTCGTCGGAGTTCGTGTGCGCCTCGATGCGGTAGGTGACGCCTTCGATGAGGGTCGGACCGCCGCCGCTCCGCGCGCGTTCGACCGCCGCGCGGGTCACCGCGTACATCGCGGCGATGTCGTTGCCGTCGACGTGATACCCCGGCATGCCGTACCCGACGGCCTTGTCGGCGAGCGTGGCGGCGCGCGTCTGGCGCTCGAGGGGCACGCTGATCGCGAACTGGTTGTTCTGCACGACGAAGACGGTCGGTGTCTGCCAGACCGCGGCGAAGTTGAAGGCCTCGTGCGCGTCGCCCTCGCTCGTGGCGCCGTCGCCGAGGAAGGTGAGGGCGACGATCGGATCGTGGCGGAGCCTCGCCGCGTGCGAGAGGCCCACAGCGTGCAGCGTCTGCGTCGCGAGCGGAGTCGCCTGCGCGGCGGTGCGGTGCGCGTGCTGGTCGTAGCCGTTGTGCCAGTCGCCGCGGAACGAGGCGAGGATGTCGCCCGGCTCGATGCCGCGGGTGAGCAGCGCGATGCTGTCGCGGTAGGTCGGGAAGAGCCAATCGTCAGCCGTGATGGCTGAGACGGCGCCGATTTCACACGCCTCTTGACCGTAAGCCGAGGGATAGGTCGCGAGACGACCCTGCTTGGTGAGCGCGGTGACCTGCACGTCGAAGCGTCGGGCGATGACCATCTTTCGGTAGAGCTCGAGCAGGGTCTCTGCGTCGGGGAGACCGAAGCCTCCGGTCGCAGCGCCCGACACCGCGTGGCCGGCGTTGTCGAGCAGTCGCAGTGGCTTTTCAGAGGGCACCGTGCGAATGGATGCGCGCTCGACGTTGAGGGTCATGTCCTCATCGTGCGACACTCTCGCGCGCCGCGGAGGGGCTCTCGTGCAACCGTGAACGAACGGCTCCGCGCGCTCGAAAGCGGTACCGATCGTCCGTTCAGCGGAGGCTCAGGCGCGCCAGATGTCCAGCGTCTGAGCGGGCGGATGCCCCTCCAACTCGGCGAGGATCAGGTGCGATCTCGTCGACACCACACCCGGCATGTCATGGATGTCGCGGAGGATGGCCTGACTCAACTGCTCGTGGTCGGGGGCGCTCACCGTGAGGATGATGTCGATGTCACCGGAGACGGCCTGCACCTTCTCGACGAAGGGGAGGGTCGCGAGCTTCGCGGCGATCGACTCCCACGAGACCTCGCCGATGCGCACGACGACGAGCGCCGAGATGTTCAGGCCGATGGCCTTGCGATCGATCTGCGCGCCGAAGCCGGTGATGACACCGCGCTGCTGCAATTGCTGCACCCGATTGTGGGCTGCGGTGCGCGAGATGTGCACTCGTTCGGCGAGCGTGCGCACCGAGAGCCGGCCGTCGCGGCTCAACTCGGCGACGATGCGACGGTCGATGCTGTCGAGCCCGTCGTTCCGGTGCGGTGTCTGCTGGGTCATCATCGTCCTTGTGGCTCACGCCCAGCGTACCGGCTGCGGCGCTCCGCGCGTCGGAGCGAGATGCGCATCGGTGCGTGCCTGATCGCCCGCGGCAGCAGCGGCCAGAGCGTACCGATCGTGTCGAGCCATCCGTTCGCGACGCGTTCGACGCGGGGCGTCCAACGGAACCCGTACGCCGCGCGCATCGAAGGCGGCAGGAGCGCCGCAGTCATGAGGCGCACGAGCGGCAGTAGAGTAACGGCTCCGAAGGGCAGAGCGGATGTCTCGGTGAGCAGGCTCCGCGCAACCGCGCGGGCCTCATGGCCGACGTCGAGCGCGGCGACCCGATCGGCCCACCACTCGTCGAACTCGGCGCGGCTCGCCGGCCATCCTTCACCGGCTGACTGGAGGCTGGCACCGAGCGGCGCGTAGCCTTGCACGATCGCGTCGCCCGCCTCGGGCGGCAGCGCACCCCACAGCCGTTCGTGCAGGTCGAGCGCCACCACGAGCAGTGTCGAGGCGACGAAGCGTTGCGCGTCGGCGTCGAACGCGCTGTAGGCGGGGCCGTCCCCGTCTGCACCGCCTCGCACGGGTGCGTGACGGCGGTTGACCGTGCGCACCGCCGCAGCTGCGACCGCGTCGTCGCCGAATCCGACGGCATAGACGTAGTCGAGCGTTCCGATCAGTCGATCCAGCGGGCGTTCGCGGAAAGCGCTGTGCCGGGCGACTCCGCGGGCAACCCTGGGGTCGGCCAGTTGCAGCAGAATCGCTGCGCCGCCGCCGAGGAGCAGCACGCCTTCGGCGCCGTGGCGGCGGAACACCGCTCGATCGTCATGTTCGCGCATGAGTACCAGTTGTACCGCTAGTACCAGTTGTTCGCCTCCGAGTGCGCCCAGGCTCCGCACGGGGCGCCGTAGCGGCCGGCGATATAGGTGAGGCCCCATTCGATCTGGGTGGCGGCGTTCGTGCGCCAATCGGACCCCGCGCTGGCCATCTTGCTGCCGGGCAGCGATTGGGGAATGCCGTAGGCGCCGCTGGAGGCGTTGTAGGCGTCGGCCCGCCAACTCGATTCGCGCGTCCAGAGGAGCACCAGGCACTGGTACTGGTCGCTGCCCCATCCGTATCGCGCGACGGCGTCGGCCGCGTAGGCCTTCGCGCCGGCGGTGTCGACGACGACGCCGGGCGGCGGCGCGCTGCCCACTCCGCCGCTGTTGGCGGCGGCCTCGGCGGCCGCTGCGGCGGCCTTCTGCCGCTCTTCGGCGTCCCTGCGTATCTGTTCACCGACCTGAAACTGTCGTTCGAGTTCGACGGTGCGGTCACGAAGGCTTGCGAGCTGGGCGTAGAGCGTGTCGACGACGACTCGTTGCTCGGCCAGTTCCGTCTCGGCCGCCTCGTGTGCTGCTTCGGCCGCGGCGGCTGCTTCGGCCGCCTCAGTGGCACGGCGCTCCCGCTCCTGTTCGGCGACGTCTGCTTGAGCGCTGAGCGCCTGCGATTGAGCCTTCGCCTCGGTCGCGCGATCGGCGACGGCGCCGTAGATGTTGGTGAGTTGCGCTGCGCGGGAGAGGCCCTGCAACAGCTCGGTCGAACCGTCATCGGCGAGGAGCAGGCGCAGCGTGACATCCGCGCCGCCCGATCTGGCGAGGACGGCGCCGACCCGGCCGAGCCGCTCGCCCGACGCTGCGGCCTCTACGGCTGCGGCCTCGGAGGCCGCAGCGATGGTCGTCGCACGCAGCTCGGCCATCTCGTGTGCGGTCGCCGCGACGGCGGAGAGCCCGGCGGCTTCGACGGCGTCATCACCGAGCCGAGCGGACTCGGCCTCGAGGGAATCGACGAGGGCGGTGATGCGCGTCGCCTCGGTTTCTCGCGAGGCGACATCCTGCTTCGCGGCCTCGACTTCCTCCCAGCTCGGATAGTCCTCGCCGAACGCCGGAGCCACGGGCAACACGAGGGCGGCGACGATCAGCGCCGCCGCGCCCGCTGCGAACCTCGATCTTCCCCGCACAGCACCCCCTTCGAGGCCGTGAGTCTACCTACGGCGCCGCTCCGCGGACGTTCGGACACGCAGCGTAGAGTTGTCCGGATGCGAGTGAAGCGAATGGCTGCACTGCCGTTCGTACTTACGGCGGTGCTGCTCGCGGTGACGGCCTGCACATCCTCGTCGCCCGTCACCCCGGGCGCGAACGAGTCGCCGACGTCGACCCCTTCGGTGACTCCGACACCCGTTGACCCCATCGCCGAGTGGGTCGATGAGCGGATGTCGCGGCTCACGATCGAGCAGAAGGCAGCGGCGTTGTTCATGCTGCACGCGCCCGGCACCGATCCTGCACCGCTTCGCGCCTACGCTGACGCGGGCGTCTCCGGGCTCATCCTCATGGGCGACAACGTGCCGGCCGGGCCGGCCGAGCTCGCGGCGCTCACCGCAGCCGTACAGACCGACCCCGAGGCGCCCCTCCTCATCGGCATCGACGAGGAGGGCGGAGAGGTGCAGCGGCTCTCGTGGGATGCGGCGGCAGCCGCAGACACGTTGCGGGCCGTGCCCGCTGCAGCAGCGCGAGACGCCTTCGCGGCGCGAGCGGCGACGCTCGCCGCGAGCGGGGTGAATGTGAACTTCGGCATCGTCGCCGACGTCACCGCAGATCCCGATTCGTTCATCTTCGGGCGAGTGCTCGGCACCGACCCGGCCGGCTCGGCGGAGCGGGTCGCGGCCGCCGTAGCGGGGGAGCAGGGAGTGGTTGCGAGCACGCTCAAGCACTTCCCAGGCCACGGCGCAGCGCCCGGCGATTCGCACTCGAGCATTCCGACGGCGCCGCTCGGGCTCGAAGAGTGGCGCGCGGCGCCGGCGCTGCCCTTCGCGAGCGGTGTCGATGCCGGGGCCGAACTCGTGATGACGGGTCATCTCGCCTATCCGGCCGTCGACGCGGCGCCGGCATCGCTCTCGCCGGCCTGGCATCGCATCCTGCGCGACGAACTCGGGTTCGACGGCGTCGTGGTCACCGACGACATGCTGATGCTGGCGCACAACGGTCTCCCCGAGTACGCCGACCCCGGGGAGAACGCCGTTCGCGCGGTCGCCGCCGGCGCCGACCTACTGCTCTACGTGCTGCCCGCCGACCCGTCGACATTCGGCATCTCGGTCGACGGACTCGTCGGCTCGATCGTGGGTGCTGTGCAGGCCGGCCGGATCAGCGAGGCCCAGCTGAACGACGCGGTCGAGCGAGTCCTGACGCTTCGCCGCTCGTTCGCGAGCTGAACTCGTGCTGTTCTCTCCGGCGGGGAATTTCTCGGTGTTATATGCGTTTGCATAGGTGTGACCGAACGGTCGCCACGACATCGAACACGGGAGACTGCCCAATATGACGACCACTGCCTCGACGATCGAGATCCCCGGATACCGCGCCGGCACCTGGAAGATCGACACCACGCACAGCGAGGTCGGCTTCAGCATCCGCCACATCATGATCAGCAAGGTCAGGGGGAAGTTCGACCGCTTCGACGCCACCTTCGTCACCGCTGAGAACCCGCTCGACTCGAGCGTCACCGCCTCTGCCGAGGTCGCCTCGGTCACCACGAACGAGCCGACCCGCGACGCGCACCTGCGCACCGGCGACTTCTTCGAGGCCGAGACCCACCCGACCATCGACTTCGTCTCGACCGGCGTGCGCGTCGAGAAGGGCGACTTCAAGGTCGACGGCGATCTCACCATCCGCGGCATCACGAAGCCCGTCACCTTCGACTTCGAGTTCGGCGGCTTCGGCGGCGACCCCTACGGCAACTACAAGGGCGGCGCGACGGCGAAGACCGTGATCAACCGTGAGGACTTCGGGCTCATGTACAACGCGGCGCTCGAGACCGGCGGCGTGCTGCTCGGCGATCAGGTGACGATCACGCTCGAGCTGCAGGCTTCGCTCGACCAGTAGTCGGCATGGCGGGAACGGCGGTCGTGCACAGCGCACGACCGCCGTTGCCGTACGCGTGCGAGTCCGATTCAGAGTCCGGACCCGCGGATGCGCGCTCGATCAGGCGCGAACGGTGCGGCCGCCGTCCACAGAGAGCACCTGGCCCGTCACATAGCCGGCATCGTCCGAGAGCAGGTATGCGCCGGCTGCCGCGATGTCGCCGGGATTCCCGACGCGTGACTTGATGAAGGTCGCCTTGACGGTCGACTCCTCCATCGCCGCACGGATCTCGGCGGGAAAGCGGTCGTGCAGAATCACGCCGGGGGCGATGGCGTTCGCCCGGACTCCCTGAGCGCCGTAGCGGGCGGCCACGTGTCGCATCAGCGCGTGACCGGCGGACTTCGCCATCGCGTAGGCGACGCGCACGGGCTCGGCGACGTACGCGGCACCCGAGCTCGTGAAGACGATCGATCCGCTGCCACGTTCGATCATTGGCGGAAGCGCCGCGCGGGTGCAGAGCACGTAGCCGCGCTGGTTGATCCGGATGCTCTCGTCGAACTCGTCCATGGGCACGTCGAGCACTCCGTGCTCGGGATCGCCCGACATGCTCGCGAAATTCACGTGCAGGCCGTCGAGACCGCCGTAGGTGGCGAGGGCCAGCGACACGGCGGAGCCGACGGACGCCTCATCGGCGCCGTCGAGTCGGGTGGCGACGATCGAGCCGCCCTCACCGCGGATGCCGGCGGCGACCGATTCGACGCCGTCCGTGTCGATGTCACCCAGAACGACATTCGCGCCCTCCGCCGCATAGCGTTGCGCAAGCCCGGCTCCGATGCCGCCCGATCCCGCGATCAGGATGGTCTTGCCGTCGAGTCTCTTCATGGATTTCGATCTCCTTGTCCTCTGTCGATTTACGAGACGAATAGTCTCATAAATGTCGAGGCTAGCAGTCGAGGTCCACGGGAATACGGGTGCGGTGCGGTGCGGAGTCGCTCGAAATCAGTGTTCAGGGGCGACCGGCTGCGCCGCCGCGCCGTGCAGGATGAGGTCGACGAGTCCCTCCGTGCTGGTGCCGCCCGGCCGCCGGGGGTTGGCGATTCGGTGGAAGACAGCACCGAGCAGTGCGTCGGCGATGATCTCCACGTCGGCGTCCGATCGGAGTTCCCCGAGTGAAACCGCCCGTGCGAGGCGTTCCTCCAGTTGCTCGTGCAGGGGCGCGATCATGAGATCGTGCTGCCTGATTCCCACCTCCTCGTCGGCCGCCGCCGCAGCCACGAGGGCGCTGCGCAGCGCGGCTGCCCCCGGCGCGTTCAGGGCCGCCGAGATGGCGTGAAACGTCGATCTGAGGTCGGTCTCGATGTCGGAGGAGTCGGCGACGGATATCGGGAAGTACGAGATGTTCCCGTTGACGATGCCCTCTGCGACGACAGCGCCCTTGGTGCGCCACCAGCGGTAGACGGTCTGTTTCGAGACTCCGGCGCGGGTCGCGATCCGCTCGACGCTCAGCGCGTCCCAGCCGATCTCGGGGAGGAGATCACGTGTGGCGTTCAAGATCGCGGTGCGAGTCGATTCACTGCGCGGGCGCCCGCGGGCAATGGTGGCCATGCACGAAGAGTAGCGGGGGTCACGGCTCCCGGCCGATCGTGCCGGCGTTCACTTCGCAGTGCCGACCTCGCCGAGCTGCACCGCCCAGAACCGCGCCCATTCGCGCAGCCTCGGGGTGAACGACGCTGGGTCGAGCGGGCCCTCGAATCCGTCGAGCGTCACGGATGTCGCGCGTGCACGCTTCAGCGTGCGCCAGAGTCCGATCACCCGGCCGCTCTGCACGAGCGTCGGCTGGAACACTCCATTGCCACCGGGAACCACCCGGGGCGCATGAACAGGGTCGCAGACCGGGTCGCGGTCTCGATAGCCGAGATAGTACTCGTCGAACGCCGCGAGCGCGTGGCGGCCGGCAGCCCGCGTGGGTGAGGGCGTCGACGTGAACCCGGCTCCGACCTGATCGACGGGGTCGGCGACGACATGACGCTCATCATCGAAGGCGGCGACCGCGTCACCCGCGTCGGCGAGCGCCGCCCGCGCATCGGTGAGCGTGACTCCGCTCCACCAGGCGAAGTCATGCACGGTGGCAGGTCCGTGACCACCGAGGTACGAGAGGAAAAGCGCGACGAGCGTCTCACCGCGTTCCGATGCCGGCGCGCTGCGAGGCGACCACTCGTCGAGCAGCACGAAGCGCTGCCCGCGACCCTCGACCGGTCCGCAGCAGAGCACCCCGTCGTGGGCAAGCCACCAAATCAGGTGGTACCCGCGCTGGCCGGCGGTCGAGATGCCACCCGCCTGCCAGACGGCCTGCAGTTCGTCACGCGAGAGCGAGCGGCCGCCCACGAGTTCGCGTTCCGCGATGTCGCGGGCTGCGGAGTAGACGTCGGCGTCGAGCTCGAGCTCCCGATGGGTCGCGGCGGCGCGCTGCATGATGCGCGGCCCCGTGATCGCGAGGATGTCGCGCAGCGATTCGGCCGGCACGAGGTGGAGGGTGCCGCGCATCGGCCAGGAGCGGAGCACCTCGCGGGACTCGATCGCCGCATCGACGTCGGCGGCGACCGAACCCCGCACCCGAGCGCCGACGACCCACTTCGACGCGGCGAAGTCCTGCGCCTGCACAGCGCCGAGTCGCCGCACCGCTTCGACGGCCGAGGGCAGCCCTCGGGCGAGGCCGTGAGATTCGAGTCGGGCAGCGCGAACGCGGGCGTCGCTGGCGAGATGCGGCATGGTCCGAGTCTGGCGGATGCCTGAGACATCCGGTCGCAGACCCTGTATGGCTGCTGCCCGGGCACCCGAGCGGGATAGACTGGGAGGCTGTGCCGCTCGGCACGCCATCCCACCCTTGTTCCTTCGGAGGAATCCCGTGCTCGCCGTCCATGATCTCGAGATCCGCATCGGTGCGCGCGTGCTGATGGAGCACGTCGACTTCCGCGTCTCCGACGGTGACAAGATCGGCCTCGTCGGCCGGAACGGCGCCGGCAAGACTACCCTCACGAAGACACTGGCGGGCGAGACGCTGCCCACCGGGGGCCGTATCGACCGCGGCGGAGAGATCGGCTATCTGCCGCAGGATCCGCGCTCCGGAGACCCCGAGATGCTCGCCCGCACCCGCATCCTCGATGCCCGCGGACTCGGGCAGATCGCCCTCGGCATGCACGAGGCCTCCCTGAGCATGGGTGATTCCGACCCGGCGACCGCCGAACGCGCCATGAAGAAGTACGGCAACCTCACCGACCGTTTCAATGCGCTCGGAGGGTACGCCGCTGAAGCCGAGGCCGCTTCGATCGCATCGAACCTGAATCTGCCCGACCGCATCCTCGACCAGCCGCTGAAGACGCTCTCGGGTGGCCAGCGACGCCGCATCGAACTCGCCCGCATCCTCTTCTCCGCCGCCGAGACGATGATCCTCGACGAACCGACGAACCACCTCGACGCCGACTCCGTGGTCTGGCTTCGCGAGTTCCTGAGGGGCTACCGCGGCGGCGTCATCGTCATCTCGCACGACGTCGTACTCATCGGCGAGATCGTCAATCGCGTCTTCTATCTCGACGCCAACCGCTCGGCGATCGACATCTACAACATGGGGTGGAAGCACTACCAGCGTCAGCGCGCCGCTGACGAAGAACGTCGCAAGAAGGAGCGGGTGAACGCCGAGAAGAAGGCCGGCGTTCTGCAACTGCAGGCCGCCAAGTTCGGTGCGAAGGCCTCGAAGGCCGCCGCGGCGCACCAGATGGTCGCCCGTGCCGAGAAGCTCCTCGCGGGCCTCGACGAGGTGCGCGCCGTCGACCGCGTGGCGAAGCTGCGTTTCCCGACTCCGGCGCCGTGCGGTCGCACGCCTATCACCGCATCAGACCTTTCGAAGAGCTACGGCTCGCTCGAGATCTTCACCGCCGTCGACCTTGCGATCGACCGCGGGTCGAAGGTCGTCATCATCGGCCTGAACGGCGCAGGCAAGACGACCCTGCTCCGCATCCTCGCGGGCGTCGACGAGCCCGACACCGGTGTCGTCGAAGCCGGCCACGGCCTGCGCGTCGGCTACTACGCGCAAGAGCACGAGACGATCGACGTGAAGCGTTCGGTGCTCCAGAACATGGTCAGCGCATCACCGAACCTCACAGAGACCGAGGCGCGAAAGGTGCTCGGCTCGTTCCTCTTCACGGGCGACGACGTGCACAAGCCCGCCGGAGTGCTCTCCGGCGGTGAGAAGACCCGCCTCGCGCTCGCGATGATCGTCGTCTCGGGTGCGAACGTGCTGCTGCTCGACGAGCCGACGAACAACCTCGACCCGGCGAGCCGCGCCGAGATCCTCGACGCGCTCGCGCACTACGAGGGCTCGGTCGTGCTCGTCTCGCACGACCCGGGCGCGGTCGAGGCGCTGAACCCCGAGCGGGTGCTCATCATGCCAGACGGCACCGAAGACCATTGGAGCCGCGAATACCAGGAGCTCATCGAGCTGGCTTGACCTACCGCCGGTCGAGCACGCCATCTTCCAGGTCGGCGTCGGTGTCGCGCTTCGGCTGCTTCGGCTCGCGGCGTGGTCGCGTGGCGGTATCGGTCGAACCGGATGCCTCGGCAAGCCCCTTGCGCTCCTGGTTCGCAGCCCACCCGAGCCCGATGAACGCCAACAGGGCGAAGACGTACCACTGCAACGCGTACGAGAGATGCGGGCCCTCGTCGCGCTCGGGCCGCGCCGCTGCGAGCGGGGGCTCGCTGCCGTCGGCCCCCGATTGCACGAGCACGCCGTAGGCCGCCGTGTAGCTCGGCTCGCCGATGCGTTCGGCGAGCTCGGCGAGATCGATGGTCGCGAACTCGATGCCAGTCGACGTGCGTCCTGAGATTCGACCCTCACTGGCTTTCAGCCGAGCCTCGACTTCGACCTCTCCGGCGGGCGGCGCCGGCACCTCGCTCGGGCGCCCCTCGGAGTTCTGGGCGATCCAGCCCCGATCGACCATGAACACGGTGCCGTCGTCGAGGCGGAAGGGCGTGATCACCTGGAATCCGGTGCTGCCCTGGAACGGCCGGTTGCGCACCACGACCTCTTCATCGGGGAGATACTCACCGGACAGCGAGACGACCTGCCAGCGCTGGTCGATCTCGAACGCCCCCGGATCGGGCAGCGCCTCGGCCACGGGCAACGGTTCGGCGTCGTAGTTCGCGTCGATGCGGGCGACCTCGGCGAGCGCCTCGGCACGCCGATTCAGCTGCCACGTACCGAGCGCCGAGCAGACGATCGCGAAGATGATCGTGAGCAGGAGGTAGCCCGCCCAACGGCGGTGAAGGAGGAAACGCCACTCGTTCATCGACGATCCTCCTTCGCGGCATCCGCTCGCTCGTCGCCGGACTCGTCGAAGGCCGCCACCGAGACGGGGAACGACCGCGCCTCGAGGAACCCGCGGAGGTACTCGACGTGTTCGTCGCAGGCGAGCCAGGTCTTGCTCCGGTCGCCGGTGTGGATGCGCGGATTGCGCCAGTCGATGCGCCAGGTCGCGGACTCCCGGCATTCCGCGCGCGAGCAGACCCCATGGTCGGGCGACGCGCCCAGGCCACCGATCATGCGGCACCACGCTCGTCGTCGTGAGAGTCGTTCGCGGGTTCGGCCGGCGCGTCTGACGGGGCGGCAGGAGGCGGGGGAATGAGCGGCACGATGGCGCCGGGGCGGAGCACCTCGGATTGCGGGGGCGACGTGCCCACGTTGGCGAGGACCACTGCGAAGTACGGCAGGAAGATCGCCCCCACGGCGCAAACGGCGAGCCACCAGCCATCGACGAAGAGCATGGCGACGATGCACAGCATACGAATCGACATCGCGATCGAGTACTTGATCATGCGCGACCGCCGCTCCGCCTCGGGCGATGGCGGCAGCGAGGTGATCGACGGCTGCTTCATGGTGGTGGCCGTGGTCTGCGGCGCTCCTCTGCATTCAAGCCTACGTCCGTCTGAGGGCGGCGGATGCCCCGATTCGACCAGCCTCTAAACTGGAACGGGTCGATCGGCCCGACACCCAGAAGGAGACGCACGCATGACGACGAGCCGCACCGTTCTCGTGACCGGGGGCAACCGCGGGATCGGGTTCGCCATCGCCCGCGAGTTCATCGCACAGGGGCACCGCGTGGCCGTCACGGCGCGCTCGGGCGCGGGCCCCGAAGGGTCGCTCACCGTGCGGGCCGACGTCACCGACGCGGCATCCGTCGATCAGGCCTTCACCGAGGTGGAGGCCGCGCTCGGTCCCGTCGAAGTGGTCGTCGCGAACGCGGGCATCACGCGCGACATGCTCGTGCTGCGCATGAGCGAAGAAGACTTCGCGAGCGTCGTCGACACCAACCTCACTGGAGCGTTCCGCGTCGTCAAGCGTGCCTCGAAGGGCATGCTGAAAGCGCGCTTCGGCCGTATCGTGTTCATCTCGAGCGTCGTCGGGCTCTCCGGCTCCGCCGGCCAGGTCAATTACTCGGCGTCGAAAGCGGGGCTCGTGGGCATGGCCCGCTCGCTCACCCGCGAGCTCGGGGCACGGGACATCACGGCGAACGTCGTCGCGCCCGGCTTCATCGAGACCGACATGACCGACGAGCTGCCCGAGGCGCAGCAGGCGGAGTACAAGAAGCGCATCCCGCTCGCCCGTTTCGCCTCGCCCGACGAGGTCGCGAAGGTCGTCGCTTGGGTCGCAGGCGACGACGCCGGGTACATCTCCGGCGCCGTCATCCCCGTCGATGGCGGCTTCGGAATGGGGCACTAGGGCAGCGCCGCGCCGCGCCGACCATTGACCTGTCCGAGTATCGCGGGGCAGACTTGGGCCACTCGGGTCGAATTTCGACATCCGGTGCAGGTTCAGTTCGGGGGAACGATGAATCGCGCGGCGAAGCGTCTCCTGGTTCTGCAGTGGCGAGCGTTGGCGAGGGGGAGCCATGTCGGAACAAGCCGAAGCACCGAAGCAGGCCAGTCCGGGTCGGGGATGGATCTGGATCGTCGTCGCTATCGCCGTCGTCCTCGGCCTGATCGCGGGGGTCCTGGGCGGCGTGCTCGGACAGCGGCTCGTCGCCGCACCCGTAACGTCTGCGACACCTGAGCCCTCGGCTTCTGTCGCCATCGCCGATGGCAGCGTGTGCGATGCGACACAGGTCTCCGATGAGGTGCTTCCGGCGGTCGTGACGATCTCGGCGAGCGGCGAATCCGGAAGCGGTGTCGGTACCGGCGAGATCATCAGCGACGACGGCTACATCGTCACCAACAACCACGTGATCTCGCTCGCTGCCGAGGGCGGCGAGATCATCGTTCTGTACAGCAGTGGCGAGACCGCTCCGGCGACGCTCGTCGGTCGCGACCCGCGGGCGGACATCGCCGTGCTGAAGGTCGAGCACCCGTCGGCGCTGCCGACGATCGAGGTCGGCAGCTCGGCGGATGTCGCCGTCGGGCAACCGGTCGTGGCGCTCGGCGCGCCGCTCGGACTCTCGGGGTCGGTCACCGCCGGCATCGTCAGCGCACTCGGGCGCGACGTGACCGTGCCGAGCGACGGCGACCAGACCACCATCCTCACCGGTGCGATCCAGACGGATGCTGCGATCAACCCTGGCAACTCGGGCGGCCCACTCGTCGATTGCGACGGCCAGTTGATCGGCATCAACACGGCGATCGCTACGGTACCGAATGCCTCAGGGGAGGCGGGCGGCGGCAGCGTGGGCATCGGATTCGCGGTCCCCGTCGATCGGGCGATGTCGATCGTCGAGCAGCTCATCACCACCGGAAGTGCGAGCTACCCGTACTTCGGGGTCGCGGTCGCCGCGATCCCCGCGAGCGCCGCAGCAGACTTCGGTGTGGAGGGCGGCTTGTTCGTGGTGTCGGTCGTCGCAGGCGGCCCCGCCGATGAGGCGGGAATCCGTGCCGGCGACGTCATCGTCGAAGTGAACGGCGAGCCGGCGACCCGTCCCGAGGCCTTGACGGCGATCACGCTCGAAGCTCAGGTCGGAGACGAGGTGGAGATCGGCTACCTGAGAGACGGGACTCCAGAGACGGCGACGGTCACACTTCAGGAAGCGCCACAGGGCTGATCGGTGGAGGACATCTGGGTTGTCGCGGGAATCCTCGTCTTGGGGCTCACACTCCTCGATGTCTTCCTCACTGCGCTGAACTATGACGAGGCGGGGTTCCTCGCCGGGCGACTCGCCGCCTGGCAATGGGCGCTCGTGCGGCGCGGAACCCGTCGACTGTCGCGCCGTTGGAGACCCGTCGTTCTCCGGCAGGTCACGGGATTGCAGATCCTCATCACCGTCGTCACATGGCTCGCTGGGGTGATCGTCGGGTTCGGCTTGATCTACTTCGGCTTGATGAGGGGCCAGAACTTCCTCTACGACGGTGTGGACGGGAATCCGTTCAGCGCGATCTACTTCAGCGCAGCGCAGCTGTCGACCGTCGGAACGTCGCAGCTGACGCCGAACACCGACATACTCCGCGCACTCTCGATCCTCGAGACGCTCACCGGCGTTGTGCTCGTCTCGTTGATCCTCACGTTCCTGCTCGGCATCTATTCCGTGATCAGTGATCTGCGGGCGCTCTCGGTCCAGTTCTACAGCGCGGGTCCCGGGGTAGGGGAGCCGATCGCGAGCCTCGAGCCCTATTTTCCCGAAGGGAAGTCCCGCGGTCTGGACTCGCACCTGCAGAGCATCGCCGACTCCTTCAGTGCGTACACCGACGGCGTTCGGCTGCACCACTCCGCGTACTACTTCCAGAGCGGACGAGACACGTTCTCGCTGCCGTACTCGATCAGGATGATGGCGGGAGTCATCGGTGCCCTGCGCTGGGGGCTGCCGACGGGCAATCCGGTGACCCAGGAGCCGTCGCTGTTGCCCCTGACGGCGCAGTTCGACGCATTCCGCCGATATCTCCAACCGCTCTTGCGGTGGAAGAGCGAAGACGTGCCGGCCACGGTCGAGTTGGAGGAGTTCCGCCGTCAGGTCACCGAGGACGAGAAGACTCGAACCGACGAGCGACGACGCAGGAACCGGCACCCCATCGACCCCTGGGTCGATCGATTCATCCAGCTGAATCACGACATGGCCGATCTCGTGCACGGGACCGCGCTGACCGACGTCGATGAGGCGTACGCGCGTTATGTCGAATGGCTGCCGTTCGCCTACCGTTCGCAACAGTTCAGCGCGGCGGTCAGTCATGACCTCGACTACCAGCCCGTCTACTCCGACAGCGATGAACCGCTCTCGTTGCTGATTCCACCCGCTCCCAAGCCTCGCGGAACGCAGCGAAGCGGGGTCCGCGCCTTCTTCTCGCGGCGGCTCACTCTCGTCGATCCGGGAAACATCCGCTTCTTCCAGGCCCTTCGTGCGCTGATCGCGGCAATCGTGACCGTGCTCGTGATCGTGGCGGTGTTCACGGTGCTGAAGCTTCCGGTGATGCCGGCCGCGGTCTTCGGCGGCATCGTCGCGATGTTTGCCGGATCGGGATCGAGGTCAGCTCACGGCGCCGCGCGCCTCGCCGGGCTGCTCGCAATCGTGCCGGTGCTGATCGCAGTCGTGCTGAACGTCGTCGTACCGCACGATTCGTTCCTCACGACCGCGGTGTTGGTGGTGCTCGCCGTGGTCGGAGTGTGGGCCTCCACACTCGGACCCGCGATCGGCGGCCTCGGTCAATTGCTGTTCATCACCTACTACTTCACGCTCCTGATGCGCTTGCAACCGGGCGAGTTCGCCGAGTTCGCCCTTGCCGGAGCGATGGGCGTGGTCATTGCGACGATCGCTGCACTGTTGCGGAGTCGGGGGATGGAGCGCAAAGCGGTGCTCGCCGGAGTCCGGGCGTTCGAGATGCGGGTCGCTTCGACCATGGACCCGGTCATCGACACCGTCTCGGCCGCCCGCTGGGAGCCGGATCTCGTGCGACGCGTGCGGACCGAACTCGCGCAGACCCATCGCAGTGCGTCCTTCCTCACCGGCAGGCTCAGCGGCGTCGACGGCTCCGTCGGGCTGACACAGGAACAGGCGGATGTGCTGAGACTGCGCGTCTTCGACGCGGAACTCGCCCTCGTCAACATGGTGGACGCGGCGAAGGATGCGACCGGTTCGCGCATCCCTATCGAGGTCAGATCACGGCTCGCGGGAGACCTCGAGTCGGTCCAGGCACATATTCGCGGGTACTCGCCGACTCCGGAGTGGGCGGCGGCGGAAGGTGCCGTATCGGCGTCGACTGCCGGCGACTCCGCGGGGAGCGGCAACGACCCCGCGTCGGCTGGCGCCGACTCGACAGCGACCGGCGACGAGGCGGAGGTGACGCCGACCGCTCTCAGCCTCGAGGTTTCGGAGCGCTGGCCGGAGCAGGCACGCCGACTGGTCGGCGCGATCGCCGAACTCGAGGTCTCTCTCGACGCCGTGCAGTCGACCAGGAGCGACGACCTCGTGTTCTCCCGTTCCGAAGCCGAACTCGAGACAGCCGAAACCGGAGACACCGGCGACACCGGAGTCGACGCCGAGACGGTGTCGGAGGCCGATACCAGCGGCTCCCGTGGCGGACCAACGAGCGAGGTCCGCCGAGCCATCCAGGCGGGTCTCTCGACCGGTCTGGCTCTCCTCGTCGGGTCGACCGTGTCGCCGAGCTATCAGTATTGGGCGGCGATGCCGGCGTACATGACGCTCGGCGGAACCGACGGCGAGACGTACTCGAAGGGGGCCCGCCGGATCCTCGGCACGATTCTCGGTGCCACGGTAGGCTTCGGCATTGCGCTCGCCACCGATGGCAACGAGTTCGTGGTGCTGCTCGTGCTCGCGGTCTGCGTGTTCGCGACGATCTTCTTCCGGGCCACTTCGTCGCCGTTGTCGAGCTTCTGGCAGACGATGATGTTCGCCCAACTCTACGAGTATCTCGGCAAGCTCGACAGCGAGACGATCGAGCTGCGGGTCGCCGAGACGTTGATCGGTGCGGTCATCGCGCTGCTCGTGGCTGCACTCGTGCTCCCCACCCGCACGAGGACCCGACTTGCGCAGGACTCGCTCCGCCTCGTGCGTTCGGTGCAGGCGGTCACGGACATGTCGCTTGCCCGGCTGCGCGGCGGAGCAGCAGCCACCAGTGTCACCACCGAGAAACTGCGAACCGCCGAGATGGCGATGACGGATCAGCTCCGAGTCGTGCAGAAGACCGCTGCACCGCTGCGCCGCAGCTCCGGTTCTCTCGACCCGAGCGGTGTCGAAGCGAAGCTGACCGGCTATTGGGCGCTGCTCTACTACACTCGCCACCTCGCGCAGACGACCGTGCATCCCACGCGCTCGTCGCCGGTGACGTCGGATCAATGGGAGCACTTCGAGACGGTGACCGACGGCAACTTCGTCGCCCTCGAGACGATGCTCGACAACGGCGTCGCACAGCCGGTGCAAAACGATCTCGGAACGGTCGACCTCGACGAGATCGAGCTGCCGGCGTCGATCGAGCGAGCAGTGCGGTCGCTCGAGCGCATCAACGGCACGGTCTCGCTGCTCGTCGCGGGCGACGGCACTGGAAGCCCGAGGCGTATCCGGCTCGGCCGAGAGCAGGAAGGTTGATCTTCGTGTACACGACGTGAAATTCCGCGCGACCATGCGGCTCTCGGGACCCGGAGCGACAAGAGCTGGCGGCATTCTGGTGATAGGCGTAGGGTCGGGACTGCATTACCGACCTGGGGGGGCCAGGCCGAAATCGGCAGTTTTGCATTGGGGGGACCGTGAATCTCACACCGCGCGAGATCGAGAAGTTGTACGTGTACCAGGTCGCAGACTTGGCCCGGAAGCGGCGCGAACGAGGCACCAAGCTCAATCTGAGTGAGGCCCAAGCGCTCATCAGCGAGGCCATCCTCGAGGGTGCCCGTGACGGTAAGAGTGTCGCGGAGTGCATGGAGCTCGGAAAGAAGATCATCGCCGAGAAAGACTGCATGGGCGGTGTTCGCGAGCGTCTGGCGCTCCTTCAAGTCGAGGCGACATTCCCTGACGGGAGCAAACTCGTCTCCTGCCACGATCCGGTCGGCGTCTGACATGGGTCGACCGACCAACTCGCTCGCGACGTTGGTGCTGGTCGGCGGACACGAAAGCGCAAACGGCGCGGCTCTCGCATTCCTCGCGAGTGACATTCCCGGACTGGTCCTCACGACCGCCGGGCGCCGCCTTCATCAAGTGACCGCACGGGCCCTGACGCAGTCGACCGATCCGGTCGTCGTGCTTCCGATGACGTTCGGGCGCAACCCAGCGCTGGTCGCCGACGTCGCCAAGACGCTGGACTGGTTGTCGCGCGAAGCCGAAGGGCGCATCGCGCTCGCGGACGACTTCGGCACGCCCGATCATCTGACGGCATGGCTCCGAGCTGCGGCAACGCAGATCGAACGCGACTCGCCCGAAGCAGGGATGCTGGTAGCCGCGGCGGCCGCGAACCCGTTCGACGATGCCGATGTCTTCCGCACCGTGCACCTCGTGCGAACCCACGGGTCGGGCATCGAGGTCGAGGGCGGCATCATCGGCTCGAGCGAAGACCTGGCGAAGTCGGTCGATCGCCTTCACCGTCTCGGTTCGGAGGAGATCGTCGTGGTGCCCGCGGGGTTCCAGCGTGACTCCAACGCGGACTTCGGCGTCGGGGCGCTCGAGGGGGTCAGGTTCTTCGGTCCGCTCATGTCGGAGCAGGCCGTGCTCCGGGTGGTTCGCGACCGGCGTGAAGCCGCTCTCGAACGACTCCGTCACGGGCGCAACGGCATCGACGTCGGACTTCAAGCCGACCACGGCCACGGATACGCCCACTCGCACGCCTTCGAGGAATCTCAGGGCCACACGCACAGCCACGGCGGTACACCCCACTCGCATGGTGGATCGTCGCACCCGCACAGCGAACTCCTCGCGCGTGACCCCGCAACCGACGAACATGCCGCCGAAGACAACCACTCGCACGGCACGCTCGTCCACGAACACTGAACGGAAAGAAAGAAGGACGCATCATGCTCGGAAGTCCGAAGTATCAGCACCGAAGCGAAGAGATCGAGATCAACGCAGGCCGACACAGCGTGACGCTGAACGTCAGCAACACGGGCGATCGCGCGGTGCAGGTCGGTTCTCATTTCCACTTCTTCGAAGCCAACAAGGCTCTGCTCTTCGACCGGGAGGCCGCGTACGGCATGCACCTGGACATCCCCGCGGGCACCGGCGTCCGGATCGAGCCTGGCGACACCAAGGAGGTGACGCTCACCGCATTCGCCGGGTCGCGTCACATCATCGGCTTCAACGGACTCGTCGACGGAGGTCTTGACGCAGAGGCGACCAAGATCAAGGCGATCGCCTTGGCCAACGAACTGAACTACCAGAACGGAAAGCCGAAAGCTCGCACCAGTGCTGCCAAGGGCAGTGCAGCCGCAAAGGGGAAGAAGTAATGGCGATCATCTCTCGCAAGCAGTACACGGATCTCTACGGACCCACCGTTGGCGACCGGGTGCAGCTGGCCGATACCAACCTCGTCATCGAGATCGAAAAGGACTACAACGAGGGCCACTACGGCGACGAGATCGTCTACGGCGGAGGAAAGACCGCCCGCGACGGAATGGGCGCTGATCCTCAGGCCACCGGAGCTCAAGGGGTGCTCGATCTCGTGATCACCAACGCGGTCATCCTCGACCCCATCCTCGGGGTGGTCAAAGGCGACATCGGAATCCGCGATGGCAAGATCGTCGGCATCGGCAAGTCGGGCAACCCGCACCTGCAGGGCGGAGTCGACCCACGGCTGATCGTGGGGCCCGGCACCGAACTCCTCGCCGGCGAGCATCTGATCGCCACTGCGGGAGGCATCGACGCCCACGTGCACTACGTGTCACCGCAGCAGGCGGAGGCAGCTCTGTCGAACGGGATCACCACACTGTTCGGTGGCGGCACCGGTCCGACCGACGGCACCAACGGTGTCACCACGACCCCGGGTGTCTGGAACCTCCATCGGATGCTCGAGGCGGCGGATGGCCTGGCGGTCAACACCGGATTCCTCGGCAAAGGCAACGGCTCTCTTCCCGACGCACTGATCGAGCAGATCGAGGGCGGCGCCGCCGGGCTCAAGGTCCACGAGGACTATGGGGCAACCCCAGCGGCACTCAGCAACGCGCTCGACGTCGCCGACCGCTACGACGTGCAGGTCTCGGTGCACACCGACAGCCTGAACGAATCGGGCTTCGTCGAGAACACGCTCGATGCCATCAACGGTCGAACGATCCACACCTTCCACTCGGAGGGTGCGGGCGGTGGGCACGCCCCCGACATCCTGAAGATCACGGGACATCCGAACGTACTGCCGTCGTCGACAAACCCGACGCTGCCGTACACGGTCAACTCGGTCGACGAACTGCTCGACATGGTCATGGTGTGCCACCACCTCTCGCACGACATCCCCGAGGACGTCTCGTTCGCCGACTCTCGAGTCAGGGCCGAGACGATCGCTGCTGAGACCGTGCTCCACGACGAAGGAGTGATCTCGATCGTCTCCTCCGACTCGCAGGCGATGGGCCGGGTGGGAGAGTCGTTCATGCGAACCTTCCAGGTCGCGCACCACAACAAGGACCAGCGCGGAAAGCTCCCTGAGGACTCGAAGGACAACGACAACTTCCGCGTCCTGCGCTACCTCGCCAAGATCACCATCAATCCGGCAATCACGCAGGGGATCTCCGACTACATCGGTTCGCTCGAAGACGGCAAGATCGCCGACATCGTGTTGTGGCCGGTCGACTCGTTCGCCGTCAAGCCCAAGCTGATCGTGAAGGGCGGTCTCATCAACTGGGCGCTGATGGGCGAGCCGAACGCCTCGCTGCCGACGCCGCAGCCGGTCTTCTACCGGCCGATGTTCGGATCGTACGGCAAGGCGCAGACGAGCACGCGCATCACTTTCATGTCGAAGGCGGCCATCGCCAACGGGGTGCCGGAGAAGCTCGGCCTGGAAAGCATGATCCTGCCGGTCAAACGCACCCGTGAGCTCGGAAAGGAACACATGGTGCGCAACGGTGTCACACCGGTCGTCGAGGTCGACCCCGAGACGTACAAGGTCACGTACGACGGCAAGCCGGCGACGATCGAGCCGGCGAAGTCCCTTCCACTCACGCAGTTGTTCTTCCTTGCGTGAGGTCGGAATGGGGGTCTCGGAAGTGCAGCAGCTGCTGACGAGTCTGCAGTTCTCCGACTCCGCGTTCCCCAGCGGGTTCTACACGATGTCGCACGGGCTCGAAGGGTACCGTCAGGCGCATCTGGTCGGCCCGGGCGATGTGCAGGAACTGTTGACCGAACTGCTCGTGCACTCGGTGGGCCCCGGCGATGCGACTGCACTCGCCGGGGCCCACCGCGCGGCATCCGTGTCGGACTGGAACCGCGTCGAGGAGATCGACCAGTTGTTGTTCGCCTCGAAACTGAACGCGGAAATGCGCACGGCCTCCGTGCGGAGCGGGCATCAGTTCACCGATCTCGCGAGCGAGGTGATCGGCGGGGCCGGGCTCGCAGAGTACGGCCGCAGAGTGACGGCCAGAACGACCCCGGGATGCCAACCGGTCGCGGCGGCGGTCGCATATGCGGAAGGTGGCGTTGCGACCGAGCGGGCGGTCGTCTCCGACCTGTTCGCCTTCTCGGTGAGTTTCGTCGGCGCCGGACTCAGGCTCAGGCTCACCGATCACCGCAAGGCCCAGGTGATCCTGCGCGCGATCGCACCCGTCATCGAGGAGGTCGCCGGCGACGCACTTGCACGAGACCCCGACGAGCTCGGCGGGTGCGCACCGGTGGCCGACATCATGTCGGCCCAGCACGAACGGGCCGAGGCGCGGCTCTTCGCCAGTTGACCGAACGGAACGAGAACGTGATCAAACGTCGAAGCAACGAAGAGGGAATGAGGAACTCATGAGGGACAACGTCTTGAGAATCGGCATCGGGGGACCGGTCGGATCGGGCAAGACCGCGCTGGCGGAAGCGCTGGTGCCGATCCTGATCGCGGCCGGGCGCACGCCGGGTGTCATCACGAACGACATCTACACCCAGGAGGACGCCCACCACGTGCGTCGTGAGCTCGCGGGAATCCTCGACCCCGAGCGTGTGGTCGGGGTCGAGACCGGCGCATGCCCGCACACGGCCGTGCGCGACGATCCGACGATGAACCTCGCCGTCGGGGCCGAGATGCTCGAGCGGTTCCCTGATATCGACACGCTCATCTACGAGTCGGGCGGGGACAACCTCACTCTGACATTCTCGCCCGCCCTCGCCGATATCTTCATCTTCGTGCTCGATACCGCGGAGGGAGAGAAGATGCCGCGCAAGCGCGGCCCTGGCATCACCGACTCCGACATCCTCGTCATCAACAAGATCGACATCGCGCAATATGTGCGCACCGACCTCGCGGTGATGGAGAGCGATGCCCATCGCGTACGCGAAGGCCGGCCCGTCGCCTTGACGAACTCACTGACCGGCGAAGGGCTGGAGGAGCTCCACGCCGAGATCATGTCGCAGTGGAACGGCAGCAGATCCGAGCTCGTCGGATGAGCGTGACCGTCCCCGTGCCGGTGCCCGCCCCGGAGTTCCCGGGAGGGTACCGGCTCCGGCCCGAGCACTACGAGCCCCGCCGGGTTCCGGCGGAGGTGCTCCGGCACGCCGGCACGCCGGCGATGCTCCCAGTCGGGAGCCCGGGAAAGGTCGGGGTGCTGCAGCTGCGCTTCGAGCGCACGGGGCCGCGTACCGAGCTCGTCTCGCACTATCAGAAGTCGCCGCTGCAGATCATGCGCCCGCTCTACTTCGACCCCGAGCGACCCGACATGCCGCACACCTACCTGATGTCGACGGGTGGCGGCATCGTGCAGGGAGACCGGCTGCGGACCGATCTCGAGTTCGGGCCGGAGACGTCGGCTCATATCACCACGCAAGCACAGACGCGCGTGTACAAGTCGGAAACCGACTATGCCTCCGCGATCATGAACCTCACGGTGGGGGCGTCGGCATTCGTCGAGTACCTTCCCGACCCGGTCGTGCCGTTCGCCGGTTCGCGGTTCACTCAGCAGACGTCGGTCGTGCTCGACGAGACCGCCACACTCGTGGTCGGTGAGCAGGTATATGCGGGCAGGCTCGCCTACAACGAACGTCACGACTACGAAGTGTTCGCGTCGGACTTCGAGGTGCGACGGCCGGGGGGCCGTATCGTCGCCGTCGACCGGGTGCGCCTCTGCCCCGAGCGCCGCGGCGTCGGCGGCACCGCGGTGCTCGCCGATCACGACATCCTCATCTCGTTGTACGTCTTCACACCGCTCGTTCCGCCGGCCGAGATCGCGGAATGCCTGCGAACGGTGCTCGACGGCATGGCCGACGACGACCTCGTCTTCGGTGTGAGCGCGCTGCCGGGCGATACGGGCGCTTGGATGCGACTGGTCGGAAACGACCCGGTCGCCGTCGCGCGGGCATGGAGTGCGACATCCGCTGCAGTACACGAACTCCTGACCGGCCGCCGTGCACCGAAGTCGAGAAAGACCTGAGAGAAGGAGCAGACACCATGAGGATTCAGCGTTCATCTCCTGTACGGCGGTATCGCGGCGAAAGGTCACGGCGATGACCACGGCATCGGCGTCGGCAGCACCGACGCACGTCGGGTCGTTCCAGAATTGGCTGCTGGCATTCGTCCATGGCCCCTCGCAGATCTACTTCCAAGCGAACATCTGGACGGGGTTGCTCATCCTCGCCGCATTCGTGGTCGCCGACTGGCGCATGGCCATACTCGTGGTACTCGGCTGCGTGGCGAGCATGCTCGCCGGTCGATGGCTCGGGGCGAAGCCCGATAATGTCGTCGCCGGCATGCAGGGCTTCTGCGGGGCACTCGTCGGAGCCGCGACCTTCTCGGCGCTCGGGGGCGATCAGTGGGCCAGCTATCCGATCGCGATCGTGGGTGGGCTGATCTGCGCCCCCGTGACGTGGTTCGTGGTCTGGGTCTTCGCACTGAAACCGATGCAGCGGTTCGCGCTGCCGTCGACCACCGCGCCGTTCTGCATCGTGGCGACGGGCATCCTGCTCACGACGGTTCCGCTGCACGTGAGTTCAGCGCCACTGACCGTTGCCGACTCGGCCGTCGAGGCGTTCTTCCGTTCGCTCTTGACGAACGTGTCGCAGGTCGTGCTGATCGACAACATCTGGTCGGGCGCGCTGATCCTCATCGGCCTGTTCATCGCAAGCTGGAAGGTCGGAGTCGCCGCAGTCGTGGGAAGCGTCGTCGGCAGCCTGTGCGCGCTCTCGGTGGGGGAGACCCTCACCGAGACGGCGAACGGTCTCGCCGGTTACTCGGGCGTGCTGACCGCGATCGCACTCGCGGTGGTGTTCCTGCAGTCGAGCACCATCTCATGGATTCTCGCGGTGATCGGCACCATCGTGACCGCGTTCGTGACCCTCGGCATGCATCACCTGTCGGGGCCGACGTACACGTGGCCGTACATCCTCACGACCTGGGTGTTCTTGATCATCGCGGCGTTCATTCCGCAGGCCAAACGCACCTGATCGGGCGACATCTCGGGGCTCGCGTGAACGGCTGAACCCCCGGGTCTCGGAGGTTCAGCCGTTTCTCGGATCGTCCACGGAGCCGAGAGGCGACCGTCGGGAAACTCAGATCGAAAGGCCGATCCAGAACCCGAGGCCTGAGGCCGCGACGCTGAACACGAGCATGAGAACGCCGCTGATGAACGACTGTGCATACCGTCGCTGCTTGATCAGCTGAACCGTCTCGTAGCTCGCCGTGCTGAACGTCGTGTAGCCGCCGAGGAATCCCGTGCCGATGATGACGCTGAGGTCGGTCGGCAGGAGGTGCGTCATCGTGAGTCCGGTGATGAAGCCGAGCACGAGGGATCCCGACACGTTGATGATGGTCGTCGCCCAGGGGAACGCCGTGTGCAAATGCGAACGGATCGCCCCGTCGACGAGGAAACGCACGCCGGCGCCGAGTCCGCCGGCGACGGCGAGCAGGAGGAGGAGCCAGAAGGTCATGAGGTGGCCTCCACCTTCGTCGTGCGTGCCTTCCAGGAGCTGAACGCGGAACCGGCGATGATGCCGAGCCAGGTTGCGAAACCGCCCACGACGACGGTGCCGAGCGCATAGAGCACCGATGCTCCCACTGAGCCGTGATGTATGAGGACCACGGTGTCGGTCGCCAGCGAGCTGTACGTGGTGAACCCACCGCAGAATCCCGTTCCGAGCAAGAGCTTGAGGTTCTTCGCCGTCGAACTCGCGGGGCCGAGGAAGGTCACCCCGGAGTAGAGATACCCGAGGAGGAACGCACCGACGACGTTGATGATGGGAATCGCGATCGGAACGTCGCCGAGATTCGGGATCGCGAGCGAGAGCAGCTCGCGCGATGCGGCTCCGAAGGCTCCGCCCAGCACGACGAGACCGATCGGCGCCCACCTGAGGTGAGGCGGCCGTGCGGCGGTCATCAGCTGCTCCCCGGGAGCGCTGACGGAACGTCGGGGGCTCGCGCGGGGATGACGACGACGGGGCGCAATTGCTGGTGCACCAATTGCACACCGATCGAACGGTTGAAGAACTCCTGGATGCTCCCACCGATGGAGCGTTCGTGACTCCCGACCACGATCATCGATGCATCGAGCGTGTCTGCGAGGTGGCCGAGCGCACGCGCGATGTCGCCGGGCAGCACAAGCCGGCGCCAGACGACGTCGGAGTCGGCGAGGATCTCGCTGAGCGCCGCGCCGAGTTCCGCATCGAATTCGGCTTCGCTTTCATCGGCGTAGTCGGGATCGAGTGACGAACTCGTGACGGAACCGTCGTCGGCCTCTGCAACGGCGAATCGTGCCGGATTCACGTGGGCGCACACGAGTTCGGTGCCGAACCGCTTTGCGAACGACGCAGCGTGCAGAACCACGACCGGCGGCTGACCCGGTGCGACACCCACCACGACCGGATGCGAATGCTGACTTTCCCCCCGAAACGTCATGTGCGCCATGCTACGCAGCTCCGACGACAGGGTCAACGGGCCGAAGGGCCATCGCGGCGCGAGGTCAGCCGGCGATGGATGTTGCCCGCGCGGGCCTGCCGAGCAGCGCGAGCACACTCGACAGGTCGGCGCGATCGATCGCGACATCCGCTTGCGCACGCACGATCGGCTTCGCGCAGAAGGCGACGCCGAGCGCCGCGCGCTCGAGCATCTGCAGGTCGTTCGCTCCGTCGCCGATCGCGACGGTGCGCCGGAGCGGGATGCCGCTGGCCGTCGCCCATTCGACGAGCGCCCTGGCTTTGGCGTCGGCGTCGATGATCGGGCCGTCGACGAGACCGGTCAGTCGGCCGTCGACGATCTCGAGTCGATTCGCCCGGCAGAAGTCGAGTCCGAGGCGCTCGGCGAGCGGATCGAGCAGCTCATGGAACCCGCCGGAGACGACGCCAACACGCCCGCCGGCGGCGTGCACGCCCGCGATGAGTTCATGCGCCCCGGGCGTGGGTGTCATGCGCTTGCGCGCTTCCGCGAGCACGCCGACCTCGAGGCCCGCGAGCGAGGCCACCCGCTCGCGCAGGCTCTCTGCGAAGTCGAGCTCACCGCGCATGGCGCGTTCGGTCACGGCGGCGACGTGGTCGAGGGTGCCCGCCGCTTCGGCGAGCAGCTCGATCGCCTCTTCGCGGATGAGTGTGGAATCCGCATCGAGCACGACGAGGGGGCCGCTCGCGCGGCCGGTGGTGCCGGCACTCACGCGCTCGCCCGAACCCGTGAGCCCTTGCCGACCACGGTGATGCCACTGTCGGTCACGATGAATCCGCGGGCGAGGTCTTCAGCGCGGTCGACGCCGATGCGGGCGCCGGCATCGACGACGACCTCCTTGTCGAGGATCGCGCGTTGCACGGTGGCGCCGGCGTCGATGCGCGCCCGGTCGAAGAGGATCGAGTCGGCCACGTGCGCGCCCGAGCCGACGATCGCCCAGGGCCCGATGACGCTGCGTTCGACGTGCGCGCCCGAGATCACCGAACCGAGCGAGACGATCGAATCGATCACGGTGCCGAGCGTGCCGCGGGCGTCGCGCGTGAACTTGGCGGGCGGCGAATTGAGCTGCTGGCTGAAGATCGGCCACTCGCGGTTGTACAGGTTGAAGACGGGCAGCACCGAGATGAGGTCTTGGTGGGCTTCGAAGAAGGAGTCGATGGTTCCGACGTCACGCCAGTAGTACCGGTCGCGGTCGGTCGAGCCCGGCACGTCGTTGCGCTGGAGGTCGTAGACGCCGGCGGCACCCTGCGAGACGAACGCCGGAATGATGTCGCCGCCCATGTCGTGGCTGGAGTCGGTGCGTTCCCCGTCGCGGAGCACCGCGTCGATGAGAGCGTCGGCGTCGAAAACGTAGTTGCCCATCGAGGCGAGCACCTCATGAGGCGAGTCGGGGAGTCCGACCGGGTCACTCGGCTTCTCGAGGAAGCGGTGGATGCGCGCTGGATGCGATGGGTCGACCTCGATGACACCGAACTGGTCGGCGAGCGAGATCGGTTGACGGATCGCGGCGACCGTTGCCGCCGCGCCGGACTCGACGTGCGCGTCGATCATCTGGTCGAAGTCCATGCGGTAGACGTGATCGGCGCCAACCACGACGATGATGTCGGGGCGCTCGTCGTAGACGAGGTTGAGGCTCTGCAGGATGGCATCGGCCGAACCCGAGAACCAGCGCTTCCCGAGGCGTTGCTGGGCCGGCACCGAGGCGACGTAGGAGTTCAGGAGCCCACTCAGACGCCAGGTCTGCGAGACGTGGCGATCGAGGCTGTGCGACTTGTACTGGGTGAGCACGACGATCTGTCGCAGGCCCGAGTTCAGCAGATTCGACAGGGCGAAGTCGATCAGGCGGTACTGTCCGCCGAACGGCACCGCCGGCTTCGCGCGGTCTTCTGTGAGGGGCATGAGTCGCTTGCCCTCGCCGCCGGCGAGGACGATGCCGAATACCTTGCGCGTCGCCATGCCACAACTGTAGCCAGCGGCGAGCGGGAACGGGCAGCGAAGTCGGAGCGTGACGGATGCCGCTGCGCTACGTTTGCTGCATGCGCGTCGACCTGCTCACCCGCGAGTATCCGCCCGAGGTCTACGGGGGCGCTGGTGTGCACGTCGCCGAACTCGTGCGTGCTCTCCGCCGTTCGATCGACGTGCAGGTGCGCTGCTTCGGCTCGCCGCGTACCGAGGCGGGCACCACCGGCTACCCGACGCCGGCGGAGTTCTCCGCTGCCAACCCGGCGCTCGGCACGATGAGTGTCGACCTGCTCATGGCGGGTGACGTTGCCGGCGCCGACCTCGTGCATTCGCACACGTGGTACGCGAACTTCGCCGGGTTCACGGCGAAGCGACTGCACGGCGTGCCGCACGTGGTGACCGCGCACAGCCTCGAGCCGCTGCGGCCGTGGAAGGCCGAGCAACTCGGCGGCGGGTACCGGCTCTCATCGTGGGTCGAGCGCGCCGCCTTCGAAGACGCCGACGCGGTCGTCGCAGTGAGCGAGGGCATGCGCCGCGACATCCTTCGCGCCTATCCCTCCATCGACCCGGAACGGGTCGGCGTGGTCTACAACGGCATCGACCTCGTCGACTGGGCACCGCGCAACGATCCCGATACGGTTCGCACGCTCGGCGTCGACCCCGACCGTCCGTCGATCGTCTTCGTGGGGCGCATCACCAGGCAGAAGGGGCTTCCGTACCTCCTTCGCGCTGCGCGCCTGCTGCCCGCCGACGTGCAACTCGTGTTGTGCGCCGGCGCTCCCGACACCGACGAGATCATGGCCGAAGTCACGTCGTCGGTCGAAGCCCTTCGCGCCGAACGGGGCGGCGTGGTGTGGATCGACCGGCACCTACCGCGCGCCGAACTCACCGCACTCCTCACGGCTGCGACAGCGTTCGTCTGCCCATCGATCTACGAGCCGCTCGGCATCGTGAATCTCGAGGCGATGGCGTGCGGGGCACCGGTCGTCGGCACCGCGACCGGTGGCATCCCCGAGGTCGTCGATGACGGTGTCACGGGCGTGCTCGTGCCGATCGAGCAGCTCGACGACGGAACGGGCACCCTCGTCGACCCCGATCGATTCGTCGCAGACCTTGCGGCGGCGCTCACCGCGGTCGTCGCCGATCCCGCGCGCGCAGCGGCCATGGGGGCTGCCGGGCGACGTCGCGCTGAGACGCACTTCGGCTGGACGGCGATCGCCGAACGCACCCTCGAGCTCTACGAAGGGGTGCTCGCCGCACGTTGACCCGCGAGTGGCGCGGGCGGGCGCGCTCCCTGCGCCAAGCGACCCCCTCGCTGCCGATAGCATGGGACGCATGGCGAGCACGGTTCTGCAGTTCCACGATGTGTCGGTGGTCCGCGATGGCAACACGATCCTCGACTCGGTCGACTGGAGCGTCGCCTCCGACGAACGCTGGGTCATCCTCGGCCCCAACGGGGCAGGCAAGACGACGCTGCTGCAGATCGCCGCAGCGGCGATGCACCCCACTTCAGGCACGGCAGACGTGCTGCAGGAGTCGCTCGGCAAAGTCGATGTCTTCGAACTGCGGCCGATGATCGGCTTCGCCTCGACCGCGATGGCCCGCAAGATCCCGCGCAACGAGACCGTGCTCGACGTCGTGCTGACAGCCGCCTACTCGGTGACCGGCCGCTGGAACGAGGAGTACGAGACGATCGACCTCCGCCGTGCACAGCGGGTGCTCTCCGAGTGGGGCCTCGCCGGCTTCGCCGAGCGCCGTTTCGGCAGCCTCTCCGACGGCGAGCAGAAGCGAGTGCAGATCGCACGCTCCGTCATGACCGACCCCGAACTGCTGCTCCTCGATGAGCCGGCCGCGAGTCTCGACCTCGGTGCGCGTGAAGAGCTCGTCGGGCTGCTCGGCGGCTACGCCGGTTCGTCTGCGTCACCTGCGATCGTCATGGTGACTCACCACGTCGAAGAGATCCCCGTCGGCTTCACTCACGCGCTCCTCCTCAAGAAGGGCGGCATCGTGACCGCCGGCCCGCTCGCCGAGGCACTCACTGCCGAGAAGCTCACCGAGGCGTTCGGCATGAAGATCGAGCTCGCCGAGACCGACGGCCGGTACGCGGCTCGCGCCGTGTGACCGACCTTCGCTACCGATTCTGCTAGAATCGGTAGCTGGCCCATGGGCTGCACCACTTTCCTGCGTGCGCGCAGGCTTCGAATCCACCATACGCAGAGCAAGGAAGTCTCCATGAAGACCGACATCCACCCCGAGTACAACGCAATCGTCTTCCGCGACCTCGCTTCGGGCGCCACCTTCCTCACCCGTTCGACGACGACGAGCGACAAGACGATCGAGCTCGACGGTGTCACCTACCCGGTGATCGACGTCGAGATCTCGTCGGAGTCGCACCCGTTCTACACGGGCAAGCAGCGCATCATGGACTCGGCCGGCCGCGTCGAGAAGTTCAACCAGCGCTTCAAGAACTTCGGCAAGTAGCACTTGCCACACGAAGGAGGCCCCGCCTGACGGCGGGGCCTCCTTCGTGTACTCGCATTCAGCGCGGCGTGCGGCATCGTGTTAGCGTCGCCGGATGCCGGGATCGTCACCCATCCGCGCGGGCGCGACACGAGCGTTCGAGCTGCCCTCGATCGCGGGCGACCGCATCGCGCTCCGTGCGTTCCTCGACGATGACGTCGAAACGGTGCGCGAGGCTTCGCGGGACCCGCTGATCCCCGAAATCACTACCGTTCCGCCGAACACCGACCGCCGCGGCGCGCTTGCGTACATCGCGCGTCAGCATCGACGCCTCCGTTCGGGCGCGGGGTACTCGTTCGCGATCTCGGACCCTGCTGGTCGCGCCATCGGGCAGATCGGCCTCTGGCCCGTGCGCGACGACCCGGGTCGCGCCAGCATCGGGTACTGGATCGCCCCGTCGGCGCGAGGTCGAGGCTACGCGACCGAGGCGCTGTGTGCGCTCAGCGCGTGGGGGTGGAGCCTGCCGACGCTCGAGCGCCTCGAACTGTTCGTCGAGCCCTGGAACACCGGCTCGTGGAAGGCAGCCGAGGCGGCCGGATTCGAGCGCGAAGGACTGCTGAGATCGTGGCGCGTGATCCGCTCGGAGCGACGCGACCTGTTGGTCTATTCGAGGCTTCGCGAGGTGGGGGAGTCGAGCGACGGCTCAGCGCACCGGCCAGGTGCCTGAGGTGGTGAACTCGGGCTCGCCGTTCTTGCGGCGCCATTGCTGGTAGCTCTCGGCCTGCTCGCGACTCCAGCCGACCTGGCGCGCGTGCAAGTCGGCGACCGCCACCGCCGCGAGTTCGGGGTATGCGCGGGCGATGGCCTGTGCGACCCGGCCAGCCGCGACGGCGTCGGCTCCGGCGTCGTGTGCGTCTTCGAGCACCACGCCGTAGTGCTCGGCGGTGGCCGAGAGTGTGCGCTTGCCGCGGCGGTAGCGATCGACGGCCTTGTCGATGACGAGCGGGTCGATGACCGCGCCGGGGCCGGGCAGCGGAGCGTGCCCGTATCGCTCCGCCTCACGCTCGAGCACGGTGAGGTCGTAGGCCGCGTTGTACGCGACGATCGGCAGGCCGCGTGCTGCGGCATCCGCCAGTGCTTCGATGATCTCGACGACCGCGGTCGCCGCGTTCTGGCCCTCGAGTCGCGCACGCTCGGTCGTGACGCCGTGGATGAGCGAAGCGGCAGTCGGAATCTCGACACCGGGGTCGACGAGCCACTCACGTCGCTCGAGTACCTCTCCGTCGACGCCGACCACTCCGACGTGCGCAGTGACGATGCGACACGTGTCGACGTCGATGCCGGTCGTCTCGAGGTCGAAGACGGCGAGTGTGTCGGCCCAGCGGGCTCCCGTGAGATCCATGGCGTCAGGCTATGGTCGGCCACCGTCATCGCCGTGCCGGCGCACGCGTGTCGGCGGCATCCGGTCGAGATCGGTTCTCCACAGCACTCAGTCGAGTGCAGGCGGTGCGCCATAGAATGGAAAGGATGATCACCTCCCCGTACGCCGAGCAGCTCGCTCGCATCCCCGTGCGGGCGCACCGCGTCGACGTCGACGGCACCGAGACCGCCTGGTGGGAGTACGGCGAAGCGGATGCACCGGCGCTCGTGCTCGTGCACGGGTTCCGCGGCGACCACCACGGCCTCGAACCGGTGGTGGCCCAGCTCCCGGGCTTCCGCATCATCTCGCCTGACCTTCCGGGATTCGGCGAGTCGGCCACGTTCTCCGGTCGACCTCACGAGATCGCGGCGTACGCCGACTGGCTCGGCGCGTTCATCGACGCCGTCGGCATCACGGGGCCTTACGCATTGCTCGGCCATTCGTTCGGCTCGATCGTGTCCGCGGCGGCCGTCGCCGGCGGGCTCGCACCCGAGCGACTCGTGCTCGTGAACCCGATCGGCGCACCGGCGCTCGAAGGGCCGCGGGGCGTCATGACCCGACTCGCCGTGCTCTATTACCGCACGGCCGCGGCGCTGCCCGAGCGGGCAGGGTTCGCGCTGCTGCGCAACGGCGCCATCGTGCGCATCATGAGCGTGACGATGGCGAAGACCCGGTCGAAGTCGCTCCGTCGGTGGATCCATGACCAGCACGATCGTTTCTTCTCCGCCTTCGGCGACCGCGACGCCGTGCTCGAGGCGTTCCGTGCATCGGTCAGCAATGACGTCAGCCAGTTCGCCGCCGATATCGCCGTGCCGACGTTGCTCGTCGCCGCCGAGCGCGACGACGTCACGCCGCTCTCGGCTCAGCACCGGCTCGTGACGCTTTTCCCCGACGCGAGCCTCGAGGTGATCCCCGAGGTGGGCCACCTCATCCACTACGAGACGCCGGGCGACGCCGCATCCCGCATCCTGCGGTTCCTTCGCGCCGGAGCGCGCGCGTGAGAATCATCGTCGACTGCCGTTACACCCGCATCGGGCAGCACGACGGCATCAGCCGGTTCACGGTGGGCATCGTGACCGAGCTCGGCAAGCGGCATCCGCTCACCATGCTCGTCAGCGACCATCGCCAGCTCGACATGCTGCCCGAGCTACCGTGGCAGCTCGTGAGCTCGCCCACGAGCATCCGTGAGCCGTTGGTGGCGCTGCAGGTCAAGAAGCTCCGACCCGACGTGGTGTTCACGCCGATGCAGACCATGGGCTCGTGGGGGCGCGACTACAAGCTGCTGCTCACCCTGCACGACCTCATCTACTACGAGAACCGCACGCCGCCACGCGATCTGGCGGCCCCGGTGCGCCTGCTCTGGCGGCTCTACCACCTCGCGTGGTGGCCGCAGCGCCTCTTGCTGAACGGCGCCGACCAGGTCGTCACCGTGTCTGAGACGACCGCCCGGCTCATCCACGAGCACCACCTCACCGACCGGCCGGTCACCGTCGTGCCGAACGCCGCCGACGACCTCGGTACGCCCTCGCTACCGCGTGTACGCCCTGAGGGGCACCGGCTCGTGTACATGGGCTCGTTCATGCCATACAAGAACGTCGACACCCTCGTGCGCGCCGTCGCAGCGCTGCCCGATCACGAGCTGCACCTCATGAGTCGCATCAGCCGAGACGAGCGGGCGCGGCTCACGCGACTCGCCCCGCAGGCCAGGCTCGTCTTCCACGACGGCGCAACGGATGCCGCGTACGCCGAGCTGCTCTCCGGCGCCACGGCCCTCGTGCACGCCTCGAAGGCAGAGGGCTTCGGCATCCCGCTCGTCGAGGCCATGAGGCTCGGCACTCCGGTGGTCGTCAGCGACATTCCGATCTTCCGCGAGATCGGCGGCGACGCGGCGGTGTACTTCGACCCCGAGAACCCCGAGTCGCTCGTCGCGGCCCTGTGGTCGCTCGAGCGTGCGGGGGAGTGGGAGCGGCGCTCCGCGGCATCCGTCGAGATCGCAGCCCGCTACAACTGGGCGGCGTCGGCCGAACGACTGCTCGCACTCATGCGCACCACCGTCGCAGGCAACGGGCTCAGGCACCGTCGACGCCGCAAACGCTGATTCAGCGCGGCCCCGTCGATCGGCTCGCGAGCCTCACGCGTCGGTGCCGGTGAGCGCTTCGGGTTCGACGAGCTCCAGTTCGCCCGCTTCGAATCGTACGAGGTGCACCGAACCGTTGGCGATCGCGTACCCGGGGCCAGGGAGCGCCCACTCGCTCAGGTGCAGCATGAGCGAGTGGATCACCCCGCCATGGGAGACGACGATGACGGAACCGCCCGGGTGGACCGCGGCGATGCCGGCGAGTGCTGCCGTCGCCCGGTCGATCACCGCCGAGCGCGGCTCGAGTCCTTCGATGGTCGCCGCTTGGGCCTCGATGGCGGCGCGGCCGGCGTGGTCGAGCCCCTCGAGCACGCCGTGGCCGCGCTCGGCCAGCTCGGCGATGAGGGCGGGCTCGGGCAGTTCGAGCGATCGGGCGATGATCTGCGCGGTCTCCGACGCACGTGAGAGGGGCGTTCCGTAGACGGCGTCCCATGGCTCCTCGCCGAGGAGCTCGGCAGTCAGCGCCGCCTGCCGACGCCCGGTGTCGTTCAAGGGGATGTCGGTCGTGCCCTGAATGCGGCGCGCGCGATTCCAGTCGGTCTCGCCGTGGCGCACGAGGGCGATGCGCACCGGGGCGTGGCGAGTGGCGTCGGTCGCGGCATCCGTCATTGCGCCAACTCTTGCAGAACGGCCGCTGTCGTCACGAATCGAGCGCTGCAGCGAAAGCTTCGAGCGTCTCGCTCGCGCCCGCGTCGATCTTCACGACGGCTCGGCTGTCGCCCTTGGTGATGCCGCGGTTGACGACGATGATCGGCAGGTGCTTGCGGCGCGCCTGCTCGATGAGTCGCATGCCCGAGTTCACGACGAGCGAAGAGCCGGCGACGAGCAGCACGTCGGCGCCCTGCACGAGCGCGGCGGCCGCCTGGAAGGTGGCGGCCGGAACGAACTCGCCGAAGAACACGACGTCGGGCTTCAGGATGCCGCCGCACACGGTGCACGACGGGATCACCATCGCGTCGACGTCGTCGACCTCGACATCGCCGTCGGGCGCGGGTCGAATCGCGGTTTCGAGGTCGATGTCGGGGTTGAGGGCTTCGAGTCGATCGGCGATCGCCTGGCGGGCGTAGTGCTGGCCGCACGTGAGGCAGAGCACGCGATCCATGCTGCCGTGCAATTCGATGACGTGCCGGTTGCCTGCGCGCCGGTGCAGGCCGTCGACGTTCTGCGTGATCACTCCGCTGACGACTCCGCTCGCCTCGAGCTCGGCGAGCGCGAGGTGCCCTCGGTTCGGGCGAGCATTGCCGAAGCTGCGCCAGCCGAGGTGGCTGCCGGCCCAGTAGCGTTTGCGGGCTGCCTCGGAGGCGAGGAACGTCTGCACGGTCATCGGCGTGCGCACCGGCGCGCCCTCGCCGCGATAGTCGGGAATGCCCGAATCGGTGCTGACGCCGGCGCCTGTGAGCACCGCCACACGCGCACCGCGCATGAGCTCGATCGCTTCGGCGAGTTGCGTTTCGGCCACGACCGGAGTCTCGATGCCAGCGCTCACTGCACGTCTCCCTTCGGCGGTGGTCCGATTCTAGACGTGTCCGTTTTCCGGAATGTTTCCGGCACTGGCAGGCTGGAGGTGAGGAGACCCATGCATATCGAACGAGTCCGCGACGCGGCATCCGATGCGGTGGCCGATTACGCGCGGCTCACCGACGTCGCCCTGCGCAGCGTCAGCGAGCCCGAGCGGGGCCTCTACATCGCCGAATCGGCCAAGGTCATCGGCCGCGCGATCCGTGCCGGCCACAGCCCCCGGTCCGTGCTCATGGAGGAGAAGTGGCTCGCCGCGCTCGAGCCGGTACTCGCGCCGTTCGACATCCCCGTGCACCTCGCCGACCCTGACCAGCTCGAGGCGATCACCGGCTATCGCGTGCACCGCGGTGCCCTGGCGGCGTTCGAGCGCCCGGTGCTCGCCGACCCGGCAGAGCTCCTCGCGAGCGCCCGTCGCGTCGTGGTGCTGGAAGACATCGTCGATCACACGAACGTCGGCGCGATCTTCCGCAGCGTCGCCGCGCTCGGCGCCGACGCAGTGCTCGTGAGCCCCCGATGTGCCGACCCGCTTTACCGCCGCAGCGTTCGAGTGAGCATGGGCACGGTGTTCCAAGTGCCATGGACCCGGCTGCCCGAGTGGCCCGAGGCGGCAGGGATGCTGCACGCTCACGACTTCACGATCGCTGCCCTCGCCCTCGCCGATGACGCGGTCTCGCTCCGCGAGCTCGCGGCAGATGCGCCAGAGCGGCTGGCACTCGTGTTCGGCGCCGAGGGCGACGGACTCAGCCGAACTGCGCTCGATGCCGCCGACCGAGTCGTGACGATTCCCATGCGGCACGGCGTCGATTCCCTGAACGTGGCTGCCGCTGCTGCAGTCGTGCTCTACGCGGTCGCGGTCGACGAGGAGGCTGCGGATGACTGAGATCGAGGCGCGCCAGGCGAAGGCCAGCGTGTACCGGCGGCGGCGCATCGTCGTCTTCAGTGCACTCGTGATCGTGATCGCGCTCGTCACGACGGGCGGGGTCTACACGGCCAATACGCTCGGCGCAGCGGTGCCGGCCGCCGCGCCGCAGATCACCGACCCCGAGCCCGTCGCGGCGGCCGCGCAAGCGCTCGCACTGCCGGGCTTCGGCGGATACGCCGTCGGGGCCGTCGGGTTCGACGGTCTCGTCGCCTCTGGAAACGAGGCGGCGCCGATGGCGATGGCGAGCATCACGAAGGTCATCACGGCCCTCGTCCTGCTCGAGGCGCATCCGATCCCGGCCGGCGAGAGCGGCCCCGACATCGAGTACACCGAAGCCGACGTCGACATCTACTGGGACATGGTCGCCCAGAACGGGTCGGTCGCTCCCGTCGAGGCAGGCGCGACCCTGAGCCTCAAGGAGAGCCTCGAGGCGCTCCTGATCCCGTCGGGCAACAACTACGGCATCTCTCTCTCGAACTGGGCCTTCGGCTCCGAACAGGCGCTCGTCGAGAAGGCGAACGCCTGGTTGGCTGCCCACGGGCTCGCGAACACGCACGTCGTCGACTCCAGCGGCATCTCCGACTACAACGTCGGCACCCCGGCCGACATGGTCGCGCTCGGGGAGATCGCTCTCCAGGACCCGACGATCGCGGCCATCGTCGCGTCGAAGAGCGTCGAGATCCCCGAGATCGGTGTTCTGACGAACTCGAACAAGCTGCTCGGCACGCACGGCGTCGACGGCATGAAGACCGGCTCGACGGATGACGCGGCGAACCTGCTCTTCACGGCCGACTACGCCGTGGGTTCGTCGACTGTGACCGTCATCGGCGTGCTGCTCGGCGGCGAGTCGCATGCCGTGCTCGACGAGGCGATCGCGATGCTGCTCGACTCCGTCGCGCCGGGCTTCCACGAGGTCGCGGCGCTCGAGGCGAACACGGTGCTCGCCGAGTACACGACGCCGTGGGGCGACTCGGCGCGGGCACGCGCCGCCGACGGGGCATCCGTCGTCGTCTGGAGCGATACGCCGGTCGACGTCGAGGTGCGGGCCGACCCCGTCGGGCTCGCGGCTCGCGGCGAGCAGGTCGGCACCGCCGTCGTGCGCGCCGGGTCTCAAGAGATCACCGTGCCGCTCGTGCTCGACGCCGCGATCGACGACCCCGGCACGTGGTGGCGGCTCGCCAATCCGGGCGCGCTCGACTGACGATCGCGTGAGCCTCCGATGGCCGTGCGTCAGTCGGGCAGTGAGTACGGCCCGGCATCGGGTCGCTTGGCGCTGATGAGGTCGCCCGACGACTGGTGACGCACTCGGCGCACCACCCAGGGCACGAGGTATTCGCGCGCCCACGAGAGGTCTTCGACTCGCGCCTGACGCCAGGTGCTCGACGGCAGCGGCTCGGGCTTCAGCGGCTCGAGTGAGTTCTCGACGTTCAACGCATCGAGGACCATGCGTGCGACGGTGTGGTGCCCGAGCGAGTTCAGGTGCAAACGGTCGGGCGACCACATGCGCTGGTCCTGGATCGCGGTCAGTCCCCACTGGTCGGCGACGATGCAGTCGTACTTCTGCGCGATGGCGCGGAGGTTCTCGTTGTAGATCGCGACCTTGCCGCGGATGCCGCGGAACACGGGGGAGAAGCCGACATCGACGCCGGTGAAGATCACGATCGTCGCATGATCACGGGAGAGTCGCTCGATCGCGTACTCGAAGCGCGCCGCGATCTCATCGGGGTCGGTGCGCGGCCGGAGCACGTCGTTGCCGCCCGCCGAGATGGTGATGAGGTCGGGGCGCAACGCGAGGGCGGGTTCGAGCTGTTCGTCGATGATCTGCTGGATCAACTTGCCGCGCACCGCGAGGTTCGCATAGGCGAAGTCTTCCGTGCCCTGGGAGAGCACCTCGGCAACGCGATCGGCCCAGCCGCGGTGGCCGCCGGGCACAGTCGGCTCGGGATCACCGATGCCCTCGGTGAAAGAGTCGCCGAGGGCGACGTAGCGCGACCATGGATGCTGCTGGGTGACCATGCCTCCATTCTGCACGTCCCTGCACGTGCTCGGTTCGAGGATGTCGGCCCCCTCCGCTACGCTCGGATTCAGTGAGCACCGCGATCCCTTTCGGCCCCCAACCGGGCACGTCAGCCGCCGAGCACCTCTCACCCTCATTCCCCGAACGTGCAGCGTGGGGCACCGCCTCGAAGCTTCGTGCATGGCAGGCCGAAGCGCTCGAGCAGTACCTCGCCGAGCTACCCCGCGACTTCCTCGCGGCCGCCACTCCCGGTGCCGGCAAGACGACCTTCGCACTCCGAATCGCGGCCGAGTTGCGCTCGCGCCGCATCATCGATCGCATCACGGTGGTGGCGCCGACCGACCACCTGAAACGCCAGTGGGCGGATGCCGCGGCGCGCGCCGGCATCCGTCTCGACCCGGGTTTCCGCAACGCCCACGGGCGAAGCGCCCGGCACTACCACGGAGTGGCGGTCACTTACGCGCAGGTCGCCATGCGGCCGGCGCTGCACCGTGAGCTGACCCTCTCGGGCAAGACCCTGGTCATCCTCGACGAGGTGCACCACGGCGGCGACGCGCTCTCTTGGGGCGACGCGATCCGCGAGGCGTTCGAGCCGGCGGCGAAGCGACTCTCGCTCACCGGCACGCCGTTCCGATCAGACACGGCGCCCATTCCGTTCGTGCAGTACGAGCCCGACGCTCAAGGCGTGCGGCTCTCGAAGTCCGACTACAACTACGGTTACGGCCGGGCACTCGCCGACGGCGTCGTGCGCCCAGTGCTCTTCATGGTCTATGCGGGCCACATGCGCTGGCGCACGAAGGCCGGCGACGAGATGGAGGCGAAGCTCGGCGAAGACAACACGAAAGACATCACCTCCTCGGCGTGGCGCACCGCGCTCGAGCCGAGCGGCGAATGGATCCCGGCGGTGCTCGCAGCGGCCGATCGCCGTCTCACCGAAGTGCGTCACGGCATCCCCGACGCAGGCGGGCTCGTCATCGCCACCGATCAGACGGTCGCGCGCGCGTACGCGCAGATCCTCGAGCAGATCAGCGGCGAGAAGGTCACGGTCGTGCTCTCCGACGAAAAGGAGGCGAGCGCCCGCATCGAGGAGTTCTCGGAGAGCGCGACTCGCTGGATGGTCGCGGTGCGCATGGTCTCCGAAGGGGTCGACGTGCCGCGCCTCGCGGTCGGCGTCTACGCGACGAGCGCCTCGACGCCGCTCTTCTTCGCCCAGGCCATCGGCCGCTTCGTCCGGGCCAGGCGGCGCGGTGAGACGGCATCGGTGTTCCTGCCGAACGTGCCCGGTCTCATGGCGCTGGCCGCGCAGCTCGAACTCGAGCGCGACCATGCTCTCGACCGGCGCAGCGGCGAGAACGACGATGACGGCCTCGACGACAGCCTGCTCGAGTCGGCCAACCGAGAAGAGCGCGCCTCCGAAGAGGCCGATCTCGGCACATGGGAGGCGATCGGGTCGGATGCCTCGTTCGACCGGGTGCTCTACGACGGCACCGAGTTCGGTACCCTCGCCGAGCCCGGCAGCGACGAGGAATTCGACTTCATCGGCATCCCCGGCATCCTCGAACCAGAGCAGGTATCCGAGTTGCTTCGCCATCGCCAGACGCGGCAGGCGCGGCGCGTCGGGGAGCGCCGCAAGCAGGTCGTCGCCGACGAGAACCCCGAGCCGGTGGCGCTCTACCGCACCCTGAAAGAGCAGAGGTCGCTGCTCAACAGTCTCGTCGGGCTCTGGGCCCGACACACGGGCGAAGCGCACTCGCAGGTGCACGCAGAACTGCGCCGTGTCTGCGGTGGCCCCGCAGTTGCGCAGGCCACGGTCACGCAGTTGCAGGCGCGCATCGAGTTCCTCCGCAAACGGCTCGGCAGCCGCTGAGCCGCACCGACTCGCGGCATCCGTGGCGGGTCTAGCATGACCCGTATGGAACGTCGCTCGCGAGTACTCGTCGTCGCCATCGTCGTCTCATTCATCGCGTTCCTCGACGGCGCGGTCATCAACGTCGCCTTGCCGGCGATCGAAGCGGAGCTCGGCGGGGGTCTCGCGCTGCAGCAATGGGCGGTCGACGCATACCTCCTGACCCTCGGTTCGCTGATCCTGCTCGCCGGTTCACTGTCGGACTCCTTCGGGCGATTGCGCATCATCCGCATCGGCCTCTACGGCTTCGCAGCCACCTCGGTGCTCTGCGCGGTCGCGCCCGACGGTCTCGTCTTCGTGATCGCCAGGGCACTGCAGGGCGCAGCGGGGGCGCTTCTCGTGCCGAGTTCGCTCGCGCTCATCATCGCGACCTTCCCGGCTGCGGCGCAGGGCAAGGCGATCGGGCGATGGACCGCGTGGACCACCGTCGCCTTCCTCATCGGGCCGCTCTTGGGCGGAGCGCTCGTCGACCTCGTCTCGTGGCGGCTCGTGTTCTGGATCAACCTGCTGCCGATCGCCTTCTCCCTCGTCTTCATGCACGCGCTCGGTCGAGATGCGCCGAACCCCGCGAAGGAGCGCATCGACTGGCTCGGGGCGGCGCTCGGCGTCGTCGGTCTCGGCGGTACGGTCTTCGCGCTCATCGAGCAGGGCCGGTTCGGTTGGTCGTCGCCGGTGGTCTACATTCCGCTCGTCGTCGGCCTCCTCGCGCTCGTGGCGTTCGTGTGGTGGGAACATCGGGCGCCGCAGCCGATGCTGCCACTCAGCCTCTTCCGCGCGCGCAACTTTGCGGCGGGCAACCTCGCCACGCTCTTCATCTACGCCGCGTTCTCGCTCGGACCGTTCGCGATCACGATCTTCCTGCAGGAGTACGCCGGCTTCTCCGCGACGCTGGCCGGGCTCGCGACCCTGCCGCCGACCATCATGATCGTCTTCCTCGGATCGTGGTTCGGCGGACTCTCGTCGCGCCTCGGGCCGCGGATCTTCATGACGCTCGGCCCGATCACGGTCGCAGTCGGGTACTTGTTGACGCTCACGGTGGCGCCCGATGTCGAGTACTGGACGCAGTTCCTGCCCGGCATCGTGGTCACGGGTCTCGGTATGGCTATGACCGTCGCGCCGTTGACCGCGGCGATCCTCGGCGCGGTCGACCCGGCGAGGGCCGGCATCGGCTCGGCGGTGAACAACGCAGTGGCACGCATCGCCGGGCTCGTCGCGATCGCGTCGATCGGTGTCATCGTCGGCACGCAGCTCGACGTCGACGGCTATCACCGCGTCGCGATCGCGACGGCGGTATTCCTCGTCGTCGGTGGCATCGTGTCGTGGATCGGGATCCGAAACCCGGCGCCGGTCGCCGCCCCCGGCTCCGAATCGGAGCCGGCGCGCGACTGAGGACCGTGCGCCGTCGGCCGACCGGGTCAGCGCACTCCGGCATCTTCCCGCTTGGCCGTCCCGGCCTCGGCGTCGTGGTGGAGTCCGCCCAGTTCGGCCGCACGGTCGAGCGCGGCCATGAGGTCGCTCGTGAGGTCGTCGACGTGCTCGAGCCCGATCGACAGGCGCACGACGCCCGCTCCGGGCTTCGCCTCACCGGCGACCGGGCGGTGCGTGAGCGAAGCCGGGTGTTGTATGAGCGAGTCGACACCGCCGAGCGACACGGCATGCGTGATGAGCTCGCACGATTCCGTGAACCGCGCTGCAGCGTCGTATCCGCCGATGAGTTCGATGGCGATGATCGATCCAGGCCCCTCGAGCTGAGTGCCGAGGAGACCGGCAGGGTCTTGGCCGGGCAGGCCCGGGTAGTGCACACCGGCGACCGCCGGATGCGTGAGCAGCCGCTCGGCGAGCACGGTGGCCGTCTCCTGTTGCGCGCGCACGCGCAGCGGGAGCGTGCGGAGTCCGCGGTGCAAGAGGTACGCGGCCATCGGATGCAGCAGGCCACCGGTGAGTGCCCGCACCTGCCGCAGCCGCTCGACCCAGCTGCGGTCACCCGCGATGATGCCGCCCATCACGTCGCCGTGCCCGCCGAGGTACTTCGTCGCGCTGTGCAGCACGAGGGTCGCGCCGTGTTCGACGGGGCGCTGCAGCACGGGGGTCGCGAAGGTGTTGTCGACGAGCACCGGCACGTCGCCCGCGGCATCCACGACGGCCCGGATGTCGACGAGTTCGAGCGTCGGGTTCGCGGGTGTCTCGACGACCACGAGCCCGGTGTCGGGACGGACGGCCGAGCTGATGTCCGCGGCATCCGCCCACGTCACCTCGGTGCCGAGCAGGCCGCTCGCGAGCACGTGGTCGGTGCCGCCGTAGAGCGGCCGGACCGCGACGATGTGCGGCTGACCGGCCGAAGCCGTGGCGATGAGCGTTGCTGCGAGCGCGGCCATGCCGCTCGCGAAGGCGACGGCGCCTTCGGTACCCTCGAGCCCGGCGAGCGACTCCTCGAAGCGCGCGACGCCCGGCTGCCAGAGACGCTGGTAGACCGCGGAGCGGCCTTCGCCGAGGTCGTGGCCGGTCGCGAGCTCTTCGTACGACGCACCGCCGTTCTCGACGGAATCGAGCGGGTTGGTGGTCGAGAAATCGATGACGGGCACGTGGGATCCGCTCTCTCGAACGCCCGCCATGCCGCCGTGAACGGCGCGGGTCTCGAGATGGGACGACGATGTCTGCATGGGTCGAACCAAGCAGAATCTGTGAGATTCAGCAACTCGGCATGAAGCATCGATGCGATATGCTCGAAATCTCGAATCTTCTGCAAATCCGACGCAAGGAGCCGACTCGTGGCGCAGAAACCAGAACTCGACCGTGTCGACCGCGCACTGCTCCAGGCGCTCTCGACGAATGCGCGCGCCTCGGGTGCCGCCCTCGCTGCCGAGGTCGGGGTCGCCGAATCCACGGTGTCGCTCCGTTTGCGACGCCTGCAGAGTCTCGGCACCGTGCGCGGCTACCGCGTCGACGTCGATCTCGCCTCGCTCGGCGTCTCGCTTCAGGCGCTCATCGCAATTCGTCTCGTGAAGCACGATCGCAGTGAGATCGATGCGTTCCGGCAGGCGGTGCCGCACCTGCCCGGCGTGCTCGGCGTCTTCCACATGGCCGGCGCAGAGGACTACCTGATCCACGTCGCCGCGCGCGACGCCGAAGAACTGCGCGAGTTCGTGCTCGCGTACCTCACGGGGCATCCGGCCGTCGCGCACACCGAGACGAACCTGATCTTCGAACACGTCGACGGCGACGGCTGGAACCGCCTCGTCAGCTGAGATTCCGGCCTCGTTGCCCGATGTCCCCGCACCGCCGGTTCGGCGTTCCGAAATCCTGCCAATCCGGGCGAACCGCGGAATCCCGCGGGCAACGGCCGATATCGTGACTTTGGTCGCGCGAGCGGTCGGCAAGCGATGGCGCGGAGCGAGCACGGCCACGGCTGCCGGTTCCACGCCGTGAAATGGGAGCATGATGAGCAACGACCAGTCGAGGGGCACCTCGACCGACCGCGCCCGATGGCGGCGTTATCTCGCCGACGAACGCGCAGAGGCAGCCGTCTACCGGGAGCTCGCGGCACGACGCGAGGGTGAGGAACGAGAGATCCTGCTCGCGCTGGCCGCCGCGGAAGGGCGCCATGAGGCGCATTGGCTCGACCTGCTCGGCGGCGACGACCACGGCGTGCCCCGCGCCGACGTTCGCACGCGACTGCTCGGCGCGCTCGCGAGACGGTTCGGTTCGATCTTCGTGCTCGCGCTCGCGCAGCGTGCCGAGGCACGCTCGCCGTATGCGAGCGACCCCGATGCCACCGCGGCGATGGCTGCCGACGAACGCATCCACGGCGAGGTGGTGCGCGGGCTCGCAGCTCGAGGCCGCCGCCGCCTCGCCGGCACCTTCCGTGCCGCCGTCTTCGGCGCCAACGACGGGCTCGTCTCGAACCTTGCACTCGTGCTCGGAATCGGCGCCACGGGCGTCCCAGCTTCGGTGGTGCTCTTCACGGGTGTCGCCGGACTGCTCGCTGGTGCACTGTCGATGGGCGCCGGAGAGTACGTTTCGGTACGATCGCAGCGCGAGCTGCTCGAGGCATCCACCCCCGACCCCTCGGCGCGCGACGCCTTGCCCGACCTCGACATCGACGCCAACGAGCTCGCGCTCGTCTACCGGGCGCGCGGCATGGAGGAGCGCGCTGCAGTCGAACACGCCGCCCTCGTCGTCGCCCGTGTGCACGCAGCCGAGCAGGCGCAGACGCCGACCGACGCATGGACCGTCGCCGAACACGACGACGAGGCTGTCGGCACCGGACTCTCGGCCGCGATCTCGAGCTTCTGCTTCTTCGCATCTGGCGCACTGATCCCGGTGCTGCCCTACCTCTTCGGTATGACCGGTCTTCCGGCGGTCATCACGGCGACGGTGCTCGTGGGCATCGCGCTACTCGCGACCGGGGCGATCGTCGGGCTCCTCTCCGGAGCGTCGCCGCTGAAGCGGGCGCTTCGCCAGCTCGCCATCGGACTCGGCGCGGCGGCCATCACCTACGTGCTCGGACTCGCGTTCGGCACCACCATCGCCTAGGAGCTCCATGTCACGACGTACTGCCCTGATCACCGGTGCCGGCCGCAGCAATGGCATCGCCTGGGCGATCGCCACCTCACTCGCCGCCGACGGCTGGGACATCGCATTCAGCTACCTGGGCGACTACGACCGGCGGATGTCGCTGGGCGGCGATCCCGACCGGGACCCTGCGGCGCTCGAGGCCGAGCTTCGCACGATCGGCGTGCGTGCGCTCGGCATCGACGCCGATCTCGCCGATCCTGAGGTGCCCGGCCGACTCGTGTCCCAAGCGGCTGCCGAGCTCGGACCGATCGGTGCGCTCGTGCTCTCGCACGCGGAAGGCGTGGATTCCGGCCTCCTCGACACCTCGCTCGAGAGCTTCGACCGTCACTTCGCCGTGAACACCCGGGCATCGTGGCTGCTGCTCCAGGCCTTCGCCGCGCAGGTGCCGGTCGATGGCGGCGGCCGGGTCGTCGCCCTCACCAGTGATCACGTCGTCGGCAATCTGCCGTATGGTGCGAGCAAGGGGGCGCTCGATCGCATCGTCATCGCGGCTGCCCGTGAACTGGCGCCGCTCGGCATCACGGCGAACCTCGTGAATCCGGGGCCCGTCGACACGGGTTGGATGGACGATGCGACGCGCGCAGCACTCATCGCTGCACAGCCGAGCGGGCGTCTCGGCACGCCAGATGATGCCGCACGACTGGTGCGCTTCCTCGTCTCAGACGAGGGGCGATGGGTCTCGGGTCAGCTGATCAAGAGCGACGGCGGCTTCTCGATCTGATGCGCCCTGATGCGCCCTGATGCACCTCGACCGGCGAACGTGCTCCGACGGCCGCCTCATCCGACCGGTGCGGTCACGAAGTCGATGAGTTCTTCGACTCGGCCGAGCAGCGCGGGTTCGAGGTCGCCGTAGCCGCGCACACGGCCGAGAATGTGCTGCCAGGCCCGCGCGATGTCGGCCTGCTCGGCGCGCGGCCAGCCGAACGCATCGCATACGCCGTGCTTCCACTCGGTACCCCTCGGGATCACCGGCCAGGCGGTCTTGCCGAGGCGGGCGGGCTTGACGCCCTGCCAGATGTCGATGAACGGGTGCCCGACGACGAGTACGTTCGCCACGTGCGGGCCCCGCATGACGGCGTCGGCGATGCGCTGCTCCTTCGAGCCGGGCACGAGGTGGTCGACGAGCACGCCCGCCTTGCGGCCGGGGCCCGGCCGGAACTCGTCGAGCACATCATCGAGCACATCGACGCCTTCGAGGTACTCGACGACGACGCCCTCGACGCGCAGGTCTGCGCCCCAGACCTTCTCGACGAGCTCGGCATCGTGGCGCCCCTCGACGAATATGCGACTCGGCAGCGCGACCCGGGCGGGTGCGGATTCCACCGCGAACGATCCCGATGCCGTGCGCAGCCGGCCGGCCGGTGCCTTCGGTTTCGGTGCGACGAGTTGTACGGCTTCGCCGTCGACGAGGAACCCATGGCCGAGCGGGAACATCCGCTTGCCGCCGAAACGGTCCTCGAGCGTCACGACACCCTTCGCAACACCGGTCACTGCACCGCAGAAGCCGTTCTCGGCGAGTTCGACCACCAGATCGCGTTCGGCCTCGACCTCGGGGATGGTGCGACGGCCGCGAGCCTTCCAATCGCCTGCGAGCACGTCGGCTCCGTAGCGGTCGAAGGGATCACGGTGGGAGGCATCAGAGGGTGTCGCGGGCACCGGTCGAGGCTAACGGAAGTCGCGCGATCGGTGCGGCGCCGACACGGTGAGCGGCTCGAATCGATCGGCGATGAGATTGGTGACCCCCTCGCGTGATCGTTCGAGCATGCCGCGCACGATCATCGCAGGTGCCTCGCGGGCGATGCGCCGGTAGCGGTTCCACACCCCGACGCCGGCGATCACGTTCAGCGTGCCGGACTCGTCTTCGATGTTGAGGAAGGTGATGCCGCTCGCAGTCGCCGGTCGCTGCCGATGCGTGACCACCCCTCCAACCTCGATGCGGCGGCCACTCTCGGCCTGCTGCAGCCGGTCGATGCGGATTGCTCCTCGCTCGTCGAGTCGCTCGCGCACGTGCCGGATCGGGTGGTCGTCGGGGGAGATTCCCGTGGCCCACAGATCGTAGACGACCTGCTCGGCCGGGCTCAGCATCGGCAGCAGCGGTGGTTGCACGACGACGACGGATCCGGCGAGATACTCCTCGCGGTCGGCGGCGGCCTCGCCCGCGAGCCAGAGGGCTTCACGTCGCTCGAGCCCGAACCCGTCGAAGGCGCCGGCCGCGGCGAGCGCCTCGAGCTGGGTGGCGTCGAGAGCTGCGCGACGCGAGACGTCGGCCATGTCGCGGTACGGGCCTCGAGCCTCGCGTTCGGCGATGATGCGCTCGGCGACGACCTTGCCGATGGAGGAGACGTCGGCGAGTCCGAGTCGCACTGCGAAGGCGCCATCGCGACGGTGCTCGGCTCCGCGGTCGGGTGCAGTGCGGTCGAAGCTCTGGTCGATGGGCGGCTGCACGGGGTTCGCGCACGCATCGAGGCCAGTCGGATGCTGCGTTCCCTGAGCCTGTCGAGTTCCCTGAGCCTGTCGAGTTCCCTGAGCCTGTCGAAGGGAACCCGCTTCGACAGGTTCAGCGAGCGGTTCGTTCGCCTCGAGCCCCGCGTGCACCCCCGACCGCAGGATGTCGGGGCGCAGCATCTCGACGCCGTGGCGCCGTGCATCGGCGGTGAGCGTCTGCGGCGAGTAGAAGCCCATCGGCTGCGCGCGCAGGAGCGCGGCGAGAAACGCGGCCGGATAGTGCAGCTTCAGCCACGAGCTCGCGTAGACGAGCAGTCCGAAGCTCAGGGCGTGGCTCTCGGCGAAGCCGAAGTTCGCAAAGGCTTCGATCTTCGCGTAGATCGAGTCGGCGACGTCGTCTTCGATGCCGTTCTCGGCCATGCCCGCGTAGAGCTTCGCTTTCAACCGCTCGATCTTCTCGACCCCGCGCTTCGAACCCATGGCACGCCTCAACTGGTCGGCGTCGGCGGCGTCGCAGTTGCCGACCGCGACCGCCATCTGCATGAGCTGCTCCTGGAAGAGGGGGACTCCCAGCGTGCGCTCGAGCACCGGCTCGAGTTTTGGATGCAGGTAGCTCACCGCCTCTTCACCCGTGCGGCGTCGGATGTACGGATGCACCGCGCCGCCCTGCACGGGACCTGGACGGATGAGCGCGATCTCGACGACGAGGTCGTAGAAGCACCGGGGTTTGAGCCGAGGGAGCGTGCCCATCTGCGCCCGGCTCTCAACCTGGAAGACACCGATCGAGTCGGCGCGACAGAGCATGTCGTAGACCGCCTCTTCCTCTTTCGGCAGGGTCGAGAGCTCCCACACCTCACCCGTCGACTCACGCACGAGGTCGAAGGTGTACTGCAGCGCCGCGAGCATGCCGAGGCCGAGCAGGTCGAACTTCACGAGCCCCATCCACGCGCAGTCGTCTTTGTCCCACTGCACCACGGTGCGGTTCTCTTTGCGGGCGTGCTCGATCGGCACCACCTCGCCGACCGGGCGGTCGGTGAGCACCATGCCGCCCGAGTGGATGCCGAGGTGGCGCGGAAAGGTGAGCACCTGCTCGGCGAGCTCGACGACGGCGGCGGGGATGTCGTGGTCGTCGGTCTCGACGACCGCCCCCCATCGTTCGATCTGTCGCGACCAGGCATCTTGCTGGCCAGTGGAGTAGCCGAGCGCCTTCGCCATGTCACGCACCGCGACCTTCGGCCGATAGCTGATGACGTTGGCGACCTGCGCCGCGTTCTGCCTGCCGTACTTGTCGTAGACGTACTGGATGATCTCTTCACGTCGGTCGGAGTCGAAGTCGACGTCGATGTCGGGCTCTTCGTCGCGGAGCGCGGAGAGGAAGCGCTCGAACGGCAACCCGTACCCGATCGAATCGACCGCGGTGATGCGTAGTGCGTAGCAGACCGCCGAGTTCGCCGCCGATCCGCGCCCCTGGCAGAGGATGCCGCGCCGCCGCGCCTCGGCGACGATGTCGTGCACGATGAGGAAGTAGCCGGAGAAGTCTTTCAGCTCGATGACGTCGAGCTCGCGCTCGAGCCGCTCGCGCACATGCGTCGGCACACCGGGATAGAGCTGTTCTGCGCCCTGCCAGACGAGCACCCGCAGCCAGCTCATCGGCGTGTGCCCCTCTGGCACCTCTTGCTTCGGCAGCTTCGGACGGGCACTGCGCAGAGTGAATCCGAGCTCTTCGGCGAGCGTCACCGAGCGGGCGACCGCTCCGGGGTAGCGGGCGAACCGCTCGGCCATCTCGGCGCCGCTGCGCAGATGCAGCTGGTCGGATGCCGGCAGCCATCCGTCCAGTTCGTCGAGGCTGCGGCGTGCCCGCACCGCCGCGAGGGCGGCTGCGAGACGATGCTCGGGCGGTGTCGCGTAGTGCACGGCGTTCGTGGCGAGCAGCGGCAACCCGGCGCGCTCGGCGAGTCCGGCGAGGGCGTCGTTCGCCGTCTGATCGAACGGATGCCCGTGGTCGAAGAGCTCGACCACGACGTTCTCGTGGCCGAAGAGCGCGGTCAGGCGATCGAGCTCGCGCGCCGCGGCATCCGCCCCGCCCTCGGCGAGCGCACGACGTACCGCGCCCTTGCGGCATCCGGTCGGCACGACCCACTCACCGTCTGCTCGCTCGGCGAGCTCTTCGATGGAGTACACCGGTCGCCCCTTCTCGCCGCCGGCGAGCTGACCGGCGGTGATCGCGCCGGCGAGCCGGTGATAGCCCGCCTCACGCCGGGCGAGCACGAGCAGATGTTCGCCCTCGGGGTCGGCGAAGCCGTTCTGCGGGCCTTGCAGGCCGAGCGAGAGTTCGGCGCCGAAGACCGTCTGCAGCTCGGGGAAGCTCTCGGCGGCCTCGGCGAAGTGCACGATGCCGTAGAAGCCGTCGTGGTCGGTGATGGCGAGCCCCGTGAGCCCGAGCCGCTGCGCCTCTTCGACCAGTTGCTCGGGGGAGGAGGCGCCGTCGAGGAAGCTGAAGTTCGAGTGCGCGTGCAGCTCGGCGTAGGGCACGATCGGCCCGGCCGGTGCCTCGAGGTCGGTTGCCGGGCGATACGGATGCCGCTTGCGGCTCCACGCCGGACTGTCGCCGCCGTCGCCGATGAGCTTGGGCGCACCCGGCCGACGCGCATCGGAGAGCTTGCGCTCGAGCTCCGACCACGGGATGCCGGGGTTGTTCCACCCCATCAGCGACCACCACCCATCAGCACAGCCAGTCGTTCCACACGATCAGTTCAGCCAGTTCCACCTCATCAGTCGTACCTCGCCTCGGCCCACCAGCCCTCGTCGTCGCGCACGAGAAGCCACGCACACCCGTCATCGTCGACGATCTGGAAGCGGTGCACACGTTTGGCGTGCTCGGCGTCCCACCAGCGCTCGACGACCGGCCAGGGCCCCGCCCAGGCCCGCACAGGGGCGGCATCGCCGCCGGCGAGCGCGAAGCGTTCGGGGTTCGCCGAGATCGCCCCACGGGCGTCGATCGTGACCGGGGAGCCGCTGGCGTCGAGCAGCCCGATCGGCAGCCGCTCACGGAAGACGCTTGCGGGCGCGAGAGCGGGCAGGCTGCCGGGCCACGGCGCCGCCGTCTGCTCGCCCGTGCGCTCGGGAACCCGGTCGCCCCACGGCACGAGCACCTGCCGGTCGGCGAGCATGCGGCCACCACCGACCGACGCGGTCACGACCGCATCGTGGCCGAGCATGCTCTGTACCCGGGTGAGCCCATGGTGCACGCGCTCGTCGGGTCCGCCGCCCCAGAGCCCCTCTTCGTGGTTGCCGGTCGAGTCGATGCGTTCGGGCACGACGCGCAGCCGCACGATGGGCGAGGCGAGCCCGCTGTCGGCGGTGCCCGCGCCCTGCAACTGCCAGCGCACCCGGTCGACGACGTCGGCGGGTGTGAACCAGCGTGGGTGCAACCAGCTTCGGCTCGAGTGCCCGCCGCCTTCGTCGTCGATCTCGACGCGGATACCGGTGCACACGAGTCGCTTCGCCCGCATTCGTTCGATGAACTCGGAGGCATGCACCCGAAAGGCGAAGGCGAGCTGGTCGATGCGATCGAGCGGCGGCTCGAACTCCTGCGCCACCTCGAACTCGGGCGGCGGTGTGCGTGCGAGCACCCTGGCCTGCTCGCGCCCCGACGCCCGGTCGTGTGCGAACGCGCCCGCCGCGCCGAAGCGACGCCGCACATCGGCCTCGGGCAGCGCTGCGAACTCGCCGAGGGTGCGAACGCCGAGCCGGTTGAGCAGGGTCGACGTGCGGGCATCGACGACGAGGCTCACGGGCAGCGGAGAAATGAACGCAGCGGATGTCCCGGGCGCGACGATGCCCACGGGGGATTCGCCGGTCGCCCGCGCAGCCTGCTCGGCCGCGAAGGGGCCGTCGGCGACACCGACCCGGGCGCCGGGCACCCCGAGCGCTGCGACGGTGTCGAGGAGCGCCTGCGCCGCGGCATCCTCACCGCCGTAGTAGCGGGCCGCGCCGCGGGCCCTCATTGCGAGCGTGCCCGGGCGGATGAGCTGCACACCCGGCACCGTCTCTTCGACACGTCGCACGACCGGTTCGAAGACCCGCACGTCGAGCGAGGCGTCGTAGTCGAGCAGCGTGAGCGCGGGGGAGCGGTACTGGGCCTCGCGAATCTTCAATCCGCGAACGACACCGTCGCTGCGGGCGGCCGCCGAGCAGGCGAAGACCTGCCCTCCCTCGGTGAGGGCGATGGGGGAGGCCGGGTCGATCCCGTGTTCGCGACAGGCCGCGAACACGGGCCAGTCGGCACACCAGAGCACGATCGTGCGGCCGGGGTCGATGACCATCAGACGGCCCGCCGCACATATTCGTCGAGACGCACCGGATCGGGAGTCGCTTCCGAGGCGGCCCGGAACTCGAGCGAACGACCCGGCAGCCGGAGACGGGAGCGAGGACGCCGCCCGAACTCCCCACGCCCGCCCGCAGCGACGACGACGTCGCGATCGCTGAGATGCCCGTGACCCAGCTCGAGACCGTGCCACTCGCTCGCCTCGACGCCGAGGCTCGCATCACTGCCCGGCCATTCGCCCGCGACGAGCAGCACGGTGCCGCGCTGCCTGAGCCGCGCCGTCAGTCGTGACGTCTCAGCTGGGGTGACCCGACCGGCCGGTCGCACGGCGACCACGGGGATCACATCGGCGAGCGCGGCGATCACGGTGAGCCACTGCCGTCCGGGGTCGGGCACGAGCACGAGCCGCTCGAGGTCGATGCCGAACCGTGCGGCCGCCTCGATGCCGAACTCCGGCATGCCTGCGACGGCGACCCAGCGCCCGCTCGCCGACGGGCCGGCGAGGAGGGCCATGAGCAGGGTCGTCGAGCCTTCGACGGTGACGACCGTGCCCTCGCGAAGGCTGCCGCCCGGCAGCACCTGTTCGAGGGCCGGATGTGTCGGCACCGTCTTGGAGTCGAGCCGCGTGGCCTGCATCCCGCGGATGCGGGCCTGCAGCTCCTCGACGCGCGAGGGCACTTCGGCCGGGGCGAGGGGAGCGGTCATGGTCATTTACACAGTTTCGAACACATGTTCGAATAGAGCAAGTCGGCAGTGCCGACTGTCCGGAACATCCGATTTGTCGCGACAGACATCGGATGAGTGAGGCGCGGTCGTCGGATGTCGTGCGATGAGGCGTCTCTCGGCACACGAGAACACGATGTGCGGGGGAGATGCGCGGATCACAGCGCAACGTCCGGAAACGCAACGTCCGGAAACGCAAGAAGGCCGGATCGCAATGATCCGGCCTTCTCGACACAAGCGTGCGCGAGGGGGGACTTGAACCCCCACGCCCGTTAGGGCACTAGCACCTCAAGCTAGCGCGTCTGCCATTTCCGCCACCCGCGCTCGTGTCAGGCCCTTCCGATTCCTCGGTGGCCCGAGAGAAGACATTAGCACGATTTCCGGGGCGCTTCCGACACGTTGGCCATTGCAGGATGCCCCGGCTAGCGTGATGGCATGGCCCTGTCATCCACCGATTCCGACCTCGTTCCAGAACTCGATGAGACGGCGATCGTCGCACAGGAGCTGATCCGCTTCGACACCTCCAACTACGGCGAGGGCAAGGCGAACGGCGAGCGCGAGGCTGCCGAGTACGTCGAGGCGCGGCTGGCCGCGCTCGGGCTCGCACCGCAGCTCTTCGAGTCCGAGCCGAGACGCACGAGCGTCGTCGTACGTGTTCCTGGGCGGGACTCCGCGAAGCCGGCCCTCGTCGTGCACGGACACCTCGATGTCGTGCCGGCAGATGCCCGCAATTGGAGCGTCGACCCGTTCGCCGGTGAGGTGCGCGACGGCATGCTCTGGGGTCGCGGTGCGGTCGACATGAAAGACATGGACGCGATGATGTTGACCGCCCTCGGCGACATCATCGGCTCGGGCTCTCAGCCGGCACGCGACCTCGTCGTGGCGTTCTTCGCCGACGAGGAGTCGGGCGGCAGCCTCGGCTCCCGATGGCTCGTCGACCACCATCCGGAACTCTTCGCGGGAGCCACCGAGGCGATCAGCGAGGTCGGCGGGTATTCGATCACCGTCGGCGGGCAGCGTGCGTATCTCCTGCAGACCGGGGAGAAGTCGCTGCTCTGGATCCGACTCGTCGCGCGCGGGACCGCCGCTCACGGCTCGAGGCTCATCCGCGACAACGCCGTCACGAAGCTCGCCGAGGCGGTGGCGACCCTCGGCCGTACTGAATGGCCGATCCGGCTCACCGACACCACTCGCGAGCTGCTCGCCGAGATCGCGGGAGTGCTGGGTGTCGACCCCGAGCAAGTGTCACCCGACGAACTCGCCCTCGCCACGGGTTCTGCGTCGGGGTTCATCACCGCGACCCTGCGTACCACGAGCAATCCCACGCTCCTGACCGCGGGATACAAGCACAACGTCATCCCCGACCGCGCCGAGGCGCTCATCGACATCCGCACGCTGCCGGGCGAAGAAGACGCGGTGCTGGCCGAAGTGCAGGCGCTCATCGGCAACGAGGTCGACATCGAGATCGTGCACCGCGACGTCGGGCTCGAGGCCGCGACATCCGGCGCTCTGGTCGATGCCGTGAAGCGCTCCCTCGGTGTGCATGACCCCGGCGTGCCGGTCTTCCCGTACCTGCTCTCGGGCGGCACCGACAACAAGGCGCTCAGTCGGCTGGGAATCGCCGGATACGGCTTCGCGCCGCTGAAGCTGCCAGAAGGCTTGGACTTCCCGGCGATGTTCCACGGGGTTGACGAGCGGGTGCCGCTCGACGCATTAGTCTTCGGGAGGCAGGTCCTGCGAGACCTCCTCCTCGACTACTGACCGAACCAGTCCCTGATCAGCACGCCCCTGACCAGCGCAGTCCTCCGACTTCCGCGGAGGCGGAAGGCGGATGCACCACGTGATCGAAGCGCTCATCCTCGGCCTCGTGCAGGGGCTCACCGAGTTCCTCCCGATCTCCTCGAGCGCGCACCTGCGCATCCTGGGGGAATTCCTGCCAGGGGCCCAAGACCCGGGTGCGGCGTTCACCGCCATCACGCAGCTCGGCACCGAGACCGCGGTCGTGGTCTTCTTCTGGCGTGACATCGTGCGAATCGTCTCGCACTGGTTCGGTTCGTTCACGGGAAGGGTCCCGCGCAATGATCCGGATGCGCGCATGGGCTGGCTCATCATCGTCGGCTCGGTGCCGATCGTCGTGCTCGGCATCCTCTTCCAAGACGAGATCGAGACGAGCCTGCGCTCGCTCTGGATCGTCGCCACGATGCTCGTCGTCTTCGGGCTCATCCTCGGCCTCGCCGACTGGGCGGGCGCGAAACGGCGGGGGCTCGACGATCTGACCGTGCCGCACGGCATCTACTTCGGTCTCGCGCAGGCGCTGGCACTCATCCCCGGGGTCTCACGCTCCGGCGGCACCATCACCATGGGGCTCTTCCTCGGCTACGAGCGCGCGGCCGCCGCACGCTATGCGTTCCTCCTCGCGATCCCCGCGGTGTTCGGCAGCGGCGTCTTCCAGCTGGTGAAGAGCCTGGGCGAGCCCACGGTGTACGGGCCCATCGAGACCGCGGCGGCGACGCTCGTCGCGTTCGTCGTCGGAATCCTCGTGATCGCGTTCTTCATGAGCTACATCTCGAAGCGCAGCTTCCTGCCGTTCGTGATCTACCGGGTGCTGCTCGGCATCACGCTCTTCGTGCTGCTCGGCACGGGCGCACTCACCGCGTAATGGTTCGCTGAGCTCGTCGAAGCGGACCACGGAGGGCTGCAAGCGCCCTTCGACGGGCTCAGGGAGCGAACCTCGACATGGCCGTCAGCGGGGGCCGTCGCCACGACCGTCGGCGCGCCCCTCGGGGCCGTCGCCACGACGGCGAAGGTACCGCTCGAACTCCTGGGCGATCGCCTCGCCGCTCGCCTCGGGGGCATCGACGGCGTCGCGCGCCTGCTCGAGCTGGGTGATGTAGCCGGCCATCTCGTCGTCGTCGGCGGCGAGCGCGTCGACCCCGGCCTCCCACGCTGCGGCATCGATCTCGAGACTGCCGCGGGGGATGGAGAGTCCCGTGAGCTCCTCCAACTTGCCGAGCAGGGCGAGCACCGCCTTCGGCGACGGCGCGTTGTGCACGTAGTGCGGCACCGACGCCCAGAGCGACACCGTGGGAATGCCCGCATGCTCGGCCTGATCGGCGATGACACTGAGGATGCCGACCGGGCCCTCGTAGTTCGAACGCTCGACGCCGAGTGCAGACCGCACTTCGGGGTTCTCACTCGAGGCGAAGATCGACAGCGGCCGGGTGTGCGGCGCGTCGGCGAGCATCGCACCGAGCAGCACGATGCCCTCGATATCGGCGGCGAGCGCGGCATCGATGAGTTCGGCGGCGAAGCCCTTCCAGCTGCGAGCCGGTTCCGCACCGATGAGCACGTGCAGGGTGTCGGCTCCCGGCCCCGTGACGCGGTCGTCGTCATCCGCATCGTCAGTGACGGGAAGATCGCCCGGGCCCATGATCGCCGCCCCAGGCCACTCGAGACGACGCACGCCGTCATCACCGACGACGATGGTCGGGCGCGTGAACTGGTAGTCGAAGTAGAGCTCGGGGTCGACGGCGGCGATCTCGACGAGGTCGAGTCGCTCGACGAGGAGCTTCGCAGCTCCGGTCGCCGCCTCTCCGGCGTCGTTCCATCCTTCGAATGCGACGACGAGCAGCCTTCCGCCCTCGAAACCGGTCGGCTGATTCACTCCTGGTGCCCCGCTTTCCGCCCCGGATCCCGGGTACACCTCCACAATAGGCCGTGCCCGTAGACTTGACGGTTGTGACCACTCGCCTCCCCGCCGCAGTCCTCTGGGACATGGACGGTACCCTCGTCGACACCGAACGCTACTGGATGGCCGCAGAAGAAGAGCTCGTGGAGTCCTTCGGCGGCTCCTGGGGCCACGACGACGCGCTCGAACTCGTCGGCAGCGGTCTGTGGGAGGCGGCGGCGTACTTCCAGGCGAAGGGCGTCACGCTCGACGCAGATGCCATCGTGCAGCGGCTCACGACGCGAGTGCGCGAGCAGTTGAAGGAGCACGGCGTGCCGTGGCGGCCCGGAGCCCGTGAGCTGCTGCAGGCGCTGCGCGAGGCATCCGTGCCCACCGCGCTCGTGACCATGTCGATCCGTTCGATGGCCGACGACGTCATCGCGACGATCCCGTTCGAGGCGTTCGACGTGATCGTCACCGGCGACATCGTCGAGAATGCGAAGCCGCACCCCGAGCCGTACCTACTGGCCGCGGCACTGCTCGGCGTCGACATCGCCGAGTGCGTGGCGATCGAGGATTCGCCTGCCGGCCTCGCCTCCGCATTCGCCTCGGGCGCGATCGCCGTCGCCGTTCCGAACATCATCGCGCTCGACGACGAACCGTCGAGTGCACTGTGGCCGACTCTCGACGGCACGACGGTCGCGGATATCGCGGGGCTCATCGCCGCACGGCAGGCCTCGGCATGACCGAGAGCCGAGGAGAGCAGAGCGGCCCGTTCCGCGTCGGTGACCGGGTGCAGCTGACGGGCCCCAAGGGCCGACTGCACACGATCACCCTGCAGCCGGGCGCGCACTTCCACTCGCACAAGGGCCTCCTCGCGCACGACGACCTGATCGGCCGGCCCGACGGCTCGGTCGTCGCCAATCAAGCGGGCATCGAGTACCTCGCCCTGCGCCCGCTGCTCACCGACTTCGTCATGTCGATGCCGCGCGGTGCGGCGATCGTCTACCCGAAAGACGCAGCCCAGATCCTCGCGCAGGCCGACATCTTCCCGGGCGCGCAGGTCGTCGAGGCAGGTGTCGGCTCCGGAGCGCTCTCGCTCTGGCTGCTCCGCGCGATCGGCGCCGACGGGCACCTCTTCTCCTTCGAGCGCCGCGACGACTTCGCGAGCGTCGCCCGAGCCAATGTCGCGACGTTCCACGGCGCCGACCCCGAGAACTGGTCGATCACGCTCGGCGACCTTGCAGAGGCATTGCCTGAGACCGTTGCCGAGGCATCCGTCGACCGCGTCGTGCTCGACATGCTCGCGCCATGGGAGTGTCTCGAGTCGGTCTCGGTTGCGCTGAAGCCCGGCGGCGTGCTGCTCTGCTACATCGCCACTGCCACACAGCTCTCTCGGATCGCCGAGGCGATCCGGGCGACGGGGGAGTACACCGAGCCGCAGTCGAGCGAGACGATGGTGCGCGGCTGGCACGTGCAGGGCCTCGCCGTGCGCCCCGATCACCGCATGATCGCCCACACCGGATTTCTCATCACCGCGCGCAGACTCGCGCCCGACACGATCCTTCCCGAGCTCAAGCGACGCCCGTCGAAGACCGAGTTCAGCGACGAGGACTTCGAGGCATGGACGCCCGGCGCACTCGGGGAGCGAAACGTGAGCGACAAGAGTCTGCGCAAGCGCGTCAGGCAAGCGGATGCCGCGGCATCTCGCTCGCGCGAGATCGACACGACTCCGCCGGCGGACGCTGCCGATGCCGAACCGCCCAGCACCGAACCCACTGGTTCGGCCGGGTAGGCTTTCTACGCCCTTCACCGATCACCAAGGAATCGAGGATCAGTGCGCTCGTCATTCGCGCTCATCGCCACGGCCGGCCTCATCGCCCTGACACTGTCGGGTTGCGCTTCGGCGCCCGCGCCTGAGGCAGGATCCGGTGATTCGTCCAGCGCTGTCACGGTGAAGGGCGACTTCGGCGAGAAGCCACGGGTCGAATTCCCATCGCCGCTCGCGCCCGAAGAGACGCAGTGCACCGAGGTCATCGCCGGCGACGGCGAACGTCTGGTCGACGGTCAGCAAGCACTCGTCGGGCTCGCCGTGTACAACGGCGCCACGGGCGAAGAGCTGCAAGTCGGGGGCTTCGGCGGCAAGACCGGCGACCCCGTCCCGCTGACGATCTCCGACTCCACACTGCCCGGACTCAGCCAGGGGCTGACGTGCGGTTCGGTCGGATCGCGCATCGCCGTCGTCGTGCCCGAGAAAGACGGCTTCGGCCCCAACGGCAATCAGTCGCTCGGCATCGCGCCCGGTGACAGCCTCGTGTTCGTACTCGACATCCAGCGGGCCTTCCTCCCGCGTGCCGACGGGGCAGTGCGCCTCAGCCGCGACGGATTCCCGGCCGTGGTGCTCGCACCCGATGGACGGCCGGGCATCACGGTGCCGAAGGCCGACCCCTTCGAAACCACTGAGATCGAGGTGCTGAAGGAAGGCTCGGGCGAGGTCGTCGAATCCGGCGACGCCGTCGTCGTGCACTACACCGGCGTGATCTGGGCCGACGGCAAGGTGTTCGAGTCGACTTGGGAGAACGGCGCACCGTTGATCATGACCGTCGCCGACGGCGAGGGAAGCCAGGCGGTTCCCGGCTTCTCGAAGGCGGTCATCGGCCAGAAGGTCGGCTCGCAGGTCGCGGTCGTGATCCCGCCGGGCGACGGCTACGGTGACCAGGCGAACGAGAAGGTTCCCGCGAACTCGACCCTGTTCTACGTGATCGACATCCTGGGCGTCGTCTGACCCGGTCCGAGCGGCCGTCGCTATCGCCACGGTTCAGTAAGATCGCACCTGTGGCAAGCGGCGGAGAGGCAAGAGGCGAGTCGCGGATTCCCGTCGAGGATCGCCTCTTCAGTCTTGTTCTCGCGCTGCTCGCAACCGAGACGGGCCTCCTGAAGTCAGAGATCCTCTCGACCGTTCGCGGCTATGCCGATCGCTTCGATTCCGGCGGTCAGAATGCGAACCTCGAGCGCCAGTTCGAGCGCGACAAAGACGACATCCGCGAACTCGGCATTCCGCTCGAGACCGTCGAGTCGCCCGATCGCCCCGGTGACAACCAGGCGCTGCGCTACCGCATCCCGAAGGGGCAGTACAACCTGCCAGATGAGGTCAGGTTCACTCCTGACGAACTCGCACTGCTCGGCCTTGCCGCCGAGGTCTGGCGTGAGGCATCCTTGTCAGCCGATTCGCAGCGCGCGCTCACGAAGCTGCGCTCTCTCGGCATCGAGCCGCGCGAGCCGGTGATCGGCTACGCACCCCGGCTCCGCGTGCGCGACACCGCGTTCGAGCCGTTGCGGCAGGCACTCGACCGCCGCCACGCGGTGCAGTTCCGCTACTTCAAGCCCGGTGAGGCCGAGCCGCGACTGCGCACCGTCGATCCGTACGCCGTAGTGCTGCACGACGGCCGGTGGCACCTGCATGCGCATGATCGCTCGGCCGGCGACGTGCGCACCTTCCTGCTCTCGCGCATCATCGGCGAGGTGACGCCCGTACCGGGTTCGAGCTTCGAGGCACCGCCGCTCGGTATCCAAGACCGCATCATCGCCGAGCTGCAGGAACTGCACCTGCGCAACGTCGCCGACCTCGCGGTCTCGGCCGGCAGCGATGCCGAGGTGCGGCTCGGCAAGCGGGCCATCGAAGGCGACGAAGACGCCGGGGTCATCCGTCTGCACTACACCGATGCGGCGGTGTTCGCCGACGAGCTCGCGGCCTACGGGCCCGAGGTTCGGGTGCTCTCGCCCGAGTCGTTGCGCGTCGCGGTGCGCGACCGGCTCGCGACGGTTGCCGCCGCTCACCGTGCCACCGCGCTTCACGATCCGATCGAGCAGGGCGCAGCAGAGGGGGAGGAACGTTGATGGCGAAGCGATCAAAGCCGCTGAAGGCACCCGACAAGCTCGTCTTCCTGCTCTCGTTCGTGCCGTACCTGCTCGAGCAGCGGGTCGTCGACGTCGCCGACGCTGCGGTGCACTTCGGCATGTCCGAAGAGGAGATCCGGCTCGCGGTGCGCCTCATCGCCACCTCTGGCCTGCCCGGCGAGACCGGCACCTACCAGCCGAACGATCTCTTCGACATCGACTGGGACTCCTTCGAAGACGAAGACGTCATCGTCATCGTGCACCACGTCGCGATCGATGATGCGCCGAGGCTCTCGGCTCGTGAGGCGGCCGCCCTCATCGCGGGGCTCCAGTACCTGTCGGCATCGCCCGAAAACGCCGGGCGGGCATCGCTCGCGTCGCTCATGGCCAAGCTCACCGCCGGCGCATCAGCGGCGCCCAGCCGCCTTGCCGTCGCCGAATCCGAAGCGGATGCCTCGCTGGCGCTCATCCGGGCGGCGGTGACCGGCGGTCGGCAGCTCGAGTTCGACTATCGCAACGCTCTCGGCGTCGCCGGCCGACGGCGTGTCGATCCACTGCGGATCCTCTCCCAAGACGCCGATTGGTACCTGCAGGCGTACTGCCACACGCGCGAAGACGTGCGCAATTTCCGCGTCGACCGCATGAGCGACCTCCTCGTCTCCGATGCGCCGATCGGCGATCATTCCGATCGTGTCGTTCCCGACACGCTCTTCCAGAGTTCCGAGTCCGATCTCGACGTCGTCGTAGATGTGGCGCCCGAGACCCTGCCGCTCCTCGCCGACTATCTCGCGGATTCCCGCACCGAAGCAGTCGACGGGCGGCTGCGAGTCACGCTTCGACTCGCGCACGTGCACGGCCTGAAGCGCCTCGTCGCCGGGCTTCCCGGGCTCGTGACGGTCGTCGAGCCGGCCGAGGCGCGCGCGGTCGTCGCCGAGTGGGCGACGGCGGGCCTGGCGGGCTATGCCGAGCAGGAGGCATCCGAAGCGCGATCACAACCGACGAACGCTCACGACAGGTAGACTGTCGTCACCCTCACCGACGAACGGACGAACCCCCATGTGGCAAGGATTCACCGGTTGGCACGCGCTGATCATCCTCGTGGTCATCCTGTTGCTCTTCGGAGCCCCCAAGCTCCCGGCGCTCGCTCGCAGCCTCGGCCAGTCGATGAAGATCTTGAAGACCGAAGTCCGCTCCGACAAGGTTGACGGCGAGGCACCGAGCGACGAGACGACGAAGACCGAAGAGCCGGATTCCGGCAAGAAGTCCTGACTCCGGTGACCGCGGTGGATGATCGCGGCGAGAAGAGCCGCGAGAAGAAAAGCCCCGAGAAGCGGATGTCGCTCGGTCAGCACCTGATCGAACTCCGCAAGCGCCTCTTCATCTCGGCGATCGCGATCGTCGTCGGCGCCGGCATCGGCTGGTGGCTCACGAATCTGTTCATCTGGAACGCGCTCCAAGAACCGGTCGAGCGCGTCGCCGAGGCGCGATCGAATGAGACATCCCTCGTCTTTCCGACGATTTCGAGTGGGTTCGATCTCTATCTGCAGATAGCATTCACCGTCGGCATCGTGCTCTCGAGTCCGGTCTGGCTCTATCAGGTCTTCGCCTTCCTCGTGCCGGGACTCAACACGCGGGAGCGGCGCTTCACACTCGTCTTCTTCGTGACCGCGATTCCGCTGTTCTTCGCAGGTTGCGCCGCCGGTTGGTTCGTGCTGCCGAACATCGTGAAGCTCATGACCGGATTCGTTCCCGAAGGCTCGCTGTCGCTACTCACCGCCAAGGAGTACATCGACTTCGTGCTGAAACTCGTCGTCGCGATCGGTATCGCCTTCGTCGTGCCGGTCTTCGTCGTACTGCTCAACTTCGCCGGCGTCATCAGCGCGGCGGCGATCATCAAATCGTGGCGGGTGGCGATTCTCGTGATCGTGCTGTTCACGGCCATCGCGACGCCGTCGGCCGATGTCGTGTCGATGTTCATGCTCGCGATCCCGATGATCGTGCTCTACTTCGCTGCATGGTTCATCGCGCATCTGCACGATCGCCGTGTCGCGCGCCGCAACGAGGCCGAATTCGGCGCAGCTGTCTAGGCTGAAGGGGTGATGAGCCCCTCGCCGGCCGAGCGTTACGCGCAGTCTCGCCAGCAGCACCGCCAGCCCCGTCTCGCCGAGTTCGTCGCGGGTCTCCGCTTCGATCTCGATCCATTCCAGCTCGCCTCGTGCGGCGCGCTCGACGAGGGCCGAAGCGTGCTCGTCGCTGCCCCCACTGGCGCAGGCAAGACGGTGGTGGCCGAGTTCGCAGTGTTCCTCGCGATGCAGGAGTCCGGCGAAAAGGTCTTCTATACGACTCCGATCAAGGCGCTCTCGAACCAGAAGTACCAGGAGTTCGTCGAGGCCTGGGGTGCCGAGTCCGTAGGTCTGCTCACGGGTGACACGAACATCAACTCCGGAGCGCGCATCGTCGTCATGACGACCGAGGTGCTGCGCAACATGCTCTACGCCGACTCTCCGCTGCTGGACCGGCTCGCGTACGTCGTGATGGACGAGGTGCACTACCTCGCCGACCGGTTCCGCGGTGCAGTGTGGGAAGAGGTCATCATCCACCTGCCCGAGGCAGTGCGCCTCGTCTCACTGTCGGCCACCGTCTCCAACGCGGAGGAGTTCGGCGACTGGTTGCAGGCCGTGCGCGGAGACACCGACGTCATCGTCTCCGAAGAGCGTCCGGTGCCGCTCGAGCAGCACGTGCTCGTGAAGGCGAAGCTGCTCGACCTCTTCGACTCCTCGGGTCAGGCGGCGGCCCACCGGGTGAACCCCGAGCTGAAGCAGCTCGCTCGAGCCGGAGGACGCTCGATCTCCAGCCGGTCGACACGAGGGCAGCGCGGCGGAGACCGTGGTCGCTACCATCGCGAAGCGCGTGGCAACGGCCGTGCCGACCGTGCGGCGGTCGTCGCCCTCCTGCAGGGCAAGAACCTGCTGCCGGCGATCGCATTCATCTTCTCGCGTGCCGGGTGCGACCAGGCCGTTCGGCAAGTGCTGCGCAGCGGCATCCGTCTCACCGACTCGGCTGAGCGCGCCGAGATCAGGCAGATCGTCGAATCGCGGGCGCGCGTGCTGCGTGACGAAGACCTCGCTGTGCTCGGGTACTGGGAGTGGCTCGAGGGTCTCGAACGCGGCGTCGGCGCCCACCATGCCGGAATGCTGCCCGCGTTCAAGGAGATCGTCGAAGAGCTCTTCCAGCTGAAGCTGCTGAAGATCGTCTTCGCCACCGAGACGCTCGCCCTCGGCGTCAACATGCCGGCGCGTTCGGTGGTGCTCGAGAAGCTCGAGAAGTTCAACGGCGAGGCTCGCGTGCCGATCACGCCGGGGGAGTACACCCAGCTGACGGGGCGCGCCGGCCGGCGGGGCATCGACGTCGAGGGGCACTCCGTCATCCAGTGGGTCGACGGTCTCGACCCGGAAGCGGTCGCCTCGTTGGCATCGCGTCGCAGCTACCCGCTCAACTCCAGCTTCCGGCCGACCTACAACATGGCCGTGAACCTGATCGACCAGTTCGGTCGCGAACGCACCAGACAGATTCTCGAGCTCTCGTTCGCACAGTTCCAGGCCGACCGCGCCGTCGTCGATCTCGCTCGCACCCTGCGCAAGCAAGAGGAGTCGATGGCGGGCTTCGAGCAGGCGATGACCTGTCACCTCGGTGACTTCGGCGAGTACGCGGCACTTCGCCGTCGCATCGGCGAGATCGAACGGCAGACGTCGAAGGGCAATCCGACGCACGGGCAACGCGAGCGGATGCAGCGTGAGCTCGTATCCGCCCGCAAGGCGATGCGCGCGCACCCGTGCCACGGCTGCGCCGAGCGCGAGTCGCACGCTCGATGGGCGGAGCGCTGGTGGCGGCTGAAGCAGGAGCACGAGCAGCTCTCACGCCAGATCCGCACCCGCACGGGTCAGGTCGCGAAGCGTTTCGACCGGGTCACCGAAGTGCTCGAGTCGCTCGGATATCTCGAGCGCGACAGCGACGGCGCGCTCGTCTCCACCTCATCCGGGCGCATCCTGAAGCGCATCTACGGTGAGCGCGACCTGCTCGTGGCAGAGTGCCTGAGGCGCGGTCTCTGGGATGGTCTCGACGAAGCAGGGCTGGCCGCGATGGCCGCGGCCCTCGTCTACGAGCCGCGGCGTGACGACAGCGGTGTCGAGTATCGGCTGCCGCGCGGGCGCTTCCGTGAGGCGTTCGAACGCACGACCGACACGTGGAGTGTGCTCGACGACCTGGAGCGCGAGCATCGGCTTCCCGGCAGCGAGGTTCCGTCACCTGCGCTCGCCTCGGCGATGCACTCGTGGGCGCGAGGCACCGGGCTCGGAACCGTGCTCGGCGACACCGAGCTCGCCGCGGGTGATTTCGTGCGTCTCACGAAGCAGGTGGTGGATCTGCTCGACCAGGTCTCGATCGTCGCCGATGCCGAACTCGGCGCCACCGCGCGGGCGGCCATCGACGCCGTGCGCCGGGGCGTCGTGGCGTACGGCACCGTCGCCTGAACAGCCTTCGTCGTCGCTTAGGCTGAGCTGGTGCCCGAGAACGCCGTTCGCCCCCTGCTGCCGCTCTGGGGTGCGGTGCTCGCCGCGATCGCGGGTGGGTTCGCCTACGATCTCGGTTTTCCGGGCGCAAGCATCTGGCCGGCCGCCTTCCTCGGCATCGGGCTCGGCCTGATCGGCCTGATCGGTCGATCCGCCTGGGGCGCCGCCCTCGTCGGCTTCGCGTTCGGGATCACGTTCTACCTGTTGCAGGTGTCGTGGACGGCGCTCTATCTCGGTCCTGTGCCCTGGCTCGCGCTCTCGGTGCTCGAGTCGCTCTTCGTCGCGGGGGGCGGCGTGCTGATCACGCTCGCGTACCGATGGATGCCACGCGTGAGTACCTCGCCGTGGGTGAGGCTCATCGCGCTGCCGTTGCTCGTGGCCGGTCTCTGGTGCGTGCGCGAAGCGGCGACCGGGAGCGTCCCCTACGGCGGATTCCCGTGGGGTCGCGCCGCCCTCAGTCAGTCGGAGAGCCCGTTCGCCCAAGTCGTGTCATGGGTGGGCTCGACCGGGCTCGGATTCCTCATGGTCGCTCTCGTGTCGGGCGTCATCGAATGGGTCCGGCTGGCGGGCTGGCGCCGCCTGAGCTTCGCGGTGCCGACGGTGAGCCTCGTCGCCGTCGCGGTACTCGTGCCGGCTTGGCCGACGACGCCTGCCGGCGAGATCCGGGTGGCGAGCGTGCAGGGCAACGGGCCCGCGGGATACTTCGACGAGCGTGAGCCCGGCGACGTCTTGGCGGCACAGCTCGCAGCGACCGAGCCGATCCTTGATGAACCGGGCATCGACGTGCTGCTCTGGCCCGAGGGCGGCTCCGACATCGACCCGACTCGAAGTGAGTCCGTTGCACGCATCTTCGATGGGCTCTCCGAACGTCTCGATGCGCCGATCGTGCTGAACACGGTGACGACGAGCGACGAGCTCTACTTCAACTCATCGCTGCTCTGGCGCGCCGACGAGGGCGCCGTCGATCAATTCGACAAGCGCAACCCCGTACCGTTCGGCGAGTACATCCCCGACCGCTGGTTCTTCGACGCGATCGCCGGCGATCTCACGGGGCTCATCCAGCGCGGCTACACTCCCGGCACGAACGCGCCCGTGTTCGACCTCGGCGAGGCGGTCACGGGGCTCGCGATCTGCTTCGACGTCATCTACGACGAAGTGATCTGGGAGGGCGCGCGCGACGGCGCGCAGCTCTACATGCTCCAGACGAACAACGCGGATTTCCGCGGCACCGACGAGAATGAGCAGCAGCTTGCCATCGCACGACTCCGCGCGATCGAGACGGGCCGGTCGGTTGTGAACATCTCGACCGTCGGCACGAGTCAGGTGATCGACCCGACGGGTCGTACGATCGACTCGCTCCCGGCCGATCAGCCCGGCGCCATGGTCACCGACGTCGAACTTCGCGACGGGCTCACCCCGTCAGTGGTTCTCGGTGGCAGCGTTCCACTCGTGATCACGATCGGATCGCTTGCGGCACTCATCGCCTCGGGCCTCATCGCTCGCCGTCGATCTCGTGACGGCGACGATGAGACCAGTGAGACGAGTGCGGTCTAAGCGCCGATCTTCTGCTGGCCGCGGCGGGCGCGCAGGTAGTTGAGGCGATCTTCGAGCAGTTCCTCGAGCTCGGCACGAGTGCGGCGCTCGAGCAGCATGTCCCAGTGGGTGCGTGCGACCTTCTCGCCCGAGCGGTCGATCTCGACCGGCTTCGAATCCACGAGCAGCGTTGCGGATGCTCCGCAGTGCTTGCACTCCCACGACTCGGGCAGCTCGGCCTCGGTGGAGAACGTCATCACGGTCTCGCGACCGCACGTCTCGCAGCGATAGGCGTATTCGGCCCGGTCAGCGAACACCACGCCGTCTTCACTCTGCAGGCTCTGTGCGCCGATGCGCATTCCCCGTAGGCTCCTGTCCGCCATGGCGTACTCCTTTCGCTCGTCTACATGTCTAAACGATCAAGCTGGGCGTTCCCTTTCCGCAGGCTGATGTTTAGCGGGGAATTCTCAGTTTCGAGCGGCGATGAGCGGCAATGCGATGTCTGCGCGATCGGTCACCAGACCGTCGACGCCGAGATCGAGCAATCGTTGCATGTCGGGCGCCTCGTTCACGGTCCACACGTGCACCTCGGCGCCAGCGCGGTGCACGGCCGCCACGAACCGTTCGGTGACGAGTCGCAGTGGGCCGGCGCGCTCTGGCACCTGCAGCGCTCGGGCACCTCGGAGAGATCGGGTGAGGATCTTCGTCGAACCCGAGAGCGAGGCGAGACGAGCGCGGATGACGCCTGCTGCGCCCGCCGAGGTGACCGCTTCGGGCACCTGCGCGGCGAGCCGTCGACGGCGCGGTTCAGAGAAGCTCGTGAGCAGAACGCGCGGTGCCGCCCGAAGCCGGCGGACTGCTTCGACTGCTGGTGCGACTGCACCCTCGACCTTCACATCGATGTTGAACCGCGTCTCGGGGAATGCATCGAGCGCTTCCTCGAGCGAGCAGAAGCCCTGGGCGTGGCCGAGATCGATGCGTCGCAACTCGGGCATTGTGAGCTTCGCGACCTCGACCCGGCGACCGGCGAGACGCTCGAGGTTCGGGTCGTGCGCCACCACAGCGGCGCCGTCGTGCGTCAGGTGCACGTCGGTCTCGATGTACTCGCAGCCGATCGCGACCGCCTTCGCGAAGGCGAGCAGCGTGTTCTCGGGGGCATCGAGCGCGAGGCCGCGGTGCGCGAGCACACGCGGCCTCGACGGCTCGAAGTACGCGGAGACCACGGACCGGCGTCAGAAACGCTGACCGGTGGCCCCTGAGGCATCCGGAGTCGAACCGGCCGGCCCAGTCGGGGCGGTGGGCACGAACGCCTTGCCGATGCCCTTCAGCGCCTCGGTGAGTTCGCTCGGCACGATCCAGAGCTTGTTCGACTCGCCCTGTGCGATCTGGGGGAGTGTCTGCAGGTACTGGTAGGCGAGGAGCTTCGGGTCAGGGTCGCCCTTGTGGATGGCGTCGAAGACCGTGAGGATCGCTTCGGCCTCGCCCTGAGCGCGGAGCACCGCGGCCTTCGCATCACCCTCCGCTGAGAGGATCGCAGCCTGACGAGCACCCTCGGCGGTGAGGATCGCGGACTGCTTGGTGCCCTCGGCTGTGAGGATGAGCGCGCGACGGTCACGCTCGGCGCGCATCTGCTTCTCCATCGAATCCTGGATGGAGTGAGGCGGGTCGATCGCCTTCAGCTCGACGCGACCCACGCGAATGCCCCATTTGCCGGTCGCCTCATCGAGCACGATGCGCAGTTGGCCGTTGATGTTGTCGCGCGATGTGAGCGCCTCTTCGAGGTTCAGCCCGCCGACGACGTTTCGAAGGGTCGTGGTCGTGAGCTGCTCGACCGCACCGAGGTAGTTGGCGATCTCGTAGGTCGCTGCTCGCGCATCGGTCACCTGGAAGTAGACGACCGTGTCGATGGAGACGACGAGGTTGTCTTCGGTAATGACCGGCTGCGGCGGGAAGGAGACGACCGTCTCGCGCATGTCGACCAGCGGGCGAAGCCGATCGATGAACGGCACGAGGACGTTCAAGCCCGGGCTGAGCGTCTTGTGGTACCGCCCCAGCCGCTCGACCACGCCGGAGTACGCCTGCGGAATGATGCGGATCGACTTCGCCAAGACGACGATGACGAAGATGACGATCGCAATGACGATGACCGTCACGACGATGCTGGAAATATCCATCTAAACTCCAGTGCTCCTCTCAATCGGGACGACGACGGCCGTCGCCCCGTCAATACCCGTGACGAGCACTCGCTCGCCGACCGCGACATCCGACTGCTCGGTGATGGGCGACAATCGAGCCGTCCAGACATCACCGTTCCGCAGGCGCACCTGCCCACCCGCTGCGGTCACCGTGCGCACGACCTGACCGTCGGCGCCGATGAGCGCGTCGATGTTGCTCCGCGCCGGGTCGCCGCCGCGGCGCAGCATTCGGAGCAAGGAGGGCCGCAGTGACAGGATCAGCGCGATCGCGACGAGTGCCGCGATGATGAACTGCGCCCACCACGGAATGCCGAAGAGCCCGGAGAGGAGCCCGGCAACGCTGCCGAGCGCGAGCATCAGGAACGTCATCTCCAGAGTGAAGACCTCGATGGTCGCGAACGCCAGGATCAACACCAGCCAGACGATCCACGCGTACTGGGTCAGGACATCCAATTCGTTCTCCTTCGCACGCGGCCTGTACCGAAACTATCAGTGCGCATGACCCCACGGGGATCAGCCTGCGGAGTTGATAGTCTCGGTTCGCCTGTTCCGCCGCGGACCAAGTCCGTTCAGCCTCGAGGAGTACCACTGTGACCAACCCGCTCGCCCCCGGTTCGCTCGACGGCCGCGTAGCCCTCGTGACCGGCTCCTCGCGTGGAATCGGCGCCGACACAGCCCGGTACCTCGCTGCAGCCGGAGCATCCGTCGTCGTGAATTACCGCAGCAAGGCGCCCCGTGCCGAGAAGGTCGTGGCCGAAATCTCGGGGGCAGGCGGCACGGCGATCGCGATCGCGGCAGACCTGACCGATGCGGCATCCGTCGCCTCGATGTTCGATCGTGCGGTCGCGGAGCTCGGCCCGATCGACATCCTCGTGCTCAATGCCTCCGGCGGCATGGAGACCGGCATGGGCGAGGACTACGCGATGCGACTGAACCGCGACGCTCAGGTCAATGTGGTCGAGGGTGCACGGCCGCACCTCGCGCCCGGTGCACGCGTCGTGTTCGTCACGAGCCACCAGGCGCACTTCATCCGCACGACGCCGACCATGCCCGAGTACGAAGCGGTCGCACTCTCGAAGCGTGCCGGTGAAGACGCGCTGCGCGCCAAGCTGCCGGAGCTCGAGGCGGCCGGGTTCGAATTCGTCGTCGTCTCCGGCGACATGATCGAGGGCACCATCACGGCGACGCTGCTCGAGCGGGCCAACCCCGGCGCGATCGAAGCGCGCAAGCAAGACGCAGGGCGGCTCTTCAACGTCGCGGAGTTCGCCGCAGAGGTCGCATCGGCCGCCGTCGACCCTGTACCCGCTGAGAACACCCGGTACGTCGGCGACACTTCAGGCTTCGCTCGCGAAGGCGATGCCTGAGCGCACCCGCTCGAACTCGCTCACCTGAGACGGCCAACGGCCGGCCGAAGCAACTGCTTCGGCCGGCCGTTCGTTCGTTCGAGCTATGCCGCAGCCGTGACGCCGCGTCCGAAGGTGAATGCGCGCACGATCTGCACGATGCCGAGCACGATCAGGCTGATGCCCGCGACGATGAAGAGCACGACGGCGCCCCACAACGGCGAGAACAACAGCACAATGCCGGCGACGATGCTCAGGATGCCGAAGAAGATCGCCCACCCCTTCGAACCCGCATCACTGGACTGGGCGAGTGCGACGACGCCTTCGACGATCCACAGGATGCCCACGAGGATACCGAGGAAGATGCCGAGGAACACGGCGGACCCGCTCGGGTTCGTGAGCACGATGATTCCGGCGATCACGAAGAGCAAGCCGAGGATGATGTCGAGCGCTCGAGCACCGCCCGAGATGCCCTTCGAGAAGATGCCGAGGCCGAGGTAGGCGATGCCGGCGATCAGGAAGTAGATGCCGAACAGCACCGTGATCACCACGGCGGACCTCTCGGGCCAGAAGGTGATCAACAGGCCGAAGATGAGCGCGACGGCGCCGCTGATGCCGAGCGTCGCGCGGATGGTGTTGATCGCCGACTTCGTGAGTGACGAAGCGTCGAGCGAGAATGACGCGAAGACCCCACTGGGCTGCGACGTAGACATGATGTGTCCTTTCTGGCGGCGGGTGCTGTGCAGGGTCAGGCTATGGCCCTCTGTCGGCTGAGTGTTGGATGTGAAACCGCGAGTCGTCGGAAGTCTCGGCGTGACGGTGTGCTGTGGTCGGGCTCGCCCGCGACGACATCCGGGCACGGGGCGTCACGGAAGCGCCCGAGCCTCGGGGGAGCGACGACGAAGGCCGGGAAGTGCTCAGCTTTCTCCCAGGTTTGATGCACCGCTGATGCGACACGCCTGACCGGATCGTTCCGTCATCACCGATGGTCGACCGAAGGGCCGTCTTGACGGCTCAGGAATCGACAAACGCTGCTGAGCGATGAGTGCCGGATGCCCCGGGCCGCATCACTGGGACGGGAGCCACGTCCTCGCGGCGGTGACGAGCGCCGTTACGCCGATCGTGAGGGTCGGTTCGATGACCGGTGCGTAGTGCGGTGAGTGGTTGGACGGAACTTTGAGCAGCGCGGGGTCGTTCATGTCTCCGGTGGTGAACAGCGACGGGTCGGTGCCGCCGAGGAGCCAGTACGACAACGGTGCATTCGCGCTCGTCGCGAGGACGCCGACATCCTCGCTTCCGGCTCCTGCGCCCGGGTCGAGGATCTTGTCCGGTCCGAGCCACGCCGCGAACGCCTGGAGTGTCTTGCCGAGCGCGGCCGCGTCATTCACCACGACCGGGAACCGCTCGATCTCGGTGATCGTCGGCTGGTCAGGAGCGCCGGCGGTCGTGGCTTCGCCTTTGACGATGCGGTCGACGCTATCGAGGATGTGCTGGCGCACTTTCGTGTCGAGGGTGCGGATGTTCAGCTGCAGTTCGGCCTCGCCGGGGATGACGTTTGCAGCATCCCCTGAGTGGATCGAGCCGACCGTGACGACCGCGACATCGGTGCTCGGAACCTCTCGCGACACGATGGTCTGGAGCCGCAGTATGGTCGAGGCCGCCATCACCACCGGGTCGATCGAGTTCTCTGGCCTCGATCCGTGCGCTCCTTTGCCGATCAGGCGTACGAGCAACGAATCCGAGCTGGCATACGAAGCGCCCGCGTGTCCGGCGATCTTGCCGGCCGGTAGTGGGGCCACGTGCTGACCGAGCACGATGTCGGGCTTCGGGACCTTCTCGTAGAGTCCGTCGTCGACCATGGCCTGTGCGCCGGCGCCGAGTTCTTCTGCTGGCTGGAAGACGAGCACCAGCGTGCCGGCCCAGCTGGAGGTGTCGGACGAGAGGATCTCGGCTGCACCGAGCAGGCAGGTCGTGTGCAGGTCGTGCCCGCAGGCGTGCGCCACGGGAACGACCTTGCCGTGCTCGTCAGTCGCCGTCACCGTGCTGGCATAGTCGAGGCCGGTGTCCTCCTTGACCGGCAGCGCGTCCATGTCCGCGCGCAGCAGCGCCGTGGGCCCCGCACCGTTCTTCAACACCCCGGCCACCCCGGTCTTGCCGATACCGGTCGTGACGTCGAACCCAAGAGACGTCAACCGCTTCGCCACCATGTCGGCGGTGCGATGCTCTTGGAAACCGAGCTCCGGATGGCTGTGGATGTCCTTGTAGAGATCGGCCAGTGCCGGATCGATGTTGATGTTGTCGTGCGCAGTTGTACCCATGAGCGTCGTTCCCCCTGAACGTTCAGCGACTTCCCTGCCTGCAGGATATGAGGTTTACTCGACGGCCGCTAGACCTGTGACGTCGGGCTCGGGTAGTGGCGATGGCGCTGACTAGGCTTGCGACATGACGGATGAGTCGGCAGCGCGGGGTTCGATGACGCTGGAGACGGTGCTCTCGCTGCCCTTCACTGGTACCTGGATGGCGCAGAACAGTCCTGCGCGGCGGGTGCCGAGTCACGGCGTGGATCTCTTCGGCGAGCGCTACGCCATCGACTTCGTCGCGGTCGATCATCGCCGACGCACGGGGGAGCACCGTGACTGGCGCACGTTCTTCGCGACCGAACCGGCAGAACGATTCTTCGCCTTCGGGCAGCCGATCCTGGCACCGGCCGACGGGGTCGTCGTCGGCGTGCACGATGGCGAGATCGATCACGTCGGGCGGCGGTCGCAGTTGGCGCTGCTGCCGTACATGCTGGGTCAGGCCGGCCGCCTCCGGGAAGGGGTGCATGCGATCGCGGGGAACTCGCTGACCATCGCGCTGCCCGAAGGTGGTGTGTTCGTGGCCCTTGCTCATCTGCGAAGCGGTTCGATGCGTGTCGCGGTCGGCGATGCGGTGACGGCCGGACAACCGATCGCCGAATGCGGAAACTCCGGAAACTCGACCGAGCCCCATCTGCACATGCAAGTGATGGACAGCGATGACTTCTCCGTCGCCCGGGGCATTCCGATGTCGTTTCGGAACTATCGAGAGTGGCCACGTGGGGTGCATCGGCCACTGATTCGGGAAGTCGGCATACCAGGTGAACGGTCGATCGTCGAAGCAGCGCGGATCGGGCAGGATCCGAGAAGCGGCGGGCCTGATCGACAACTATCGTGACGGTCATGGACATCACCATCCACTCGAGCTTCCTTCCGCACGATGACCCCGACGCCTCGTTGGTCTTCTACCGCGACATCCTCGGTTTCGAGGTCCGCAGCGACATCCGGTACGACGGAATGCGCTGGATCACAGTCGGCCCGGCCGATCAGCCCGGCACGTCGATCGTGTTGGAGCCGCCCGCGGCCGACCCGGGAGTCACCGACGACGAGCGCAGTCTCATCGTCGAGATGATGGCCAAGGGAACGTATGCCGGCATCCTCCTCGCCACGCCCGATCTCGATGATGCATTCGCACGACTGATGGCCGGAAACGCAGAGATCGTCCAGGAGCCGACTGAGCAGACCTACGGAGTTCGCGACTGCGCCGTTCGGGATCCCGCGGGCAACCTCATCCGAATTCAAGAGCTTCGATAGACGCTCAGCGGTCACCGCGTGTCAAGAGGCCCACCGGAGAGCGCGGAAGAACGTACGCACGTCGCCGACCAGCAGCTCGGGGACTTCCATGGCTGGGAAGTGGCCGCCATGCTCGAACTCGGACCAGTGCACGACGTTGTGGTCGCGTTCGGCGATGGAACGGATTCCGACGTCGCCGGGGAACACTGCGACCCCCGAGGGTACTTCTGAGCGTTGCGTCTGGTTGCCCCAGCTCGCCTGGCCTTCTTTGTAGAGTCGTCCGGCGGAGGTTGCGGTGTTGGTGAACCAGTACACGCTGACGTTGGTGAGCAACTGGTCGCGATCGACGGCTTCGTCGGGAAGTTCGAACGCCGGGTCGGTCCACTCCTTGAATCGCTCGACGATCCAGGCGAGTTGGCCGACGGGGGAGTCGGCGAGGCCGAAGCCGATGGTCTGCGGGCGGGTCGATTGGATCACGGCGTAGCCGGAGCCCTCCTGCAGTTGTCGTTGCATGTCGGCCAGTCGGGCCAGCTCGGCCTCGTTCATGCCGGCGAGCTCTGCCGGATCTCCGCTGGGGAAGCCGAGGCTGCCGTTGACGTGGACGCCCACGACATGCTCGGAGTCGATGGCCCCGAGCATCGGTGAGATCACCGCGCCGGTGTCGGTGCCCTGCGCGCCGTACTGCTCGTAGCCGAGCCGGCTCATCAGTTCCGCCCAGGCGCGCGCGATTCGCGACATGTCCCAGCCGGTCTCGTGCGTCGGTCCGGAGAATCCGAAGCCCGGCATCGACGGGGCGACGATGTGGAACGCGTCGGCCGGGTCGCCGCCGTGGGCGCGGGGGTCGGTGAGCGGCCCGATGACCTGCATGAACTCCACGATCGAGCCCGGCCAGCCGTGGGTGAGGATCAGCGGCATCGCGTTCGGCTCGGGGGAGCGCACGTGCAGGAAGTGGATGTTCTGCCCGTCGATCGTGGTCGTGAACTGCGGGAACTCGTTGAGCTTCGCCTCCTGCGCGCGCCAGTCGAATGAGGTGCGCCAGTGCTCGGCCAGCCCCTGCAGGTAGTCGGCCGGTACGCCGTAGCTCCACCCGACGCCGGGAAGTTCGTCGGGCCAGCGGGCGCCTGCCAGTCGAGCATTCAATGCATCGAGTTCGGCCTGCGGGATCTCGATGCGGAAAGGACGAATGTCGGTGTTTTCGGAGGTCATGGAATGAACGTATCGAGCCTTATGGACTGTTTCTGTCCTAAAGAAGGAACTGCTACCAGGCACGGATCCGAAAGATGATTGCGGCTCGCAAGACGCGATTCAGATTGGAGACGCCGGTGCGCCGCTCGGTGTGGTGTCGCCCACTGATCAATTCCGCCCTGAGAGGATGGTCGGATGATCGAAGTGAACGATGTCGGCGTCATCGCGGGCGACGTGACGCTCCTGGCACCCGTCTCGGTGACGGCGCAGCGCGGTGAAGCGCTGGTCGTGCGTGGCAGGAACGGGCCGGAAAATCGACGTTGCTGCGAGTGCTGGCCGGGGCACTGAAGCCGTCGAGCGGGAGCGTGCGCGTTGGCGGTGCCGCGGTGGTCGAGCGTGACAGTCGCTTCCGTCGACGCGTCGCCGCAATGATCGGGCTACCGCCGATGGCGCCTGACCTCACTGTGGTCGATCACGTCACTCTGGTCGCAACCACGTGGGTCGACGATCCGTCGGCGGCCACTGAGGTCGCGCAGAGCGTCCTCGCGGAGTTGGGGCTCGACGCGCTGGGGGAGCGGTTCCCACACGAGCTGTCATCGGGCCAGACCCAGTTGGCGGGCCTCGCGCTGGTGCTGGCCAGGCCGTTCGAGGTTCTGATCCTCGACGAACCGGAGCAGCGGCTGGACCCGGAGCGCGTCGCTTCGGTGACCCGCACCCTGCGTGCTCGACGTGATGACGGCGCGACACTCGTGGTCGCCACGCACAACCCGGTGCTCGCGCACGAACTGGCTGATCGCACGCTACTGCTGGATACGGCTGCATGAGCGCGAGAGCCGGGGTCGCCATCAGGATCTGGCGGGCGCGCAACATCCGCACAGCAGGTGATCGCGCATTCGTGATCTACACGATCCTCATGGTCGCCGGGGTCGCAGTCGCCCCGGTCGGCCGTGCCGTGTGGCTGAGCGCGACGAGTCCCGAGGCGGTCGCGGCCTTCGCCTCGCCTGCCGCATCCGGAGTGACGGTGCTCGTCGTCGCGACGTTGTGGGCGTGCGCGCTGCTGATCGGCCGGGACCGTGGCCCGGCATTGCTGGCCCCGTTCCTGACCTATGCCCTCGCCACCAGCGACCTGCCACGGTCTGACACGCTTCGGGGCCCGTTGCTGCGTGCCGGGGCGCTCGTGACCGCGCTGACGACGATCGTCGCCGGGCTGGTCGGCGGCAGCTTGTTGAGCCACGGGCTGGCCGACCCGATCAGCGTCGTGATCTTCACCGCGTTCGGCACGCTCGTCGGGGTCATCACCACCGTTGCCTGGCTCACCGGTCAAGCGTTCCCGCGCGCTGCTGTGCCCGTCGCTCTGGTTCTTCTGATGCTCGGGGCGACGACGGGTGCAGTCCCGGTCATGCAGCCGTTCACTCCATGGGGATGGGTCGGGCTCGCCTATCCAGGGAGCGGCTCGTCAGACAGTCTCTTCGCTCTGACCGCTCTCGTCGTCGCTCTCGTCGCCGCAGTTCCTGGCCTGATGAACCGGCTCGAGTCGGCGGCGCTGGCAGAGCAAGCCGCGCGCTGGAGCTCCGCGACGAGCCACGCGACGGTCATGGACTTCAGCGCAGCCGCGACGATCTACCGGGGAAGACCGCACATCGGTCGGCGCATCCGCGCTGTCCGACCGATGCATCGACTGCCGATGATCTTCCTGATCCGTGATGCGATCGGGGTCACCCGCACGCCGGGTCGACTCGTCGTCGGCATGATCGCCCTCGCGAGTGCTGGAGTGCTTCTCACGCTTGCATTCGCGCCGGCCGCACCGGGCTGGCTGCTCGGCGCGGCCGCCGGCCTGATCCTCTTCGCCGGGCTCGGCCCACTCACCGACGGAATCCGGCACGCCGCGAGTGTCGCGTCAGACTTCCCCCTCTACGGGATCAGCGACCTGCATCTGCTCGCAAACCACATGCTCCTTCCGCTCACCGTGACTGTCATCGTGCTGCTCGCGATGGTCGTCGCGTGCTCGATCGTCGCCGGAATCGCCCCCGGCGTGCCGATCATCACCTCACTCGTTCTCGGATTGCTCGGCCTGATCGCCCGCGTCGGCAACGCGTTGAAGGGCCCGTTCCCGCCTGTCCTGCTCACCCCGATCCCGACACCGATGGGTGATCTCAGCGCGGTCGTCCAATTGACATGGGCCCTGGACGGCCCGCTCCTCGCGGCACTTGCAGGAACCGCCGTAGCGCTCGTGTTCGAGGCACCCGTTCTCCTCGTCGCTGTGGCCGCCACCCTCATCGGAGTCGGGATCAACCGCTGGCGCCACCGGTCATAGCATCCGGCTATGCTCAACCAACCTCAAGGAGGAACTGTGGAGTTCGAGGCTCATGAAGCAGCGCTCGACGTGGCACGCCGATTCATCCGCAATGCGCACCCTGACGCGGCAGCCGCAGCTCTGGCCGGCAGCTCTGCCTCTGGCAAAGCGACCGAGACATGTTCGCGGGCGGCGAGCCTGATGACGGCGCGGTTGTTACCAGGATGAGGCCATGAATCACATCCTCGTCCCGGCGGCGATCGTTGTTCTAGGGATCGGCGCTCTGTGGAGCTGTGTCGGGTGGGTCCTGGACAACTACGTCAACTCGGCACCGGCGAGCGTCAGTCGGTGGGTGCTTTGGTCTGGCGTCGCAGTTCTCGCCGTCGGTGTGCTGCTCTACATCTGGCCGGTGTTCGGGAGCTTCTTCGCTCATCCCGCATAGGGCACGCCGAAACGGACTGAACGCCCGGCGGCTCTGCTGATGCTTGGAGTGCGTTGGATAGGATCGCGGAATGCGCCCGCCAACACACGTACTCGAGGCGTTTGGCGCCACCGGTCCGATTGTTCGATTGATGGGAGGCAGAGGAACTGCGTGGCGGGTCGGAGACGTTGTGCTCAAACCACTCGACGTGCTGCCCGAAGAACTCGACTGGCTACGCGAGCACGGTGTGAACGCTTTGGGCGACGCGAACGGAGGGATCATCCGGCAGAGTCTGCCGATCATCAGCCGGGCGGGGGAGTTGGTCGTCGAAGGATGGACCGCGTTCCCTGTGCTCGAAGGTGAGCACCGAGCGGGCATGTGGGCTGAGATCGCGAATGTCGCTCGCGTGTTCACAGATCGATACCGAGGAGTCGACAGGCCCGCCTTTCTCGATGAACGGACTCACGCCTGGGCCCGTGCTGATCGTCTCGCCTGGGGAGAGGGCGCCCTTCCCGAGCTCGACGGCGCGCCGTTTCTCGCCGAACTGCTCGCAGCACGCCAGTTCGTGTCAGATCCTCCGGGCATCGTCCACGGCGATCTCACCGGGAATGTTCTATTCGACGAGACGAAGGCGCCCGCGGTCATCGATCTGACGCTGTACTGGCGGCCGGTCCAGTACTCCATCGCGATCGTCGCTGTGGACGCGGTGTGCTGTGAGGGAGCACCTCTGTCGTTGCTCGAGACGATCGAACTTTCCGATCATTTCGCGCAGTACGTCTTGCGCGCGCTCATCTTCCGTATCGCGACCGATTGGTTCAACCAGCAGGCGCAAGCTGACTTCACTGTGTATCAGGATGCCACTCAGCGTGTACTCGAGCTTGTCTCAGCTGACATGAATCCATCGACGTCCGCAGAACTCAGCTGAGAGCCGCTCGGGCTTCATTTTCGACTGGCGGGACGTCGATCGATCGAAGACGCGGCTCCCGCTCACTGAAATCACATTGAACCTGTCGCCCTCAACGCGCGGCCTCCACTGGTGAGCAGGAGCGTTCCGCGACCAGATCGCGGGGGGCGTCGGCAAGGTTCTCGAGTGGCGCAGGCAACCGGTTGCCCGACCGTTCACCAAGAGCCGATAATGCACATTATGTCCGAATGGAAATCCCCTATCTGCAGAAAGTGCAGGATCTGGCAGGATCTGGCGCACTCGAGCGCGCAGGCTGGAACGACGTCAGAACATCCGTCCCTTGTCGATTTGCTCCTGCGCTTGTTCGATCGCGACGTCGATTTCTGAGCTCCCGGTCCTAGAGCGGCGCGGACGCGAGCGCGCCAATACGATCCCGGCGATCATTGCGACAGTAATCGCCGTACCGCCCGAAGCGATCAGCGCAATCAGGTATCCGCTCATCGTCGGATCTCCTCTCGTGGATGTTCCTCTTCCGGAGCGACGAGGGCCTGCTTCATGGTTTCGCGTGCCCTCGCGTACTTGCCCCTGGCTGTTGACGCATTGATGCCCAGAACCGTCGCGGCCTCGGCGATGCTGAACCCATCCCAGTGGATCAGGCGGACGAGCTCCGCTTGCGGTGGAGCGAGCTTCGCGATCGCGTCCGCCACATCGAGGCGAATATCGGGATCTGGTGCTCGCTGCACGGAAAGCTCGGTTCGGACACGTTCGAGCGCCGCCGACTGCCGTCGACGCGAACGCGTGGCATTCGCAATGACGTTGCGGAGCACCACGAAGAGGTACATACGCGCTGCGGTCGGATCTGCAGGCACGCGCGCGCTCCGCCGCCAGACGATCTCGAGAGCGTCGCCGAGGGCGTCTGCCGCGTCAGGTCGGTCCACCACGCGGCGCTCGGCGTAGGCGAGCAGGTCGGAGAGATTCTGCGCAATGATTCGTTCGAGAGCATCGTCACGGCCCTGGCGACGACTCATGCGCTGCCCCGCTCACACGCCACACGTAGCTGCCTGCCGGCCAGAACGATCCCCTCCGAGGCGAACGCTTCATCGAGGGCGTCAATGATCGCTTCCGAGACGGCATACTCTTCGAACTCGGCAGGCGCGTTTGCGAGAATCGAGAATGGATCATCTACCTCGAGTTCCGCGCGCGCATCGGCGACGATCTTGTCGATCCCTGCCTGTGAGAAGTCAACGCTGTCGGCAGCGCTCATCGCTGCTGCATACATCTCGTCTTCCGTCTTGGGTTGGCCCATGCGCCACTGCTGGTAGTCGAGGCCGAGCAGCACCGTGCAGTTGCCACCGTCTTCAGTCGTGTAAGTGATCGTGCGATCTACTTCCCAGCCGAGGAACTGCCTGACGGCTGGCAATGCCATGGCCGTGCTCGTGCCCGCGCCTGCAATTACGAGCGCTCCCACCAACCCGACTGTGCCGAACCAGCGCCGGCGATGCTTGCGTGAGGCCCGGCCCTCGGAACTCATTGCGGCCATCGCCCCAACGAGCTCTTGGCTGCGCTCGGCAAAAGCTGGCGCGCTCGCGCGGAGCTGTTCATCGAGCTGTTGATCATCCATCAGTGAAAACCGTCCTCACGTCCATCCTGTCCCCTACTCATACATGTCCGCGGGTGGGTGAAATGTCCTCGACGGGAGAACATTTCGTTGGAGCGCAAAGAAACATGCCCCGCCAATCACTCCTCGATCGCGGTCGTTCCGGCCGCTAGCATGCGGGGATGAGCACTCTGCAGGCTGAGAAGGTCACGCTGTCGACCACTGCGACACCGTGGCGCCGCTACTACGTGTGGGCGGCCGTCGGAGGCGTGCTCGTAGTACCGCTGGTGCTCGCGTTCGCTTTCAACAGTTGGTCGGCACCCGACGATGCGGCTTTCGTTCGAATGGCTTTCTCGCAAGTCGCCGGCGGGACGATCGCGATCGCGACGATGCTCACGCTCGTCGTCGTGAGCCTTGTGAACCGCACCAAGACAGCAACGCCCGTGCTCATCGTGGTCGCCGTGATCGTCACTCAGTACTGGGTCGTGTCTCTCTCCACCGCAGCAGACATGCTGCTCCAAAGAATCGGCTGAAACCGCCGCTTCGCCGATATGGCCGTGCGCCTGGATCGAGCGTTGTGGAAAAACGGTTAAGGGACTTCACCATCAGAAGAGGCATTATTGCAAAAGATTCACGATTCGGATTCCTATCCACTTCCCCATCGGTCCGGTTGCGTAATGCCGACGAATGCCGCGTCTGATCAGCAAGTTTCCGCGCATGGCGCTGGAGTTGGCGCGAGTTCCGATGTTCAGGTCGGCATTGTTCACCGGCGCCATGTTGCTCGAGTCCTGAGCGCGGCCTGACGCCCGTTGATCATCCGGCGAGAATGCAGTGACGGGTGCGTGGCGGCCGTGTGGCTGGTCAGATTCCGCCTCTGGCATCGTTGACAAGCTTATTTTGCATAGGTAGCTTAACCGACATGGGGCCAATTACTCGCGTGACTGTTCCAACGGTCGAGGTGCTTGAGGTTCTCCTCGACGAGGAGGGACCCACTTGGGGCTTGCGGATCGCGAAACACACCGGCCGCGCTCCCGCCAGTATCTACCCGATACTCAATCGCCTCAAGCAAGGTGGATGGCTCGACGCATCTTGGGAGTCCGACGTCGGACGGACTGGTCCCCGACGTCGCTTGTATCAACTCACGTCTCGTGGCCGCGTCGAGGCTCAGCGCGTCACAGCGGACTTCAGACGGCAACAAGATCACCCCGCGCCGATAGAGCCGAGACTGGCATGAACATCTCCCGGATGATCGTGACGGCGAGCAGCGCTCTGATCAGCCCAGAACACCGCGAAATCTGGCGAGAAGCACTCCTCGCAGACCTCCGAGATTGCGAAGAACTCGGGATCAAGCCCACCCAGGTTGCCCTAGGCGCAGCGCGCATCGCCGTCTCGCTGCAGAACGGCCGGCAACTCAGTGAAGCCGACACTCCACCAGGAAAGGAACGCCCGATGCAAATCTCTCCACGCATGAGAACATTTCTGCTCACCATCATTGCGACCACATGGACGCTGGGAGCCCTTGGCCTTCTCAATATTGCGCTGACTCACTTTTCGGTCACCGGAAGCGATCTCGGCTTTCGCCTGCCCAACGGCGGTCTGGAGTTGGAATTGGTTCCTGTCATGATCGGGGTTGCGGCTGCGGCGATCGCCGCTGGAATAGCAAGTCTCGTGCTCATCGCGGCGAGAGCGCGTCGGTCCACGCCAGCCAGCTGATGAGAGGCCGACGCCTTAGAACTCTGCCGCGCGTTCCGAACGCTGACTACCCGCAGCGACGCGGGGCATGGCGGGCCTCAATATCGACAGATCGAATATTGCTTCTCACCGATAAAACTCACACTATTTGCGAGATGTGCAAATAGGCGAGATGTGCAAATAGGGAAGAATCAGGTAACGCTTCCCAACTCCCCCATAACCGCGTCACGCACTCACAGCAGAACACCGGACGGCCAGAAACGCCCCTTCACGCAACGCGAGGTGCAGCAACTCTTCGACCTCGCTGACCTCGAAGTAGCCAGGATTCTGGACTCCGGCCGGCGTGGCGCGCTGAGCGCATGGCGCGATGCCGTCGCGTTGAAGACCTTGTACGGCTGGGGTCTGAGCACCAACGAGATGCGCCACCTCCAAACGGTCGACTTCTCTCGCAACAGCCGTGCGCCCTACCTCGGCGACTATGGCGTAGTTCGCGTCCGTTGGGGCAAGGCACATCGCGTGTCCGCCAAGAAGGTTAGAGCAGTGCTCACCGTATGGCAGTGGGCCGCCGACGTAATTGGCGGCTGGGTCGACTACGGGCTCCCCCGCTATGGGGAACCAGGTGCGCTCTTCGACGGTCGACCGCTCGAACGCGCCCACGAGGCGGAGCGATGGCGCGTGACCCTTGCCGCCGAATCACCGCTGCAGCGGCATCCATTCGGCGATCACCGCGACGGCGCAGTCCATGCCTCAACCCGTACGACGGGCGGAGGAGCAAGTCGAGGAGCGAGGCAGCGCGGTGCGCGCGGCCTCGGGGATGCGGGGACGTCCGGGGCGGCTGGGCTCACACGTAGATCGCGACGAGCTTGTCGAGGGACTCCTCGAGGCCCTTCTTCGAGAGCGCGAGCTGCTCGGGGTCGATGTAGCCGAGTTCGGTGACGGTGAGTCGAGTCGCGTCGTCGCCGATCGACTCGAACGTGATGACGTGCCGCACGTCGCGCGGGATGCCCGCGGCCCCGATGGTCGCGGGGTCGATCGCGGCGCCGTGCTCGTCGGCGATGTTGTGGATGAACTCGAGGCGGTGCGGTGCGTCGACGAGCGTGTACGCCCAGGTGCTGTACAGCGCCCGGAACCCCCAGTCGGGGGCGCTCATGCACACAAGGGACGTGCCGCCGACGCGCACGTCGAGCTCGGCGACCGTGCAGGTGAAGCCGTTCGGGCCCCACCAGCGAAGCACGCGGTCGGGTTCGGTCCACGACTTCCAGGCCGCCTCGATGGGGGCGGGGATGTCGCGGTTCACGACGAGATCGTGCGTCTCGTGCTGGGTCGTGTCGTTCATCGTGGCTCCTCCGCTGCAGGCCGCCGCCGCGGCATCTGTTTCACTTCGATGATCGAAGCGTAGATCACTACGATGATCAAAGTCAATGCCGTAGACTCGACGCATGAAGCGAGCTGAAGGGCGGTCGACCTGCCCCACCAACTTCACCGTGGAGACCTTCGGCGACAGCTGGTCGCTGCTGATCATGCGCGACCTGCTCACACTCGGCAAGCACACCTTCGGGGAGTTCCTTCGGTCCGAGGAGCGCATCGGTCCGAGCGTGCTCGCCGACCGCCTCGCCCGACTCGAGCGCAGCGGAATCATCGTGCGCACCCCGAGCGAGACGGATGCCCGCAAGGTCACCTACTCGGCGACGGAGAGCGGCATCGCGGCGATCCCGCTCTTGTACGAGGCGGCGCGATGGGGCATGGGCAACGTTCCCATCGAGGAGGACGATCCGTGGGAGGCGGTCATGGCGATGGACCGCCACGACGTGCTCGACGCGTGGCAGCAGGCCGTGCGCGAGGGTGGTTCGCTCCTCGGAGGCGCGGAGAGCGCGTTCGCGCGGCTGAGCGCCAGCGCGCGCGGTCGCGTGACGGCGACGGTGGAGGTTTCCGGGCGCACATAAGCGGCGAACCACGTGGAATTCCGCGGCATTTGTCATCGGTTCTGTGGGCTAGATTCCATGAGAAGTGGCCAATTCCTACACTGGCCGCTGCGAGGTGCCCGCTCGAATTCTCGGACTCGACTCTCGAGCACCGTCGTCCCGAAAGTCGATCCCTCAGTGGTCTCTGATGCGGAGGGTTGCGTTGCTCTCGTCATCCAGTTCATAGCGCCACGCGTACCATCCGAATACGGTCGCGGAGCCCAGGGCCGATACCACCCAAGCCCAGGCCGGAGGCGCCTCGAACTCGATGCACCACCAGAAGATTGTCGCGATGGCGATCCCACCGATCCCTGCGATCGCAGCGAGGGCGAGCACTCGGGCGAGCGCTTCTCGGGCAAACGTCGCCCGCACGGCGAGGAACGCCAGCACAATGGTCTCGGTCACGAGGAAGAACGCAAGTAGGTACAGCGGAACCGCAAACACAGCCCATACGCCGGTCGCTGGATTGCGGGCGAGGAACACCGCTACGACACCCAACGTCAGTGCGGTTGCGAGAATCATCGCGAGAGAGCTGTAAGCGCTGAGTGGTCTCCACCGCAGGGATCGACCGATCACCCGCTATCGTCCGCCTGCATATCGATCCCCGACGGGAACCCATCGTCTGCACCAGAACCGGGTGCGCTGCCATCCACCCGCCCATACTGCCAGAGGCCCGTCGGAAACGCGCCCGAAAGCCGGTCCCCCCAGCGGTGCTCGCGCTCGAGCGGAGCAGCCCGAGGGCAACAACCGGCCGCGATTCCCGTATGCCCCGCCCGCGTCACTTTCGCGTTGCATCGATCAATAGAATCCGGGGTGCCCTAAACGCTTCGAAAGCCCCGCGAGCTTTGTTGAAATCCGGTTAAGCAACTCCACCATCAGTAGACGACATCTTCGCATTGGTTGCGAACTGGCCGCTCCCCCGACGTGCCTCATACGGCACCGATCCAGCGATGCACGACGTGCCAGAAAGAAACGGCACGAAACCCGGGACGGTTCACCACCGAACACATCGAGCTTCGACCCGAGGTTATGCTCATCCGGCTCGGCGGGATTCCCAGCGAGATCCCCGAACTTCTCGCGCCCTTGTTCTGGCGGTAACTTGACGACAGAGAGGGCCTGACGACGAACACCGGTACCGATTGGCTCTTTCCCGGATACCGAGCCGGCCAACATATCTCCGTCCCCACCCTCCAGCAGCGGCTCACCACCCTGACAACGGACGCGAAACACGACCCTGAAGCAACTCGCAACGCTCATCGACGTGAAGTCCCTGTCCGACCTGCTGGGCTACTCCCCAAGACACTCGCACAGCACGCCGCACGTGCCGACTCACACATGGCCCGCTGTGTCGATGCGAAGCACCGGCTTCACATCTCGGACACGGTGCAGCCGAATGTGGCTCAGCCGGAGCGAGCTTTGTGGAACTTCACCATCAGTAAATCCCCCATCTGCAGAAATTGCAGGTTGTCGGTCGACCGGGATTGCCGGGCCCGTCACAGCCGTCACGTACTCGGCATGTCACGAACAGGGACTCAGCGTCCGATAACGTCGCGAATGGCTTGGAGCACTGCGGCTTCGCGCTCGATGTGCAGGTACTGATGTGAGGCGTCCGGGAGTAGGCGCTGCTCGCCCCGCGGCACCGATTCGGCGATCGCTGCTTGCATCCGGCGTACGCCGTCAAGCGCCTCGCGCATGTCCGTTTGGGACATGAAGTTCGCCCAGTAGGGGTTCACACCGCCGGCGGTGAGGACCATCACAGGAACCTCGGGAAGAGGGCCGCCTGAGCGCAGCTCGTCGTAGACCTCGGTCTCGAAGTTCTTCGTCTCATCGATTTGGGTTCGCCACGATTCGAGGTGCTCTTCAATGAGCGGACCGCGGACCTCCTCGCCCCACGCCGAGTAAATCTGGGCATACTGCTCGCGGGCCGTCTGCATCTGTTGGACCGTCAGGTCGGGGAGGTCGTCAAGGCCCGAGGTCATCTGATCGTTCAGCTTTGCGGCCTGCGGCGGCATGAACGACATGATGTCCTCGTGGCCCGGGTCGAGCAGCACGAGGCCCGCGACCTCGTCGGGATGGAGCTGCGCGTAGCGGCGCGCGTAGAAGGCGCCCAGGGAGTGTCCGACGAGGACGTACGGCCCAGAAACACCGGCCTCGGCGAGTACCGCGCGGAGCTCGTTGACCACCTCGGTCGGGGTCCGGGGTAGTTCGACGGGGTCGCTCCATCCCGTGCCGCCACGGTCGTAGAGAACGCTCGTCGTGATGTCCGCGACCTGAAGATGCAGGTTCAGGAAGTCGAGGCCGATGAGACCAGCGCCCGGAAGGAAGATGACGACTGGCCCGTCGCTCCCGGAGCGGTGTAGCATCACGCGGCGTCCACCGAGCTCGTACAGCTCGCCGAGCGGCGGGCGTTGGGTCGCTTCGATCCTTGGGATGACTCCAGTCATGGTGCCCCTCTCACTCAGTCTCATTTCTGAGACCAATCTAACCCATGAGACTATTGATTCGTGACCACGTTCGATCTCTTGACGCACCCCGTGCGCCTCCGCATCGTTCACGCCATGTCGGGAGGGCGCGCGGTCACGGCCACTGAGCTCCGGGCCTGGCTCGCCGATGTGCCCAAGGCCACGCTCTACCGCCACCTCGCACTGCTCGCCGGCGGCGGCGTGCTCGAAGTCGACGGCGAGCAACGGGTGCGCGGCGCTGTTGAGCGCCGGTATCGCCTCAACCGTGCAGCTTCCGTCATCGACGCGGCCGCCGCCGCCTCAGCTTCCATCGCCGACCACCGTCGCGCGTTCGCCGCCGCGACTGCGGTGCTGATCGCCGAGTTCAACAGCTATCTCGATGATCCCGACGCGGACCCGACTGCCGACCTTGTGGGCTACCGCCAGCACTCGATCTGGCTCAGCTCCGAGGAGCGCGCCCAGCTGATCAGTGAACTCCGTGACGTCATCATCAAGCACATCGGCAATGAACCATCGGCGTCACGGAGTCGCCATCTCCTCAGCCCGATCCTGTTCCCCGTCAACAGTGCCGAAACTGGTCCACTCGAGAGCGAATAGTCCGGCGCGACGTTCGAGACCAAGGTTTGCGCTGCCTGCATCCAGGTCCCCAGACTGGCACCTCACCGACGATGCCGCGCCAGAGAATCTGCACTCGCTCGGCCGTCGCGGATCGAGCTTTGCGGAAATCCGGTTAAGCAACTTCACCCATTGAAGAATGAGGCAAAGGTCAGATTCCGCACTTTGTTGAAAGCGCACCAATGATTGCCTCGCCTCTTCTTTCGCTGACGTGATCAGGGATATTCCAACCCTGAGTGCCGTGCGCACGGGAGTGCATCACCGAAGCCGGCAAGTTTCTCATCTGGCTCGAGGAGGAGCACGTCAACGTCTTCGCCTTCGGCCAAGCGCACATCGACAAGTACCTCGCGAACGCCGTCACCACCGTACCGGCACGCGAGAACCGCTTCGGTCAGAGCGGCGGTCGCCGCATCCGATCCGACACGATCGACCCGGCGAGCACGCCGAGCGAGATCGCGATCATCGTCGCGAGCGTGGCGATCAGCGAGGCGGTGCCACCGGCGTCACCGCCGAGCACCTCCGCCACGCCGACGAGGCCCAGCGCGCCGGGCACGAGCAGCCAGAACGCGGGGATGAAGCTCACCATCGCGGCCGGGCCGGTGGGCTGCCGGGCGACGAGCGCCGTCACGGGCGTGACGACGAGAGCACCGACGAAGGCCGACAGCACGCCGCCGAGCACAACGCCGCCGATGACCTGCGCGGCGTAGGCGATGTAGAGCACGAACATCATCCAGAGCATGGCGCGGGGCGGGGCGCATTGATGCACGGCGATCCCCACGCCGAAGACGGCAACGGCGACCCAGGGCGCGACCGTGCCGAGCGCCTCGGGATTCTCGGTGAACTCGAGGTCGGGCACGCCGACGAGCGCCCCCGCACTGACGATGCCCGCCGCGATGAGCACGAGCTGCATGCCGCCTGCGGCGAGGCGGCCAGCGCCCGCGATCATCTGGCCGGTCGACAGTTCGAGCGCCGCGGTCGTCAGCAGCACGCCCGGCAGCAGCACGACCAGTGGCCCGATCAGCGCGGCCAGGAGTCCGGGGCCGAATCCGGCGCGCATCAGCACGAACACGACGAGCGCGACGCTGAACGCCACGGTCACGGTGATGAGGGCGCCGTATCGGTCCGGCAGCCGCTCGCCGATGAGGAGGAGCGTGCCGACGACGGCGCCCAGCGCGGCCGCGACGCCGATGCCCAGCCACGACGCTCCGAGCATCGCCGAAAGCCCGGCGCTGAGCAGTACGTACCCGAGCACGCGCAGCACCCGCCCGTACGGCGGCTTCATCTCGCGCACCCAGCGGATGCGGGCGATCGTCGAGGCGGGGTCGAGCAGGCCCGTGCGCGCGGCATCCACGGTTCGCTGCACCTCGTCGATCTGGCAAAGGAGCAGGCGGCCCTCGCCGCTGAGGACGGCACCGGTACGCTCCTCCCCCTCCTCCCCCTCCTGGCCCTCGTCACGAGCCGACACGAGGAGCGCGGTCGGGAACACCACGACCTGGCTCGCCGGAAGGCCGTTCACGCGCGCGATGTCGTCGAGGGCGTTGCGCACCGTCATGACCGAGAACCCGGCGTCGGTCATGGCGGCGCCGACCGCCTCCGTCGCGGCGAGCGCTGCCCCCGGGTCGGGTTCGCCGGCCGATGGTACCGGCACCGCTCCCGTGTCCACCGCGGAGCGAGCGCTCGTGGCCAGGTCGGGTTCGGCGCGGCGGCGCAATGCGAAGAGCACGACGGCCCCCGCGAGCAGCACGGCGAGGGCGACGAACGTCGGCACGGTGGACTCGCCGAGTCGCTCGAGCACGGGGGCGATCGGATCCGGTGCGAACTTCGAGATCATCTGCACACTGTAGAGCGGCCGGGTGGGTGCGGCACGATCAGCGGGACTGTCGGGACGGGATCGCCGGAGAACGCACACGCTCGGCCGTATGGCACGCTGGAGGGCAATGGGACGGCGCGGCCGCAGCTATCACTCCCCCGGCTTGACCAGAGCTGGGTGCTGAACCGGACAGTTGACCACGTTTCCTCCCTCGCCACATGTCTATCTGCGGTTTGAAGCACGGCTACGTGAGAACGGGTGGCTCTGCCTACGCGGCGACGAAAGAAGAAGGCCAGCCGCTGGAGGGCTGGCCTTCTCTTGTTACTCTGCTACTTCGATGGCTCGCTCTGATGGGTGAGCAATCCGGTCACGAACTCAGGGCGATTCGCGGGGGCGGATGTCGCCGAGTTCCGCCTTCTGGGCGGTGCTCATTCCTCGTGTGTCGCCGGCGAGGAGATTGTTCCGACCTCGTGGAGTGACGGGTCGGGAGAGCCGATCCCCACCCCATCAGGCAGCAGGTAACCCTCTGCATACGCGATGCGGTCTCGCTCAGCCGCCAAGTCGTCTGTCCCTTCAGTAGCAACGAGTTTCGCGAAACACGCCCCGTCAATGTCATGGAGCACCTTGGCTCCCGACTCCCCCGTAGTAACCGGCGCCCACTCCCCTCCCGTCGGCGGGCAGCAGCCCATCACCATCTTCGAAGTGTTCGCCAGCATGCAGTTTGGGGAAAGTTGGCTACGCTGCAGTGGCGCACGGAACTGCCTCTAGCAGCGGGCGGGTACGCGATAGCCACAGTCAGTTGGGCGACGTCGCAGTATGCCAGAACACGGATATCCTCGCGGTATGACTCAGCTGCTGGTGCCCACGACCTCGTCGCATTCAGCGCGGGTTGGCTTCTGGACCGTAGCCACTCTCGGGCCGTTGGGAGCCACAGTCGCATGGGTTTGGTACGGCTTCGCTCAGTTCGAAGCGCAGACCGAGCAATGCAAGGCGCTCGCAGCTGGCACGACCGAGGCAGGGTTCGCCGAGCTCTTCGGCGGCATTCCACTGATCCTCCTTCACCTCGTAGGGCTGATCGCGCTCGTGGCACTCGGATGGAGGAGCTACCGGTGGCGCGGTCTCACCTACGCTGCCGCTGCACTCGTGATCGCCTCAGCGATCGGCATCGGCATTGCACAGCTCCTGTGGGCAGGGGACCTGTTTCAGCTCGGCATCAACAACACCAACTGCTTGCCCTGATCCGCCGGCGGAGCTTTGTGCAAATTCGGTTGAGAGACTTCACCATCAGTAGATCTACAACCTGCAAAGAATGCAGGATGTTGTGGCGCGCTCGAGCTCGCCAACTGGGGCTGCGCTAGCCCGTTGAGGGATCGGCAAACAAGTAGACCTGACCACTTGCGATGATCGTCGAGGCACAACCCACACCGCGATCTCATCGCGCAGAGAGAGTGCGAGAATCTCAGAAGACGCGGTCGGCGACCTTCACACGAGTGGCCGATGCTAACGCGGCGTTGACCTGATCTGCTGATGTCGGGCCGGGTTCGGAGGAAAGAAGCTGGTCATCGGGAGTGTTCGAATCCGCGAGGTAGATGCGTGTGAAGCCTCCGGACTCGGGTTCGAACTTCCAGCTGTCGGAGAGCGTGCCGGCGTCGACAGTGTCGAAGCCGAGCCGGTCAATGAGTGCCGCCGCTTCACGCTTTGCTTCGTCGTCGTCGGACGCGATGGGGAGGGCGGAGCGGTCGGCGGCACCGCTGGGCCGTGAAAGGAGGGGGATGTGGTGGGCGAGGATATTGCCGAATGCTTTGACATAGCGGGCTCCCACGAGCCATCCGTGCACCAGCTCGCTTGCAGTCACGGTCTCGGTATCGAGTTGCGTGACCCGGCCGTCGCGGAACGGGTAGTAGTTGCTAGTGTCCAGCACAAGTTTGTCGCGGAGCAGTCCGGCAGGTAGGTCCTTGATCGCGAGTAGTGGAATGGAGAGCACAATCGCCTCTCCGCTGCTGGCCGCTTCTTCGACTGTGCCAGCCTTGGCGAGTGGTCCGAGCTCGGTAACGAGGTCACGGAGGGACTCAGGTCCGCGGGAGTTCGCAAGGACCACGTTCATACCTGACGCAACGGCGAGTCGAGCGACCGCCGATCCGATGTTCCCACTTCCAATGATTCCCAATGTCGTCATGCTCATTCCCTTCGATAATGTTCAATGGTCTGGGTGCCAGCCGAGCGACACTCCTTAGGCTTGAACCCGACCTCAGTCGCACTGATTCCCTTATCCCTGACGACGAGGGCGTCGCTCGAGTGCGCGCAAAGAGGGACGTTGAGCGACGCGGATTGATCACGAGCTGCATGAGACAGAGGTCGGCACGCCTCGCGTGTCACAGGCGGAACCCTAACCGGACGGACAGTTCGTCCGGTGAATTCGGGGCCGCGCATCGAAGGAGAGCAACGAGATGAGACCACTTCGGTACTCGATCAACGTCACGCTCGACGGCTGCTGCCATCACGAGGCGGGGCTCCCCCCGGACGAGGAGTCAATGCGCTACTGGACGGCTGAGATGGAGCGAGCCGATGCCCTGCTATTCGGCCGGGTGACCTACGAGATGATGGAGTCGGCGTGGCGGAAGCCGGCCACGGGCACGTGGCCTGACTGGATGGATGAGTCGCAGATCCCGTTCGCCGAGACCATCGACCGGGCGAAGAAGTACGTCGTGTCGAGCACGCTGAGCGGGGTCGATTGGAATGCCGAGCCGGTGCGAGGCGACTTGGGGCCAGCGGTTCAGCGGCTCAAGCAGGAGTCGGGCGAGGGCCTGTGGGTGGGCGGCGTGACGCTCCCCCTGGCATTGGCAGATCTGGGACTGATCGACGAGTACGAGTTCCTGGTGCAGCCGGTGCTTGCCGGACACGGGCCGACGTTGCTCGCTGGTCTGCGCGAGCGCATCCAGCTCGCGCTCGTGGATCGCCATGAGTTCCGGTCGGGGGCGATCGCGCTGCGATACCGGCCCACGCGAGTCACTGCGTGACGTGATTTGGTGCCCTGGACGCTTCAAGCGTGACCGAACTTTGTGGGTCGGTTAGCGACTTCGTCATCAGCAAGAAGCGCTATTGCAGTAGATGCACATCCAGTTTGGCCAATGCTTGCGTGCACCGTTTCAAGACGCCCTGACGACGGCACCGCGCTTCCCGCGGGCACGGCTTCGCAGAGAGATCGTGCGTGTCCGAGAGGGTAGTCACGCGCCCCTCTTCCGGCTAGCGTTGCACCTACCTACACACGAGAAGCGGGGGCAACATGTGCACAGGGCTGAGCTACACCACGCGGGATCACTACTTCGGGCGCAATCTCGACCTTGAGTTCTCATATAACGAGACCGTCACCGTCACACCGCGGAACTTCACGTTCGACTTCCGCAAGGCGCCTGCGCTCACCACGCATCACGCGATCATCGGGATAGCGACCATCGCGGACGGCTACCCGCTGTACTACGACGCGACGAACGAGAAGGGCCTCAGCATGGCAGGGCTCAACTTCGTGGAGAACGCCGACTACAAGCCCGAAGCGGACGGCAAGACGAATATCACGCCGTTCGAACTCATCCCTTGGCTCCTCGGTCAATTCGAGACCGTTGACGAGGTGAAGACGGCCCTTTCGACGCTGAACCTCGTGAAGATCGACTTCAGCGAAACCTTCCCGCTCTCCCCGCTGCACTGGATCATCTCCGACCGAACGGCATCCATCACGGTCGAGAGCGTGAAGGACGGGCTGAAGGTCTACGACAATCCCATCGGGTTGCTCACCAACAACCCGACCTTCGACATCCAGTCCTTCAACCTGAACAACTACATGCACCTGTCGAGGAAGCCTCCCGAGAAGAACTTCTCAGACGAGCTGCAGTTCGACGTCTACAGCCGAGGAATGGGCGCGATCGGCCTCCCGGGAGACCTCTCTTCGGCATCTCGCTTCGTCAAGGCGGCCTTTACGAAGATGAACTCGGTGTCTGGCGACTCCGAGTCGGAGTCGATCAGTCAGTTCTTCCACATCCTGGGGTCAGTGGCACAGCAGCGGGGATGCGCCGAGGTCTCCCCCGGGAAGTTCGAGATCACGATCTACTCGACGTGCTGCAACACCGACAAGGGAATCTTTTACTACACGACCTACGAGAACAGCCAGCTGACCGCGGTCGACATGCACAAGGAAGACCTCGACGGAAACACGCTGACTGCATACCCGCTGATCAAGGGCCAGCAGGTGCATATGCAGAATTGAGGTTGGTACAGCCGGAGACGGGCCAACCCGGTCGTTCGCGGGCCGAACCATCAGCGGATGCCAAGTTCGCGAGATGCAGCATGCTGCATCTCGCGAACACCGGCGTGTTCAGCTCTTCTTCAGCTCTTCGGCGAACATTACGAGGATGCCGCTCGGACCGCGGAGGTACGTGAGCTTGTAGATGTCTTCGTAGGTCGCCACGCCGCGAAGCGGACGGTATCCGTGCCTCGCGGCTGTCTCGAGGGCTTCGTCGATGTCGTCGACTGAGAAGGCGACTCGGTGCATGCCGATTTCGTTGGGAAGAGTGGGCGTCGTCTCGATCGCTTCGGGATGGATGTACTCGAAGAGCTCGAGTCGACCGTGACCGTCTGGCGTTTGGAGCATTGCGATGTTGGCGTGGTTGCCATCGAGGCCGACGGCAGTGTCGGTCCACTCGCCGCTGACCGTGTCACGGCCGACGACCGTGAGACCGAGGTCGGTGAAGAAGGAGATCGTTGCTTCGAGGTCGCGAACGGCGATGCCGACGTTCTCAAGTTTGATGGACATAGTTTGCATGCTACCGAGCCGTCCCGATTCGTATCGCCTGGGCCTCCCCGACGTCTGCCGACCTCGTAGGCGTCAGCGCCAGAATTCAGCCGCCGACTGAGCGCCGCTATCTGCGCGTTTCTACGCTCAGTGCGGTCGTCGGAGCCGCTTCGTGGTTGCGAAAGTCGACACGTCGCACCCCGCAGACGGTGCACTGCACGTAGAGCACTTCACCGTCAGACGTGATGTGCCTGGATTCAACCCGCCACGCGTGCTCATGTCCTGCGTTCGAATCAACCGATTGATGGTTCTCTGGCGTGAAGCGTGTCGTCATGCATCCCACAGTGATGTAATGGTGTTGTGCATCTCAACCCTTACGGCGAGTATGCGGTCATGCTCGCAGTATGGCTGGCGAATGAATGGCGTGCCGAGCCCTGTCCAGGCGACGCCTCGATAGGGCTCACCTGCGGTCGGCATTCCCGTCGACGCGAATGTCCAGTGCAGTCAGAGCGCTGCGTGCCTGATCGGCATCGACGCCCTCCGCGACCGCCAGCAGAGCGGCTCTCCAGGCCGCAGCGATCATGCGACCCATCGGCGGCGGGGCTGGGTGGCTGAGCGTCGTCAGCAGTTCCACCAACGGGTCGTCCGCCGATCCGGCAGGCGGCTCACAGAGGAGCCATTCGAAGTCGTGGCTGACGGCGAAGTCGAACCCGACCAGTAGTGCCGCATTCACGGCTTCGGGGCCTCCCCCGGTGGCGCTGACAGCCCCCTCCATTCGATCGAGCAGTCGACGCTCGACATCGCGGCGCACGAACGTGTAGAGACCGAGCTTGCTCTCGAAGTGGTGGTAGATCGCGCCGGTCGTCACCCCGGCATCTGCGGCGAGCTCCCCGACGGTGACCACATCGAACGGCCGTGCTCCGAATGCGCGGACAGCGGTCAGCGCCAGCCGCCCCTTCGGGGACGTCGACACAGGAATCCACTCGCGCATATGTACATAATGCCGTTACGCTGGAAGCAATGCCAGTTACGACACGAAAGGAACACCTCATGAAGTTCGAATTCCTCTTCGCTCCCACTGCGAACATGGAAGCCTCCATCGCTCTCTACCGCAACGTCTTCGGCAGCGAAGAGGTGTGGCGCGAGGGTGACACGACGGTTGCGCTCACCCTTCCCGGCACTGACGTTCAGCTCATGCTCGATGCCAACGATCCGAGCGCACCGAGTGGGCCGCTGTTCGTCGTCGAGAGCGTGCAGGCCTTCCACGACAAGCGTCCGGCTACGCTCCAGGTCGTCGAGGAGCCTTCCGAGATCCCCGGTGGCTTCAACGCCGTCTACAAGGATGTCGGTGGCCAGACGATCTACATCATGGATCAATCGATCGACGCCGAGTAGCGCCTTCGTTCCCCTTCCTTGCGTTCCTCGTCCCGACTCTCGGCGCGGCAGCGGCCTGAACGGCGCCCATACGGCATACCAACGCTTGGGGCAAGGGGGTGACGTGATGGCTACAACGTGATTCTATGAAGGAACCTCATTCTGAAATCGGGGTCCACGAAGAAGCTTCATTTCTGAAATCGGGGTCAAAATGATTGGAGATCAACATGGCTGACAACGGCGGAATCTTCCTCTACATCGGCACGTACCCGAGCGAACTTGCCGCTCGGGCCGATTACGACATCGTCAAGGAGTTGCATCATGCGGGCGACGTTGGCACCTACGACGCGGCAGTGATTACGAAGGACGCCGAAGGAAAGGTGCACCTCAACAAGGACGAGATGGCAACTCGGCACGGCGGTTGGGGCGGGGCAGTCGCCGGCGCGGTGGTTGGTCTCCTCTTCCCGCCGGCCATCATTGGAACTGCGATTGTCGGTGGCGCGATCGGCGCGGCGAGCGGCCACCTGTGGCGCGGTGTGTCCCGCGCCGATGTCAAGGAAATCGGCGATCTCATCGACTCAGGCCAGGCAGCGCTGCTCGTTGCCGGCGCCAGCAACGTCGAAGATGCACTCGGCAAGGTAGAGCTGAAGGCCGAGAAGCACGTTGCCAAGCAGCTGACCAAGGTGAAGAAGTCCGAGCTCGACGCAGCAGTCAAGGCCGCTGCAAGCGAAGTGCGCGCAGGAAGCTAACTCCCACTCCGCGAGACGACGGGCCCGGCTCAGAGGAATCTGAGCCGGGCCTCTCGCTAGCGTCGACCGGGACTCGTGAGGATGACGAGTCGCTGGGTGGCTCTGGTCATCGCGACATATCGGTCGACCGCTCCTTCGATGCCCGTGCCGAAATCCTCCGGGTCGATGAGAATGACGAGATCGAATTCGAGCCCCTTCGAAAGTTCAGGGGTCAGTGACCGGACTCGGGACGTCGCCCCGAACGCGTCGACATCGACATCGCGCGTACCGATGACGCACGCGATCCCGTCGGCATACGTGGCAAGCCAGTTGCTGAGGATCGCGCCCAGGTTCGACAGGGATTCGTGCTCGACTGCGACGCCGCTGCTGCGAATCGAGGTCGGCACATTGGCGTCTGGCAAGACGGCTCGGATGATCGGCTCGGCTTCCGCCATCACCTCGGACGGCGTGCGGTAGTTGATGGTCAGGGCAGACTGGGTGATCCGGTGGAGTCCGATCCGTTCGAGCCGCTCCTGCCAGGACTCCGTGAACCCGTGTCGTGCCTGGGCGCGGTCGCCGACGATGGTGAAGCTGCGGGACGGGCAGCGGAGCAGCAGCATCTGCCACTCGGCATCCGTCAATTCCTGAGCCTCATCGACGACGATGTGCGCGAACGGACCGGCGAGCACGTCTGGATCGACCGCCGGCAGAACCGCGTCGTCGACCAGCGCGTTCTGCGCGTCGTGTCCGCGCAGCATCGACATCACCTGGAGCTCGGAGTCGTCGGTCGCGATCAGGTGATCGACCACCCGTGCCATCTCATCACGCTCGGCGGCGAGGATGGCAGCATCACGACGCTTGCGCTGCGACGCTCTCGGGTCGCCGATCCGCTGCCGCGCCGCGTCCAGCAGCGGTAGATCGGCCACCGTCCAAGCGCGGGCGTCTGCGCGCTGCAGTGCCTGGATCTCGTCGTCGTCGAGCCATGGGGCGCACTTCCTCAGGTACGCAGGGACAGACCACAGGTCACCGACGACGCCGGCCGCATCGAGCAGCGGCCACGCTCGGTTGAAAGTCGAGCGCAGTTCGCTGTTCTCCTCGAGTGACCGACGGAGCAGGTCAGCCGAAACGTCCTCGTCGTCGTGGTTGTCCATCAGGATCGTGAGCAGCTCGTCCCACACCTGATCGCGCGCCTCGTTGTGTGGAGTGCCTGGTTCCGGCGCCTCGAATGCCTCGGCCCAATCGCCGGCGTCCAGCCAGATGTCCGACCAGTGGGTCTCGATCACCATTCCCGCGGTGGGCGGCCGCTCGTAGTGCCTGACCGCCGCCTCGACCCCCTTCACCAAATCGGCGGATGCCTTCAGCCGGGCTACAGGCTGGTCGACTTCGATCGTTGCCTCCGCGCCCTCGGGAACGAGGTCCCGCAGGGTGCAGATCTGTACGCCCTCCTCTCCGAGGCTGGGAAGGACGTCGGCGACATAGGCCAGGTAGGCCGGATGCGGACCGACGAACAGCACCCCACCTCGGCGGTGCCCGAGGCGAGGGTCGGAGAAGAGGAGGTAGGCGGTGCGATGCAGGGCGACGACGGTCTTCCCCGTGCCCGGGCCGCCGTCGACGATGAGTGCACCACGGGATCCCGCGCGGATGATGGCGTCCTGATCGGCCTGAATGGTGGCGAGCACGTCCCGCATCCGGGTGGACCGGCTGCTGCCGAGGCTGGCGATGAAGGCGGACTGGTCGTCGAGCGCGGCGTTCCCTTCGAATCCGTCCGTGGTGAACACCTCATCCCAAAAATCGACGATTCGACCGCGTGTCCAGCGATATCTCCGGCGACTCACCAGACCCATCGGGTTGGCGTGCGTCGCTCCGAAGAACGGCTCGGCCGCAGGGGAACGCCAGTCGATGAGCAGCTGGTGTCCCGTACTGTCCGTTAGGCCGAGCCGTCCGACGTACACGGGTTCGGGAATCTCCGCGCTCACCATGCGCCCGAGGCACACGTCCAGGCCGAAACGGCGCAGCGTACGTAGACGAGCGGTCAGCCGGTGGATCTCAAGGTCCCGGTCCAACGCCTCCTGCCCCGTCCGCCCGGGTTCCTTACGCACAGCATCGAGACGGTCTGATACGTCGGCGATCGAGTGCTCGAGGCTCTCCGCGATCGTCGCGAAGTGCTGCTCGTCGTCGACGATCAGCGGTGGGACGGCCTTGGCTGTGAGACGGTCGGGAAGGTTGAACACGCTTGTGGTCAGGGTCATGTCATCGGTTCCCTTCACCGCTGTGCGCGTCGACCAGATCGAGACACGGCGTATGCTGCCCCGGCCTTCGTAGCGCAGCGCACCTCGTCGCCGCCCGGCGAGTCCCACTCGCGGTTCGACGACCCCCCGAACAACCCTTCTTCGACAACCATGCACGCATCGCTTGACTCCCCTATGCCGCTGACTCCGGCCTCGGCCGACCAGTCTGCGGCATGCCCGGGGCCTTGCCGCAAGCCCCCCTCACTGCTATAGATTTGAAGTGGCGAGGTGAGTAGTCCCCCGCTCGCAAGCAGCTCCTGCCACTGCGCCCAGCTCGAGACGAATCCGACGGACAGATCGTGGAGCTTCAAGTGCGACGCGCCGTCGACGACGTTCAGATCGGCGTTGTCGACGGCGTCGCTCGGCGACGCTCGCCGACGCGCGGCAGATCGACCATGGCGGCACTCGACTCCCACAGATCGACAGCGTTCTCCAAGTCGTACGACAGCCTCGACGAACGCGTCTCGCGCCCGTTGGAGTAGTACCTCCCGTCACCCGGCACATCGTTGCTCACGACGAGCTCCGCCAATCTCCTGCCGGAGGTCGCGGGACGGTGATGGTTTCGCCGAACCAGCGTCGCGACCGGAAGCACGTACTTCCACCCGAATCGGAACAGCGGTGGATACGAACGCGCAAGGCCCGTGCCGGGCATCTGACCAGGATCGAAACTGCTCACGCGAATGGAACGGAGGCGTTCGTCCGTCGAGGTGGAGAGTCGCCGTGAGAGCTCGTGCGCACAGTAGATGTTGCACAGTTTCGAAGTCGTGTATCGGCGTCTGCCGGCGACCTTGCCCGGCTCGAAGTCGCCGGCGAGCTCGCGCGCGTTGCGATAGCGCGGCTCCGGGAATCCGGTCTTCTCAGCAGGATCGTGTGTCGCGCTGGAGACGAATACGATGTGACCGCGAGCAGCGACTTCCGGCAGCAGGAGTCTCGTCAGCAGGTAGTGGCCGAGGTGGTTGACCCCGAATGTGGCTTCGTAGCCGTCGGCGGTCTTCACGGCGGCGCCGACGCTGTGCACGCCAGCGTTGCAGACGACGCCGGCAAGGGGCGGCCGTTCGGCGTGCCGGTAGGTCTCGACGAAGCTCCGAACGGAGTCGAGCGCAGCGAGATCGAGCGTCGACGCCTCGGCGGAACAACCCATCCCCCGCAGGCGGTTCACGGCCAGCGCGCACTTCTCCGCGTCGCGACCGGCGATGATGACGTGATTGTCGCTGCCGGTTCCGAGGAACCGGGCGCATTCGAAGCCCAGGCCGGCGTTGCCGCCGGTCACGACGAATGTCCGGGTTGTCGGCCAGCGCGTGTCCATGTGTCTACTCCTCGATGCAAGTATGCACCCATGGTGACAATCACACAAGAATGCAATCCTCCGGATGTATCATCAACCCATGTCCGAAGCGAAGCGCACTCCTCCGCAGAGCCTGCGAGAGCGCCCCAGTTTTCTGCTCTCTCAGCTGGGATACCTCTCCGACACGCGATTCGACGAGCTGCTCGTGCCACTCGGCATCAACGCCCGACAGGTGGGGTTGTTGCGCATCCTCGCCGACACCGAATGGCGGACACAGCAGCAGTTGTCTGCGGAGCTGCGGGTCCATCGCAACGTGATGGTCGGCATGGTCGATGAGCTCGAGCAACGTGGATTGGTCGAACGCCGGCGGCATCCCGTCGACCGGCGCGCGCACGCCGTTCACCTCACCGACGCGTCGAAGAACCTGTTGCCACGAATCGAATCAAGCCTCGACGAGTGCGACGACGGCCTGCTGGGCGTACTCGCTCCGACGGAGCGGAAGTCACTCGTCGCAATGCTGCAACGCATCGCCGACGGTGCCGGGCTCGCACCGGGGGTGCACCCGGGGTACGACGCGATCTACCCAACAGGTACCTAACCGACTCGCGCGCTCAGCGCGACGAATTCCGCTCGGCGAACTTCTCGAGACGCTTTCCGGATGCCGGCATGCCGAGTTCGTTGAACGGCCCCTCGACCTCGGGTTCGGGCAGGCGCTCATCGGTCGGGCAGACCAGCACCGTATTCGCGGTCGAGTGGTCGATGACGTGCTCGAACATCGGATGCCCGCAGATCGGACACGCCCGCTCGCTGGCGGGTATTTGAGGATCCGACCCCTCTTCCACCACCGGCGGTGGGCCGAACGCGGGCAGCAACGCCCGGTCGATACGGTCGAAGAAGTGAGTGAATGCGTTGCCGTCGGGGCGGCTCGCCTCGTCGCGTGCCATGGCCAGATGGTACGCCTGCTCGCCGTTCACCGCCACCGTCGGATTCGCGCGGCCCAGCGCGCATAGGGTGAAGACATGACGGATGCCGCAACGACACGCCCGGTCACGATCATCACCGGCGCGAGCCGCGGCATCGGTGCAGCGATCGCCGAGCGCCTCGCCGCCGATGGTCACGACCTCGCGCTCACCTACCGCGAGCGTCGAGACGAGGCCGACGCGATCGCTCGCCGGTGCGCTGCATCCGGTGCCCGCGTGCTCCTGCTGCAGGTCGATCTTGCCGACCTCGATGTCGCGGCGACCGTGGTGCCCGCGACCATCGCCGAGTTCGGTCGAGTGACGGGGCTCGTCAACAACGCCGGGATCACCGGCCTCATCGGCGGATTCCTCGACGCGACGATCGAAGAGAGCGAGCTGCTCTTCCGGGTCAACGTGCTCGCACCGATCGTGCTCACGAGAGCGGCGATCGCCCACATGGCGACCGACCGCGGCGGGGCGGGCGGATGCATCGTGAATATCTCTTCGGGCGCGGCGACGACCGGTTCGCCGAACACGTACATCCCGTATGCCATGAGCAAAGCGGCGCTGAACGCGCTCACCGCGGGTGCTTCGAAGGAGTTCGGACCCGTGGGAGTACGGGTCAACACGGTCTCCCCCGGCACCACACGCACCGAGATCCATGCTGCCGCGGGGCGGCCGAATGCGCCTGACGAGCGTGCCCGCAAGATCCCAATGCGCCGCGCCGGAGAACCGCATGAGATCGCCGGCGCTGTCGCCTACTTGTTCTCAGCCGACGCGGCGTACACCTCCGGTGCCGACATCAGGGTCGCCGGCGGCAACTGAACTGCACGACGGGCGCATCACGCCTCGCCGAAGCCCGATTCAGCGAGCTCGGCGATCGCGTCGACTGCCGCCCGCCCGTCGGGGTCTTCGCTCGCGATTTCGACCCGGGCACCTTTCGTGAGCCCGAGCGACATGATGCCGAGCAGGCTCTTCGCGTCGGTGCCATTGACGGTGACCTTCTGTGCGAACGTGCTCGCGAGCTTCACGAGTTCCGCCGCGGGCCGGGCGTGCAGTCCGTCGGAATTCACGAGGCTGATGGTTCTGGCATAGCCGGATGCCTCGTGCCGGCTGTCATCGGCAGCATCCGCGCGTTCGGCCGAGTGCACGCCGCCGGCCGTTTCGGCGGCTCCCGCGCCCGCCGCCCCGCGCGCCGACTCGGCGGCCGCGATGACGACGTCGATCGGGTCCCCCGACTCCGCCGCAACCGCTGCGGCCACCCCGCCCTCGACGAGCGGTGCGTCGGCGATACGTACGCGCGCCCGCAGTTCGTCGTCGAGGAAATCGAGGGCGGTTTCGGTCGTGAGGATCGCTGAGCCCAAGTCGCACAACACCACGACGCCCGCGCCGGCGTCGGCCTCTGCGATACCCGCGGTCACACGATCGAAACTCGTGCCGATGCGACCGTCGTCGGTGCCGCCCGCCGCGACGAGCGTGGCCGTCGGCGCCATCTGCCGGGCGAGTTCGACGAGTCCTTCGGCGATGCCGGCCGAATGCGAGACGAAGACGATGCCGACTTTGCCGGTAGTGCCCACCTCACGCCCCCGCTGAAGCCGCAGCCGCGTCGGCGGCGGCTCGCAGGAGCAGAGCGCTCGATTCGGCGCCCGGGTCACGGTGGCCTGCAGAGCGTTCGCCGAGATAGCTCGCCCGGCCCTTTCGGGCGATGAGCGGCTCGGTCGCCGCCGCACCGGCCTCGGCAGCGTCGGCCGCGGCGGCGAAGACGCCGGCAGCGTCCGTGCCGGCTGCGGCCGCGGCAGCCGCTGCGTCGACGGCTGGAGTCCACGCGTCCACCATCGTCTTGTCGCCCGACTCCGCCTTGCCGCGTGACACCACCCCATCGCGCGCCGCCGCGAGGATCGCGGCGATGGCCGGGCCGTCGAGTGAGACCGCACCGCCTGCCGCTGCCGCTGCCTTCAGGTAGGCGGTGCCGTAGAGCGGGCCGGCGGCTCCGCCGACCGTCGAGATGAGGGTCGTCGCCACGAGCTTCAGCACATCACCGGGGGTTGATCCGGCAGCCAGGTCGTCGAGTTTCGGCAGCACCGCCTGGAAACCGCGATCCATGTTCTCGCCATGATCGCCATCACCGATTTCACGATCGAGCGTGATCAGCTCAACTCGATGCTCCGAGATGACCTGCGCGCTCCGTCTGACCCAGTCCACAGCCCAGGTGATGTCCAATCCCACCGAGATTCCCCCTTCGATCCGTTTTCATCGTCCCCACCGCAGTGCAGCAGTCTGCACCGGAGCATCCCACAATTCGACCATCTCGTCGTCGAGCTTCAGCAGCGTGATCGACATGCCCTGCATCTCGAGCGCCGTGATGAAGTTTCCGACGAGCGACCGGCCGATCTCGATGCCGCGCTCTTCGAGCACCTCTGCCGCACGTCGGTACGCGAGGTACAGCTCGATCTGCGGGGTGCCGCCCATGCCATTCACGAACAGCAGCGCGCGTTCGCCTCGCTCGTACGGCAGGTCTTCGAGGATCGGCTCGAGCAGCCGGTCGACGAGTCGGTCGGCGGGTTCGAGCTTGATGCGCGCCCGCCCTGGCTCGCCGTGGATGCCGATGCCGATCTCGATCTCGTCCTCGGCGAGCGTGAAGCTGGGCTCACCTGCATGCGGCACGATGCAGGGCGTCAACGCGAGCCCCATCGACCGCGCATGCGCGTTCACCCGCTCCGCGATGACGGCGACCTCATCGAGGGAGTCGCCCCGCTCTGCGGCGGCTCCCGCGATCTTCTCGACGAGCACCGTGCCGGCTACCCCGCGCCGGCCCGCCGTGTAGAGCGAGTCCTTGACGGCGACGTCGTCGTCGGTGATGACGGCGCGCACGTCGATGCCGTCGGCGGACGCCAGGTCTGCAGCGGTCTCGAAATTCAGCACGTCACCCGTGTAGTTCTTCACGATGTGGAGTACGCCCGCTCCCCCGTCGACGGCTTTGGTCGCGGCGAGGATCGGATCCGGAGTCGGAGATGTGAACACCGCGCCGGGCACGGCGGCATCGAGCATGCCGAATCCGACGAAGCCAGCGTGAAGGGGCTCGTGCCCACTGCCGCCGCCGCTCACGATGCCGACCTTGCCGACGCTCGGAGCGTCGGCCCGCACGACGAACATCGGATCGAACTCGACTCGAACGAGATCGGCGTGGGCGAGCCCGAACCCCGCGACCGACTCTTCGACGACCCGCTTCGGATCGTTGATGATCTTCTTCACGGACATCCCTTCCACTCAGCTGCCGGACGCCGTGCAGCCGTGCATCGACGTCGACGCAGTACTCATCGCAAACCTACGCCCGTCGCGCCGTCGACCGTAAGAGGCCGTGTGAAATCTCATACCCCCATTCCGCGGCGCGGCCGGTCTGAGTATCGTGGGCAGTGTTCCGCCCCTGGGCGTGGCCCACTGGGCTCAGCGAAAAGGATGGATGGTCAACGTGGACAATCTCGGAGTGCTGTTCCTCAGCGAGCTCGTCGGAACGGCGATGCTCGTGCTCCTCGGCTGCGGGGTGGTGGCCAACGTCGCCCTCGCCAAGACGAAGGGCTTCAACGGCGGGTTCCTCATGGTGACGATCGGCTGGGGCCTCGCGGTCTTCGCCGGCGTCATCGTGTCGTATGCGTCGGGCGCGCACATCAACCCTGCAGTCACCCTCGGTCTCGTGGCGAACGGTGCCACGGAGTTCGGAAATGCCGCCCTCGGTCTCACCGTGCCGGTGGACTTCCTCTCGGTGACCGCGTACATCGGTGCGCAACTGATCGGTGCCATCATCGGTGCCGTGTTCGTCTGGCTCGCCTACAAGCAGCACTTCGACGAGGAGCCGCAGCCGGCGTCGAAGCTGGGTGTCTTCTCGACCGGCCCCGGCATCCGCAACTATGCGTGGAACATGGTCACCGAGATGATCGGCACCTTCGTTCTGGTCTTCGTCGTGATCGCTTTCGGCGGCGGACGCCAGGGTGACGGCGGTCTGGCAGCGCTCGGCGCGCTCCCGGTGGCGCTTCTCGTGATCGCCATCGGCGTCTCGCTCGGTGGCCCGACGGGGTACGCGATCAACCCGGCCCGTGACCTCGGCCCCCGCATCGCGCACGCGATCCTGCCGATCAAGGGCAAGGGCGGCAGCGATTGGTCGTACTCGTGGGTGCCGGTGTTCGGACCGATCCTCGGCGGTCTGATCGCCGGATGGGCGGCGATCCCACTGCTCCCCCTCATCAGCTGAGCGCGTCGGGGCCGGCCCGTCGGGCCGGCCCCGACGTCATCCATCCGAACGATCGCCGGCGCCCGCCGGCCGAACAGAATGAGAGAACCGAATGGCCGACTACATCTTGGCGATCGATCAGGGCACGACCTCGTCGCGCGCGATCATCTTCGACAAGGCCGGATCGATCGTCTCGACCGGGCAGCTCGAGCACGAGCAGATCTTCCCGAAGGCGGGCTGGGTCGAGCACGACCCTGCCGAGATCTGGCGCAACACCCGGGAGGTCATCGGGCAGGCCCTCGGCAAGGCCGATCTGACCCGTCACGAGATCGCGGCGGTGGGCATCACGAACCAGCGCGAGACCGCGGTGGTGTGGGACAAGAACACCGGCGAGCCGGTCTACAACGCGATCGTGTGGCAGGACACCCGCACGCAGCCGATCGTCGACCGGCTCGCGGCCGACGGCGGCGTCGAGCGCTTCAAGGCGAAGGTCGGCCTGCCGCTGGCGACGTACTTCTCGGGCACGAAGATCGTGTGGATCCTCGAGAACGTGCCGGACGCGCGCGAGAAGGCCGAGGCAGGCGACCTGCTCTTCGGTACGACCGACTCGTGGGTGCTCTGGAACCTCACCGGCGGCCCTGACGGTGGTGTGCACGCGACGGATGTCACGAACGCCTCGCGCACGATGTTCATGGACCTCGAGACCCTCGCGTGGGACGACGAGATCCTCGCGGCCTTCGGCGTGCCGCGCTCGATGCTGCCCGAGATCAAGTCCTCCTCCGAGGTCTACGGCATCGCGGAGCCGTCGAGTCTGCTCCGCGAGGTTCCCGTCGCCGGGATCCTCGGCGACCAGCAGGCGGCGACGTTCGGCCAGGCCGCGTTCGACACCGGTGAATCCAAGAACACCTATGGCACGGGCAACTTCCTGATCTTCAACACCGGCGAAGAGATCGTCCACTCCAAGAACGGGCTGTTGACGACGCTCGGCTACAAGCTCGGAGACGCCGCCCCGCACTACGCGCTCGAGGGATCGATCGCGGTCACGGGTTCACTCATCCAGTGGCTTCGCGACAACCTCGGACTGATTTCGAGCGCGCCCGACGTGGAGCGGCTGGCGAACACGGTCGACGACAACGGCGGCGCGTACTTCGTGCCGGCGTTCTCGGGCCTGTTCGCACCGTACTGGCGACCTGACGCGCGCGGCGCACTCGTCGGCCTGACCCGCTTCGTGAACAAGGGCCACATCGCCCGCGCAGCGCTCGAGGCGACGGCCTTCCAGACCCGCGAGGTGCTTGAAGCGGTGAACGCCGATTCGGGCGTCGATCTGACGGAGCTCAAGGTCGACGGCGGCATGATCGCCAACAACACGCTCATGCAGTTCCAGGCCGACATCCTCGGCGTTCCGGTCGTTCGCCCGGTAGTCGCCGAGACGACAGCCCTCGGCGCCGCCTATGCGGCCGGCCTCGCGGTCGGCTTCTGGGCGAACCTCGACGAGCTCCGCGCCAATTGGCAGGAGGACTCCCGCTGGGAGCCGAAGATGGATCCCGCTGAGCGCGATCGTCAGATCCGACTCTGGAAGAAGGCCGTCACGAAGACCTTCGATTGGGTCGACGACGACGTGAAATGAGCAGTCGCGGCGGCGGATGCCTCGTTCAGGCCTTCGTCGCCGCGATCCACTGTTCGAGTTTGCGGGTGCCCGCGCCGCTGTCGATCGTTTCTTCGGCGACCGCCATCTTTTCGCGGAAGCGATCGAGGATCGCGCGCTGCACCTGGGCCGGATCCTTCGCGAGATCGAAGGCGACGAGCCCTGCAGCGGCATTCAGCACGACGATGTCGCGCACGGGGCCGCGCCCGCCCGCGAGAAGCTCGTTGACGACTCCCGCGTTGTATTCGGCGTCGCCGCCCTTGAGTTGATCGATCGTCGCCCGCGGAATCCCCAGGTCGCGCGGGTCGAGGTCGTGCTCCTTGACCGTGCCGAGGGAGACCTCCCACAGGTGACTGTGCCCGGTCGTCGTCAGCTCGTCGAGGCCGTCATCGCCACGGAATACGAGTGCAGTCGCGCCGCGGGTCTGGAAGACGCCGACGATGAGCGGGACGCGATCGAGGTGAGCGACACCGACTGCAGACGCTTCGGGGCGCGCCGGGTTCGCGAGCGGCCCGAGGAAGTTGAACACCGTCGGCACCCCGAGCTCGGCACGAACCCGCCCGGCGTGGCGGAAGCCCGGGTGGAATGCGGCGGCGTAGGCGAAGGTGATGCCTGCCTCGTCGAGAACTGCTGCGACACGTTCGGCGGGCAACGCGAGGTCGAGCCCGAGAGCCGCGAGCACATCAGAGGATCCGGAGGACGAACTCGCCGCCCGGTTGCCGTGCTTGATGACGGGCACTCCGGATGCTGCGGCGACGATCGATGCCATCGTCGAGACGTTGACCGTGCCGAAGCGGTCGCCGCCGGTGCCGACGATGTCGAGCGCCATCGGATCCACCGGCAGCGGCACGGCGTGTTCGAGGATCGCGTCGCGGAACCCGACGATCTCGTCGACCGTCTCCCCTTTCACTCGGAGCGCAACAAGGAACGCGGCGAGTTGCGCTTCGCTGACTGCGCCCGTCATGACCTGCTCCATGCACCACGCGGCATCCGAAACGCTCAGATCGGTGCCCTCGAGCAGGGAATTCAGGATGTCTGGCCAGTTCTGTCGCGCGGGCATGCGTCGATCCTATCTGCGGGATTCACGGCGGATTCGCGGCCGTCACCCAGCTCGACTTAGGTCTGCCTAACCACCTCAGGTCGACGCAACTCCCCCGGATGACGAAAACTCAGGCCTCGTTTCAGCCATAATGGGATGGTGACGAGCACCTCAATCACTTATCAGGCGAACGCGCCCCTGATCAAACGACCGAACACCGTTGCGGTGGGCACGATCGTCTGGCTCGGCAGCGAGGTCATGTTCTTCGCGGGACTCTTCGCGATCTACTTCACGCTGCGGTCGACATCTCCCGAACTCTGGGAGTTTGAGGCAGGCCGGCTGAACGTGCCGTACGCGTTGGTGAACACGCTGATCCTGGTGTTGTCATCAGTCACGTGCCAGTTCGGCGTTTTCGCCGCGGAGCGCATGCAGCCATACGCCACCGGGTGGAAGCCCAAGCAGTGGGGCATGGTCGAGTGGTTCTTCCTCACGTACGCGATGGGTGCCGTCTTCGTCGCCGGCCAGGTCTGGGAGTACGCCACCCTCGTCTCCGAGGGAATTGCGATCGACTCCAACGCCTACGGCTCGGCGTTCTACATCACCACCGGCTTCCATGCCCTGCACGTCACCGGTGGCTTGCTCGCCTTCCTCTTCGTGATCGGCCGCGTCTTCGCGGTCAAGAACTTCGGTCACCGCGAGGCGACGAGTGCGATCGTCGTCTCGTACTACTGGCACTTCGTCGACGTCGTCTGGATCGGACTGTTCCTCGTCATCTACGTCCTCAAGTAAGCCGCATCAGGAGCGTCAGCACAGCATGCCCGTGAACAGGAAGATACCCATGACTCGCCAGAAGCGACGCACCGGACGCCGGCACCCGCTCGCCACCGTCGCCCTCCTCGCGCTCGGCCTCGTCTTCACCGGTGGCGCGTACGCGGCCCTCAGCAGCGGCACCATCGCGCAAGCCGAGATCGACCCCGACTCGCAGCAGACCATCGAACAGGGCAAGAAGCTCTTCCAGGCCAACTGCGCCACCTGCCATGGACTCGAGGCGCAGGGCAGCGACACCGGCCCGAGCCTCGTCGGCGTCGGTGCAGCTTCCGTCGACTTCCAGGTCGGCACCGGGCGCATGCCGATGCAGATGCAGGGCCCGCAGGCGCAGGCGAAGCCCGTGCAGTTCACCGACGATCAGGTCAAGCAGCTCGCGTACTACGTCGCCTCCCTGGGCCCTGGACCAGACATCCCCGACGATCACCTCACCAACGGCGGCGGCGATGCAGCCAACGGCGCAGAGCTCTTCCGCATCAACTGCGCGATGTGCCACAACGTGGCCGGTGCAGGTGGCGCGCTCACCGAGGGCAAGTTCGCTCCCCCGCTGTCGGATGTCTCGGGCGTGCACATCTACGAGGCCATGGTCACCGGCCCGCAGAATATGCCGGTCTTCAACGACCTGAACATCTCCCCGGAAGACAAGCGCGACGTGATCACGTACCTCAAGTACGTGCAAGACAACCGCTCGCCCGGCGGAATCGAACTCGGCTCGCTCGGACCGGTCGCAGAGGGCTTGTTCATCTGGATCTTCGGTCTCGGCGCGATCGTCGCGATCACCGTGTGGATCACGGCGAAATCCAACTAGCGCACGCCCAGCACTGAAGTAGCTGAAGAAGGAGAACCATGGCACAGGACGACCACAGCGGCGAAGAGCTCGTCGCTGCCGACTCGTCGCTCGCCGCGCACGAATTCCCTGGATCGCCCGGCACGGCGGTCATCCCGCACGACGGGTTCGAGAATCCCGGATTAGAGCCGCACCGCGCTCGCGTCACCGATGAGAACCCGAAGCGCGAGAACCGAGCCCAGCGAACGGTCTACACGCTCTTCTACCTGTCGGTGCTCGGCAGCGTGTGGGCCATCGCCGCATACATCCTCTTCCCCATCGAGTCGAACGATGTCGGTGCCGTGCGCCTCAACAACATGTTCTTCGGTTTGGGCGCCACCCTCGCGCTGCTTGCTCTCGGGTTCGGCGCGGTGCACTGGGGCAAGTCGCTCATGACCTCCCCCGAGTCGATCGACATCCGTCACCCGATCAGTGGGAGCGAGGCCACGAAGCAGGGCGCCATCGAGGTGTTCCGCGAGGCCGACGAGGAGTCGGGCTTCTCTCGCCGCTCCGTCATCCGGAACAGCCTCATCGGTGCGCTCCTCGTCTTCCCGCTGCCGGCGGTCGTGCTGTTCCGTGGGCTTGCGCCACAGGATCAGCTCCCGGTCGAGCTCCTCAGCCACACGATGTGGGCGAAGGGCACTCGCCTCGCGCTCGACCCTTCCGGCGTGCCGATCAAGGCCGGCGACGTCACGATCGGCAGCGCGTTCCACGTGATCCCCGAGGGACTCAACGATCTCGAGCACGGCAAACTCGATGAGAAGGCGAAGGCTGCGGTGCTGCTCATGCGGCTCGAGCCGAGTGAGCTGCATCCGGCCCCGGGCCGTGAATCGTGGGCGTACGACGGCATCGTCGCCTACTCGAAGATCTGCACGCACGTCGGATGCCCCGTCGCGCTGTACGAGCAGCACACGCATCACCTTCTCTGCCCGTGCCACCAGTCGCAGTTCGACGTGTCGAACAACTGCGAGGTCGTCTTCGGCCCGGCGGCACGAGCCCTTCCTCAGCTTCCGATCGCGATCGATGACGAGGGCTATCTCATCGCGCAGAGCGACTTCACCGAACCCGTCGGCCCGAGCTTCTGGGAGCGCCATTGACCACCGCATCGACGCAAACGCCCGCGCCCGCGCCCGTCAAGCGCTCATTCACGGCAGCGGCGTCCGAGTACGTCAACGATCGCACCGGACTCGCCGTCGCGATCAAAGGCCTCGGGCGTAAGGCCTTCCCCGACCACTGGTCCTTCCTCCTCGGCGAGGTCGCGCTCTTCAGCTTCATCGTCATCCTCGTCTCCGGCACCTTCCTGACGTTCTTCTTTCAGGCGTCGATGGCCGAGGTGCACTACGACGGCTCGTACGTTCCCCTGAAGGGCGTCGAGATGTCGGTGGCGATGGCATCGACGCTCGACATCTCATTCGACATCCGAGGCGGGCTCTTCGTTCGTCAGATGCACCACTGGGCAGCTCTGCTGTTCGTGGCCGCCATCGGCCTGCACATGCTGCGCGTGTTCTTCACCGGCGCGTTCCGTAAGCCTCGTGAGATCAACTGGGTGTTCGGCTTCATCCTCTTCATCCTCGCGATGGCCGAAGGGTTCACGGGATACTCGCTGCCCGACGATCTGCTCTCTGGCAACGGACTTCGCATCATCGACGGCATTCTCAAGGGCATGCCGCTCGTTGGCACATGGGCCTCGTTCCTCTTCTTCGGCGGCGAGTTCCCCGGTACCACCATCGTCGGACGCCTCTACACGCTGCACATCCTGCTGCTGCCGGCACTCGTCGTCGCGCTCATAGCGGTTCACGTCGTGTACGTGTTCATCCACAAGCACACGCAGTTCGCCGGTCCAGGTCGCGAGCCGACCAACTCCGTCGGCCCGCCCATCCTGCCGATCTACGCGGCGAAGGCCGGCGGCTTCATGTTCATCGTCTGGGGCGTGGTCGCCCTCATCGCGGCGCTGTTCACGATCAACCCGATCTGGAACTACGGCCCGTACGATCCGTCGCCAGTCTCGGCCGGCACACAGCCCGACTGGTACATCGGATTCGCCGACGGTGCTCTTCGTCTCATCCCGCCGGGCTGGGAGTTCGTCTGGCTCGACCGCACGTGGTCCTTCAACATCCTCGTACCGCTCATCGCCATCGGCATCTTCATCGTGCTGGTGCTGATCTACCCGTTCATCGAGGCCTGGGTGAAGGGCGACAAGCGGGAGCACCACATCGCCGATCGTCCGCGGAACGCTCCCACGCGTACCGCCATCGGTGCGGCAGGCGTGACGTTCTACGCCGGCCTGTGGGCTGCGGCGAGCTCGGACATCCTGGCCACGCACTTCTCCCTCACTATGGAGGGCGTGATCCACGCGCTCCAAGCCGTGGTGATCATCGGGCCGTTCATCGCGTACTTCATCACGAAGCGCGTGTGCATCGCCTTGCAGAAGAAGGATCGCGAGATCGTGCTGCACGGCTACGAGTCGGGTCGCATCGTGAAGCTGCCCGGTGGCGAGTTCATCGAGGTGCATCAGCCGCTCGACGAGTACGACCGCTGGAGGCTCGTGAGCCAAGAGACCTACGAGCCGCTCATGCTCCGCCCGAACGCTCGTGGCAAGATCACCCTCGGTGAGCGCACGCGCGCGGCACTCTCGCGCTGGTTCTTCGAAGACCGCATTGCGCCGGTCACGAAGGGCGAGCTCGAGGCCGGGCACGAGACCCACCACTGAGAAGACCAGTAGACGGATTCGGGCACCGCGCCATGTCGATCGATTCGACTTGGCTGCGGTGCCCGAACTGTTTCCTCGATCTCGGTGCGATCGCGGATGGTGTGCTCGGTTGCGAGAGTGGGCACCGCTTCGATATCTCCAAGCAGGGCAGCGTGGCGCTCCTCCCCCCACGAGCACCGCGCACGATCGGCGACGATCGTGCGATGCTCGAGGCGCGTGCCTCACTGCTGGAGTCCGGGTCGTACGCACCGATCGCATCCGCCATCGTTGCTGCGAGTCGGCTGGCGCTCGAGCATCGGCCAGTGCACACCGCCGTCACCGCTTCGGGTGAGTCAAGTCGAGGATCTCGGATCGTCGACCTCGGTTGCGGCACCGGATACTACGCACGGCAGCTCGCCGAGGCGGTGCACGCGACTTCGGTGCTGCTGGCCGACAGATCACCGACCGCCGTGCGCATGGCGATCCGCACCGTACCTGCCTCGACAGGCGTCGTGCTCGATCTCTGGCGCCCGCTCCCGATTCGCGACGGATCAGCCGACGTTGCGATCAACGTGTTCGCACCCCGAAACCCCGCTGAATTCGCGCGCATCGTGCGTGTCGGCGGCACGCTCATCGTCGTCGTCCCGACCTCGTCTCACTTCGTCGAGCTACGCCGCCTCGGGGCCGCACTCGACGTTCCCGAAGGCAAGGCGGAACGAGTCACCGAGCAATTCACCGACGTCGGATTCGATTCCTTCTCGTCGACGCGGGTCGAATACCCACTCGCGACGAACGCGACGACGCGAAGCCTCCTCGTGGATATGGGGCCAGCAGCACACCACCGGGCGGCCGCTGGCGACGTCGACGCCCCCGAAACGATGTCTGTGACGGTCTCTGTCGATGTCATCGCATTCGTCCGTGCGCAGCACGCCTCCCCTGGCCGTTCGGTCGCCGGCTGACTCGGAGAGCTCACGAGCACGAAAACAACCCCATGCATCTGGTGCATGGGGTTGATTCGCTTGGTTCTCGGATGCTAGCGGGCGAAGTTCCCGCGGTAGTACTCGTAGACCCAACCGACCAGGCTGATGATGCCGAGTCCGACCGCGATGAACGAGATCCAGACGCCGATGGCGAGGCCGAGGAACATCAACGCGGCGGCGCCGGCCAGCATGATCGGCCACCAGCTCCACGGGCTGAAGAAGCCGAGCTCCGCATCGCCGTCGTCGATGTTCGCGTCGAGGCGGTCTTCTGGAAGCTCCGCTCCCTGCGCCTTGTGCACCCGGCCGAGATAGAAGGCGATGAATGCGCTCAACACGGCGGTCAGCGTGAGGGCGACGGTCCCGGCCCACTCTGGGTAGTTGAGTCCATGCGAAGCGTTGTCAGCCCAACTCCACCCGGTGTATGTTCCCGCCACCAGCAGGAGGAAGACCGTGAGGATCCAGAAGAGATTGGCGTTCGCGCGCATTACTTGATCTCCTCCGACGCGGCGTCATAAGTGGGCGCCTGTGGGGCATCTTTCGCCGGCCCGATGCCGACGGGGATGCCGGCCTCAGGGTGGTTCAGGTCGAACGCGGGTCGCTCCGAACGGATCCGCGGGATCGACGTGAAATTGTGGCGCGGCGGCGGGCAGCTGGTCGCCCACTCGAGCGAACCGCCGTAACCCCATGGGTCGTTGACGGTCACCTTCGGTGCGCGACGAGCCGTGATGTAGACGTTCAGGAAGAACGGGATCATCGAGATGGCCAGGATGCCGGCACCGATCGTCGACAGCTGGTTCATCCAGGTGATGTTGTCTTCCGGCAGGTACGAGTAGTACCGTCGCGGCATCGCGACGACGCCGAGCCAGTGCTGGATGAGGAATGTCGTGTGGAAGCCGATGAACAGCAGCCAGAAATGCCACTTGCCGAGGGTCTCGTTCAGCATCTTGCCGGTCCACTTCGGCCACCAGAAGTAGAAGCCGGCGAACATCGCGAACACGACGGTGCCGAAGACGACGTAGTGGAAGTGAGCGACGACGAAGTACGTGTCGGAGACGTGGAAGTCCAGCGGCGGCGACGCGAGGATCACGCCCGTGAGGCCACCGAAGACGAACGTGATCAGGAAGCCGAGCGACCAGATGAGCGGCGTCTCGAACGTGATCGAGCCTCGCCACATCGTGCCGATCCAGTTGAAGATCTTCACACCGGTCGGCACGGCGATGAGCATCGTCATGAGGGCGAAGAACGGCAACAGCACCGAGCCGGTGACATACATGTGGTGCGCCCACACCGTGACCGAGAGCGCAGCGATCGCGATCGTCGCGTAGATGAGGGTCTTGTACCCGAAGATCGGCTTTCGACTGAACACCGGGAAGATCTCGGAGACGATGCCGAAGAACGGCAGGGCGATGATGTACACCTCTGGATGGCCGAAGAACCAGAAGAGGTGCTGCCAGAGGATGACGCCGCCGTTGGCTGGATCGAACACATGAGCACCGAAGATGCGGTCGGCAGCGGCGGCCAGGATCGCGGCAGCGAGCACCGGGAAGGCCATGAGCACGAGGATCGAGGTCACGAGGGTGTTCCACGTGAAGATCGGCATGCGGAACATCGTCATGCCGGGCGCGCGCATCGTGATGATCGTGGTGATGAAGTTCACCGCACCGAGGATCGTGCCGAAGCCGGAGAGGCCGAGGCCGACCATCCAGAGGTTGCCGCCGACGCCTGGTGAGAACGTCGTCGACGCGAGTGGTTGATATGCGAACCATCCGAAGGACGCAGCGCCCTGCGGGGTGAAGAAGCCGGCGACCGCGATCAACGAACCGAAGTTGAAGAGCCAGTACGCGAAGGCATTCAGTCGCGGGAACGCCACGTCGGGGGCGCCGATCTGGAGCGGCATGAGCACGTTGGCGAAGCCCGCGAACAGCGGGGTCGCGAACATGAGCAGCATGATCGTGCCGTGCATCGTGAAGAGCTGGTTGTACTGCTCACGCGTCTGGATGATCTCGAGGCCCGGCTCGAAGAGCTGCGCTCTGATGATCAGCGCCATCACGCCGCCGATGCAGAAGTAGATGAACGCGGTGATCAGGTACATGTACCCGATGACCTTGTGGTCGGTGGACGTGATCCACTTGACGAGGATGTTGCCCTTGTGTTCGACCTTGGAAGAGCCGAACGGAAGCGTGCTCGCTGAGGGGCGAGCCGGTGCGGTCGTGGTGCTCATCGCGGCTTAGTGCTCCTCTTTCAGTTCGGGCGCGCCCGTTCCGGGCAGGTTCTGGTTGCGGTCGTACTCGTTGGACAGCTGGCCCTCTTGGCCGGCGTCGCGAAGCGACTCGATGTAGTCGTCGTACTCGCTCTGGGAGACGACCTCGACGTTGAAGAGCATGAGCGAGTGGTACTCGCCGCAGAGCTCGGCGCACTTGCCGGCGTAAGTGCCTTCACGCTCGGGCACGAACGACATGTAGTTGGTCTTGCCGGGGAACATGTCTTTCTTGTAGAGGAAGTCGACGACCCAGAACGAGTGGATGACGTCGCGCGACTCGAGTTCGATCTCGACGTTCGCACCGACCGGCAGGAAGAGGGTGGGCAGCTCGGACTGCACGAGTGAGCCCCTCGGGCCTTCGTCGGAGAGTTGGCCCTGGATGCCCGGCGAGTACACGTCTTCTTTGACGTAGTTGAAGTCCCAGGCCCACTGCTTCGCGATGACCTCGACCTGGACGTCGATCTGGTCTTCGGCGAAGCGCTGCTCGATCTCGGCCTGATCGCGCGCAGTGAAGGCGAAGAATCCGAGCACCAGGATGAGCGGGACGATCGTGTAGAACACCTCGATCGGCATGTTGTAACGCAACTGCACCGGCAGGCCGGTCTGACCCTTGCGGCGACGGTATGCGATGACTGCCCAGATCGTGAGCCCCCAGGTGATGACACCGACGATCAGCAGCACGATCCACGAGGTGACCCAGAGTCCGGAGACGATCTCGGTGTGGTTCGTGACCGGCGCCTCCCCCTCGAGGAATCCGGGGAGGAATCCGTTCAGCTGAGCCTGCGTGCACCCTGCGAGTACGAGGCTGAGTGACGCTGCGATCGGAATAGCAGCCCATCGGAGTCGGCGATTGTGGCGCACCGGTGACCTTTCGGGAGACTCGAAGGCGCTTCACAGCGAAGCGCGTTGATCGTTGCCTAGCCTACTCCGACTCGACGCCCGAGGTGTGCACCGGAACGCGGTGTCGGGCGTGCCGGATCACGGAATTCCCGCTCGACCGGCGGAAACGACGAAGGGAGGCCGCTCTTGCGGCCTCCCTTCGGAGTAGACATCAGCGACTCAGTGGAACGAGTCGCCGCAAGCGCAGCTGCCCTCTGCGTTCGGGTTGTCGATCGTGAAACCCTGCTTTTGGATGGTGTCTTCGAAGTCGATAGAGGCGCCATCGAGGTACGGCACGCTCATCTTGTCGACGACGACCTCCACGCCCTCGAAATCGACGACGGCATCACCATCGAGGAGACGCTCGTCGAAGTAGAGCTGGTAAATGAGCCCCGAGCAGCCACCGGGTTGCACGGCGACCCGGAGGCGGAGATCGTCGCGGCCCTCCTGCTCGAGGAGGTTGCGCACCTTGTCGGCGGCGGGGTCGCTCAGCTTCACGCCGTGCGCGGTCTGGATGATCGTGTCGCTCATGTCTCTCCTCGGTGCGTCAGGAAGCGCGGAACCTGTCTCCATGGTAACTCCCGAACCGGAGAGTGCATCCGGCACGCTCTCAGGAATCTTCCTTGCGCGCGTCGAGGCGCGCGAGGAACAGCGCCTCGCTGAGCAGCGCGCGCTGGAAGACTCCGAGGTGGAGGGACTCGTTCGGGCTGTGCGCACGGGAGTCCGGGTCCTCGACACCGGTCACGAGGATCTGCGCCGACGGGAACTCGTCGACGAGTTCCGCGATGAACGGGATGGAGCCGCCGACGCCGATCTCGACGGGCTCCTTGCCCCAGGCTTCGGCCATCGCCGCATTGGACTCGGCGACCGCCCAGCCAGATGTGTCGACGAGGAAGGGGTTGCCCAGCTCGAACGCATCGAACTCGAGCTGCGCACCGAACGGAGCGTGACGCTCGAGGTGGCCACGGATCGCCGCGAGCGCGTCCACATCGCTCTGGCCGGGCGCAACGCGTGCGCTGACCCGCACGGCGACACTCGGCACCAGTGTGTTGGAGGCGTTCGCGACGGTCGGCGCATCGATGCCCGTGATCGTGATCGAGGGCTGCGCCCAGATGCGGGAGAGGATCTCGCCTCGTCCGATCGGCGTCACGCCGTCGAGGAGGCCCGTCTCGGAGCGCAATTGCGCCTCGTCGTAGGCGGGCGTCTCGAGATCGGCTGAAGTAAGACCCTCGACCGCGACGGATCCGTCGGCGTCGTGCAGTGTCGCGAGCATCTGGATGGCCGCGAGCATGGCATCGGGCACCGCACCGCCGAACATGCCCGAATGCGATGCGTGCGCGAGCGTCGACACGCGCAGGCGGAACGCGACGGCACCCCGAAGCGCGACTGTGAGCGCCGGCGTCTCGAGGTCCCAGTTGCCGGAGTCCGCGACCACGATCGCATCGGCCGCGAGCACGTCGCGGTTCTCGCGGAGGAAGTTGGCGAACGAGAGCGACCCGGACTCCTCCTCCCCCTCGATGAACAGGGCGATTCCGAGATCGAAATCCGCGCCGAGTACTTCGGTCAGTGCCCGGATGGCGCCGACATGGGCCATCACTCCGGCCTTGTCGTCTGCGGCACCGCGCCCGTAGAGCCGATCGCCGCGCAGCGTCGGTTCGAACGGGGCGGAATCCCAGTCCTCGTCCTGTCCGGGTGGCTGCACGTCGTGGTGGGCGTAGAGCAGCACGGTCGGCCGCCCGTTGCGCGCAGCACGACGTGCCACGACCGCAGGCTTGCCGAGCGGGGCATCCGCATCGCCGCTGTCGCCGATCGCCGCACGCCGGATCTCGACGAGGTCGAACACGCCGAGCCCGCGCACGAGCTCCGCCACCGCCTCTGCGCTCGCCTCGACGTGGGCCGGATCGAACGCGGCCCACGAGACTGAGGGGATCTTCACGAGTCGCGTGAGGTCGGCGATGGTGGTCGGGAAGGCGGCTTCGACGGCACCGCGCAAGGCGTCGCTCGTCGTCGGGGTGTCGGAGGTTCCGCCTGAAGCGGGAGAAGTCTCGGTCATGCCGGTAATCTTAAGGGGAACCGATTCGAGGACTCCCGTGGCCAAGCAGCCGAACAACACCGATGAACCGAGCGCAGAGACGCTCGAAGAGACCCAGGCTCGCCTGAAGGGCAAGGGCGCGCCCACGCCGAGCCGTGCGCAGCAGGAGGCGGCCCGTAAGCGGCCGCTCGTGCCGAACGACCGTAAAGAAGCAGCGAAGCAAGCGCGCGCGAAGGCCGCCGAGTCGCGAGAGCGCGCCCGGGTCGGCATGGCCGTCGGCGACGAGCGCTACCTGCCGGCTCGCGACCGCGGCCCGCAGAAGAAGTACGTGCGCGACTATGTCGACGCGCGGTTCAGCATCGGCGAGATCCTCATCCCGGTGATGTTCGCCGTCATCCTGCTGACGTTCGTGCCGAGCCCCGAGGTGCAGTCGATCGGCATCCTCTCGCTCTGGGCGTTCTTCCTCGTCGCGGTCATCGACTCGGTCGCGCTCGGCTTCATCCTGACGAAGAAGCTCGGAGCGAAGTTCGGTGCCGACAAGGTCGAGCGGGTGCGCTGGTACGCCGCGATGCGGGCGCTGCAGCTTCGCCCGCTGCGCCTGCCGAAACCGCAGGTCAAGCGAGGGCACTACCCCTCCTGAGGCGGATGCCGCGGTGCGGGCGCCGTTCGGTCGCGACGCCCGTGACTCCGCGGCCGCGGGCGCCGCGCCAGAGAATCACGCGCGGGTGAACACTCCCCCGCGGATGAGCGGTACTCGCGTCTCCTCATCACTGAGCGAACCGTGCTGGCCGATCATCGACTCGGCCTGCCGGTTGGCCTCGCGCCGGTCGTAGTAGGCGATGCCTGCACGGGCGGCGATGATGATGTCCCCGATACGCTCGCGCACCGAGGGGTCGACGACACCGTAGAGTCCGGCGTCGAGCGCCTCGTCGCGGCTCAGCACCCAGGCGCGAGACGCCTCGGCGGTACGCCAGGATTCGAGGAGCCGGGCCCCCGAGCTCGCGTCGAGCTCGGGCTCCAGGTAGAGCGAGAGACAGCGCGGCTCACCGCCGACGTGCCGCACGCCGTCGAGCAGGTCAGGATCGGCGTCGATGTACACGTGCCGGTGCGACGGTACGTCGACGACCCCGTGGTCGGCCGTCACGAGGAGACCCGCGCCTCGAGGCATCCGACGTTCGAATGCCGCGAGTTCGGCGTCGAGTTCTTCCAGCAGGGCGAGCCACCGGTCGGACTGCCAGCCGTGCGAATGCGCGGCCTGGTCGAGTTCGGGCACGTAGAGGTAGACGAGCGCCGGCTCACCGGCGGAGATGAGCCGCGCGGCCTCGGTGAAGCGGTCGGCGACGGATGCCGCTGGGCGGTACTCCGCCCCGCGGAGCACGGCGCGCGTGAACCCCGAGTCGGCGTAACGCGCAGCGCCGATCGCGTAGCTGGCGACGCCGGCCCCGCGCGCGGTCTCGAAGATGGTCGGGACGCGTTGCCAACTCTCGGGGCGCATGCGGTCGTCCCATCCGTTCAGCTGGTTGACGACGCGGTCGTGCGCGGCGTCGAGCACTCGATAGCCGACGAGTCCGTGCTCGCCCGGCGCCTTGCCCGTGGTGAACGTCGCGAGGGCCGCGGCCGTCGTCGAGGGGAACACTGTGCGGATGATGTCGCGCTTTCCCATGCGGGAGGCGAGGAATCGAGCGTGCCCCGAGCGGGATTGGAGGTTCGACGCACCCAACCCGTCGACGAGCACGACGACGACGCTCGACGCCGGCGGCAGAGCGAGGTCGTTCGTTGCCCCGCGCATGCTCGAGAGCGAACTGCCGAGCACCCCGGCAAGGCGCGGAGCTGTGTCGGCGGGCACGGGTAGCATGGCAGACATCGCGCCCATTCTGGCATAGGCCGGGCGCGCCCCTGTTCCCTGCGCGTGCGCACGCTTGCCATAGAGACGACGGATGACCCGAGCCAAGAATCAGCCCGCTGAAGAGACGATCGTCGAGCGAATCGAAGACGTCGACGTCGCCACCGAGATGCAGGGTTCGTTCCTCGAATACGCGTACTCGGTCATCTACTCGCGGGCACTGCCAGACGCTCGTGACGGGCTGAAGCCCGTGCAGCGGCGCATCCTCTACCAGATGACCGAGATGGGCTTGCGACCCGACCGCGGGCACGTGAAATCGGCCCGCGTCGTGGGCGAGGTCATGGGCAAGTTGCACCCCCATGGCGACACGGCGATCTACGACGCACTCGTGCGCATGGCTCAGGCCTTCACTCTGCGGGTGCCGCTGATCGACGGGCACGGCAACTTCGGCTCGCTCGACGACGGGCCGGCCGCGCCGCGATACACCGAGGCGCGGCTCGCGTCCCCCGCCCTCGCGATGACCGACGGCCTCGATGAAGACGTCGTCGACTTCGTACCGAACTACGACAACCAGCTCACCCAGCCTGAGGTGCTGCCCGCCGCATACCCCAACCTGCTGGTCAACGGTGCGAGCGGCATCGCCGTCGGCATGGCCACGAACATGGCACCTCACAACCTGATCGAGGTGATTGGGGCGGCCAGGCACCTCATCGCCCATCCCAACGCGACGCTCGATGAGCTCATGGAGTTCGTTCCCGGCCCAGACCTGCCCACCGGTGGCACGATCGTCGGCCTCGCCGGCATCAAAGACGCCTATGCCACGGGTCGCGGCAGCTTCAAGACCCGCGCGAAGGTCAGTGTCGAATCCGTCACTGCTCGCAAGACCGGTCTCATCGTCACCGAGCTGCCCTACCTCGTCGGCCCCGAGAAGGTCATCGAGAAGATCAAAGACGGCGTCAACGCGAAGAAGATCAGCGGCATCTCCGACGTCACCGACCTGACCGACCGTACGCACGGTCTCCGGCTCGTGATCGGCATCAAGACGGGGTTCAGCCCCGACGCCGTGCTCGAACAGCTCTACCGGCTCACACCGCTCGAAGACTCCTTCAACATCAACAACGTTGCGCTCGTCGACGGCGGCCCGCAGACCCTCGGGCTCCGCGAACTCCTGCAGGTCTACGTGGCGCACCGCATCTCGGTGGTGACCCGCCGCTCCGAGTACCGACTCGCCCGCAAGCGCGAGCGCCTGCACCTGGTCGACGGACTCCTCATCGCCATCCTCGACATCGACGAGGTCATCCAGCTGATCCGATCGAGCGACGACACCGCGGCGGCTCGCGCGCGACTGATCGAGGTCTTCGAACTCAGCCAGGTGCAGGCCGACTACATCCTCGAACTGCAGCTTCGGCGACTCACGAAGTTCTCGCGCATCGAGCTCGAGGCCGAGCGCGACAAACTCCGCGCCGAGATCGCCGAGCTCGAGGCCTTGCTCTCGAGTCGGCATCGCATCGAAGCTCTCGTCTCCGACGAGTTGGCCGAAATCTCCGAGCGCTTCGGCACACCACGACGCACCTTGCTCACCGATGCACGTCCAAGCATCGCGGGCGCGGCCGCGAAGCGCGCCGCCGCGGTGCTCGAAGTCGCGGATGTCCCGTGCCGGATCTTCCTCTCAGCGACCGGGCGCATCGCGCGGGTCGACCTTCCCGTCGGCGACGACGGCCCGCCGGTGATCACTACACCGGCACGCCGCAGCAAGCACGATGCCATTCGGTCCACGCTCGACACGACGAGCCGCGCCGAGATCGGCGCCGTGACGAGTCTCGGCAGGCTCATCCGCTTCACGCCCGTCGACCTCCCGATGCTGCCGCCGACGTCGGTGCAGCTGGGTGCGGGCGTGAAGATCGGCGATTACCTCACGCTCCCCAACCGTGACGAGAAGGTGCTCGCGATCGTCTCACTCGACTCCGACCGCTCGATCGCGCTCGGCACGAAGCAGGGCGTCGTCAAGCGTGTCGCCACCGGCGCGTACCCCAACAAGCCGGAGTTCGAGGTGATCGGGCTCAAGGCGGGCGACGAGGTCATCGGCGCAGTGCAGGGCGATGAGAGCGACGAGCTCGTGTTCGTGGCATCCGATGCCCAGTTGCTGCGATTCGCAGCCTCCGCGGTTCGCCCGCAAGGTTGCGCTGCCGGCGGCATGGCTGGCATCAACCTTGGCAGTGGGGCGCACGTCATTCACTTCACGAGCCTCGCCGCAGACGAAGCAGCCGAGACGGTCGTCGTCACGATCGCGGCCACGACCGACACACTGCTCGGCACCGACCCCGGCAGCGCGAAGGTCAGCGACTTCGCCGAGTTCCCGGTCAAGGGCCGCTCGACCGGTGGTGTGCGCGGGCAGCGCTTCCTGAAGGGCGAAGACGCGCTGCACCTCGCCTGGGTCGGCCGCTCCCCCGCACTGGCCGTCGGCACCGATGGATCGGCCAAGCAGCTCCCCGACGGAGGCGCGAAGCGCGACGGGTCGGGCGTCCCGCTCGCGGCCGTCGTGGGTGCCATCGGGTCACGCATCGGCTGACCAGCGTCGACCGGCGCCCTTGACGCCGCGGCGCTCGAGGAGCATATTCGGCCGTGGCCGGAATCGGCGGGGCATGATGTGCACCCCCACCGGCCCCGGCGAATGGAGCAGTCGATGTCACCGACGAGCCTGCAGGCATTGTTCACGGGCGAGGTGCTCGAGCCGGGCGATGCCGGCTATGACGCGGCACGCTCCATCTGGAACGCGATGGTCGACCGACGACCGAGGTACATCGTTCGGTGCGCCCAGACCGCCGACGTGATCGCGGCGGTGCGATTCGCCACCGAACACGGGCTCGAGATCGGCGTTCGCTGCGGCGGGCACGGCATCATCGGCCACGCCGTGCCTCAGGACGGGCTCATGATCGACCTTCGTCTGATGAACGACGTGCAGGTGGACCCGGTGCGCCGTCGTGCCCATGTGCAAGGCGGCGCCCTACTCGGCGCCCTCGACGAGGCGACGCAGACGCACGGACTCGCAACGACCGCGGGCAACGTGTCGCACACCGGCGTCGGCGGGCTGACGCTCGGCGGTGGCATGGGGTGGCTCGCCCGGCAGCACGGGCTCGCGTGCGACAACGTGGTCGCGTTCGAGGTCGTCACGGCCGCGGGTGACGTACTGCGCGCCAGCGCCGAATCGCACCCCGAACTGTACTGGGGTCTCCGTGGCGGTGGCGGCAACTTCGGCATCGTCACCGAGTTCGTCTTTGCCCTGCACCGTGAGTCTGGACACGCCATCTCGGCCGAGCTGCACTACCCGACGAGCAGCGCCCGCGACGTGATGCGTCGCTGGCGCGATCTCAGCCCGGATGCCCCGCGCCAGGCGACGTCGACCGCCATCCTCGGGCCCGATACCGTGTCTCTCGGGGCGATCTGGGTCGGCGACCCGGACTCGGGCGCTGCGTACATCGACAGGTTCACCGACGCGATCGCCACGGTCGCCGAGCCTGCGTTCCGCGACATCACGCCGCTCTCATACCGCGACCTGCAGACACGCGATGACGATGTCGAAGGGTATGCGTGGCGTCGCTACTGGAAGGGGCACTACTTCGCCGAGTTCGGCGACGCGGCCATCGACGCCGTGCTCGACCGCGGCGGAGACGACCCGCCGAACGTGGAAATCCAGGCGTACGGCGGCGCGATCGCCGACATCGGCGAACACGATACCGCCTTTTCGCATCGCGATACCGCGTTCGAGTTCGTCGCGGCCTCGAAGTGGACGGACCGTGCCGACGATGAGCGGCGGATCGCAGCCGCGCGCGCGTATGCGGCACCGCTCGCCCCGTATGCGAGTGGCGCGTACGTTAACGCGCTCTCGGACGAGGGCGAGGCGGGGCTCCGGCGCGCGTACCGTCCGGAGCAACTTGCACGGCTCGTCGCGGTGAAGGATGCCTACGATCCCTCGAACGTCTTCCGCTTGAACCAGAACATCAGGCCGTCGGCCTGACCGGCAAATCGCCCGCAGCGCGAGCCACTTGTGCTCCGAAGAGCGCATGTGCCCGCCCACGGCGGCCGACGACAGCGCGCGTGCGCTCGGCGCGGTCAGGCGTCGATGCGGTCGCGCTCGAGCGTGTCGGAGCTCTCGATGATGAACTCCTTGCGCGGCGCGACGTCGGTGCCCATCAGCAGCTCGAACACGCGTCCGGCGTTCTCGGCATCGCCGATGCCGACACGGCGGAGGGTGCGGTGCCGACGATCCATCGTCGTCGTCGCGAGCTGGTCGGCATCCATCTCGCCGAGTCCCTTGTAGCGCTGGATCGGGTCTTGATACCGCTTCTTCTGCTTCTCGAGCCTCTTGAGCACCCCCTGCAGCTCGGCCTCGGAGTAGGTGTAGATGGTCTCATTGGGCTTCGAGCCCGGATTCATGACCACGACGCGATGCAACGGCGGCACCGCGGCGAAAACGCGGCCGTTCTCGATCATCGGTCGCATGTAGCGGAAGAAGAGCGTGAGAAGCAACGTGCGGATGTGCGCACCGTCGACGTCGGCGTCGGCCATCAGAATGACCTTGCCGTAGCGTGCGGTCGAGAGATCGAAGCTGCGACCTGAGCCGGCTCCGATCACCTGGATGATCGAGGCGCACTCGGCGTTGCCGAGCATGTCGGCGACGCTGGCCTTCTGCACGTTCAAGATCTTGCCGCGAATCGGCAGCAGTGCCTGGTGCTCGCTGTCGCGAGCCAGCTTCGCCGTGCCGAGCGCGGAGTCGCCCTCGACGATGAAGAGCTCGCTATGGGCAACGTCGTTCGATCGGCAGTCGACGAGCTTCGCGGGCAACGAGGAGCTCTCGAGCGCGTTCTTCCGGCGCTGTGTCTCTTTGTGGGCTCGCGCGGAGATGCGCGACTTCATCTCGGCCACGACCTTGTCGAGAAGCAGCGCCGACTGCGCCTTGTCGTCGCGCTTCGTGGAGGTGAAACGCGCGCCGAGCTCGTTCGTCAGCACACTGGAGACGATGGCACGCGCGGCCGGAGTGCCGAGCACCTCCTTCGTCTGTCCTTCGAACTGCGGCTCGGGCAGGCGCACGGTGACGACTGCGGTGAGACCCGCGAGCACGTCGTCTTTCTCGAGCTTGTCGTTTCCGGCCTTCAGACGTCGCGCGTTCTGCTCGACCTGTTGGCGCAGGAACTTCAGGAGCCCCTGATCGAAGCCCGCCTGATGGGTGCCGCCCTTCGGGGTCGCGATGATGTTCACGAACGAACGGATGACCGTGTCGTACCCGGTGCCCCATCGCAGTGCGATATCGACCGCGCACTCGCGCTTCAGCTCGGTGGGCACCATGGCGCCGCCGTCGGTGAGCACGGGAACGGTCTCGGTGAAGTGGCCGACTCCGGTCAGACGCCAGATATCGGTGAGCGGGGCATCGGACGCCAGGTGCTCGACGAACTCGGAGATGCCGCCCTCGAACTGGAACGAGGTGGTGTGCGGTGCCTCGCCGCGTTCATCGGTGACGTCGAGCGCGAGGCCGGGCACGAGGAATGCCGTCTGTCGGGCGCGGCCGAGCAGCTCTTCGGTCTGGAACTCCGCACCCTTCGTGAAGATCTGACGGTCGGCCCAGTATCGGATGCGCGTGCCGGTCACGCCCTTGCGGACCTTGCCGACCACACGAAGCTCGCTGCGCTGTTCGAACGGCGTGAACGGGGCGTCGGGTGACGGGGCCCCCGCGTCGGCGAAGTTGCCGGGTTCGCCCCGATGGAACGACATCGCCCAGGTCTTGCCGTCACGATCAACCTCGACATCGAGACGCTCGGAGAGGGCGTTGACGACGGAGGCGCCGACGCCGTGCAGACCGCCTGAGGCCGCGTAGGAACCCGAGCCGAACTTGCCGCCCGCGTGCAGCTTCGTGAAGACGACCTCGACACCCGAGAGCCCGGTCTTCGGTTCGATGTCGACCGGGATGCCGCGTGCACTGTCGCGCACTTCGACGCTGCCATCGGGGTGCAGCGTCACGCCGATGTCGGTGCCATGGCCTGCGAGCGCCTCGTCGACAGAGTTGTCGATGATCTCCCAGAGGCAGTGCATGAGGCCACGCGAGTCGGTCGAGCCGATGTACATGCCGGGGCGCTTGCGCACGGCCTCGAGGCCTTCGAGCACGGAGAGATGGCGGGCGGAATAGTCGGAGCTCACGTCGGTCAAGCTTACTGAGCCGCACCGACACATCTGGTCAGACGCTACGCGCTGAGCGAAATGCCCGGCCCAACGGAAGGAACCAGGCCTCCCCCGTGTTTTCATTGATGAACGGAACACCGAGCATGAGCGACGAAGGAGGAGCCATGACCCAATACACCGAGACCACCGGTGCGGTCGATGAACTCGAGACCCCTTACGAGCTCACCGCGCTCGATCGATGTGACGCGTGCGGCGCGCAGGCGTACATCCGCGTCGTCGTCGCGAGCGGCGAGCTGCTGTTCTGCGCCCACCACGGTCGCAAGCACCAGGAGAAGCTCTCGCAGATCGCCCACAGCTGGCACGACGAGTCGAGCAAGCTGCTGGCTGACGACCGCAACTGACACGAACAACTGACACGAACTCGCGAACGCCCCAGGCCAACCGGGGCGTTCGTCGTTTCCCGGCATCTCGGCGCTGAGCGTCCGACCTCGCTCGCATCCGACCTCGCTGACCCGGCCCACCGCCGTCAGGACGCGGGGACGGCTACTCCGGCCGCGGTGAGTTGCGCCGCCCGAGCCGCCGAAGCGTACCCGTCGACGGTTCGTGCCCGCTCTCCGGGGGTGTACTCGAGCCCGGCACGGGAGGCCATGATGCCGAGCAGATGATCGGCGAACGCTGGATTCTTCGCGAGCACCGGTCCGTGCAGGTGAGTGCCGTAGACACTGCCCATGGCCACGCCCTCTTGACCCGACTCACGTCCGTTGCCGTGTCCGGCCTGCACGCGGCCGAGCGGAGAGCCTTCCGCGCCGACGTAGTCGCGGGCGTGGTTCTCGAAGCCGACGAGGGTTCCCAATCGAGGCACCTTCACGACGAGGTCGCCGGTGACTCGGCCGGCTCGAGGCACCGCCCTGCCAGGAAGGATGCCAAGACCCTCGACGGTACGGCCGTCGGCCAGCTCGATGCCCCAGCTCAAGAGTTCCCATCCGGTGCCGATCGAGAGGATGGGCAGACCTTCGGTGCCCCAACGGCGCAGCTCGTCGTGCATCGTGATGAGCGCAGCTCGGCTCTGATCGAGCGCAGCGTCGCTGCCGGAACCGAGGACGACCGCATCGACCCGCTCGGGCAGGTCGGCGGGCCCCTCGACGTCGACGACCTGAGCAGCCACGCCGGCCCAGTTCGCCCGGGATGCGAGCACTCGCGCGTTCTCCGCGTCGCCGTTGGTGTTCGCCAGCCCGGGCAGCAGCGAGACGATGGTGAGGGTCATTCTGCTCCCGCGAGTCCGAGATGGGCGCGTGTGCGGCGCATCGCATCGGCCGTGAAGACGATGGTCTTCACCCCGACGGCAGGCACCGGCATCGCGAGGAAGTCGTCGAGCGCACGCGAAAGGTCGGGCTCGACGCGGTCGATGTCGACGCCGTCGTATGCGAGCATCAACGCGGCCTCAGCCGCCTTCGACCCGCTCACGATCGAGACACGGCCGAGCGAAGAGGCATCCGTCGGCCAGAAGTACGACGGGTCGCGCACGTCGGAGCCGATCGCGAACAACACCTGCTCGGTGCCCGGCGCAATGCTGTCGACGTTGAGTTGGTAGCTTGCGGGGTTCTGCACGAGCACGAACTCGACCTCGTGGCCGCGCACGCGTGTGCGCTCGCCTCGCCCGAACACCGCGGGGATCGCGCTGAGCGCACTCGACGCCGTCTCGGGCGAGAACCGGTCGGTGAGAACCGCCTTGGCCGTCGCGTACGCAGCGGCAGCATCGACCGCATAGTGGATGCCACGGGCTGGAAGTCCGATCGCGACGGATGACCCAGCATCGTCGAGCACCGCGGCCGCGCCGTCGACCGAGTCGACGAGCACGCCCGAGCCGGTCGGCAGTCGGGCGGCACTCGTCTCGGTGTAGCCGAGCCCGCGAGGGGCGGCAGCCAGCACCTCGGGTGCGACCCCGAAGCGATGCACGGCGACATTCGGCGGCACGCGCTTCGCGATGCGCTCGAGGTAGGCGTCGTCGGCGTTCACGATGACCGCCTCGCCAGCCCGTGCTGCGATGCGTTCGAGCATCGCCGCGACCATCTCCGAGTCGTGGAATCGGTCGATCTGGTCGACCATGACGTTCATGAGCGTGACGACGCGCGCATCGACACCCTGCATGACGAGGGCGCCATGGCCCTCGTCCATCTCGAGCACCGCGACGTCGCCGGGTACCCGCCCACGCCAGTCGGCCTGTTCGAGCAGCGCCGACGTCAGCCCCTGACTGATGTTGGCGGTCGACGGATTCGTGAACACGTCGACGCCATGGGCGCGAAGGATCGCGACGAGCATCTTCGTCGTCGTCGACTTGCCACTCGATCCCGAAACGACCACGAGTCCTTGCGGAAACCCCGAGAGCGTGCGTTTCAGGTAGCCGGGCGCGATGCGGTTGACGACGAGGCCCGGAACAGCCGATCCGCCGCCCGGCTTGCGCAGCCGGGCGGCGAATCGGGTGAGCCTGCCGACGAGGATCGCCGGGGCGTAGCGCACTGGTGGCCTACTCCAGGTAGTCGCGGAGCGACTGCGAGCGCGAGGGGTGGCGGAGCTTCGCCATCGTCTTCGACTCGATCTGGCGGATGCGCTCGCGCGTGACTCCGAACGTGTCACCGATCTGGTCGAGGGTCTTCGGCATGCCGTCACCGAGGCCGAAGCGCATGCGGATGACGCCGGCCTCGCGCTCGCTGAGCGAGTCGAGCAGCGACTCGAGCTGCTTCTGCAGCATCGTGAAGCCGACCGCGTCGGCCGGGACGACCGCTTCGGTGTCTTCGATGAGGTCACCGAACTCGCTGTCGCCGTCTTCACCGAGCGGTGTGTGCAGCGAGATCGGCTCGCGGCCGTACTTCTGCACCTCGATGACCTTCTCGGGGGTCATGTCGAGCTCGCGGCTCAGCTCTTCGGGCGTGGGCTCGCGGCCGAGATCTTGCAGCATCTGGCGCTGCACGCGGGCGAGCTTGTTGATGACCTCGACCATGTGCACCGGGATGCGGATGGTGCGTGCCTGGTCGGCCATGGCGCGCGTGATCGCCTGGCGGATCCACCACGTCGCGTAGGTCGAGAACTTGAATCCCTTGGTGTAGTCGAACTTCTCGACCGCACGGATGAGACCCAGGTTGCCCTCTTGGATGAGGTCGAGGAACTGCATGCCACGACCGGTGTAGCGCTTCGCGAGCGAGACGACCAGGCGCAGGTTCGCACCCAGGAGGTGACTCTTCGCGCGCTGTCCGTCTTTCGCGACCCACTGCAGCTCACGACCGAGTTGCGAACGCTTCTCGGCATCGGACATGTGCGAGAGCTTTTCTTCGGCGAACAGGCCCGCCTCGATGCGCATCGCCAGCTCGACCTCTTCGGCCGCGTTCAGGAGCGCGACCTTGCCGATCTGCTTCAGGTAGTCCTTGACGGGGTCGGCCGTCGCACCCGTGATGGCGCTCGAGTAGACAGGGACCTCGTCTTCGTCGTCGACCGCGCGCAGCACGAGCGCACCCGTGGGGTGCGGCTCGACCGCAACGGGCTTCGCGTCGTCATCATCACCCGCATCGGCCTCGACATCGACCGCCTCGAGTTCTTCAGTCTCTTCTTCGCCGACCTTGGCCTTGCCTCTCGGCTTGGCCGGTGCCTTCGCGGTGGCCGTGCGCGGCGCCTTCGCCACAGGCGTAGCCGCCGCCTTCGCCGTCGTCTTCGCGGCGGTCGACTTCGCGGCCGACGCGCGCTTCACGGCGGGCTTGTCCGCCTCGCTCGCAGCCTTCGTCGCGGCTTTCGTCGTTGCCATTCGTTGAACCTCTCCTACCGTCGTGCGGCGTGTACCCGTTCGGGCGCGGCTCGTGCACTCGGCCGGTCGTTTTCGGACATCATGTCGTTTTCGGACACTACGAGGACCCATGTCAAGTCCGCTTGTTCGGTGCGAGGGTGTCACGCCGGCGGACCAGAACGGGTCCTGATCACCATTATACAGACCGATACACCGGATCGCTCCCGATGCTGGCGGCCCGCGCCCTCGGTAATGAGAACGTCGGCGACGTGACCGGAATTCCCTGGTCGCTCAGACCCCGCGCGGCGTGTCGCCGTCGTTCGTGCGACGGTACGCGAGGAACTTCTCGAGCTCAGCCGCGATCTCATCGGCGGAGGGCAGCTCGCCGTCTTCGTCGGTGAGCGGTGAGCGCAGCGTCGTGCCCTCCATGTAGGAATCATGTCGCTGCTCGAGGGTGCCGACGAGCTTGGCGAGTTCAGGGTTCTCGGAGACCTGCTCATCGATGCGTGCGACGAACTCACGTCCTTGTTCGCGGAGCGCATCGGTCGGGAAGATGCGGCCGGTCGCCGCGCTGATCGCCTCGAGGGCGGCGATCGCCGCCGATGGGTATTCGGCGTCGGAAAGGTAGTGCGGGATGAGCAGGACGAATCCGGTCGTCGGGTGCTCGAGCTCCTGCAGTCGGTACTCCACGAGGTGCAGCGCGTTCGCGGGCACCTGCGTCGTGGGCCGCCAGATCGACATCGCCTCGATGAGATCTGCACGGTTGCCGCTGACCGTGACGCCGATCGCACGCGTGTGCGGCACCGGCATGGGGATCGAATTGATCCAGGTCGTCGTCGACACCTCGAACTGCTCGATCAGACCGAGCACCGCAGCACTGAACCGCTTCCACTGGAAGTCGGGCTCGTAGCCGGTGAGGAGCAGGAACGGCTGCCCGAGCTCGTCGGTCGCGAGGTCGAGACTGAGTCGCGGCGGCGTGTAGTCGGCCAGGTGATCGCCCTCGAAGAGGATGATCGGGCGGCGCGCGCGATAGTCGAGCAGCTCGTCGGCGTCGAACGTCGCCACGACCATGCTGTCGAGGGTTGCGAGCAGGTACTCGGCGGTTTGCGCGACGGCCGCCCCTGCGTCGGCGAAGCCCGTGAGTCCCGCGACGAGCGGCAGGCCCGAGGGCACCACCACATCGGGGTTCAGCTCGTAGAGGGAACGAGGTTCGCGCATGTCATCAGCCTACTGAGGTCGACGGAGACCTCCTCCGGATCGGCTCCGTGGGCGTGATGCCGAGAGCGAACACGTACGATCGGCTGCATGCCCGTTCCGACCCTTTCCGTGACCGACTCTCCCGCAGCCTCTTCCGACGCCGACGTCGTCGTGCTCGCCGCACGCAAGGGCGCAGAGGGCGCAGAGCTCCTCGCCGCGCCCGGATTCGAGTGGGTGACACCGCTTCTCGACGTGTTCGACATCGGCGGTGCACCCGATGAATTCGTGCGGCTGCCGGCTCCCGACGGCGGACCGCGAATCGTGGCCGTGGCCGGCATCGGCGACCGAGCGGATGCCGCGAGCCTCCGTCTCGCCGCCGGCAGCGCGCTGCGCCAGCTCAACGGCCCGCTCTCCGTGGCGATCGCCATCCCGACCGACGATGCCGACGAGGCTGCCGCCCTGCTCGAAGGCGCGGCGCTCGGCGCCTACGGCTACGGCGAATACCGCTCCGACCCGAAGCCGCGCCCGACGCAGATCACCCTTCATTCCACCTTCGATGAGCGCGCGGTCGGCATCGACCGGGTGCGCGCGGTCGTCACTGCGGTTGCACGCACCAAAGACCTCGTCAACATGCCGCCTGCCGACCTGTTCCCGGCGCGTCTCGCCGAGATCGCCGTGGAGGCGGCAACTGCCGTCGGCATCACCTCCCGGGTATGGGACGAAGAGGCGCTCGCCGCCGACGGCTTCTCCGGAATCCTCGCGGTGGGCCGGGGGTCGAGCCGCGGCCCGCGGCTCGTGCGCCTCGAGTATGCGCCGGTCGGGGCATCCGTTCACCTGGCACTCGTCGGCAAGGGCATCACCTACGATTCGGGCGGCATTTCGCTGAAGCCCATGGGCTCGCTGGTCGGCATGAAGACCGACATGGCCGGGGCCGCGGCGATCCTGGCGGCCATGGTGGCACTGGCCGAACTCGAGGCGCCGATCCGCATCACCGGATGGCTCTGCCTCGCCGAGAACCTGCCTTCCTCGACTGCGGTGCGGCCGAACGACGTGCTGCGCATCCGCGGCGGCAAGACCGTCGAAGTGATCAACACCGACGCCGAGGGCCGTCTCGTGCTCGCCGACGGCCTCGTCGCGGCGAGCGAAGAGCAGCCCGACGCGATCGTCGACGTCGCGACGCTCACTGGCGCGCAGGTCGTCGCACTCGGTCATCGCATCGCCGGCGTCATGGGCGACGACGACCTCGTCGAGCAAGTGCGCGACGCAGCGGAGCAGGTCGACGAACGCACCTGGCCGATGCCCCTTCCCCGCGATCTCATGCAGTACTTGAAGTCGGATGTCGCCGACCTGACGAACACCAAGCTGGGCATGACGGTCCCCGGAATGCTCCTGGCCGGCGTGTTCCTGCGCGAGTTCGTGGGTACCCGTGAGGGCACCGACGTACGCATTCCGTGGGCGCACATCGACATCGCGGGGCCGTCGAACAACACCGGCGGCGGCTACGGATACACCGGCACGGGCGCCACCGGCGCCGCGGTCCGCACCCTCGTTCGGCTGGGCGAGCGGCTCGCCGCCAAGTAGTAAGGTCATATGGGCGAGAACGTCGCCCATACACCCTGTCCCGGCAACCAACCGGAGACAGTCCGTGTCGCAGATCTGGTGCGCAAGGGAGATTGCGGTTGTCCGAGCAGAACTTTGACATTGTCGTCCTGGGCGGAGGCAGCGCGGGCTACGCGGCTGCGATCCGCGCCGTTGAACTCGGCCTCACGGCCGTGGTGATCGAGAAGGACAAACTCGGCGGCACATGTCTGCACCGCGGCTGCATCCCGACGAAGGCCCTGCTGCATTCGGCGGAGGTCGCCGAGGTTTCGCGGGAGTCCGCGAAGTACGGCGTGAAGACCGCATTCGAGGGCATCGACATCGCCGGGGTCTCCGCGTATCGCGAGGGCATCGTGGCGAGCAAGTTCAAGGGCCTGCAGGGCCTGCTGAAGGCCCGCGGCATCCCCGTGGTCGCCGGTGTGGGCCGACTCGTCGGCGCCAACACGGTGGCCGTCGGCGACGACCGCTACGTCGGCAAGAACGTCGTGCTCGCGACCGGTTCGTACTCGCGCTCGCTGCCCGGCCTCGAAATCAACGGCCGCGTCATCACGAGCGAGCAAGCGCTCGAGCTCGACTTCATCCCGAAGAAGGTCGCCGTGCTCGGCGGCGGCGTCATCGGCGTCGAGTTCGCGAGCGTGTGGAAGTCCTTCGGCGCCGAGGTGACCATCATCGAAGCGCTCCCCCACCTCGTACCCAACGAAGAGGAGACGATCTCCAAGCAGCTCGAGCGCGCCTTCCGCAAGCGGGGCATCGAGTACTCGCTCGGCGTTCGATTCCAGAGCGTGACCCAGAACGATGACGGTGTCGTGGTCACGCTCGAGAACGGCACCACCTACGAGGCCGAGCTGCTGCTCGTCGCCGTCGGGCGCGGGCCGGTCACCCAGAACCTCGGCTACGAAGAGGCCGGCGTCACGATCGATCGCGGTTTCGTGATCACGAACGATCGTCTCGAGACGAGCGTGCCGGGTGTCTACGCCGCCGGCGACATCGTGCCCGGCCTCCAACTCGCGCACCGCAGCTACCAGCAGGGCATCTTCATCGCCGAAGAGATCGCGGGTCTCTCGCCGATCATCGTCGAGGATGTCAACATCCCGAAGATCACGTACTGCGAGCCCGAGGTGGCCTCCGTCGGCTACACCGAGGCGAAGGCTGCCGAGAAGTTCGGCGCCGACCAGGTGTCGGCCTACGAGTACAACCTCGCAGGCAACGGCAAGAGCAGCATCCTCGGCACCACCGGTTCGGTCAAGGTCGTGCGCGTCAACGACGGACCGATCGTCGGAGTGCACATGATCGGCGGCCGAGTCGGCGAGCTGATCGCCGAGGCCCAGCTCGCCGTGAACTGGGAGGCCTACCCTGAAGACATCGCCCCGTTCATCCACGCCCACCCGACCCAGGGCGAGGCGTTCGGCGAGGCCGTGCTGAAGCTGGCAGGCAAGCCGCTTCATGCCATCTGAACCCGTCGTACGTATCGACGACTGCAATAAGCTAGAAAGCGTTCCCACGCTGTGAAGGAGACAAGCGCATGAGCGAATCCGTCAGCCTCCCGGCACTCGGAGAGAGTGTCACTGAGGGCACGGTCACCCGCTGGCTGAAGAATGTCGGTGACCGTGTCGAGGTCGACGAGCCGCTGCTCGAGGTCTCGACCGACAAGGTCGACACGGAGATCCCGTCACCCGTCGCGGGTGTCATCGAGGCGATCCTCGTCCAAGAGGACGAGACCGTCGAGGTCGGCACCGCGCTCGTGACCATCGGCGATGGTTCCGGGTCGGGTGCAGCACCCGCTGCTCCTGAGGCAGAGGCACCCGTTGTCGCCCCCGAAGCAGCAGCACCCGCCGCTGCCCCGGAGCCCACGGCAGCGCCGGTTGCGCCGGCGGCCGTGCCTGTTGCTCCGGCCCCTGCCCCTGTAGCCGAGCAGGTTGCTCCTGCTCCGGCAGCACCCGCGGCCGAGCCGGTTGCTCCTGTCGCTGAGCCGGCAGCCCCGGCTGCTCCCGCTCCAGTCGCTGAGCCGGCAGCCCCGGTTGCTCCCGCTCCAGTCGCTGAGCCTGTTGCCCCGGCTGCTCCCGCTCCAGTCGCTGAGCCTGTTGCCCCGGCTGCTCCCGCTCCGGCAGCAGAGGCTGCGCCTGTCGCCCCGGCGTCCGCCGCACCTGCGCCCGAGACCGCCCCGACCGGTGGCGCCCACGCCGGCTCCGCCGGATACGTGACGCCCATCGTGCGCAAGTTGGCCAACGAGCAGGGCGTCGACCTCGCGAGTGTCACCGGAACCGGTGTCGGCGGTCGCATCCGCAAGCAGGATGTCATCTCGGCGAACACCGCACCCGCGGCATCCGCAGCACCGGTCGCGACGCGTCAGCCGCTCGAGGTCTCGCCGTTGCGCGGCACCACGGTGCCGATGACGCGACTGCGCAAGGTCGTCGCCGAACGCGCCGTCGTGTCGATGACGTCGACCGCGCAGCTCACGACCGTGGTCGAGGTCGACGTGACCCGTGTCGCGCGCCTGCGCGACAAGGTGAAGGGCGACTTCCTCGCCAAGACCGGCAACAAGCTCTCCTTCCTGCCGTTCTTCGCCATGGCCGCCGCCGAGGCGCTCCGCGCGTACCCGATCATCAACTCCACCGTCGATGGCGACACCATCGTCTATCCGGCGCAGGAGAACATGAGCATCGCGGTCGACACCGAGCGTGGCCTTCTGACTCCGGTCATCCGCGACTCCGCCGAGCTCGACCTCGCCGGCCTCGCGGCACAGATCGCCGATCTCGCAGACCGGACGCGCAACAACCAGCTGAAGCCCGACGAGCTCTCGGGTGGCACATTCACCCTGACGAACACGGGATCACGCGGGGCGCTCTTCGACACACCCGTCGTGTTCCTGCCCCAGTCCGCGATCCTCGGCACCGGCATCGTGGTCAAGCGGCCCGTCGTCGTCTCGACCGACGGCGCCGACGCGATCTCCGTGCGCTCGATGGTCTACCTGGCGCTCTCGTACGATCACCGCATCATCGATGGCGCCGACGCTGCCCGCTTCCTCACGGCGGTCAAGAGCCGCCTCGAAGAAGGAGCCTTCGAAGCCGATCTCGGCATCTAGTCGAAGATCTCACGCAGTCGCCAACCGGCCTCGCCCCTCATCACGAGGAGCGAGGCCGGTTCTCGTTCGTCGACGGCAAACGGAACGGTCAGTAATACCGCCGAGCCCATCTCCGCAATGACCGTGATGCGGCTCGAGTCGAATGCAGGCGGGGTGCCGCCTCCATCACGGGCGACGGCCATGTCGGCGGCATCTTCGGCTTCACTCACGGATCCCGGTTGCAGCACCCCTGACAGGCACGCCAGGTCGAGGGCGGCAAAGCACTCGGCACGACGATCGAGCAGTGAGACGGCGGCCGCGACGACGTCGCCGCCGGTCGACGCGTCGGATTCGGATGGCGGCGACCCGTCATCGACCGATGGGTCCGCACCGGGTGCGACTGCGACGTTCGCGGCATCGCTGTCGTCACCTGCCTCGGGTGCTTCGGGGACTGCACTGGCGCCACCTCCGGCGATTGGACCTTCAGCGGAGCCGGCCGTCGCGGGGGGAACGAGGGTCAGCAACAGCACGAGTACTCCCCCGCCGACGAGCCCGGCGACGAGGAGCGCCGGCCGACGACGCCGCACGGCATCTCGGAGGCGACCACGGCCACCGGACCGGCCATCGCGGTCGGTGCCGCGGTGAACATCTTCTGGATTGCGAGCGAGGAAGCCCGGCAATTGTGCCAGCTCGAGTAGCGTCCGGAGCCCCCTGCGACGGTCGGGCACGGCATGGTCGGCCCGGGTGGCGTCGCCGAGGTCTGCCGCCGTTGCCTGCGGCTCGAGCGGGGCGGTCACCCGCGCCGGCAGACCTGCGCGGCGGGCACGAACGACCTGACCGCCGATCGGCGTCGGAGCGGCGGCCGCGAACAGCGCGCGCTCGAGCTCGGCTTCGCACGGAGTGAAGGGCCGCGCCGTCAGCCGATTGCGCAAGAGCTCGGCCGCCGCAGCGAGCTCTTCGGACGGCCGAGTCGCATTGATCACCTCGTCGACGAACTCAGCGAGGGCGACGTGCCCGGCTCGAACAACCGGAGTGCGGGCGTGTGCGGCAGCCGGCAGACGCTCGAGCCTCCCCAGCCCGATCAGGCGCGGCCGCCCCAGATCATCGAGCAACACGTCACCGGGTGAGAGCCGTGTATGCACGAAACCGAGCCGCGCGAGCTCGGCTACGGTGACCACGATCGGCGCGAGAATCGTGACCGCTTCGCCGGGCGTGAGGGTTCGTTCGCCGATGATCCGAGCAACTGAGGGTCCGCTCAGGCGCTCGACCGCCACCGCGCAGCGCCCGTCGTCGAGGGAGGCGATATCGAAGAGCTCGGGCAGTGAGCCCGAGGCATCCGTCGACATCGCCTCGATCTCGGCCGCGATCGAGGCGCCGGGCACTTCTGCGCCGTACACCCGCACGGCTACCAGTGGGGCAGGCTCGGCGTTGTCGGCTTCGGCAGGGCGATCGACGGTGGCGAGGAACACATCAGCTCGTTCACCGGAGGCGATGCGGCGCAGCAGGCGATAGCCCGCGAGCGTCGAAGACGGTGGCGGCTGCCCTTCGGGCAACGTATCGGCGGGAACCCCTCTGCCATGTCGAACCATGGAGTCAGCCTGCGTCTGCAGTGACCGTGCGAATCGCGATCGACCACCGTTGGTGGACCGGCTCGCGGAACGCCGGGTGTTGAGGAGGAGTGACCTCGGCACGAACACCATGCTCGACTTCGTCGTCGCGGGGCTCAATCGCGCAGGCGGTCGGCTCGCGACATCCAAGTCTCAGGCCGCTCGAATATCGCGGTCCGAGACGGCCCGCTGCGCCGGTATCCTTGAGACCATGGCACGCACCAAGGACGCATCGAAGGCTCAGAAGGAGCCCGGCCGCATGAAGCAGATGTGGCAGGTCTTCCAGATGACCCGCCGCTACGACCCCACCGCGCAGTGGCTCATGCTCCTCGGCTTCCTCGCCCCAGTGCTCGTCAGCCTCGGTCTGGCACTCTGGCTCGGCGAGGGCAATGGCCTCACGATCGCTCTCTGGGTCGTTGCCGGCGTCCTCGCCGGCCTGCTCATCGCGCTCGTGATCCTCGGCCGTCGCGCCGAACGCGCCGCATACTCGCAGATCGAGGGTCAGCCCGGTGCCGTCGGCGCGGTGCTCCGCAGTGGTCTCCGCGGCGGCTGGGTGGGCAACGAGATGCCGGTGGCCGTGAACGGCAAGACGCAGGACGCGGTCTATCGCGCGGTCGGCCGCGGCGGTGTCGCCCTCATCAGCGAAGGCCCGACCACTCGCACGAAGCGCATGCTCGATGACGAGCAGCGCAAGGTGACACGAATCCTGCCCAACGTGCCGATCACCCTCATCTCGGTCGGAAACGACGAAGGATCGATCGAGCTTCACCGGCTCCCCGCGGCGCTGCGCAAGACGAAGCGGTCGCTCACCAAGCCCGAGGTACTCGCCGTCTCGAACCGGCTGAACTCGCTGCAGACTTCGCTTCCGATCCCCAAGGGCATCGACCCGATGAAGGCCCGCCCGCAACGCGGCAAGATGCGCTGATCCGCTCTTCGACCACGTTCAGCGACTCGGGTCAGGATCACTCAAGACCGGATGAGCACCGTGCCGGCGAGCTTGTCGTGGAAGCCGCGTTGATCGGCGTCCCAGATGAGCGCGGGCACGACCAGGAGGAGCAGCGCGGTGCGCACGAGCGGACGCCAGACGCCGACCCAACCGCCCGAGAGCGGCACGACGTACATGCCGAGCAGACGATGTCCGATGCTTCCGCCGAGTGTCGGGATGAACACGATCTGTAGCGCCGCGAACGCCAGCGTCGTCACCCACGTGTAAGCCGACGATTCGTACGGCGTGAAGAGCAACGCGGTGAGCATCGCGGTCGCCCAATCGATCGCGAGTGCAGCGATGCGCCGGCCTGCGCGGGCGACTGAGCCTCGGCCTTCGGCCGGAAGTCCGAGTCGTTCTCCCGGCCACCGGTTCGGCTCGAGGTCTCCGAAGGTCTGGGGTTTCGCGTCAGGCACCCGATGAGTCTACCGAGCCGCTCTCGGCGTAACATGGCCGAAACATTCCGGTCACGGCAGGGAAACGGCACCCGGCTAGCGTCACTACCGGCTGTGAAAGTCCGTCCGGTCCATCCGCCCCCTTGGAGATTCCGTCACATGTTCAGTGATTCGTCCGAAGTTCTCAAGTTCATCAAAGAGACGGATGTCAAGTTCCTCGACATCCGCTTCACCGATCTTCCGGGCGTGCAGCAGCACTTCAACATCCCGGCATCCACCGTCGATGAGGAGTTCTTCACCGTCGGCCAGCTCTTCGACGGCTCCTCGATCCGCGGATTCGCGAACATCCACGAGTCGGACATGCAGCTGATCCCCGACGTGACGACCGCGTACGTCGACGCCTTCCGCGCCGAGCGCACGCTCATCATGGTGTTCGACATCTACAACCCGCGAAACGGCGAGATCTACGCGAAGGACCCGCGCCAGATCGCGAAGAAGGCCGAGAAGTACCTCGCCTCGACGGGCATCGCCGACACCGCGTTCTTCGCCCCCGAGGCCGAGTTCTACGTCTTCGACGACGTGCGCTACGAAGTGAACCAGCACTCCAGCTTCTACTCGGTCGACTCCGAAGAGGGTGCCTGGAACTCGGGCCGCACCGAAGACGGCGGCAACCTCGCTAACAAGACCCCCTACAAGGGCGGCTACTTCCCGGTGTCACCGGTCGACAAGCAGGCCGACCTGCGCGACGACATCTGCCTGAAGCTCATCGACGCCGGCCTGATCCTCGAGCGCAGCCACCACGAGGTCGGCACGGGCGGCCAGGCCGAGATCAACTACCGCTTCGACACGATGGTGCACGCGGCCGACGACATCCTGAAGTTCAAGTACATCGTCAAGAACACCGCCGAGCAGTGGGGCAAGACGGCGACGTTCATGCCGAAGCCGCTCTTCGGTGACAACGGCTCGGGCATGCACACCCACCAGTCGCTCTGGAGCGAAGGCAAGCCGCTCTTCTACGATGAGGCCGGCTACGGCGGGCTCTCCGACCTCGCACGCTGGTACATCGGCGGTCTGCTCAAGCACGCGCCCGCAGTGCTCGCGTTCACGAACCCCACGGTGAACTCCTACCACCGCCTGGTGCCGGGTTTCGAGGCTCCCGTGAACCTCGTGTACTCGGCCGGCAACCGCTCGGCCTCGATCCGCATTCCGATCACGGGCACCAACCCGAAGGCCAAGCGCATCGAGTTCCGCGCGCCGGATGCCTCGGGCAACCCGTATCTCGCCTTCGCCGCGCAGCTCATGGCGGGCCTCGACGGAATCAAGAACCGTATCGAGCCCCACGAGCCCGTCGACAAGGACCTCTACGAGCTCCCGCCCGAGGAGGCCAAGTCGATCCCTCAGGTTCCCGGTTCGCTCGGCGAAGCTCTCGCAGCGCTCGAGGCCGACCACGACTTCCTCCTCGAGGGCGGCGTGTTCACCAAGGAGCTCATCGAGACGTGGATCGACTACAAGCGCGAGAAGGAGCTGAAGCCGCTGGCCCAGCGTCCGCACCCGTTCGAGTTCGAGCTCTACTACGGCGTCTAGATAACTGCAGCCTGCTCTGCTGTCCCCAGGATCTGTGCCTGCATCACCAGCAGACAACAGATCCGACCTGAATGGGCCCGCACCGCTTCGGCGGGGCGGGCCCATTCGCCGTTCACAGGTTCGGTCGAGGCAAAGCCGAACACCTCACCCGGAGGTGGGTTCTCGCCGCACCTCGATGCCGTAGAAACCACGATCGAACACGGCCCGCGCGCGGCGCGTGACGTGGAGGTAATCCTGTTCGAGCTGCGTCGCCGAACCGGGCGGGTAGCCCATGATGCGGGCGACACCCTCGAGCTGCGACCGCTCGACCGGCAGCACGTCAGTGGTGCGATCGAGCCACAAGGTGAGCGCAGAGCGCGCTCGCGAGGCGAACACCCAGGCTGCGCGAAGCGTTTCAGCGTCGGATGCCTCGACGAGGTCGTACTCGACGGCGGCCGCCAAAGCGTCAAGCGTCGAGGTCGTGCGGAGCGCTGGAACTTCGGCGGCGTGTTGCAGTTGCACGAGCTGCACGAACCACTCCACGTCGGAGAGGGAACCTCGCCCGAGTTTGAGGTGCCGGGTCGGGTCGGCGCCCTGCGGCAGCCGCTCGTTCTCGACGCGTGCCTTGATGCGCTTCACCTCTCGCACATCGTGCTCGCTGATCGAGACCGGGTATCGCACGGTGTCGGCGAGTTCCGTGAACGCATCGACCAGCCCACGGTCGCCAGCGACGCCTCTGGCCCGCAGCAGCGCTTGCGCCTCCCACGTCAGCGACCACCTCGCGTAGTACGCGCGGTACGCGTCGAGTGAGCGGGCGACGACCCCGTTTCGTCCCTCAGGGCGCAGATCGGCATCGAGATCGAACGGCAGGCGCGCGTCTTCGCTGAGGCGCACGAGCTCGGCGACGACGCGCAGCGCCCGCGAATGCGCGGCGTCGGCCGCGGCATCCGTCGCCCGATAGACGTAGATGATGTCGGCGTCCGAGCCGATGCCCAGTTCGCGCCCGCCGAACCGCCCCATGCCGATGACAGCGAACTCGATGCCGTCGGGCTCGGGAGCCCTGATGGCCGCAACGAGTGCAGCGATGTGGTTCTCGGTCACGTCGCTCAACCCGTGCCCGAGCTCCTCGACGGTGCAGACGTCGAGGATGGCGGACAGCGCCAGCCGCAGCACCTCACGGCGCCGGATGGCACGGAAGATCTTCGCGGCGGCATCGGGCTGCTCGTGCCGTCGGAGCACCGCGCGAGTCTCGTCTTCGAGCGCCGAGAGCGACCGAGGGCGCAACTCGTCGATGTCTTCGAGCCAGGCGACCGCCTCGGGGCTGCGCTCGAGCAGCTCTGCCGCGAAGCGGGAGCCGGTCAGCACCCTCGTCAATCGGAGCGCAGCGTCTGACGAGTCGCGGAGCAGCCGCAGATACCAGTGCGTGGTGCCGAGGGTGTCGCTCAGGCGGCGGAACGACAACAGCCCGAAGTCGGGGTCCGTTCCATCGGCGAACCAGGAGATCAGCACCGGCATCAAGTGCCGCTGGATCTGCGCGCGCCTCGACACACCGGTGGTGAGCGCGGCGATGTGCGCAAGCGCTCCCCGCGGGTCGCGGAAACCGATCGCCGCCAGACGTGCCTCAGCCTGGTCGCTCGTGAGCCCGAGACCGGATGCTGGCAACGCCGCGACCGCCGAGAGCAGGGGGCGGTAGAAGAGGCGTTCGTGCAGGCCGCGCACCCGTTGACGGGTGCTCTGCCACACCGTCGTGAGTTCACCGGCGGTACGACCGAGACCGGAGGCGCGCGCGAGTACTCGGAGCCGATGCTCGTCGCGAGGCATGAGGTGGGTGCGACGAAGCCGTTCGAGCTGCACGCGGTGCTCGAGCACCCGCAGCACCCGGTAGTCGCGGGCGAACTCCGCCGCCTCCTCCCGCCCGACGTAGCCGCGCTCTGCGAGAGCTGCGAGGGCGGGCAGGGTGCCGCCCTGACGGATGCCGTCGTCGGTCGCGCCATGCACGAGTTGCAGCAACTGCACGGTGAACTCGATGTCACGGATGCCGCCGGGCCCGAGCTTGATCTGCACGTCGACTTCATCGGCCGGGATGTGCTGGGTGACCCGCTCGCGCATGGCCTGCACCGACTCGACGAAGCCCTCGCGGCTGGAGCTCGTCCACACCTTCGGCGCGACGCCATCGGCGTAGCGGCGTCCGAGGTCGTGGTCGCCGGCGAGTGGACGGGCTTTCAGGAGGGCCTGGAACTCCCAGTTCTTCGCCCAACGCTCGTAGTACTGCAGGTGCGACTCGAGCGTGCGCACGAGCGCACCGTCTTTACCTTCGGGCCGGAGGTTCGGGTCCACCTCCCACAGCGGTGGCTCGATACCGGGCTCGCCGATGATGCGCATCGTGAGCATCGCGAGACGTGTCGCGATCTCGAGGGCTCGTGGCGTGGAGACGACGGTCTCGTCGGAAGATTCAGCGACGAAGATCACGTCGACATCGCTGACATAGTTGAGCTCGCGGGCGCCTGCCTTGCCCATGCCGATGATCGCGAGCCGAGTCGCCTCGACCTCGGCTGCGAGATACAGACCGGGCGCCGCAGTCGCACCGGAATCGCGAGTGATCACGCGCCGAGCGGCTTCGAGCGCGGCGTCGAGGGTCGCCCCAGCGAGATCGGCGAGCCCAGCAGCGACGACCTCGACAACGTCGACCGGGTTGCTCCGTGTGAGGTCGAACACGGCGATGTCGGCGAGCAACCGGCGATACCGGATGCGGATGGCGCTGGCAGCGGCCTCGGAGTCGCCGGGTGCGATCGAGACCTCGTCGAGCGCGGCGAGCAGCGATGCTCGTGCGTCGTCGACGCTCGGCGGTGAGATCGGCACCTGTTCGAAGACGGTGAGCTCCGCGGGGTGTCGCAACATGAACTCGGCGAAACCGCGCGACGCGCCGATGAGCCGCGCCAGGCGCGCGGCGGCACTCTCGTGCGCGAGCACCGCCGCGAGCTCGGCCGGAGCCTGCTCATGGAGTCGTTGCACGACCGCGAGCGCCTCGTCGGGATCGGCGGCTTGGGCGAAGAGGTCGAGCAGTCGCTCGACGTCGATTCCCGTCTCGAGCGAGAGCCCCGCGAGTGCAGTCGCAGCGCCGTCGAGGTCGGCGAAGCCCGCACGAGCGACTCTTCCGAGCGTGGGAGTCTGCCGAGACATCCGCTGCGAGGTCAGAGGATCTCGAGGTTGCGCTGCAACTCGAACGGCGTGACCTGCGAACGGTAGTCGCGCCACTCGGCGCGCTTGTTCGCCAGCACGTAGTTGAAGACCTGCTCGCCCAGCGTCTCGGCGACGAGCTCGGACTCCTCCATGCGCTGGATCGCGTGGTCGAGGCTCGCCGGAAGCGAGTCGTAACCGAGCGCCCTGCGCTCGCGGTCGGTGAGGGCCCACACGTCGTCTTCGGCCTCGGGAGGAAGGTCGTACTCCTCTTCGATGCCCTTCATGCCCGCAGCGAGCAACAGCGAGAATGCGAGGTAGGGGTTGGCCGCCGAATCGATTGCACGGTACTCGACCCTTGCGCTCTGGCCCTTGTTCGGCTTGTAGAGCGGCACCCGCACGAGCGCGGATCGGTTGTTGTGGCCCCAGCACACGAAGCTCGGCGCCTCGTCGCCGCCCCAGAGTCGCTTGTAGGAGTTCACGAACTGGTTGGTGACGGCGGAGATCTCACCGGAGTGGCGAAGTAGGCCCGCGATGAACTGCCGGCCGATCTTCGACAGCTGGTACTGCGAGCCGGCCTCGTAGAAGGCGTTCGCATCGCCCTCGAAGAGCGAGAGGTGCGTGTGCATGCCGGAGCCCGGGTATTGCGAGAACGGCTTCGGCATGAATGTCGCGTAGACGCCCTGCTCGATCGCGACCTCTTTGATCACCGTGCGGAACGTCATGATGTTGTCGGCGGTGGTGAGCGCGTCTGCGTAACGCAAGTCGATCTCGTTCTGCCCTGGGCCGGCCTCGTGGTGGCTGAATTCAACCGAGATGCCGAGGTCTTCGAGCATTCGCACCGAACGGCGACGGAAGTCGTGGGCCGTGCCGCCTGGAACGTTGTCGAAGTAGCCGGCCGAGTCGACGGGCTCGGGGCCCGCTTCGCCGTACTTCGACGACTTCAGCAGGTAGAACTCGATCTCGGGATGCGTGTAGAACGTGAATCCACGGTCGGCAGCACGTGCGAGGGTGCGTTTCAGCACATTGCGCGGGTCGGACACCGCCGGTTCGCCGTCGGGCGTCGTGATGTCGCAGAACATGCGCGCGGTCGGATCGATGTCACCGCGCCACGGCAGCGTTTGGAACGTCGTGGGATCGGGGTAGGCGAGGAGGTCGGACTCGAACGTGCGGGTGAGACCTTCGATGGCCGAACCGTCGAACCCGATGCCCTCGGTGAACGCACCCTCGACCTCAGCGGGGGCGATGGCCACCGACTTCAGGGTGCCGACGACGTCGGTGAACCAGAGCCTGACGAACTTGACCCCTCGCTCCTCGATCGTGCGAAGTACGAAGTCGCGCTGCTTATCCATCCACACCCTCTCTCGCACCTCTCAGCGTACTGGCTCGCACGCGCCCACGAGAGCGGGAGCGGGTACCGCGTATGCCAGACTTGGCCCCATGTCAGGCGAGCTTCAGACCGCAGCATCCGACTCCTCGGCCGGCGCCGAGCAGAACCCCTACAGCGGCGGCGCCGCAACCGGAGGGCCGAAGCGCGTGCGCACCCGGCACTTCCAGAACGCCAAACGTGACGGCATCAAGATCACGGGCCTGACGAGCTACGACCAGCTCACTGCCCGCATCTTCGACGAGGCCGGCATCGACTTCCTCCTGGTCGGCGACTCGGCGGGCAACAACGTCTTCGGCTACGAGACGACACTGCCGGTCACGGTCGACGAGCTCATCCCCCTCACCCGAGCGGTCGCAGGTGCCGTCAAACGCGCCTTCGTCGTGGCCGACATGCCCTTCGGCTCCTACGAGAACGGCCCCGAAGACGCGCTGCACACCGCGGTTCGGTTCATGAAAGAGACCGGCGCGCACGCCGTGAAGCTCGAAGGCGGTGAGCGCAGCCACAAGCAGATCCGTCGCATCGTCGGCGCCGGCATCCCCGTCATGGCGCACATCGGCTACACGCCGCAGAGTGAGCACGGCCTCGGCGGTCACGTGATCCAAGGGCGCGGCGAAGGGGTCAAGCAACTCCTCGCCGACGCAAAGGCCGTGCAAGAGGCGGGCGCGTTCGCCGTCGTGCTCGAGATGGTGCCGGCTGATGCCGCGCGTCAGGTGACCGAACTCCTCGAAATCCCGACCATCAGCGTCGGCGGGGGGCCCCACACCGACGGTCAATTGCTCGTCTGGACAGACTGGGCCGGACTCACAATCGGTCGGGTGCCGAAGTTCGTGAAGCAGTACGCCGACCTCTCGGGCATTCTCAGCGCAGCCGCGAAAGAATGGCGTACCGACGTCGAGTCGGGCGTCTACCCGAGCGCCGAGCACTCGTACGAGTAGCGCGCTCCCTGAGCTTGTCGAGCTCCCTGAGCTTGTCGAAGGGAGCTCGCGGCCGGGTCAGTCTTCCGCGGCTTCTTCCTCGGCCCACTTCGCGCTGTTCGCGCGCAGGATGTCGAGCGCCCGCTCCGCCTCGGCGCGAGTCTCGAACGGACCCACCCGATCGGTCGACGGCGACTCGAATCCCTGCTCCACTTCACCGGTGCGCAGGTTGTACCAGAACAGGTGTTCGACATCCTCGGCCATAGGCTGATCCTATGCCCAAGGACGCTTCCGGCCACCTGATTCCCGGCCGCTTGTCGCCGACGCGAACCGTGCCCGCCTCGATCGCACGCCCCGAGTACGTCGGAAGGCGGAAGCCGGCACCCTACTCGGGTGGCGACCGTTACTCCCCCGAGGAAGTCGAACGCGTTCGTGCCGCCGGACGGGTCGCCGCAGGCGCCATCGAGGCGGCGTCGGCCGCGATCAGGCCCGGCGTGACAACCGAAGAGCTCGACCGCATCGTGCATGAGCACGTCGTTGCGCACGGCGCATATCCGTCGACGCTCGGCTACCGCGGATACCCGAAGTCCTCCTGCACCTCGGTCAACGAGGTCATCTGCCACGGCATCCCCGACGACACCGTGCTCACCGACGGCGACCTCGTCAACATCGATGTCACCGCCTACCTCGATGGCATGCACGGGGATCTCAATCACAGCTTCTTGGTCGGCGAGGCGAGCGACGAGGCCGCGCAGCTCGTCGAGCGCACCAGGGAGGCGCTTCGCCGAGGCATCCGTGCCGTCGCACCGGGTCGACAGGTCAACGTCATCGGACGCGCGATCGAGGCATACGCGAAGCGCTTCGGCTACGGGGTGGTGCGCGACTACACGGGCCATGGGGTCGGTCGCGCATTCCACTCCGGACTGATCGTCCCCCACTACGACGCGCCGGAGCACGACACGGTCATCGAGCCCGGCATGGTGTTCACGATCGAACCGATGCTGACCATCGGCGCGATCGAATGGGATCTGTGGCCAGACGAGTGGACCGTCGTCACGCGCGACCGCTCACTCACCGCCCAGTTCGAGCACACCCTCGTCGTCACCGAACGAGGTGCCGAGATCCTGACCCTCCCCTGATCGTCACTCGTGCAGCTCGCGATAGTGTGGCGCATATGGCCTCTGAGCACGCGATCGGCATCGACATCGGCGGCACCGGCATCAAGAGCGCGGTCGTCGACCTCGACACGGGGCAGCTCGTCTCCGACCGTCGCAAGGTGCCCACACCTGAGGGTGGTCGCCCTGCAGACATCCTCACTGCCACGGGCGAACTGCTCGACGGACTCTCCGACGGGTTCGGCGACGCTCTCCCTCTCGGTGTGTGCTTTCCGTCGATCGTCAAGCATGGCCGCACGCTCTCAGCGGCCAATATCTCGCGCGAGTGGATCGGCTTGCCGGCCGAGCAGCTCTTCGAGGACGCCTTCGGTCGCGAGATCCATTTCATCAATGATGCGGATGCCGCGGGGTACGCAGAATCCCGCTATGGGGCCGCGGTCGGCGCTGACGGGCTCGTGATCCTGACGACCCTCGGCACCGGTATCGGCTCGGCATTCCTCTACGACGGTGTGCTCCTGCCCAACACCGAACTCGGCCACATGGAGGTCGACGGGGTGCAAGCTGAGAAGCGTGCCGCCTACTCGGCGATGGAACGGGAGTCGCTCAGCTGGGAGGAGTGGGCTGCCCGACTGCAACGCTTCTATGCGGCCGTCGAATTCCTGTTCTCACCAGACTTGTTCGTCGTCGGCGGCGGCGTCTCGAAGCACCATGCCCAGTTCCTGCCGCTGCTCGATCTCCAGACGCCCATCGTTCCGGCGGTGCACCGCAACAACGCGGGCATTCTCGGGGCTGCGTCGCTCGCCGCGCACTGAGGCTCGCGTTCGCATTCGTCGCTCGACGATGCCGGGGTGTGAGTGGGCCGGCTGATACGCCGGGTTCTGTTCACCGGGCGCTTGCGCGACACCGGCTGGACGGCCATCTCTCTCGGGACTACGTTGCCGCAGCCCTCCAGCGGTCTACCCGGGAACGGGGCGGGCAGCCCCATCGTTCCCTGTCTGACTTTGCTCCGGACGAGGTTTACCGAGCCGACCGCGTCACCGCGGCCGCTGGTGGGCTCTTACCCCACCGTTTCACCCTTACCTGGTGCTTGCGCACCCGGCGGTCTGCTTTCTGTGGCACTGTCTCGCGGGTTACCCCGGGTGGGTGTTACCCACCGTCCTGCCCTGTGGAGCCCGGACGTTCCTCGGCGCACGATCGAAACCGTGCGACGCGACCGTCTTGCCGACCCACTCGCACCACGAGTCTACCGTTGGCCGCCGCTCACGGATCGCCGAGGCATCCGCACCCGATGCAGACCGTCTCGAACTGCGGCTCGGTCAGAGACCCGACTCTTCGGTGCGCACCAGGATGCGATCGCACTCGGGGCACTGCACGACATCGTCGGGGGCGGCACGGCGCACCGCCTCGAGATCGGAGCCGGTCAGCGTCATACCGCAGCCACCGCAGGTGCGCGCCTGAAGCAACGCGGCTCCGACTCCCCCGCCGCGCACTCGACGCTGCTCGTAGAAGGCGAGCAGCGGCTCGGCGATGCCGCCGGCGACGACCCCGCGATCACGCTCCGTCTGCTCGCGCTCGACAGCGAGCCCTCCGGCGGCTTCATCTCGTTCGGCCTCGAGCTTCGCCACATCGGCGTCGATCGCCGCGCGCTGCAGATCGATGCTCGAGACGGCCACCTCTGCTTCTTCGACCCGCTCCATCACGACGAGTTCCTGCTCTTCGAGATCGCTCAAGCGACGCCGTAGCGATGCGAGTTCGGACTCGAGCGCCGAGACGTCTTTCACCGACGAGGTGTGCTGCAGCCGGTCGCCGTCGCGCGCGATCCTCGCCTCGACCACACTGACGTCGGATTCGAGGCGCTTCAGCTCCATGCGGGCGTCTTCGAGCGCGCCGATCGCTTCGGCCCGCGTGCCGCGCACCGCCAGGTCATGAGCCGCGAGTTCGGCGAGGGGCCCAGCCTGCGGCAAGGTGGCGAGCCGGTGGGCGAGTTGCGTCAACCGGGTGTCGAGGGATTGGAGCCGCAGCAGCTGTTCTTGTTCGGCGGGGCTGGCCTTCACGTGGTGCTCCTCGTGGGATCGGGTCGTCGGAGAGGACGGTGGTGGTGCTGGTTCACTGCACGATCTGGAAGTCCCAGGGGTCGGTGCGGAGTTCGGAGACGATGACGGTGAGCTCGGGATGCGCGGCGCGCAGCTGCTCGGCTGCAGTATCGAGCCAGAGCCACTCGCTCGCCCAATGCGAGACGTCGAGTAGGGCGGGCCCACCGGTGAGCTTGGCCTGCTCGCGCGCCTCTGAGGCCGGATGGTGGCGCAAGTCTGCGGTGATGTAGGCGTCGGCCGCTTGCACCGCAGGGTCGCCGAGCAGCGAATCGCCGGCACCGCCGCACACGGCGACTATTTCGACCTGATCGTCGAATCCGCCGGCGACGCGCACGCCGGTCGCAGTCGGTGGGAGGATCTCGGCGAGCCGTCTGGCCAATCGGCCGACAGTGGTGGCCTCGGGCAGCCGCCCGATACGGCCGAGCCCAGAAGCTGGATCGGCCGACGGAACGATGGGGGTCGTCTCGACGAGTCCAAGTCGTTCGGCGAGCACAGCCGAGGTACCCGCGTCGACGACGTCGGCGTTCGTGTGCGCGGTGACGAGCGCGCAGTCGGCTCGGATCAACCGCGCGAGGAGCGAACCCTTGTAGCGGTCTTCGGCGACCGAGGTCACCCCGCGCAGGAGCAGCGGGTGGTGGGCGATGATGAGGTCCGCGTGCTCGGCGAGCGCCTCGTCGATGGTCTCGGCAACCGCGTCGACGGTCAGAACGACGCGGCGCACCGCAGCAGCGGGATCGCCGGCCACGAGCCCCGGGGCATCCCACGATTCGGCACCCGCGATCGGCCAGAGACGATCGATCGTCGTCAGGAGGTCGGCGAGGATGGCGGTCACTCGCTCAGCCTACCTTCGCGGTCGACGCTGGCACCGCGCGGTCGTCACCGCACAGCGCGGCTGCCTGAGATGTCGGTCGGATCAGGCGCCCCATGCTGCGTAGCCGCGAGAGGTCCGGTGGAACTGCCTGTCTCGAGGCCAATGCCGTCTCCGGTGCTCACAGCTCCTCCAGCGGCATACGCTCGTCGGCAAGGCGTTGCGGATCGACCCGATTGTTTGGCCGCCGTGGCGCCGGCCAGGCCGGCACCGACGATCACGAAGTTCGCCGTTTTACTCATGATCACCAGTTTTCCGTGCGACTCGATCGCAGCCCTGCTCCCGACTGTAGGAGCGGTGATTTCTTAAGACAATGCTGCTTGTTTTAGATCCTGCTCTTCAATCGAAAACTACTGTTTTAGAGATATCATGTCGCGTATGGATGACCCCACGCGGCACGACGATCTCGTTGCCATCGCTTCGATCGCGGACCCGCAGCGGCGGGCGCTGCTCGAGTTCGTAGCGCGGCATGCAGAGCCCGTCGGGCGAGACGAGGCGGCCAGGGCCCTCGGCATGGCGCGCGGAACCGCGGCGTTCCACCTCGACCGACTCGTCGAGGCCGGTCTGCTCGTTGCCGAGTTCCACCGACGCAACGGCAGATCCGGCCCAGGTGCCGGGCGCCCCGCGAAGCTCTATCGCCCGGTCCCCCGTGAACTCGTGGTCTCGGTGCCCGAGCGTCACTACGACGTCGCCGCCGAACTCCTGACTCGCGCCGTGGAGGAATCCGACCGCACGGGAGAACCCATCCGACCGACGCTCGAGCGAGTCTCGACCGAACTCGGTCGAGCGCTCGGAGCGGCCTCCGACTCGATGGCCGACGTGCTGCAGCGCCTCGGCTACGAACCGATCGACGACGGTGACGGCGGGATGCTGCTGACGAACTGTCCTTTCCACAGAGTGGCGCAGAACCACACCGCCACAATCTGCGGTGCGAACACGGCGCTCCTGCGTGGCGCAGCCGAGGGCGCCGGCGAGGCGTGCCGTGTGGCCCTCGAGCCTCGCGACAGTCATTGCTGTGTCCGACTCGTCGCCGACGCCGCGCACTGAAGCACTCGGATGCCTTGAGAGGAAGGCTGCCGCCTTCGGCGATCGCAGTGACATCGGAGCCGCGGCCCGATCGATGACTTGCGCAAATCCTGCATGTGCAATATTTTTATTACATGTGCAGGATTCACGCGTGAACGCCGAGGAGCTGAGTGCCACGCTCGCAGCAATCGCGAGTCCGCAGCGCATGCGCATCATCACGATCCTCTCGACGGAAACACTCCACGTGAGTGAACTCGCCCGGCGGATGGGAATGTCCCGCGCGCTGCTCTACATGCACCTCACCAAGCTCGAAGAGACCGGATTCGTGACCGGGCATCTCGAGATGTCCGACGACGGCAAAGCACTCAAGCTCTTCGAGCTGCTTCCGTTCACTCTCACACTCACCGCGGAAACGCTCGCAGAAGCCATCGCCGCACAACAGGAAAGCGAGAACAAACGACCATGAACGAGGATATTCCAACCGTCTATCTCCTGGTCCCCTTCATCTTGCTGGTGTTCGGTTTCGTCTACATAATCATCCGCACGTCCTTGAAATCGAAGGAGCGGATCGCGCAGGGCAGCTCGGACCTCACCGAGGCTCTCGCGACGAGTACAGCCGCGAACACGGCGATCGCTGAACACCTCGACCGCATCGATGCCCGCCTGGCCGCCATCGAGAAGACGCTCAACGACGTCCCGTCCTAGGGTTCGACGCCGAGTCGGCCTGAGAACGTCTCGAGACTCGAACAGGAACGGTCACTCTAGGTGGTGTCGTTCGTGTCGAGCATTCCGTCGGTGATCGCGTGCAGGGCGAACAGGTGATCATGGTACGCCCGATGGCCTTTGGCGGTGGTTCTGACCCAGGTCCGTGGCCTATTGCCGACGTAGCCTTTCGTGACTTTGACGTACCCGGCGCGCTCCAGGTGCGCGACGGCCTTGCTCACGATGGAGTCGTCGGTCTTCAGTAGTTCGCGAAGGGTACGGAAATCAAGTTCGTTTTCCTTCCCGAGCGCGGCCATGAGAGAAAGGCGGATCGGGGTCTGGAACGCATCGTCCAGACGGTGTCTCGGATGGGTCACCCTCCCGCCTCCGAGTAGCGTCGCGCGCGGATTGGCAGGAGTGCCGCGATGACCATGATGGCAGCTGCAATCACGCCGAGAGCGACCGCGACCCATGCGGTGATCCAGTCCGTGCGTACCAGCAACGCAACCCAATGGATTGGACCCCACTCGAACCCGGTTCGCGCCGCGATGGCTGGCTGGTTCTACTTTCCATTTGGCAAGTACATGCAGATAGGCAGGCAGTGGCGACAAGCTCCTCGCCGCGCGCTTCGCCACGATCGCCGAGGGAGCACGAAGCGAGGGGACGAAACTCGACACGATGCATCATGCGATGTCACCTGTTCCGTAAAGGAACTTAGGGTGGGCCCTGCCGGGCTCGAACCGACGACATCCACGGTGTAAACGTGGCGCTCTACCAACTGAGCTAAAGGCCCGCGACCGCGCGCGGCGCACGCCAATGCTATCGCGGGATGCCTAGACTCGCGGCCATGGAGCCGATGCAGCAGCATCCGAGCCGGAGCACGCCGACGGAACATCGATGGCCCTCCGTCGTCGCACTCGTCGTCGCGTTGGCCCTGTATGCAGGACTGCCGAACGACTTCCTCGGTGCGCAGCGATTCACCGTCGTGGTCTTCGGTGCGGCGCTGCTCATTCCACTCATCATCACGAACCCGCACCGCCTCACGCGCCGCTCGACATTCACGACGTGGGCGTCGATCACCCTCGCCTGCGGACTCGTACTCAGCAACCAGCTCACGATCGCGCTCCTACTCATCAAGCTCGCCGGAGGCCGCGCGGACGACGCGCACGGGCTTCTCCTCGCTGCGGTACAGGTCTGGGTCGCGAACGTCATCGGGTTCACACTGCTGTACTGGGAGCTCGACCGCGGCGGCCCGGTGATGCGCACCATGGAGGCTCGCGCCGATCTGCCGCCCGCCGACTTCCGGTTCCCACAAGACGAAGACGATGACGCCGTCAGCGAGGTCGCGGCCCGATCGTCGGTCGTGCACGACTGGATGCCGCGGTTCGTCGACTACTTCTACTCGGCGCTGTCGAACTCGATGGCGTTCAGCGCCACCGACGCCATGCCGTTGTCGCCGCGGTTCAAGCTCCTCATGGCACTCCAGGCGTTCGGCGGCTTCCTGATCCTCGCCCTCGTCATCGCCCGGTCGGTCAACATCCTCGCGTGAAGCCCGGCGTCAAGCGAGCGGATGGCGCAGACCCGGCTCAGAGCGCCGAGAGCGCTTCCCGGTACTGCTCGAGCGAGCGAGCCTCACCGCGAGGGGTCGCGAAGCTCGCAGCGATGACACCATCGGCGTCGATCACGAACGTCGCACGCTCGGCCAGCCCGGCGGTGTCGTCGAACGCGCCGAACGACGACGCGACCGCTCCGTGCGGCCAGAAATCGGACAGCAGCGGGAAGCCGTACCCCTCGCGCTCCGCCCAGGCGCGCAGCGTGTGCTTCGAATCCACCGAGACGGCGAGGAGTGCGACATCCGGTTCATCGAACATGGCGATGTTGTCGCGCAACTCGCAGAGCTCACCGTGGCAGATGCCCGAGAACGCGAGCGGAAAGAACACTACGGTGACGGCCCGCCCACGGAATTCGGCGAGCTGAACGGGTTGGCCGAACTGGTTCACGAGGGCGAAATCGGGGGCCGGAGTGCCGGGGGCGAGAATCACGGGGCGGGTTCCTTTCGCGGGACGTCCGGTCGAACCGAGGCCTCAGCCTAGCCCCCACCTTGCAGGCATAGAATCACTAGGATGGCGTGGTGCCACTCGGCCGCGAACCGGCCCATTCGGCGTGCGCACGCCCCCACACCCGCAGGCATGATCTGCTGAAGAGAGAGGTCGAGTGTGACTGTCAACGACCAGGATCCTTACTCGGTCGAGGCGATGGACGCCGATCCGGAAGAAACTTCCGAATGGGCCGAATCCCTCGATGCGCTTGTCGCTGAGAAGGGACACCAGCGTGCGCGAGAGATCATGCTGAGCCTCCTGAAGCGCTCGAAAGAGCTGCACCTCGGTGTGCCGATGGTGCCGACCACCGACTACCTCAACACGATCGCCACTGAGAACGAGCCCGAGTTCCCCGGTGACGAAGAGATCGAGCGCCGCTACCGTGCGTGGATCCGCTGGAACGCCGCCGTGCTCGTGCACCGCGCACAGCGCCCGGGAATCGCCGTCGGCGGGCACATCTCGACGTACGCCTCGAGCGCCTCGCTCTACGAGGTCGGTTTCAACCACTTCTTCCGCGGCCAAGACCACCCGTCCGGTGGCGACCAGATCTTCATCCAGGGTCATGCCTCCCCCGGGCCGTATGCCCGTGCCTTCCTCGAAGGGCGCCTCACGGGCGACCAGCTCGACGGCTTCCGCCAAGAGAAGTCGCACGCGCCCAACGGTCTCTCGTCGTACCCGCACCCGCGTCTCATGCCCGAGTTCTGGCAATTCCCGACGGTGTCGATGGGTCTCGGACCGATCAACGCGATCTACCAGGCGCAGACCAACAAGTACCTGACCAACCGCGGTATCAAAGACGCCGGCGACCAGCAGGTCTGGGCATTCCTCGGCGACGGCGAGATGGACGAGGTCGAGAGCCGCGGCCAGTTGCAGGTCGCTGCCAACGAAGGCCTCGACAACCTGAACTTCATCGTCAACTGCAACCTGCAGCGACTTGACGGCCCCGTTCGCGGCAACGGCAAGATCATCCAGGAGCTCGAGAGCTTCTTCCGCGGCGCGGGCTGGAACGTCATCAAGGTCGTCTGGGGCCGCGAATGGGACGACCTGCTCGCCCGCGACCACGACGGTGCGCTCCGCAACCTCATGAACGTCACCCCCGACGGCGACTACCAGACGTACAAGGCCGAGTCGGGTGCGTACGTGCGCGAGAACTTCTTCGGCCGTGACCCGCGCGCCCTCGAGCTGGTCTCCCACCTGTCCGATGACGAGGTGTGGGGCCTGAAGCGCGGCGGTCACGACTACCGCAAGGTCTACGCCGCGTTCAAGGCCGCGAGCGAGCACAAGGGCCAGCCGACGGTCATCCTGGCGAAGACGATCAAGGGCTACGGCCTGGGTCCTGCCTTCGAGGGTCGCAACGCGACCCACCAGATGAAGAAGATGACCCTCGACAATCTGAAGACCTTCCGCGATCAGATGCGCATCCCGATCACGGACGCGCAGCTCGAGGAGAACCCGTACCTCCCGCCGTACTACCACCCTGGCGAGGGCGACGAGGCGATCCAGTACCTCCACGAGCGCCGCCGGGAGCTCGGCGGGTATCTGCCCGAGCGCCGGTCGAAGTACACCCAGGTCGCCCTGCCCGACGACTCGACCTACGCGATCGCGAAGAAGGGCTCGGGTACGCAGGAGATCGCCACCACGATGGCATTCGTGCGCCTGCTGAAAGACCTCATCCGCTCGAAGGACTTCGGCCACCGCATCGTGCCGATCATCCCCGACGAGGCGCGCACCTTCGGCATCGACGCGTTCTTCCCGACGGCGAAGATCTACAACCCGAACGGCCAGCACTACACCTCGGTCGACCGCGAACTCCTGCTCGCCTACAAAGAGAGCCCGCAGGGCCAGATCCTGCACGTCGGCATCAACGAAGCCGGTGCCATGGCCGCGTTCACGAACGTGGGCACGTCGTACTCGACGCAGGGCGAAGTACTCATTCCCGTCTACGTCTTCTACTCGATGTTCGGTTTCCAGCGCACGGGCGACGCCATGTGGGCTGCTGGCGACCAGATGGCACGCGGATTCATCATCGGCGCCACCGCAGGTCGCACGACGCTCACCGGCGAAGGGCTGCAGCACGCCGACGGGCACTCGCCGCTGCTCGCGTCGACGAACCCGGCCGTCGTCTCGTACGACCCCGCCTACGGGTATGAGATCGGGCACATCATGCGATCGGGCCTCGAGCGCATGTACGGCGGCAACCACGCCGACCCGAACGTGATGTACTACATCACCGTCTACAACGAGCCGCTCGTGCAGCCGGTCGAGCCCGATGGCGTCGACATCGACGGCATCATCCGCGGCATCCACCGTCTCGGTGAATCAGGCGTCGCCGGGCCCAAGGCCCAGCTGCTCGCCTCTGGTGTCTCGGTGCCGTGGATCCTCGAAGCGCAGAAGCTGCTCGCTGAAGACTGGGGTGTGTCGGCCGACGTGTGGTCGGTCACGAGCTGGGCTGAACTGCGCCGCGACGGTCTCGCCGCAGACGAGCACAACTTCCTGAACCCCGATGCCGAGCGCCGCGTCTCGTACCTCACGCAGAAGCTCGCCGAGGCACGCGGCCCGTTCGTCGCGGTCTCCGACTTCATGCACGCCGTGCCCGACCAGATCCGCGCGTATGTGCCGGGCCCGTTCGCGACGCTCGGTGCCGACGACTTCGGATTCTCCGACACGCGGCCCGCTGCGCGGCGCTTCTTCAAGATCGACGGCCCATCGGTCGTCGTGCGCACGCTCGAGTTGCTCGCCGACCGCGGCGAGGTCGACCGCTCGCTCCCTGCCCAGGCGATCGCGAAGTACCGGCTGCACGAGGTGAATGCCGGCACCACGGGATCGGCCGGCGGAGAGAGCTAGCAGGCGACGAGGTGGCGACGAAGCCCAAGACGAAGGCGGAGACGCTCGCATGGTTGCGGACCATAGCGGGCGAGCTCGCCACTGCGACGCTCAAGCGTCTCGAAGACACGTTGCCGTGGTACGGCGATATGCCGCCGAGTCGCCGCTCCGCAGTGGGCCTCGTCGCCCAAGCCGGCATCTCCTCGTTCATCGCGTGGTTCGAGGACCCGCGGTCCACTCCGTGGATCGCAGCGGATGTCTTCGGGGCCGCCCCACGTGAGCTCCTCCGCTCGGTGAGCCTGCAGCAGACGCTGCAGCTCATTCGGGTGACGGTGGAGGTCGTCGAAGACCGCGTCAAAGACGGCGGCGAGCTGCTCCGCGAGGCGATCCTCCTCTACTCGCGCGAGATCGCGTTCGCAGCAGCCGACGTGTATGCGCGCGCCGCGGAAGCGCGTGGGCTCTGGGACGCACGTCTCGAGGCGCTCGTCGTCGACTCGATCCTCTCGGGCGAGGCCGACGACGAGCTGCCGAGCCGCATCGCCGCTCTCGGCTGGCACGGTCACGGCGAGGTGTCGGTGCTCGTCGGCACGGCGCCGAAACAACTCGACGTCGATCATGTGCGCCGAGCCGCACGGCACATGCACGCCGACGTGCTCATCGGCGTGCAGGGCAACCGGCTCGTGCTCGTGATCGGGCGGGCCGACCCGCTCGCTCGCGAGGCCGACGACGCCATCGGCACGGCCCCTGCGCTCACCTTCATGGAGATCGCCGACCAACTCGAACCGCACTTCGGGCCCGGGCACCTCGTGCTCGGTCACGCGGTGCCGAATCTCGTCGATGCATCGAAGAGTGCGAAGGCGGCGCTTGCAGGATTCGCGGTGGCGCGCTCCTGGCGTCACGCCCCGCGGCCGGTTCACGCCGACGATCTCCTCCCCGAGCGCGCGCTGGCCGGTGACCCTCTCGCACGGGCGACGCTCGTGCACCGTATCTACCGGCCGCTGCAGGCGCACTCCACCGAGCTGCTGACGACTCTGTGGAGCTACCTCGACAACGGCCGTTCGCTCGAGGCGACCGCGCGCGAGCTCTTCGTACACCCCAACACCGTGCGGTACCGCTTGAAGCGAGTCTCCGACGTCATCGGTTGGGATGCCACGGGTGCGCGTGAGGCGCTCATCCTGCAATCGGCGCTCATCATCGGGTCGATGAGTGATCACGAGCACCCACCTCGCCGCCGGACGCCGAGCTGACGCTCCTTCTGTACTGTCTGTACAAGGCTTTTGCGAAGAGCTTGTCGCGTGTGCACACTCAAGCTGGTCGTCAGGTTGGCAGACTGGTGTGGTGATCGTCGTCGTCTGCCCTGGACAGGGCTCCCAGACCCCTGGTTTCCTCTCCCCCTGGCTCGGAGAACCGGCCTACGCTACGCGACTGTCGGCGCTGTCGGATGCCGCGGGGCTCGACCTCACCCGCTACGGCACGGAAGCTGACGCCGACACGATCCGCGACACCGCGATCGCCCAGCCGCTCATCGTCTCGGCCGGCATCCTCGCGCTTGAAGCGCTCCTGGCAGATGGCCGAGGGGCCCGCATCGGCGGCATCGCCGGGCACTCGGTGGGCGAGATCACCGCCGCGGCCGGATCGGGCGTGTTGAGCGACACCGACGCGATCCGTTTCGTCGCCGAACGTGGCCGCGCCATGGCGGATGCTGCGGCACTCGTTCCGACCGGCATGAGTGCGGTCCTCGGAGCTGACGAGGCCGACCTCCTCCCCCGGCTCGACGAGCTGGGCCTCGAACCTGCGAACTTCAACGGCGGCGGACAGATCGTGGTCGCCGGCGCCCTCGACGCCCTCGCGACGCTGAAGGCCGACCCTCCTGCCGGTACCCGGGTGATCCCCCTCCAGGTGGCCGGGGCCTTCCACACGCGGTACATGCGCCCGGCCGTCGAACGCCTCGCCGAAGTCGCTTCCAGCCTCGCCGCGGCCGACCCCGCCTTGCCGCTCTGGACGAATCGCGACGGCAGCCTCGTCGTATCCGGTGCCGCCTTCCTCGATCTTCTCGTCGGCCAGGTCTCCTCGCCCGTACGCTGGGACCGCTGCATGGAGTCCTTCGCCGCTGCCGGCGTCACCGGCATCATCGAGGTGGCGCCCGCAGGAGCCCTCGTCGGTCTCGCCAAGCGTGCGCTCAAGGGTGTGCCGGCCGTGGCCGTGAAGACTCCCGACGACCTGCCTGCAGCGATCGCGCTCATCGAGCAGCACGCCTGAGCCGACGACCGACACGAGAAAGCCGAGCATGACGAGACCGACCCTGCAGCAGTCCCATGGGCCCGCGTACACCCGCATCTACTCGATCGGCGCCGCACGAGGCGCGAACGCAGTGCCGAATGACGACCTCGTCGGCCCGATCAACTCGTCTGACGAGTGGATCCAGCAGCGCACGGGCATCGTCACCCGTGCGCGCGCCGGCGCTGACGTGCCAGCCATCGACCTCGCAACGGATGCCGCCGTCGAGGCGATCGAACGCTCTGGGGTCACACCCGAGCTCATCGACCTCGTGATCATCGCCACGATCTCGAACGTGCAACAGACGCCGTCGATGGCCGCCGTCGTCGCCGATCGGGTCGGCGCGAACCCCGCGGCGGCCTATGACACGAACGCGGCGTGCGCCGGTTACGCCTACGCGGTCGCGCAGGCCGACGCGCTCATCCGCACCGGAGCGGCGCACTACGCGCTCGTGATCGGTGCCGAAAAGCTCTCCGACGTCGTGGACCCGACCGACCGCAGCATCTCGTTCCTGCTCGGCGACGGCGCAGGCGCGGTCGTCATCGGCCCGAGCGACACGCCCGGCATCGCACGTACGATCTGGGGTTCCGACGGGTCGAAGGCGGGCGCGGTCGGCATGAACGGCACGCTCACCGAGTTCCGTGACGGCAAAGCCGAGTGGCCGACGCTCCGACAGGAGGGCCAGACGGTCTTCCGCTGGGCCGTGTGGGACATGGCGAAGGTCGCGAAGCAGGCTCTGGATGCCGCGGGCGTGACGTCCGCCGACCTCGCGGCGTTCATCCCGCACCAGGCGAACATGCGCATCATCGACGAATTCGCCAAGCAGCTGAAGCTGCCCGAAACGGTCGTCATCGCCCGCGACATCGAGACGACGGGCAACACCTCCGCTGCGTCGATCCCGCTCGCGACGCACCGTCTGCTCGAAGAGCACCCTGAACTCTCCGGAGGCCTTGCCCTCCAGATCGGCTTCGGCGCCGGACTCGTGTTCGGCGCCCAAGTGGTGGTTCTTCCCTGAACCTCCTCCCCCATGTCCATCTAGACTGTCTCTCGGTCAAACGAGACACCCCCAAGGAGAAGAACAATGGCATTGTCCACCGAAGAAGTGCTTGCCGGCCTGGCCGAGCTCATCAACGACGAGACCGGCATCGCAACCGACACGGTTGAGCTGGACAAGTCGTTCACCGACGATCTCGACATCGATTCGATCTCGATGATGACCATCGTCGTCAACGCCGAAGAGAAGTTCGACGTGAAGATCCCCGACGAAGAGGTCAAGAACCTGAAGACCGTCGGCAACGCCGTCGACTTCATCGTCAAGGCCCAGGCCTAGCAGCTGCGTGGAGCGGGCCGGCGCCTCTGCCCGGCCCGCTCGTTCAGCATGACCGTTCTCTCCATCGGAGTATTTCTCGAATGACCAAGAAGATCGTCATCACCGGTATCGGTGCGTCCTCGCCGCTCGGCGGCACCGCCCCCGAAAGCTGGAATGCCCTGCTCGCCGGCGAATCCGGCACGCGTACGCTCGAACACGAGTGGGTCGCCGAGCTCGAACTGCCAGTCACCTTCGCCGCCGAGGCGAAGGTTCGTCCCGAAGAGGTGCTCGAGCGTCCGGTCGCGAAGCGACTCGACCCGTCAAGCCAGTTCGCGCTGATCTCAGCCAAAGAGGCGTGGGCCGATGCCGGCGCACCCGAGGTCGCCCCCGAGCGACTCGGCGTCGACTACGCCACCGGCATCGGCGGCATCTGGACACTGCTCGACGCCTGGGACACGCTGCGTGAACGCGGCCCGCGTCGCGTGTTGCCCATGACCGTGCCGATGCTCATGCCGAACGCCGCGGCCGCAGCCATCTCGATGCACTTCGAGGCGCGCGCGTTCGCTCGAACGGTCGCCTCTGCTTGCGCCTCGAGCACCGAGTCGCTCGCGAACGCCTACGAGCACCTGCAGCTCGGCCTCGCCGACGTCGTCATCGCCGGTGGATCAGAGTCGGCGATCCACCCGATCACGCTCGCATCGTTCTCGTCGATGCAGGCACTCTCACGCCGCAACGACGACCCGGCTCACGCGTCGCGCCCGTACAGCGTCGACCGCGATGGCTTCGTCATGGGTGAGGGTGCTGCAAGCCTTGTGCTCGAGACCGAGGAGCACGCGCTCGCGCGCGGCGCCCGCATCTACGCCGAACTCGCCGGCGGTGGCGTGAGCGCGGACTCGTTCCACATCACGGCGAACGACCCCGAGGGCCGAGGTGCGCGCCGCGCCGTGCTCGACGCGCTCGCTCAGGCGGGTGCCACGCCCGATGAGGTGACCCACATCAACGCGCACGCTACGAGCACGCCGGTCGGCGACATCGCCGAGTACACGGCACTCGCGGGCGTGTTCGGCGACCGCGTGCGCGAGATCCCCGTCTCCGCGACGAAGGCCTCGACCGGTCACCTGCTCGGCGGTACCGGTGCGTTGGAAGCGGTATTCACGATCCTCGCGCTCCAGCACCGCGTCGCTCCGCCGACGATCAACATCAGTACGCAGGACCCCGACATCCCGTTGCTCGTCTCCGGTGAGCCGCAACCGCTCGCCGACGGCCCGCAGCTCGCGATCAGCAACTCGTTCGGGTTCGGCGGGCACAACGCGGTCATCGCGATCCGCACCCCGTAGGCGAAGTCCGGGCGCGATCGCGCACGCATGAGAAGACCCCGGTCGCGCCATCGCGCCGGGGTCTTCTCTCGTGCACGGTCCGAGGGTTTCGCTCGTGCGCTGCCGGGATCGTTCCTCCGACCTCGCGTCACGCCGCCGGCGGACCGAGGCTCGCTCAGCCCACCTGGTGCAACCAGACGACCGGAGCGAAGTCGCTCGCGTGACGGAACGGCTCGAGCTCGTCGTCCCACGCTTGCCCGAGCGCGAGTCGCAGCTCGCGGTGCAACTCGATCGGGTCGGTGCCGCCGACCTCCATCGCGTAGCGGATTCGGTCTTCGGGCACGACGGTGTTGCCGGCCGTGTCGGTCTGCGCGTAGAAGACGCCGAGTTCGGGCGTGTGCATCCACCTGGCGCCGTCGGAGCCGGGAGTGGGGTCTTCACTCACCTCGAAGCGAAGCTGCTCCCAGCCGCGCAGCGCGGACGCGAGCTTCGCACCGCTGCCGGCCTCGCCCTCCCAGTAGAATTCCGCGCGCATCGCGCCTCGGAACACCGGTTGCTCGCTCCAGTCGAAGTTCACCGGCGTACCCAAAGCGCTGCCGACCGCCCACTCGACATGCGGGCACAGCGCCCTCGGCGAGGAGTGCACGAACAGCACACCTCGCGCGGAGCGCACAGCCCGCGTGGCATTCTTCGTCATCTCGATCTCCGTTCGTGAGGTGCGTCTTCCCCAACGACCTCTGACGGACGGATGACCGGTATTCGATTGTCGACGAGCGAGCCGTCACCGCCGATTATGCCCCGCATCAGGCTCCTTGACAAGACTCGAAACCATATACTCGGTGAGACGTTCACATCTGATCGGAGAGTCCATGGCCGTACGCGATGCATTGCTCGCCCTCCTCACTGCTGGGCCGGGGTACGGTTTCCAGCTCCACGGCGACCTCGCTGAACGCACCGGCGGCCGTCGGAGCGTGAATGTCGGCCAGAGCTACGCGACCCTCGACCGCCTTGGCAAACAGGGGCTCGTCGAGTCCGCCGGCGCCACCGACGACGGTCTCCCCCTCTACCGATCGACCCCAGACGGCACCAGCGCCACCACAGCCTGGTTCAACGGCGCGGATGCCTCGGGCAGCGACCCGTGGGACGAGACGGTCGATCGGGTGCTCATCGCCGCGTCGTTGCCGGGCGTCGATGCCGGCCGCATCGTCGCCGCGGAGCGTCGGCGATGGGAAGAACGCCGCGACGCGGCATCCGCTCGCTCGACGCCCGACGACCGTGGGAGCGCACGCGATGCCGATGTTGCGGCGCCCGCGCGGCTCGGCGCGCTCGCCGCCGCAGCCGAGCGCGCCCGCGCCGGAGCGGCACTCGCGTGGTTCGACGAGGTCGAATCGGTGCTCGGAACGCATGATCTCTCATTCGCGCCACGCATGGAACGACCTCGGCGCGGCCGCAGGCCGACGGCGCAAGCGGGGCCGTCGGCGACCGCCTCCGATCAGGCGTCGGCCAACTCGTAGCTGTCGACGATCGCGAGGTCGAGCGGGAACTCCACGGGGAACTCGCCGAACATCAGGCGGCCCGCCGCGTCCGCGGCTTCCGTGACGGCCGCGGCAACGTCGTCGGCGAGTTCGCGCGGAGTGTGCACGATGATCTCGTCGTGAAGGTAGTACACGAGATGTGGCACGTTCGCGAACGCGATGCCGGAACGGTGCGCGCTCTCGCCGGGGTCGGGTGCCGCGAGCGCGATCGCGGCGAGTTTCGAGCGCAGGGCGGCCATCCAACAGAGCGCCCACTCGGCCGCGCTGCCCTGCACTACGAAGTTGCGGGTGAAGCGGCCCCAATCCCGAGCGCGCGAACGGGCCCGGCGTTCGTCGGCCGCTGTCGCCTCGGGCTGGCTGGCCAGCGATTGCGTCGATCGCCAGTCTTCGCCAGGCAGCGGCGAGGAGCGGCCGAGCAGGGTGGTGACACTGGCCCCGCGCTCACCGTCGGCGGCAGCACGATCGACCAGCGCCATGGCGCGCGGGTACGCACGCGCGAGCCGCGGCACGAGCCGGCCGCTCTCGCCCGTGGTCGCGCCGTACATGGCGCCGAGGATCGCGACCTTCGCCTCGTCGCGTGACTCGACGACGCCGGCTCCGACGATGCCGCTGTAGAAGTCGCGGCCTCGCCCCGCCTCGGCCATCGACTCGTCATGCGCGAGACCGGCGAGCACGCGCGGCTCGAGTTGGGCGGCGTCGGCGACGACCAGCACCCAGCCGGGGTCGGCCACGACGGCGCTGCGCACGTTCTTCGGCAGCTGCAGTGCTCCCCCGCCGGCGGTCGCCCAGCGACCGGTCGCCGTACCGCCCGGCACGTAGTCGGGACGAAACCGGCCATCGATCACCCACTCGTCGAGCCACGTCCAGGCGTTCGCGCTGAGCAGTCGGGCGAGCTTCTTGTACGCGACGAGGGGATCGATCGCCGGATGCTCGTGCTCGCGGAGCTCCCATCTGCTGGTCGACTCGACCTGGATGCCGGCTCCGCGAAGTGCCTTCAGCAACGCCGCCTGCGAGTCGAGGTTGAGTGAGGCCGCGCCGAGCGCCGCACGCACCTCGACGGCGAGCTCCTCCATGCGAACGGGCTTGCGTCCTGGCGCGGGTTTCGGACCGAGCTCACCCTCGAGCACGCGCTCGTGCACACCACGGTGCCACGGCAGGCCCGCGGCGTGCAGCTCGGCGCCGATGAGCGCGCCGGCCGACTCCGCCGCGAGCAGTAGGCGAAGTGCGCCCGGCCGTTCGGACTCCGCCACGAGGGCGAGCTGTCTGGAGTGCTCGGCGAGGATCTCGCCGACCGGCACGCCGAGCAGGTCACGCGGGCCGGCGAGTTCGCCCGGCCCCGAGGCATCCGTCTCGCTCTCGAAGTCGCCGAGGTCGAAGAGAGCTGCGTGGGCAGCGGATGCCGCCGGAGCGAAGCCGACCGGCTGCCCGGCCTCGGCGGGGCCCGGGGGCAGCCAGGCGGGTCTCGCGAGCTCGCCTGCGCCGCGAGCCGCGGCCGTCGTCGTCGAGTGGTCGAGGATCGCCCCGGCGAGAACGAGATCATGACAGCGCTCGACTCGAACGCCCTCGGCGAGCAGCCGCGGATACCACCGGCGAGTGTCGGCCCAGATCCATCGTGGGTGGCGTGACTCGAGCGCTCGCACGGCGATCGGGAATTCTTCGAGCGACACCGTGTCGAAGGGATCGTTCGAGACCGACGGATCGACGAGGCCGACCCGGCCGGGCCCCATCGCTCCGACCACGATCCGCATGCTCTCATTCTCGCGGTTGCATCCGACATCCGCTGCCGATGTCGGTGGTCGACGACAGGATCGTCGACATGAACCGGATGTGGCAGTGCACATGGTCGCGGTGAGCTTCGGGTGCGGGCACGGCGCCGATGCCGGTGCACCCGGAACCATGACACTCGCTCGCGTCTGCCCGCTCTGCATGCTCCTTCACGAGACTCAGCGTTCCCGCGCCGAGCTGCTCACGCGGGTCGTGCCGCCGCAGCGCGCTGCACTCGCCTGCGAGACGCGCATCGGTGCGAGCTACGAGTGGCGGTGCCGTCGCGGGCACGACCGATACCCGGCGACGGTGAGCGCGGTGCTCACCGGTCCGAGCTGTGCGAAGTGTCGTGCCAATGCCGCATCGCCCGGAGCGCTCCGCGAGGCCGGCCTCGCATTCATGAAGCCGGGGCTCAAGGTCGGCACCTCGCGTGTGGAGCAGCGACTGCGACTGCTCCTCGGCGAACGCATTCGTCTGCACCATCGCGTCAACGCAGTGCGCATCGCTCGCATGTTCTACGGCAAGCAGGAGGTCTGGCCCGACGTCCTGGTGCCGCAACTGCGCATCGCTGTCGAGTACGACGATCCCGGTCGATCGCGGCGGGCGCATCTCGGCCTGAAAGTGGCCTCCGACCTCGAGAAAGACGAGGCGCTCCGTGAGGTCGGCTGGGAGGTCATCAGAATTCGGGCGGGCGGTCTCGGCCCGCTCGGTGCGTACAGCGTCGTCTGCCAGGGCCTCACCATTGCTGCCGTCGACGAGGTGGTCGCGATCATGCGGCGCATCCGCGGCGACGCTGCGATCGACGCCCTGTCGATCCGGCGCGAGGTGGCCGGCTGAGCACAGGATGCCCGGCGTGGCATACTCTCGGCGATCCATCGCGAGCAGTTGGTGCATGCGAGCAATCCTCCCGATAGGGTGAGTGGACCCGAGCACCCCTTCTGGCCCGGGATTTCGCGCGCGCAGAGAGGCACTCGATGCTCCTTCCGTTCATCATCGTCGGCGGCATCGGCCTCGTGCTCCTGCTCATCTCACTGGTGCTCGGCGACATCTTCGATCACCTCGACATCGGCGACGGCGCACTCTCGGGCACTGCGTTGGCGGTGGGCATGGTGGTCTTCGGAGCATCCGGCGCCCTCGTCTCGAGCATGGGGCTCGAACTGGTCTGGGTGTACGTGCTCTCGATCGTGCTCGCCGCCGTCGCCTACGGGCTCTGCGTGCTCGCCATTCGCAACCTCACCCGCAGCTCCGACGGCGCGCCGGCATCGGCCGCCGGGCTCTCGGGCGTCGCGAGGTCGGATATCTCCGCCGCCGGCGGCGAGGTGAGTCTCGACGGCCCGGGCGAGGTCGAACGCCGTCTCGCCTATTCCGAGCAGCCGATCGCCGAAGGTGTACGCATCCGCGTCACCGAACACGTCGGCAGCCGCGTGAAGGTCATCGCTGACTGACCTCTCGGCTGCCCTCGGGTGGCAATCTGCACGCCCATCCACTGCCCCTACCCATCCCTCCTCCTGATAGGAACCCGATGCTCTCCCCCCTGCTGATTCAGGTCATCTCCGTCGTTGCGATCGTCATCGCACTCCTCGCACTGCTCACCTTCATCTCCCGCCGCATCAGGCGTGTGCCGCCGAACGAAGCCCTCGTGATCGTCGGCCGCGGCGCCGGCCGCGCAGCCCCCGAACAGTCGTCGGGGCAACGCGTCGTCATCGGAGGCCGCACCTTCGTCTGGCCGATCCTGCAGCAGGGCTTCGCGATCTCGCTCGAACAGCGTCAGATCGGCATCACCGTCGAGGGCGTCGACAAGAACCGCATCAAGATCGCGATCAAGGCCTCGATCAACTTCAAGGTGAGCGGCACCGAAGACGGGGTGCGGCGTGCTGCGCAGCGCTTCCTCTCGCAGCAGGAGCTGCTGACCGAGATCATCAAGGAGTCGCTCGAAGGATCGCTCCGCTCGATCGTCGGCGACATGACGATCGAACAGATCATCTCCGACCGCAAGAGCCTCTCCGACCGAGTCGTGTCCGAGACGAAGACCGACCTCGTCGAGCAGGGCCTCCAGGTCGACCTGCTGAACATCTCCGACATCTCCACCCCCGGTAGCGAATACCTCGCGAACCTCGGTCGCGCCGAAGCCGCGCGGGCTCGCCAGGTCGCCGAGGTCAGCGAAGCCGAGGCGGCACGGGTGAGCGAGTTCGCGCGCATCGATGCCGCCGAGCAGGTCGCCGAGCGTCAGAAGGCGCTGAGCCTGAAGCAAGCCACGATCAAGGCGGAGACCGACCGGGCCAACGCCGAGGCAAACGCATCCGGCCAGCTCGCCACGGCCGAGCAAGACAAGCTCGTCGCCGTGCAGGAGCGCGACGCGCTCTCCGAGCAGGCGCTCGTGACGCAGGAGCGCCTCGACATCGAGGTTCGCAAGCCGGCTGAGGCCGAGGCGTACGCCGAGGTGCAACGCGCCACAGCCCAGCGCGACGCGGCGAACGCCGCGACCGAAGCTGACGCATACAAGCGCACCAAGATCGCCGAAGCCAACAAGGTCGCGGCCGTGCAAGACGCCGAAGCATCCGCCACCTCCGTGCGCTTCTCAGGCGAGGCCGAGCGCGACCGACAGGTCGCCCTCGCCGCGGGTATCCGTGCCGACGGCGAAGCGCGCGCCGCAGCGGTGCAGGCACAGGGCCTCGCCGATGCTGCAGCGACCGACGCCAAGGCGATCGCCCTCAAGAAGTACGGTGAGGCAGCGCTCGCGCAGGAGATCATCTCGCGCCTGCCCGAAATCGTGCGTGCCGCCGCCGAGCCGATCTCGAATATCAAGAACCTCACGGTCGTCTCGACAGACGGCGCGAGCGCGATCACGAAGACCGTCGGGCAGGTGCTGAGCGAAGGCACGGAGGTCGTGAAGTCACTGACGGGACTCGATGTCGGGTCGATCCTCGCCGGCCTCGCCGGCGGGCAGCTCACGAAGGCCGACAGCGCCACCACGACCGCCACCGAGTAACCTCGGCGCTCTCTCGTAACACGATCGACGAACGAGGGTGTGTGTCGCGCGACGCACACCCTCGCGGCTCGAACCGGCCTTCAGCTCCGGGTTCGTCGGGCTGCACTGCCTTCGGCATCGATCGCCCGCGGCGCATATCGTCGACATACCGAGATCACCACGCGATGTCGGTCACGCGGTCATGACTGCTCCATTTGCGTATCGGATGCCGCGAGAGCGAGCCCGGTCAGCTCCGCAAGCGAGGCGACGGTATTGCCGCCGAACGCCTCCCTCACGGCGAATCCGTTCGGCGTGACGTCGAAGATCGCATGGTCGGTGTAGACCCGTGTGACGCAGCCGACGCCGGTGAGCGGATACGTGCACGCCGCGACGAGTTTGGAGGAGCCGTCTTTCGCGAGCAGATCCGTCATGACGTACACCGACTTCGCGCCGATCGCGAGGTCCATCGCGCCGCCGACCGCGGGGATCGCACCGGGCGCACCGGTCGACCAGTTCGCAAGATCGCCGGACTGCGACACCTGGAACGCCCCGAGCACGCAGACATCGAGGTGCCCGCCGCGCATCATCGCGAAGGAGTCCGCGTGGTGGAAGTACGCGGCTCCCGGCGATGCAGTCACCGGCTGTTTTCCCGCGTTGATCAGATCGGGGTCGATGCGGCCCGCTTCGGGAGCAGAACCCATTCCGAGCAGTCCGTTCTCGGTGTGCAGGATGATCTCGAGGTCGTCGGGCAGATAATTCGCAACGAGCGTCGGTGCTCCGATGCCGAGGTTCACGTAGGAACCCTCGGGGATGTCCGCGGCGATGCGCACCGCGAGCTCGTCACGGGTGATGCGGGCGCTCACTGGGCCTCCTCGCTCGCGGCGAGCGGTCGTCCTTCGATGTCGACGCCGCCGACGAACACCCCATCGTGCACCCACGAGCGGGAGCCGACGGCGACGAGGCGGTTCACGAAGATCCCGGGGGTCACCACGGCCTCGGGGTCGAGTGCCCCCAACTCGACGACATCATCCACCTGGGCGATCGTCGTCGTCGCGGCGGTCGCCATGATCGGGCCGAAGTTGCGCGCTGTCTCGCGATAGACGAGGTTTCCCCATCGGTCGCCCGTCAACGCGGAGATGAGCGCGAAGTCCGCCCTGATCGGATACTCCAGCACATACGCGCGCCCGTCGATCTCCCGGCGCTCTTTGCCCTCGGCGAGCTGTGTGCCGACGCCGGTCGGCGAGAAGAACGCACCGACTCCGGCCCCGGCAGCGCGAATGCGTTCGGCCAGGTTTCCCTGAGGCACGAGGTCCAGTTCGATCTCCCCGGCCCGGTATAGCCCGTCGAACACCCACGAATCGTGCTGCCGCGGGAACGAGCAGATGATCTTGCGCACCCGCTTCGCCGCGAGCAGGGCTGCAAGGCCCGTGTCGCCGTTTCCGGCATTGTTGTTGACGATCGTGAGGTCGGATGCACCGTGGGCGATGAGGGCGTCGATGAGCTCGACGGGCTGACCGGCCCGCCCGAAGCCGCCGATCATCACCGTCGCGCCGTCCGTGATGTCGGCGACCGCGGTGGCGGCGTCGGGAACCCTCTTGTCGATCACCTGCCCTCCCCGGAATCGGATCGAGTGAACACTTCGGCTGCGATGCGGAAAGCGGTGTTCGCGGCCGGAACGCCCGAGTAGACGGCAGACTGCAGGATCACTTCGCGGATCTCGTCGATCGTGAGCCCGTTGCGCAGCGCTCCGCGCAGGTGCATCGCGAGCTCCTCGTGATGACCGTTCGCGATCAGAGACGACAGCACCGCGATCGACCGGGAGCGCCGGTCGAGGCCTGGCCTCGACCAGACGTCACCCCAGGCGACGCGGGTGATGAAGTCCTGCCAGTCCGCGGTGAGTTCGGTGGTGTTCGCGTCTGCGCGGTCGACGTGCGCATCGGAGAGCACCGCACGGCGCACGGCCATGCCCTGTTCGTAGCGCTCCGCGTCAGTGAGCCCTGCACCAGCGGGTCTGGTCATGATGCCTCCTCCTCGGAGTCGAAGAACTCGAGCAATAGCCCCGCGATCGTCGCGGCCTGTTCCGCGGGCGGCAGGTGCGCGGCATCCGCAATTCTGGCGACCCGTCCGGCCTGCACACCGGATGCGATCTCCTTCGCATTCTCCTCGGGCGCTACGGCGTCGTACTCGCCCCAGGCTGCGAGTACCGGCGCGGCGATGTCAGCGAGCCTGCTTCGCACGTCGTAGGCGGCGAGGGCCTCGCAGCAGCGTGCGTAGCTCTCGTCGTCGGCGTCCTGCAGCACGTGCAGGAGTCGCCCGGACAGCTCCGGTTCGCGGGCGATGGAGTCGGGTGCGAACCAGCGTTGCGCGGCGGGGATGAGCAGGCTGGAGGTGCTCTCGGCGCGTACCTTGGCTGCGCGCGCCGCCCAGTCGTCCGGGGTGCCGAGCTGCGCGCCGGAGGCGATGATCGCGGCGCTCAGTACGCGGTCCGGATGCCGGAGCAGGAGCTCCAGTCCGACCGCTCCTCCGAGCGACACGCCGGCGTAGCGGAAGGGTCCTCTGCTCGACACGGCTCGTGCGACGGCATCGGCGAGCTCGCCGACGGTGAACGGCTCCGCCGACGGGGCGGAAGCGCCATGCCCCGGGAGGTCCCAGGTGGTGACCCGATACCGCCGGGCGAGCATCGGGATGCAGTGCTCCCAGAGGATCCCGGAAGTGCCGAGTGATGGCCCGAGAACGAGCAGCGGCGCTCCTTCCGGTCCGACCGGATCGGTCAGCGCGATGTCGGGTGTGGTCACGGCAATTCCTTCTCCGCACTGGCGATCGCCTCGTCGACGAGTGGGCCGGCGAGCCCGGTGTACTGCGCGGGATCGAGCAGCTCGCCGAGGTCGGCGCCGCCCGCCGCTTCCTGCACGAGCGCCGCCAAAGATTCACCGGCACTCCCACGCGCGAGGATGTCCGCCACGCCATCCGCGCCGATGGTCGGCGTGAGACGGATCGACAGTCGTTCCGCGACGATGAGTCCGTCGGTGAGTGCCAGATTGCGGGCGACGGCCTCACGGTTCACCCGGAGTCCGGCGAGCAGATCCGCGGCGGTGCCGCTCGCGCCGCGCGTCAGGCGCAGCAGCTCGCGCAGCGTCGGCCATTCGGCGTGCCACGCACCATCCGGCCGCTCGTCGACGGCGAGTGCCGCGGCGGTGTGCAGCGTGGCTCCCAAGTGCGGTGCGCGGATCGCGGCGGAACGGATCAGGATGGATGCTGCCGGGTTCCGCTTCTGGGGCATCGCGCTGGAGCCGCCGCCGGTGCCCTCCGCCAATTCGCCGATCTCGGTGCGGCTGAGCGTGGCGACGTCAGCGGCGATGGCGCCGAGTGCGTCGTTTACCTGCACGAGCGCATCGGCCAGCTCGGTCACGGGCCAGCGAGTGGTGTGCCAGGGCGCCGCGGGCGCCGCGAGCCGCAGTTCGGACGCGAACGCAGCGGGGAGATCAGCCGCGGCATCCGCCCCGCCGATCTCGACGAAGGATGACAGCGTGCCGCCTGCGCCGCCCAGCTGTGCCGGCAGCCCGGCCACCGCATCGCCGAGCCGTGCGCGGGCTCGCGAGACCGCGCGCAGCCACGTGGCCATCCGCAGTCCGACCGTGGTCGGAACGCCGTGTTGCGTGAGAGTGCGAGCTGCGGCGGCGACGTCTCGCTGAGCTCTGGCGAGCTCGATGAGCCGGCGCTCCGTTCTCACGAGATCCTGCTGGATCCGCTCACCTGCACGGCAAGCGGTGACCATCAGCGCGGAGTCGAGGATGTCCTGGCTCGTCGCACCGCGATGCACCCATGCCGCACCCTCCCCTCCGACTCGCGTGCGAAGCAACGCGACCAAGGGGATCACCGGGTTTCCCCCGGCACGTGCGGCAGTCGCGACCGCGGCGGTGGAGAACAGGAAGGCGTCAGCCGGCCGGGCCGATCCTGTCTCGCCGAGGGCGGCCACGACCTCGGCAACGGCCTGCGCCGGTGCCACCCCGACCGCGCCCCACGCCTTCGCGAGTGCCACTTCGACTGCGACCAGATGCGCGAGGATCACGGCATCCGTCGTGTCCTCTTCGAACTCGACGGTGACAGGTGAGAGCAGGCCGATGTCGAACGGCGTACCCGGTTCAGAAGGCAAGGAAGATGGTCTCCTTCTCCCCCTGCAGCCGGATGTCGTGGTGGAGATATCCGTCGGGGGTGCGCGTTGCGATGAGCGTAGCCCGTTCATCGGCGGGGAGGGTGGCGAGAAGTGCATCGGCGTCGAGGGCGGGCTCGTCGTCGGGCAGGTAGATGCGGGTGTGCAGCTTGTTCGGGAGGCCGCGAGCGTAGACGATCGCGGCGACGAAGGCCGCCGCGCCGTCGGTCGTGGCGCCGGGGTTCCGCGTCCAGAATTCGTAGTGCCCCTCATCGTTCGTGAAGGCGCGCCCGAAGCCCGTGAACGTGTGACCGTCTCGTCGGAACGAACCTCGCGCTCGCGGCACCGAGCCGTCGGCGCCTGGCGAGAAGATCTCCACGAAGGCGTCCGGCACGGGCGATCCGTTGCCGTCGTACACGGTGCCTCCGAGCACGATCGCTCCCGGCGAATGCGGATGCACGAGTTGATTCATCAGCGGGAACTCGACGCCGTAGGCGAAGAAGGGCCCGACGGTCTGCCCCGGTGTCGGTCGGTGCGTTCGTGCGGGTACGGGCACGTCACTCCCCCTCGGGTTCGAACCAGGTGGCATCGAGTCCGTCGACGACGATGTCGAAGCGATACCCCGTCGACCACTCGGGAGAAGTGAGGTCGTGGTCGTAGACGCTGATGAGCGCATCTCGATCCTTCTGCCGCCAGATCGTGTTGTAGATGGGGTCGAGGGCGAACAGCGGGTCGCCCGGGAAATACATCTGGGTCACGAGCCGCTGGGTGAACGACGAACCGAAGATCGAGAAGTGGATATGCGCCGGACGCCACGCGTTCACGTGGTTCTTCCACGGATACGGGCCCGGCTTGATCGTCGTGAAGACGTACTCGCCGTCATCGTTCGTGACGGCCCGCCCGGCACCCGTGAAGTTCGGATCGAGGGGGGCCGGGTGCTGGTCACGCTGATGGATGTAGCGACCGGCGGAGTTGGCCTGCCAGATTTCGATCAGTTGATCCGCCACCGGGCGACCCCAGGAGTCGAGCAGTCGTCCGCGCACGGTCATCCGCTCACCGAGCGGCTCACCGGCGTGCTGGATCGTGAGATCGGACTCGACCACGGCGACGTCGCGCTGACCGAATGCCGGGGAGAGCAGTTCGATCGTCTCCGGGTCGACGAGCTTCGGGTTCTTGGTCGGATGCCGCAGGATGCTGGAGCGATACGGCGGGAAATCGTGCATCGTCGCAGGCAGCCTCTCGCCGGCGGCCTCGCGTTGCTCGTATGCCGCGTGCAGGTCCTGGATCTCCTGAGTGATCCCCCGCTGCGAGGCCTGATCGGATGACTGGAGCGGCGACTCCGGAGCTGCGGTTGCGCGGTCTGACATGGGCCTCCTTCAACACCTCAACGGGCTGTTCACATCCTCCGCCGGATACGGCCGCTACCGAGCCCTACTCCCGATCAATGGGATTCGAACTCGATCTCTGTCATGCTGTCGCTGTGGCCAACTCACCCTCCGGCGACTCCTCGACCGATCGCCTGGTGCGGATCCTGGAGACGTTCACTCCCACCCGAACCGTGCAGACGACCGCCGAGATCGGTCGGCGATCGAGGCTCCCCTCATCCAGTGCCCACCGCATCGTCGCAGAGCTCGTCGAAGCCGGACTCCTCGAGCGCGACGACACTCGGCGCGTGCGCATCGGCATGCGGCTCTGGGAGCTCGCCACACGCTCTTCCGGCGCACTGCGCCTGCGTCAGGCGGCGATGCCGTTCATGGAGCGCGTGCAGGCGAGGGTACGCGAGCACACCCAACTCGCCATTCTCGAGCAAGACGAGGCACTGTTCCTGGAGCGACTCAGCAGCCCGAGCTCCGGCTCGAACATCACCCGGGTCGCCGGTCGGCTGCCGCTGCACGCCTCCAGCTCCGGACTGGTGCTGCTGGCCTTCGCCGACCACGACGTTCAGGACCGCATCCTCGCAGCCCCGCTGACGTCCCTCACCCGCGCGACCCTGTCCGACCCGGCAGCCGTACGGCGCAAGCTCGCGGAGGTGCGTGTACTCGGTCATGCAGTCGCACCCGGCTACATCGAAGAGGTCTCCACCGGCATCGCCGTACCGATTCGGGATGAGACCTCGACGGTCATCGCCGCACTCTCCGTCGTTCTTCCTCGGGGGGCGGAGTCGGAGTACGCGCTCGTGGAGCTGCACCGCGCGGCTCGCGACATCGAGCGGGTACTGGGCTTCCGCCGCTGAGCACGGAATCCCGATGAACGGGATCGTGCCCCGGAACGAGCTGGCGACGTGCACACAATGTGAACCAGCCGCGCGACGGCCCAGTGCCGTCCGCTCGTCGAGGGAGACGCCATGAGCACCACCGTCCGCACGCAGGTCGCCATCGTCGGCGCGGGCCCCGCCGGTCTGGTGCTCTCCCAGCTGCTCGCGGATGCCGAGATTTCTTCGATCGTCATCGACCAGCGCTCCCGCGACGAGATCGAGACGACGATCCGCGCCGGCATCCTCGAACAGGGCACGGTCGACCTCCTCGCCGCCATTGATCCGAACTCGCGCGTTCACACCACCGGCCAGCGGCACGACGGAATCGAGTTGCGATTCCAGGGCGAGGGGCACCGGATCGACTTCCCCGGCCTCGTCGGGCGCAGCGTCTGGCTGTATCCGCAGCACGAGGTGCTCACGGATCTTCTCTCGCTCCGACTGGGAGCAGGACAGGATCTCCGCTTCGGCGTCACAGCGACGCACATCGAGGGTGTCGAGGGCGACCGACCGCGCGTCATCGCGACCGACGCGAACGGCGGCGTCCTCGAGCTCGACGCCGACTTCGTCGTCGGGGCCGACGGCTCGCGCAGCGTCGTCCGCGCAGCCGTCACGGGCTCTGCGACCGGCGGATACTTCCGCGAGTACCCGTTCGCCTGGTTCGGCATCCTCTGCGAGGCGCCGCCGAGCTCTCACGAACTCATCTACAGCAATTCGGATGCCGGTTTCGCACTCATCAGCCAGCGCAGCTCCGAAGTGCAGCGGATGTACTTCCAGTGCGATCCCGACGCCGACCCGAGCGCGATGAGCGAGACGGAGATCTGGGAGACGCTGCAGGAACGAGTACCGGGTTCGACGTTGACCGAGGGCCCGATCTTCCAACGCGATGTGCTCCGCTTCCGCAGCTTCGTCGCCCACGAGCTCCGCCACGGCCGCGCTGCACTCGTCGGCGATGCCGCGCACACGGTTCCGCCGACCGGCGCGAAGGGCATGAACCTCGCCGTGGCCGACGTCATCGTGCTCGCCGAGGCTCTGCGCCCCCTGCTCCGCGAAAATGACTCCCGCCTCATCGACGACTATGCCGAACTCGCCCTGAAGCGCATCTGGAAGGCGCAACACTTCTCCTGGTGGATGACGAACATGCTCCATATCGCACCGGATGCAGCCGACTTCGACCGGCGCCGTCAGCTCGGCGAGCTGCGCTCCGTCGTCGAGTCGGAAGCCGGCCGCACCTACCTTGCGGAGGCGTACACGGGATGGCCGGTCAGGTGACTCGGTAGGCGATGTATCGCACCATGGAGGCGTGCCGCTCGGCGACGGCGATGTCCACCGATTTCTCGAAGTCGCGTGGACGGTTGCCACTCAATGGGACCCCGCACTCCACACCCTCAGCTGACCAGGTGAGCCGCGTCGAGATGACGGCGGGCCGCGACGATCGCAAGGCGGGCGTGCTCCTTCGCACCGACCTGCGCCACGAGCATCGCGCGCGGGATCTCCAGCGCGAACGGAATGCCCGCCGGCAAGGCCGCGAGGATGCCGAGCATGTCGATCTCGCCCTCGCCGGGAAAGAGCCGCTCGAAGCGTGCGGTGTGAATCAATCCTGCCGTGGTGGTGGGAATCCCTCCTGGGGCGTCGCACACGTGGGCGTAGTGGAACCACTCGGGCGGGAGCTCGCGCAAGTCGTCCACGCTGGATCCCGACCGGGCGAAGTGCAGGAGGTCGATGAGCATCCCTGCGTTGGGTTGGTCTGCCGTTCGCAGGACCCGGGTGGCCTCGGTCAGGTTCGGGGTTTCCGTCCATGACGGAAACTCCAGGTCGATGGTCAAGCCGAGAGGCAGGGCCAACTGGCACAGCTCGGTGAATCGATCAGATTTGCGTGAGAAATCCGAGTCCGGCAGTTGCGTGATGACGTGACGCGCTCCGAGCTCGGCGCCGGCCTCCAGGAAGCGCAGATAGTCGCGCGGATTGTCTCCGGAGGTCATCCGCGCGAGCTCGATGTCGAGCACTTCGATGCCGGTCGCGGCGAGGTGTGTCTTGGTAGCGCGCATCAATGCCGGGTCGTATGCCAGAGGGTAGTAGGGCTCCTGCGCCGTGACCTTGGTCATCCGCAGGCCCACATAGCGGTAGCCAGCCGCGGCGGCGGCATCGACCAGCTCGGGAGGTGACAGGCTCAGAGCGGTCAGGTGGGCGAGCGAGTAGTGGTGCCGGTGTTTGGATGAGGATTCATCCGGCGCGCTCGCCATCATGCGCAGCCGCTGACGACGGTGCGCGGCCATGCGCAACGGAACACTGTGGGGGTCACCGAAGCCGTCATAACCGTTGATGCGCTGTGCCACCTCGAAGAACACGCGCGAACCCAGCATCTCGGTGAAGAAGTGCAGGAACTCTCCACCACGCTCGTCGCGGTCGTACAGGATCGAGTTCTCACGAAGAAGGTCGACGAACTCGGCCTGCAGGGAGAAGCGGGCGTCGAGATTGTCGTAGTAGTTGTCCGGGATCTCGAGGATCGGTGCCCCGCGCTCACGCATGATCTTCGCGCAAGCGATCGCGTCATCCGTGGCGAACGCGACGAGTTGCGGGCTCGACACACCGGGCGCCCAATCGCCACGCCGCAGCGGAGTGGTGCTCAACGTGATGCGCACGCCTCCGCTGGGATCGCTTGCCGACCAGTTTCGGATGAGACCGAAGGGAGCGGTGACTTCCGTGGACTCCCCGGGTACGAGGCCGAGGACGGCGCGGAAGAACAACGTGGACTGATCGAAGTCGTCGATCGACTCGGTGATCGACACATGATCGATCTCCCCGAGGAGTGGGGACGGGCGAGCCGCTGTTCCGGTCGGCTTGAAGTCGTCGAGCCACTGACGCCGACCTGCGGAATCGCAGAAGAACAGCGCAGTGCCGTCCGGCGTGGCCACGGAGCTCAGGTCGGTCTCATCAGGTCCGCGAGGTCGGGCAAGCTTCGGCGCCAACAGCTTCTGCGCCCGTTGCATCGAAGCAGTCGCGTCCGCACTCTCGACCGCGAGCGCACAGATCGATGCAGTGGCCGGGTCGATCGATCGCTCCGGGGCGAGGTTGAGCAGGAGCCGAGCACCGCCCTGCTCCCACAACTGCACCGGCTTGGAACGGTGCTGCCCGGCATGGGAGAACCCGAGGGCGTCGAGGACACGTGAAACCAAGGGGGCGGACACCTCATCCACAGCGAGCTCCGCGAACGCGAAGCCCGCAAGCCGAGGAGCCGGCGTCACGTCGCCGTGAGAGAACTGCTGGAGAACATCGCCCGAGCCGCGTGCGGCTACCGCCTCTGCGAGCGCAAGCATCGAGCGCATCGCGTCGGTGGCGGCGTGTCTGGGATCTTCCTGCTGGTAGACGTCATTGAACACCTCGAGAGCGATCGGGCCGGCGTATCCCATGGTCAGGATCTGACCGAGGAAACCCGCGACGTCGAGTGAGCCCTGTCCGGGGAACATCCGGTAATGAAGGCTCCACTCGCGGACATCCATATTCAATCGGGGTGCATCGGCGAGCTGGACGTGGAACACCTTGTCGATGTCCATCTGCGCGATGACGCCGGGATCGTTGTCCACCGAGAGAACATGGAAGCTGTCGAGACACAGACCGAGCGCGGGGTGGTCGACTCGTTGAACGATGCGCCAGGCGTCCTCGTGCGTACGAACACGTCCCCAAGGCACGGCTTCGTACGCGAGCCGCAGCCCGCGTTGCTCGGCGCGCTCTGCAATGGCGTGCAGCTGCTCCGCCGTGAGATCGTCGTCGTCGAGTCCCCTCGCGGTCCTGGCCGAGCAGCACACCAGGACGCGCGCACCGAGCTCGGACAGCAAGTCGAACGTCCGCTCCGCGCGACGCAAGCTGGCGCCGAACAGCTCGGGCGGAACCGTCTCGACGTGAAACGGCTGATACACCTCGACCGACAGACCGAGGCCCGCAGCCTCCTCGGCCAGACGGCGAGGCGACCACGGCGACATGACGAGGTCGTACTCGAGCATCTCCACGCCGGCGAAGCCGGCGGCGGCGGCGGCGCGCAGTTTGTCCTCGAGCGTGCCGGACAAGCACACGGTCGAGATGGAGACGTTCTGCGCACCAGGTACGACGTTCATGAGCGGACCGCCTAACGGATCAATGAGTCGTTCTTGTGCCCGCGGAGGTCATTGCGTCGCGACGTGCTCGATCGTTTCGCCCGGCGAGTAGATGTCCAGGATGTTCCAGTGGCCGGTCGTCGGCGTCGGCACGTTCACCATCGACACGTCGATCACGACCGGACTGCCGAGCGCGATCGCCCGCTGGAGGGCGGGCTTGAACTCCGCAGCCGAATCGACCCTGATGCCGGTGACCCCGTACGCTTCCGCGATCGCCGCGAAGTCCGTGTACATGGGATCGTCAGCGTTGCCGAAGACGGTCCCGTAAGTGGTGTCGAAGGCGGCCTTCTCGAGTCCTGCGATGGTGCCGAAGGCGTTGTTGTTCATCACGACCCAGACGACGGCGACACCCTGCTCGCGCGCCGTGGCGAGCACCGCGGGGTTCTGTCCGAAGCCACCGTCCCCCACGAGAGAGACGACGACGCGATCCGGGTGGGCGATCTTGGCGCCGACGGCGGCCGGCGCGCCGAAACCCATGGTCGCGAAGCCGCCCGGTGTGAGGAACGTGCCTGGGGTGAGGATGTCGAACTGCTGACCGACCCCGTTCTTGTTCCAGCCCACATCCGTGGTGATGATCGCGTCGCGCGGCAGCACCTCCCGAGTCTCGGAGAGGATACGCTCGGGCCGCATGGGCCATGCGTCGGAGACCTGGGCATCCGCGTTCTGGAGCTTCATCGCCGCGCGGTTCCCCGCGATCTGTGCGAGCAGCTCGGTGCGCTGCAGACCTGCCGGGGCGAGGCGCCGCGCGACCCGGATGAGCACGGTCAGCGCGGACTTGAGGTCTGCCAGTGCGCCGATCTCGAGCGGGTAGTTGCGCCCCAGCTCGGCAGGATCGATGTCGATCTGCATGAGCTTCGTAGCCGGGATGTCGAAGGTGTACTCGGTGTACCACGAGCTCGAGTCGGCTTCCGCGAATCGGGTGCCGAGTGCGAGGATCCAGTCGGCGGTTCGCGTCGTCTCGTTGGTGAACGCCGTCCCCCAGAATCCCGTCATGCCCAGGACCAGGGGGTTATCGTCGGGCACTGCGCCCTTGCCCATGAGGCTGTGCGCGATGGGCAGCGACAGCAGGCCGGCGAACTCGGCGAGCTCGGCGGCCGCGTCCGCCGCGACGATGCCGCCGCCGACGTAGAGCACGGGCTTCTTGGCAGCAAGCAGGCTCCGCACGATCTGCTCGGCGACCGCCTCATCGAGGCTGGGCCTCGCGAGCGAGCGGGTGTTGCCGACCACCTTGTCGAACAGTGCGATATCGACCTCCGCTGAGAACACGTCCATGGGCACGTCGACGAGAACGGGCCCGGGGCGGCCGCTCGCCGCAAGGGTGAACGCCTTGTCCAGCACCTCGGCGATGAGGTGCGGCCGATCGACGCGCCACGCACGCTTGACGAACGGCCGATAGATCTCGTACTGGGCCGCATCGGCGTGGAGATTGATCTCCTGATGCGGGTGCTTCCCGAAGTAATGCGTCGGCACGTCGCCCGCGATGACGACCATCGGGATCGAGTCGAGCGCGGCGTTCGCCACTCCCGTTGCGGCATTCGTCAGCCCAGGGCCGAGGTGCGTGAGTACGACTCCTGTCCGCTTGGTCGCCCGTGCGTAGCCGTCCGCAGCGTGGGCGGCGATCTGCTCGTGACGCACGTTCACGAAGGAGATCCGGTCGCTCTTCTCGAGGGCTGCGAGCAGCGCGATGTTCGTATGCCCGCACAACCCGAAGACATGCTCGACCTCGCGCGCTTCCAGATAACGGACGATCTGGTTGGACACCAGGTCCTTCATTGCGATCTCCTTCATTCGTCGCGGGTGTTCGGAACGGGTCGGCGTGCAGGACCCGTGTAGGTGTATCCGATGGATTTCGGCATTGGCCCCTTGATGCGGCCTCCCTGCGTCATCTGCTCGATGGCGTGAGCGAGGATGCCGACGGAGCGGGCGAGGATGAAGACACCGCGACCGAGTTCGGGGGCCAGACCGAGTTCGCAGTAGATGACGGCCGTCACTCCGTCGACGTTCATGGGAACTCGCTTGGGCTTTCCCGCGCTGATCGCGTCCTCGACGGCGCGTCCGATCTCCGCGAAGCGGCCGTCCACGACGCCCTCCGCCGCTGCGGCGTCGACGAGCGACAGCAGACGCGGCGTACGCGGATCGAGCGGATGGAATCGGTGGCCGAACCCGGGGAAGTACCTGACGCCTGCATCGCGGTGTCGTTGGAGGACGACGCGAGCCGCCTCTTCGAGATCACCGACTCGCGCGAGTTCGGCGTCGATCTCGAGGTACAACTCCATGCACTGCTGGCCGGGACCGCCATGGATGTCGTCGAGGACGTTGATCGCCGAAGCCATCGCGCCGTTGACGGGCGTGCCGCAAGTCGTCGCCATTCGGGCAATCGCGATCGACGGCGCTTGCGGCCCGTGGTCGACGGACGCCACGAGTGCTGCCTCGAAGAGGGTCGCCTGCGCCTTCGACGGCAGCTCGCCGCGCAGCATGAGCCAGATGGTGTCGACGAAGCCGACGTTGCCGATGAGGTCCTGAATGGGATACCCGCGCAGCGCGATCGCGCCCGGGCGGACGTCGATGATCTCCGTCTGCCACCATCGCCGTGCTTCGTCGACGAGCTCTTCCGGCGACACTCCGGTCATCGGCTCGTTCTCCTTACCGAGGTCGATGGGTGTGCTCACGGCGCCGCAGCCAATGTCGCGTCCGCCGATTCGAGCGCAGCGTCGTAGAAGTCTCCGAACAGCTCCTCGTCGGATGGCCGGTCCTCCGCGATGGTGCGCGAGACCCATGTCGTGTTCAGGTAATGGCGAAGGGAGATGTTCTCGGAGGTGATGTTGCCTCCCCAAGTACCGCATCCCATCGACGAGGTCATCGGCATCCCATTCGTGAAGGATCCCGCGTTCGCTTTGGAGTTCGGCTGGCGAACCATGATGCGCGAGACCGGCATATGCCGCGCGAAGTAGTCGATGTGCGCGTCGTCGGTGGAGGCGATGCCGCAGGAGTGGCCCTTGCCACCGATGTCGTAGAGCCGCTTTGCGAGTTCGACGCCATCCTCGAAACTGCCCTCGTAGGGGTGGACCGCCATCAGGGTCGTGAGCTTCTCCTTGCAGAACTGCCTGTCGTCGCCGATGCCGTCGCCCTCGACCAGGATGAACCTGCTGTGCGACGGGATGTCGAATCCCGCCGCCCTCGCGAGCGCCTGTGGCGATACGGCGACGGTGTCTGGCAGACGGTGCCCTTCCTCGTCCCACATCACCGACTGCAGCGCCGCGCGCTCGTCCGAGGTGGCGAGATACCCGCCTTCGCCCTGGAGTGCTTCGAGCATCTCCCGATATCTCGCCGCCGGCACCAGGACGTTCCCATCCGCCGAACAGCCCGAGCCGAAGTCCGACGTCTTCGACATCATGCAGTTGCGTGCCGTCTCCTGAATGTCCGCGGTCTCGTCGACGAACTCGGTTGCGTTGCCCGCCCCCACCCCGTAAGCGGGCGTTCCGGAGCTGTAGGCCGCTCGGACCAGCCCCTGGCCGCCCGTGGCGATCACGAGGTCCGAGCGGCGCATGACCTCCTGCGACGCTGCGAGACTCGGAAGAGTGATGCACTGCAGAATGTCGGCCGGAGCACCCTCAGCTTCCAGCACCTCTCGCATGAGCCTGACGGTCTCGAGGGTCGTGTGCTTCGAGCGCGGGTGCGGAGAGAAGACGACCACGTCGCGCGCCTTGATGGCGTAGATGGCGTTGCCGGCGGGCGTCAGGTCCGGGTTGGTCGTCGGGACGACGCATCCGATGACCCCGACCGGCTTTCCGTACTTGACGAGTCCCTTCTCGGCGTCCTCCTCGATGATGCCCACCGAAGGACTCCGGAGCGCGTCACGAAGGACGCCGCGAATCTTCATGCGTTTGTTCATGCGACTGTCGAAGTCGCCGAGGCCGGACTCTTTGATTCCCATCCCGACCAGCCGATGGAATGCTGAGCGATTCGCGACCGCCCACGCGACCGCCTGGATCAAGCGGTCGACGCGGTCCTGGTCATAGGTCTCGATGATTGCGAGCGCCGCCCGGGCGCGGGCGAACACGTCGTCGAGCTCCTGCTCCTGCTCCGGCGACAGGGATTTGGGTGCGGCAGTGGCCATGAAAACTCCGTCTTGAGCGTTGGTGGGGACTGCCGCATGTTAGGCACACGCCGTCGTCGTCGACAAAGCGTGTCCCATTGGGCAGAAATGATCCGATGGCTGTGCCCGCGTCACGACGGGAGTTGTGCCACTCGATGGATCGTGTACTTGCCCCCGAACGGGGGTCGGCGATAGCGTCCTCAGCGCTGACCGGGTTCACCGATCGCAATGTCGGGCGGGCTGGCGGCACCCCCAGAACGACGTCGGGCGCGCGTGAGCTCATCCGCCGTCGGATCAACGACGATCAAGGAGCCAAGGGATGCGCACACGACTGACTACGAGGTTGGGCGTCGCGGGGATCGGGGCACTGGTTGTGCTCGCGATGGTCGCTTCACCTGCCCATGGAATGGCGGGACCGGCCGAACCGGTCCCGCCCATCGGGTTGACGGGCTTGGAACCGACGGGCGCGGACATGCCGACCGTCGGCGGGAACCTCGGCAATCAACACTACTCGGGGTTGACGGAGATCCGGAAACGCAACGTCGACCGCCTCGCACCGGCATGGCGAACTCATGTGTCGGCCGTCGCGCCCGCCTCCGATGATGTGGGTCAGCAGACGACCCCAATCGTCGTCGACGGCGTGATCTTCCTCGATACGCCGAGCGGCGGCGTGATCGCCGTCGACGGTGCGAGCGGTGATCCCGTCTGGAAGTGGGAGAACGACGTCTACGGCATGTCGGGCACTCGCCGTGGCGTCTCGGCCGGTGACGGCAAGATCTTCACACTTGCAGGCGACAACCACGTCGTCGCCCTCGACGAGGCCACCGGCCAGGAGATCTGGGCGGCGCAGCCCGTCGGCCCGGGGGGTGAGGATCTGGGACGGGTCGGAAAAGTCGCGACCGTGTACTACAACGGAATCGTCTACGCCCACGCTGCGGACGGCGACCGCGGCGCCGTCGTCGCGCTCGACGCGACCGACGGGTCTTATCTGTGGCACTTCTTCGGCGGACCGAAGCGGGGCCAGGAGTTCACCGGAGTCGACGGCGTGACGTTCGATGCGTCGGCGACGTGGGGTCCGGTGCTCCCCGATGGCACCGACTGCGCTGAGGAAGGCGGTGCGACGTCATGGATGCACGGCGCTGTGGACGCTGAACTCGGCATGTACTACATGACCTTCGGCAACGCCCGCAGCTGCGCGTCCTCGCAGAACGGGTCCCTCCGCCCCGGAGACAACCTCTTCTCGAGCACGATGGTGGCCGTCGATGCCACGACGGGCGAGTACAAGTGGCACCACCAGTCCATTCGCCACGACGTCTGGGACATGGACAACGTGCACCCGCCGACACTGGCCGACATCGAGATCGGGGGCGAGGAGCGAAAGGTCGTCTTCTACGGCAGCAAGTCGGGGCACCAGTTCGTGCTCGACCGCACGAACGGCGAACCGGTGCTTCCCGTGATCGACAAGCCCATGATCACCGACTCGCGCCAGAACCACGCCCTGACCCAGCCTTTCCCCGAGACACGGCTCCTGCCGGAATGCATCGTGTGGGACAAGCTCGACCCGGAGAACATCCCCGGCGATCCCTGGCGTGGCGTGCCGAACTACAACGGCTACCAGGCCGACGCCGAGGGCAACCTGGTCTTCAACCCCGACAGCTACGTCGCGGTTGACGAGCCGTTCCTCACCTTCCCCGACGGGCACTCGTCGGGGCACCGTGAGGGTTGTATGTACGACCCTCAATGGGATGCGCCGATCCTCTCGACCACCAGCCAGAACGGCGGCGGCGACTGGTCGAACCACTCGTACAGTCACAGCACGAATCTCGTCTACTTCCCGTACGGAACGAACCCGGTGGCTCACTACAACGGCGCCTCCGCCAACGGCCTGCGGGCCATCGGGCAGTACCAGACCGGCGGCATCCTCGCGTACGACGCGTCGACCGGTGAAGTCGCGTGGCGCAACCATCTCGGCACGGACATGTCGCACGGCCAAGGACCGCTGACGACCGCATCAGACCTGCTCTTCGTCGGACAGATCGACGGGGAGTTGCTGGCGATGGATGCCGCTGACGGCGACGTGCTCTGGAACTTCCAGACGGGCTCGGGCATCGCATCCGCGCCGGTCACCTACGAGGTCGACGGCGAACAGTACGTCGCCGTGTTCGCCGCAGGGTCGACCAACCCCTACGGCGGATCGGTCACTCAAGGCGACTCGCTCTGGGCGTTCAAACTCGGTGGCACCTACACGACCGAGTCGGGAAGCCAAGAGGGACCGGACACGGCTCCGCTGTCGATCCGTCGTCCGGTGGGCGGCGCTGCTGTCGCTGGCGAGACGGTCGACAACACCGTGCTGCTCGCACGCTCCAACCGCACCGCCGACACCGCTGCGGCGCGCGACAGCGTGTCGCAGAACGGGATGCAGCCCACGCATCTGCGAGTGCCGGTCGGTACGACGGTGACGTTCAGCAATCCGGGGGCCGAGACGTTCCCGAACTTCCCGAACCTGAAGCCGCACTGCGCGACGCAGTTCTTCGAGGGTGAGTTCAACGTCGAGCTGCAGCCAGGAGAGACCTACCAGCACACGTTCGACCGTGCCGGCGAGTACTACTTCAATGACTGCACTGATCCGCGGCCGACCGGCAAGATCGAGGTCTACCTGGAGCCACAGGATCAGCTGGGCGCGCTGAGGTTCACACCTGCCCGGCTCGACCTCGGCTCGGGGACGGGCCTGTTCACCGGCGTGAACCGCAAGATCTCGGCACACTTCGAGCTGCCGCCGGGATACGAGTACGAGAGCGGCGCAGTCCTGGTCACTCCGCTCTCGACGACTCCGATCCCGGCCTCGAAGGTGACGGCCAACAAGAACCGGATCATCGTCAAGTTCGACGCCGCCGACCTCGACAACAACGTGCCGACCGGAGAGGTGACCTTGACCCTGCGGGTCAACGTCCTCAACTCTGAGGCCGTTCAGGAGCAGCTCACGTCGAGTGCGACCGTGACCGTCGTCAAGTAGTCGATTCCGACGCACCACCGATCCGTCTCCGTCGAATTCGACGGGGGCGGATCGGTGCGTGCAGCGTGTGTCCCATTCGGCGAGACTCGACTTTGCACGCACAGGATCGCAGACCAGAGTCTCAGGGGCAGCGATGTGCGCGAGCACGCTCGGCCCGCATCAACAGAGAGGTTGACAATGCACCCTGACACCGTGGCGGTGACGCCGTGACCGACAAGGAACGTGGGTCCGACCCTGAGGAGGGCCGGTCCGCTGAGCCCGAGAAGGCTGCCCCCAAGGCCTCGGAGGCCGCCCTCGGCGAATCCATCTATCTTCACACCGACACCTTCTATGCGGGGCCCGAACTCAACACGGGCGTTCCGGCCGACCCCTTGTTCATCCGCGTGCTCTCCCGGATCGAGATCACGATCGGCGTTGCGCTCTTCGCCCTCATCGTCTTCGGCGTCATGTATCAGGTGCTCGGCCGCTACTTCCCGTCGATCAGCTGGGTCGGCGCGGGTGAAGTCGCACTCATGTCGATGATCACCATGACCTTCATCACGACCGGATACCTCGTGGGTCGTAACGGCCATATCGTGCTCGAGATCTTCGACGAGCTGCTTTCCGGAAGGCGGCTCTTCGTTGTGCTGCGGGTCATCTCGGCGGTCATCATGGTCGCCACGAGTCTCGCCCTCGCATACGAGGCATTCGTCAAAATTGAGACGGAATGGGGCAGACTCAGCGCCGCGATGCATATGCCGATCGGCGTGCTGTACCTCTTCGCGCTGGTCGGCTTCGCGTCGGCCGCGATCCACTCCATCTTTAAGATCCCGTTTGCGAACCGCCCGGAGCGCAAGCTCGACATCGGCGAGATGGAAGGCTGACCCTTGGACCTCTGGCTCTACATCCTGCTGTTCGTCATCTTCCTCCTACTCCGGGTGCCCGTCGCGTTCGCGATGATCGCGGCGAGCATGCTGTACTTCTACAGCCAGGGCCTCTCCGCGGGTTACGCGATCTCGTCCGTCGTGAACGGGATCAACAGCTTCCCGCTGCTCGCAGTCCCGCTGTTCATCTTCGTCGGCACCATCGCCAACCATCTCGGCATCGCCACGCGGCTGTACGACCTTGCACGGTCGCTCCTGCCGCGGCTGCCGGGCAATCTCGCCTACGTGAACCTCGGCACCGCGATCGGCTTCTCCTGGATCAGCGGCTCCGCGCTCGCGGACGCTGCGTCGACGAGCAAGGTCCAGATCCCCCAGATGCTCAAGTCCGGCTACCCGTACGGGTTCTCGGCAGGCCTCACGGCATCGGGCTCGCTCATGAGCACCGTCATGCCGCCGAGCATTCCTGCCGTGCTCTTCGCGGCGACCGCATCGATCTCGACCGGTGCCCTGTTCGCAGGCTCGATCATCCCGGCCATGCTCATGGCGCTCGGACTGGGCGCATACGTCTTCTTCTGGGTGCGGCGCCACCCCGACATCGCGGTCAGCCAGCCGTTCGTCGGATCGATGCTCGCCAAGGCGGCCGTGCGAGTGATCGGACCGGCGATGCTGCCCGTGATCATCCTCGGCGGCATCTTCAGCGGATGGTTCACCCCCACCGAGAGCGCCGGCATCGCGGCGGTCTACATGCTCGTCCTGGGTGCGATCTACCGCACCCTGACCTGGCGGGTGTTCTGGAAGGCGGCCACGGAGACAGTCGTCGTCTCCGCTGGGATCCTCCTGATCCTCGGCGCGTCGAACCTCATGGGTCAGGTGCTCGCTCGCGAGCAGGTATCCCGCGCGCTGGGCGAGTGGCTCACAGGCTTCACCGACAACCCGATCGTGTTCCTGCTGATGCTCAACGTGCTCCTGATCCTGCTCGGCATCCCCCTCGAGGCTCCGCCGGTGATCCTGGTGCTCGTGCCGATCCTCATGCCGATCGTCGCGCAGTTCGGTATTGATCCGGTGCAGCTGGGCGTCATCATGATCCTCAACCTGATGATCGGATCGCTGACACCACCGGTCGGTGCAGTGCTGTTCGTCGTCGGCTCGATCACTCGCAGACCCATGGGCGAGCTGTTCCGTGGAATCCTGCCCTTCCTGATCCCGCTCGGAGTCGTTCTGCTGCTCCTGACACTGTTCCCAGTGATCGTCACGAGTCTGCCGACGCTGCTCGGCCTCATGTAGCCGGGCCCCAGTCTCCGATGGCCCCGCGACGCTCGTGTCCCTCCCCCACCGTCGCGGGGTCATCGGACGAACACGTCGGTTGCGACTGAAAGGCATTCCTATGGCCAGAGACCTCTTCGTGCTGAACGGCTCGAATCTGAACATGCTCGGTCTGCGCCAGCCCGAGCTGTATGGCACCACGACGTTGGACGACGTGCGCCGCGACTGCGAGCGAGTTGCGCGCGAGCTGGGGTTCGACCTCTTCTTCGCGCAATCCAACGCGGAGCACGAAGTCGTCGAGTGGGTGCACGAGGCCTTTCGCCGGCAAGCGATCGTGGTGATCAACCCAGCGGGCTTCAGTTTCCAGTCCGTGCCGCTCCTCGATGCGCTCAGGATGCTCACCGCTCCGGTCATCGAGGTGCACATCACGAACATCCATGCTCGCGAGGCCGTCTACCACCACTCCCTGATCTCCTCGGTCGCGCGCGTGGTGATCGCAGGCGCCGGCGCGTATGGGTACGAACTGGGGATCCGCGCCGCCGGCCGGTTGGCGGCCGAGGGCATCCGGGATTCGGACAACCACGAAGAGCTGTGATGCGACGGGTCAGCCTTGAGCGATCGCGTCGGCGGCCTCGAACCCGAACACCAGCGCCTTCGTGAGCGCTGTTCCCGTCATGTAGGACGCCCCATGGAAGCCGCCGACGACCTCCCCCGCGGCGTAGAGCCCCTCGATGCGACTTCCGTCGACCCGCTTCACCGAGCTGTCCGCTGCGACGCTGAGTCCGCCATACGTCGAGGTCATCGCGGTCACCGCGGCGTACGCGTAGAACGGTCCGGTTGCCACTGGCACCAGCGCGCCCACCCCGTTCACGAGACCCGTCCGGCCGAATGGGTCCTCATGGCGACCCGATACGCTCTCGTTGTAGTGCGCGACCGTGCGTTCGAGCCTTTCCGGCGGGATTCCGAGTTCGCGCCCGAGCGCCGCAATCGTGGGTGCGCTCACGAAGTGCCCGAGCTCCTCGAGGCGCTCCATGTCCGAGAGCGGAACGCCGGGCTTCGAACGGGCCCGCACGACGGAGTCGAAGATCTGGAAGGCCGTCCGCCCCGGCTGGCTCAGCACCGCAGACCCGAGGACCTTGTACGACTCCGACTCGTCCGCGAAGCGCTCCCCGCGAGAGTTCACGAGGATCGCCCCGAGGTAATTGGCGGTCAGCAGCTCGTGCTCGTCGTCCGTCGTTTCCGCGTGCTGCCCGTAGGTGCCGGTGACGTGCCCGATGTCGGCCAGTCCAGCACCGAGCATCCAGGCCATTCGAAGCCCGTCGCCCGTGTTACCGACACCGCCGTACGGCATGGCCGCAGCCTGATCGGGCACGAAGAGCTCGAGCAGTTCGTGCGAGCGCGAGAATCCCCCACTGGCGAGGACGACTCCCGAGCCTGCGATGAGGGCTCCGCTCTCGGACGTGATGCCCGCCACTCTGGATCCATCCGTGACAAGGCCGCCGGCCGCGTGTCCGGGGAGGATTGCGGCACCCGCGGCGACCGCCTCGTACTCGAGATGCGCGAGCAGATCGCCGATGCGAATCAGATGTGCCCGTGCGACCGTCATCCCTGCACTGACCTTGAGTTCGTCGGTCCACGCCCCAGCATGATCGATCGCGGCAACCGCGTTCGCTTGCCGGTCGACGAGCGCCCGCATCAGCACCTCGTCGGCGAAGCCTCCGCCAGTCTCCAGCATGTCCACGAGGAAGAGGTCGCCGGAGTCCTCGACGCCTGCTCGGCGCTGGAGCGTCGTGCCGGACAGTGCGAACCATCCTCCGCTCATCGCGGAGCTGCCGCCCAGCCGATCGCGCTTCTCAACAAGGGCGACGCTCAGTCCGTGCGCGGCGAGACGCTGCGTCGCCGCCAGGCCCGCGAGTCCTCCCCCGATGACGATCGCGTCGAATACCCGACCATCCAGCTTCGTCATCGCCGGCCCTCCTCGTCATGTGCACGGGTCACGACTGCTCCGCTGCATCGATCTCGGCCCGGAACCGTGCGACGTCGACCGTTGCGCCAGTGCGGGCGGCAAGCGTTGCCGCCTCGACGAGCGCGAGCGTGCGCGAGGCGTCCTCGGCTGAAACGAGGGGTTCCGCACTTCCACGCGCGACCTCGATGAAGTGATCGAGCTGCGCCTGGAACGAGCCCCGCGATGCAACGGGGAGGTAGGTGCGCGACAGGGGCGAATGCCAGTCTGCTGGCACTGACGGATCGTAGGCGTACTTCGCGAGGTTGGGCACCGACAACGCCCCGCGCGTGCCGACGATCCGGTAGGCCACCCCGTCGGGGAGGAATGGGAACGCGAGCGTCTCTTCGGTGGCCTGGTCCCAGCCCCACGGCGAGACTCCGGCATCGGAGGCGAGGAGGCTTCCGACCGCTCCGCTCTCGAATCTGAGATTGAGCGACACCGTGTCCTCGACCTCGAGGCCTCGGGCATGCGAGCTGTGCATCGCCTGAATCTCGGCTACCTCGCCGCACAGGTGCCGCAGCAGATCGACGTCGTGCACGACGTTGATGAGCGTCACGCCGGCACCGGGTCGGCGGTGCCAAGGGGTGCCGGTGAAATACGCGTCCCCCTTGCGTGCCGACCAGAGTCCGCTGACGGCGACGATCTGTCCGAGCTCACCGTCGTGGATGGCGGTGCGGGCGCGCGCGACGGCGGGATGGTGACGCCGATGGTGGCCGACCAAGAGGCGTCCGTCCAGACGCGCGACGGTGTCGACGAGCCGACGGGACTCGGCGTAGCGCATGGCGACCGGCTTCTCGAGGAGTACCGCGACGCCGGCCTCGAGGCATTCGACAGCCGACTCCACATGCAGCGGGTTCGGGTTGGCGATGATGACCGCATCGAGCTGCTCGGATGCCAGCATTCCCGCGGTGTCCTGAAACGTCGGACACTCGAAGCCGATGCCATCGGGTAAGACCGGGTCGGCGATCGCCGCGAGGGCCGAGCTTGACGCCGCTCGGATGAAGTCGATGTGCTGGCGCCCCATGAAGCCGACTCCGACGACACCGATGCGAAGTGGCAAGGGTTCGGATGCCGTCACGGAGCCTCCCAGCATCGTCGCCTTCGCGACGGTCCCGGCCGAGCGTATGCCACGATGAACCGACGCACAGGGAACGTTCCATTCACCGGCGAAAGCCACGAACGATAGCACGGACTGCATGTTCCACTCGACGGGACATCGCTTTGCGAACCGATCGATGTCGGTAAGAGTCAGCACTGCACCGGGCCGTAACTTGACAGCGTGGTCGACGACGATCCCGCTCCGTGCGAGAGGTCTCGACCGGATGTCGCGCGTCGGCCACCGAATGTCACGTCAGAACCCGCACGAAGACGTGCGCACAACAAGAGGAGAGTCCCATGGGCATAGCCCGTTCGACGCGCCGAGGCCTAGCCGCCGCGTCGGTGCTCGCAGCAACCACCCTTGTCATCACCGGCTGTGCCGGAGGCGGCGGCGCTCCCGAAGAGACCGGCGATGCGGGTGCTTCGGAGAACAAGCCCGTCACCCTCACTGTCGCAACGAGCCAGAATGAGCAGACGCCCAACTATTTCTGCGGCGTCGAGGTCCTCCAGGAGCGACTCGAAGGTGCCGACATCGGCTTTACGGTCGAGCTGTACCCGGCGAGTCAGCTCGGCCCAGATGCCGACCGATTCCCGCAGGTCCAGGCAGGCGATATCGATATCGACTTGCAGGGTGCGTCCGCGCTCAGTGCCACCTACGAGCCGATCGGCGTCGTCGATGCCGCCTACGCGTTCAATGACGTGGAACACGCGTTCCAGTGGATCGATGAGAGCTCGGAAGACCTGTTCTCGGGCTTCCACGAGGCCACTGGTGTCAACATCGTCGACGGCTGGTACTTCGGCAACCGTACCTTCACGACGAAGGACGTCGAGGTGCACAGCCCCGACGACCTGGCGGGCGTGCCCATCCGGTTCCCGAACTCCCCGATCTTCCTCGCGAACGCCGAGGCGCTCGGAGTGACGAGCCCCGTCTCGGTTGCGGTGGAGGAGGTCTACACCGCCCTGCAGCAGGGGATCGCGGTGGGCCAGGAGAACCCCATCGTCGCGACGCGCTCGTCGAGCTATGACGAGGTCCTCAACACCGCGATCCTCAACGATCACAACGTCGGCATCCACTGGATCATCGTCAGCGACAAGACATACGAGAAGATGAGCGAGGAGCAGACGGCGCTGCTCGAGGAGACGATCCACGAGATTCGGCCTGAGAATCGCGAGTGTGTCGACGAGGAAACCGAGGAAATCCTCGACGAGTACCGCGCGAACGACGCCTTCACAGTGATCGAGCAGGAGGACATCGACATGGATGCCTTCATCAACAAGTCGGAGGAGTTCTTCGAAGGCTACTTCACCGGCGAGAGCCTCGAGGCCTACCAGGCGATCCGCGAGACGGCAGACTGACCTCAGAGATCAGCAAACGGGGTGGGTGCGATGCGCACCCACCCCGTTCCCGTCTCCACGGTCAGTGATGGCCTCCTGCGCTAATCCGACGACCCAGGCTCAGGGCGGCAGCGCGCACGGCCGGAGCGATGCGGTCGGGTACCACGTCGGAGGCTGATCCAGCCACAGAGATCGCTGCGATGGGCGCGCCGCCATGATCGAGGATCGGGCTCGCCGCGCATGCGCGGTCGTTCGCGCACTCATTCATCGCGGTGGCTACCCCGAGCCTGCGGATGTCGCTCAGCTCCCGCAGGAGCGCTGACGGCTCGGAGATCGTGTGCGGTGTTCGCACCTCCAGTCGACCCTGGATGATGCGCTCGCTGACACCGCTTGGGGAGAACGCCAAGATGGCCTTCCCGAGCGCCGTCGCGTGTGCTGGGAGGCGACCGCCGATCCTCGCGAGTGGCTTGGAGGTCGGCCCGCCGCGCAAGATTGCGATGAAGACGACGTCGGCTCCTTCGAGAATCGCGAGGTTCACCGTCTGACCGGTCGCGTCGCGCAGCTCGGCCATCACGGGGAGCGCGAAGTGACGCAGCCTTCGCGGCTCCTCCACGCTCTGCGCCAGCTCGAAGAGGCGGACGCCCAGGTAGAGCTTGTCGCCGTCGCGGTCGAGGAAACGCTGCGTGACGAGATCAGCGGCGATCCTCGAGACCGTCGACTTCGGAAGGTTGGCACGCCGGGCCAGCTCCGAGACACCGAGCCCTACGTCTTGGTCGCCGAAAGCGTCGAATACGGCCGTCACGCGGTCGAGAACGCTGACCGAATCGGTCCAGTCGGCGGTGCGCATGCCTACGCGGCCGTGAGCCGACGGCTGACGCTCGTGCCTGCGGCACGAACCAGGGGTGCGGCGCTCTCCGGGTCCATCGCTCCGCTGGGGCCCGCGATGGAGATCGCACCGAGCACGACGCGGTCGCCCGAGAGGACGGGGCTGGCGACGGCGAGGATGCCGGGGTACGAGACCTCCAAGTCCACCGCGACGACCGAGGCACGCACATGAGTGAGTTCGTCTCGGAAGTGGTCGGCAGCGGCGGCGATGAGCGGTGCGCTCACCCGGTCAACTACGCCCTGATCGGCGCAGAAGGCGAGGTAGGCTTTGCCGCTCGCCGTCGTCAGTGCGGGCGAGTGCATGCCGGCCCGCGTCGGGAGCATCGGAAGGCGACCCGCGACGGCGGCGATCGACACCATGTCGGTCCCCTGCGGCACCCAGAGGCCCACTCGTTCTCCCGTGACATCCCGCAGGTGCCGTATTACGGGCGCCGCAGCGGCGAGGAGCCGACGAGGGAGGCTCGCGCGTGCGCCGAGCTCGAAAAGACGCAGCCCGAGCGTCACGCCGTCGTCGCGGCGCTCCAGGTAGCGCTGCCCGGTCAGCTCCGCGACGAGGCGCGAGACGGTGGACTTCGGCAAGTCGGTGCGCATCGCGAGATCGGTGATCGAGATCGAGCCGCCGGACTCCTTCACCGCGTCGAGGATCGCGATGATGCGACCGAGCACGGAGACCGGTCCGCCCGACCGAGCGGGGGTCGTGTTCCATTCGGCGAGACTCGTCATCGAGTGTCCCCTCTCAGCGGCTTGAATCGACGTCGATCGCCCTTCGAACTCGAATGTACTAGTTAGTACAGACCTATGCAATGCTGTTCCGAGAATCACGCGGGCACACCATAGCCGGTGGCCACAGAAAGGTGCCATGCGCACATCGATCGCCACGGTCTGCCTGAGCGGCACACTCGATCAGAAGCTCGTCGCCGCACATGAGGCGGGTTTCGATGGAGTTGAGATCTTCGAGCCGGACCTGGTCGCCTCGCCTCAGTCGCCTGAGGCGATCAGAGCGCGAGCCGAGGAGCTCGGGCTCTCTCTCGACCTGTACCAGCCCTTTCGCGATTTCGAGGGCGTCGGCCCTGAACTCCTCGAGCAGAACATTCGTCGCGCGGCGGCGAAGTTCGCCCTGATGAATCGCCTTGGCATCGAAACCATGTTGCTGTGCAGCAACGTCGCGACCGCGCGCAGCGGGGATGAGCAGCTTGCCGCGACTCAACTGCGGCAACTCGGGGACGTCGCCGGGCGCTTCGGTGTTCGCGTCGCCTATGAGGCGCTCGCTTGGGGCCGATTCGTCGACAGCTATGAAGTCGCCGCTCGCATCGTGCGCCTCACCGACCATCCACGCATCGGCCTCTGTCTTGACAGCTTCCATATCCTCTCGAAGGGGCATGATCCTCAGGCGATCGAGACCATACCCGCCGACAAGATCTTCTTCGTCCAAGTGGCAGACGCCCCGCTCCTCTCGATGGACGTGCTCTCGTGGAGCCGGCACCACCGCCTCTTTCCGGGAGAGGGCGGCTTCGACCTCGGCACCTTCATGGCACACCTGGTCCGCACGGGCTACGACGGTCACGTCTCGCTCGAGATATTCAACGACACGTTCCGCCAAGCTGATCCCCGCGCTACGGCGGTCGACGCTCGACGCTCCCTGCGCTGGCTCGAGCATGAGACAGCCGCGTCCTTGGGCTCCGCCGCGGGTGGCCGCGCCGCTCGAATGTCGACGGCCACGCTTCCCAAGATCGAACCCGCTGCCGACATGAACTACGTGGAGTTGCGAACCAGCGAGCTGCAAGAGCTCAGACGCCTTCTTATGCAACTGGGCTTTCGCTCCCATGGGGAGCACCGGACCAAGAACGTCGAGCTGTGGTCACAGGGTGCAGCTCGGGTCGTGCTCGGCGCGCCGGACTCGGAGCATCCGCGGCCGACGGTGGCCGGCCTCGGCCTCTCGGTGAGTGATCCCGCCACCGCATTGCGACGGGCGAAGGAACTCTTCGCGCCCGAGATTCCTCGCGAGGAGGGAGCGGGCGAGGAACCCCTCGTGGGTGTTCGAGCGCCCGACGGTTCGGAGGTGTTCTTCGGTGCCGAGGGAGAAACGGAGCCGCGATGGGTGAGTGAGTTCGGCACCCCCGATCACGATGACCCGCACATGATCGAACGTGTCGATCATGTCAACCTTGCGCAGCCGTGGCAGCACTTCGATGCAGCGGTCCTCTTCCTCCACTCGGTGCTCGATCTGCGCGCGGAGGCATCGATCGAGGTGGCCGCACCGGTGGGCCTCGTGCGCAGCCAGGTGCTTCGTAGCGCCAACGGAACCCTTCGGATCGCTCTCAATCTGGTGCCATCCGGTGCGAGCGAAGATGCGATCCTGCCGCAGCACATCGCCTTCGCAACGTCCGATATCCTCGCGCTCGCTCGAGCGGCACGCGAGCGCGGCTTCAGACCCCTCGACATCCCCGCGAACTACTACGACGACATCGAGGCGCGCTTCCAGATCGAACCTGCCCTCCTGGATGAGCTCAGGGAACTGAACGTCATGTACGACCGGGACGAGTCCGGTTCGTTCCTGCATTTCTACACACCTCCCATCGGGACCGTGTTCCTCGAGGTCGTCGAACGACGTGATGGATATGCGGGCTACGGTGCGCTCAACGCGCCCGTCCGACTGGCGGCCCAGTACGAGCATCGCCGCGCCGCAAGTCAGGAGGCTCGCGCGTGATCCGCCACGTCGCCGTCTTTCGATTCATCCCCGAATTCACGACTGAACAGCGAGACCACTGGATGTCACTCTTGCGGGCGCTGCCGGAGCAGATCCCGCAACTGCGAAGCATGAGCGTCGGTCCGGATGTGCTGGGAGGCCCGGCCTCGCATGAACTTGCGCTCGTTGCCGACTTCGATGATCTTGACGCGCTGGATGCCTACACGCGGCATCCAGCCCACGCCGAGGTGCTCAGGATCTCCGCACCGGTGAAGGCGTCACTCGCGACGGTCGACTTCGAAATCCCGGATGCGTCGTGATGGGTCGAAAGCGGGACCTCGGATCGAGTCTTCGCCCGCGCCGAGGACACTACCTCGTCGGCCTGATCGGCGAAGGCATCACAGCATCCCTGACGCCGGCGATGCATGAGTCAGAGGCCACGGAGCTGGGACTCGACTACGAGTACCGCATCTTGGATCTCATCGAGCTCGGCCGACCGGCCGAGGACGTCGGCGCGATACTCGCCGAAGCCGAATCTGCCGGCTTCGCCGCGATGAACATCACCCACCCCTGCAAACAGCTCGTCCTCGACCTCGTCGATGAGCTGGACACGGATGCCGCGCACCTGGGTGCAGTGAATCTCGTGGTGTTCGACGATGGCCGTCTCGTCGGGTACAACACGGACTGGATGGGATACCGCGACGGTCTCACGACAGGCCTGCCAGGAGCATCGCTCGAGCGCGTCGTGCAGATCGGCTGCGGCGGCGCGGGCGCTGCGACCGCATATGCGCTCCTCTCGAAGGGCACGGAGCGGTTAGATCTGTCGGACGTCGACGCCACTCGCGCGGAGGACCTCGCCGCCCGCATGCGGGTTCACTTCCCGACACAGACCATCGAAACGTTCGACCTGGACGACGTTCCCCAGGCCATCGCCCACGCAAGCGGCGTCGTCCATGCGACACCGCTGGGGATGCTGCATCACCCGGGGATCGCCTTCGACCTCGACCTGCTGCGGGAAGGAGCGTGGGTGTCGGATGTCGTCTACCGACCGCTCGAGACCGACCTCGTCCGGCAGGCGACCAATCGGGGGCATCCTGTGCTCGACGGCGGGCGGATGGCCGTGGGCCAGGCATGCGCTAGTCTCCGAATCATCACGGGTATGTTGCCCGATCGTGACCGGATGGAGCGGCACTTCCGAGCGCTCATCTGCGCTGAGGAGCAGTCCGGCACTGGAGGGAGCTCGTCATGACCGATCGGCTGAGCGATCCGCGCGACAGCGGGATGACCGACCGTGCGATCCGCACCCAGGGAGACATCCTCGAGGTCGCCACCGCGGAATTCGCAGCAAACGGTTATGCGGGTGCGCGAGTCGACGAGATCGCCGCGCGCACGCGCACTACGAAGCGCATGATCTATTACTACTTCGGCTCGAAGGAGGGGCTCTACCTCGCAGTTCTGGAACGCGTGTACGCGCAGATCCGCCAGGTTGAGCGCGGCATCCACATCGACGAGCTGTCCCCCGACGAGGCACTGCGAACGCTCGCGGAGGCGACGTTCGATCACCACACGACGCACGAGGCATTCATCCAGCTCGTCGGCATCGAGAACATCCATCGCGCCGAGCATCTGCGTCAGTCCGAGACGATCCTGCGCGAGAACGTCACGGCCATCACACTGCTCGAGGAGGTCATCGAACGAGGGGTGCGCGACGGCATCTTTCGCGCCGACGTCGATGCGCTGGACGTGCACATGATCATCAGCGCCTACGCGTGCTTCCATGTTGCCAACCGGCACACGTTCGCCGCCATCTTCGAGAGGGACATGCTCGACCCCGCACTCCAGGAATCGCACCGACGGCTCATCGGCGACATGATCGTCGCGACGATGACGGGTCATCGCGACGACCGACGCGTGCACTGACGGGCGTCAGACCGCTCCTGGCCTGCCCGCGCCCAGGCGGCCCGTGAGAGTCAGCGCGGCCGCGCGGATGGCCGGTGCGAACCGGTCAGCGTCGAATCCGTCCGCGCATCCCGACACCGAGATCGCCCCCACGAGTCCGCCCGAGGGCGCGAACACCGCGCTCGCCGCACAGGACAGGCCGGCGGCGAACTCCCCCACCTCTGCGGCGAGCTCGCCTCGTCGAATGTCGTCGAGCTGACGCCTCAGCTCTGCCGGCTCGCTGATCGTCCGGGACGTCCAGGCGTCGAGCCCTGAAGAGACGACCTCGTCGACGTCGGAAAGGGGTGAGTGCGCGAGCACTGCCTTTCCCAGCGCGGTGGCATGGATCGGGAGCCGTCCGCCGATGCGAACGGCCGGCGGTACCGCCGAGCGGCCGTGCATGACGGCGATGCAGACCATCTCACGCCGGTCGCGGATGGCCAGGTGCACGTTCTCGCCCGTCTTGTTGCGAAGGCCTGCCATCACAGGCAGAGCGGCGACCCTGAGTTCCCGCGGCTGCTCGGCGAGCTGCCCGAGCTCGAAGAGCCGTAGGCCCAAATGGATCCGCTTTCCATCGCGTTCGAGATATCTCTGGCGCACGAGCGTCGCGACAAGCCGGGAAACGGTCGACTTGGGAAGGTCTGCGCGCAGAGCGAGTTCGGAGATGCCCAATCCCCTGTCGTCCTGGTCGAAGGCCTCGAGGATGGAGGTCATCCGGTCGAGGACGCCGACTGCGTCGTTCACGGCGTCGGGCATCGGTCAGGCCATCTGCAGTGCCAGCCGGTGCGTGAGCGCGAGAGCCGCGTGCCGCACCAGCGGCATCATCCTGCCCGCGTCCATGTCCGTCACCGGCCCCGCGACGGAGATCGCCGCCACCGGCACGCGTTCCGGCGACAAGACCGGGCTCGCGACCCCGACCACTCCGGGAAAAGTCTCGCAGCGGTCGATGGCGACCGATTCTCTGCGAACCATGGCGAGCTCCAGCTCGAACATGTGACGCTGGTGAGGGTCGAGGGCGGTCATCACGCTGGAGAGGACCGACTCGTCGTTCGTGAACGCCAGGACCGCCTTGCCGAGGGCGGTCGTCACCGAGGGCACTCGAACCCCCGCCCGGGACGGCACCGGTCGCAACCGCCCCCGCACCGAGATCACTGAGAGCATGTCGCTTCCCTCCTGAACCGCGACGTTCAGATGCTCACCGGTCGCGTTGAACAGCTCGGCCAGCACCGGCAGTGCCGCGACACTGAGGCGCCGGGGGGTGCTGGCGCGTGCGCCGAGCTCGAAGAGCCTCAGACCGATTACGACTCCATACTCGCTCCGCATCAGGTACCGCTGCCGGATTAGGTCGCCAACGAGTCGCGAGACGGTGGACTTCGGGATGCCGGTGGCCAGAGCGAGCTGGGTGATCGTGGTTGTGCCGTGCGACTCGCGGACGGTGTCGAGAATGGCGAGGATCCGGTCGAGCACGCATACCGGCTCGTCTCTGAGTGCGGATCGCATGAGTGCAGTATCCGTCGAGTTCGAGAGGGCGGCAAGCGTGCCTCGCGTCGACGCTGTCATGATTCCACTCAATGGAACACGGCCCTCCATAGCACCGTCTCAGGGCGCTGAGAGGGGGCCTGAACCCTCCACATGGATGGGTTCAGACCCCCTACCTGGGACTCTCGGTCTTGGTTCGGCGTTAGGCCGCGCAGAACGGCTTGATACCCATGGCGCTCTCCAGACCCTCCATGACGTGCTGCTTGAAGAACTCGTCGCCCGCCAGCGGAGCGTCGGTCCAGGCCGCGACGTCGTGACCGAGCGTCGTCAGCCACGACCGACCACCGTCGTAGTAGTGGCACCAGCTGACCGGGTGCGATTCGCCGTGGCCCGCGGGGGTGGCCTCGCTGGTCGCCTGGTCGACCTCGAGCAGCACGTTGACGTAGCTCGGGTAGGGCACCAAGTTGTACCACTCGTCCTTGAAGGTCCAGGTCTTCGGCATGAACGAGGTTGACACGTCCTTCCTGTTGATCCTCTCGACCGTTCCCTCGCGGTTCGGTCCGTGGTTGTAGAAGTTCGCTCCGCCCAGGAGGCCCTCGTAGTACGGCCAGTGGTATTCGGCACCGAAGGCGTTGTGGATGCCGACGAAACCACCGCCGCCGCGGACGTACTGCATGAGCGAGGTCTGCGCAGCGTCGTCGAGGGTGTCACGGTTGGAGCCCAGGAACACGACGGCCTGGTACTTGTTCAGTCGGCTGAAGCTCGCGAGGTCCTCCGTGTAGTCGACGGCGATCCCCCGTTCCTCGGCCCACGCCTTGAGGGCGATCTGGGCGACGTTGTCGGCGTTCAGCGGCGGGTTGAGCCCTGGTGCCAGCGGTGTGCCGAGGTGGGCGTGTCGCGGGCCGGCAGTGCGGCTCCAGACGAAGATGCGCTTCTCTTCGCCCTCGACCCATCCGTTGCCCCACTCGTTGTAGCACTCGGGATCGGTGCCGCGACAGACGCCGTAGTCCTTGATCTCGTCGAGGTAGATCTCGTCGGCGGATACCGACTGTCCACCACCTCCGTGTCCGTTTCCATGTCCATTGCCCCGGTCGTTGCCGAGGGCCGCTCCGCCGAGCGCCAGGCCGGCGCCGAGCGCCGCGGCGGCGACGAGGGCGGCTCCGGAGCGTATGAGCGATTTCATTTGATCTCCTTTGATCGTTCGTGCTGACCTCGGGTGCGCCAAGCGCGATCGGCCCGGGGCTGGTGCGAATCTAGGCGTCCCCGAAGCCGCACGGCAAAGCCCGTTCCACCCAGTAAGCCAGCGGGGTCTTCCGATGGACACGAACGTCGGTCATGCCCTTCACTGGAAAGCGGAGGCGCCATGAACGACGGACGATTGCTCGTCGTATGCAAAGACGACAGCATGCTCGAGGTGATCGACCTCGAGACGTCGAAAACCGCAGGGGCCGTGCTCGCTTCAGGCTTCGCACCGCACGAGGTCGTCGCGACAGGCGACGGACGACTTGCGTACATGCCGGTGTACAGCAATGCGCCTGTCGGGTCCCCTGGAAGCGACGGCCGGCGGGTCGATATCGTCGATCTCCTGACCTTTCAACGTGTCGGCGAAATCCGCATGGCCTTTCCGAGCCGTCCGCACCAGTCCAGTCTGCTCACGAGCGATCGTGTGGTGGTCTCCACTGAGCTCGACGAATCAGTCACCGTGATCGACCGGCGAACCCTTGACGTCGTCGCACGGTTGCCGACCGGTCAGGCGGAATCCCACACGTTCGCGGTCAGCGCCGATGGAAGTCGTATCGTGACGGCGAATGTCGGCCCGGGGAGCGTCAGCGTCATCGATGTCCCTTCGCGCACGCTCCTCGGCGTCGTGGAGGTCGCTGCGAAGGTGAATCGCATCTGCCTCGAACCCGATGGACGTTTCGCCTACACGGCTGACCAGGGTTCGCCCTGCATCGCCGTCATCGATACAGAGCTCGTCGAGCATGTAGCTTCGATTGAACTGCCGTCGATCGGATTCGGCACGGCCGTGACGGGCAACGGCTCGCACATCGTCGTCGCTCTCAGGGAGGCTTCGGAGATCGCGGTGGTCGATCGCCGATCAGGCGAGATCGTGCATCGAGTCGCAACACCGAATCACCCTCAGGCGATCGTTCTCCATCCCGACGGCGTCCGCGCATATTCCGCCTGCGACGCCGACAATTGCGTCGTGGAGGTCGACATCCGCGCGGGTCGACTCCTGCGTCGGCTAGAGACCGGTCGCAAGCCCGATGGGATCGCCTGGAGCCCGCTTCCCTCTTCGGACTCGAAGAGCTGACAGTGCGAGTCATAGAGATCGGCACTGACCCCTACCGGCTCAACCACGCCCGTCAGCACACCAGCAGCTGAGACCCCAGCGACGAGTCCGGCGCTGCGATCACGCAGCCGTGGACGTGGTGGGGGTGTCGGAACGGTATGAGTGCCCGAGTTGGGTGCTGAGTCCGAAGTAGTGACGGAAGTTGTAGATCAGCGGTTCCCATACCCCGGGATCCACATGGTTGGTGCCCGGCACCACGATCTGCTCAGCGGCGTGCACCCGGCTCACAGCCGCCTCGATGATCATGAACCCGCCCGCTGCCCCAGGGATCACGTTCACGGCTTCACCTTCGAGCTGGAACGGGCACTCCGCCACCCGCGGCGGCCGGACCGTCGCGGACGGGGCGGGCGTCAACCCGGCGGCACCGAATTTGTCCGGTTCGAACCTCATTCCAGCGGGTTTGCTCGCCGGGACCGGGAACCGCCCCGTCAACGACGCCAGCCGTTCAATGTTCGCCCACGACCCCGCGGACGGCACACTCACGACCAGCTCAGGTCGTTCGAGAAGATTCGTGACGGTCTGACCAGTTGAGCCGATCCCGAGCACCAGGGTGTGGCCCAACGCCCATGCCGAGGAGATCGGCGCGAGGTTGAACGTCCCATCGGAGTTCTCGGTCGTGACCAACACCACCGGGGTCCCGAAGTACAGGATGTTCGGCTCGATCACGACAAAGCCGTCAGCACCAACCTGTGATTCAACGTCAACAGCACTACTCACACCAACCAACGTAGGCGCTGGACACTTCGGTCTGAGGCGAATTGTGCCGCACGACGTACTCCGCACTTCGATTGCCGCGGTGGGCCACACCTTCAGTTGACGTGACCACCGGCCAGTGGCCTTCGTTCAAGCCGTGGCCTTCGTTCAAGCCGTCACAGTCATCCGGCCGATTCAATCGCCTGCCCGCCCTCATTGGCGTCGCCGCGCGTTTGCTGCCCAGACAACCTCATTTACACTGACCCAGTCGTCGACGCCGAGCTGAAGCTGTAATTCGACTACTCCCGTGTCAGCGCGACCTCGGCTCCAAGATCGTTGAAGTCCGGGTCTCCTTCACCGTCGCTGCATCGGAATGTCAGCAGGCCGTTGGCATCTACCGAAACCCGCATTCCCGCATTCCCGCATTCCCGCATTCCCGATCCAGGCATGCGTGACATCCTGAATCTCTCAGGCGTTCCAGACCCGAAGCGACCGAACCGCCTTTGAATTCCACCTGAGCCGAATCTGGATGCTACTTGGCGCCATATCTCGCCAGAGGACGATGTCGTCGGAGATCATCGAATTGATCTTGAACGTACCGCCGCGCACCTTTTAACCGGAACCCTTGGGGTGGGTACGCCTTTGAACCGATGAACCGAACGACGAGTTCGGTCACCTCGGTGGGCAGTTCATAGAGGCTGTAAAGGGGCCCACCCCAGTCGATCTCATTCGTCCGTTGCGCAGCGAAGCGTGATGCCAAGTCAGGAGTCATCTCAACACCCCGGTCGTCTGAAGGGATCAATTGCTGCGTGGTCCCGTAGAGGTGCATCTCCTCATGCAAGCGGATATCCTCGAGCCTAGGGGCTGTTGAGCCGCACGTGGCGGCCACGAGCGCGTCAACGACGTCAGTGTCGGTGCGGGCGTTTCACAGTGGAGCCGCGTATCGATCCCGATTTCTTCGGCAACAGGAGGGGTCTATGACGCTGTCGGGCAAGCAGCTGCAGCAGCACGCCCGTGAGGTCGCGGGATCGCTCGATGACGTCACCCGTGGGCGGCCGTTCACCCCGCACCTTGACGTGTGGAAGGTGCATGACAAGGTTTTCCTCGTCGTCACCGACGATGATCCGGACCTGCAGATCATCACTGTGAAAGTTGATCCTCACCAGGGAGACGCGCTCCGCCGTGATATCGAATCCATCACAAGCGGCCGCTATTTCGACAAGAGGCACTGGATCTCCATCGGGCCCGGTTCCGGCATCACGAAACAGCTCATCGAACACCTGGTGCACGCGTCCTACGACCTCGCAGACGGCCGCGAGCCGAGGGGGCAATCGTGAGCGAGACGCCGTCGCTGTTCGAAGTCGACGATGCCTCCCGGCCGCTGGCCGACCGGCTCCGGCCCCGCACCCTCCAGGATGTCGTCGGGCAGGGCCATGTTCTCGGGGCAGACGCGCCGATCGGGCGCATGGTCGACGCCCAGAGACTCGTATCGATGGTGCTGTGGGGACCGCCCGGATGCGGGAAGACCACGATCGCGCGGCTCCTCGCCGAGCAGACCGACCTGGCGTTCGAACCGCTTTCCGCCACGTTCTCCGGCGTCGCCGACCTTCGTAAGGTGTTCCAGGTCGCGCAGCGTCGGCGCGAAGTCGGCCAGGGCACGCTGCTCTTCGTCGACGAGATCCACCGCTTCAACCGCGCCCAGCAAGACTCGTTCCTGCCCTACGTCGAAGACGGCACCGTCATCCTCGTCGGCGCAACTACGGAGAATCCCAGCTTCGAACTCAACGGCGCGCTGCTGTCCCGCACACAGGTCTTCGTTCTGAAGCGCCTCGACGACGTCGCGCTCAGCACCCTCATCACCCGGGCCGAAGCGCTCGTCGGTCACCCGCTACCGCTGACTGATGATGCTCGCCAGGCGCTGATCGCGATGGCGGACGGCGACGGCCGCTACTTACTGAACATGATCGAACAGATCCACACCCTGCCCGCACCCGTCGACCCTGCCGCCCTCGCCGCCGCCGTGCAGAAACGGGCGCCGCTGTACGACAAAGCGCAGGAAGGCCACTACAACCTCATCTCCGCTCTCCACAAGTCGATGCGCGGCTCTGACCCGGATGCAGCCCTGTACTGGCTGGCACGGATGCTCGACGGCGGTGAAGACCCCCTGTTCATCGCCCGCCGCATCACCCGCTTCGCCACCGAAGACATCGGCATGGCCGACCCGAACGCCGTCCAACAGGCCCTCGCCGCCTGGGACGTCTACGAGCGTCTCGGCTCACCCGAAGGCGAACTTGCGATCGCGCAGGCGGTTCTCTACCTGGCGACTGCGCCGAAGTCCATCGGCGTCTACCGCGGGTTCAACAAGGCGCGCGCCGCTGCGAAACGCACCGGATCGCTGATGCCGCCCGCGCACATCCTCAATGCCCCAACCCGGCTCATGAAAGACCTGGGCTACGGCGATGGGTACCAGTACGACCCCGATACCGAGACCGGGTTCTCTGGCGCGAACTACTTCCCCGACGATATGCCCAGGCAGACCTACTACGAACCCACCACCGGCGGATACGAGCGCGCCATCACCGAGCGGTTGCGTCACTGGGCGCAGCTGCGCCATGGCGATACTCCCCTCGAATCCGACGCGGACTAAGTCCCTACCGAAAGGAATGAAGGGTCTGCTGCATCGGCGAGTGACAGCTGCGATGGCGTGCCCGAGTTAGCCACGAACGATGTCGCTCGCCTCGAGTTCTCCTGATCAAGTTCAGTGGTGCTGCGCGGCGCAACCACCAGCCCAGCGTTGCCGGGCCGGTGTCCCAATACTCGTTGGATAAACGCGATTCGATCCAGAGCCCACCTCAGGTACTCGACGCCCGAAGGATTCGGAGCTCTGCCGGAAGCGAGCCGCGCCGATTGCAGAACGAGCGACACAGCGGAACCAAAGTCAGGCCGATTCACTCGAGTACGCCACCGCAGACTGGGTCGACCTGTAGAACCACCGCAGGCTCCACGGTAGCCTCGGGATGGTCCTGTCCGATGAGTTCCAGCAGACCTACTACGCGACCCAGCCGGGTCGCGCGCTCACGCAACTCGTCTGGGTAGTTCTTGGGTGCTGCCATGACTCTCATCCTCCATGGGATCAGAGCCTCCACCGAACCCGGGGTGCATCACATGGCCCGCCTGCTGTGCAGCAGGTCAGCTCATCGGTCCCAATTGGGGGCCTCCACGTGGGCGTCTGCCATGGCCGCGGTGGTGAGCGCAGGGTTGCCGCGGCGGGCGAGAATGATGGTCCAGATGATGCCGGTGAGCAACAGCAGGCCGCCGGCGGCATTCCAGGCGATGTCGTACGGCAGGAGCTCGACCCCATATCGGATCTCGTGCAAGCGCAGGACCTTGTGGTCGATGATGCCGTCCCACATCTGGAACAAGCCAAGCCCAACCAGGAATCCCGCCCAGGCCGCGGCGGGCCAGAACGTTCGGCGGCGTCGGGCGTCGAGCATCAGGAAAAACCCGAAGACGAAGATGAACAGCTCCGCGGCGTGCAGCAGCCCGTCGGAGAGGAGGGCGATGTCTGGGGTGGCGTTGTCGTAGAAGTGGTGCCAGGCCAGGATCTGGTGGAAGACGATTTCGTCGATCGCTGCCATTGTCGCGATGCCGAGCAGAAACGCCGCCCAGTACGACCGATTCCGCAACGGCGACCCGCCCGCGCGGGTGGAAACACTGGTCATCTTGGTCGTCCCTTCGCTCATCCGGTCCGGCCGGCCGGGTGGTCAATCAGATGCGGCGCTCTCTGGAGGCGTCGCCCGGTGACGCGGTACCACTCCGCACACAGCAGCACGATCAACACGAAGTCGACCGCGTCACCGCCGTAGAACATGAGCTGCGCGCCGGCGTGCGCGTCCGCGGCGGCGACTCCAGACAGTGGATAGGCGTAGAGCAGTTTCGCGAGCACACCATGCGCCGCCAGCGACACCACCAGCACGCCCGCGCGCATCGCGAACCCGGCCCTGTGCGGGGACGGGTCGACCGCCACCAACGACACCGTGTACAGGTAACCGACTAGCAGGACATGCAGCATCACCAGCCAGTGCACCAGCATGACCTGCTGCATCAGCTCGTACAGCGGCGTGAGATACAGCACCCACAGGCCACCGACATTCAGCACTGCCGCCACGATCGGGTGGGTCAGCACCCGTCCGAGCGGGCTGCGTAGCAGCCGGCTCAACCGCCTCGCAGGCACGACGCTCATCGTCCGCAGCGCCAAAGTCAACGGAGCGGCCAGCACCAGAAGCAACGGCGCCACCATCCCGACCAGCAGGTGGGCTCCCATATGTGCGGTGAAACTCTCGTGTCCAGCCGACGCGAGCGGGCCGGCAAAGCCTGCAACAGCCGAAGTCAAGCCGAGAACCCAGAAGACGCTGCGATACCAGGGCCAAGCCCGACCGCGCCGACCAGCGCTCACCGACGCGGCGACATAGACAAGCGCTGCCAACACGAACGGGGCCACAAGAATGAGGTCCAGGCCGACTCCGCTCGGACCCATCTCATGCACATGCGCCGTATCCGTTCCCAACCACCACCCTCGTCAGCGATGCATCCCACGCCGCACCCCGTTGCCTGAAGGTAGCCCGCAGCCACCGGTGCACACACGGCCTTGACACGAGCGCTGACCATTTGTGTGTGGGCATCGGCCACGCCGACGGCTCTACGAGAATGGGAGGCATGTATCGGGAGTGGGAACTGCCTCAAGCGGGTCCGGTGCGCCTGGTCGGTTGATGCGACAACGAGTGGTTCGTGGACCCAGCCAGCGATCGAGTTCTGGCGGCTCGGAATCAGCTCGACATCCGACGGCATTGGGAGTCAATTGGTAAGGATGCTCACCCGCAACGCTTTGAGGTGCAGGCAGGCGACCGGTTCTGGGGAGAATAACTACACGCACACGTGTTACTGCGCTGAAGATCTGCACTGTACCGTTTTGTGACAGACGGATTCTCTCTACGCCATGTGCCCAAGAGCGCGTCCGGGTCGCACGTTTTCAGTCGCTGACGCGGATCCGCATGCGGGCAATGCGCACGGGTGCTACTGCCTCGGGCAGTCCGCACTCTGATCCACGCGCGTGGAGGCGCAGTGTATCGGGGCGTCAGCGCCGCCTGCGAGGCTTGCTTGGGCGCTCAATTGGTGAGCCGTGCCCAACGACGTGCCACCATCCGCAATATGGGCACTGCACTGGCACCCTTTAACACCCAGCGGCGACTGTCACAGCCTCTGCCTGGGTTCCGATCGGTGCACGACCCGTGCGACATTTCACGCCTCTCATGCGTCGAACATATCGGGCAGTTCCGACATCGTTGGTCGCCGGTGAACGCCACGTGCTCCATGTATTCATGGGCGAGCTCGATGAAGAGTGAGTCCGGCGTCAGGCCGTCACCCGTAGTGTGGGCAGCTTCGTACCCGTCGCCAACTGCTTCGACGAGCGTGCGCCGTGCTCGCGCCCGAGAGGCCGCCCGGGTGCGGAGCTTGCCGTAGCTCCCGTCGACGCGACGGAATTTGACGGTACCGTGAACGCGTCCGTCGGGTAGGTCGCGGTAGTAGATCTCCCCGTGTGAGCCGGGTTCCATTTTGCTGCGTGGCATTGCAATCGCCCTCTGTCTTCGCAGAGCAGGAGGCCATCACCGTGGTCACCGTCGGTCCGTTCGGGCACTCAGCCAGGCCAGAACGTTCTCGCGGCTGTATCGCAGATGCTTGCCGAGCTTGGTGGCCTTCGGGCCGGTGCCCTCGAGACGCCAGTGGTAGATCGTCTCTTTGGACAGCTGCAAGTACTGCGCGAGTTCGTCGACGCTGAGGTAGTCCCCGAGCTCGTCGACGAACCGGGAGGCCGGAACGGTGGGTTGGGTTGATGTGCTCATACTCCTCAGGAGTGCGCATCAAGCCGAAATGCTTGCTGTCTCAGGACTTAGCATGTGGATTCCTGTGGCGGCCCGTCATCGTTTTGAAAAGGGCCCCAAAAGGGCCTCAACGGCCCACTTTCGGCCTTCTTCAACGAAAGAACCCCTGACAAATCTTGCGATTCATCAGGGGTTTTTGGTGGATCTGAGGGGACTCGAACCCCTGACCCCCTGACAGTGCTGCATTTCGCTTGAGCGCACGTGTTTGGTTGTGGATGCCAGTAATCATAAGGTCGGGCGGCTGTGCGGGCGATGTGGAGATGCCGGTTGGTTGTGGTCATTTGCCGGTACTTGTGGTTGAAAAGGGACCCAAAAGGGACACAGTGACGACCAGGCGCGAGCTGTTCTGATCTTGGTGCCGCTCGCACTTCCGACCGCAGACCCCTTCGCGCCGGCGCACGGTGGTGAGGCGGTAATCTTCGTACTCTTCCTTCATCTACCGTTACGTTCGGAAAACGGGCCGGGTGCCCAACCTCGATCTGCCGGAAGCTTGGCGGTACGTGAGGCGATCTACTTGGCCTTCTTGGCTCGGGCCTTGAGATGTGCGCCATACTCCGCTCGGATAGTGTCGAGTTGCTCGTCCGTCAGCTTCGCGAGATGCGCGACGGCGTCTCCAGACCAAACATGAGCGGCCCCGTTGCTGTGCTTCCAGGCGAACTTCGGATTCTCGCGAAGGGACTCCTTCCAGCAGACCGCCTGGTGATCGTAGCTGTTGAGCTTCCGCCCAGACCTCTTCGAGTTCACGCGCTCTATCAGCTCGGACGCGTTGTAAGGATGGGTCTGGTTGGGATCCGTCTTGCGGACGGCGACCTGCCCGTCAGCCGTTGGAGCTACGGCCACGACGAGATCAGCGCTCGTCATATTCTTCACGGACTGCATGTGGATGTCGTACACGGTCGCGACACGCCCGCGCCGAAGGCGTTTGCTCCCTCAGTGATGAGGTCGGTCACGTCGTAGGAACTGACGTAGAGGTGGTGCCGGTAGGAGGTCCAACCGGGTGCCAGCACTTCGTCGCCGACGCGGGCGCCATTCAGGTAGGGCTCGACGATGCCCAGAGCCGTGACCTTCAGGGTCGCGCGCACTGGACGCTCCGACGCCTCGAAGTCACGGCAGAAGTACGCAGCCGGATCTTCCTGCCCGCTCGGACGACTCGCGCTGATGAATGATGCCTGCCACTGATGCGTGGGTTTGGTTGCCTTTCGAGGAGATCAGTGCGGAGCGCGTCTAGAAGACGGATTCGCCACCATCGGAGGTGAGCAGTGCCCCGCTGACGTTGACACCGTCGTCGCTGAGCAAGAATGTGACCGACGCCGCAAGGGCTTCGGGAATCGCGATGGGTGCATCCGCCACGTGCTCATTGATCCGGGCGTAGCCGAACTCGCTCACATTGGTGGGTCGCATGCCAGTGAGTGTTCCGCCGGGAGCGACGGAGTTCACCCGGATGCCGAACTTCTCGTACATGTACGCCGAGCTGCGAGTGATGCCGATGACCGCACTCTTCGAGGCGGTGTAGGCCAAGCCGGCGGATGAACCACGCAGGGCGGCTTCGGAGGCGATGTTGACGATCGAGCCGCGCTTGGCCGCGATCATCAGTGGCACCACGGCGCGCGTGAGTCGGATGACCCCGAAGACGTTGACGTTGAAGACGCGCTCCAGCATCGCGTCGCTGACCTCGTGGATCGGCGAGAAGTCATCGACGATACCCGCCACGTTCGCCAGGGCATCCACTCGATCGCCCGCCGCTGCGACGACTCGGTCGATGTCGGCCTGCTCCGTCACGTCGGCCGCTACCGGCACGATGTCGGCCTCGGGGAGGGATGCCGCGAAAGCATCGAGCCGCTCCTGGGACAGATCGACCGCAACAACTCGGCCGCCTTCGCGAGCGATCCGGGATGCGACGGCGCGACCGATGCCGGAGGCCGCACCCGTCACGATCACGGTCTTACCCGCGAACCGGCTTGGCGTGATCGTCTCGCGCCATCCGATGCCGGTGACTGCCTCGGGGTCGGGCGCGGCACCACCGTTGACCTGACGCTCGAGGGTCTCGACGAGCCCCTCAGGCGCACTACCAGACGCGGACAGCAGACGGATGAGTGGGATGTTGCGCATGAGGAAGATCGCGCTCTCGTCCATGCCCGCTTGTGCTGCGATGCCCGCGATGATCTGCGCGCCGGCGGGGTGGTCGAGCCAAGCTCCGATGCTGCTCTCCGCGGAAAGGGTATCGAGGGTGATTCTCATGAACGTTCTCCAGTGTTTTCGATGAGGTACAGGCCGGGGAACCACTCGTGCCACGTGCCACCCGCGGTGTGCTCACGTGTAGTCCTCGATTCGCCACTCGTCGAGCCAGTCGATCCGCGGCACGTCGCCGTCGAACCTGATGGGAAGCCAGACGTAGTCGGAAATGGCAGTGTTCTCACCGGAACCCGCGGCTATCACCGCGGCCATGCCTGCCGCGTCATACGCTGATGACACCCGGTCGGGAAGCGCTTCTCCTTGGGCTCGCGCCGCAACGCTGTCGTAAACGTTCGGCATCGAGTCCGGCAGTTGTGGCAACCAACGGTCCGCGAGCGCGATGTACAGATCCTGCTTGAGCGGATGCTTGAACACACAGCTGATCTGCGATCGGAACGAGGTGCCAGAGGGGTCATCAGGATGCGCGTCGCCGAGCACCGTCCACGGGCCGTGATTGTCGGTCGCACTCGCGAACTCGGAGAAGTTCGGGAAGTAGCCGGTCGACCCTGAGGTCACCAGGTAGTGCGTGCCGTTGCGCTCGAAGTGTGCCGGCGCCTCCCGAGTGAAGGGAGGGCCGGGGTGCGGGAAGTGGCTCGAGTAGACGCCCGTGACGTCGGTATAGTCGTCGCTGAGCTCGGCGACGATGAGGTCGGTGTGCACCTTCTCGAAGTAGTAGTACGCCCTGTTCGTCTTCGGGTCGACGACGAGGTCGAAGTCTCCCGCACTCACGCCCAACGGGGTCAGGCCCGTGCGAACGATCTCATACGGGCCGAGCAGTGAGTCTGCGATGAGCACGGTTGATGCCTGGGTGTCGTGCGAGCCCTCCCCCATGACCTTGAGCCAACAGACGTACTTGCCGGTGGCCTCGTTCAAGATGATGTGCGGGCGGTCCATCTTCTGGGCCGGATGCAGCGGCGACGACGGATCGTCGAGCACCGGCGGGATGATCAGCCCGAGGTCGTGCCAGTTGTACAGGTCGGTCGACGAGTACGCGCGCACGCCCCAGTGCCAGTTCCCGCTCCCGGGCGTCGTCTTCTCCTTGTTCTCGCCGTACCAGAAGTAGGTGCCATTCTCGAAGAAGAGCGACCCGCCGTGCGCCTGGATGCGCTCGCCCTTGGTGTCGAGCCAGACCTGGCCAGGCTTGATCGAGTCATTCATAGGATGCCTGCTCCGTTGGCTTTGGCAACATCACCCAAGAATTTCGCGCTGCCCTTCGGTGTGCGCTCAAAGGTCTTTCGATCCACTGCGACGAGGCCGAACGTCATCGCGTATCCGTGCGTCCACTCGAAGTTGTCGATGAATGACCAGTGCAAGTAGCCGCGCACGTCGAGGCCATCTGCGACGGTGCTCGCCAATCCAATGAGGGCGCCAGAGATGTAGTCGATGCGCCTCGTGTCGTCAGCTGTTGCGACTCCGTTTTCGGTAACGAGCATCGGGGTGCCGCCCGTTACCTTCCACGTCCGCCGCAGCGCCATTTCGAGAGCGTCGGGTCGGTAAGCCCATCCGGTCTGCGTGACCTCCGCGCCCGGCGGGGCTCCCTCAGGACCGTTCGGACCCACGAGTTGGCTCGTATACGTCTGGACGCCCACCCAGTCGTCGGCGCGAGAAGCCTCAAGGTACATGTCCTCCCAGACACGGAGGTGTTCTGCGGCGTCGGACTCGTACCCCTCCCGAGCGACGAGATTCTGAATCGCCACCGTCCATCCGACTTTGGCGGTGGTCTTGGCCCGGAGGATGCTTCGTGCGCGCTCGTGCGCCGCGAGCATGACTTGCGCAGCGTCGTCGAGTGGTTCGGGCATTGAGTACGCGTTGAGGCCACCCTCACCATTGCCGGCGACCATCGCTGCACGCATGCGCGCCAATGCTTCTGCGGGATCGGCGTACTTGAGTGGCACCGACATTTGGTACATGACCGCGAAAATGTTCGGTTCATTGATCGTCGCGACCCACGTGACACCGTCCAGGATGTCGCATACGGCGTTGACGTAGTCGCCGAATCGATCGACTGATTGGTGGGAACCCCATCCGCCAGCCTGGGCAAACCAGAGGGGGCTCGAGAAGTGGTGCAGCGTGACTACCGGCTCAATACCCTGGGCGAGGCAGTACTCGATGATCGCGCGGTAGTGAGCAAGTTCGGCGGTCGAGAACTCGCCCCGCTTCGGTTCGATCCGTGCCCATTCGATGCCGAAGCGGAAGGAGTTGAAGCCGAGAGACTTGAGAAGGTCGATGTCGTCCTTCCAACGATTGTAGAAATCGAGTCCTTCGCCGCTGGGCTCGACGAATGATGAGCCCTGCAGGTGTTCCAGCGCCCACATGTCGCTATTGGTGTTGTTGCCCTCGTTCTGGTGCGGGGCGGTGGACGCACCCCAAAGGAAACCAAGAGGGAATTGGCCTATGGCCATGGCACGAATCCTTCCGATTCGACTACCCACGAGGAGGGGAAGCCGTTGGTTGCGAGCATCGAGACGGCGGCGAGCAGTGAGCCGTTGCCCGGGAGGTAGATAGGCAGAATGGAGCCCATCTGGCTGTTGTGACCGACGAGGGTGAACTGGTTCTTCACCTCGTCGCGCAGCAACGCGTCGACGGCGATGTCGGGCCGGCCGAGGCGGGATGCTGTCATCGCCATGACGGGGAAATCCCAACCCCATGCTGTGGGCCAGTCCCAGCTTTCGAGCACGTCGAGCAGAGTGTCGCTCATGATCGCCGGGTCGATGATCGGGGTCGGTGGCACCATCCCGAGGGCGGCCAGCAGGGCGGGGTGGTCATCGCGACGCAAGAACGGCGCTGTCGCGATGGCAGTGTAGTGACCGTCTTCGACGTGCGGGTGCGCGAGCCCGTCTTGCACGGCCGACCATGTTGAATCGCGGGCCCGTCCAGTTCTGTCGCGCCACAGCTGAGCAATCTCGAGGCCCCACCACCAGTAGGCAAGCTCATACGTTGGATCTTCAGTGGTGGTGACGTCGTAGAACTCCTGCGCGGGCATGATCGGAGCGAGGAGGTGAAATACTCCGTCGCTCTCCTCCGCGAAGGCAGCCATGAACGTGGCGGTCGCGTCGACCAGTTCCGCAAACTGGAGCGCAAGCGCACTCTGCTTTTGGGGTGAGGATGCCCGCCAGACAAGTTCCAGCATGTAAAGCACATGCGGCTGCTGCCAGACCAGGAACGAGCCGATTGGATCTGGACTCTCTCGTCCGTCCGGCCCCACCTGTTTGGGCCAGCGTGCACCCGGGTAGCCTTGCCCGGCGGCCGTAGCGCGGGCTTTCTCGAGGATCGTCAGGTACCAGCCAAGACTCCGTTCAACGAGTTCCGGGCGACCCCACGTGGCGAAGTGGGCGGAGTGCCAAAAGTGCATCTCGAGGTGGGATTTTCCCGACCAGGAGTTCGTGATGAGCCCAGTTTCTGCTGGCGGCATCACACCGGCGGAGTTCACTGCTGTGAGGTACTGCGAGAGAACGACGCGCCTTTCGAGCTCAACCGCGCGAGGGTCGGCGGTACCGCTGAGGTCGATCATGGCGCCGGATGCCCAGAACCTGTCCCATGAAACCCCAGCGGCCGCCGCGATCGAATCGAATGAGGGGAGAGCCCCTCGCTCAGCTTCTCCGAAGCACACGACCAGATCGACACGGTTTGCCTCGGCCGTCAGTTCAAACTCGTGAGCAGTGCCATCTACGGCCGTGACAGAACCGTTGGTGAATGCCAGGTCGACGCGGTAGGCGGTCGCATCGAGTTCGCGCGAAATTACGGCCGAGGTCGTTGAGGAGGTGAGAGTCGAAGTATGGCTATCGGGTTTGTCCCACGCTGACGTTTGGAAGAAGCCGGCGTGCGCGTAGGGAAACCGGAGCGCAACGCGAAGTACGCCTGTGGCAAGAAGCGGTGACCGCACGCGGAATGCGACCGTTGCCGAGTCCGGGGCCGAAACGGTCTCTACAGTGACCCCTTCACCGGCGTAGCGAAATTCGCTGGTGATCTTGCCTGACCACAAGTCAAGGTGCTGCTCGGTGTCGCTCAATTGATCGGGCGCAAGGTCCACCACGCCGCCGTCGGCGTCGTGGAACGCGAAGCCGATTCGGCCAAGGTCGAGTCGCTGAGGGTTTGCGTTGAGCCATGCACCTGGACGGTTCTCGTCGCTGACATTGCCGCGCATCGAGCCTTCCATGTCATGACGGTCCGGATAGCGCACAAGTCCCCGCCGCGTGGCATGCTCCGACATGGCATCCTCGAGCACAAACCCCTCAGGATTGGGCATCTCGTGCCAGCCCCACGAGCTCATCGTCGCCGTATTGACTGCGGTGCGGCCCTGCATGATCGCCGAGGCCTGGTCGTGGAATGCCGTGAACGTCTGCATCCCGGTGATGTCGGCGGTATAGGCGAAGTCGCCGTTGCCCACACTGAGAACATGCTCGGGGTGTGGGGTCGTTATCGTCACGTTGTGACGTCGAACGACCGCCTCGCGGTCAATGGAATTCGTAGTCATGGGGATCCTTCTGAACGTCGTGCGGCCGGGCCGTCGATGAGCCCGACCGCACTTCAAGGTGCTCAGCGAACGGCTTTTACTCGAAGCACGAGAAGACCGCCGACCACCGTCAACACGGCCGCGGCGATGTAAAGCACGCCGTAGTTCTTGTCGGCACCCGCGACAGCACCCACCGTGATCGCGGCAGAGGCGACGAACGGGGCCAGACCCTGCGGGATGGTCACGGAGAACTGAGTGATAGCAAGGAAACGCCCGGCATCAGTCTTCTTCTCGGGCAGTACATCCAGGATCAGCGCCTGGTCAACCGCGGAGAACACGCCGATGCCAAGGTTGCACAAGAACGTGCCCACGATCAGGAGCGGCAACGTGGGTGCAAAGAGAATAACGATGCAACCGACAGCGAAGATGCCCGCGGCTCCAAGCACAAATGGCTTGCGGCGCCTCAACTTGTCAGAGAGGAAACCGCTACTCAGCGCGCCGCCCATCGTTCCCAGGATTCCGATCAAACCAACGATGGCGACGGTGCCGCCGATTTCTTCGATGGGAATTCCGAGGCGGGACGAAAAGAAGAAGGCAGTGAAGGTCGTGCTGAGTGTGAGCCCAAAGTAGAACAGGAAGCGTCCCGCCCAGTTCCACGAGAAATCAGGGTAGCTCTTGGGGTTGTACACGTACTTCGCGAATATCCCGCCCAGCGTCAGTGGTGCGTCGAACGTGAGGCCGCGGCTGTCAGCGTCCTTCGCGACGAGGAGGAACAAGGGCACGAGCACCAGTGCGACGGCGCCTGGCACGAGGAACAACAGGAACGGCTGGGACGCGAGCGCGCCTCCCAAAACTGCGCCGAAGACGGGGGCTGCCATTGATGCAACGCCTCCAAGTCCGGCCACTTTGCCGCGCTGCGATTCCGGCAGCTTGTCCGCGCCGATTGCGTTCAGAGTGTTCAGGGTTGTCTGAAGACCAATCTGAGCGATCGCCCACCCCACGCCCAGGAGCACCACTGAAGTCGCTGCAGCCATCAACGCGAGGCCCACGAGGCCCACGAACACACCGGCCATCACCCACGGTGCACGGCGGCCGAAGCGCGACCGGGTGCGGTCACTGAGCTGTCCTGTGAGGGGGCCGGTGACTACAGCAGCGATCGAGCCGATGCCGAGAATGATGCCCAGATACTCCTGGTGATCCGGAGCAAGTCGGTTCACCTGGATCGCCAGCGAGATTGCAATCGGCGTGACCAATGCCATGTAGGCACCGAATGTCGCGAGGGTGTTTGTCAGGATGAAGGGTTTGGAGACTTTGGGCAGGTCGTCGGGACCGCCTGCATCGAAGGCCGCTCGCTCTTGTTCAAGATCGACGGACGCTCCTGTGCTTGGAAGTGGGAATGAACCCGCGGGTGGGACGCTCACTTCGCTGTCCTGGTTACTCATGAAGACTCCTTTGTCAGTATTCATTGTTAGTTGGAACTTCAGCGGGCGCTGAAGGTGATGCGGGTCGGCGAGAGTCCCTCGGCGACCGCGGTCACCGTGATCTCGCCTGCACCGATCGGGCGCACGATCGCGAGCGCGCGCCCGTGGAATGTGGTGTGTTCGGGCACGGCGAAGACCTCGTGGGTGACGGGGTTTCCGCTGCCAAGCGCCGCCAGCGTGGCTGGCCCCTCGACCGTGATGGTGACGAGCCGGTCGACGTCATTCCGCACAATCCCCACCCCATCGGTGAGGCTGAGCTCCACGAAGCCGAGGTCGGTCCCGTCGAGACGCAGCTCCGTTCGCGCGGCCGTTGCCTGCAGCGTGAGGGATGCCGCGGCGCTGCGAATGCTGAATCGCCCCGTCTCGGCATCCGCTGCATACGCGACCGCCGTCAGCTCGCCCGGCGCATAGACGGTGTCGAATGCCACACGGAAGCCCTCGACCGCTGCGCGGCCCAGCGAGACGCCGTCGAGCAGCAGCTCGACCTCGTCGGCGTCGCTGTAGACGTCGACCGTGACCGGGTGGCCCTCGAATCCGGCCCAACTCCAGCTCTCGATCGCGTCGCCCCACGCCCACGGCGTTGCGACGGCGACGGCGCGGCCGTGGTTGGCGGGCGGGTTCACCGCGATGTACGGCTCTGCGCGCAGGCCGAAGACGATCTCGCGGAAGTAGGAGACGGGCCGGCGCTGCCCGGTGATGTCGATGTCACCGCACCACGCCGTGAGCTCCGGGAAGCCTCCGGAGAACGCCGCGGCGGCGCCGTCGCTTTGATCCGCGTACCGCGTCGAGCCGATGCCGGTCTCGCCGAGGTAGTCCCAGCCGGTCCATGTGAAGTCGCCGATGACGTGGCTATTGGCCTCGACGAGCGCCCAGTTGCCGACGATCGACGTCGGCCAGGTCTCGGTGCCGACGATGATGCGGTCGGGGAAGAGCTGCTTGTCGAGCTCGTAGCGCGCTTCGGCATAGTTCATGCCCGCGACATCCAGCACCGCATACGACTCTTCGGTGCGCTGCGTCGCGGGCTCCGAGGTCTGGATGTGGCTCATCATCTGGCCGAACCCGGCCATCATCGTGTTGACGCCGCCTTCGGGATCGGCCGCAGCGGCATCCCGCCTCGCTTGCATCTGCGGAATGATCGTGTCGAGCATCGATACGAAGCCGTTGATGCCGTTCGTCACATATCGGTTCGGGTCGAGCGCGCGCACCTTCTCGGCCAGGCGGCGTCCCCAGGTGGCGCCGATGTGGTTGCCCGTCTCGGGGATCTCGTTCCCGATCGAGTAGAAGATCACGCTCGGGTGATTGATGTCGCGCGCGACCATCGCCTCGACGTCGCGCTCCCACCACTCGGGAAAGTCGAACGCGTAGTCGAAGTCGCTCTTGCTCTGCGTCCACATGTCGAAGGTCTCGTCCATCACGAGCATGCCGAGCTTGTCGCAGGCGTCGAGCAGAGCCGTCGACATCGGGTTATGAGCGCTGCGGATGGCGTTGAACCCGGCGGCCTTGAGAATGGCCACACGGCGCTCTTCGGCGGCGCGCATCGACACTGCGCCGAGCGGTCCGTTGTCGGAGTGGATGCACGCGCCGCGCAGCTTGACGCTCTCGCCGTTGATGCGCAGGCCGTTCTGGGGGTCGAGCTGCAGTGCGCGGATGCCGAAGGCGACGCGTTCCTCGTCGACGACCGTGTCTGCATCGGTGAGCGTGAGACCGAGTGTGTGGAGGGCGGGCGCGTCGACGCTCCAGAGCTCCGGATCCTGCACGTACATGCGGTGCCGTACGGTCGCTCTCGTTCCGGGGAGCAGAGTCACGGGCGAGCTCGCGGATGTCACTGCGTCGCCGTCGGCGCGCTGAACGCTCGCGGCGAGCCTGAGCGTCTTCGTCACCGCACCGGCGTTCTCGATCTCGACTGCAACCTCGACGGTCGCGCGGCCCTGCTCGATGTTCGGGGTCGTCACGACGACGCCATCCGTGGCGATGTGCACGGGGTTCTTCACGACGAGGTGCACGTCGCGGTAGATGCCCGCGCCGGCGTACCAGCGACTGTCGAGGTGGGTGCGACACTCGACGCGAATCTCGTTGTCGGCGCCGAAGTTCAGGTACGGATCGATGCGCACGAAGAAGCGGGAGTACCCGAAGGCCCGCTGACCGGCGAGGTTACCGTTGACGAACACGGCGGCATCTCGATAAACACCGTCGAACTCGAGAAGCACCTGGCTTCCACGCAACTCGTCACTCGCATGGAAGGTCCTTCGGTACTCGAACGCGCCGCCGGCGTGGTACCCGTTCGTCTCGCCGCGCGGAGCATCCGCCCGACGCTCGGCCCCGAGGAGCGCGTCGTGCGGAAGCTGAACCTCGGTCCAGGCGGAGGTCGCGCTGCCGCCGAGCTCCATGAACGCAGTGACCTTGGGCCGGAAGCTCCAGCCGGTGTCGAAGATCTCGCGGGTCATTCGGGGAACTCCGTTACGTCGTTGTGGGAAACCGCGGCGAAGTATCGCGCGTTACCTGAGGTAGGTAATCATATTTAGTAACGCGCGTCAACTCCCGAATGTATGCTGAATCCATGATCGCGACGAGCGAAGATGTGGCGAGGCACGCAGGTGTGTCTCGAGCAACGGTGAGCCAGATCCTGAACGGCCGTGGGCAACGCTTCGCGATCGAAACCCGGGAACGGGTGACGCGGGCCGCGGCCGAACTCGAGTATCAGCCGTCGGCCGCCGGGCGCACCCTCGCGATGGGCTCCAGCGACATCGTCATCGCCGTGATCCCGAACACCACCTTCGGTGGCAACCTGCAGGACATCTTCCAGGCCGCGACCGAAGAACTCGCCTCTCGCGGATTGACGCTGCTCCTCCACCTGTCCACCGACTCAACCGCGCCGCTCGATCGAGTCATCACGGGCATGAAGCCGCGCGCCGTGATCTCGATGACGCCGTTCACCGACGCCGAGCACGAGTTGCTCGTCAGCCGCGGCGTGAAGGCTTTTGACCCCAGGTCTGCGACGGCGCAGCGAGGGGATCGCAACGTCGAGATCGGGGCGATGCAGGCTCGACACCTCGTCGATCGCGGATTCTCCCGCCTCGCGTTCGCCCACCTGCAGGACGCACGCCAGGACCCGTTCGGTCAAGGCCGCGAGGAGGGCGTCCGCCGCGTCTGCTCTGAGCTTGCTCTCCGCGAGCCAGCCATCGTCCGGCTGGGCATCAACCCCGACGATGCGCTCACTGCAGTCGACTCGCTGCAAGTGCCAGGCCTTGGCGTCGTCTGCTACAACGACGACGTGGCAACGGCCCTGCTCTCGGCAGCGACGAAACGTGGGTGGAGAGTTCCCGATGAGATCGGCTTCATCGGCATGGACCACACGCCGCTTTCGGCACTGACCCTGCCGCCGCTGACCACGATCGGCTACGACCTCCGGTCCGCGGCATACAACCTCATCACCGCAGCATTGAAGGGCATCGGCGAACCCGTCGAGGATCGGGATTTCGTAGACGTCGGTTTCGCGTTGGTGCCGGGAGGGACGAGTTAGGCAACTCTGGGACGCCCATCTTTGCCCGCATCGTAGGCTCAGATGCCTGCCTCTCGACGACCCCAGCGCTGCCTCGCGACCTTTAGAGCCGGTGGGGAATCAGCTCGACATCCGACGGCATAGGGAGTCAATTTGTCGGTCCGGCTGCTCACCCGCAACGCTTTGAGGTGCAGGCAGGCGACCGGCTCTGGGGAGAATAGCTGCACGCATACGTGTTACTGCGCTGAAGATCTGCACTGTACCGTTTTGTGACAGACGGATTCTCTCTACGCCATGTGCCCAAGAGCGCGTCCGGGTCGCACGTTTTCAGTCGAGGACGCGGATCCGCATGCGGGCAATGCGCACGGGTGCTACTGCCTCGGGCAGTCCGCACTCCTGATCCACGCGCGTGGAGGCGCAGTGTATCGGGGCGTCAGCGCCGCCTGCGAGGCTTGCTTGGGCGCTCAATTGGTGAGCCGTGCCCAACGACGTGCCACCATCCGCAATATGGGCACTGCACTGCACTGGCACCCTTTAACACCCAGCGGCGACTGTCACAGCCTCTGCCTGGGTTCCGATCGGTGCACGACCCGTGCGACATTTCACGCCTCTCATGCGTCGAACATATCGGGCAGTTCCGACATCGCGGCCGCGCCCTCCGGCTACGGCTACGCGGGCAGAGTGAAAAGCAAGTTTTCGTCAGTGTCGAGAGCTTCACACATTGCTGAGAGGTGCTTGGAATCATTGGCGCGCATCAGAAGAAAGAGCGAGCGAAGAACCACCGTCGCCTCGCTCGGATCGAGCACGGCGGAAACGTTGCCTTCTTCGTTGTATGAATACGCGTAAAGATATCGCTCGACGTGTGTCCGGACCGCTGGATCCTCGAGTTCGCCGATTGCTGCTTTCATGCCCGCATGGAAGTTGCCGATGTGTTGCGGGTATCGAAAACTCAGGAACGCCTCGATCATCTTTCGTGCTGCGTTCGGCGCGAGAGCGAGGAGGTCCATTCGCTCGGCGAGTCCAAGTTCCGGTGTGGCTTCAATGACCGACTTTGCTACGCGCGCGAACAAGAAGTGGTAGAGCGAACGCAGCCGTCGGCTCTGTTGTCGGTCTTTAGTCTAAGGATCCAACTGCGGGAGCCTCCGCGGCACGCCTGAGCGATGAGGCCGATAGCGCATCCGAATTTCGTGGATCGTTGACCCACCCGACACGTAGCGTCCAGCACTCTCGAGCTGCATTACCCACTGCCGAAGGAGTTCGAAGTTGTGGGTCAGCAAGAAGATCTGGCTTGCGTAATCGTCTCGACGAGAGATACCCAGAGGAAGGAGGACACGCCGAACAGGATGCCGTCGTCCATGCTTGAACCGGATCGTCGATCACTACGATCGGTTCGTCCCTAGCTACGACCCCGCGGCGAACACTCGCAGGAAGTGGAGGAGAGCAATCGCGGTGCGCTCGCCTTCGCTTAGATGGGTGGCAGGGGCGCCGGACCCGCTCTATGCGATAGTGCTTACCATCATCGCTCGGCTCGAACCTCAGATCCGCGCGTCCCAGAAGACGGGCAACATCATTGGTCAGCTCAGCCGCCTGCGCAACGGGATCGGCATCCACGTTGCTGAGAGCGATGACGAGCTCGCAAATTTCCCTCAGCTCAGTCTCGAGCTGGCCCGCGACGCGCTGTCTTGCACGAACCTCGGCCGCACGCTCGTCGTACTCATCAACGAGAGCCTTCACGCGTGCCAATTCAACTCGCCGAGCCGCGGAGATTGCTTCTTTTGCGTGAGCATCCCGTCGCTGCTCATGCTCTCGGACAACAGCGGCGACGTCTTCGAGCGAGGGCACGATCAATATTCGCCGAGGCCCGCGAAGTCACCGCGAACTATTTACTCCACGGAATCAGCACCGCCGACCGTGCGACGTTCCGAGATGGCCTGTGGCACCCCGCTCACGCAACCCACTGCTCACGGCGGCCGTGGCCAGCCGAGTTGGTCACCGATGCCCGGCACGGCTGATTGGACGAGCCGCTCAGAGGCCGTGATCATCCTCGACGCGTGCTCCGGGGTCATGGTTGGCGACGTCTGGATCGCGTTGCCGTCGCGGCCAAACATCGCGCCGTTTACCCGATCCAGGTCCGGGGACACCAGCAACGGAACGACAGTACGCGCGTATCGCTCTGGGTGTCGGCGCGAAGAGCCGGATGAGAGGTCGTAGATCGTCGCGATGCCCTATGAAGCCCTGATCAGCTCGAGAAATCTCGATCGAGCTGGTTGGAGTGTTCGTTCCATCCTATCGGATGCCTCGTGCTTGGTCGTCGAAGCTCGGGACAACTCGGAGCCGCATCGCGCCGACTTTTCGCCGAGTGCTCAAGTCTGGCTCAGAGCCTCTTGTGGCGTATCGCGGCGTCGTAGGAAGGCTCAAATCCTGCCGCCAAAGGATTCGCCGCGCCGCGCTCACCCGCGCGACGGTTCGGTATCGTGCAGGTGGTTCTGGTCGCCGCAGCCAGCGCAAGCCACCGGCCGGTGCGCGACCTTGCGCTCGTGGCGCCAGACGACAATCCGAGTTCCAGTGGAGGCAGGGGCGGGGGCGGTTCCCGCCGCGCCACGCGGGGCAGAGCATCATCGCCTGGCCCCGCGCGGTGGGTGACGCTCACGAAGTGACTGGCACGTGAATCCAAGCCGTGAGCTCTCCCGCTTCGAGCCTGAGGGCTCGATATCCGGGGAGCGGGGATGTCGTGTACGCACTTTCGCTGGCCAGACCGGAGGCCGCAGCGCTCTGCAAGGAGTCAACGTACGCGGGGCGTGTGATCCACTGGTGATTGTGCGCCGTGTACAACGTGTCGTACCGTCCGTTTGTGCGAGCTCGCCAGTCGGCGAGGGCGCTCCCGAACTCCGCCAGAGTTGAAGAGAGGATGAGGCCCGCGGTTCCTTGGGTGCCCAGCGCGTCACCAGCGAACAGCACGCGCGAGACGGGGTCGAGCACGGTGATCCCATCAGCGGCGTGTCCTGGGAGGCGATCTACTTCGAGGCGGATTTGGCGGCGGTCTGCGTCTCGCCCGAGGTCGATCTTGTCGCCGCTCTTCAAACGCACTACGTCGCGGAAGCCGCGCAAATCGACGGAGGACTCGTTTGCGACATAGATTCGACTTCGTGAGAACTGCTTCAGACCGCCGACCTGGTCCGCGTCTCCGCTCGTGATCAGCACATCGAGGTCGAGGTGGCTCCGGCGGAGCAGGCGGTCGACGTAGTCCGCGAGGCCGGGGGTGCCTTCGCCGGTACCGATTAGGAGCGCCCGAGAGCTGCCTCGCATGAGGTACATCGAGTTGTCCGCGTAGTCGCGAATCATCACGAGCCCGGTCTTGATGTTGTTCATGAAGAGGTAGGGTGCCTCGCCCCACGGTTCGAGACTATACCGCGCCGGAATGGAGATGGCGTGGTACCTCCGGGGATCCCCGTTCCCTCCCGTCGGGCCCCCGGGGTACAGGTTTGCCAGCGAGTAGACCATTCGGGCCGAACCGCTCCCGATCCAGACAGTCTCTCTGCCGGCAGCATAAGGCTCGCCGACAATCGACCCGTCGAGAGCGCCGCGAGCCGCGGTGGCCATGTCCTTGACGTACTGGAGGTCGGGGACTCGGCCGTTGATGGGAGGCAACGCGCGTACGAACTGTCGAAGCTGGTCGAAATGCGCCGGGAGCAGGAGGATGCCCCGGAGCGGCTTCAGCGTCTCCACGAAGCCGTTGAGCATCGCGAGATACTTCGACGTTGTGGCCGAGCCGGATTGCGCCCAGACGAATCCAGACCCTACCGCATCACCCGTCGCGATCATGAGGTTCTTCGCGTCGAGGTACCCGGTCGATCCAGCGGTGTGGCCGTACAGCGCGACGACTTCGAGCGTGCGATCCCCAAGGTCGATGCGTTTGACCGCCTGTCCGCCGCCATTGACTGTGGCGCCGCCATCCTGACGGACAGGGACATAGTTCGCGGTCGGCGGAGTCCGCGGCCAGTCCAGGTCGGGGTAGTAAATAGTGCGCGCAGACATCTGGGAATTCTTGCCCGTGTGGTCGCCGTGGCTGTGAGTGATCGCCACGTCGAAGTCGACGACGTGCAATCGGGGGCTGCCGTCGTCGTTGTGACTCAGAAGGTGACGGACCACGGTGGTCAGATCGTTCACTCCCATCGTCTCCGCCGTGTTCTGACCGGTGTCGATGAGGAGGGCACGGTCTGCACCCTCGAACAGCCAACACGTTGAGCCCAACGCAATCTCGGGTCGGTCGCCGGTCGCTGGCAGCGGCGAGTAGTTATCGATGCGCCAGGTGCGGTATCCCTCCTGCGTGACGGACGCTCGATGGGCTGTATACGCCCCCCACGGATTGAACTGTCCGCCGAACCCGTTCCCAAGCACGATCCCGATCGAATCCCGCACTACTTCGAGGAAGCCCGGGACGAGCTCGTCCGGTGTGAATGGCCGCGTCCGGTTGGGATGGGCGCTGGCTGGCAATTCATCGACGGCGACAGAAGCGAGTGCCGCCGCGGCGGCCACGACGCCCGCAATGGCGATGAGGCTGCGCCGACTGAGTTCGGGCGGCGACTCGTGGCAGACCGCAGGGTCATGCGAATGGTCGCGTGAACCGTCGGTGTAATGGTGCGGCGCATGATCCATGGAGACTCCTCACTGAGTGGTCCAACACTTCCGACGCCGCGTCAGGATGTAGAACGTTATACGACCTCGGTCTTGTGTAACGTTATACGCCATGCGCCCGGATGCACAACGACTGTGCGAAAACACGGGACACGAAGAGCGTGCCCAGCAGGTGGCGAGACGTCTTGACCCTCCACCTCCTGCGTTTGAGAGGAGCTGGGCAGAATGACGGCCCGCCGACGCTGGATTGACACTCCCGATCGTCGGGTTTAGCGTGTACAACGTTATACACCGCAGCGTTGCTCGTCGATTGGACACCGGCCCGATATGCCAACTGGTCTCATCCCTCGCCGGATCCGGTTCGAACACCGACCCGATGCACTTGGCATCGGTACTGGAACGCCTCGATTGTCCTGGGACCTTCCACCGTCGGCGCCCGCACTGCAGCCCGCAGCGGTCGACATTCGAATCGCGCGCGGCGATGGTCTAGACGGAACCGTCCGTCGAGTCGAGACCACCGAGCGTGTTCTCGTCGCCTGGCCGTTCGAGCCGTTGGCGTCGCGGGACCAGCGAACGGTGTCGGTTCGCACGGTAGACCCGGCAGGTGAGACCTCGGATTGGAGCGAGCCCGCCGTCGTCGAAGTGGGTCTTCTCCACGCATCGGATTGGCAGGCTCGACTGATCGGTCCTCCCGCCGATTCCGGAGCGCGGCTTCCACTCATCAGGCGCGAGTTCGTCCTCGACCGTCCGGTTGTCCAGGCCCGCCTCTACATCTCGGCGCACGGCGTGTATGACGCTGAGGTCAACGGGCATCCAGTCTCCATAGACGTTCTCTCTCCCGGTTGGCAGTCATACCAGAACCGTCGCCGATACCAGACCTACGATGTCACCGAATACGTCAAGGACGGAGTCAACGCGATCGGGGTGAGGCTCGGCGACGGCTGGTTTCGAGGTCGACTCGGGTTCCTGGGACAGCGGGCGCTCTACGGGGACTCGCTTGCGGTTCAGGCGCAGCTCGAGCTCACGTTCGATGACGGATCGAGGGAAACTCTCGCCACGGACCACTACTGGTCCTGGGCTCCCGGACCGATCATCGCCAGTGATCTCTATGACGGCGAGACATACGATGCGGGATACGACATCCCCGGGTGGTCAGAAGCGCATGCGGAAGGAGTCTGGCGGCCCGTGGCCCTCCGGGCTGACGACCCCGCTGAGCTGGTTGCCCCGACCGGTCCCCCGGTCCGCGCAACGATGGAGTTGTCGCCCACACGCATCTTCACCTCTCCTCTCGGCAAGACATTGATCGACTTCGGGCAGAATCTGGTGGGCCACATCCGCATCTTCACCAACGCGCCAGCGGGTCATGAACTCACCCTTCGCCACGCCGAGGTCCTTGAGAACGGGGAACTGGCCGTCAGGCCGCTCCGCACGGCGAAGGCCACCGACCGGTACCGGTTCGCGGGCAGTCAGCGGGAGACGTGGGAACCCGCTTTCACGTACCACGGATTCCGCTACGTCGAGGTGGAAGGTTGGCCGCACGGATCGGTCGCGCCCGGCAGCATCACCGCTGTAGTGGTGCACACGGACCTGGAGCGCACGGGGTGGTTCACCTGCTCCAATCCGTCCCTTAACCGGCTCCATGAGAACGTCGTATGGAGCATGAGAGGAAACTTCGTCGACGTTCCGACGGACTGTCCGCAGCGGGACGAGAGGCTCGGCTGGACCGGCGACATCGCAGCGTTCGCGCCGACTGCCAGCTACCTTTTCCATTGCGCGGGCATGCTCACCTCGTGGTTGCGGGACCTGGCGGCGGAACAGCGTCCGGATGGGCTCGTGCCGTACTTCATACCCGACGTCCCGTTTCCGGCCGAGCACTCGGATGTGCCTGGTTTCGTCCACACGCACGCGGCCGCCTGGGGCGACGCCGCACTGACGGTGCCTCACGCGCTGTACGAGGCATACGGCGACGAGCAGATCCTCGCGGACCAGTATCAAAGCATGAAAGCCTGGGTCGATGGCGTCGCCGCGCTTGCCGATCCCGATCGCGTGTGGGACTCCGGGTTTCAATTCGGTGATTGGCTCGACCCGACCGCGCCCCCCGACGCGCCGGGCGATGCCGCGACGGACAAGTACCTGGTGGCAACCGCCTGGTTCGCCCGATCAGCTCAGCTCCTGTCGAAGACGGCCGGCATTCTCGGCCGGGTCGATGACGAGCGCGAGTACCACGCGCTCGCCGACGAGATCATCGCGGGCTTCCGGAAGCGGTACTGGAGGTCCGGCGCGCTGACGAGTGACACGCAGACCGGGTACGCGCTAGCGCTCTGCTTTGACCTCCTTCTCCCGGAGCACGTGCCGGCGGCGAGCCGTCGGTTGATCCAGCTGGTCCGGGAGGCCGGCCATACGATTGCTACTGGATTCGTCGGCACCCCGCTCATACTTGACGCGCTGACGATGGCCGGAGGAATTGACGACGCCTACAAGCTCCTGCTGCAGACCGAGTGTCCCTCCTGGCTCTACACCGTCGCGATGGGTGCAACGACGATCTGGGAGCGCTGGGACAGCATGCTCCCGGATGGGAGCATCAACCCGGGCGAAATGACATCGTTCAATCACTACGCGCTCGGCGCAGTCGCAGATTGGATGCATCGCACCATCGGAGGATTGACCGCCATCGCCCCCGGGTTCCGCCGGGTCCGAATCGCCCCTCGACCCGGACCCGGTCTGACTGCAGCGTCGACGGCCCATCAGGCTTCGTACGGGCTGATCTCGCTGGATTGGGTGATCGAGAACGGGGCCATGACAGTCAGAGCGGCCCTCCCATCGGGCGTGACCGCACTAGTTGACCTTCCCGGCGCAGCGTCCTTCTCCGTTGCCGAAGGGATCCACGAATGGACCCACCCGATCTCGCAAAGTACCGCACTGGGTGCTGTGCGCTGACGCCTCAACGGACGGTCCCGCTCGATCCCACTCACTCATACACATAGGAATTGACGAAAGGGCCACCGATGACCAGCAATTCCGCCATCCGGCCAGGCGAGGTCTGGCTCGACTCGGCTGGCAATCGCATCCAAGCCCACGGCGGATCCATGTTCTACGAGGACGGCATCTTCTACTGGTATGGCGAGAACAAGGAGAGGTCGGGTCCCGGCACCGGTATCTGGCACTACGGCATTCGGTGCTACTCCTCGACAGACCTCTACAACTGGGAGGACCTGGGACTCATCATTCCGCCCGTCCTGGATGATCTCGACTCCCCGCTTCATCCGTCTCAGCTCACAGATCGACCGCACATCGTCCGCCATGCGCAGACGGGCAAGTACGTGTGCTGGCTCAAGACCATGAGTCGCACCGCGCTTCAGATGTCGTCGGTATTCGTCGCCGACCGTTTGCTGGGACCGTACGTGGAAGTTCGGCGAGGATTGCGCCCGTTGTCGATGAACGCGGGAGACTTCGACCTCGTCATCGACCCCTCCGACGGTAAGGGCTACTACTACTTCGAGCGTGTGCATAGTGAACTCATATGCGCCGACCTCAGCGACGAACTCACCGATGTGACGGGCTACTACTCCACCCACTTTCCGCACCCGGGACCGCCGGCTGTCCGCGAGGCGCCCGCGCACTTCAGTCGCCAGGGTCGCCACTACCTGGTGACATCGGGTACGACTGCTTATTTTCCGAACCAGTCAGAGCTGGCCACGGCGGTCAGCTATCACGGACCGTGGACAGTCCTCGGCGATCCGCATCCGACTGACCCGTCGCACACCTCGTTTCGATCGCAGATCAGCTGCGTGTTTCAGCACCCCGACCGTGCAGATCTCTTCATTGCGATGGCGGATCGCTGGCTGCCGCAACTCACTCCCGACGAATCTGCGGTTACGGCGATCTTCGATCGAGTTATGGCTGGCGAACGTGTCGACTCGGTCCCTGCCGCGACGGCTCGCCTCCTGTATGGCGACATCACCGCGACGGACACCGCCCGCGCGGACTACATCTGGCTGCCCTTCCGCTTCGACGGCACGATGGGCTGCCTTGACTGGAAGTCCGAGTGGCGGGTCGAGGACTATCCGGTCACCTCAACTGCACTCAGCCCCTAACTCGGCGGAGGCCCACTGGTGGCGCGCACCACCAGTCGCGTGGGGAGCACCCGATGCACTGCCTTCGTGCGGCCCTCAATGCGCTCGAGAAGAAGCTTTGCGCTCAACGCTCCGGTCTCGAACCCCGACTGGTCGACGGTCGTGAGCGAGATGCGCCCTATCGACGAGACATAAATATTGTCATACCCCACCAGAGCGACATCTTCCGGGACCCGCAGCCCACGCTCTTCGATCGCCCGGAAGGCACCCAGGGCGGCGATGTCCGCCCCGGCGAAGATCGCGGTCGGCGGCTCGGCGCGTTCCAGCGCGGCCAACGTCGCCAAATAGCCGCCTTCCTCGGTATACGCCGAGACGATCACGTCTGGCTCCAGCCCGCGGGAACGCATCGCGCGCACGTACCCCTCCTGCCGCGCAGTGTGTGACAGCACAGATGGAGCCGAGAGTCCGCCGTCACTCTGGCTGGTGTGGACGATACGTCGATGGCCCAAATCGACGAGATGGTCGACAATCTGACGGGCTCCGTCGAACTCATCGTCGACGACCGTGTCATAGCCTTCGGGGGCGCCATGCCGCGCAATGGTGACGGTAGGAATCGCGGCCGCCAGCTCGTCTAGATAGTCGCCAGGGACCCAAGGCGCGATGAGGATTAGCCCGTCGACTTGGCGGTCGAGGAGCGCTTCAATCCCGCGCCGTTGGCGATCCGGATGGCTGCCGGGAGCAACCAAAATCTCCTGGTAGGGGGTTGGCCCCAACTCGGCGGCGATGCCGGCGACGATCTCCGGCTGGAATGGGGATGAGAGCTCCACCATCACGACGCCAACCGTGTAAGAGCGTCCCCGCATTCCCCGCGCGCCGGAGTGAGGTCGGTATCCGAGACGCTGGATCACTGCGCTGACGTTCTCTCGCATCCCGGGGCTCACACCGTAGGCGTCCCGAACCACCTTCGACACCGCAGCCGTCGAAACCCCCGCTTCCCGCGCGACATCCTCGATCGTGACGCGACGTTCTACGCGCGACGCCTTCGACGCTGGTCGTGCTGCCTTGGTGGGCCCGGATTCGTCCATTCCTTGCAGATTAGCGCGAAGCGCCGATGGTTCGGACTGCAACGCCGGGACGGGGAGTAGAACGATGCACGGTCGTGGGGTCCCTCAGGGAATAGGTCAAGAGCTGTGGTGGTTCCGGGAGGTGGTTGAGGAAGCCTGTTCGACCGATGGTGCCGCGCGTTTGTGCGCGGCACCATCGCCGATTCGGGGCACTGTCGCCTCAGCGACTCCCCGCCTTCCGCTAGCCGTCCGAAGCCTTCTGCATCCCTTCGGCAACCTGGACCGGGGTCAGGTCCCCCAGCAGGAGTGACTGGACACCTTCGTTGAGCTCCACCTGAACCGCGTTCGAGGTGAACTCGGCGAGCTGGGCGAAGTCGCCCGCTGCCACGAGGTTGGCGAAGTCCGTGAGGTTATCCGGCGCCGTGTACTCATCGTTCGGGATGATTGGCACCGAGGAGAACCCATTGGCGTAGATGACGGACTGCGCCGGCTCCGCGAGGAAGGCCAGGAACGCTTTTGCCGCACTGGGGTTCTTCGCCTTCGCGTTCATTGCGACAACGGCGCTCGGCAACGCGGTCACATAGTTCTCTCCGTCATCGGTTGCGGGGATCGCAGCGACCGCAAAAGATGAGTCCGGCGCGATGCCCTGCATGATGCCCATCTGTCCGCCGACATCCACCTGCGCCAGCGCATCCCCTGCCGCAACTGCTTCCGCGCCCTGCTGGCGAGTCCGGCCGAGCGAGCCTTCCCCGAAGCAGCCGTTGTCGTACATCTCCTTGTAGGTCGTGAGCTGATCCACCCACGGCGAATCCTGATAGGTCATGGACCCGTCGGCGATCTGGGCGGGGAAGTCCGGCGTCGGACCATACACAAGAGAAGCTGTCTGCCCGAACGAGAGCATTTGAGGTCCAGCTCCGGCTTCGCCAAGTCCTTGGGCATAGGCGTAGACGCCATTCGCGGTCGCTTCGGCGCACAGCTTATAGACCTCCTCCAGCGTGGTGGGTACCTCCAACCCGAGCTCATCGAGGACGTCCACGTTATAGATCGCTGCGAGCGGCTGAACCGCCCCGGGATACGCATACACGCTGTCCTCGTAGGAAACCCTGCCCTTCCACCCGTCGGGGATTTCGTCCGTCCAGGAGTCATCGGAGAGATCCGCGAGAAGTCCGAGCGAGGCGAGAGGGATCACAGCCACGCTCGACGTATCGCCCTCCGTGCCTCCGGGGAACGCCTGCAAAATGTCGGGCGCGGTTCCCGCCTGAAGCTGCGTCGACAGCACGGTGTCGTAGTCGCCCGTGTAGTTCATCTTCACCGTGACATCGGGGTACTCCTCTTCGAAGTTGGCAATGATCTCGTCCATCATCGCCTTATAGCCGATGTCATAAAGCCCGGTGACTTCCCCGGACGGTGCCCCGTCAGCAGGGGTGGGATCCGCTCCCGCTGAGCATCCAGCCAGCGCCAGCCCTGCGATCAGCGAGATCGCGATCGCGGTGGAAAATCTCTTCGTCATTGAATCGTTCCATTCTGCGAGTACTGCTCTTGGTTCGCCGTCGGCACTCCGACGGTCGCTTTGGAGGCGGGACCTGACCGCCGAGCTCAGCCCTTCAGCCCCCCCGAGAACCCCTCGATCACGTAGCGCTGGAAGATCAGGTAGAGCACAAGGATCGGCACCATCGAGATGATCAGGGCGGCGAAGACGAGGGGCCAGTTCGTCGAGTACTGTCCAACGAACTGATAAATCGCCATGGGGATCGTGAGTTGCTCCCCCCCAGCGAGGTACAGCAGCGGGGTAAAGAAGTCGTTCCAGATGGCCACGCCGTTGAGGATCACGCATGTGCCGAGCACCGGGCGCAGCATGGGGACGACGACGTACCAGAATACGCCCACGTTGCCGCATCCGTCGATCCGCGCTGCCTCCTCGAAGTCAATGGGCACGCCCGTCCGCAGGAAGGTGGTGATCAGAAATATCGAGAACGGCATCTGCACTCCTGTGTAGACGATGACAAGGGACCAGACGCTGCCTAAGAGCCCAATGTCGCGCATCTGTATGTAGAGGGGCAACAGGGCGAGCTGGAACGGAATCAGCAGTCCAACGAGAAACACATAGAAGGTCGCATTGGAGAGCCGGGCTGTCGACCGTGCGAGCGGGTATGCCGCCATCGTGGCGAAGGCGATGAGGACGACACACGACAGCGTCGTGACGAGGATGCTTGTGAAAATGGCCCCCGGCAGCGACGACTCCGTCCACGCTTTACCGAAGTTGCTCAGCGTCGCGCGACTGCTCGGGATTATGCCTGGCGTCAAGTCTCCGGACGGACGTATCGCCAGATTGATTAGGACGTACACGGGCAGGAGGAAGACGACGGTGACACCGTACGCACCGGTATGAGAGAGGACGTTCAGGCCCGATCGCTTGGTCATGTCGGTTGCTCCTGCCGACGCAAGACCGAGAATTGAACGAACGACAGCACGCCGATCGCGACGGCCAACACCAGTGCGAGAGCGGCAGCCTGACCGTACTGACCGAAGACAGAGAACAGTTTGTAGATCAGCGTCGACACGGTCTCCGTCTGACCGCCGGGGCCACCCCCGGTGATCGCGAAGATCTGATCGAAGATCTTCAGGCCACCGATCAGTCCCAGCATCAGATTCACAGTGATAGCGGGCGCAAGCAACGGCCGCGTTACAAACCAGAAGCGCTTCCAGTAGCCGGCCCCGTCAAGCGCCGCCGCCTCAAGCAGCTCTGGAGGTACGCTCGTCAATCCAGCCAAGTAGATCACCATGGTTGCGCCGGTGAACTGCCAGACGATGGCCACGATGATGATCGCCATTGCCGTGCTGGGAGTGCCGAGAAAATCGACCTGTGCCAGGCCCAGAAAGGCCAGCGTGGTATTGATCGCACCAATACCAGGCGGTCCGAAAATGTACTGGAAGAGGTAGCCCACGACCAACGCCGAAACGACCATTGGAGCAAAGATGATCGTGCGGAGGATGCTACGGCCGACGATTCTTCCGCTCAAGAGCAGAGCGAGCGCCAGCCCAAGCAAGTTCTGCACAAGGACGACAGCCAATGCGAGGAACAGCGTGCGCACGGCCGCCGCGCCGGCATCGCCTTCGAAGATCGTTGTGAAATTCTCAAACCCGACGAACTCGAGTGTCGGCGCGATGGACCAGTTCGTGAACGAATAGAAGACCCCCTGCGCGGACGGGAGGAGAACCACGTACACGTAGACGGCGGCGGCGGGCAGGACGAACCACCAAAGGCTTCGGCCGATGGACCGGCCGCTGCGAGGCTTCCTATCCGCACGTTCGACGGCGTCCGCAAAAATCTGGGGGGTCACTGACGTCGTCACCGGCACAGTCCCAAAGCGCCCGCCGCCGTGTTGGCGAGCGTGGACCAGCGACGGGCAGGTCGTGGCTCCGTCGCAGAGTCTCGAAGGATAGGCATCCGGCTCCCTTGCTGGCATACGGGTGTGGAACTCTATCGAGCGCGTTCTGTATAACGTTATACGCGGGTTCAACTCGACGCAAGGAGTTCCCTGCAACGACTCATTCACGGCGTGCGCCCCTCTAGCATCATTCGACGATGATGTGGTCGATTCGGCTGCAGCATCAGCGTCGACTGTCCGCTGCTGACGGCGGATCGCGATAACTCGCGGAGCGCAAGCACGACGAATACGTGGGTGAGCGCGACCAGCGCCATGCGTCTGCGGGGCCGTCCAGACGTGAACGATCGCCTGACCTCACAACCGCCGATCCGCGCCGACTAATGTGAAAGAAGTTTTGGGATCCGTCGTACGGCCGAGGGCGCCGGCCGCCCATGTGCTTCTGAGAGGTCAGGAGTTCCACCGGCACGCCTATGGACGTGGGTGGACGGCAACCGCGCTGCCCGGCACGGATGCCGTCTGGAGAAGACTTCGGCCGTCCAGACCAAGGACAGCCAATAGGGGCGATCGCCCCCTTTCGTCCTCGAAGAACCTCCGACCCCTCCACTGCGAGCCGCGACACCCCGGTTCATCCCGAGAGCATTCGGCCAGTACCCCCACATTGCCAAGGCTCAGTGAGGAGGTCGAGACGCTCATCGGCAAACGAACGACGACTCACCGCGCTGGAGCGCGTGAATCGACTACCTCAAACGAAGCGCGCAAGAGAGATTCGACTGCAGAATTCGGACCAACGAGCACCTCAAACGACCCCGGTTCGACCACTCGGTCGCCATTCGCGTCGACGAGCGAACATTCCGCGGCGCGGATCTCGACAGAGACGGTGAGACTGGCGCCGGCGGGCACGCTGACCTGCGTGAACGCCTTGAGCTCCCGATCCGCCCACGTGACGCTGGTGGTCGAGTCAGAGATGTAGGCCTGCACGGTCTCGAGCGCAGGCCTCTCGCCCGTGTTGGTCAGCGTTACTGTTGCGACCACCGTGTCGTCAATTCCTACATCGGTCTCCGCCAATCTCAGGTCGCTGTACTCGACGCTTGAGTAGCTGAGTCCGAATCCGAACGGAAACAGCGGTGCCTGAGTCATGTCGGCGTACCGATCGCCGTGCTGCCCTCGAATCTGGTTGTAGAAGACCGGAAGCTGTCCTACATGGCGCGCGACGCTGATCGGGAGCCGACCGGAAGGTTCGATGCGTCCGAGGATGAGTTCGGCGATCGCGCACCCACCTTGCATGCCGGGATTGAATGCCTGGATGATGGCGTCGGCCGCGAGGGCGGACTCGGGCAATGTCGACGGCTTCGACTGGATCAAGACGACCACGAATGGCTTACCGGCGGCAGCAACCGCGTCGAGGAGAGCGATCTGGGATCCCTGAAGTTCGAGTGTCGCAGTTGAACGACCTTCCCCGGTTAGAGCGACGGTGTCGCCGACGACCACGACAACGGTATCGGCCCCGTCCGCCGTGGCGATCGCTTCGGCGATCTGCTCGGGATCTGGAACTGACGGAGAGAAGATCGGCGGCCGTGGCTGTCCGTCTGCATAGGTGGAACCGGCCGGGTCGGGTAGCAACTCGCCCAAACTCGCCCCGCGGCTTGCTGTGACGGCCCACGTCTGCGGCACGAGCTCGCGAAGACCGTCGAGCACTGTTGACGTGAGTTCGCGCGGATGGCCGTCCGGCATCCAGTTGATCTGGCCGGATGCCCCAGCCCAGTCGCCCAGTTGAGCATGGGGATCGTCCGCAAGAGGTCCCAGTACCGCGATGCGATGTCCGCGTGGTGCGGCTGGAAGCGGCAACAGCCCGTCGTTCTGGAGTAAGACCAGCGCCCGTCGCGCCATCTCGAGATTCACAGCGCTGTGCTCTGCGGATCCAATGACGTGTGCTTGAGCAGCTGGGTCCGGAACCCTTGGGTCCTCGAAGAGGCCCAGTTCGAACTTGAGGGTGAGTATTCTCTTCACCGCGCTGTCGATTTCTGATTCCTCGAGGCGACCCTGCTCGACAGCAGATTGGGCGGCTTCGAAGAACTGGGGCGTGTTCATGACGAGGTCGTTTCCGGCGTTCACGGCGACGATCGCCGCGTCGACGTCGTCAGCGCATACGCGCTGTTCCCAGACCATTCGGCCCACGTTGTCCCAGTCAGTGACGAGGGTGCCCTGGAATCCCCACTCGCCTTTCAGCACATCGTTGAGCAGCCACTTGTTGGCGGTGATGGGAACTCCGTCGATCGCCTGATAGCCGAGCATGAAGGTCTGGCACCCGGCTTCCACGGCTCGTTGGAACGGGGGAAGGAACCAGGCGCGCAGTTTTCTCTGGCTCAGGTCTGCCTCGCTCGCATCGCGGCCGCCCTGCGTCTCTGAGTAGCCGGCGAAATGCTTGGCGGTTGCCATGACCGAACTCTTGTCGGTGGGACCCTTCCCCTGATAGCCACGAATCATCGCGGCCCCGAGCTCACCGATCAGGTAGGGGTCCTCCCCGAAGGTTTCGTCGACGCGACCCCACCGCAGGTCGCGGCTGATGCAGAGCACGGGCGAGAACGTCCAGTGCAGTCCGGTTGACGCGATCTCCATCGCGGCCGCACGCGCGCCGCGTTCGAGAAGGTCAGGGTCCCAGGTGCAGGCCATTGCGAGTTGGGTGGGAAAGATCGTGGCACCCGACCAAAAGGAGTGGCCGTGGATGCAGTCGTCGGCCATGAGCAGCGGGATCTGCAGTCGCGTTTGGAGAACGAGCTTTCGAGCCTCGAGCATCCGCTCCGGCGATGCGTGCAGAAGTGAGCCCCCCAACCGCGTCTGCACGAGTTCGGGCAGGTCGTTGCGAGCATCCAGCTGCAGCATCTGTCCGACCTTCTCTGCAAGGGTCATGCGGGAGATCAGGTCCTCGACGCGTTGCGCTACGGGAAGGTTGGAGTCGGTGAAGGGCACGCCGGTGAGATCCGGCCGGCGGGAGGCGCTCATCGCGTCCCACCATCGACCAGGACAGCAGCCGGCAGCGTCACGGTGTGTGTACCTGACGCTAACCAACGGTCGGCGGTGCGAGGCCAGACGACCTTCGCGGAGACGCTTTCGGGCACGGTCGCCCGCAGGTGGACGTTATCTCCGTCGCGGTCCCAGCGCACGGAAGCGAACCCATGGGGGGTCTCCAGCGAGGTTTCGGCCCAATCGACTCCTGCCTCGACCTGCGGGGCGATAAGGATGCGTCGGTATCCGGGTTCGAGGGGCGCGAGCCCTCCGACGACTCGGTGGAGCCAGTCGGCTATGGCGCCCAGTGCGTAGTGGTTGAAGCTCGTCATGTCACCGGCGTTGATGGATCCATCCGGAAGCATGGAGTCCCACCGCTCCCAGATCGTGGTCGCTCCCATCGTCACCGGGTACAGCCAAGACGGGCACTCCCGCTGAAGGAGCAGTTGATAGGCCGTCGCTGCGTGTCCGGTATTCGTCAGAGCATCGGCGATGAACGGGGTGCCGGCGAATCCTGTCGAAATGTGGAATCCGCTCTGCTCGACAAGCTCTGCAAGGCGAGCGCCGGCCCAATCCTCTTGTACTGAATCGAGCAGACCGAACACGATGGCGAGCGAGTATACGGTCGTGCAATCGCTGAATATCCTTTCGCTGGAGACATATTCACGTTGAAACGCATCCCGTAGGTTGCGAGCGATCGATCCGAACTCTTCAGCTTCGGAGGTGCGTCCGAGAATTTCTGCCGCAGCTCGAACGCGATCCGCCGTTCGGTACGCGCACGCGGTCGCGACGACGCCAGGGTCGGCCTTAGCGAGCTCCGGATGCTCGGCCGGGGCATCAGGGTCTAGCCAATCCCCGAATTGAAAGCCTCTGTCCCACACCCCGGACGGTGACAGCAAAGACTTCACTCGGCGACCGTGCGCGAGCATGGACGGGAAAGCTTCTTCCAGAACTCGTGGGTCACCGTACGCCTCCCACAGTGACCACGGAACCCAGACGGCCGCGTCGCTCCAGAACGCCGCCGATTCATCAGCGGTTGCTCCACCCTGCGGCTTCACCGCGTACTTGAGGATGTCCGGAACGACGTACGGGACTATTCCGTCATGGTGTGCCTGCTCGAGAGCAAGGTCTCGGAGCCAATCGGCGAGGAACTCCTTTGCATCAAAAAGGAAGGCGGCCGTCGGTGCAAATGCGGAGATATCGCCGGTCCAACCCATTCGTTCGTCACGCTGCGGGCAGTCAGTCGGAAGGTCGATGAAGTTGCCGCGCATGCCGCGGACGACGTTCTCGTGCAGTTGGTTCAGGTCGGGAACGGAACACTCGAAGTGTCCCGTTCTGCGCAGGTCGGAGGACAGCACGATTGCCCTCACGTTGTCGTGGATCCCGCGGAGGTCGTCTGGCCACCCATCGAGTTCGGCATAGCGAAAACCGTGGAACGTGAATGTGGGTTCGAAGGTGTCGTTCCCGCCGCTGAGGGTAAATCGATCGATGGACACCGCGGTCCGTAGCGGTCGCACCGCAAGTTCACCGTCGTCGAGGACTTCGGCGTGCCGGGCAGTGAGGACGGCTCCTTCCTCGCCGCTCACGTTCACGCGAAGGAATCCCACGACATTTTCGCCGAAGTCGATGAGGACCTTGCCGGACGCGTTCTGCCAGACCTCGACAGGGGCGAGTTCGGCTATTCGCCGCACAGGCGCCGCTGGGTCAAGAGTCAGCTCGCCGGCGTAGTCAACGACGTGGACGCCTCCCCACTGGGCGTTCTCGTAGCCGGGATACTTCCATCGCTCGTCGATCTGTCGCGCGTCGATACTCTGACCGTCGTAGAAGTCGTCGGAGGTTGTCCCACCCGGCCCGACCCGCCAGGACTCATCGGTGACGATGATCTGCTCGAACCCGTCGACGTACTTCACGCGAAGCTCGGCGAACGCGGCGATCTCGTCCCCGTAGCGTCGAGTCTCAATCCATCCCAACCGACCGCGATACCAGCCATTGCCGATCGCAATACCAATCGTCGAATCCTGGGCGATGAGATCCGTGACGTCATGCTCGACGTAGTGCAGTCGCCACTCGTAGCTGGTCCACCCAGGAGTAAGGACGTCCGTCGACACAGAAGCGCCGTTGATCCAGGCCTCGCAAACTCCCAGCGCGCTCAGGGAGAGTGTCGCCGAGAGTACTGCGCCGTGGCCTTTCTCCAGGGTCAAGTCGCGCCGAAACAGGGGTGCGCTTGAAGGCTCAACATCTGCGGCGATGAAGCGTGCGGTGGGGTTGCTCACTGTAGGTCTTTCATGCATTGAGGGCGGCGTGCGGACAGCTGACGATGCGCAGAGCGCTCGCAACAGGCCGCGTGGTTCGAGATGCGATCAGCCTTTCAAGCCGCCCGCGAATCCTTGGACGATGTACCGCTGGAGGAGGAAGTACGCGAGGAGTACCGGCAAGATGCTGATGATGATCCCGGCGAAGATGAGGTTCCATTGCGCGCCGTACTGGCCGACGAATCCGTAGATCGCCACCGTGATCGTCTTCTGGTCCGAGCCCGAAAGGTAGAGGAGAGGGTTGAGGAAGTCATTCCAAGTGGCAACAGCAGTCAAGATGATGAGGGTGCCCGTGATGGGGCTGAGGAGTGGGAACACCACGGACCAGAACGCGCGAAACGCGCTTGCTCCATCAATGGCCGCCGCCTCTTCGTATTCGCCGGGTAGCGATCGCATGAAGCCGGCGTAGAGGAAGATCGAGAACGGCATACTCGCCCCGACGTTGACCAAGATGACACCGGCCAGCGTGCCCAGCAACCCGAGGTCACGAATGGTCTGGTAGAGCGGGAGGAGTGCGAGTTGGGCGGGGAGCAGCAACCCGGCCAGAAACGCGAAGTACGCGGCCTTCGACCATCGCGCACCCACTCGCGAGAGAGGGTAGGCAGCGGCCGCTGCGAAGATCAAGGTGAAAACGACGGTGACTGCCGTGACGATCGCACTGTTGAGCAGTGCAGCGGCCAAACCCCCCTGCTGCCAAGCGTCGATGAAGTTCTGGAAGGTCGGCGATTGCGGAAGGGCCAGTGTGTCGCTCTGGTCTCCTGGTGCCTTGAGCGCCAGGACCACTAGGACATAGATCGGGAACAGGAACGCGAGCCCTACGAGAATCGTGCCAACTTCGAGGATGGCCGTTCGCCACGTGTACTTGAACATCTCAACGCTCCTGCTTCGCGAGAAGCCAGTACTGGATGGCGGAGACGCCCGCGACGAAAATGGTGAGGACGACCGCGAGGGCCGCGCCGTAGCCGAACCGGCCCAGCTGGAACGCGTTCGAGTAGATGAGGGTCGAGATCGTGTTCGTAGAACCTCCCGGTCCGCCCTGTGTCATGACGAAGACCTGGTCGAACAGCTTCAACCCGCCGATGATGGACAGCATCAGGTTGATGGTGATCGCCGGGGCGAGTGAGGGGCGGATCACAGACCAGAATCGGCGGATCGGCCCTGCCCCGTCGATGGCTGCAGCTTCAAGGACTTCTGGCGGAATGCCCTGTAAGCCGGCCAGGAAGATGACCATCGAGTAGCCCACGAACTGCCAGATGACGACGATCATGACCGACCAGATTGCGACGTCGGGATTCCCCAACCAGTTTTGTTGGAGCCCACCGAGTCCCACCGCTTCGAGCGCTTGGTTCACGCCGCCATCCGGGGCGAGGAGGTTCTGCCAGAGGAAGCCGACGGCGATGGAGGTGATCACCACGGGAGCGAAGATGAGCACCCGAACGATGTTGCGTGTCTTGATGCGGGAGTTGACGGCGAGAGCCAACAGGAGACCAATGGCGTTCTGAACGATCATGACCACGATCGCGAGGAGCAGCGTGTTCCTGATCGCCGTGAGCCCGTAGGGATCGGAGAAGATTCGAGCGAATTGGTCGAAGCCCACGAACGACGGGTCGGGGGAAACTCCATCCCAGTCAGTGAAGGCGAACAGGCTGCCCTTGACGCTGGGCACAACGACGGCGAACACGTAGAGGGCTGCTGCGGGGATGATGAACCACCACACCGATGCCGCGTAACCACGGTACCGACGTCGCGGCTTCTTCTGAGGAGCAGTGGCCTTTACGCTCTCGGCCAGTGTTAGTGCCATGGTGTTGCTCGTTTCGTTGCTCTTGCTGTGGAAACCGAGTCGCGGCGCGATGACATGTGGTTCACATCGCACCGCGACTCGATTGCTGCTGCTCGGTGTTAGCCCTTGAAGGCGTCATCCATCGACTTGAGCAGATCGGCTGCCGATGCCTGGCCGCCGATGAACGTCTGCAGTCCGTCTGTATAGGTCTGATTGACGACCGAGTTCGGCCAGGTCTGGTCGGGGAAGGCGACTGTGTCGTCGCTCCGGGCCTGACCAGCGACACCAGCGAGCTCCGGGGTGGGCGTGTAGCCATCCACAGGAGCGCTCGGGAACATGGATCCGGCGTCGAGGGCGATGTTCAGACCAGCGTCCGACAGGTAGAACGCGACGAACTTCTTCGCCAAGTCCAGGTGCTCCGACTTCGCGTTGACCCCGTAGCCGGCACCGAGGCCGACGGGCAGGATCGTCTCGGAGGCATCGTCCGTCGCGGGGAACGCTGCGGTCTCGAATGTGGTTCCCTCGGGAGCCAGTTCCTGAATCGCGGCGATCTGCGGGCTGACCGTCACGATGCCCAGCGCGTCGCCCGCGGCGACCTGGCCCTGAGCTGCCTCGAGGCTGGTACCGGTCGCGTCGGCAGTGAAGCAGCCCGTGTCGGTCATCTCCGTGATCTTGTCCAGTGCTTCCGTCCACTTCGAGTCGCTGAAGGAAGTGTCACCGGAGGTCTGCTCCGCTACGAAGTCGGGGTTCGGTCCGTAGACGAGCGACGCCGTCAGCGCGTAGGGCAGGTTGGTGTAGTTGCCGCCGGCGAGAGCGCCGAGCGCGTATGCGACCTTGCCCTGGGACTTGGCTGTGGCGCAGAGGTCGAGAACTTCGCTCCACGTGGTGGGGGGCGTTGCTCCAGCTGCCTCGAGGGCCTGGGTGTTGTAGATGGCGGGGATGATCGTGAACCCGTTCGATCCCATCAAGACCTTGCCGTCGGCACCCATGACCGCCTTGTTGGCGTCGTTGTAGTTCGACACCCACTCCTCATCAGTCAGGTCTGCCAGGTAGTCGCCCTTGGCGAGGGTCTGAGCCGTGATCGGGTTGCCGTTGCCGGGGAAGACAACGACGATGTCGGATGCCGTCCCGGAGACCAGCTCCGTATTGATCTGCGTCAAGATGCCCGGCCACGGCAGACCTGTGTACTTGATGGTGACGCCGGGGTTGTCCTTTTCGAACTGGGCGATGAGCGCTTCGGCTACGCCGTCATCCGCCCAACCAGACATCGTGAGCGTTGTCTCGCCGCTGTCACCGGAGTCGCCCCCGACCGAACACCCCGCGAGAGTCAAAGCCAGGACTGTGGTCGCCGCGACCGTTAATGCTGCAGGTATCTTTCGCATGAAATGCTCCATTGGACTTCACTGGACCGCTGAGTCGGTGCGCTCAGACGGGAGTCGCCCGTAGAACGGAAATATCCGCCCGGGTTGTCGAATCGACACTAAATGTCCGGGTGGCCGCTTGTCAATCGATTTACATAAATCGATGTACGTTTTCGATAACAATTGTCGAGACGATCGATAGACTCTGGGTTTGTGGCTGTTCAGAAGGCCGGAGGGAGGCACGATGACGCGGGAGAGCGTTCAGGCCGGACGAAAGCGTCGACCATCGCTGGCAGACGTGGCCAATCACGCCGGGGTTTCACAGGGTGCGGTCTCGAAGGTGATTCGGAACGCCTACGGAGTCAGTCCCGCAATGCAACAGCGCGTTCAGGAAGCGATCGAAGCCCTCAACTACCGGCCAAGCACCTCAGCCCGCGGGCTGCGCGGGCAGACTTTCACGATCGCCATTGGTTCCGAAATCCCGCAGATCGGGAATGACTTCTTCACCCAGGTCACAACAGGCGCTGCTCGCCGCCTCGCGAACTCCGGATACCAACTGATTATCGCGCCCGCCCTGGAGGGGAAAGGCGACAAACACGTCCTGGATGCTCTCGCAGATCGCCAGGTCGACGGCATTATTGCGATCTCACTGGACGTGAGTTCAGAGTGGCTGGATCGGCTCGCGGAATATGTCCCGGTGGTGTTGGTCGGGCGTCACGATCAGCCGCAGAACTACGACACTGTAACCAATGACGATAACGCTGGCGTCAACCTTGCAATGGACCATCTGCTCACTCTCGGCCACACCAAGATTTCGCACCTCACAGTGCGTTCCGCGGTGGACCTTCCAAAGTCCAGGGCTCCCCACGCGATTCGACAGGCAACGTACGAAGCCCGGATGGCTGAGCTCGGTCTCGTTCCCCACGTCGTCTACTCCGATGCGTCCGAACACTCCGCCTCCGCTGCAACACTCGACCTGCTTGACGACGCGGCCCGGCCGACAGCGATCTTTGCCGGCAACGACACACTGGCAATCGGAGCCCTTCGGGCGATCGCCGAGCGCGGACTCACCGCGAGAGATGTTTCCGTCGTCGGCTATGACAACATTGAGCTCGCCAGCCACCCGCTGGTCTCGCTCACTACCATCGATCAATATGGCGAGGTGACAGGGACCACGGCCGTGGAACTTCTCCTCGAACGCATCGAGAATTCCCGCAACGAGGCCAAGCAGATCAAATTGGGCCCGACGATCCTCGTCAGGAATTCAACCTCCGCACCCTAGATGTATTTCCCCGTGAGGTTGTGAACGCGGGCTGAGGGTGTGAGGCCGCCGATGCCGGTGTGGGGTCTGTGGTGATTGTAGTGATGCACCCACGCCTGGTAGGTCGACGCGCGGGCTTGGTCGCTGAGGTACGTTGCGGCGTAGGCCCATTCGGTCGCCAAGGTGCGGTTGAAGCGCTCGACTTTCCCGTTCGTCTGCGGCCGATAGGGGCGGGTCAGGCGGTGTCGCACGTTGTCGCCGAGCACGTTCTTGAACGCGTTCGACCGGTAGCAGGCGCCGTTGTCGGTCATCACTGCGGTGACCGTGATGCCCGCGTCGGTGAAGAAGTCTCGGGCGCGTTCCCAGAAGCCGGCGGCGGTTTCCTTGCGTTCGTCGTCGAGGATCTCGGAGTACGCCAACCGGGAGTGGTCATCGACCGCGTGGTGCAGATAGGCGTAGCCCCTGCCGCGGCGCCCGCTGTTCTTGCGGCCCTGGGTCTTGCCGAGCATGCGCCAGCCTCCGCCGTCCGGGATCCGCCCGAGCTTCTTGATGTCGACGTGCACGAGTAGCCCCGGCGCGGCGACTTCGTAACGGACCGGTTTCGGCTTGCGGACCGGTAAACCAGTGCTCTGATCCAGGCACGCCAGCAGTGGCATTCGATACCGGTCGAGCACGCGCCCGACCGTGGAACGGGCAACACCCAGGTGGAACCCGATTCGGTGCGGCCCCCACCGCCGCGTGAACCGCAGCGCGATGATCCGACGCTCCAGCCTGCGCTGACACCGCGACGGCGACGCGAGCGGCCTCGAGCTTCGGTCTGTCAACGCCTCGCCCGCACGGTATCGGCCAGCCCAACGTGACGCCGTTGCTGGCGAGCACTGGAACCGTTCCGCAGCGCGGCGCACGGACCAGCCCTCCTCGACGATCAGAACCGCAAGACGACGATGCCCTTCAGGCGTCAAAGGAGCATTAGCGTGAGTCACGAGGACCTCCGTGGAACGACGTGTGTGTGGTAACCCACATCGTCCCGGAGGTCCTCGCCTACATCACCCCACGTTCACAACGTGTCGGGGAAATACATCTAGCGCTCAATTCGAATCTCCAGTTTTGCAGCGGTTCGAAATTGCGATGGCCGTGCCGCAAGCCGTAGTCTCGCGCGGGCCATCACGCGTCGGGCGTCGTCTGACGCGATCGGGCCTGTATACAGCCGCGAGCTGACTTCCTGCACTGCGATCATCATCACGAGGTCGTCGGCGTCGACACGCTGCCTCCCCCGGGCCACGCGAGCCCGGTTCTCCATTTCCGCATCCGCCGCGAGACGCGCTCGATTCCGCAGTACGTGCATCACGACTGCCTCTACGCGATGCTCATGCTGCCGCTTCTGCTCCGCTCGCCGCACCGTCGCCTTCGCGCTCCGCACCGCCGCAGCGACGTCGCGGCTCGTAAGCAGGTCGACCCGCCGACTGCCGTCGAGCACGACGTCAACCGCCCTCGCCCACATCACATCATCTACATTCATCGGCGGCAGGGCCATCCGTTCACGGGTCGCGACGTAGGACTCGGCGAACTCGCGCATCCGGACGTGGTGCTTGAGCATGTGCTGCGTCAGGGACTCGCCGAAGACGGTCGCCTGACGCACGTGCTCGGGGAGCGTGGGGTCGCCGAAGAACGTGACGGCGGCTCGCTCGTTGGCGCGGCGTTCAGCAGCGGTTGTCGGGTGCAGGAGCTTCGGCGGCAGGCCCGCCCGGGCGAGCGCGCGTTTGAGTCGGCGGGCAGCGGCGTTCGCCTCAAGCTCAGCCGCGTAGACCTCCGGGTCGGCGCGGCGGGCGCGCTGCAGCTCGGCACGGCGCTCATGCTGGCCCGAGGCCCACGCCTGCCGCCTGGCCTTCGTCCCTGCGGGGTCAGCGTCACGGCGGGCCGTCGCCCGGGCGTTCACCGTGTCGCGGTGCGTGCGGTAGTAACGGTTGTAGTACTCGCGCACCCTGTCGCGGTTCGCCGCGACCCAATCGCGCTGGTAGTCCCGAACGCGATCAGAATTCTCCTCCCGCCAAACGCGCACGCGTGTGCGCGACTTCGCTCGAGTTTCGGCATCGCGACGCTTGCGGGCAGCGGTGCGGCGCATCGAGTCGCGGTTGTGATCGCGGGCGCGCTCGAGATGCTCTTCGCGCCACCGACGGTTCAACTCGCGGATGTGGTCGCGGTTTGCCTCGACCCATCTGCGGCGCTGAGCGCTGAGCTCCTCCGGATGCTCGAGCCGATATCGTCGGTCGCGCTCGCGCTTTCGCGCGCGAGCAACCTCTTCTCGCTTGGGCGTGCGGGACGTCGGCGCCGGCTGGGGCGCAGCATCCTTGTCGACCGGGCCGCTCATGATCGCTACTCGCTCGGTGGCGGCGCCAGTTCGACGACGAGCGCGAGCAGATCGGACCGGTACGCGGTCGGGTCAGCGATCGCTCGCGCGACCGCTTGACCCAGCCGCTCGACATCGGCGGCGGGCAGACCTTCGACAGGCTGCAGGCAGTACTCGACATCGTCCTGGATGCGGTACTCGCCGTTCTCAACAGTGACCTCTGGGTAATAGAACAGCGCGGCCAGCGCAGTGCGTCCGAGTAGGTCGTCGAACTGCTCCTGCGAGATCATCATGGCGGGCCTCCCTGTCGGCGTGCTCGTATGCGACCAGCCTGCCGTGAACGAGAGGTGCGCCGACAGCGCCGTGCCGTGCGACCGTCCTTCAGTTTCGGAGCGCGGGTTCCGCGACCCGGGCCCGCTCCTGCTCAGCCTCGAGTTCGAGCATCGCGAATATCCGTCGAGCGCGTGCCTCGCGTGCGCGCACACGAATCAGCCGCACGAGGGTCGCGGGGCCGGCGACTAGGAACTTGAACGCGTTCCAGACGCACAGCAGCGCGAGTGCGCCGAACCAGCCACCGTGCTCCGTCATCTCGGCGAATGCGAGGCCGGCGAGGAGGTACGGGATGGCGAGCAGCATCGCCGGCCCACCCCACTTCAGGCCGCGACGCGTGTGGATTGCGTCCAACACGATGCTGGTCGGCATGAAGCGGCGAAGGAAGACTCCAGTGCGGACGCTCATGGCCCAGACGAGTGCGAACATGCGGCTGCTCTCCGATCGGTCAGCAACGAGAACCTGGAGAGACGGCCGGTCAGTCGTCGTGCCATCGCATCGAATGATGGCGAACGCATCTAATGCTGCCTAACCCGCACTTTAGACCCGAAGTCCGACATCCGAAAGGCCCGCGTTGACGTTCGGCACATGGTCGCGGGTCCGGTCGTTTTCACGATCCGCGATCCGGCGGGCCGCTTCGAGGGCGGCGCGGGCGCGCGTGGCATCTGCCTTCTGGGCATCGGATGTCGGTTGGCCGATGCCGAGCGGGCGGCCTCCGACGATTCTGTAGTGGTCACGGTACGCGGCGATGGTTGCCGCGTGTTGGCGCCACAACGTCCCGTCGGATCCGATGGATGGCGCCCCGAGCGCGCGCATCCACGACTCCCCAGACGCGATTGCCTGCTCAGCCAACGCCATCGCTCGCGTCTCGATGAGGTCGGCTCGCTCGCGCAGCGCCCGCTTCGATGCGGCATCCATCGGTCCACCAGCGATCGGAAGTAGCCCGGCGACGAGACGTGGCGTGTGCCCGCTACGTCCAGCTGCGACATCCTGCGCCATCGCTCGCGCAACCCGTGCCCGCAGTACTGCGGCGATGTCCGCGGCATCCTCGATACCGCGCCGCCTGACCACGCGAGTCAGCAACGTCCCGACATCCGCCCGGTGTGCCTCAGCCCGACGGAGCTCCGCCCCGAGTGGCCCGAACGCCTCCGAGCCGACCACTGCATCCGCCTGCTCGCCAGTGAGCCCGCTGCCTCGCACGAGCGCAACCCAGCGCTCCTGCTGTGCGGCGGCGGCGATGGTCTCGTACTCGGCGGCGAGCTGCGCGATCGATCCCCAGGTCTCCTGCTCAGCGATGACCATCTCGTGCGCCGAAAGGTCGGCACCGACATGGTGAAGCACGCCGACGAGCACCGACTGGGCACTCGCGTCGGCGTCATCACGGGGCCGGATGCCTGTGTGTGCGACATCTGGGCGGTCGAGTGCGACGTATGCGGTGTTGGCTTCGCGTCCGCGGGTCATGGCGACGTAGAGGTTCTCGCGCGTCATGCCGCGGGCGACGACGACGTGCGCGGTATCTGTCGTCAGGCCCTGAGCGCGATGGGCAGTCACGGCGTACCCGAGTTCGACGTGCTCGGCGACGTACCCGGCGGGCAAGAGTGTGCTGCTCCCCCACCGGCGCCCCTGCCGCCGCACCTCGAGCGCTCCGTTCCGGTGCGCGGCGAGGACCGTCCATCGGTCGCCGTTGCGAACCCATGCCCGACCGGTCCGAAGACGCCGGTCATTGTGGCGGGTGATGATCATGTCTCCGGCCGCGGCGCGGGTGCCGTCATGCAGGCTGACCTCGTGCAGGGCATCCACCCGCCCGTCGAGAATCGAGTCCGTGCGCGCCCGCTCATTCAGAGCGGCAACGGCCCCGGTCGAGTCAGTGATCAGCACACTCACCCGGCCTGCACGAGTGTCGGCCCGCCACGCGAGGTAGGCGGCATCCGCCATCTCCTCGGTGTCGCCATCCCGCACGCGGTCGTGCGCGAGATAGCGGTCGATGGATGCCTCGTCGCCACGGCGCAGGCCGAGGGATGCCGCTTTCTCCCAGTCGTGCACGAATCGGTGCACATCGACGAGTTCAGGCGCATCGCGCCGGTCGTGCACCAGCATCGCGAACGCGCCGCCAGCATCCACGGATTGCAGTTGGGCGTAGTCGCCGACGAGCAGCACCTTCGCACATATCGCCGCGGCGAGCGCGCTCACCCGGTCGAGGGCGAGCGTTCCGGCCAAGGATGCTTCATCGACGATCACCAACTGGCCTGCGCGGAACGCGTCGCCATGAGCGAGGTGGTTCGTCCACCACTTTGCGAGATTCTCGGTCGCAATGCCGAGGTCTTCGGCGAGGACGTGTGCGGCGGCGGCCGACGGCGCGAGGCCAACCACAGAGCCGCGGCCGTGCTCGGCCTCCCAGGCGCGCCGGAGCGCGCCCATGACCGTGCTCTTGCCAGCGCCGGCCGGGCCGACGAGCACGTCGACGATTCGGCCCGACCCGACGATCGCCTGCAAGGCGGCCGACTGATCATCACCGAGGGACCCTCCGCCCGGCAGGCGTCGGCGGGCGACCTCGTGCAACGTGGTGATAGCGATCGTCGGTCCCGAGACATCCGTCGCCCGCTCGCGAAGCCGCGCCTCAGCGTCTATCAGCGCCTCGGAGGTGTAGACGATGGAGTGCTTCGGGCGGAAGACTGACGTGCCATCATCGCGCTGAAACACGGCCGGGCTGGACGCGAGCTCGGGCGGAGTGATGCGCAATGACGCACGCTCAGCCGCGTCAACGACGAGCCCGATGATGGCCTCACGATCGGAAGCCGTTGCGAACCGGTACTGCATGGTCTGCCGTGCGGCCTCGGCGGCCAGATTCCAGTGCCGCCACGTTGCACGCTTCTCGCTCACTGCCTGCAACACCTGTGCGCCGAGGGTTGCAACGACGTCGATCGGCACGTCTTCCGCGTGCAACACCGGCGGCGAAACATCCGCGGCTGCAATGCGCGCCCATTCCGTTGCATCCTGCCCGATCACCTGCGTTGCACGCTCCCGCCACCCGCGCGTGAGCTCGGCGAGTGAGCGCACGTGTTTCTCGGGACGCGTCGACAGGGTCGCCTGTGCACGGAGCTTCATGATCGTCGCCCGGCTCGGGCGGTGACCGTGTGCATCCATGTATTCGGCGATGAGGCGATCGGTCGCGGCATCGATGTGGTGCGAGCGCGTCGAGAACTCCGCGACCAGTTCCTCGGGCACGACGGCGATCGCCCACGCCGGGTTGCGGTCGCGGCCGCGCTCGCGCTGCTCCCACTCGACACCGAGCGTGCGCGTGAGCGCATCCGCGAACAGCGCCTCGTGTAACTCCGACAGCGCGACGACCGCGCCGTGCAACGGGCGCCCGTCGAGGGAACGCCACTTGCCGTCGAGCACTGTCTGCACCTTGTTGCTCACCACGACATGCGTGTGCAGGTGTGGATCGCCCGCGCGACTGTCGAAATGATCGAACGCCGTCGCGATCAAACCAGCGACATCGACCTGGGCGACAGCGCCATCGGCAGCCGCCACGCCCGTACGGGTAGCTGCAACCTCACGTTCCATGAACGCGACCACCTGCGCGACCGCGTCGTGGTGTGCGCCCACGATGATCTCCTGCGTCGTGGCATCTGCCACGCCCCAGAGCACGCTCGCCGACTTCGGCACCGAGAAGGTGAAGTCGAACCCGGCCACGGCGCGCTTGCTGCCCTCATAATGTGGGAATGCGCGGCCGAGCGGATCGCCGGTGACCGGATCACGGCCGAGACCGATCAGTAGTTGGAGTTGCTCCTCGGTGACTTCATCGCCGGCGGCGAGTTGGCCGCCGCCGCCGAGACCGCGGACGCCGTCGCCCATCCATTGACCGGGTGGGGTTCCCCTCGCCTCGTAGTAGCGGGTGAGGGGTGTCGCCATCGACCGCACCCCGTCGCCGGCGACGACCGTGCGCAACAGGTACCGGCATCCGTCGCCGGCACTCATCACCCGCATCGACACCGTCACCCGCGCCACCCCCGATCACGCGATCAAGGTGCGCGCCCTCGATCTGCAAGAGGCGTGGGAGATCCGCGGAGTGCGGGTAGGGAGGTTCGGTTCGCAGCTCTGGTAGCGGACAGACGCGACCATCGGCACGCAGAGATTGCCGATCGACGTGTTCTGGTTGTTGCGTTCGAGGCACATTCATCGGGCCCTTTTGCGGGCAGGTCGTACGGGATTGGGCCATGTTTGGATGCCCCGTCCTCACAACCCCGTTCGAGAACGAGACGACCGCCGCAGGCGACGACCAGCTTTCGGTCACACTCGGACTCCATCAACTTCGCGCGTGTCGGGAAGGCGCCCAATCGTCGCGGTAGTCGATGCTGACAACATGAAGCTTCGTCAAAGCGCCCGGATCCTCAAAGGCAAGGCGGTCGCGTCTGTCCGAGCGAGCGTGATCACCTTCAACGGTCTTGACGAGGACGGCCGCGTCACGAATGTGCTGCTGCGCATGCAGCATGCCTTCGAGATGCTGATGAAGGCGGCTCTCAATCAGCGCGGTGTCTCCGTATTCGACAAGAAGACCGGAAAATCGATCGGTCTCGATAAAGCGATCAATCTCGCCCAAGGCGACCCGAAGATCGTGCTCGGCGCCGACGAAGCGGGAATGATTCGAACTATCGACGCGATGCGCGACGAAGAACAGCACTGGTACACGGTCGTCGACGAAGCAATCCTCTACATGCACGTCAGAGCCGGCGTTACCCTCTTCGACGACTTGCTGTGGCGTGTATTTGAAGAGAGATTGGGCAATCACATGCCGCGGCGAGTCCTCCCAATTGGCGCTGAGCCGCCAAGAGACTTCCAGCTCCTCGTCGACGAGGAGTACGAGCGAGTGCGAGATCTATTGAAGCCAGGTCGCCGAATGGGCGCGCAGGCACGAGCCCATATTCGAACGCTTCTTGCGATGGAGGCCCACTCCGACCCGGACACCCTCGTGTCTGACAAAGATGTGACTCGCGTAGTGAAAGGCATAGCAGAAGGGAAGAGTCGGGATCAGGTGTTCCCGAAACTCAGCGGGGTGAGCACCAACCTCAGCGGCGAGGGACTCGAGCTTGAGGTGCGCTTTGTCCGGAGCGGCGGGATGCCCGTCACCTACGTTAGCGACGGTGCCGATGCTTCCGCTGTCCGGGTCGTGGACCTGCATAAGAAGTACTACCTGACCGCTTCTGAACTGGCGATCAAACTCGGAGCAACCTCACCGCGTGCAACAGCCCTGCGAAGGCATGTCGGCGCGGACACGAATCCCGATATGTCGAACACATTCCACATGGGCAAGGTGCGCTACCTCGGATACTCCGATAACGCCTACACCGCCATGCTCGCCGCCAAGAGGGATCTCGACATGAGCGAAATCTGGGCGGCGCACCGCCCAACGAACAGGCCCGTCCCGGCCTGCACTCAGCCCGGGTGCGCTGCGGCGCTCCCCGCTCGATAGTCGGATGAGCAGCGCGATGCGAGCGGGAAGAATCGGTGTACTCGTAACAAATCGGACTCTAGACTCCCGCCTACAGAGGAGGCGATGATGCTTAGTCAGCGTGCACGCGTGTTGATCACGGTGAAGGCGTCGCCTGAGCCGTCGAAAACATACGGCGATACGGTGTGTGTTGCTGGCGTCCGTTTGAACGATGACGGGACTGGAACGTGGGTGCGCATTTATCCAGTAGCGTTCCGGCATCTAGATAGTGAATTGAAGTTCAAGAAGTTCGAAGTCATCGAGGTCGACCTCACCCCGTCGTCTAAGGACGCCCGGTCGGAGAGTTACCGCCCGAACTGGGAGACGCTAACCAGAAGAAGGCAGAACGGCAAGTTCAAGACGTACGACGCCGACGCGCGCGGCCCGATCCTCGAGAAGCTCATCGGGCCGACCATGTGCGATCTCCGCACCGGTGTCGAGGCCGACCTCAACGCTCAGTCTCTCGGTCTCGTGGAAGTGCGCGACCTAAAGCCCTTGAGGTTCGAGGACCACGGCCCATGGACCGAGGCGCAGATCGCGAGCATGACCGCAGTCATGGGTCAGTCCGACCTGTTCGGCGAAGCGGACATGACGCCAATGCTCGTAGCGCCTCGTTACATGGTCCGCTATGACTACCTCTGCATGAGTCCCACGTGCAAGGGCCACAAGCCTCGAATCCTCGACATGGAGCTCAGCGCCCTCCAGCATAGATATCGGTTCAAACCCGACGCGGAGCTGAAGGCGATCATCGCGACGAAGTTCCATGCAGAGATGTGGAACGAGAAGGTACGTACCTATTTCTTCGTCGGAAACTTCGGCGACATCGTCAAGCGGAAGAATTTCTCCGTCCTCGGGATCTACCGCCCGCCGCGAGCAGCCAACTACCCCACGGCCCTCTTTTGAGGTGCTCCGAGTTACGCGGCTATTAGCCGCGCGCGCAAGGCCGTCAGGACGAGCTCGCGGTGGCACCGCGTCTCGTCCTCCTCGAAGCAGAGCAGTGCGACCGTGCCCGCCGCGGCGAGCTCTATCACTCGAGTTAAGGCCTCTCTAGCCGCCTCGGTCTCCAATATCTCACCGAACTTCGCACGGGCGTCGCGTGCCGCGAGACCGTCGAGACCAGCGAACCCCTCGCGGTTGTCGCGTGGGTTCCCGAGCGACGGAAGATGCTCGTACCCAATCTCGTCGTCGGCGAGGCGTGCCTTGAGCGCACTTTTCGATAACCCACGCTTCCGGGAGATCGGATTGAGGCGAACATCGACAACCGTCCTTACCCCACGAAGACGCAGCTTCGAAACGAGTCCCTCCGAGTCAAGTCCCTCGTAGCCGACACCGATGACGTTTGCTCCCATGATGCCCAAGTCTCCCACTGAAAGCGTGCCCTCGATCTCAGGCGAGTCGCTCGGTGATCGATCGGTCGGTGATCGATCGCTTGATTGAACACCGCCAGACTTGAACGCGGGTGGGTCCGCAGTAGCACCGGGACGTCGCTGCCCCCGAGGGCACTGACGCCGCGCCCCCGTGTCAGCGGCGGCCCACACCCTGCAGGTGTCAATCACCGTGTTCAACTGCAGCACCGAGCTGTTGTCAATCATCGTCCGACAAGATCATCCAACACGGTAGCCACAGTTGCCCGCCAACGCTCGGGGTCGGAGTTCCACGTCATAGTGTGGTCCGCATCAAAACGCTCGAGTTGGACGAGATCGGATCTGCCATTTCGGAGGCGCGCCGCTACCCCGATCGGCGCCGACGTATCAGCGGAACCGTGGAGGATGAGGGTGGGCACGGCGAGTTCGTCGGCACGCGCAATCCAATCGAAGCGACGCAGCCCGACGGGCGCACCGAGACCTATGACGCGCGACAGCTGCCGGTTGTCGAGCCACGGCACGGTGAGCACGCCGGTCCACGCGGGAAGTCCTGACCGCTTGCAGTTCGCCTTGATCGTCGAGACCCAGTCGAGTACCGGCGACTCAAGCACGAGCCCCGCGACGATACCCCGCAGCTCGGGGTTTGCAGCGAGTTGCAGGGCAATGGCCGCGCCCATCGACCATCCGAAGAGAATGACTCGGCTCGCGCCGTGTGCGAGCGCGTAGTGCACAGCGGCCCGCACGTCGTCGACTTCGGTGGCGCCGAGGGTCGACCGTCCTGAACCAGTGTTCGGGCCCTCGCCATCATTCCGATAGGTCACCACGAGCGACGTGAGTCCGGTCTCGGCGGCGACTTGCACGCCGCGGAGCGTTCCGGCACGGGGGCTTCCGAGACCGTGAATGTGGATGGCCCACATCGTCGATGAGCCAGCTCGAGGGCGAATGAGCCAGGCGGGAGCCGGGCCGGCATCCGTCGGGATAGCGACGTCTGATGCCTCGAGGCCGGCATCCTCCGGGCTCGAGAAGTAGATGCCGCTCCAGGACGCTCGTTCGCCGACATGCAGACCTGCACGGGGCTCCCCCAATACCCCGCGGCCAACGAGCTCCGGACCGAGATCGTCGACTTCACTCGACAGCCGAACCCAGCCCCCGCTCTCTAGCAGGAGGCAGTAGCGACCGGGCGCTACCGTTTGCGGCGTGCGGTCGAGCGCAACGATCGGCCGCTCCCCCGAGCCATCCAGCCCACGAATGGTGAGGTCGTACGTCCGACCGCCCACAGGAGCAGTGAGGCGCCTCGCGATACCCAAGCCAAAGCCTCCGAGCGCGACGCCGACTGAGGCCACCGCGCCCATTGCTGCCCACCCCACTCTCATCGCTTCTGCTGCCCCCACCCGACACGCGGCCGCCCGTGTGCCACCGATGCAGCAGCACCCGGACCAGCTCTGAGCAGATGCCGCTCCGCCCGCTCGACAAGCCCTCGTTCGTCATCACTCACCTCGAACGACACCCGCCTGTCGATCATCGCGTCGCGGACCTCAACGACCTGGCGGTGCAGCAGTGTTTCGCCGTCGTCGGCGTGGAATGGGGCATCCTGGCTCTGGCTGATTCCGGGTCGCACCGCGATCGCTCGGTCCCACAGCAGCTCGAGCTCGCGCGCCAGCGCACGCGTTGTCCGTTCCCGAGCTCGTGCGTGCAGGGTTCGGGCGACTGGCTGTCCGGCGAACCCGAAGCAGAGGAAAAGGAACGTAAGCAGGTACAGCGGGTTGTATGCGACGGAGACGGCGGTCATCAGGTCGAGGTCGCCGGCCACGTGCGCGACATCCATCGTGATGACGACGGCGGTGAGCGCGAAGCCGAAGACGCTACCGAGTACCAGCGAGGCTGGCGGCAGAAGCTGGACGCCCCGGTTGACTCGCAGTTGTCGAGCCGCCAGCACTGCCATCGCCGTGAGCACGATCGCGTAGTAGGCGAAGTGAATCATCGAGTAGGCGGCTGCCGCCGGCTGACTTCCGAGGTCGAGCATGAAGGTCGTGGTTGTGGAGCCCCGATCGATGAGGAAGAAGGCGACGATCGCACACACCAGCGCGGTCGCGAGCGCGGGCGTCCCGAGTGCAAGCTGCACGGATCGCGGCTGGTGATCGGATGCCTTCATGACGCCGCGACCGAGGAAGAACACGCCGACCGTGAGGGCAAGATCGGCAAACAGTGTCACGAGGTTCCTACCGCCGACAATCCCGTCGAGAGCGACATAGACCGAGTCGATATTCAAAGTCATGGCGATGGCGATGACGAGCGCAGCGTACGTGATGCTGCGCTCGCCACGTCCACGCCGCAGGATGAGCAGGCATGCAAGCAGCAGCCACATCAGAGCGGAGACGAGAACCGGAATCACCCGAAGATCTCCAGGAAACGCGACTCGTGCATCGCTGACCCGCGGATCGCGGCGGCCAACTGGTCGGCCATGGATTCCGCCATAATCTCTTCGGCGGTGTCCGGATCCTGTCGCCGGAGTAGGCGCCGCCGGGTCTGGGGCGGGATGTCCGGCAGCAGGAAGTCGGGTTCTGCAGGATCATCGTCCTCGCCGTGATCGAAGATCATGTGCGCGAGCTCGTGCAGCACGAATTGCTGTCGATGCAACGCCGATTCGCTGTGTGCGTGGAGTACCAGATCTTCTGAATCGGTCTTGAGCCAGATCGCGCAGAGCCCGTCGTGATCTCCAAGTTCGGAGAGTTCGATGATCCGTAAGCGGCGCCCGCGCCGGGACTGCACTGCGCCGACCAGCTCGTCGAACGTGAACGCCTCCCCGAGGGCGAGCTCGTCGAATGCCGCTGACACGGCCGCCTCGCTTTTCACGAGTCGTCACCTCCATTGGGACTTTGTAGGGCTCCCGGCGTCGTCGGCGCATTCGCGGCGCCGGCTACGTACTCATGATCTCCTCATCGAGGAACTTGCTGATCGCCGCGAGTGCGTTCGGCGAGATGTCACCGAGTGTGCGAGCGGCGTACGACTTCACACGAGCGGCGCGCATCGAGCGAACGAGATCGAGCTGTGCGTTCACCCTCTCCGGAGCTTCCGCACCTTCGGCGCCCATTAGGAATTCGGTGTCGACGTCGAAGTATGCGGCGAGCCCGTCGAACAACGCGCGGTCCTGGACGTACCGGTGGCCGTTCACCATGTACGTCCAGCGGGATCGCGACAGGTTAATCCCGCCCTTTTCGAGGTACGCGGCGATCTGCGAGTACGTGGGCTCCGAGCCTGATTCAGTGACGGCGACATCGAGGAGGAGCCGGAGTCGCTTCGCAAGGTCGTCTGCGGCTGCTTTGCTCTCGTTCTCGTTCATGTCTCGCATCACCATCACCCTCGGGATAGGTCTGGTATCGCTGATCTCGGTCGCTCGGAATGTGAGCGTTGGGCATGCTCAATCTACTCGTTGGGCATGCCCAACGCAACCATTGCGCATGCTCAAATCACGTGGTATGAACGAGGCAAACAGAAGTTTGAGCATGCTCAACAAGGGAGGTCACGAGCAAGTTCGGAACTCCCGCGCTGTCCGTGCTGTTGTTCGCGAGGGCGCTGCAATGCCGCTCCCTGCGCCCGGAGCATCCGTGCGCAAGCGGGCACACCTATGCGTCAGCCGCGCACGTCAGCGCGACGGTCGTTCCGAAGGGTGGTCACCGTGTCGACGAATCCGCAACCGCATCACGACTGGGAGGCGAAGCTCGCCGAGCTGCACGAGAACCTTGTCGCGTCCGTCGAGACGCTCGTCACCGGCGACGAGTGGAAGCGCGCGCTCGAGTTCGCCGCCCGGTTCCGCACGCGATCGTTCAACAACACGCTGCTGATCTGGTGGCAGCACGACGCCGCCTACCGGCTGGGCCGCGTACCCGACCCGATGCCGACGTACATCGCCGGCTTCAAGCAGTGGCAGATACTCGGTCGCCGCGTGATCGCCGGCCAGCACGGGTACATGATCTTCGCCCCGCTCACCGCGCGGTTCGCGACGTCGTCGCCGATGGATGCAGACTCGTGGCGCCGACTCGAGCGGAACGAGCGCCCACGTGCCGGCGAGATCGTCCGCCCGCGAATGATCGGAGTCCGGCCGGCGTACGTGTGGGATGTCTCGCAGACTGACGGCCACCCGCTGCCCGACCTCCCGGTTCCGCGCCTGCTCCGCGGCGAGGCACCGCTGGGACTCTGGGATGGGCTGGCAGCGATCGTAGGCGACGAGGGCTTCAGCCTGTCGATGGTGACGGATGTCTCGGAGCTGCGCGGCGCGAACGGTGTCACCGATTTCGGGGTTCGCGAGGTCATGGTGCGCGACGACATGGATGCCGCTGCCCGCATGAAGACACTCGCGCACGAGCTCGCGCACATCAGGATGCACGGGCCCGCCAGCGATGCGGTGTCGCATCGCGGGATCGGCGAGGTCGAAGCAGAGTCGGTCGCGCTGATGATCGGCGCGGCGCACGGGATGGACACGAGTGACTACACGATCCCGTACGTCTCGTCATGGGCGAACTCGGTGCAGGCCAAAAGGCCGACCGAAGTGGTACAGGAGACCGGTGAGCGTGTGCGACGAACCGCCGCCGCGATACTCGATCAGCTCCCCACCACGCAAAGGGGCGCCGGGGATCCTCCCGGACTCGATCGGTCTACGCCCGCCCAGCGCGTCAGCGCGACCGCTGCCGCGTCGCCCGAGCGGCAGCCGGAGGCACTCGAAGCGCGGAGCCTCTGATGGACATCGCAGAGCTGCTGTTGACGACGAACCAGATGCCGACGAGCGACGCGGCGATCGCAATCGCTCGTGCTGGCGTCCCGGTCTTCCCATGTGCCCGCGACGAGAAGCGACCCTTGACCTCGGCGGGATTCCACGATGCGAGCTGCGACCCCGACCAGATCCTCGCCTGGTGGGCTCGTTGGCCCGAGGCGAACCTCGGTATGCCGACCGGCAGCGCCTCCGGGATCGACGTCGTCGATGTCGACGCGAAGGGCCTCGCGGGATCGGGCTTCCCAACGTTCGAGCGCGCCGCCACCGCCGGACTTGTCGACGGCGAACTCGCCCGGGTTCGTACGCCATCTGGTGGCCTGCACGTGTATTTCCCAGCGATGCGGTCCCGCCCGCAGCACTGCTGGCAGGCTGCCAGCGCGCGCATCGACTTCCGCGGGACGGGCGGCTACGTGATCGCGCCGCCATCGACCCTGGCGACGGATCGCGGCCGCGTCGCGTACCGGCTCTTCTCCGTGTCAACCGCTCACACGAAGCCCGTCGACGCCGTCACACTTCGCGAGTTCGTCGACCCGCGTCGGACACAACCAACGACGCGCTCGGCAGAGTCGGCGCCAGCCGCTGCACTCGACCCGAGCAGGCTCGCCGGATGGGTAGGCCACCTCCAAGAGGGCGAGCGGAACGCCGGTCTGTTCTGGGCCGCCTGCCGGCTGGCCGAAGCCGGGTATCCACCTGACGCCGTCGCATCCGCACTGGCGCCGGCTGCGGCAAGCGCCGGCCTCGCGAATGGTGAGATCGCGACCACGATCCGATCCGCCAGCCGTCAAGTTTCGGCCAGGCCACCGGGGCCACCAGGACCGAGGCAAGTACCGCCGATCCCCTGGTCCGCTCACCCGTCCCCACCGCGAAGGGCAGGTGAGTCGCGATGCCTGCCCTGACCCGCCCGAGCTCTCGCCCCGACGGCGTCCGCCTCGCGATGATCACCGCTGTAGTGGGCACCGTGTTCATCGCAGCTGGCGCGTTCTGGCTGTCGTTCACGTCGCTCAGCGACCTCGCGCGCCGCTCCGGTTTCGATGCTGCACACGCGTGGGTATGGCCGCTCATCGTCGACGGGATCATCGTTGTCGCCACGGTGGCTGCCGTCGCGCTCGCGCGGTCGCGGGTCGCGTGGTATCCGTGGATGCTCCTCATCGCCGGCGCCGCCATCTCCGTCGCCGCGAACGCCATCCACGCGATTGTCGCGGACTCGATCGAGGTGCCGCTGTTCCTCGCGGCATCCGTCTCGGCCGTCCCGCCGCTCGTACTGCTTGCGATTACCCACCTGACCTCGGTCCTCATGCGCGCTCCACGGAAGAGGGCTTCCGCCGAGGCCACGGCGCCCGCAGCCGCGAAGTCGCCGACGAGAATGCCGGCGGCCACGATCATCCGTCAGCAGCCCGCCGCCGGCCTCGTACCGCGCGACGACGCTTCCTCCCTGCGTGCGCTCGGTTGGTCGAACTCGGCGATCGCGCGTCAGCTCGGCGTACACCCCTCGACCATCGGCCGGTGGCTGCGTGACCATGTCGGCGCACCTACGTCGCAGACCGGCACCGTAAGGGAGGGCGCGACCGATGGATGAAGACGAATTCGAGCAGAACCGCCGCTTCGGGGATGACTGGCGCGCAGGTATCCCGAACGCGGAAGCACCGACCGGCGACGTCGCCGAGCGCATTCGCGCCGCGCTCGCCCCCCGCAACAGCGTGACCGAGGCCGATCCGGCTCGCGCCCTCGACCCGAGCCGACCCGCTCAGCGGCCAGGAATCGTGTGGGTGCGGGCATCCGACCTGTTGAGCACCGGCACCGGCCGCATTGCCGGCCGCGGGCTTGATCTCGAAGCGGACCTCGCCCGGCGCCTCCGCCGCGCGCCGGCGACGACGAGGCGGGCGATCCGCGAGCGGGCGGCGAAACTGGCCCCCCTCTCCGAGTTCGGCCGCTCCAGCGAGCACCCCCGGTTTGCCCGCCCAGGGATGGGACGGCGGTGAGTCGTGAGCATCCTGGAAACCGCGGCAACACGCACCGATCCGACGGGAGGTGCCGCGATGAACTGGAGCTCGACGCGGGAGCGCGAACCGGAGCCATTCCGGAACTCCGAAGGCCTGAGGATGCTACTCAAGCGCATGCAGGACTCCGACGGCAGAGCCTGGCGCACCGACCCGGAAGCCAACGCCCTCCTCCAGTACGCCGCCGAGAAATACTCGGCCCTCGCCCGCAAGCACCGCCTCGACCCGTGGGAGGCCGCTTCCGCGGCATTCGACGCGATGCGCGCTCCGGCGACGATCCGCGCGGATGACCCGTGGGCGCTGGTCACCCGCGCCGTGCAGGTTACGTGCATCGCCGAGGAACGCGCGCAGGGACTGCTGTGCTCGGTGCATCAGGCGCGGCGCGCGAAGGTGTCGGTGTTCCACGATGCCGAGCGTTTCAGCGACCGCGAGCATGAGTTGCCTGAGTACCACCCGGCGTTCCGCACCGCCGCCGCCGACGCGATCACCGACGCTGAAACGGCGCCGCGCGAGGACGTGAACGCTGCCATCCACGACGCGATCACCCTCTTCACGTTGCTCGGCTGGCCGTCCGACCGCGCCCGCACCGGCGTCGAGTACGTCTGCGGTCGACTTGCGGATGCCCCGTCCCGAGCATCCGCGTATGAATCCCTCCGCCGTGACTACGCGGCTCGCGCTCAACTCGACCTGCCGCAGAGAGCCTGGCACGCCATGCTCAAGGCCCTGCTCGGATGCTGCGACCCGATGCATCAGCACACCGTCGCGGGCCGAGGCATCCTGCTGCGCTTGCTCGTTGGCGAGCCTCTTCGCGCCTTGCTGCACGACGACGACCTCGTCACCGACGTTGTCGTCAACACTCCGTGGGTGACGGCATGAGCAGCGGCCAGGGGCACATCGAGCTCGAGCGAGCGATCGACTCGATCCGCGTCGGCGCCCGACACCGCACGGACCTCGGCGACATCGACGCCCTCGCCGCCTCCATTGAACGCCAGGGGCTGCTGCAGCCGATCACGGTCACGCCCGATGGCGACCTCGTCTGCGGGGCTCGGCGGCTCGCAGCGTTGCGTCGGCTCGGGCATCGGGCGGTGAGCGTGTGGGTGCGATCCGGGATCTCCGACGACCTCGCACGGCTACTCGCCGAACAGGACGACAACGCCCTGCACAAGTCCCTCGCCCCGACCGAAGCAGCAGCTCTCTACCGCGAGGTCAAGCAACTGCTTGCCGAAGACGCCCAGCTGCGGCAATCAGCCGGTCGGTTCGGAGCCGGCGGCGTGCACCAGAGCGGTGCCGCACCCGGTGCGGCACCGCTCCCTCGGGGTTCCGGTGACACCCGTGCGCAGGCGGCACAACTGGTGACCGGCATGCGCTCGTACAACACGCACGAACGCATTGGGCGGCTGCAGCAGATCGTCGATGACGAGGATGCCACGGACGAACTCAGAGCCTACGCGGCGCGAGCGCTCGTGGCCATCGACGGTGGCGCACCGGTCAAGCCGGCACTGCGGACTGTGGCGACGCAGCTGCACGCGATCGACGGATCCACCACGCCTGTGGATCTCGAACAGCTCGCGAAGGAAGCACTCGCCCGCGTGAAAGCAGAATCGCGATCGAAGCGACGTAGCCGACCAGCTGGGAGCGAAGGCGATGAGATCGTGAAGCTGCCGCTCCGGGCGTTCGTGCTGCAGTGGTCCGACCTGTGGGAGTGGTGGCTGCACTTCGACCTCGACGAGATCGCAGCGGAGCTCACCGACGAGCAGTGGGATCAGTTCGAATCGACTGTCGCCGGCACGGTCTCGTTCGCCGAGGCGATCCGGGCGCTCCGGAACCCGTCTCAGGCGATCGCCCGCTGACCTCGCGCGCACCTGCCTCGTGACCTTGCTCATCGGGACGCTGCAGAGGAGACGACCATGCTGTTTGCCGATCGTCGCCGGCTGATCATCGCCGTTGTGGCGGGCGGATGCATCCTGCTCGCGCTCATCGGTGTGGGCATCTACGGACTCCTGCGCGGGCCAGCGGTCAAAGCCGAGCGCGAGTCTCTTCCAGGGTCGGCAGCAAGCATGGCGCCAATTCGACCTGACCCGATCTCCTCACCGCACACGGTTGCCGAGACATCCGACCCCGAACGCTTCGCGCGCAGCGTCGCTCGGTCGCTCTTCAACTGGGACACGCGAGCGCCCGAGAACGCCGCCGAGTGGGCGCAGCCCCTCGTCGACGTCGCGGACGCCGACGAGGCGGTCGGCGTCGCGACCGATGTGCGCGCCTACCTTCCCGCCTCCACCGTCTGGAAACAATTGCAGACCTATGGCACTCGGCAGCGCCTCGACATCGACACGGTCAAGGTTCCGGATGCCTGGACTACCGCCCTCGCACAGGCATCCGCTGATCAGCTCTCGAAGACCACCGTGGCCTACACCGTGACCGGCACTGCCTACCGCGACGGCGCCTGGAACCGCGAGCTCGTCGAGAGCTCCCGCCTGGTGTCGTTCACCGTCTTCATCGACTGCCCGACTGACCAGCCGTGCGAGCTTCTGCGGCTGTCGCGCCCCGACGCGCCGCTGCAGTGAGGATGCCTGGTGAAGAAATTCCTCGTCATCCTGCTAGTGCTCGTCTTCATCGGCCCGCCCGCCGGGCTCGTGAGCGTCGCCGCGCTCGTCAACCCGGCCGCGCGCTCGTGCGCGTCGGGCTCGCTCATCGTCGGCAGCATCCCCGACGCTCTCACCGCCCGTACCGCCAGCGGCCAGGCCCTCACGCTGAACCGTCGACAACTGACGCATGCGGCCACGATCATCACGACCGGCTCGCAAATCGCCGGCGTCGGCCGAGACGGGGTGCTCATCGCGCTCATGGCCGCTCTCACCGAGTCGGGCCTCAGGATGCTTGCCAACCCCAGCGCCTACCCCGAATCGACCGGCTACCCGAACGACGGCCGCGGATCCGACCACGACTCCCTCGGACTCTTTCAGATGCGCGCAGCCTCTGGATGGGGCACCGTCGCCGAACTCATGGATCCGAATTACCAGGCCCGCGCCTTCTTCGGCGGGCCGTCCGGGCCGAACGGCGGCTCGCCGCGGGGGCTACTCGACATCCCCACCTGGCAGCAGCTTGAACGCGGCGCGGCTGCGCAGGCCGTCGAGGTCAGCGCCTACCCCGATCGCTACCGCGACTACGAGCCCGTCGCCGAGGCGATCCTCGCCACGCTCACGCGGTCGAACTCGACCGACATTGGCGGCGGCCTCCCCCGCGTGCCCGAGACGACGCAGCTCGTGTTCCCTCTTCCGCAAGGCAGCTACACGAGTACCGACAGCTTCGGTTGGCGCACCGACCCCGTCACCGGCGCCCGAGTCTTCCACGCCGGTAGCGATCTCGCCGCGCCTGGCGGCACCACGATTCTTGCGGTCGCTAACGGCCGCGTCGCCTTCGCCGGCCCGCGCGGCACTTACGGCGGATTGATCGTACTTGAGCACACCGTCGCCGGCCAGACCGTTGCGTCGTACTACGCGCACATGTACGACACCGGAATCCACGTCAAAGCCGGCGACAGCGTCGCCGCCGGCCAGCACATCGGCGACGTCGGCTCAGCCGGCAAGTCCACTGGTCCGCACCTGCACCTCGAGATCCACCCTGGCGGGCAAGGCCAACCCGCCGTCGACGCGCTCGACTGGCTCGCCGAACACGGCGCCGCCGGCATCGGCGATGCAGAGGTCAGCCTCGCCGGATGCCGCCCCGAAAGGACGCTCTGATATGGACATCTTCCCCGACTTCGGCGCCGTCGGCGCCGCCGCCGAACTCCGCAGCATCATCGGCGCCCTCATGACGTACGTCTTGATCTTCGCCGTGCTCATGATCATCATCAGCGCCATCACCTGGGCGCTCGCCACCGCCAACGGCCACTTCCAAACCGCTACTCGCGCCCGTCTTGGGCTCTGGGTCGCATGCGGCGCGGCGATCCTCGCCGGCCTCGGCGTGGCGTGGGCAAACTTCCTGCTTGGCATCGGGGCGAATCTTTAGCCCCTACGAAGGGGAGTGTTCCCGCGGATGCGGCGATACGATTCGTGCAGTGTCTGCAGATCTCATCGATGCGCTCGTCGCCATTCCATCGACGCTCTCCGCGGACGAACTTCTATTTCGATTCCAGCGATAGGGTCAGTGACTTCAAGACGACCTCGGTCGAACGACTTGACCGCATGCGCGAGCACGTCGATGCCACGGCGGGCGGCGGGCTCGTACTAGTCGGAGAGGCCGCGGGTTGGCGCGGCGCACGTCAATTCGGCGTTCCGTTCACCGCGGCGGCGACCGTCGGACTGCCTGGTAGCAAGGAGCCCACGGCGGATCTCACTCGCACTTCGGGAAGATACCGGGAACCAACAGCGCGTTCGCCGCAGAGACCGACGATTAATGTGAAAACGGATAACGGTCTTCACCAGCACTATTCCAACTATTTGCAGAAAGTGCATTCAGAATAGCGCCGGGTTAGAGCTCCACTCCTCCACAGTCGTTGCAGCCTCCGCGGGGCCGAAGGATTGCGCAACGGCATGTGTGCACGATGCGTGTCAGCCCGCGAAGGCGTCTTTGTGGTCGAGAGCCCACTGGGTGAGGGTTCGTCCGGGGTGGCCGGTGAGGTCGGTGACCGAGGTTTTGGGGATGTCGGGCGCGTTGACTGTGTCGCGCCAGTAGTTCAGTAACATCATGATCACGTCCGTGGGGATGAACCGCGACACGTCGTTGGTGAATTCCTCGGGCGTGATTTCGTCGATTGCGATCTCGCGGTCGATGGCCGCGCTGATGGCGGCGACCTGTTCGATCTTGGTGAGCGACTGGGGCCCGGTCAGCTCGTAGACCTTGCCCTCGTGGCCCGGCTGCGTGAGGGCGAGCACGGCGACTGCCGCGACATCGGCCTCGTGGATTGGCGTCTGTGCCGAGTGAATGTATGGCGCTGTCACGCGGCCCGTCGACGTGATCGGGTATGCCCATGACAGCAGGTTGTTGGCGAAGGTGCCGGGACGGAGCATTGTCCAGCGCGCGGTGCGCGAGGAGACGGCGTTCTCGATGGCGAGGTGATGCACCTGGCTCGCAGATCCGATATCGCGCGGAAACTCGGCCGACACGGCGAGCGACGACAGCACGACGAAATGGTCGACGCCAGCAGAGATCGCGGCGTCGAGGAATGCGCTGAGCGGGTGGTCGGTCGGGAAGACGAACGCGGCATCGACTCCGTCGAAGAGGGCAGGCGTGAGAGTGGATGCGTCGGCCAAGTCGACCTGTGCGACATCGACCCCGGCGGGCAGTGCCGCCTTTGCGGGGTCGCGGGTGACGGCGCGCACGGCTGCGCCAGTCGCAAGCAGTTCGTCGACGATGTGCCGGCCGACGGCTCCGGTCGCGCCGGTGATGAGGATGGTCATGGGTGCTCCAATCGAAAGTGATGCCGCAACCCTAAAATCTAATCAGGACTGATATTGACCTAAATAGAGACAGGTGTCTCGTAACCTCACCTGGCTCGTATGCCAAGGGTTACGAGACGCTAGGCAGGAGGCGTGCCGTAAGGCACATCTTGCGGCGGGACCCGCGTCTACACGTTCTCCAGCGTCAAGGCGACGGCATCGGGTCCTGCATAGTCTGTTGTAATCCAGGTCGGGCAGTTCAGCGGGACGACCTGAATCTCCGATCGGTCAGGCGACCCCTGCGCCTCCAAACATGCAAAGACACTTGCCTCGTCGCCTGGTGGGTATCCGCCAGCGGCTCCGGTGCTCCAAAGAACAAAACTGACGCGAATCGCACCGTCGTTCGCGTCGAGGTTGTAGAAAGCGATGGGGTGTCTCTGAAAATCTGCGTCGGCCGGATCCCTAAGATCCAAGCCAAAGTAGTTGCCTCCAACCGCCTTGAGCAAGGCTTCGGGACTATCCGCCGCCCCGTTCTGCACGACATATTCGAGCAGGGCGGGAATCTCTTTTGCCTGGGCCCGTAAGTTCTGCTCCGCGACGTCCAGAGCGGTGGCACCACAACCCGTGAGGCAAATGGTGCCGAGGGCGAATATAGCTCCGACTGCAACTCGGAGGACGTTCGGCATCCGCATGGCGGCAATAGTATGCCCCACCCGGCTTGACCTTTAATGGCTTCGCCTCTGCGATGGGTCGCATCCTGGGCTACGGACTATTCGCACGGCGAGTCGGTGCCCCTAGCCGATCCGTTTGCGGGCGTGCCAAGGCCTATCGGCTTGCCGACGGCACTAGCAATTTCGTGCGTCCCGATTCGCGAGAGCTCGTTTCTCGGCCGCCTTGCTTCGAGCCCGATCTTCTACCCACACCATCACGGCGCTATCGCGGCGGTCGAAGAGCTGAGCCCCGACTTCAAGATCTGAGTGGTGCCAGAACACAGGTGTGGGCTCGTCCGCCCAGAATCGTTTTGGCGAATACAGAGTCGTCGCGAGCGAAGCGAGCAGGTTCTCATATGCCGACCTTGTGGCTAGGTTCTCTCGCTCAGGAGAGGAAGCGATGAAGAAGGTGATGTTGGTGGGCGCGCCGTCCAGGATCGACAGTGAGGCGTGATCGATTCCGGGGACAGCTATCAGTTCGCGTTGCCGCGAACCAGACGGCAGTACTACTGTGCCGTGGCCAGGCATCACAGCGAATCCAAGTCGCCGCAGAGAAGCGACTGCTGCCTCTTCGCTCTCGAGCCACCGCCCTTCCAATAGCGACAAGACGATGCCGACTGTCCGCTCCACGGTCATTTCACCAGCGTCCACTACGCGGAGTGGATGTGCACCGCAAGGGATCGTTCAGTGCCCATGCGCCCGTTGCACGATCTCTGAGAGAGGCGGCAGAACCTCCTCGATCAAGAATCGATTGATGCTGCCTCCGAGGAGCAGAAGCTGTTCTGACCAGGAGGCGTCTGAATCCCCCAGAACGACAGTGTTGGAAATTTGACCCGCTAGTCGCGCAGCACCGATATAGCCGCTTTCGGGTCGAATGATCTCTCGATGGCCGTCGACGAGTTGTATGGGGTATCGAGCCGTTTCCTCGGTGAGCTCGGGCGCTGTTGCTTGCAACGGTACGAGCGATGCGAGATAGGTGCCACTGATGGCCGTGACATGCAACAGTCGGTGCTTGTCGTGGTTGCTGATCTGCTGCAGTCGCCACAGAGGATGCAGGGCGGGAGTCGCCGCGTTGTACGGCTGAAATTTCTCGATGATCGCCAACGCCTCGTCCGAGACTCCAGGCCTGACCCTGAGAGCGTCGCGGGGAGAAGTGAGATAGATCGGAAACTGGGTGGAGCCGCGGCCGCCGTCGATCGGGGCCTGCCCGTGCGCCAAGACCAAAGCGCGCGCCATGTAGTCGAGCGTTGCCCTGAAGTTCTGAATCGCGTCACCGAAGGCGAGCGCCAAGCCGAGCGGAGCTGGTGTGACGCGCACGGAAGCGACATAGTCCTGCGTCTCTGCGCGCGATTCCAAATCCACGCGAGTTGGCCCGGAGTCCATGAACGCCATCGCAAGACGATCCACCTCCTCCATGTGACGGACCGCACGACTCAGCTTTGCCTTGATCCCCGTGATCGATTCATTCACTTCCACGGGGCCATCGTGCCCTATCGGGCACGCACTAGACGCGCACGGAGGATGTCCCGGTAGCGGGTCGGGTTTCGGGCGCTGCCGTCTCGGCTTCGTGCATGTCAGGACGTGTGTGGCATTTTCGGTTGTTCTTGCCCACCACGGGAATATGCTCCGGTCCATGAACAGGCAGATCATCAGTACGGAGAACGCGCCGAGCTCTCCGCTTTACAGCCAGGGTGTGCGAGCGGGTTCGACGATCTACGTGTCGGGAATGGTCGGGATCGACCCGGCGACCGGCGAGCTGGCGGGGTCATCGATCCAGGATCAGACGCGGCAGGCACTGCGCAACTGCGAGGCCATCCTCCACGCAGGCGGAAGCACCCTTGCAGACGTCACCCTAGTCACGGTGCTACTCGCGCAACCAGATGAATTCGCCGGCATGAATGAGGCATATTCGGAGGCCTTCAGCCAGCTTCCCCCGGCCCGCGCCGTCGCCAGGCTCGGACCGGACTTGCGAGGCATCCTAGTGTCGATAATGATGACGGCGCATACGGACAGCTGACCGCGTCACTGAACGGGACCACTGTCTGAGCGGCGTCTCAGCCGTTTGAGAATCATCGAGGTTCATACCGCCCGCAAGCCGGTCCGGGACTGGACACTCGACCAGGAGTTGCACGCAAGGTGATCGGTTCGGCGCGACCGATGGCGGCACCTAGCCTCGTCTCCATGATGGAGCGCTGACTCGCACGGTCAGCTCGTCAAGGGCCTGGCATCTGGCAGCAGCGGCCGCATGAAGGTGCGTTCGTACCGGATGACGCATCCGCTCGAATCGCGAATGCGGTCCGCCTGCACGAACTCGGGGTCGACACCGAACCTCACCCGGTAGATCTCGTAGTCGGCGAACGATGGGAAGGAGAAGAGTGCCAAGGCCTCGTCGCTCGCCCCCTCCGATGGTAAGAAGTAGCCGTGATGGACGCCGCCATGGCTGGTGACGAGTTTCATCCAGGCCTGCGCGAACTCTTCGAACGCGTCGATCTTGTTCGGGTCGATGGTGTAGGTCACGACGCAAGTGATCACAGAAACACCCTACTCGCGGCCGGTGATCTCGAGTCGAGAGCGCCACGACTTCTAACTCATGACGGCGAACGTGGTCGATCAGGCAATCGGCCGAGCCACAGCGAGCGGCTTTGTAGGCACCACGTCGGAGTGGCATCGGAGGCACATGTCGTCGATTCGAGGGCGCAGAGTCCACGGAAGATGACGAACTCCTCCAGACCGAGAGCGGAGCTACTTCGTGATCGACGCCGAAGGTGGGGCTGAGACCTAGCGACGATCCGTATCCGATTGCGTCCCCGTCCGCCGACAGCCGCGTCCCATAAGGATCGTCGCCTGCTACGACGAGCTCGCGATCATCACGCCATCGCCCGTCGTCGAGCTCAATCGCGCCGTCGCGCTCGGTCTCGCGGGCGAAGCGGCGGGAGCGCTTGCGCTGCCGGCCTCGAGGCATCCGGCCGACTCGGAGACCACCACCTGCTCGCGGCCGCGAGGCCGACCTGTTGCGGCGCAGCGGTCGGCTCGACGAGGCGGCAGAGCGCTACCGCGAGGCGCTCTGCCTGGCACCGACGCGACCCGAGCGCCGCTTCCTCGAGGGCTGGCTCGCCGAGTTCGGTCGCCCCGGCGACTGAGACGCCCGGGATGGCGCGCATAGACCGACCGGTGGATGCGCGCATCGGTCGGCTGGGGGCTGTCGACGAGCGCGCGAACGCGGCAGGCTCTGAGCATGGACAAGAGAGCGCCCGCAACGGGCAGAACGAGCGGAGTGAGCACGGATGCCGCGGTCCAGGCATCGCAAAAACTGCTCACGGGTCATGAGCACGGGTGGATCGTGGAGTCGGCGCACTCCACATCAAGGGGTCGGGTTCTTTACGTGCGATGCGCCGAGTGCGGCGCCAGACGGATCGACGTGCAGCAGTACCCGGACGCTCCGCCCACGGTGCTCAGCGTTGAGTTGCGCCAGCCTCCCGGCAGCGCCACGCCATGAGCCCGGTGGGCAGTGGCACGTGCCGGAACACCTGGCTCAGCTCCATCCGATGGTGAAGTCTCCTAACCGGACTTCTACGACGTTCCGCCCGCCCGGGCTCCTGGGGGTCCCGCGTGGGCAGCGTTCCCAGCACGATTACTCGGCCCAGCGACCTGGAGCGCTGCCCCCTGGGTTGACCCCAAGCCGGTCCCCCAGCGCACGTGCTGCCGGCTTGAGTGAATGCTCGCCAGGCGCTCAAACCGGGTGATGCCCGTTTACCCCGCCCGATGAAGATGCCCGAAGCGGTACGGCGGGGTACGACAACCGCAACGCGATCGAATCCCGAAGAGTTGTCCGTTTGGACAAATCGGTGACAACTGCGGTGGGAATTGGACATGATTCGCGGGAACCTACAAGATGCTCCGCGACGCCGCAAGCACCGGCGTGGCTGCTACTGGCAGGTTCTGTATCGAGTCCCCGCTGTCTGCCTGAACATTGCGTCTATTCCATGTTGATCACGATCGGCTGACGTAACCCCGTCTGTTCGGGAGGACGTTGCTTACCTCTCAGTCGAACCCTTCCTACGACTGAGGAGCCCACTGTGATCGACATCGACCCCAACGGCACCGGTCTACCCGGCATAGACCAACTGCGCATCATCGTCGGCGCCGTCATGACGATTGGCCTGATCATGGCCGTCCTCGCGCTGATCGTCGCGGCGATTGTGTGGGGGTTCGGTTCGAACTCCTCGAACCCGCACCTGGCCTCGCGCGGCAAGGCCGGCGTGCTGATCGCGTGCGGTGCCGCTGTCGTCTGCGGCGCCGCCGTGACCTTGACGAACTTCTTCTGGAACGTCGGCCAGGCCATCTGAGGCCGCGCAGCCGGATCGAGGGCTGGACGATGAGCGTATGCGACGTCCCGGTCATCGCCGAAATCTGTACCGCGGTCGGCGAGGGCACGGCCTCGCTGGTCACTGCACCCTTTGATTGGCTGGCCGCCGCGATGGGTGCCGCGGCAGCATGGATGTTCGAAGCCGTCTGGACCGCTTTCGACACCACAACCCTCGTCGACGTCACGGATCCCAGTTACCTCGCGGTCTTCAACGTCCTCTTCGGAGTGGCCGTGTTCGTCACCCTGATCTTCTTCTTCCTGCAGTTGATCACCGGCCTCGTCCGCCGCGACCCAACCGCCCTCCCCCGCGCTGGCATCGGCTTGGCCAAGTCGATCCTCGGCTCGTTCGTCATCGTCAGCCTCACCGCCCTCCTGCTGGAGATCACCGACCAACTCTCGATCGGCATCGTGCAGGCAACCGGCAACACCATGGAAGGCATGGGCGACCGCATCGCCCTCCTCGCCGGCGGACTCGCGACGGTCAACATCGCCGCCCCCGGCGTCGGCGCGATCGTCACGATCTTCCTTTCCGCCCTCGCGATGAGCGCCGCCGCGATCGTGTGGTTCTCACTCCTGATTCGCAAGGCGCTGCTGCTGGTCGCGATCGTCTTCGGCCCGATCGCACTGGCAGGGGCGACATGGGATGCCACGAAGGGCTGGATCTCCAAATGGATCGCGTTCGTCCTGGCCCTCGTGCTGTCAAAGCTCGTGCTCGTCGTGATCTTCCTCGTCGCCATCGCGCAAGTCGCCGCCCCGATCGACGCCGACCTCGCCTCGATCAGCGACCCGATCGCCGGCATCGTGCTGATGTTCATCGCCGCGTTCGCCCCGTACATCACGTACAAGTTCCTCAACTTCGTCGGCTTCGACATGTACCACGCCATGTCCAGCGAGCAGGAGGCGAAGTCGGCATTGAACCGTCCCGTTCCGGTGCCAGGAGGGCCCGGCATCGACAACGCGAAGAAGATCCTCGACGGCGGAAGCGGAGGCGAGGGCAAGGGTGCCCAGGGCGGCGGCCCCGCACCGACCGGCTCGACCGCCGGGCACGCCGGAGCACGAGCTGGCAGCACTGCAGGCGCGGCGGCTGGCGGTTCAGCCGGAGCCTCTGGCACTGGCGCAGCCAGCGGCGGCGCAGGAGCAGCGGGCGCAGGCGCGGCAGCCGGGCCGATCGGCATTGCCGCAGTCGCCGGCGCCCAAGTGATTGGTGCGACCGCGAAGGCCGGGCACCAGTTCGGCAGCAGCATCGGCCAGACCGCCGACTCCGACTTCGGTGCAGCGGATGCCTCGGCTACACCTCTGCCACCTGCATCCGCGCCGCCCGGCCCAGCGTCCCACCCGCGCCCGCCGGCCCCAAGCACACCCGCGGCCCCGCCGTCACCGCGAAAGGATGCCTGACCATGCACACAGATACCGCCCGCGACTACAAACTCGCACCGGTGCAGTTCTCGAGGCTGACGAAGCGAGGCATCCTGCTCGGCCTCTCCACACCGCAACTCATCGCGCTTACCGTCGCCCTCCTCACCCTCGTGTCAACGCTCTACACGGCCGGGGCATCCGGCGTCGCCTGGTCGTCGCCATTTTGGGGCGCCGCCGCCCTGACCGCCGTCATCCCCCTCGGCGGGCGCAAGCTCGTCGAATGGGTGCCCGTCACGACCAAATGGATGCTGCGCGTCGCTCGCGGGCAGCTCACGTACCGGCGCCGCATCATCCGGCCACGTCCCGTCGGTACCCTCGCGCTGCCCGGCGATGCCGCATCCCTGCGTGAATGGCACGACCCTGAATCCGGCGCCGTCATGATCCACGACCCGCACCAGCAAACCCTCACCGCGATCATCGCGATCTCCCACCCCGCCTTCGCGCTTGTCGACCCCGGCGAGCAACACCGCCGCGTCCAAGGGTGGGGACGCGTCCTCGCCGGCGCCTGTCGCTCCGGGCGTATCGCTCGTATCCAAGTCAATGAACGTACCCTCCCCGACTCCGGCACCGGCCTCGCCGAATGGTGGGAACGTCACGGCACCGACGACGACTCCTGGGCCGCCAAGACTTACCGCGACCTCATCGAACGCGCCGGCCCCGCAGGAGAACGCCACGCGACCACCATCAGTATCGCTCTCGATCTGAACGCCGCCGCACGGCAGGTGCGGGCGAACAGTGGCGGGATGCGCGGCGCCGCCGCCGTCCTACGCCAAGAAATGACCGCCCTCTCGAGTGCACTCCGCGCCGCCGACCTCATCGTGGGCAGATGGCTCACGGCCCCCGAACTCGCCAGCGCGCTGCGGACCGCCTACGACCCGGCGGTCGGCGTGAGCCTCGAGCGCCACCCGGATTTCGGCCGCGAACTCGCGACGGCCGGCCCCGTCGCCGTCACCGAGACCTGGGACCGCCTCCGCACCGACACGGCATTCCACGCAGTGCTCTGGATCAGCGAGTGGCCCCGCTCACAGGTTTACCCCGGCTTCCTCGCACCACTCGTCTTCACGAACGGAATTCTGCGCACGGTCGCCCTCCACTATCTCCCCGTCCGCGCAGACCAAGCTGCCCGAGACATCCGCAAGAAGAAGACTGAACTCATCTCAGACGCTCACCAGCGACGCCGAATCGGTCAGATCGAGGATGCGTCCGCAACTGCGGAGTACGGAGACGTGCTTCAGCAAGAGGCCGACCTCACCGCCGGCCACGGCGTACTCCGGGTCACCGGACTCATCTCGGTGACGGCGCCAACCGTCGACGACCTCGATGCCGCGGTTGCCGCAATCGAGCAAGCGGCGATCCAGTCGTCATGCGAAGTACGTCGGCTTGTGGGTCAGCAGGCCCAGGCGTTCACCGCTGCGTCGCTGCCTCTCTGCAGGAGCTGCTAGGGCGTGTCTCCTTAACGATTGCGCGTACGGTCATCCACCTTCTCACCGGGACTACCGTCAGGACATGGAGATTCTGATCGCGACATGGCGCGAGGCCGAGCTATTTGCTCAGGAACACATGCGAGACCTTGGGTTTCGTGACGCGGAAGCCACGCCACTCGGTGTCGATGGCGGCCTGGATGTCATCTCCGACCGTGCAGCCGCACAGGTCAAGCACTACGCGACCAGTCCCGTCGGAGCCCCGGCCGTTCAGCAACTTCGCGGCGCGGCACACGACTCCAAGCATGCGATCTTCTACGCATTGTCCGGTTTCACTCCGGCCGCAGTCGCCTACGCCGAATCCGCTGGCATCGCACTCTTCCAGTACTCGCCCGACGGCGCAGTGCGAGCCCTTTCCTCCAAGGGAGAGGCATTAAACTCATCGGGGCACGGTCACCTACGCACAGACATCGGTCGCGCTACCTCGGCCCGCGAGCGGATGCTGAACGAGATCGCCGAGTACGTCCAAGCCACGCTTGACGCCACGTCGGCTGTCTTGGACGAAGCCGTCAAGCGAGTTCAGCCCACTGATTTCCAGACGCGTCCGGCGGAGGAACAGGCGTTCTACCGAGAGATGTTGGCGTACGAGGACTACGCCAACAACGAGCTGTTCGCGAGGATGCAGCGAGGCACTCCAGGCAGCGTGCTCGCGGCGACAGCCGAAATGGAAGGGTTCCTCCAGCGAGTTGCCGAGCACTTCGGCCTCGACTATGCGCACATGGTGAAACAAGCCGTAATCGCGCGAGCCGACAGCGACTTTCGACCAAGCGCGCGTCAGGTCGACTAAGGCGGTTCTTAAACTTCGTAGAGCCAGAAGGCGATGGCTCTTACGAGGGCGCGAACACGCCCAGTCAAGACGGCATCACGAATCACCCGCCCGTCATTCCCCGAGCCAACTCGGTGAATAAGGAGACACGCCCTAGCTGTTGGCCGAGACCAGCGCGCCAATCTGCTGGACGGTACTCCCGACTCTCACCGCATACTCTGACACCTTGCTGCGGTGCGACTGCAAGCCATTTGCACGATGTGCCTCAGACGCGAGCGCCCACGCTACGTGGGCCAGCATTGGGTCGTCACCTTTCGACCCGTGGTGCGCCGTGACCTCGTTCCGCATTCGCTTGACGAGATCCCAGACGGGCTGGTCTTCACGGATGGCCTTTACTGTTGCCGAGAAGATCGAGTTCGCTTCTTTGTACTTGCGGAACTCTGAAGACCGCGCATCCGTACGGCGCAGGATCGCGCCAAGCCGTTTCGGGACGGCTTCCACGGCCTCGTACACCTCGAGGGCGAGGAATCGCTCCCAAACCGCACGGTTCTCAACGTCGCTGTGATAGCGGTGAATCAAAACCTTCAGCTCGTAGTCGAGGCTTGTGAGGTAGACCGTCAACTCCGCGACCGGCTTGACTACTGGCCAATCCGTGCGCGCCCTCATCTGACGGTATGCCTGCGCAGCAAGGACCCACTGCTTCCGGGCGCGTTCGGCTGACGAGTTTAGTTTGTCGACTGCGGCTTGAAACTTCTGATCTTCATTTACTGACATCGCTCCTCCACTGACAATTCTGGTAGTCAGCACTGACGCAGTCGGGCGGACCCGACAGCCGGGAGTCTGTAGCGCTGGGGGCTGAGACCGTTCCTGATGGCTCCGAAGCCGTGGGCTTGGACGTGCACCTTGCATGCGAAGCATCCTGATTGGAGCCGAGCATGTACGTCTTCGAACGCGATGAGCCATCGACGCGGTGGATCAGCGTCGTCTTCCTGCAGGGCGAGGAAGCCGATGAACTTCTCGGCACGATCGAACGCGAAGGCCCGATCTCCGCGATCTATCGTCTGCGGGAGTACGACCATGGCGACGCAACCATCGAGACCGCCCTCGCGGACGGGTATGTGTACGACGCCGTTCCCGCTGGCAGCACCGATCACACGATCGAACCGTTCGGGTCGCCATACGCGCTGACATACAGCGACACGTTCGGCTATGTGTCGCTGCTGCGCCGGTACGACGGCAGGCCCGAGCCGGAACTCGTCTCCAGCGTGGCCACCGTCCTCACGCCGTTGGAACGGTCATCGCGAGCTATCACCGACGCATGGCAGGCGACACCAACGTCGGCTGCGAACCTGAATCGCGCCGTGGCACTGTGAGCATCGACGAGCGGGTGCACGCCGCCCCACTGGTCAGCCCCCGCGACGAGCCACGGCGGGACCGGCGCGCCGGAAAGCGCACTGCCTCGAAGATCGAGCAGGACGCCCGCAAAGGGAACGCGGCAGAACGGCGAACGCGATTCGAGTCCGAACGCGCCGAAGCACGGTCAGCCTCCTACCTCCCGACCCCGGGCGAGCACGGCCCGGCCGCGCTCCGCACGCCGGGTCGGCTGAAGCTGCCGAAGCATCAGGACACCTCGGCAACGCTCGCGGGCCACTACCCGTTCCTCGCCGAGGCCGGCCTCGGCTCGGCCGGGGTGTTTGTCGGGCAGGACCTCTACTCGGGCGGTTCGTTCGTGTACGACCCGTGGGTGCTCTATCAGCAGGGCATGATCACCGCTCCGAACGTCGTGCTCGCTGGCATTGTCGGCTCCGGCAAGTCGTCACTCGCGAAGTCGCTGTACACGCGATCGCTGCCGTTCGGGCGGCGCGTGTACGTGCCGGGTGACCCGAAGGGCGAGCACACCGCCGTCGCCGAAGCCGTTGGCGGCAAAGCGATCATCCTCGGGCATGGCCTGCGCAACCGGCTGAACCCGCTCGACGAAGGACACCGGCCGGCCGCGGCATCCGATGCCGAATGGGCCGCGCAACTTGCCGCGCGCCGTCGTGGACTCATCGGCGCCTTGGCCGAGACGGTCCTGGATCGCCCGCTGTCCCCGCTCGAGCACACCGCGATCGACTTGGCGCTCGGCGATGCGGTGCGCAGCGCCGAGGTGCCGATTCTGCCGATGGTCGTCGACCGCATCCTCGACCCCAGCATCACGGATGACCGTGAGCGGCGCCTGGCCGAAGACGGCCGCCTCGTCGGGCACGCCCTCCGGCGCCTCGTCGCCGGAGATCTCGCCGGCTTGTTCGATGGTCCCTCGACGGTGCGGTTCGATCCGTCGCTGCCGATGGTCTCTCTCGATTTGTCCCGTGTTGCCGAGAACTCCACCCTGATCTCGGTGCTAATGACCTGCTCGTCGGCGTGGATGGAGTCCGCCCTCTCCGACGCCGCCGGCGGGCAGCGCTGGGTGATCTACGACGAAGCCTGGCGGCTGATGGCCTACCCAGCGCTCCTGCGCCGCATGGACGCCCAATGGCGTCTCGCCCGTCACTTCGGCATCGCGAACATGCTGATCTTCCACAAACTCTCCGACCTCGACAACGTCGGCGACTCCGGCTCCGCGATGCGCGCCCTCGCATCATCCCTCCTCGCGAACGCCGAAACCCGCATCATCTACCGGCAGGAGCCCGACCAACTCGGCGCCACCGCGACCGCCCTCGGCCTCTCCGGCACCGAGCAGAAACTCCTGCCGACGCTCGGCATCGGGCAAGGGCTGTGGCGAGTCAAAGACCGCAGCTTCGTCGTGCAGCACCAACTGCACCCCGACGAGCTCGCCGCATTCGACACGACGGCGCGCATGATGGAAGGCCAATGATGCGGATGCCGCGCGCCAACGGGCGCCCCGGCGCACCTGTCGGACACACCCGAGGAGGCGCCGTGACCGCAGACGAACGAGCAGCGAGGATGACACTCGCCACGGTGTCAGAACCAGCCGACATCATCACCGGCACCCTCATCGCTCACATCGGTGCCGCCGAGACGCTCACGCTCCTCGAGTCGAGAAGCACCCTTCCGCCCAGCATCGACCCTGCCGAAGGCGAGCTCTGGCGCCGGCGACTCGCCGCACGCCTAAGCCCCGCAGAGACCGATGGCATCCACGCGCGCATGGAGCAGCAGGATCTGCAGATGATCACGCCCGGTGACGCAGCGTGGCCGGCCGAGCTGAGCCAACTCGGACCGAGCGCACCGCTCGCCCTCTGGCTCAAAGGCGACTCGGCACCGCTGACGGCTCCGTTGACAGACCGAGTCACGATGGTCGGCTCGCGGGCGGCCACCTCGTACGGCGATCGGATCACCGCGGACCTCGCCACCGACCTGACCCACAGCGGAAAGGTGATCGTGACCGGGGGTGCCTACGGCATCGACGCAGCTGCGATCCGCGCCGCGACCGCCACCGCTTCCGGACACACGATCGTGGTCCTCGCCGGCGGACTCGACCGCGCCTACCCGAGCGGGCATGACGACCTCTTCACCCGCATCACCCATTCCGGGGGTCTCCTCGTCAGCGAACTCCCACCTGGTGCTGCGCCGACGAAATGGCGGTTCCTGCAGCGCGGCCGACTCGTGGCAGCCCTGGGCAGCGCAACCATCGTCGTCGAAGCCGGGCAACGCTCGTCGGCCTTGAACGTCGCGGCCTACGCTCACGCGCTCGGCCGCCCCGTCGCCGCCGCACCTGGGCCGCTCACCTCACCCGCGAGCGCAGGCGCGCACCGGCTAATCCAAGAAGGCGTCGCTACCCTCGTCGTCGACGCCAATGACATCCTCGCTCTGACCGACCCTGCCGTCAGGTATGCCGCCGAGCGGCCCTTCGCCTACTCCCCCACCCGCCGCGGCCTCCCCATCAGCACGGATATCGCCCGATAAGCCGATGACTATGGAACGCAACTCGGGCGGGCTCGGCGACGAACTCACGAACCTCGGCATAGGCGTCCTAATCAGTGCCGCCGCGCTCGCGCTCGTGCTGCGCGCGGCCGGCAGCGCCGCGGCGTGGGCCACCGGCATCCCTCAACCGACCAGCGGCCCTGAAACGGGCCTCGCCGTCATCCTCAACACTGGCGACCCCGGCACCGCGCTCGGCGCTCCAGGCTTGCATCCGGCCGCATACTGGGTCACCGCCGCGCTGCTACTCGCGATCGCGGTTGCTACCGTCATCCTGATCTGGCGGATGCTGCATACTTCGAGCCGCAATCGACGGGTCGACCCGTACCGTCTACCGGGCATCGCCACGAAGACCGACGTCACCCGCGCGGCGTCGCGAGCCGCACTCATGAGACGCGGCCGCCATCTGCGTCCTTCACTGTCCGATGCGAAACCAGCGGATGTGGGCTATCGGCTCGGCAGCTCTCGCGGTGTTGACGTGTGGGCCTCCATCGAAGACTCGATCCTCGTCATCGGCCCACCCCGCTCCGGCAAAGGGGCGCACATCGTCATCAACGCGATCCTCGACGCACCCGGCCCCGTCGTGGCGACCTCTACCCGCCCCGACAACCTCACGGCGACACTGCGCGCCAGGCAGCAGCACGGACCCGTCGCCGTCTTCGACCCACAGCAACTCGCCCCCGGAGTGCCCGCCGGGCTGCGGTGGTCACCGATCCGTGGCTGCGACGACCCCCTCACCGCGATGATCCGCGCCACCGGCCTAGCCGCCGGCACCGGACTCGCCGCAGGCGGTGTCGAGGGCGGCGGCTTCTGGGAAGCCAAGACCCGCGTCGCCCTCCAAGCACTCCTACACGCTGCCGCGCTCGACCGCTGCACCCCGGCAGAGCTCTTTCGCTGGACCCTCGACCCGACAGCCGCCGCCGACGCCGTCGCGATTCTCACCACCAACCCCAATGCGACAACCGGATGGGGTGACTCGTTGCAGGCCATGCTCGAAGCCGACCCACGCACCCGCGACTCGATCTGGCAAGGCGTCTCCCTCGCACTCGCCGCGCTCGCCGACCCACGCGTGCTCGACGCAGTCTCTCCCAGTGACAGCGAGCAATTCCATCCCGAAACGTTTCTACAGAGCAACGGCACCCTCTACCTATTGGCCACCAGCGCAGGCGCGAACAACTCCGCATCCCTCGTTGCTGCATTCCTCGAAGACCTCATCGAGACCGCCCGCAGAATCGCCGCCCGCAACCCTGGCGCCCGCCTCGATCCGCCGCTGCTGCTCGCCCTCGACGAGATCGGCAACCTCGCCCCACTCCCGTCACTGCCGAACCTCATGGCCGAAGGCGGCGGCACCGGCATCACCACCATGCCCGTGCTGCAATCGCTCGCCCAGGCTCGCACCAAGTGGTCCGACAGCGCCGCCAGCACGATCTGGGATGCCTCGATCGTCAAGATCGTGCTCGGGGGCGCTTCCAACTCGAAAGACCTCCAAGACCTCTCCACCCTCATCGGCGACCGCGACGACACCACCGACTCCACCACGGTGGGCGACCGCGGATCCCGCTCCGCCCAGCGCTCGGTGCGCCGCATCGCGACGATGCCGCCCGACACGATCCGCACCCTTCCGTTCGGCACAGGCCTCATCTTGCTCCGCTCGGCGCCGCCGATCGTCGCCCGGCTTCGCATGTGGACGAACCGCGCCGACGCGAACGACCTCCGCACCGGACGCGCGGAGATCGAGGCACTGCTGCGTGCACCACCACCGCGAGCGGCATCCGAATCGACAGCCGACGAAGCTGCCGAGCCCGTCGAATAGGGATGCCTCGTGGGCGCGACTGCTGCACCGGGGCGCCAGGCGCACCTGATGGTGAGCGCGGATCATTGATTCGCCCGGCACAGGAAGGCACAGTCCCATGGCTCTCCACACCCAGCAATCGATCTCGGGGTTCATCGCGACCGAACCGCAGCAGACCGTCACCGAACGCGGGGAGACCCGCTTCTACGCCCGCATCGGCCAGCCCCGATTCCGGCGCGAAGACGACGGCGCCTTCACCGAACTCGCACCCACATTCCACGACCTCGTCGCGTACCGCGCCACCGCCGACCGAGCCATGGCCCGTTTCGCGAAGGGCGACAGCTTCGTCGCCGAAGGCTACGTCCGCACCTTCCAGATCGAACGCGACGGCGAGATCACCGACCGCGAAGAGTTCGTCGCCAAGAAGATCGGCCACGACCTCGCCCGTACCGAATACAACGTCGACCGCACCCGTCGAAACGTCGCAGTGCCCCAGACCGATGCCGCGGCCAACGGCCGCGACGTGAGCGGAACCGAGCGCGACGAAGCCCGCACGCAACATGGTGAGGTGCAAGCACCCGCCGAATCTGCTGTCCTCAGACTGTGAACCGACGTGACTGGCACATCCGCACGCGCTGCCGCTGCCGCTGACCAGGAGCGACTGCTCGGCGGCAGCGCGTTCAGCGGCACCGCGTTTGACGACGACGCGTTCGATGACCTCGAAGCACCGCTGATCGCCGAGCCCCCACATCCGGTCAACTGGAATCTGCTAACCGCCGAACAAGCCGAAAACGAATGGATCGAGCTCAACCGCTGGGTGAACTGGCTCCGCCACACCTACGGCCTCCGGGCATCGATCATCCCGCCGTTCTGGCACCGCCACCCTGAACTTGTCTGGGAACTCTCCGCGCTCCACCTCCACTGGCTCAGCGCCTACGACCCCGACCAACACGGCTCCGCCCCTCTCGGATGGCACCGCGACTTCGCTGACGCCCGAAACCGCCTTCGCGATTGGGTCGCCGCCTCCGGCACCCGCCTCGACCGCGACCGCCCTACCCGTCAGACGGCCTGGCCCGGCGAACCGGCGGCTGAAGCCGTCGACGAAGTCGAAATCGCTCACCGCGACGACGACTTCGTGCGCTTCGTCGTCGACGATGTCGAGCGTCGACGCGCGACTGAGAATGCGTTCGCTCCTCCACGCTAGCGGGCTGCTCTGCCGATGCGCGGCGGCGGCGTTCATCGACCATCGACAACGAACGCGCGATCAAGCTGATGTCGTCCTGCACGGTGATCCTCGAGTTTGTGGCCAAGCAGTTCGGCGGCGATCGGTGGGGACTGCTGTAGCTTCGGTTGACTCCGGCTTTCGAATGCCGGCCAACGGTATTCGGCACGAGAGGCCGCGCGTACGGGTGACCCGGCCGACTGCGAACTTTGCTACCCAGCGTTGGGCGCACCGCCCGGCCGGGGTGCATAACTCCCGCCGGCTGAATCTACTTCGCGTCCTTGCGGGGGGCGCGAAGTCTCTGGACACCGATACTTCACCGCCGGTGTGTCTGGCTTCCGGATATGCGGGATGGTGCCGGCCCTATTCATATGTGTGGGCAACGATCCAGCCCTCACCTTCCCGAAGGACATCGACCACGAGCACATCATTCTCGTCGCCGCTCGCTTGAAAGCGCCACCCAACCTGAACTGTGGGCGGATGAGTGAACGCCGCAGGAATCTCGCGCGTCGCGTAACAGCGGAGTCGGAGTGTCCGTCACCGACCAGCGCCGGCCTCGCCAGACGAGACGGGTAGGAATGTCCCGTTCGAACCAGAGTGTGACGTGATCGGCGAGGGTCTGCATGGCGCGCTCCGAGGTTGCAAAGTTCGAATATGTGTTCGAAGCTTAGGCGAGCATACGCCGAACCCGCTGAACGTCAAGAGAGCACCATGGATCGCAAACCAATCCGCTACGACACCGACACATGGCTGTGCATGCGCGACGATCCCGTCGTCCCGAAAGCAGTCATCTGCCGTTACCGAGACGTGAAGCACGGAGACGTTTACCTGATCATCCGATGGGATCTTGACCCCGCCAACCGTGTGCTGATGGCATCAGCGTCCACACTCAAGCAAGCCAACGAGCTCGTGCTCTACGACAAGCCAGAGAGCACCGCCCCGCCATTCGCCGGCTACCCACACCACGCTCCGACGAGGAATCAATAGATCGCAGCCGAGCTACGACAGCAGCGCCACACCACGCAACATCACGATCCGAGAGCCGGGCGTCGTCACGGTGCACCGTCCCGTTTGCAGGACGTGGTCACGTCGCGGTGGACTTCCGCGTTCGGAGCCGGATGAGCGTCCCGATGGCCCCTGCCTGTCCTCGCCCGGCGCATCGATACCGATCTCCGTGCTCCGGGGGCTGCGGCTTTGCTCGCGAAGGGCGAAATGTCAGTCGTGCAGTCGAAGCACACTGTGCTGGCGACAACGGCGCGGGCTCAGAATCGGGTCTCGTTGCCGACCCGAGCGCACACCCCATAGGAATCGAACACTAGATTGATCTGCCAGCTGCCGCTCCAAGCACTGGTCCTGCCCCAGACGACTGAACGCAATCCATCCCGCTGCACGTCGACCATCGCCGGCCCGACTGCTGCAAGGATCTCGTTGATGTGCCGACCGATTAGCGTGCCCATGGCAACGAACTTCTGATCGATCTTCCCCACGCGCGCCGGGTCCGAGGGGAAGGGTCCCGGATACGGCCAGAAGGCCCATACGCAATCAGCTGGAACGAGTTCATCTGGCATCGGCGGGCGAATGGAGGGATCAAATCCGCTGCCTACAAGCAGGCCTCTGTGGAGCCCACCGGAACTGACACGGGCGTATCAGCCGCTTCTGGATCAGTCAGCGAGCCCATTGGCACCCGCCGCTGGCTCGGAGTCAAGGTAACCAGTCCCTCCGTTCGGATCGGTTCTGGTGCGTCGCCGCGCGGCCGCCCACAGCTCGGACAGAATCTTGCATCCTCGGCGAGCACAGCTCCGCATCCACTGCAGTACATTCAGTTTCCTTCGTGGGAAGTTGCTTTCTCAGCCGCACTTCGGCTGATCCTGGGGAGCGGCCACTGCCACGCGGCCGGCGAACCAGCTCAATCTTCGTCGGACTCAGGCTCCGGTCGCTCGTCCGGGCGGGGCATCGTCATCGGCCAGTAACTCATGGTCGTCCTCCTCATTGCGGAACGGGTGTTTGAGGGCCGCGGGCATCCGGGTGTTCGTCGGTGCGTGTGTCCGGCTGTTCGCGATCGCTAGATCCTAACGAGCCTGGTGCCTCGGATGGGGAGCAAACCCTACCCCCTTTCGGGGCTCTGTTGGTTCAGGAGCGCTGCCTGTGCACGCGCAACAGTGACGCGATGGAGACACCTTCTGAGTCCTGATCCATCATGAAGAGATGACCAATCTCCACGATCTCGTCCCGCCTCACGAACCGGCGGAGGATGTTTTCGCGTTCGCCAGCAAAGCAGCGCTGTCCCTGATTCCCATCGTCGGCACGCTCGCGGCGGATACTTTTGCCCATGCCATGGAAACACGACAGGCGCAACGGCAGCACGATTTCAACGTTGCGATCGCGCAGTCTCTCAGTACTGCAATTAAGGACATCGAGTCCACCACGCCGCTCGAGGACATCGTGGGCTCGGATGAATTCATCGCCGCGGTCGCGCGCGCCCAACGGGCCGCGGCCGAGACAGCCAGCGAAGAGAAGCGCCGTCGCCTCGCTGCCGCGGTCGCGAACGGCGGCAGCTGGGCACCGTTCACCGCCAGCCAGCAGGAGCAGTTCACCCGCCTCGTCGGCGAGTTTGATGCACTCCACGTCTGGCTCTTGCACTACTTCACTGACCCCGCCGCTTGGCTGCAGGCTCGAAGTCTCTACGCACAGCACGCGGACGTCATGATGGGCGGCATCGACGGCCCCCTCGGCTCCGCGCTCAACGCACCGATAGGCACGTGGTACGATCCGGTGACCCAGGCCGTCGCCGACCTCGAACGCGCCGGCCTCGCCACCATCCCCCTCGATACGATCCTGAGCGCCCAGGGCGTCTTCGCCCCTCGCACATCCCCCAAGGGCAACCGCTTCCTCGCATTCATCAACGAACCAGACTCCCTCGAGGCGGCGCCACCCACCTCCCTCTGACAGCTCAGTACATCCCTGACGCCGATCTCAATATCGACGGCTTCCTCCCGAACTCCACGCGAGCGTGGGAGTCTGAACACGTGAATGCAGGAAGGCGAACCAACCCTCGGATGAGCACTACTCCGACGGTGCTGGATGTGATCGAAAATGCACTCGGCGCAGTACCCATTCGTGCTGAGCTCGAGCGGTTGACAATTCCGGAGCTCGAGGATCTTCGCGATCTCCTGTCCCGGCTGTGGGCGGCCCAGCATGATCAGCCCGAGAATGGCGACGCGTATCTGGTGGGTGGGTGGCTCGGGGCCTTCTGGAGCGAGCCGTCGCTCCGCGCCGAGCTGAGCGCGTCGCTGCTGTATTACTCGAAGCTGTTGGTCCTCGACCCACTCGCGGACTTCTTTGTTGAGCCATCGATTGTTCAGCCAATGCGCGGCATCCGATACCGCCGTCAAGATGGCAAACACAACATCGTCACAACCGGGCCGGCGCTGTGGAGCCAGAACGAGTCCTTCGCCAGGCTGCGGGAGGATCCGACGCGGGCCGCCGCTCGATTCGCCGCGATTGTTGCGAATCTCTATGAGCTCGAGCACCTGATCCGGTCGGGTGTCGTCATCGTGAGGAGCCAATGGCCGACGCTGCAGCAGCGAGCGCATCAACTCGCCACCTCAGTGCGGCGTGACGTGAGGTCATCCGAGATGCAGGAGTTTGTCCGATCTGCGTCGGCTGAGGGAACGCCGCTCATGGTCTGGGACAACTTCCGGGGACTAGATCTCAAGATGAACCTGCCGGTGCACCGTGCGGACGAACCTTGGCAGATTGAGCCGACCCTCTACTACCTGGCCAAGACGCTCGCGGTCGCGGACGCCGCAAATGCGCAGTATGTTCCGACTGAAGAAGTAGATCTCCATCACCTGCGTCTGAAGGTCAATACCGGGTTGCACCAGTCGCATCCGGGCGTATTCCTTCGTGAGGTGTCACGGGTCATCGTCCCGACTGTGGACGTGCCGATTGCTCGCGCTATCGAGATGCGCCAGTCGTCGGAGAATTTCGATGACTGGCGACGGTCACTGGACAAGCTCCGTCGCGCCGCCACGGCCAGCACCGAGGACGAGCTCGCGGAACAGATCAAAGACGAGCTGCAGCCCCGCGCTCACGCCCTGGCACGTGAGGCGAAACGCGGACGCACCTCGCTGGGCGAAGACGGCGCCGTGGTGGTTATCGACGGGATGGTCGGCGCCGGCGTTGCTCTGGGCGCTCAGGACGGGCTTACAGGTGTCGCCGCATCGGCCGGGGCGGGCGTGCTGTGGTGGCTCTACCGGGCGTACACGCGTGAGAAGCCCGGTGGAGCGGACGCCGTGCTCGCCGCGCTGTTACGGCGCAGCTCCTGAGGCTCACAAGCGGAGCCGATTTGCCGCAATCGTCGGCGCTGGGGTGTAGCGCTTCCTCACTGGTGATGGAGCCTCATGTCGTTATCGTCGCGTTGACCCGCCTGTAATCGTTCAGCCCGTGTGTCCGCCAATGGGCGGATAACCCCGCACAACGATGCGACGGGTGCCAGGTGCGCGCCGCGGGCGACGCGTCACGGCGTCTTTGTGACGACGCGGCCGTACTTTGCAAGATGCCCGCTTCCTCCACGACTCAGAGCCTACGACCCTGACCAGCACGGCCCCGCGCCCTTCGGATGGCGCCGCGACTTCGCCGACGCCCGCGCCGCCTCCCGACTGGATTGCCACTTCCGGCGCCCGCCTCGACCTCGACCGCCCCACCCGCCAAACAGCCTGGTCCTGGGAACCGTCGGCGGACACCGTCGAAGACGTCATCATCACGAACCGTGACTCCGACTTCGTCACGTTCGCGGTTGCTGACCTCGAACGTCGCCGAGCGGCTGAAACGGGCGCCGAACCTGACCCCCGGTGAGGCGGCATGCTCGACGCCCGCGAGTTCACCCGAATCGACCAAAACCCCGCCGATACATGGGCAGACCTGCCGACGCTCATTGCGCCCTGCGACTGCGGTCGATGTTGACCACTGCGACGGACTCGAGTCGAGAGCGCTGGAGCCTGCCGAGCACCATCGAAGTATCAGGAGCCTGAACGGCGCGCTTCGCGTAGTACTGCTCGGTCACGCGAGAACGTTTGTGGCCGGCGAACCGCGCAGCCCCTTCGATGCCCAGCGCGTCAGCCACCACGGTCACAGCCGACTTGCGGAGCGCGTGCGGCACAAGCTCCTCGTCGAGATGGGCCCATTCCCGCACGCGCCGCAACGATCGATGGACATCTTGCGTGCCACTGGGCGCTCCGGTACGCGTGTGGAAGACGAACTCGTTACCACCGGATGCAAGCTTGCGACGGCGGAGCATCGGAAGGAGCTCGACCGGCACAGAGATGCACCGCCAACCAGCCTCCGACTTGAGATAGTCCTCGTAGTGCTTGGGCTGGCCCTTGGAGTCGACGATCTTTCCGGCGATGGTGATGCTCGGCCGTTCTGACTCGAGGTCGACGAACTGCCATTTAAGTCCCACTGCTTCGCTGACGCGAGCGCCACTGGCCAGGATCAGGTCGACCACGTCGCCGAGGAGGTCGGACGGCCGCGGCCCCATCCGGTCTTCGCGATTCTGGTGATCGCGAATGATCGCTCGAAACTGATCCAACTCGAGGGCATCGGGCGCGTAGATCGGCTTCGGCCGCTTCTTGACGCTCTTCACCTCTCGAGCTGGATTGGCGATCATGAGATCGTTCATGACGGCATACGAACAGATCTGACTGATCAGCGCCTTGCACGTATCCGCCTGTCGCGGCGTCTCCCGGTGGATGGCCTTGTAGACCCGCAGAATCGTGCTCGCCTTGATCTCCCGAAGCGCCAGCGCTCCCATCAACGGAGCGATCTTCTTCTCGATCAGCCGCCGGTTCTCGTGCCGTGTCGTATCGCGTTGATCGCCGGTGAACGCCACGTGCTCCATGTACTCATGGGCGAGCTCAACGAAGAGCGAGTCGGGCGTCAGACCCTCACCCGTCGTGTGAGCGGCTTCGTACTCGTCGCCAACGGCCTCGACCAGCGTCCGACGTGCTCGCGCCCTGGAGGTCGCGCGGCTGCGGAGCTTGCCGTAGCTCCCGTCAATGCGACGGAAGATGACGGTGCCGCGAACCCGCCCGTCGGGCAGGTCGTGGTACGTGATCTCCCCGTGTGAGCCGGGTTCCATTCTGCTGCGTGGCATTGTAATCGCCCTCTGTCTTCGCAGAGTAAAAGGCCATCACCGGGTTCACCGTCGGTCTGTTCGGGCCCTCAGCCAGGCCAGAACGTTCTCGCGGCTGTATCGCAGATGCTTGCCGAGCTTGGTGGCCTTCGGGCCGGTTCCTTCGAGACGCCAGTGGTAGATCGTCTCTTTGGACAGCTGCAAATACTGCGCCAGCTCGTCGACGCTCAGGTAGTCCCCAAGCTCGTCGACGAACCGGGATGCCGGAACGGTGGGATCGGTTGATGTGCTCATACTCCTCAGGAGTGCGCATCAAGCCGAAATGCTTGCCGTCTCAGGACTTCGCATGTGGATGCCTGTGAAGGCCCGTCATCGATTTGAAAACAGACCCAAAACAGCCCCAACGGCCTGTTTTCGGCCGTTTTCAACGAAAAGAACCCCTGTGAATCTTGCGATTCATCAGGGGTTTTTGGTGGATCTGAGGGGACTCGAACCCCTGACCCCCTGCATGCCATGCAGGTGCGCTACCAGCTGCGCCACAGACCCGTAAACCCCGTGCGGGGCAACGAATTGAGCTTACACCAGCCCCTGCCCGCGAAAGAAATCGAGCGGACCTCGACCAGCGGATGCCGCGACGGTCAGTTGCTCGCGGCGAGCAGCGGCGCCACCGGCAGTGCCGGACAGTCGGCCCAGAGCCGCTCGAGGCCATAGTAGAGCCGCTCTTCCTGGTGAAAGACGTGCACAACGAGGTCGCCGAAATCGAGCAGGATCCAGCGGCCCGTCTGGTGGCCCTCACGCCGTCGCGTCGGAGTGCCGGCACGTCCGAGCACCTCTTCGATCTCGTCGGCGATCGCGACAACGTTGCGTTCGGAGTTGCCGGTCACGAGGAGGAACACGTCGGCGAAGGGAAGCGGGGCCGACACGTCGAGAGCGACGAGGTCGTCGCCGCCCTTCGAGTCAGCTGCCCGCGCCGCCAGCGCGAGTGTGTCGAGTGCTTGGTCGGATGCGGTCATGCGCTCACTTCCGGTGGGTGATGGATATCTCGGATCAGAACAACCCGGAGATCGAGCCGATGACGAGGGTCGCGACGACGCCGAGCGCGAGCACACCGGCGGTGACGGCGAGCACGAGCGGCAGGTTCATGCCCTCTTTCTTGGGCGGTGCGATCATGGCACGCGAAGCGCCCTGTGTACTGATCGCGCGGGTGGCCGAGACGGGCGCGGCGCCGGCGCCGACGTCTTCGACCTGGTCGAAGAGACGATCGACGTCGGAGGAATCGATATGACTCGGGTGCACCCCCGTCGCCCCGTAGGAGCGCGGGAGGTCGATCGAGCCGGTGGCGATGATCTCACCGCTCGACGCAATCGGATCGCCGATCGAACCGTTGTCGGGAAGCGTCGGGAGGATGAGCGCGTTCGTCGTGGTCGGAACACCGTGGCTCACGCCGCCACGTGAAAGCAACTGGTCGAAGGGTTCGGCCGATTCCACAGGGGTGTTCAGCTGCGACGTCCAGTGGCCGACTGCAGCCGACACTGGGGCCGCAGGATCGGCCTGTCGCGGTGGACGCGTCGGGCTCGCTGCTGCGGGAGGCGGCACCGCAGGCCCAGGCTGCGGGAGGCCGGCGGAGTACTGCGCGGCCTCTTCCTCTTCTTCGAGGTCGAACTCATCGAGTTGGTTGGAGTCGAGCATCGCGCGAAGCTCACGCCGGGTGAGGGTGCGCTCCGGCGTCGTCGGCTCTTCGGCGACAGGCCACGGCTGCTCTTGGGGTGATGCCGGGCGGACGTTCAACGGCGCCCCCTGCTGCGGAGGCTGCTGGGGCTCCCACGGAATCTGCTGCTGCGGAGGCTGCTGGGGCTCCCACGGAATCTGCTGCTGCGGAGGCTGCTGGGGCTCCCACGGAATCTGCTGCTGCGGAGGCTGCTGGGGCTCCCACGGAATCTGCTGCTGCGGGGCCTGCTCCACTGCGGGCGGCTGCGGCACGGCTGGAGCCGGCGGCACCGGGCGCGGAGCGAACGGGCTCTGCTGCTGCGGCGGCGCTGCGTACGGCGAAGTGGGTTCTGCGAACGCACCAGCGGGCCGGGGCGCTGCATACGCAGGGTCCGAGGCCGACACCGGGAGCGCCGGCGCGGGGACCGCTTGCGCGGGAGCCACGGGAACAGGCTGCGGCGGCACAGGAGCAGGAGCAGGAACCGCCGGCGGGGCATCCGGGCTCGCTGAAGGAACCTGCTGCTCCAGCAGACGCTCACGTTCGCGTATTTCGCGGCGCGTCAGCGGCAGATCCTGCGACGACGTCATTCGACACTCCGGTAGAGATGGTGCTTGGAGATGTACTGGACGACCCCATCGGGCACCAAGTACCAAACCGGGAAACCCCGGCGCACCCTGCTCCGGCAATCGGTCGACGAGATCGCTAGTGCCGGAACCTCCAGCAAGCTTACGTCTTGCTCCGGCAATCCAGAAACAGACAGCACATGTCCCGGACGACTCACAGCAACGAAGTGCGCCAGATCCCAGAGTTCCCGCACGTCTTTCCAGGAGAGGATCTGTGCGATGGCGTCGGCGCCGGTGATGAAGTAGAGGTCGGCATCGGGGCGTTCACGGCGGATGTCGCGCAGCGTGTCGATCGTGAACGTCGGCTTCTCGCGGTCGATATCAACGCGGCTCACGGTGAACATCGGGTTCGAGGCTGTGGCGATGACCGTCATCAGATAGCGATGCTCGGCCTGGGTGACGTTCGACTTGTAGCTCGGCTGGCCGGTCGGCACGAACACGACCTCGTCGAGATCGAGTGACCGCGCCACTTCGCTCGCGGCGACGAGGTGGCCGTGGTGAATGGGGTCGAATGTACCGCCCATCACCCCGATTCGAGGCCGACGCTCCGCGACCGTCATCGCGCGCTCGCCAACCTCAGTGGCCGCCGTGCTCGTCTCCGGAGTGCCGCGCGGCGTAGGCCGCGGCCTTGGCGCTGTGGCGGTTGGCGACGTCGCGGTACGACGCGACGACGAACCCGAGCGCAGCGAAGATGACGATCGCGATGAGGCCGTAGACCCAGGTCTCCATCGGCAGTTCCCTCGCGTGCACCGTCTCGGTCAACACGGTCGAGGTCTGTACTGCGGTGGCTAGGCTCATTCGCCATTCCTTTCGAATCCTGCGGGTCGTGCTCCGAACAGTCTAGCGAGGTCAGTCGCGCACGTGCCCGGCACCGCGCACGATCCACTTCGTGCTGGTGAGTTCGGGGAGCCCCATCGGCCCACGGGCGTGCAGCTTCTGCGTGGAGATGCCGACCTCTGCGCCGAACCCGAACTCCGCGCCGTCGGTGAAGCGGGTGGACGCGTTGACCATGACCGCCGCGGCGTCGACCTCGTTGAGGAACCGTTCGGCGTTGCCGAGATCGTTCGTGACGATCGACTCCGTGTGCTTGGTGGAGTACCGCCGGATGTGGCGGAGAGCGCCGTCGAGCGAGTCGACGACACCGACCGAGATGTCCAGTGACATGTGCTCGGTCGCCCAGTCCTCATCGGTGACCGCCTCGACCTCGGGACGGATCGCGCGCACGCGCTCGTCGCCGTGCACGGTGACACCGGATGCCTCGAGACGAGCCAGCACCGGAGGAAGCAGACGCTCGGCCGCGCCCGCGTGCACCAGCAACGTCTCGAGTGCGTTGCAGACGCTCGGCCGTTGCGTCTTGGCATTGTGTACGAGATCGACCGCCCAGTCTTCGCGGGCGCTCTCGTCGAGGAACATGTGCACGACGCCGGCTCCCGTTTCGATGACCGGCACCTTCGCCTCTTCGACGACGGCTCGGATGAGGCCGGCGCTGCCCCGCGGGATCAGCACGTCGACGTAGGCGCGGGCCTGCATGAGATGGCGGGCCCCTGCGCGGCCGAAGTCGTCGACGGTCTGCACCGCATCGGCCGGCAGGCCGACCGAGTCGAGCGCGTCGCGGAGTACCCCGAGGAGCACCCGGTTCGTCTGTTCAGCCGCCGTGCCGCCGCGGAGCACCACGGCGTTGCCGCTCTTGAGTGCGAGCACTGCGATGTCGATCGTGACGTTCGGTCGTGCCTCGTAGATGGCGCCGATGACGCCGAGCGGCACTCGGATCTGATCGATGCGCACGCCATTGGGCAGCGAGCGGCCGCTCACGGTGTCGCCGACTGGATCAGCGAGGCCGATCACTTCGCGAACCGCATCGGCGAGTGCGCTGATCCGCCGTTCGTCGAGCGTGAGCCGGTCGAGCAGCCCTGAAGCGAGCCCGGCCGCGCGACCCGCTTCGAGGTCGGCGCCGTTCGCTGCAATGATCGCTTCCGAACGAGCCGTGAGCAGCACTGCGACCTGGTCGAGCGCCGCTTCCTTCTCAGCCGTCGTGGCCTGCGCCAGGCGGCGGGAGGCGTCTTTCGCGGCAACGAGGCGGGTGTCGATCACCGAGGTGTCGAGGTCGGTCTGCTCCATGCGACCAGCCTAGGTGAGCGGCGTGTCGCCCGTCACCGTGTGACGGTCGTCACCGTCGCTGGGCGCCCTTCGGGGCAGGATCGAACCAAGTGCCGACCGCTGCGCCGGTGAGTGCCTCCGAGACGAGCGGAGTCGAAGTGATGAGCACGGAGGCGCCGGCTTCAGCGGCGATACGGGCTGCGGAGACCTTGGTCTCCGCTCCCCCGACTCCGACTCCGGCGCGGCCGGCCGCCCCGATCTCGACGCCCGCGAGGGGGTCGCCGAACGGCACGTGCTCGATGCGCACCGCGCCATCGAGATGCGGCGGCTTCGTGTAGAGCGCGTCGACATCGGAAAGCAGGATGAGAAGCTCAGCGCCGATCAGCTCGGCGACGAGGGCCGCGAGCCGGTCATTGTCGCCGAACCGGATCTCATGGGTCGCGACGGTGTCGTTCTCGTTCACGATCGGCAGGATCCGGAGGGAGAGCAACCGGTCCATCGCGCGCTGCGCGTTCGAGCGGGGCGTGGCGTTCTCGAGATCGCCGGCGGTCAGCAGCACCTGACCGGCAAGTACCCCGTAACGGTCGAGGCTCGTCTGGTAGCGCCACATCAACACGTTCTGGCCGACCGCGGCAGCCGCCTGCTGCGTGGCGAGGTCTGTGGGTCGGCCGTCGAGGCTGAGGAACGGGATCGCCGTGGCGATCGCCCCTGACGACACGAGCACGACCTCGGCGCCGCGAGCATGCACGGCAGCAAGGGCATCGACCAACGGCCCGATCTGTTCGGCGTTCTCACCGCTGATCGACGAGGAACCGACCTTCACGACGATGCGGGTCGCCGCCGGGATCTCGGATCGAGTGCGAGGCGTCATGCGCGCTCCTCGCTGCTCGAGTCCTCCCCGTCGTCGGACACGGCTGCAGGTGCTGGGCCGTCGGCGTCGCTGCCGGCGGCAGCCTCTGCGGCAGTCTGCTCATCGAGCTCCGACCACATGCCTGCGCCGCGCTCACGCTCGAGCTCGGCACGTGCCTCGGCCTTCGCGTCCATGCGCTCGTAATACTCGCTTCGACGCTCGGCGCGAGTGGCACGCCGGTTCTCGTCGAGACGGATGTCGGACCCGCGCGGTGCGGTGATGAGCTCGGCGGTCGACGTGAGCGTCGGCTCCCAATCGAAGACGACCCCGGCACCCTTGCCGATGACGACGGCCGAGCCTGCGTCGGCGCCGGCGCGCACGAGCGCGTCTTCGACGCCGAGCTTCGCGAGACGATCGGCGAGGAAGCCGACCGCCTCGTCGTTCGTGAAGTCCGTCTGCTGAACCCACCGCTCGGGCTTCTGTCCGAGCACGCGGTACAGGGTGCCGTAGCTGCCGCCCTCTGCCCGCACGGTGAAGCCGGGATCGTTGGAGGACTTCGGACGCATGACGATGCGTTCGGGCGCAGGCTCAGCGGCCGCCTCGGCGCGGCTTGCGTCGACGAGTTCGCCGAGCGCGAAGCCCAACTGGCGAAGTCCCTCGTGGCTGACCGTGGAGATTTCGAACACGCGGTAGCCACGGGACTCGAGCTCGGGACGCACGAAGTCGGCGAGCTCACGTGCCTCGGGCACGTCGATCTTGTTGAGGGCGACGAGCTGCGGGCGATCGAGCAGCGGCACCTGCCCTTCGGGAACGGGGTAGGCGGCCAACTCGCCGAGGATCACCTCGAGGTCGGTGATCGGGTCGCGACCGGGCTCGAGGGTGGCGCAATCGACGACGTGCAGGAGCGCTGTGCAGCGTTCGACGTGACGGAGGAACTCGAGCCCGAGCCCCTTGCCCTCGCTCGCACCCTCGATGAGGCCGGGCACGTCGGCCATGGTGAAGCGGTGGTCGCCCGCCTGCACGACACCGAGGTTCGGGTGCAGAGTCGTGAACGGGTAGTCGGCGATCTTCGGTCGAGCCGCTGACAGCGCAGCGATGAGGCTCGACTTGCCCGCCGATGGATAGCCGACGAGCGCGACATCCGCGATGGTCTTCAGTTCGAGCGTGATCTCGACCTCGTCGCCGAGGGTGCCGAGCAGGGCGAAGCCGGGCGCCTTTCGCTTCGTGCTCGAGAGTGCGGCATTGCCGAGGCCGCCGAGGCCGCCGGCGGAGGCGACGTAGCGGGTACCCGGCTCGGTGAGGTCGGCGAGTTCGACGCCGTGCTCGTCTTTGACGACCGTGCCGACGGGCACGGGCATTTCGAGAGTCTCGCCGAGCGCACCGGAGCGGTGGTCGCCCATGCCGGGCTGGCCATTGGAGGAGCTGCGGTGCGAACGCCCGTGATAGGCGAGGAGGGTGGTCACCTGCGGGTCTGCAACGAGCACGATGTCGCCGCCGTGCCCGCCGTTGCCGCCGTCGGGGCCCGCGAGGGGCTTGAACTTCTCACGGCGCACCGAGACGCAGCCGTTCCCGCCATGACCGGCACGCAGGAACAGCGTCACCTCGTCGACGAAGCTGACCATGCTGCACTCTCCAAACCGATGAAAACACGTGAGGGCGAGCCGAAGCCCGCCCTCACGAAAACCGTCGATCGACTATTCGCCGACCGCCACGATGTTGATGACCTTGCGGCCGCCCTTGTGACCGAACTGCACCGCGCCGGCCTCGAGTGCGAACAGGGTGTCGTCGCCACCGCGACCGACGCCCGCGCCCGGGTGGAAGTGGGTGCCGCGCTGGCGGACGATGATCTCGCCTGCGCCGACGACCTGGCCACCGAAGCGCTTCACGCCGAGGCGCTGTGCGTTGGAGTCACGACCGTTGCGAGTAGAGCTCGCTCCCTTTTTGTGTGCCATTAGCTGCTCTCCTCAGGCTCTACTTGATTCCGGTGACCTTGACGCGCGTCAGGTCTTGACGGTGACCCTGGCGCTTCTTGTAACCGGTCTTGTTCTTGAACTTCTGAATCACGATCTTCGGGCCGCGGAGGTCGTTGAGAACCTCGGCCGTGACCGTGATCTTCTCGAGCGACTTCGCGTCGGAGGTGATCTTGTCGCCGTCGACGAGGAGCACCGCGGCGAGCGTGACGTTGCCGTCTTTATCTGCCTTGACGCGATCCATCGTCACGATGGTGCCGACTTCGACCTTCTCCTGCCGACCGCCGGCGCGCACTACTGCGTAAACCACTCTTCGTACCTATCTCTGGGGAAACCCGGGGGCTCCGACTGTCTGATGGGGTGTCACTGCGCGGGACCTCAGCGGGAAGAAGGGGTCGTCACTGCCAGAAAACGCGGGTGCAGATGAACTGCTGTGCAGATGAACTGCAGTGGGCACACCGGGATAAGCGGTGGCGCCAACGGTCGAGTTTATCTGATGTATGGGGGCCGGTCAAACGCGCGGCCCGCGGCGAGTCGTGACCACTCGCGCATAGGATCGCAAACATGACCGTGCTGATCGACACGCCGCTCTGGCCGAAGCACGGAACCGTGTGGGCGCACCTCGTCAGCGACGAGTCGATCGATGAGCTCCACGCGTTCGCGCAGCGAGCCGATCTCCCGCCGAGATCCTTCGATCTCGACCACTACGACGTGCCGGTCGAACGCTACGACGACCTCGTGGCGGCGGGCGCCCAGGCCGTCTCGCCGAGGGAACTCGTGCTGCGACTCCGCCGAAGCGGGCTGCGCGTCACGCCGCGTGAACGACGCGAACGCGCAGCCCGGCGATCACTCGGCTGAGTCGGATGCCCCGTCGTCGCCCGAGCCGTCGGCCCGCGTGATGACGGGCGTCGCGCCGGCCGTGCTGAGTGCCGCCGTCGAGACACGACGACTGCGCGTGCGCCCTTCGCCGGCCTTCTTCGGAGCCGGCAGTGCATCGAGCACCGAATCGAGGAGCACCTCGGTCTCGGCGACGCGCGCCGGGCGCTTGCGCTCCACCGGCGGCGCGGGCAGATCGAGGACCTGCGGAACCCCGGGCGCCGCCTTGGGCGCCTCGTCGGCCGCCTTCGGCGCCTCGTCGGCCGTCTTGGGCGCCTCGTCGGCAGCAGAGGCCACAGCTGCGGCACCCTGCTCCTGGGAGACCCGACGATGACGGCCGCGGCGACGGGAGCCCGTCGACTCGGCTGACTTCTCGGCGGCATCGGCCTTGGGGGCGCGTTCGGCGACGGTCGATTCGGCCGCTGGCGTCTCGCCCGCGGCATCCGTCTCGTGCTTCTGCTCGGTGTGCGGAATCGTCGATGCCGCGATCTGGGCGAGCGCGTTCTTCACGTCGTCGGTGATGGCGTGGGTACCGGTGTGCGTCTTCGGCTCAGCGGGCGACTGCGCCGACTGCTGCTGGTTGCCGCCCCGTCCGCGCCGACGCTCGGGCTGCTGCTGCTGCGCCGAGCGGTGCTTCACGACGGGCTCGTGGTGCACGATGATGCCGCGGCCCGCACAGATCTCGCAGGGCTCGCTGAACGACTCGAGCAGCCCGAGACCGAGCTTCTTGCGCGTCATCTGCACGAGGCCGAGCGAGGTGACCTCGGCGACCTGGTGCTTCGTGCGGTCCCTGGAGAGACACTCGACGAGACGTCGCAGCACGAGATCGCGGTTGGTCTCGAGCACCATGTCGATGAAGTCGACGACGATGATGCCGCCGATGTCGCGGAGCCGGAGCTGTCGAACGATCTCTTCGGCCGCCTCGAGGTTGTTCTTCGTGACCGTCTCTTCGAGGTTGCCGCCAGAGCCGACGAACTTGCCGGTGTTGACGTCGACGACGGTCATCGCCTCGGTGCGGTCGATCACGAGCGAGCCACCCGAGGGCAGCCACACCTTGCGGTCGAGCGCCTTCTCGATCTGTTCGCTGATGCGGAACTCATCGAAGGAGTCCCGCTCGCCGGCGTATGCGTCGACGCGCTCGAGGAGGTCGGGAGCGACGGCACGAAGGTACCGCTCGATGGTCTGTCGCGCGTCGTCGCCCTCGATGACCATCTTCTGGAAGTCTTCGTTGAAGACGTCGCGCACGATCTTGATGAGCAGGTCGGGCTCGGAGTGCAGCAGCGCAGGTGCTTGCACCTTCTCGAGCTGGGTGGCGATCTCGGCCCACTGCGCGATGAGGCGGTTCACATCGAGCGTGAGTTGCTCTTCGGTCGCGCCCTCGGCGGCGGTGCGCACGATGACGCCCTGATTGTCGGGCAGCACCTCTTTGAGGATCTTCTTCAGACGTGCGCGCTCGGTGTCGGGGAGCTTGCGGCTGATGCCGTTCATCGAACCGTTGGGCACGTACACGAGGTAGCGACCGGGCAACGAGACCTGGCTCGTGAGCCGGGCGCCCTTGTGGCCGACCGGGTCTTTCGTGACCTGCACGAGCACTCGGTCGCCGGGCTTCAAGGCGAGCTCGATGCGGCGAGGCTGGTTCTTCTCGCCGTTCTCGGCCGCGGCCTCCCAATCGACTTCGCCCGAGTAGAGCACCGCATTGCGGCCCCGGCCGATGTCGACGAACGCGGCTTCCATGCTCGGCAGCACGTTCTGCACGCGGCCGAGGTAGACGTTGCCGATGAGCGACGCCTCTTGGTTGCGGGCGACGTAGTGCTCGACGAGCACACCGTCTTCGAGCACGCCGATCTGGATGCGGCCGCCCTTCTCGCGCACGACCATCGAGCGATCGACCGACTCGCGTCGGGCGAGGAACTCGGCCTCGGTGATCACCGCACGTCGGCGTCCGGCGTCGCGGCCGTCGCGCCGGCGCTGCTTCTTCGCCTCGAGTCGGGTCGAGCCCTTGACCTTCTGCGGCTCTGTGATGAGCTCGACCTCGCGGGGCTGGCGCACCTTGACGACCGTGTTGGCCGGCTCGTCGGTGTTCGAACGCCCCTCTTCGCCGCTCCGGCGTCGAGTGCGCCGGCGAACCGTCGAGGACTCCTCGTCGTCTTGGTCACGGTCGCGGTCGCGATCACTACCTTCGCGATCGCGGTCGCGATCACTACCTCCGCGGTCGCGGTCGCTACCTCCGCGGTCGCGATCGCGACTGCCTGGGTCGCGGTCGCCACGCTCCGAGCGTTCGGGGTGATCCGGGCGCTCCGATGCGACGAGCACCGGCGGCGCGTGGAAGATCAGCGACGTCGTCGTGAGCGCCGCCGGGATCGGCGAAACCGATGCGGGCGGCTCCGACTCCTTCTCGGGCTCCGGTGTCGAAGGCGCTTCGACCTCGGGCGCGACGGATGCTCCGGCGCTGCCCTCGACCGCGGTACCCGTGCCGACCGGAAGCGACGCCTCGACGGCGCTGCGCTCGTGGTCTTCGGCATCAGCGGCCGGGCTCGACTGCGTGACCGCGGCTTCCGTTACCGGAATCGCCGGCGCTTCGGCCGCCACCGCCGGATCGGTCGCCTTCGATCGGCCACCGCGACGCGAGCCGAACAGGCCTCCACGCCGTCGGGCCGGGCCGTTGCCGGGCTCGGGTTCGTTCGTGTTCTTCTCGTTGCCTTCCACCATCTCTGGTGCACTCCTACGCCGGTTTCCGACGGCCGCGCCGTCGTACCGTACTCGTCTGGAGCGGCCTCGCGCTTCGCGCTGAGCCGCTGAATCCTTCATAACTGCGACCGGCAGGTTGCCTTGTCGCCACGTCTCGCGGTGCGTTCACCGCCTACTCGGATGCGCTGCATCCTCAAGCCCTCATTGGCGTCGTGTCGGGCGCGGCCCGGACGACTCATTCGATTATCGCATGCTCTCGCAGCTGAGGGCGGAATCGGCATGCCATAATCCGAGCATGCCGGACTCCTCCCGACGTTCCCGACCCGTCGCCCTCGCGATCTTCTTCATCATCGCAGGCGCTCTCGGCCTCTATGCTGCGTTCGAACTCTCGGTCGAGAAGGTGCTCACGCTGGCCGATCCCGCCCACGTGCCAGCGTGCAATGTCGGCGTGCTCGTCGGTTGCGGCACGAACCTCGAATCGTGGCAGGGCGGGGTGTTCGGCTTCCCGAACCCATTCATCGGCCTCATGGCCTGGCCCGTGCTGATCACGGTCGGGGTGGCGATCCTCGCCGGTGCAACGTTCGCCCGCTGGTTCTGGGTGCTCTTCAACATCGGCGTCGCCGGGGCGCTCGTCTTCGTGGGGTGGCTCATCTTCCAGAGCATCTACGTGCTCGATGTGCTCTGCCCGTGGTGCATGCTCACGTGGGCGGTCACGATTCCGACTTTCTGGGCTCTCACGCTCTACAACCTGCGCGAAGGTCATATTCCGGCATCGGCACGTATTTGCCGTCTCGCCGGTACCTGGCTCGCCTGGGTCCCGCTCATCACCGTGGTCTGCTACGCAGTGGTCGTGCTGCTCGCGCAGGCGCATATGAACGCGATCCCTCGGGTCATGATCGACCTGCAGAACCTGTTCCGCTGAGCCGGAACGGTCGCGGCCACCGGGTGAGCCGGTGGCCGCGACATCCGTTCATCGAACTCGAAGCTCAGAACCAGAGAGCGAGCTCGCGCTCGGCGGATTCGACCGAGTCGGAGCCGTGCACGAGGTTCTGCTGCACCTTCAGGCCCCAGTCGCGGCCGTAGTCGCCCCGGATCGTGCCGGGGGCCGCAGTCGTGGGGTCGGTCGTGCCCGCGAGCACCCGGAAGCCCTCGATCACGCGGTTGCCGGCGACGCGCATCGCGACGATGGGACCGGACTCCATGAACTCGATGAGCGGCTCGTAGAACGGCTTGCCCTCGTGTTCGGCGTAGTGGTGGGCGAGCAGCTCGCGGTCGGCCTGCACCAGCCGGATGTCGACGAGCGAGTAGCCCTTCGCCTCGATACGCCGGAGGATCTCGCCGGTGAGATTGCGGGCGACGCCATCGGGCTTGACGAGCACGAGGGTCTCTTCGATCGGAGTGGTCATTCCTGTTCCTTCCATTGAGCGGCCGCGGCCGCTCGTTCTCGGTCGATTCGTGCGCCGGCGACCATGCAGTACCACCACATGCCGCCGAAGAGCGCGCCCACGACGAACATCGCAGGGTTGAGGAAGCCTGCCGCGAGGATGAGCACCTGGATGACCCAGCCGAGCAGATAGGCCCACTGGTATCGAAGGAGCCCGATCGTCGCGATCAGTCCGATGATGATGACACCGCCGGCCACGAGGGCGACCCATGACGGCAGTGCGCCTTCGCCTTCGCCCTGGGCGAGGCCCCAGATGACGAGGGCCGCGAGGAAGACGACGATGACTTCGAAGGCGAGCACGATGGTGGCGAGGGTCTGACGCACCGAGCGCGCGCCGGCGCTTGGCGCGGTACCCGCAGCACCGTCACGCACACGGTCGGAGTCACTCTCGGGCGCGGGCTCCTGCGATGACATCGGGTCGCTCATGCTCGCCCCCATCCACGATCCGAGGCGATGCCGATCGCCTCGCCGACGAGCACGATCGACCCTGCGACGACGACCGCGCGCTTCGGCGCCGCAGCCGCCCAGTTTCGCGCCTCGTCGAGTGCATCGTCGAGCCGCGCAACGAGGTCGACGCGATCTGCGCCGACGACGCGGGCGACGGATGCCGCGAGCTCGTCTGCACCGATCGCGCGCTCGGATGCCGGCGCGGTGACGATGAAGCGAGCCCCACCCGGCGAGAGGGCGGTGACGATGCCGTCGACGTCCTTTCCAGCGAGCACGCCGAGCACGAAGACGACCTCCTCGAAATCGAAGTACTCCTCGAGCGCGGCGGTCAGGGAAGCAGCGCCGTGCGGGTTGTGCGCGGCGTCGACGAGCACGGGGGGCTCGGTACCGACCATCTGAAGGCGCCCGGGCGAGGTCGTCAGGCCGAGGCCCTGCTGCAGCACCTCGTCGGCCAGGCGCATCGTGCCGGCGCCGAGGAACGATTCGACGGCGGCGATCGCGACGGCGGCGTTCTCGGCCTGGTGGCGCCCGAAGAGCGGCAGGGCGAGGTCACGGTACTCCCCCGCGAGCCCCTTCACAGAGATGAGCTGACCGCCGACTGCGACCCGCGAGTCGAGCACAGCGAAGGCGCCGCCCTCGACGGCGAAGGTGCCGTCGAGCTCGGCGGTCTTGTCGCGCAGCACGGTGAGCGCTTCGGGTGTCTGGAAAGCTGTGACGACTGCTGCGGCGCGCTTGATGATGCCCGCTTTGGTGCGGGCGATCTGCTCGATGGTCGTACCGAGCGCCGATTCGTGATCGAGGGCGATCGGCGTGAAGACCGCCACCTGGCCGTCGGCGACGTTGGTCGAGTCCCATTCGCCGCCCATGCCGACTTCGAGCACGACGACGTCGACGGGGGCGTCGGCGAAGCACGCGAACGCGAGCACGGTCAGCGCTTCGAAGAAGGTGAGCCGCGGTTCGCCGGTGGCATCGAGTTCGGTGTCGACGAGGAGGATGAACGGCGCGATCTCCTCCCAGTTGCGGGCGATCGCCTCGTCGGTGATCGGCTCGCCGTCGATGAGGATGCGTTCGGTGAAGCGCTCGAGGTGCGGACTCGTCATGAGGCCGGTACGAAGGCCACCGGCACGCAGTATCGATTCGACCATGCGGCTGGTCGAGGTCTTGCCGTTGGTGCCGGTGATGTGGATGACCGGTGCCGCCCGGTGCGGGTCGCCGAGCATCTCGACCGCGCGTCGGGTGGCGCTGAGGCGAGGCTCGGGGGTGGCTTCGCCCACCCGATCGAGGAGGCTCCGGTAGACGGCGTCAGCCGCCTCGGTGAAGTCGAGCTCGTCGGTCATGCCTTCGCCACCTTTACGGTCAGGCGAGAGGATTCGCCCACGGTTCGCGCTTCATCGCCGGGTTCGCCGGCGACCACTGCCAGTTCGGTCGCGAGCGTCTCCCCCGCGATCAGCTCGCGGTGCGTCTCGGCTGCGGCAGCACCGGCCGCGTCGAGAGTGAGCTCGAGCCGGATGCGGTCGCCGACGTCGAGACCGGCCGCCTTGCGCGACTCCTGCACGACGCGCACGATGTCGCGTGCGAGGCCCTCGGCCTCGAGCTCGGGAGTCGTCGCCGTGTCGAGGATCACGAAGCCGCCGTCGGCGAGCAGCGCGAGTGCGCTCGACCCGGTGCCGGCTCCGCCCGCCTCGAGCACGAGCTCGTACTCCCCCGGCTCGAGTGGGATCCCGCCCGCGACGACCGACTCGCCGTCGACGCTCCAGTCGCCCGTGCGAGCGGCCTGGATCGCCTGCTGCACGGTCTTGCCGAGGCGCGGCCCCGCTGCGCGCGCGTTGACGGTGAGGCGCTTGGTGACGCCGAACGTCTCGGCGCTCGACCCGTCGAGGGTGACGAGGTCGACGGCCTTCACGTTGAGTTCGTCGCGCAGGATGGACTCGAACGGCGCGAGCACCGCGGCATCCGTCGCAACGACCGTGAGGCGCGCGAGCGGAAGTCGCACGCGACGCCCTGACTGCTTGCGCAGCGAGAGTGCCGCCGAGCTGATCTCCCGTACGGCGTCCATCGCGGCGACGAGCTCGTGGTCGACCGGGAACCCCGCGGCGTCGGGCCAGTCGGCGAGGTGCACGCTGCGACCGCCCGTGAGGCCTCGCCAGATCCGGTCGGAGATGAGCGGCAGCAGCGGCGCTGCGAGGCGCGTGAGCGTTTCGAGCACCGTGTAGAGGGTGTCGAACGCCTCAGTGCTTCGGTCCCTGAGCCCGTCCGAAGGGTCGGCATCGACCCCTGCCCAGAAGCGGTCGCGCGAGCGACGCACGTACCAGTTGGTCAACACGTCGCCGAAGTCGCGGAGCTTCGCCGCAGCGAGCGGCGAGTCGAACTCTTCGAAGTCGGTGGTGACCGCGGTCACGAGCTCGCCGAGCTTGGCGAGCAGGTACCGGTCGAGCACGTCGGTCGAGTCCGTGCGCGCGGATGCCTCGTAGCCCCCGTCCCCTGAACCTGTCGAAGGGTGCGCCGAGTTCGCGTACAGCGAGAAGAAGTACCACGTGCTCCAGAGCGGCAGCATGAACTGGCGCACGCCTTCGCGGATGCCCTCTTCGGTGACGATGAGGTTGCCACCGCGGAGCACCGAGCTCGACATCAGGAACCAGCGCATCGCGTCGGAACCGTCGCGCTCGAAGACCTCTGAGACATCCGGGTAGTTGCGCAACGACTTCGACATCTTCTGCCCGTCGCTGCCGAGCACGATGCCGTGGCTCACGACGTTCGAGAATGCGCGCCGATCGAACAGCGCCGTCGACAGCACATGCATGACGTAGAACCAGCCGCGCGTCTGGCCGATGTACTCGACGATGAAGTCGGCGGGGTTGTGGCTGTCGAACCACTCCTGGTTCTCGAACGGGTAGTGCACCTGGGCGAATGGCATCGAACCCGAGTCGAACCACACGTCGAAGATGTCGGGGATGCGACGCATCATCGAGCGACCGGAGGGGTCGTCGGGGTTCGGGCGCACGAGATCGTCGATGTAGGGGCGGTGCAGGTCGGGTTCACCGTCGGGGTTGCGGGGCAACCGCCCGAAGTCGCGCTCGAGTTCTTCGAGTGAACCGTAGACGTCGATGCGCGGGTACTCGGGGTCGTCGCTCTTCCAGACCGGGATCGGCGAGCCCCAGTAGCGGTTGCGGCTGATCGACCAGTCGCGGGCGCCGGCGACCCACTTGCCGAACTGCCCGTCTTTCACGTTGTCGGGCACCCAGTTGACGTCTTGATTGAGCTCGCCCATGCGGTCGCGGAACTCGGGCACGCGGATGAACCAGCTCGAGACGGCCTTGTAGATCAGCGGGTTGCGGCAGCGCCAGCAGTGCGGGTACGAGTGCTCGTAGCTCGCCTGACGGAGCAGGCGCCCCTCGGCCTTGAGGAGCTGGGTGAGCGGCTTGTTCGCGTCGCTCCACAGCAGCCCCGCGACATCCGTCACCGCCGGCAGGAACTTGCCGCCCTCGTCGAGTGAGATGACGACCGGGATGCCGGCGGCCTCTGAGATCTTCTGGTCCTCCTCGCCGTACGCGGGAGCCTGGTGCACGATACCCGTGCCGTCTTCGGTCGTGACGTAGTCGGCGACGAGGATGCGCCACGCGTTCTGAAGCCCGTACTCCTCGACGTCGGCGTAGTAGTCGAAGAGCCGGTCGTAGTCGACCCCCTCGAGCTCGGCGCCGCGCACGGTGCGCGAGACCGCGGCGCGCGCCTCGTCGGCGGAGTCGTAGCCGAGGTCTTTCGCGTAGTTGCCCACGAGATCGATGGCGATGAGATATTCGCCGCCGAGCACTTCGGTGTCGCCCCCGGTCTCGTTCCCGGTCTCGTTCCCTGAGCCTGTCGAAGAGGCCATGCCGGCACTTTCGCGCAGCACGGTCGCGTCGGGCGTGCCGTTCGGCCCGGCGGGCACGACCGCGTACTCGATGTCGGGCCCGACGGCGAGTGCGAAGTTCGTCGGAAGCGTCCACGGCGTCGTCGTCCACGCGAGGGCGCGCACGGCAGTGAGCCCGAGCGACTCCGCCTTCAGCCCGATGAGCGGGAACGTGACGGTGACCGTCTGGTCTTGGCGCATCTTGTAGACGTCGTCGTCCATGCGCAGCTCGTGATTCGAGAGCGGGGTCTGGTCGCGCCAGCAGTACGGCAGCACCCGGTAGCCCTCGTAGGCGAGGCCCTTGTCGTGCAGGGTCTTGAACGCCCAGATGACGCTCTCCATGAACGTCACGTCGAGCGTCTTGTAGTCGTGCTCGAAATCGACCCACCGCGCCTGTCGGGTGACGTACTCCTGCCACTCCTTCGTATAGCGGAGCACGGCGTCTTTCGCGGCCTGGTTGAAGGCCGCGATGCCCATCTCCTCGATCTCGCTCTTGTCGACGATGCCGAGCTGGCGTTCGGCCTCGAGTTCGGCGGGCAGCCCGTGGGTGTCCCAGCCGAAGCGGCGGTGCACCTGCTTGCCCCGCATCGTCTGGAAGCGCGGGAAGAGGTCTTTCGCGTACCCGGTCAGCAGGTGCCCGTAATGGGGCAGGCCGTTGGCGAACGGCGGGCCGTCGTAGAACACCCACTCGGGTGCACCCTCGCGCTGGTCGATCGAGGCCTGGAACGTGCCGTCGGCCTTCCAGAAGGCGAGCACGTCACGCTCGACGGCGGGGAAGTCTGGTGAGGCGGCGACACCGTGGTCGTCTGGGGTACGGGGGTACACGCTCGCTCCTTGCGGGGACGGATGCTCTCGCGAGGACGCCGATGCTCGATCGAGCGCCGCCGCGGTACCACCTCGCTTGTGGATCGGGCCCTTCGACAGGCTCAGGGAACAATCCACCCCTCGTTGCCGGCTGTGACGGGCCGCCCCGTTCGGTTCTACTGGTGAGCGGATGCCGCGAGGCATCTGTTCGTGTTCTTCCGAAGACTCCCCGGTGATGGCCGGATCGGTGTCGTTGTCGTCAAGACTACCGCGTCGGCATGGGGCGAAGCACGCCCGATGCCTGCGGCGCGGAGCGGTAGGCCTCGCGGATCAGGGCGAGAAGGGCCGCCTCGGGCAGATCGTGGTTCTTCGCTTCGTCGACGAGGTCGTACACGGCGCCGGCGAGCGCGGCATGGCCGCCGATGCGCACTGCGACGACGGCACCGCGGCCGCGGTGGAGCTCGATGAGATGCTCGTCGCGCAGGCGGTGGTACGCCCGCAGCACCGTGTGCACGTTGAGCTCGAGCGATGCGGCGAGGTCGCGAGCGGCGGGGAGGCGCTCGCCGCCCGAGAGTCGCCCGTCGATGATCGAGGCCCGGATGCCAGAGGCGAGTTGTTCGAAGAGAGGAGCGTCGAGAGTCGGATCGAGTCGAATCAACACATTCACAGTCTATTGTTCTAGCTGAACTCGAACAACTTCCTTGTCGCGGCGGTGCCGCAGTGTCAGGATGAATGCGGGCCCGCGCTGATGAGAGCCCGCCTCACTCCCCCATTGCAAGGACCTCGATGCGTGCTGCACCAATGACCACCACCTCGAACGCTCGCAGGTTCGGACTCCTCGGCGTCGCCCTCGTGTCGACGATCATGCTCGCCGGGTGTCAGGCACCGGCGCCCGAGGCATCCGGTGACCCGGTCTCTGGCGGCACCCTCGCCTACGCGAGCGGCGACGCCGAACCGACCTGCCTCGACCCGCACGTCGGCGGCAACTACCCGCAGGCGCTCCTCGCGGGACAGTTCCTGGAATCGCTCGTCTCCCGTGACGGCTCGGGCGAGATCATCCCCTGGCTCGCCGAGTCGTGGGAGGCGACGGACGACGGCCTCTCGTGGGACTTCACCCTTCGCGACGACGTCGCCTTCACCGATGGGACACCCCTCGATGCCGAGGCCGTGAAGGTCAACATGGAGCACCTGAAAGACCCCGCGACCCAGTCCTCGACGGGCTACCTCGCACTCGGCAAGGTCGACCGCGTCGAGGTCGTCAGCGACCAGGTCGCGCGATTCGTGTTGAGCTCGCCCGACAGCGCGCTGCTCGAGTCGCTCAGCCAGCCGTGGCTCGCGATCCAGTCGCCCGCCGGCCTCGCCCGCGGAACGGACGAGAACTGCCAGGCGCCGATCGGCACCGGGCCGTTCGTCATCGAGGAATGGGTCAAGCAGGATCACGTCTCACTCGTGCGCAACGACGAGTACACCTCGCCGCCCGCCGACGCGGCACACGACGGCGTGGCGTACCTCGACGCGATCGACTGGCGCTTCGTGCCCGACTCGGCGTCGCGGTATGCAGCGCTGCAGGCCGGTCAGGTCGACGTCATCGACAACCCGCAGCCCGACACGATCGCGGCGGCCGAGTCGAACGACTCGCTCACCTGGCTCGACGCACCCCGACCCGGTGCGGCGAACCGCATCGAGCTCAACTCGGGCCAGGCGCCGTTCGATGACGAGCGCGTGCGCGAGGCGTTCATCCGCGCCGTCGAGGTCGACGAGGGCATCGATTCGCTCTTCTTCGGCACCGCCGAGCGCTCGTATTCACCGCTCTCCTCCGTCGAGGCCGTCGCGTACTCAGACGACTCGCTCTTCCAGCCCGACCTCGACGAGGCGAACGCGCTGCTCGACGAGGCCGGTTGGAGCGAACGCGACGCCGACGGTTACCGTGTGAAGGACGGCACTCGACTCACCCTTCGCTTCCCGGTGAGTACCAACCAGTCGGTGCCGGCAGAACAGTCGCTGTTCGAGCAGGTGCAGGCCACGGCGAAAGCGGCAGGATTCGACGTCGTCATCTCGCTCCTCGACCTCTCGGGCTGGTACGGCGCCCTGGCCGCGAACGAGTACGAGATCGTGAGCGCTCCGTACACCAAGGTCGGCCCCGACGTGCTGCGCATCCTCTACCACTCCGACAGCATCACGCCTGCGCCGAGCGGCTATTTCGCGAACCTCGCCCAGCTCGACGACCCCGAGGTCGACGCCCTGCTCTCCGAGGCTGCGACGACGAACGAGGCCGATGCCCGCGCCGGGCTCTACGAGCAGGCACAGCAGCGCATCCTCGGCGGGTACTACCTGCTCCCGTTGTACGACCAGCAGAACAGCTTCCTGGTGAGCAACTCGGTGCACGGCGCACGTGCGATGCCCACCGTCTCGACGCCGAGCTTCTATGACGCCTGGCTCGCGGGCTGACTCTCGTCGCGCCGCTCACGGCGTGACGCTTCGCCGCGCCGGCCTCCTGATGGCCGGCGCGGTGTTCGTGCTGTGGGCCGTCTCCACGCTCACCTTCTTCGCCATCCGGCTGATCCCCGGCGATCCGGCACAGGCGATCCTCGGCGGGCCGGGGTCCCAGGCCTCGCAGGAGGCACTCGACCAGGTGCGCCGTGACTACGGGCTCGACCAGCCGCTCATCGTGCAATACCTCGCGATGCTCGGCCGGCTCATCACGGGCGACCTCGGCATCTCCTACGCCCTCAAGCTGCCCGTCGCCGAGCTCCTCGGTGCGCAGATCGGCGGCACGCTCCTCCTCGCGTTCCTTGCCCTGGTGCTCGCGTGGTTCTTGGCCCTCGGCCTCGCACTCTGGTCGACAGGGCGCGGGCGAGTCGCCTCCGCGGTCGGCGAGGGCGTCGAGATCACCGCTGCCGCATTGCCGCACTTCTGGCTCGCGGCCGTGCTCATCGCGGTCTTCAGCACCGCGCTCGGCTGGCTGCCGCCTGTTGCCACCGGCACACCGGCCGGGCTCGTGCTGCCGGTCGTGACGCTCGCGATCCCGCTCGCGGGGTTCCTCGCCCAGGTCATGCGCGAGAGCCTCCTCGACGCGATGCAACAGCCGTTCGTGGTCTCGGCGCGCGCTCGCGGCGAGAGCGCGCTCGGCGTTCGGTTGCGCCACACCGTGCGTCATGCGGCGCTGCCGGCGATCAGCCTCTCGGGCTGGGCGCTCGGCTGGCTGCTCTCGGGGGCCGTCGTCGTCGAGACGATCTTCGCGATGCCGGGGCTCGGTCGCACCCTGTTGCAGGCCGTGACGCTCCGCGACATCCCCGTGGTGACCGGTGTGGTGCTCCTCGTCGCGGTCGTCTACGTGCTCATGACCGTGCTCACCGATGTCGCGTCGCGCATCGCCGACCCCAGACTTCGACAGGAGGCCGGGCGATGAGCGAGCTCGAACTGCGACAGACGACGGTCGAAGCATCCGCCGATCACCTGCCGCTGAGGCGACGCGGTCGGATGCCACGCGCCGGAACGCTGCTCTCGGCCGCGTTCGTACTCTTCCTCGTCGCCGCGACCTGCGCGCCTGCCCTCATCGCCACGCAGGATCCCAATCAGATCGCGGCAGCCGACGCCTTCCAGGCACCGTCGCTCGCCCACTGGTTCGGCACCGACGAGTCCGGGCGCGACATCTACAGTCGAATCGTCGCCGGCACCGGCACGTCTTTGCTCATCGGCGTCGCGGCGACCCTCATCGGGCTCGTGCTCGGGCTCGTACTCGGCGTGGTGGCGAGCTTCGGTGGTCGCATCCTCGATTTCAGCGTCAACCGGCTCGTCGAGGTGCTCTTCGCCTTCCCCGGGCTGCTCCTCGCGCTCCTCGTGATCGTCGTGTACGGGCCGGGGCCGGTGACCGCGACCGTGGCCGTCGGCCTCTCGACGGCGCCCGGCTACGCGCGGATCATCCGCGGCCAGCTCGTCTCGATCCGCTCCTCGCAGTACGTCGAGGCGGCGCGGGTGCTGGGTCGTTCCCCTGCGCGCATCCTCGGTCGGCATGTGCTGCCGAACGCACTCATCCCACTCTTCGTGCTCGCAACCCTCGGTATCGGCCAGGCGATCGTCTGGGCGGCGGCGCTCAGCTACCTCGGCCTGGGCGCGCAGCCGCCCGCTGCCGAATGGGGCGCCATGCTGGCCGCGGGTCGCACCTATCTCGCGACCGCCTGGTGGATGACTGTCTTCCCCGGGCTCATGATCGTCGCCACGACCATCGCGACGACCGTGCTCGGCCGGGCACTCACCCGACGCGGGAGGAACGAATAGTGACGGATGCACCCGTGCCCGTGCTCGATGTCGCAGGCCTCAGCGTCGGCTTCGGCCCGAGCGAAGTCGTGCATGGCGTGAGCTTCACGATTTCGCCCGGCGAATGCGTCGCGATCGTCGGCGAGTCGGGCTCGGGCAAGTCGGTGACGGCTCGAGCCCTGCTCGGCCTGGCCGGCCCCCGATCTCTCGTCTCATCGCAGAGACTGCGTATCGCCGGGCAGGAGCTGGGCGCGGCGACCGAGCACGAATGGCGCCGCGTCCGCGGCCGCCTCGCCGGGCTCATCCTGCAGGACGCGCTCGTCTCGCTCGACCCGCTCCGCCCCGTCGGTCGCGAGATCGAGGATCCCCTCCGCATCCACGAACGGATGCCGCCAGCTGCGCGCCGCGCGCGGGTGCTCGAGCTCCTCGCCGACGTCGGCATGCCCGACCCGGCGCTCGCCGCCGGCCGGCGCTCAGGCGAGCTGTCCGGCGGCCTCCGCCAGCGGGCGCTCATCGCGGCCGCGATCGCACTCGACCCGCCGCTCCTCATCGCCGACGAACCGACGACCGCGCTCGACGTCACCGTACAGGCGCGCATCCTCGCGCTCATCGCCGATATCCGCGCCCGCGGCACGGGTGTGCTCCTCATCAGCCATGATCTCGCGGTCGTCGGGCAGCTGGCCGACCGCATCCTCGTCATGCGCGAGGGCGAGATCATCGAGCAGGGAACGGCCCGCGAGGTATTGGAGACACCCCGGCAGGCGTACACGAAGGCGCTCATCGCGGCGGTGCCGTCGGGCACCCCGCGCGGTGCCCGCTTGTCGACGCTGCCGGCCCTGCCTGCGCCGATCGGCTACGCAGCACCGAGCCGTGTTCCGCCGGCGGCCGCGGCGGCGATGCCCGCGACGCCACCCTCCGCAGCACCTCCGCTGCTCTCGCTCGCGCACGTCACCAAGACCTTTGCGATCCCGGGCGGCCGCTTCGCCGCGGTCGACGACGTGTCGCTCTCGCTCCACAGGGGCGAGACGCTCGGCCTCGTCGGCGAATCCGGCTCGGGCAAGACGACGGTCGCGCGGCTCGCGCTCGCTCTCACGGCGCCCGACAGCGGCGCGGTGCACCTCGACGGCGAGGAGTGGTCAGCGCTCGGAGAACGGCAACGGCGAGCCTCGCGCCACCGCATCGGCGCGATCTACCAGGACGCCCTCAGCTCGTTCGATCCGAGATGGACCGTCGGCCGCATCCTCACCGATGCGGCACGTGACGCTCGCGACGCCGCAACCGGCCTCGACGTCGCGACGCTGCTCGATCAGGTCGGGCTCGCGGCATCCGTCGCCGGGCGAAAGCCTCTGACCCTCTCAGGCGGCCAGCGGCAGCGGGTCTCGATCGCCCGGGCGCTCGCCGCGTCACCCGAGCTGCTGATCTGCGATGAGCCCGTCTCGGCGCTCGACGTGACGATCCAGGCGCAGATCCTCGACCTGCTCGACGAACTCCAGCAGGGGCGAGGCCTCGCGCTCCTCTTCATCTCCCACGATCTCAGCGTCGTGCGCCATATGGCCGATCGGGTCGCGGTGATGCGCGCCGGCCGAATCGTCGAGACCGGCGAATCCGAGCGGGTCTTCGCCCGGCCGGAGCATCCGTACACCGCCCAACTGGTTGCCGATTCGCCGCGACTCGCGTACTGAGCCGCCCGGCCGAGGCTCGGTGCACTCGCCAGCCGGCATGCAGTTCGCTCTCGGGTAGGCTGGATCGTCGCACATTCAGGCACCTCACCACAGACACGGTGCCGCATACATCGAACCGGAGCATCATGACCGACACCCCGCGCATTCCCGACAAGCCCGCTCTCGAAGGCCTCGAATCGGCCTGGGGAGGCGCTTGGGAGCGCGAGGGCACCTACCGGTTCGATCGCGAATCGGCCACCCGCGAGTGCATCTACTCGATCGACACTCCCCCGCCGACGGCCTCCGGCTCGCTCCACATCGGCCATGTGTTCTCGTACACCCACACCGACGTCGTGGCGCGGTATCAGCGCATGCGCGGCATGAGCGTCTTCTACCCCATGGGCTGGGACGACAACGGACTGCCGACCGAGCGCCGCGTGCAGAACTACTACGGTGTGCGCTGCGACCCGACGCTCCCCTACATCGACGGCTTCGCGCCGCCGTTCGAGGGCGGCGAAGGCAAGTCGACGAAGGCCGCCGATCAGGTGCCGATCAGCCGCCGCAACTTCATCGAGCTCTGCGAACGCCTGACCGTCGAAGACGAGCAGCAGTTCGAAGCCCTCTGGCGCCAGCTCGGCCTCTCGGTCGACTGGACCCAGACCTACCGCACCATCGGCGATGAGTCGTTGTTCGCTTCGCAGCTGGCGTTCATTCGCAACATCGAGCGGGGCGAGGCGTACCAAGCGCTTGCACCGACCCTGTGGGACGTCACATTCCGCACCGCCGTCGCCCAGGCCGAGCTCGAAGACCGCGAGCAGCCGGGCCACTACCACCGCGTCTCGTTCCACAAGCCCGGCGGCGGCACCGTCGACATCGAGACGAGCCGTCCCGAACTCATCCCCGCGTGCGTCGCCCTCGTCGCGCACCCCGACGACGAGCGCTACCAGCCGCTCTTCGGCACCACGGTCACGAGCCCCGTCTTCGGCGTCGAGGTACCCGTGCTCGCGCACCACCTCGCGCAGAAAGACAAGGGCACCGGCATCGCGATGATCTGCACCTTCGGTGACATCACCGACGTCGTGTGGTGGCGCGAACTCGACCTCCCGAACCGCGCGATCATCGGCTTCGACGGCCGGGTCATCGCAGATGCCCCCGAAGTCATCACCTCCGAGGCCGGCCTCGCCGCGTATGCCGAGCTCGCGGGCAAGACGACGTTCTCGGCCAAGCAGGCGGTCGTGCAGCTCCTTCGCGACTCGGGCGACCTGCTCGCCGACCCGAAGGCGATCACCCATCCGGTGAAGTTCTTCGAGAAAGGCGACAAGCCGCTCGAGATCGTCTCGACCCGTCAGTGGTACATCAGGAACGGCGCTCGCGACGAAGCGCTGCGCGAGCGGTTGCTCACCCACGGCCGTGAGATCGACTGGCACCCAGACTTCATGCGTGTGCGCTACGAGAACTGGGTGGGCGGGCTCTCGGGCGACTGGCTCGTCTCCCGCCAGCGCTTCTTCGGCGTGCCGATCCCCGTGTGGTACCCGCTCGACGATGCGGGCGACCCCCGCTTCGACGAGCCGATCGTCGCCACGCGCGAGATGCTTCCCGTCGACCCCTCATCGGCGGCGGCACCCGGCTTCGACGAAGCCCAGCGCGGCGCCGCGGGCGGCTTCATCGGCGAGCACGACGTCATGGACACGTGGGCGACCTCCTCGCTCACCCCGCAACTCGCCGGCGGCTGGGAGCGCGACCCCGAGCTGTTCGAGCTCGTCTTCCCCTACTCGCTCCGCCCGCAGGGTCAAGACATCATCCGCACCTGGCTCTTCTCGACGACATTGCGCGCTGAGCTCGAGCACGGTGTCGCGCCGTGGTCAAACGCCTCGATCTCGGGCTTCATCGTCGATCCCGACCGCAAGAAGATGTCCAAGTCCAAGGGCAACGTCGTCACCCCTGCCGGCCTCCTCGAGCAGCACGGCTCCGATGCGGTGCGCTACTGGGCGGCCTCGTCGCGTCTCGGCACCGACGCCGCCTTCGACCCGCAGAACCCCACGCAGGTGAAGATCGGCCGACGCCTCGCGATCAAGGTGTTGAACGCGGCGAAGTTCATCCTCACCTTCGACGGGCGAGCGGATGCCCCAGTGACCGTGCCGGTCGATCGCAGCATGCTCGCCGAGCTCGCCGGCGTCGTCGACCGCGCCACCCGCGCCCTCGACGCCTACGACCACGCGCGCGCCCTCGAGCTCGCAGAGACCTTCTTCTGGACGTTCTGCGACGACTACCTCGAGCTCGTGAAAGAGCGCGCGTACGGTGCGGCGAGCCCCGAGCAGGCCTCAGCGGTCGCCGCGCTGAAGACCGCGCTCGATGTGCTGCTTCGCCTGTTCGCCCCGGTCATTCCGTTCGCGACCGAAGAGGCCTGGCGCTGGTCGCACGACGGCTCCGTGCACGTGGCACAGTGGCCGACCGTCGAAGACCTCGCCGCGCGTGGAGAGGCGGGCGTCGAACTGCTCGAGCTCGCGAGCCTCGCGCTGACCGGCATCCGGCGCGCCAAGACCGATGCGAAGGCGTCGCAGAAGACGCCGGTCGCGAGCGCCGCGATCGCGGCGTCGGCAGCGACGATCCCGCTGCTGGAGTCGGTCGAATCAGATCTGCGTGCGGTGGGGCGCATCGCGGAGCTCAGCTTCGTCGAAGCTGAGACGTTCGAAGTCCGCGACGTCGTCTTCGAGGCGCCGTCGGAATAGGGGGAACCATGAGTTACGAAATACGGGCGGCCGGTGACGACGACTTCTTCGGATGGCTGCCGTTGTTCGAGACGTACTGCCGCTTCTACGAAACCGAACTCGACGACGCCAAGGCGCTGATCGTCTGGAATTGGATCCGTGACGAGGCCGAGCCGCTCACCGCTGCACTGGCCGTCGATGACGAGGGCCGGCCCATCGGGCTCGCCCACTTCCGGGCCGTGCCCCATACGTTGACCGCGACCCGCGGCATGTACCTCGATGACCTGTACGTCGACGAAGGTGCACGCGGTTCGGGCATCGGGAAGGCGCTCATCGAGTTCGTGCACGCTCGTTCAGCAGAGATCGGCCACGGCGGGGTCAGCTGGATCACTGCAGATGACAACGCGGAATCGCAACGCCTCTACGATCAGCTCGCCAAGCGCACCAGCTGGGTGACCTACGAGATGGATGCGTGATGCGACTCGGCACTCGCTGGGCGTTCGGCACCGTTCCGCCGGCATCCGTGCCCGCTGAGCTTCGCGAGCGCATCGCGGCCGCCGAGACAGCCTTCACTGGTGACGGCGCGAATCGTCACTGGACGCTCACCTGGCTCGAGGGTCGACCGATCGCCGAGCTCGACGATGGCACCGTGGTGCGCGAGACGATCATCGATGCGAACGACGCCGACGAGGATTGGTAGCGGGCCGACGACTTCCACCGTCGGGCTCGCTACGCGTGCGCGATGATCTCGCCGTGCGGCATGAGCAGCCAGCCGTCTTCGTCGGCCGCCCATGCGCGCCACGCGTCGGCGATGCGACGCAGCTCCTCGGGATTCGAATGACCAGATTCGATCGCGTGCGCCGCGAACTGCGACTCGGTCGCGCGTTCTGCCCACGACCCGCCCCACCATTCACGCTCGAGCTCGGTTGCGAACACCCAGGTCGTACCCGTCGCAGCGATGTCGGTGAAGCCCGCCTCTCGCGCCCAGCTCTTCAGGCGGCGACCGGCATCGGCCTCGCCGCCGTTCCATTCGTGCACCGAATGGTACAGCTCGAGCCAGCGGGTGAGGCCCGGTGAGACCGGGTTCCAGATCACACCGCCGTAGTCGACCTCGCGTGCCGCGACGACGCCACCTGGCTTCGTGACACGGCGGAACTCGCGCAACGCCTCGATGGGGCGGCCGAGGTGCTGCAAGACCTGGTGCGCATGCACGATGTCGAAGGAGTCGTCTTCGAACTCGAGCGCGTAGGCGTCGCCGACTCTGAACTCGACGTTGGCGACGCCCTCGCTCTGTGCGAGACCCGCCGCGTGGGTGACGACGCCGGCCGACGAGTCGATGCCGATGGCGGAGCCGGGCCGCACTCGACGGGCGAGATCGATCGTGATGGTCCCGGGGCCGCTGCCGACGTCCAGCACTCGCGCGCCCTCACGCAGGTGCGGCACGAGGTACGCCGCAGAGTTCTCCACGGTGCGCCATGAGTGTGTTCGCAGCACGCTCGAGTGGTGGCCGTGGGTGTACTCGTCTCGTCGGGCGTTCTCGGGCCGATCGGTGCTCATATCCCGAGCCTATGCTCCTCACTGATCGTGCGACACGAACTACGGTGGATGGATGCGCGACCCATCGAACCCGTTCCTCGAGCCGAGCCCCCTGCCCTATCGACTCCCCCTCTTCGCCCTCATTCGCCCAGAGCACTATCGGGAAGCGATCGAGCGCGGCATGCGCGAGCAGCGCGCAGCGGCCGCGGCGATCGCCATGAATGACGAACCGCCCACGTTCGAGAACACGATCACCGCGCTCGAGCGCTCGAGCGCCCTCCTTCGCCGGGTGCTTCCCGTGTTCGAGAACGCGAGCTCGGCCGACAGCAATGCCGCAATCGACCTGATCGAGGCCGAGTTCGCTCCGCTTCTCGCGGAGCACCGCGATGCGATCCGGCTGGACCCCCGCATCTACGCCCGGATCGTCGAGCTGCACTCCACCCTCGAAGAACTCGGCCTCGACGCCGAGTCCGCGTATCTGCTGGAGCGGTACCACCGCGAAGCCACCCTCGCGGGTGCTGCCCTCGAACCCGCCGATCGAGCCGAGCTCACTGCGCTGAATGCGCAGATCTCACGACTCACGACCGACTTCCAACAGCGCCTCCTCGCCGACACGAACGAGCTTGCGCTGCACATCGTCGAGGCCGACGAGCTCGCGGGCCTCGATGAGAGCCGGCGCTCGGCGGCACGCGAGGCCGCCGTCGCCCGCGGTCTCGAAGGCTGGCTCATCACCCTCGTGCTGCCGACGGCGCAGCCCGCCATCGCCTCGCTCTCTCATGACGAGGTGCGCGATCGGCTCTTCACCGCTTCACGGTCGCGCGGATGTCGCGGCGGCGACCACGACACCCGCGAGACGCTGCTCCAACTCGTGCGGATCCGAGCCTCGCGGGCACGGTTGCTCGGCTTCGCGGACCACGCGTCAGCAGTGACCGTCGACGAGACGGCCGGTACTCCTGAGGCGGTCGCCGACCTCCTCGCCCGCCTGGTGCCGGCCGCAACACAGAACGCCCGTCAGGAGGCGGCCGCGCTCACCGAACGCGCGGCTCGGCTCGGTTGGCGCAGCGTCGAGGCGTCGGACTGGGCGATTCACACCGAAGCGGTGCGACGTGAGCGTTTCGACGTCGACCTGCAGGCGATGCGCCCGTATCTCGAGTTCGATCGGGTGCTCACCGAGGGCGTCTTCCACGCTGCATCACTGCTGTACGGAGTGCACTTCGCCGAGCGCACCGACCTCGTCGCGTACCACCCCGACACCCGGATCTTCGAAGTCTTCGACGACGACGACAGCCCGGTCGGCCTGTACCTGATCGACCCGTACGCGCGCGACTCCAAGCGCGGCGGTGCCTGGATGAGCTCGCTCGTCGAGCAGTCCGACCTCGAAGCGACGCTTCCCGTAGTCGTGAACAACCTCAACGTTCCGAGGCCCGCGTCCGGTGAGCCGACCCTGCTCACCTTCGATGAGGCCGAGACGCTGTTCCACGAGTTCGGCCATGCGCTGCACGGCCTTTTCGCGAGAGTCGCGTTCCCCTCGTCGGCCGGCACCAACGTCTATCGCGACTTCGTCGAGCTGCCGAGCCAGGTCAACGAGTTGTGGCTCCTTCGACCGGAGGTGCTCGAGCACTTCGCCCGGCACGTCGAGACGGGCGAGCGAATGCCGCAGGCCCTCGTCGATCGCCTGTTCGCGTCGCGCACCTTCAACGAGGGCTTCTCGACGACCGAGTACCTTGCCGCTGCGGCTCTCGACCAGGCATGGCACCGTCTCTCCCCCGACGACGCCGCCGCGGTGACCGACGTCGCCGCCTTCGAACGACAGGCACTGGCCGCCGTGGGCCTCGACGACCCGCTCGTGCCCCCGCGCTACTCGAGCACCTACTTCGCCCATATCTTCGCCGGCGGCTACGACGCCGGGTACTACTCGTACATCTGGAGCGAGGTGCCGGGCGCCGACATCATGGCGTGGTTCGAGCAACAGGGCGGTGCGACGCGTGCCAACGGCGATCGATTCCGGGCGGAGATCCTCGAGCCGGGCGGCTCACGAGACCCGCGCGAATCGATCCGGCGTCTGCTCGGGCGCGAACCCGACATCGCCCCGCTCCTGGCACGACGGGGCCTCGCCTGAGCGTCGCTCAAGCCACCTCCGACGCGCTCTCCGAGCAGACCTGGCGACGAATACGCTCCTCGTTCGGACTTGTCGGTCTGATCTCGGACTTCGAGGAATCTGTCGACGCACGCGCGGCGGCGCCGACCGCGGTGACGCGATGACGAGCGCGACCGCTCCTGCACCGAGCACGAGGCCGACGAGGGTCGCCGGCGTGAACGGGTCGGCGAAGAGGATCGCGCCGGCGACCGCGGCAGTCGGGGCCACCAGGTACAGAAGCGCATTCAACGCGGTGATGCCGAGGCGACGGAGAAGGTACCAGTAGAGCGCGTAGCCGAGGAGTGTGGGGACCACAGCGATCACGAGCGTCGAGACCCAGAACGCGGCTGTGGCAGGCGGGGCGAACGTTCCGGTGACGGCGGCGAGGAGTGCCACGGCCACGAGGGTGACGGACGAGTGCACGGTGAGGGTCGCGAACACGGAGAGGCGAGCCGAGGTGCGCCGCTCAAGGAACGTGGCGGTGACGAGGCTGCCCAGTGCGACGAGCGGGAGGAGGTACGCGGGCGTGGGAGACCCCGCGGCCAAGGCGTCGGCCGCCACGATGAGCGCCACCCCCACCGCGCCGAGCACCAGGCCGAGCCATTGGAGCGCACGGACGCGAAGGCCGAGGAGCGGGCCGACGAGGGTCGCCACGACAAGAGGTTGGACCGCATCGATGAGCGCGGTCGTTCCCGACGACACGCCGGCGCCGACGGCCAGGTAGATCGGGACGACGTAGCCGAACTGTGCGAAGAATCCGATCGTGAGGTGCGGACGGATGTCGCGCCATGGCGGAAACACGAGCGGACGCCGTCGGACGTTCGCCGCGGCGATGAGGATCAGGAGGATGACCCCGACGGTGAGGTATCGCCAGAACAGGACTGTCAGAGCCGGAGCAGCGTCGGTGCCGATCTTCGCGATCACGAAGCCAGAACTCCAAGCCAGGACGAACGCGACGGATGCACCAATGAGAAGGAGGAATCCTGGTATACCGGTCTGTTTAGTCATTCGAACGAGTATACAGAGCGGTATAGTGGAGCCATGACCGCCGAGAATCTGCCCGAAGCGCTTCCTCACTACACGCCTGGAGCAGAGCGCGTGCTCGCCGCGGCATCCGAGCTCTTCTACCGTGAGGGAATCCACGCCGTGGGTGTCGACACCATCGCAGCCGCGGCAGGGGTGACGAAGAAGACGCTCTATGACCGGTTCGGATCGAAAGAGGCGCTCGCCGTCGCGTACCTGCGCGGGCGCGACGCGCGGTGGCGTGAGTACCTTGAACGGGAATTCGCGCAAGAGCCTCCGGGAAGCGTCGAACGCATCCTGGCAGTGTTCGACATCGCGGGCCGGTGGGCGATCGACAACTGCGGCAAAGGGTGCAGCGCCATCAACGCTCGCGCCGAGATGGACTACGCAACGACGCCCATTGCTGTCGAAGCCATCCGCCAGAAGAAATGGCTGCGGGATGTCTTCGAGCAACTCTGCCGCGATGCGGCGATCGCCGATACCGAACGCGTCGCCAAGAGTCTGATGCTGCTCTACGAGGGCGGCCTGGTGACCACCGGCATGGGCACGTTCGCCGAACCGTTCGCGGCGGCACGGGATGCGGCGGCCCTGCTCCTCACGTTCAGTGCACGCGGGCAGCGACCCGACGATGGCGCCTGAAACGACGGATGCCCCGTGCAGGCGTACTGCACGAGGCATCCGTAGAGGCGGAAGACGACTCAGATCGCGAAGCCGAGCGCCCGCATCATGTCGCGGCCGTCGTCGGTAATGCGCTCGGGGCCCCACGGCGGCATCCACACCCAGTTGATGCGGAACGCGTCGACGGTGCCGTCGAGCGCCTCAGCGGTCTGCTCTTCGATCACGTCGGTGAGGGGGCATCCGGCGCTCGTGAGCGTCATGTGGATGACCAGGGCGTCGTTCTCGTCGTCCCAGCCGAGGTCGTAGATGAGGCCGAGGTCGACGATGTTGACCCCGAGCTCGGGATCCATGACGTCTTTCAGCGCTTCTTCGACCTGGTCGTAGCGCTCAGGTGCGAGTGTGGTGACCATAGTGTGATTCTACCTCGCCCTATTCGGCCGGCACCGCTTCGGCCGCGGCCGTCTCGGCGACCTGGTACCGGTCGTAGCCCTCGTCTTCGAGTCGGTCGGCGAGCTCGGGGCCGCCCTGCTCGGCGATGCGGCCCGCCACGAAGACGTGCACGAAGTCGGGCTTGATGTAGCGCAGGATGCGCGTGTAGTGCGTGATCAGCAGGACGCCGAGGCCGGTGTGCGAGTGCGCCCGATTGACGCCCTCGGAGACGACCTTCAGCGCGTCGACGTCGAGTCCCGAGTCGGTCTCATCGAGCACGGCGAACTTCGGCTTCAGCAGTTCGAGCTGAAGGATCTCGTTGCGCTTCTTCTCGCCGCCCGAGAAGCCCTCGTTGACGTTGCGCTCGGCGAACGCCGAGTCCATCTTGAGGTTCGACATCGACTCGCGCACGTCTTTGATCCAGCCGCGGATCGGAGGCGCCTCGCCGTCGATCGCCGTCTTGGCGGTGCGGAGGAAGTTCGTGACCGTCACGCCCGGAATCTCGACTGGGTACTGCATCGCGAGGAAGAGGCCGGCGCGTGCGCGTGCGTCGACCGACATCTCGAGCACGTTCTCACCGTCGAGCAGGATCTCGCCCTGGACGACCTTGTACTTCGGGTGGCCGGCGATCGTGTACGCGAGGGTCGACTTGCCCGACCCGTTGGGGCCCATGATCGCGTGGATCTCGCCCTCGTTGATGACGAGGTCGACGCCGCGGAGGATCTCGCGGGTGCCCTGGTCGGTCTCGACGTTGACGTGGAGGTTCTTGATCTCGAGAACGGACATGTTCGTAGTGGTCTCTTTCGGTTGCCGGCCGTTCCGGGCCGGAGGAGGTGGGTCAGACGGTCAGGGTGACCATGGGGTCGATGTGGACGTCGCCGTCTCTGAGCTCGACCTGGTAGACCGGGACGGGCTCGTACGCGGGCAGCGTCAAAGGCTTGCCCGTCTTCAGGGAGAACATGGAGCCGTGGGCCCAGCACTCGAGGGTGTCGTCTTCGACGAAACCCTCGGCCAGCGAGATGTCGCCATGCGTGCAAGTGTCGCCGATGGCGTAGATCTCGCCCGCGGAGTCTTTCACCACGGCGATGGGAACGCCCTCGAGCACGAAGCGCGAGGCCTCGTTCACCGCGAGGTCGTCAGCTGAGCAGACACGAACAGATGCCACGTCAGCGACCTTCCAGTTCGGCTTCGATGGCCGCGGTCAGGCGGGCTTCGAGGTCGGCCGAGCCGATCTTCTGCACGATGTCGGTGAGGAAGCCGCGCACGACGAGTCGACGTGCTTCGTCTTCACTGATGCCGCGAGCCATCAGGTAGAACAGCTGCTCGTCGTCGAAGCGACCGGTGGCACTCGCGTGCCCGGCGCCTTCGATGTCCCCGGTCTCGATCTCGAGGTTCGGCACGGAGTCGGCGCGAGTGCCCTCGGTGAGCACGAGATTGCGGTTCTGCTCGTAGCTGTCGGTACCGGTTGCGGCGTTGCCGATCAGCACGTCGCCGACCCAGACGCTGCGCGCACCGGCGCCCTGCAGCGCACCCTTGTAGGTGACGCGGCTCTTGGTGTGCGGTGCGTCGTGGTGCACGTACACCTGCTGCTCGAGGTGCTGGCCCGCGTCGGCGAAGTAGAGGCCGAGGGCCTCGATGTCGGCGCCCTGCTCGGCAAGGTGGGTCGACGGGTTCACCCGCACGACCTTGCCGCCGAGGGAGACGACGATGTGCTTGAGGAACGCGTCCCGGCCGAGACGGGAGAACTGGCTCGAGAGATGCACGGCCTCGTCGTCCCACTCCTGCAGCGAGACGACGGTGAGGGATGCCCCGTCGCCGACGAGGATCTCGACGTTCTCGCTGAGTCGGGCGGCACCCGTGCCGGCGAGCACCACGAATCCGCGGCTGTTCGGCGCGGCCTCGATGACGGTGTGCGCGGCGCGCGGGGCGTCGCCGAGACCGGTGCGGGTCACGAACGCGATCTTCTCGTCTTCGCCGGTGACCGAGACGAGGAGGGCCTCGCCGAAGGTCGACCACGCGTTGGCGCTCGCGCGCTCTTCGGGCGTACCCGCCGTGCCGATGCGGGCGTCGTCGCGCGGGATGTACGAGAAGGCGATGCCCGAGACATCCGCGCCGTCTTGAGCCTGTCGAAGGGTCGTCTCGATCGGAAGTCGCGAACCGTCGAGCTCACCGCCGGTGAGGTCGGCGAAGGTCGCGACCGGGGAGAGCTTCCACTCGCGCTCGCGTCCGTTGACGGGCTCGAAGTCGTCGACGTTCACCGAGCGGAACCGCTCGGAGCGGGTCTGCACGGGCACGAAGGCGCCGTCGGAGTGCGCGACGAGGCCGTGTTGCCCGGGAGTGGCCAGAGGGGATGAACGCTGTGTTGTGCTGGTCATCTGATCGGTCATTCCTAGCCGACGCTGCCTTCCATGCCCATCTCGATGAGCTTGTTGAGTTCCATGGCGTATTCCATGGGGAGTTCACGCGCGATCGGCTCGATGAAGCCGCGCACGATCATCGACATGGCCTCGGTCTCGTCGATGCCACGGCTCATGAGGTAGAAGAGCTGCTCCTCGCTGACCTTCGAGACCGTGGCCTCGTGTCCGAGCTTCACGTCGTCGACGCGGATGTCGATAGCCGGGTAGGTGTCGGAGCGAGAGATCGTGTCGACGAGCAATGCGTCGCAGACGACGCTGTTCGCCGAGTGATGCGCGTTGGCGTCGATGCGGACCTCGCCGCGATAGCCCGCTCGGCCGCCGCCGCGCGCGATCGACTTCGAGACGATCGACGACTGCGTGTACGGCGCCATGTGGATCATCTTGGCGCCGGCGTCCTGGTGCTGGCCGGGGCCGGCGAAGGCGACGGAAAGCGTCTCGCCCTTGGCGTGTTCGCCCATGAGGAAGATCGACGGATACTTCATCGTGACCTTGGAGCCGATGTTGCCGTCGACCCATTCCATGGTCGCGCCTTCGGCTGCAGTCGCACGTTTGGTCACGAGGTTGTAGACGTTGTTCGACCAGTTCTGGATCGTCGTGTACCGAACGCGTGCGTTCTTCTTCACGATGATCTCGACGACGGCCGAGTGGAGCGAGTCGCTCTTGTAGATCGGCGCCGTGCAGCCTTCGATGTAGTGCACGTAGCTGTCTTCGTCGGCGATGATGAGCGTGCGCTCGAACTGACCCATGTTCTCGGTGTTGATGCGGAAGTAGGCCTGCAGCGGGATCTCGACGTGAACGCCTTTCGGCACGTAGACGAACGAGCCGCCCGACCAGACGGCGGTGTTGAGCGCGGCGAACTTGTTGTCGCCGGCCGGGATCACGGTGCCGAAGTACTCTTCGAAGACCTCGGGGTGCTCGCGCAGCGCGGTGTCGGTGTCCATGAAGATGACACCCTGACGCTCGAGCTCTTCGTTGATCTGGTGGTAGACCACCTCGGACTCGTACTGGGCTGCGACGCCCGCGACGAGGCGCTGACGCTCGGCCTCGGGGATGCCGAGCCGCTCGTAGGTGTTCTTGATGTCGTCGGGCAGGTCTTCCCAGGTCTGGGCCTGCTTCTCGGTGGAGCGGACGAAGTACTTGATGTTGTCGAAGTCGATGTCCGACAGGTCGGCACCCCAGGTCGGCATGGGCTTGCGCTCGAAGAGCTGCAGCGCGCGCTGGCGACGCTTGAGCATCCATTCGGGCTCGTTCTTCAGCCCTGAGATGTCGGCGACCACCTCGGGTGAGACACCGCGTCGGGCGGATGCCCCGGCGGCGTCGGAGTCGGCCCAACCGAACTCGTACGTACCGAGTCCTTCGAGTTCTGGGCGGTCGATCAATACGTCCGTCATGCTCTCCCTCTTCTCCTCCCGTGCAACCGGCTATCAGGCCGGCCCATTCCCCTCGTGAGTCGAGGCGCTCATTGAGTGGGTGATGATGTGCCCGGTGGCTTCAGTGCGAACCTAAGATGGCTGGTGGCTCATCCCGCGCGGTTTCGCGCGGTCGGCGAGCCTGCCAACCAGTCAAGTCTATAGGGTCGCAGGGGGCGCGGGGCAGGACTCCCAGCGCCGTCACAGCGCGACCAGGATCAGGATCGAACCCGCGTGACCCGCACTCTCCGCACCTTCGCCTGGGCCTCGTTCATCGCCCAGGTCACGATCATCGCGACGGGCGGCGCGGTGCGTCTGACGGGCTCGGGCCTCGGATGTCCCACTTGGCCCACGTGCACGGCCGACTCTCTCGTGCCGACCGACGAGCTCAGCTACCACTCCCTCATCGAGTTCGGCAATCGCATGATGACGGGCGTCGTCGGCATCATCGCCCTCGTCGTCTTCCTGCTGGTCTGGCGCATCCGGCGCGAGCGCCGCGACCTCTTCGCGCTTTCCTTCATCGTCGGTGTCGGAATCGTCGCTCAGGCGATCGTCGGCGGCATCACGGTCTGGACGGGCCTGAACCCGTTCATCGTCGGGTTCCACTACCTTTCATCGCTCGCCCTGGTCTGCGTGACGGCCGCGTTCCTCGACCGCATGGACTCCCTCCCAGGGCCTCGGGAGCGGGCCGCGCCCGGCTGGTACGCAGCGCTCACGCACGGCGTGACGGCCGTGCTGCTCGTCTCGATCGTGTTCGGCGTGCTGACGACCGGCTCGGGCCCGCACTCCGGCGACTCGGCGGCGGGCCGCAGCGGCTTCGACTCCGAGATCCTCGAGCACATCCACGCCTGGCCGGGCTACGCCCTCCTCGCCCTGACGATCGTGCTCGTGGTCGCCGCATGGCGCCTGCGGCTGCCGACGCTCCGCTGGTCGATCGCGCTCCTCGTCGTCGAGCTCGTCCAGGTCGCAGTCGGCCTGTACCAGGCCCGCAATGGACTGCCGGCATTCGCGGTCGGCGTGCACATGGTGCTCGCGGCGCTCACTGCAGCGACGATGACGCTCGTCATCCTGCGCCTCAAGCGCCCGGTCGCCGCAGCGGTCACCGCGGGCGAGGGCGCGGCCGCCGCCGCATCCGCTCGCTGATAATATCTCGACGTCGAGAGATCTCGCGGCGAGAGGAGCAAGATGCGGCTGCATCACGTGCAAGTGGCGTGCCGGAGCGACGGCGAGGAAGAAGCCCGCCGCTTCTACCGCGACGGACTCGGGATGACCGAGGTGCCGAAGCCGCCAGAGCTGGCAGCCCGCGGCGGCTGTTGGTTCCGCTCGATCGCTGACGACGGCACCATCACTGCCGAGATCCACGTCGGGGTCGAAACTCCGTTCGCGCCGGCACGCAAGGCGCATCCCGCCTTCATCGTCGACTCGGTGACCGAACTCGACGCGACGGCTGAGCTGCTGCAGCAGCTCGGATTCGACGTCGACCGGCGCGAGCGCTCGACCTTCACCGGATACCTCCGATTCCACACCCGCGACGCCGACGGCAACCGAGTCGAAGTGCTCTGCCCGGCGTGACCGAAAACGACTCGCGCTGGTTCGGCGGGGTCAGAACGGCAGCAGCGGATCGACGCCGATGGCGAGGAACAGCAGCGACAGGTACGCGATCGAGCCGTGGAAGACGCGCATGGGCGAGACCTGCTCGTGCCGGATCGCCATGCTGTAGAGACGGTGCGTCTCGTAAATGAACCAGACGCCGGTGACCACCGCGACCGTCGAGTAGATGATTCCCATGTCGGCGATCGGAATGAGCAGCAGCGAGCAGGCGACGGTCGCCCACGCGTACAGGATGACCTGGAGGCCCACCTGCGCTCGGCCGCGCACGACAGCGAGCATCGGCACACCGGCTGCCGCGTAATCGTCTTTGTACTTCATCGAGAGCGGCCAGTAGTGCGGCGGCGTCCAGAGGAAGATGATGAGGAAGAGGATGAACGGCGGCCAACTGAGATCGCCGGTCACCGCAGCCCACCCGATGAGCACGGGCATGCAGCCGGCCACGCCGCCCCAGACGATGTTCTGCGCGGTGCGGCGCTTCAGGATGAGGCTGTAGAAGACCACGTACAGGAGGATGGCGCCGAGCGAGAGTGCGGCTGCCAGCCAGTTGGTGAAGACCCAGAGCCAGACGATCGACGCGAGTCCGAGCCCATAGGCGAACACGAGCGCTTCACGGTCGGTCAGTTCACCCGTGACGAGCGGTCGCCCCTGGGTGCGCTTCATGACGCGGTCGATGTCGCGGTCGATGTAGCAGTTGAACGCGCCGGCGGAGCCGGCGCTCATGGCGCCGCCGATGAGTGTGGCGACCAGCAGCCAGAGGCTCGGCAGCCCCCGCTCCGCGAGGATCATCGTCGGTGCCGTCACGACGAGCAACAACTCGATGACTCGCGGCTTCGTCAGCGCAAGGTAGGCGGAGAGCTTGCGCCGTACGGTCATCGCCGGTCGGGTGTCTCGAGTCTGTACGGCTGCCTGCATCGTTCCTCTTCCGGCGCGCGGGCGCGCATGTGCCGCCACGCCCGAGTTCGATTCTATGACATCAAATGTCGCAAGATCAGGTAATCGCTTTCCCTCGGCATATGGCCTCACTTCGTCCCCCGAGGCCGGTGATCTTCCCGTCACGTTCACGAAACGTGAGGAGTCCATATACTTGGCATTGCGCGCCCGACGGCGCGGATTCGAATTGCCGTCCGGGGCGACGACCAACGGGTCATCCGCCGGACAACTCGCGCCGTAGCGAATTCCGCGGTGACGGGAACCAACGGGTTCTCGCCGCCGTTCAATGACCGGAAGGAACGTACACCTCGTGGCAACTCTGCAGTGGGAAACCATCGACGACCAGGCGGTCGACACGGCTCGCGTGCTCGCGGCCGACGCCGTTGAAAAGGTCGGAAACGGGCATCCGGGCACCGCGATGAGCCTCGCGCCCGCCGCCTACCTCCTCTTCCAGAAGGTCATGCGCCGCGACCCCGCAGACCACGACTGGCTCGGCCGCGACCGGTTCATCCTCTCCGCCGGACACTCCTCGCTCACGCAGTACGTGCAGCTCTACCTCGCTGGCGACGGGCTCGAACTCTCCGACCTCGAGGCGCTGCGCACCTGGGGTTCGAAGACCCCCGGCCACCCCGAGTACGGCCACACCGCCGGCGTCGAGATCACCACCGGACCGCTCGGCCAAGGCCTCGCATCCGCCGTCGGCTTCGCCTACGCGGCGCGCTTCGAGCGCGGCCTCTTCGACCCCGAGGCCGCGGCGGGCACCAGCCCGTTCGACCACTTCGTGTACGTCGTAGCGGGTGACGGCGACCTGCAGGAGGGCATCACGAGCGAGGCATCCTCACTCGCCGGCCACCAGCAGCTCGGCAACCTCGTCGTGATCTACGACTCCAACCAGATCTCCATCGAAGACGACACCAACATCGCCTTCACCGAGAACGTCGCCGGGCGCTACGAGGCCTACGGCTGGCACGTGCAGACGGTCGACTGGAAGAAGACCGGCCAGTACGTCGAAGACGTCGCCGAGCTGAACGCGGCCATCCAGGCTGCGAAGGGCGAGTCCTCGAAGCCGTCGATCATCATCCTGAAGACGATCATCGGCTGGCCCTCCCCGGGCAAGCAGAACTCCGGCAAGATCCACGGCTCGGCGCTCGGCGCCGCCGAGCTCGCCGCGACGAAAGAGGTGCTCGGCTTCGACCCCGAGCAGAGCTTCGTCGTCGCCGCCGAGGTCATCGACCACACGCGACTCGCCGTCGAGCGCGGCGCAGCCGAGCACGCAGAGTGGCAGATCGCGTTCGACGCCTGGGCGGCGGCGAACCCCGACCGCAAGGCCCTGCTCGACCGGCTCGAGGCAGGCGAGCTCCCCGACGACATCGAATCGGTGCTCCCCGTCTTCGACGGTGGCACCGAGGTGTCCACCCGTGCAGCGTCCGGCAAGGTCATCAACGCCCTCGCCGGCGTACTGCCCGAGCTCTGGGGCGGTTCGGCCGACCTCGCCGAGTCGAACCTGACCACGATCAAGGGCGCGGCCTCATTCATCCCGACCGAGTGGTCGACGCACGAGTTCGCCGGCAACCCCTACGGTCGCGTGCTGCACTTCGGCATCCGCGAGCACGCGATGGGCGCCATCGTCAACGGCATCGTGCTGCACGGCAAGACGCGCGCCTTCGGCGGCACCTTCCTGATCTTCAGCGACTACATGCGACCTGCAGTGCGTCTCGCCGCACTCATGCAGGTGCCCTCGATCTTCGTCTGGACGCACGACTCGGTCGCCCTCGGCGAAGACGGCCCGACGCATCAGCCGGTCGAACAACTCGCAACCCTGCGGGCGATCCCGGGCCTCACGGTCGTGCGGCCCGCCGACGCGAATGAGGTCGCGCACGCCTGGCTCGAGATCCTGAAGCGCACGGATGCCCCGACGGGCATCGCACTCACCCGTCAGAACATCCCCGTGTTCGAGCGCGGCGACGGCGAGGCATCCGGTGACACCCTCGCCGCCGCGTCGAACGTCTCGAAGGGCGCGTACGTGCTCGCAGATGCGGCGTCTGGCGCGCCCGACGTGATCATCATCGCAACCGGCTCCGAGGTGCAGCTCGCCGTCGCCGCTCGCGAGACGCTCGCGGCAGAGGGCATCGGCGCGCGCGTCGTCTCGGCGCCATCGCTCGAGTGGTTCGAGGAGCAGCCGGCCGAGTACCGCGAACAGGTGCTGCCCGCGAGCGTGACTGCGCGAGTCTCGGTCGAGGCGGGCCTCGCCCTCTCCTGGCAGCGCTACCTCGGCAACCAGGGCCGCGCCGTGTCGATCGAGCACTTCGGCGCCTCCGCCGACTACAAGACCCTGTTCCGCGAGTTCGGCATCACGGCCGAGGCCGTCGTCGCCGCCGCGAAGGAATCGCTCGCGTCGGCCTGACGCGCGCCAGAAGAGGAGACACTCCCATGACCAGCTCCCCCACCGCAGCACTCTCGGAGGCGGGCGTCAGCATCTGGCTCGACGACCTCTCGCGTGAACGCATCGCCTCGGGCGACCTCGCACGGCTCATCGCCGAACGCGACGTCGTCGGCGTGACCACCAACCCGACGATCTTCGCAGGCGCCCTCGCCAAGGGCGAGCGCTACGCCGAACAGGTGCACGCCCTCGCTGCAGCAGGCGCCGACGTCGACACCGCGGTCTTCGAGATCACGACCGACGACGTGCGCGACGCCGCCGACATCTTCCGTCCGGTGTACGACCGCTCCAAGGGCTTCGACGGCCGCGTGTCCATCGAGGTCGCGCCCGGACTCGCACGTGACACCGCCGGCACGATCACTGAAGCCAAAACCCTGTGGGCGAAGGTCGACCGCCCCAACGTCATGATCAAGATCCCGGCGACGGTTGAGGGCCTCGACGCCATCACCGAAGCCATCGGATCCGGTATCAGCGTCAACGTCACGCTCATCTTCAGCCTCGACCGGTACCGCGAGGTCATCGAGGCATACCTCGCCGGCCTCGAGCAGGCCAAGGCAGTGGGCATCGACCTCTCGACCATCCACTCGGTCGCCTCCTTCTTCGTGTCGCGCGTCGACACCGAGATCGACAAGCGACTCGTGAGCATCGGCACCGACGAGGCGCTCGCCTTGAAAAGCAAGGCCGGCATCGCAAACGCCCGCCTCGCCTACGAGCTCTTCGAGCAGCAGTTCGCCACCGAGCGTGCCGCTGCCCTCCTCGCTGCCGGTGCCAACCGCCAGCGTCCGCTCTGGGCGTCGACGGGCGTGAAAGACCCGGCGCTTCACGACACCCTCTACGTGACCGAACTCGTCGCGCCGGGCGTCGTGAACACGATGCCCGAGAAGACCCTCGAGGCGACCTTCGATCACGGCGTCATCACTGGCGACACCGTCACCGGTGCGTACGCCGAGGCAGGCTCGGTGCTCGACGCACTCGCGAGCGTGGGCATCGATTACGACGACGTGACCCTGGTGCTCGAGAACGAGGGCGTCGACAAGTTCATCGTCTCGTGGAACGAACTCCTCGACACCGTCCGCGCTGCGCTGGAGGCAGCACGATGAGCTTCCGCATCTCCGTCAGCGGCGCCGCGGCCGACGCAGTACGCCGCACCGTTCCCGGACTCGTCGCCGACTACGTGGCGAGCGGCATCACCGGCCAGGACGCCGCGCTCTGGGGTGCAGCCGCTGAAGAGGAGTCGGCGAAACGACTCGGTTGGACCGAGGCCGTCGCGGTCTCCCGTCCTCTAATTCCAGAGATCGAGGCCCTCCGCGAGGAGCTCGAGGCGGCAGGCGTCGACCACATCGTGCTCGCGGGCATGGGCGGTTCGTCGCTCGCCCCCGAGGTCATCACGCGAACAACGAACGTCGACCTCACGGTGCTCGACTCGACCGAACCCGGACAGGTTCGCGCCGCCCTCGCCGATCGGCTCGCGACATCCGCCCTCGTCGTCTCTTCGAAGTCGGGGTCGACCGTCGAAACCGACAGCCAGCGCCGCGTCTACGAGCAGGCGTTCCGCGATGCGGGCATCGACCCCGCCTCGCGCATCATCGTCGTGACCGACCCGGGCTCGCCGCTCGACGAGTCGGCACGCGCCGCCGGGTACCGAGTCTTCAACGCCGATCCCAACGTCGGCGGCCGCTACTCGGCGCTCACGGCGTTCGGGCTGGTGCCCTCAGGCCTCGCGGGCGTCGACATCGCCGAGATCCTCGACGAGGCCGAGACGATCGAGCTCTCGCTCGCGATCGACAGCCCCGAGAACCCCGGACTCGTGCTGGGTGCCGCGATCGCGGCCACTCAGCCACTGCGCGACAAGCTCGGCATCATCGCCGACGGCACCCACATCGTCGGCTTCGCCGACTGGGCTGAACAGCTGATCGCCGAATCCACCGGCAAAGAGGGCACAGGGCTGCTTCCCGTCGTCCTCGGCGTTGACGCCCCCGAACTCGGCGAGAACCTCTCCGACCTGCAGATCGTGCGCCTCGTCGACGACGCCGGCGACGAGATCTTCGGCGACGACGACTCTGGCGAGATCCGAGTCTCCGGCACCCTCGGCGCGCAGCTGCTCGTCTGGGAGTACGCGACGGCGGTCGCCGGACGAGTCCTCGGCATCAACCCCTTCGATCAGCCCGATGTGGAGTCGGCGAAGATCGCCTCGCGCGGTCTCCTCGACTCTCGCCCCGAACCTGCGCCCGCGGCATTCGTGGAGAAGGGCATCGAAGTGCGCGGCACGCCCGAGGTCATCGGCGCCTCCAGCGACCTCGCCTCCGCGATCGACGTCCTGCTCGAAGAGCTCCCTGCGAACGGATACCTCTCGATCCAGGCGTATGTCGATCGCGTCGCGCACCCCGAGCTCGAGCGACTTCGTGATCTCCTGGCCGCACGTTCGGGTCGCCCGGTCACGTTCGGCTGGGGTCCGCGGTTCCTCCACTCGACCGGGCAGTTCCACAAGGGCGGCCCAGCGGTCGGCGCATTCCTCCAGATCACGCAGACACCCGCCGAAGACCTCGAGATCCCCGATCGGCCGTTCACGTTCGGTCAGCTGATCGCCGCGCAGGCTTCGGGCGATGCGAGCGTGCTCGCCGAGCACGGTCGTCCGGTGCTCACCTTGACCTTGACCAACCCATCGGCCGACACGGCGACGTTGTTCGACGTCGTCGACTGACCTCCCGGAGGAACGATGCAACCGGCCGCGATCACCGCGCAGCACAACCCGCTCCGCTCCCCCAAAGATTATCGATTGAACCGCATTGCGGGTCCGTCGAGCCTGATCATCTTCGGTGTCACCGGCGACCTGTCGCGCAAGAAGTTGATGCCGGCGGTCTACGACCTCGCGAACCGCGGTCTGCTGCCACCGGGCTTCGCCCTCGTCGGGTTCGCCCGACGGGACTGGGACGACCAGGACTTCGAAGCCGTCGTGCACGACTCGGTGAAGCAGTACGCCCGCACCGAGTTCCGCGAAGACGTCTGGAAGCAGCTGGCGCGCGGCATCCGCTTCGTTCAGGGCGACTTCGACGACGATGCCGCATTCGACCGCCTGCACTCGGTCGTCGAAGAACTCGACCGCGAACGCGGCACGATGGGCAACCATGCGTTCTACCTGTCGATCCCGCCGAAGTCGTTCCCAGTGGTCACCGAGCAGTTGAAGCGATCGGGGCTCACCGAGCAGCACGACAACCAGTGGCGCCGCGTCGTCATCGAGAAGCCCTTCGGCAGCGACCTGAAGACCGCGCGCGAGCTGAACGACGTCGTGGCTTCGGTGTTCCCGCCCGACTCGGTGTTCCGCATCGATCACTACCTCGGCAAGGAGACCGTCCAGAACATCCTGGCGCTCCGCTTCGCGAACCAGCTCTACGAGCCAATCTGGAATGCCAACTACGTCGATCACGTGCAGATCACGATGGCCGAAGACATCGGCGTCGGGGGCCGAGCCGGGTACTACGACGGCATCGGCGCGGCGCGCGACGTCATCCAGAACCACTTGCTGCAGCTTCTTGCACTCACGGCCATGGAGGAGCCGATCTCGTTCGAGGCCGGTGACCTGCGTGCCGAGAAGGAGAAGATCCTCGCCGCAGTGCGCCTGCCCGAAGACCTCGCATCGGGTACGGCCCGCGGGCAGTATTCCGGCGGGTGGCAGGGCGGCGAGAAGGTCATCGGATTCCTCGACGAAGACGGGATGAACCCCGAGTCGACCACCGAGACCTACGCGGCGATGAAGCTCACGATCGGCACCCGCCGTTGGGCCGGGGTTCCGTTCTACCTTCGTGCCGGCAAACGGCTCGGCCGACGCGTCACCGAGATCGCCGTCGTGTTCAAGCGTGCACCGCAGCAGGTGTTCGCCGACAGCCAGACGTCGCAGCTCGGCCAGAACGCACTCGTCATCCGGGTGCAGCCCGATGAGGGCGTCACGATCCGCTTCGGCTCGAAAGTGCCGGGAGCCGGCATGCAGGTGCGCGACGTCACGATGGACTTCGGCTATGGCCACGCCTTCACCGAGGCGAGCCCCGAGGCCTACGAGCGTCTGATCCTCGACGTGCTGCTCGGCGATCCGCCGCTCTTCCCCCGCCAAGAGGAGGTCGAGCTGTCGTGGAAGATCCTCGATCCGATCGAGGAGTTCTGGACGACGCAGGGTCAACCCGAGCAGTATCGGCCCGGCACGTGGGGGCCCTCCTCCGCCGACGAACTGCTCGAACGCGACGGACGAAACTGGAGACGCCCATGATCGTCGATCTGCCCGACACGACGACGAGCAAAGTCTCGAAGACCCTCGTGAAGATTCGTGAAGAGGGAGGCGTCGTCGCCCTCGGGCGCGTGCTCACCCTCGTCATCGCGACGACTCCCGGGGCTGAAGAAGAGGCGATCGAGGCGGCCAACGATGCCTCACGCGAGCATCCGATGCGCGTCATCGTCGTCTCGACCGAGCCAGGCACCGAGAACTCGGCGGTCGCACCGCGGCTCGACGCGGAGATCCGTGTCGGCGGTGATGCCGGTGCGAGCGAGGTGATCGTGTTGCGCGCCTGCGGCGATGCGGCGCTCGACGAGGAGAGCCTCGTCATGGCACTCCTGCTGCCTGACGCGCCTGTCGTCACCTGGTGGCCGGGTGCTGCACCCGAAGTTCCCGGGCGTTCAGCGCTCGGGCGCATCGCACACAGAAGAATCACGGATGCCTCGGCGCAGCCCGACCCGCAGGCGGCGCTGCGTGCGCTGGCTTCGAGCTACACGCCGGGTGACGCCGACTTCGCCTGGACGCGACTGACCCTGTGGCGGGCTCAACTCGCCGCAGTGCTCGACCAACCGCCGTACGAGCTCGTCACGGCCGTGGAGGTCTCCGGGGCGATCGACTCGCCGTCGACCACGCTGCTCGCCGCGTGGCTTCGGCTGGAACTCAACGCCCCGACCGCGTACGACCTCACCGGCGTCGAAGCAGGATCCCACGGCATCCACGGCGTACGGCTGGTGCGTGACGGCGGTGCCATCGAGCTGATCCGTGACATTCCCGGCATCGCGACTCTCCGCCAGCCTGGGCAACCGGTGCACGACCTGGCATTGCCCCGCCGCAGCCTCCGCGATTGTCTCGCCGACGAGCTTCGTCGGCTCGACCCCGATGAGTTGTACGGTGAAGTGATCACGAGCGGGCTCGAGCTCCTCGGCGCCGGCGACGAAGGAGACGTGGCATGACCAACGAACGACGGGTGCTCGTGCACCCCGACAAGGCCTCGCTGTCGGGCTCGGTTGCTGCCCGCTTCATCACGAAGCTCCTCGACATCCTCGACACGCAAGCGGTCGCCCACATCGTGCTCACCGGCGGCTCGATGGGCGCGGCCGTGCTCGAGGCGGTCGGTGCTTCGCCGGCGCACACGTCGATCGACTGGGCTCGGGTGCACTTCTGGTGGGGCGACGAGCGATGGGTTCCCGCGGGCGACGCCGAACGTAACGACGAACAGGCTCGCGTCGCCTTCCTCGGCGAGCTCGATCTGCCGGCCGAGAACCTGCACCCGTTCCCCGCCGCCGACTCCGGCCTCGAACTCGACGTTGCAGCAGAGGTGTACGCCGCAGAACTCGCGTCGCACGGCGTCGACGGGCTGCCGCATCCGATCTTCGACATCACCTTCCTCGGGGTCGGACCCGATGGCCACATCGCGTCGCTCTTCCCACACCGATCCGGCATCCAGGTGACCGACCGCACGGTGATCGCCGTGCGCAATTCGCCGAAGCCGCCGCCCGAGCGGCTGAGTCTCACGCGCCCGGTCATCAACGCCTCGCAGCGGGTCTGGCTCGTGCTCGCAGGCGCCGACAAGGCATCGGCCCTCGGCCTCGCTCTGGCCGGCGCGAGTCGTGACGAGGTGCCGGTCGCAGGCATCAAGGGGCGACGACGCACGGTCTTCTTCGTCGACGCGGCCGCCGCGTCCGAGGTTCCCGAGTCGCTCATCGCTCGCGACTACTGAGACGCTCAGCACTCTGCCGCGACACGTGCTGAGCTCCAGACGCGGAGAAGGGGTCGGCCTTCGGGCCGACCCCTTCTCATATTCTGCGTCGAGTCAGCTTTTGGGTGCCTGACCGCGACGGGTGCGAAGCTGTGTGAGCGCGTCATCGAGGAGGGCGGCCGCCTCTTCGTCCGTGCGACGTTCCTTCACGTAGGCGAGGTGCGTCTTATACGGCTCGAGTTTCGAGACCGACGGCGGGTTCTCCCGGTCGCGCCCCGCCGGCAGTCCGGACGACGGGCTGTCGATGGTCTCTGGGATCTCCTCTTCGGGCAGGCTGGCCGCGAAGTGGCGCACAGTCTCATTGCCGTGGGCGTCCCAGTAGCTGATGGCGACGCGATCGGCGTGGAACCCACGGTCTTGCTCGCCCATGGGTCCCGCTCCGACGCGTGAACCGCGGATAGCGCTGTTTCCTGATGCCATGATCGTGCTCCCGTCAGATTCCGGCGTCGAACTTGGTGATGAGGCCCAGCACGACGATGCAGGTGACCCACACGAGCCCGAGGATGACCGTGATGCGGTTCAGGTTGCGCTCGGCGACCCCGGATGCACCGAGGCTCGACGTGACGCCGCCACCGAACATGTCCGACAGACCGCCGCCACGACCCTTGTGCAGCAGGATGAGCAGCGTCAGCAGGAGGCTCGTGAGACCGAGCAGCACCTGCAGGACGACCTGGAGAATCTCCACTGGTGAACCTTTCCGGGCACGACAGATGAGTCGGGCCGACAATCGAGTATAGCTGGAAGCGCCAACGTGCCCGGGATCGCGAGCGACCCCGGGCACGGAGAATTCAGGCGCCGACGTGCTTCTTGAACCGCACGATGCTCGAGAACTCGTCGATGTCGAGGCTCGCACCGCCGACGAGCGCGCCGTCGACGTTCGGCTCGCGCAGGAAGGACGCGATGTTCGAGGCCTTCACGGAGCCGCCGTAGAGCACCCTCGTCGATTGTGCGACGTCTTCACCGACGAGCTCGACGAGGAGTGCACGGAGTGCGGCAGCCACCTGCTCGGCCTGCGCCGGCGTCGCGGCCTGGCCCGAACCGATCGCCCAGACCGGCTCGTACGCGACGACGAGGCCCTTCGCTCCGTCGACGCCCTCGAGAGCCGCGCGCAGCTGCGCGACCGGGACTGCACTCGGACCGTGCGTCTCGAGGTCTTCGGCGGTCTCGCCGATGCAGACCACCGGCACGAGGCCGTGGCGGTGCGCGGCCTTCACCTTCGCGTTGACCTCTGCATCGGACTCAGCGTGCAGCTGACGCCGCTCGGAATGCCCGATGATCACGTAGCGGCAGTCGAGCTGCGCGAGGAACGCGCCGGAGATCTCGCCGGTGTATGCGCCGGAGTCGTGCGCAGAGAGATCCTGCGCCCCGTAGGCGATGGGCAGTGAGTCTGCCGCAACCAGCGTCTGCACCGACCGAAGGTCGGTAAACGGCGGGAACACGGCGACCTCGGCGTCGGCGAAGTCGTGCTTCGCGTCGGCGAGGGCCCACGCCAACTTCTGCACGAATGCGATCGCCTGCAGGTGGTCGAGGTTCATCTTCCAGTTGCCTGCGATGAACGGGGTGCGTGCGCCGCCCTGAGCCGGTCGAAGCGTCACTGCCATCCGAGTACCTCCAGTCCGGGGAGCTTCTTGCCTTCGAGGAACTCGAGACTCGCGCCCCCGCCAGTTGAAATGTGACCGAATTGGTCATCGGCGAAGCCGAGTTGGCGAACGGCGGCCGCCGAATCACCACCGCCGACGACACTGAGCCCGTCGACCTGGGTGAGCGCCTCGGCGACCACACGGGTGCCCGCAGCGAACGGTTCGAGTTCGAACACGCCCATGGGGCCGTTCCAGAACACCGTCTTCGATGCGCGAATGTGTTCGGCGAACGCGGCGGCAGTCGCAGGTCCGATGTCGAGACCGAGTCCGGATGCCCCGAACGGCGTCTGTTCGATCGAATCGGCGGGTGCGATGACATGGTCGGCTTCCGCCGAGAACGATGCGGCCACCACGACGTCGGTCGGCAGCACGATGTCGACGCCGCGCTCGGTCGCCTCGGCGAGGTAGCCCTTGACCGTGTCGATCTGGTCGGCTTCGAGCAGGCTCGAACCGACCTTGTGCCCTTGGGCCGCGAGGAAGGTGAAGAGCATACCGCCGCCGATCAGCAGCGCATCGACCCGCGGAAGCAGGTGGGCGATGACGCCGAGCTTGTCGGAGACCTTGGAACCGCCGAGCACAACCGTGTATGGGCGTTCAGGTGTCTCGGTGAGACGGTCGAGCACGTCGAGCTCGGCGGCGATCAGGAGACCGGCCGCGCTCGGGCGCAACTGCTCGAGCTCGAACACGCTCGCCTGCTTGCGGTGCACCACGCCGAATCCGTCGGAGACGACGGCGTCGGCGAACGCCGCGAGTTCCCCGGCGAACGCCGTGCGCTCCCCCTCGTTCTTCGAGGTCTCCCCGGGGTTGAACCGCAGGTTCTCGAGTACGAGCACCTCGCCGTCGCCGAGGGCATCGACCTTCGCCGCGGCATCCGAACCGACCGTGTCGTTCGCGAAGGCCACCGGCGCTTCGATCAGCTCGCCGAGACGAGTCGCCACCGGTGCCAGGCTGTACTTCGGGTCGGGTGCGCCCTCTGGGCGCCCCAAGTGGGAAACCACAATGACGCGGGCTCCCTGAGCGACGAGCGCCGTCAGGGTGGGGACCGATGCCCGCACACGGCCGTCGTCCGTGATGACCCCGTCCCGCAGGGGGACGTTCAGATCACAACGGACGACGACGCGCTTGCCGGCGAGCGGACCGAGGGAATCGATCGTTCGCAGGGTCACTGGGTCTCGATTCAGAGACGTTCGGCGACGTACTCGGTGAGGTCGACGAGACGGTTGGAGTAGCCCCACTCGTTGTCGTACCAGCTCGAGAGCTTCACCTGGTCGCCGAGCACGCGCAAGAGGCCGGCATCGAAGATCGACGAGTGCGGGTCGCCGACGATGTCACTCGAGACGATCTCGTCTTCGGTGTACTTGAGGATGCCCTTCATGGGGCCTTCAGCCGCAGCCTTGTACGCGGCCTTGACCTCTTCAACGGTCACCGGGCGCGAGGAGGTGACCGTGAGGTCGGTGATCGAGCCGGTGGGAACGGGCACGCGCAGGGCGAAACCGTCGAGCTTGCCGACGAGCTCGGGCAGCACGAGGCCGAGGGCCTTCGCTGCACCGGTCGAGGTCGGCACGATGTTGACCGCGGCGGCGCGGGCGCGGCGCAAGTCTTTGTGCGGGCCGTCTTGCAGGTTCTGGTCGGCGGTGTACGCGTGGACCGTCGTCATGAGACCGCGCTCGATGCCGAAAGCGTCGTTGAAGACCTTGGCGAGCGGTGCGAGGCAGTTCGTGGTGCAGGAGGCGTTCGAGATGATGTGGTGCTTCTCGGGGTCGTAGTCGTGCTCGTTCACGCCGATGACGAACGTCGCGTCTTCATCGGTCGCGGGTGCCGAGATGAGCACCTTCTTCGCGCCGGCCTCGATGTGCTTGCGCGCGTCGGTGGCTTTCGTGAAGAAGCCGGTCGACTCGATGACGATGTCGACACCCAACTCGCCCCAGGGCAGGTTGGCGGGGTCGCGCTCTGCGAAGGCCTTGATCGCCTTGCCGTCGACGATGATGTTGTCGTCGTCGTAGTCGACCGTCGCGTCCAGTCGGCCCGCGATCGAGTCGTACTTCAGGAGGTGAGCGAGGGTCTTGTTGTCGGTGAGGTCGTTCACGGCGACGATCTCGAGGTCTGCCCCCTGGGCGAGGGCGGCACGGAAGTAGTTGCGGCCGATACGGCCGAAGCCGTTGATGCCGATCTTTACAGACACAGATTTCTCCTGATTGACGATGGCGCGAACGCGCTCTTTCACTGGTGAACTGGTCGGACGGCGGTGTCCCCGGATAGGCCCGAGGACACCATCCGTTTACGACAGTAGCAGCAGCCCTGAGGTCTTCTCACCAGCGGTCTGGAACCGCTTCTGGACGTTCTCCCAGTTCGTGATGACCCAGAACGCCTTCACGTAGTCGGCGCGCACGTTCTTGTAGTCGAGGTAGTAGGCGTGCTCCCAGACATCGAGCATGAGCAGCGGCACGATGCCGGCCGGCAGGTTGCCCTGCTGGTCGAAGAACTGCACGATGATCAGGCGTTCTCCGATCGAATCCCAAGCGAGCACCGCCCAGCCGGAGCCCTGCACGCCGAGGGCCGTCGCCGTGAAGTGCGCCTGGAACTTGTCGAACGATCCGAAGTGATCGTCGATCGCCGCGGCGAGATCGCCGGTGGGCTTGTCGCCGCCGTCTGGTGAGAGATTGGTCCAGAAGATCGAGTGGTTGACGTGGCCGCCGAGATTGAACGCCAGATCTTTCTCGAGCTTGTTGACGTTCGCGAGATTGCCCGAGTCGCGGGCCTCCGCGAGCTGGGCGAGCGCAGTGTTGGCGCCAGTCACATACGCCTGGTGGTGCTTCGAGTGGTGCAGCTCCATGATCGTGGCGCTGATCGACGGCTCGAGCGCTGAGTAGTCGTACGGCAGATCGGGCAGGGTGTAGTCGGCCATTGCTTCTCCTTGTCAGATGCGCCGGGCCTCCGGGCGACCCCCGAGGTTCCGCGGCTGCCTTTCGAGTCTATGCCCGTCTCGATGCCCGCTGTCGGGGCATCCGCTCAGACCTCGTCAAGATCTGCAGGCAGGCTCGCTTCGGTGCCCGGCACGCCGAGATCTGCGGCCCGCTTGTCGGCCATCGCGAGGAGACGGCGGATGCGGCCTGCGACGGCGTCTTTGGTCATCGGCGGGTCGGCGTAATGACCGAGCTCGTCAAGGCTCGCCTCACGGTGGGACAGGCGCAACTCACCGGCGTACTTCAAATGCTCGGGGATGCCGTCGCCCAGCAACTCCATCGCCCGATCGACACGAGCGCACGCCGCAACGGCAGCCTGTGCCGAACGGCGCAGATTGGCGTCGTCGAAGTTCACGAGGCGATTCGCCGTCGCACGCACCTCGCGCCGCTGGCGCAGCTCCTCCCAGTTGCGCACCGTGTCGGTGGCACCCATCACTGCGAGCATCGCGCTGATCGCCTCGCCATCGCGAATGACGACACGGTGCACACCACGCACCTCCCGCGCCTTCGCCGAGACTCCGAGCCGACCAGCGGCGCCGACGAGGGCCATCGCGGTCTCGTTTCCGGGGCAGATGACCTCGAGAGCGGCCGAGCGGCCCGGATCGGTCAGACTCCCCTTCGCGAGGAACGCGCCGCGCCAGATCGCTGCCACCTCGTCGCGGGAACCGGTCGTCAGCTTGTTCGGCAGACCCCGAACCGGGCGCCGCCGAGCATCGAGCAAGCCGGTCTGGCGAGCGAGGGTCTCTCCGCCGTCGAGCACGCGCACGAGGTATTGGTTGGAGCGTCGCACGCCCGTCGGCGAGATCACCGAGACGTCGGGCCGCACGCCGTAGATCTCGGCCAGATCTCGAGTCACCCGTCGCACGAGCGTCGGCGAGTCGAGCTCCGCCTCGATCGCGATGCGGTTCGAGATGATGTGGAGCCCGCCCGCGAACCGCAGGATCGACGCCAGTTCTGCGACTCTGACGCCCGTCTTGGACACCTCGACGCGCGCCAGTTCTTCTTTCACGTCAGCGGTCAGTGCCACCTCAAGTCCCATCTCTCGTCATGTCGCCTGGCCGTCGATCACTCGCGGCCGAGATCCCGGTCTTTCACGCTGACGACGACTCCGGGCAGCGCGGCGATGCGCGAGCTCAGTTCGCGCACCAGGGCGACCGAGCGGTGTTTTCCCCCGGTGCATCCGATCGCGATCGTGGCATGTCGTTTGTTCTCGCGCTGGTAGCCCGCGAGTACGGGCTCGAGCGCCTTCGTATACGCGTCGAGGAACTCGCGCGCGCCGGGCTGGCTCAGCACATACTCCGAAACTGCGGCGTCGTTGCCGGTGAGGTGGCGAAGCTCGGGGATCCAGAAGGGATTGGGGAGGAACCGCGCATCGGCGACGAGATCGGCGTCGGCAGGCACCCCGTACTTGAATCCGAAACTCTGCATGGTGATGCGAAGCCCGGCGTGACCTTCTTCGGCGAATGTCTCGGTGACGAGGGTCGCGAGCTGGTGGATGTTGAGATCGGAGGTGTCGACGACGATGTCGCTCGCTTCGCGCAACTCGGACAGCCGCGCGCGCTCCGCGCCGATGCCGTCGAGGAGCGTGCCGTTGCCTTGCAGCGGGTGCGGGCGACGCACCGACTCGAAACGGCGCACGAGCACAGCGTCGGTCGCGTCGAGGAAGACGACGCGGACGCTGATGCCGGTTCGCAGCGCCTGAATGATCTCACGCAGCTCGGAGAAGAAATCCCCGCCGCGGATGTCGACGATCGCGGCGATGCGCGGCAGCGACGTGCCTGCCCGCTCCACGAGCTCCACGAGTGGGCGCAGCATCTGCGGAGGCAGGTTGTCGACGACGTACCAGCCGAGGTCTTCGAGTGCATTGCCAACGGTCGAGCGCCCGGCGCCGGACATGCCCGTGACGATCAGCATCTCTTGTTGCTCGGAATCAGCGGTCATCATGTCGAGGCCCCCTTTCCGCGTGTCGACACCCCAGCCTATCGGGGTGCAGGCGCGCCGTCGGCGTGCAGGGTTCGGTGCACGGTCGCCGCGAGCGTGGGTCCGATGCCCTTCACCTCGGCGATCTCGGGCTCGGAAGCGGTTCGCAACCGCGCGACCGATCCGAAGTGCCGCAGCAGCTCCTTCACCCGCGACGGACCGAGGCCCGCAATCTCGGAGAGCACGCTGCCGATGTCGCGTTTGCGGCGTTGCCGTTGGTGGGTGATCGCGAAACGGTGGGCCTCATCGCGCACCCGCTGGAAGAGGAAAAGAGCGTCGCTGTTGCGGGGCAGGATCACCGGGAAGTCACCCTCGGGCGTCCAGATCTCTTCAAGACGTTTGGCGATGCCGCAGAGGTAGATGCCCTCGACACCAGACTCCTCGAGCGCTCGGGCGGCCGCCGCGACCTGCGGTTGCCCGCCGTCGACCACCAGCAGGTTCGGTCGATAGGCGAACTTCTTCCGGCGTTCGGATGCCGCGGCATCCGTCTCGGCCGCGGCCTCAGTATCTTCGGGTGTCGTCGCCGAGCCTGGCTCGACCGGCGAACCGATCTGATCGGGCGATTTCAGGTAGGCGAGGCGGCGCGTGAGCACCTGGTGGATCGAGTCGGTGTCGTCGGTGGAGTGCGGAATCGTGAATCGGCGGTATTCGTCTTTGCGCGGAAGACCGTCTTCGAAGACGACCATCGAGGCGACGATGTTGGTGCCGCTGAGGTGGCTGACGTCGTAGCACTCGATGCGCAGCGGGGCGTCGGCCATTCCGAGCGCCTCTTGGATGTCTTCGAGAGCGCGGGAACGAGTCGTGAAGTCAGCACTGCGCCGTGTCTTGTAGAGCATCAGAGTCTGTCTGGCGTTCTGCGTCGCGGTCGCGAGCAATGCCGCCTTGTCGCCGCGTTGCGCGGCGCGCAGTCGCACCTTTCGCCCGGAGAGGTCGCCGAGCCAGGTCTCGAGGGCAGGAGCATCATCGGGAAGCTCGGGCACGACGACTTCGGCCGGTGGTCTGCTGCCGTCACCATAGGCGTTCTGCACCACGGAGTCGACGAGATCGCTGAGCGGCACGTCGAGCTCTTTGTCGACGGTCCACGAACGGACACCGCGGATGCGGCCGCCGCGAACGATGAACAGTTGTACGGCCGCTGCGAGCTCATCGTGGTCGATTCCGAATACGTCGATGTCGACCTTCTCGCCGAGCACCACAGCACTCTTCTCGAAGAACGACGTCGCGGCCTGCAGCCGGTCGCGCAGTCGTGCAGCCGATTCGTAGTCTTGCGCTGCGGCGGCCGTGCGCATGCGCTGCGTGAGCTCGCCGATGATGCGCCGGTCTTGACTCGCCATGAAGGAGACGAAGCGGTCGACGTTCTCGCGGTGCTCTTCGACACTGACGCGACCGGAGCACGGGCCGAAACAGCGTCCGATCTGCCCGGCGAAGCAGGGCTTTCCACTGGCGATGGCCCGGCGGTAGTCGGAGTCTTTGCACGTGCGGATGGGGAAGAGCTTGAGCAGGATCTCGAGAGTCTCGTTGACGGCCCAGACCTTGGGATACGGGCCGAAGTACCGGGCTCCGCGAATGTTGCGGTTGCGGGTGACCACCGCGCGCGGCGCCTCGTCAGCGAGCGTCACAGCGAGGTACGGGTAGGACTTGTCATCTTTGAACTGCACGTTGAACGGCGGGTCGAACTCGTTGATCCACGTGAACTCGAGCTGCAGCGCCTCGACTTCGTTGGCGACGACCGTCCATTCCACCGAAGCTGCGGTGGTGACCATCCGGCGGGTGCGCTCGTGCAGCGTGTGGAGGGGGGCGAAGTAATTCGACAGTCGCGCGCGCAGGTTCTTCGCCTTGCCGACGTACAACACGCGCCGGTCGGCGTCACGGAACCGATAGACGCCGGGAGATGTGGGGATCTCGCCCGTCTTCGGGCGGTACGGGACGCCCTGCGTGCTCGACAATGCTGTGTTCATCGCCTCAGCTGGCGACCTCGGCTCGCACCGACGCCGCGTCGAGCATCTCGCGCAGGAAGTAGCCGGTGTGACTCTCGGGCATGGCCGCGACCTGTTCTGGTGTGCCGGTCGCCACGATCTGGCCGCCACCCGACCCGCCTTCGGGTCCGAGGTCGATGATCCAGTCGGCCGACTTGATGACATCGAGACTGTGTTCGATCACGATCACAGTGTTGCCCTTATCGACGAGCTTGCCAAGCACCTTGAGCAGCTTCTGCACGTCTTCGAAGTGCAGACCGGTGGTCGGCTCGTCGAGCACGTACACGCTACGGCCGTTGGAACGACGTTGCAGCTCGGTTGCGAGCTTCACGCGCTGCGCCTCGCCGCCGGAGAGCGTCGTGGCGCTCTGTCCGAGCTGCACGTAACCGAGGCCGACATCGACGAGCGTCTTCAGGTAGCGGTGGATCGCCGAGATGGGCTCGAAGAACTCAGCCGCCTCACTGATCGGCATCTCGAGCACTTCGGCGATGTTCTTGCCCTTGTAGTGCACCTGGAGGGTCTCGCGGTTGTACCGCTTGCCACCGCACACCTCGCACGCGACGTAGACGTCGGGCAGGAAGTTCATCTCGATCTTGATCGTGCCGTCACCCGAGCACGCCTCGCAACGGCCGCCCTTGACGTTGAAGCTGAACCGGCCGGGGAGGTAGCCACGGGCCTTCGACTCGGTCGTCTCGGAGAAGAGTGTGCGAATGCGGTCGAAGACACCGGTGTAGGTGGCCGGGTTCGATCGAGGCGTGCGCCCGATCGGTGCCTGGTCGACATGCACCACCTTGTCGAGCTGGTCGAGCCCGGTGACGCGACGGTGCTTGCCCGCGACCTTCCGGGCGCCGTTGAGGCGGTTCGCGAGCACCCGGTACAGGATGTCGTTCACGAGTGACGACTTGCCCGAGCCGCTCACGCCGGTCACGGCGGTGAGGATGCCGAGCGGGAACTCGACGTCGACACCGCGCAGGTTGTTGGCCTCTGCGCCCTGCACGGTGATCGTGCGCTCGGGGTCGACGGGGCGGCGCGTCTCGGGAATCGGAATCGCCTTGCGGCCCGACAGGTAGTCGCCCGTGAGTGAGCGCGTGTTCTTCACGAGATCGGCGTAGCTGCCGGAGTGCACGACAGTGCCGCCGTTCACGCCCGCGCCCGGTCCGATGTCGACGATCCAGTCGGCCGTGCGGATCGTGTCTTCATCGTGTTCGACGACGATGAGGGTATTGCCGAGATCGCGAAGTGCGATCAGTGTGTCGATGAGTCGACGGTTGTCACGCTGGTGGAGGCCGATGCTCGGCTCGTCGAGCACGTAGAGCACGCCGGTGAGACCGGAACCGATCTGCGTCGCCAGACGGATGCGCTGCGCTTCTCCGCCGGAGAGGGTTGCCGCCGCGCGCGAGAGGTCGAGATAGCTGAGCCCGACGCGGATCAGGAAGTCGAGACGCAGCTTGATCTCGCGCAGCACTTGCGCGGCGATGGCCTTCTCGCGATCACTGAGTTCGAGGCGATCCATGAATGCACGGGCGTCGGTGAGACTCAGCAGGCCGACGTCGGCGATGCTCGCGTCGTGGATGAGCACCGACAGCACCTCGGGCTTCAGACGCTTGCCGTCGCAGACCGGGCACGGCACCTCGCGCAGGTACTCCGACCAGCGCGCGCGCTGCACATCGGTCTCGGCCTGCAGGTACTGGCGCTCGATGTAGGGCACGACGCCCTCGAAGCCGGAGGTGTAGCTCATCTCGCGGCCGTAGCGGTTGCGCCACTTCACCTTGACCTCGAAGTTGTCACCACGGAGCACTGCCTGGCGAGCCACCTCGTCGAGCTCCTCCCACGGGGTATCGAGCGAGAACTCGAGATCTCGGGCGAGCCCGCCGAGGAGCTTCTCGTAGTAGTTGTAGAGACTCTTGCCCTGCGAGGTCCATGGAATGATGACCCCCTCGGTAATGCTCAGGCTCGGGTCGCCGAGCAGCAGCGCATCGTCGACCGACATTCGCGTGCCGAGCCCGGAGCACTCTGGGCAGGCACCGAACGGCGCGTTGAACGAGAAGGTGCGCGGTTCGATCTCGGTGAGTTGGATCGGGTGCTGATTGGGGCAGGAGAGCTTCTCGGAGAACGTCGCCCATGCGGCCGGCCCGGTCTCGTCGATGTAATTGATCTGCACGACGCCGTCGGTCAGTCGCAGCGCCGTCTCGAGGGAGTCGGTGAGGCGGCCGAGCATGTCGGGGCTTGCGACGAGCCGGTCGATCACCACCGAGATGTCGTGCTTGACCTGCTTCTTCAGCGTCGGCGGTTCATCGAGTCTGATGACGTCGCCGTCGACGACGGCGCGCGTGTACCCCTGGGCGGCGAGGTCGCGGAAGAGGTCGACGAACTCGCCCTTCTTCTTCGACACGACCGGGCTCACGACCTGGTAGCGGGTGCCCTCAGCCAACTCCATGAGCTGGTCTGCGATCTGCTGCACCGTCTGCCGCTGGATGCGCTCACCGCAGACCGGGCAGTGCGGCACACCGATGCGCGCCCAAAGGAGGCGCATGTAGTCGTAGATCTCGGTGATCGTGCCGACGGTCGAGCGCGGGTTCCGGTTCGTCGACTTCTGGTCGATCGAGACTGCAGGGCTCAGGCCCTCGATGAAGTCGACATCAGGGCGGTCGACCTGCCCCAGGAACTGGCGAGCGTAGGCCGAGAGCGACTCGACGTAACGTCGCTGCCCTTCGGCGAAGATCGTGTCGAACGCGAGCGAGGACTTGCCCGAGCCCGAGAGACCTGTGAACACCACCATCGCATCACGCGGGATCTCGACGTCGACGTTCTGCAGGTTGTGTACGCGGGCACCGCGAACACTCAGGTGCGAATGGGCATCGAGACGTGAAACTGACACCCTTCGAGTTTAGAGAGCACCACCGACACGGATGCCTCGCGCACACGCGCTCTGAGCGAACATACGTTCGAATCGGGGCGAGATCACGGCTCGCTCCGCCTGAGCGCGAACCGGGCGATGGACGCGGCGGCAACGCGCGCGCGCCAGAGAAACAGGGATCGATCTTCAGCCAAGGTGACCGGCTTTCTCCATCTGGCGGAGCTCGCGCTTGAGATCGGAGACCTCGTCACGCAAGCGCGCGGCGAGTTCGAACTTCAATTCGCCGGCCGCGACGAGCATCTGCTCGTTGAGATCGCGAATGAGGTCTTCGAGGTCGTTCGCGCCGGCCGCAGCGATGCCCTCGCGCCGAAGGTTCGGCACCGGCGCCTTCTTCTTCGCATCGCGACCGGCGAGCAGGGCGGCGGTGTCGGCGCCTTCGCGTGCGAGCACCTGGGTGATGTCGGCGATGCGCTTGCGAAGCGGTTGCGGGTCGATGCCGTTGACGCGGTTGTACTCGAGCTGACGATCTCGTCGTCTCGTCGTCTCGTCGATCGCCGACTTCATCGAATCGGTGAGCACATCGGCATACATGTGCACCTCGCCCGAGACGTTTCGTGCGGCGCGACCGATCGTCTGGATGAGTGACGTCGACGACCGCAGGAATCCCTCTTTGTCAGCGTCGAGGATCGCGACGAGGGACACCTCGGGCAGGTCGAGCCCTTCACGAAGAAGGTTGATGCCGACCAGGACGTCGTACACACCCGCCCGGAGTTCGGTCAGCAACTCGACGCGGCGCAGCGTGTCGACATCTGAGTGGAGGTAGCGCACTCGCACCCCAGCCTCGGAGAGGAAGTCGGTGAGCTCTTCGGCCATCTTCTTGGTGAGGGTCGTGACGAGCACGCGCTCGTTTCGCTCAGCGCGAATGCGGATCTCGTCGAGAAGATCATCGATCTGGCCCTTCGACGGCTTCACGATGATCTGCGGATCGACGAGTCCTGTCGGGCGGATGATCTGCTCCACCACGCCGTCGGCGATGCCCATCTCGTAGCGACCGGGTGTGGCCGAGAGATAGACGGTCTGACCGACGCGCGCCTTGAACTCATCCCACTTCAGCGGTCGATTGTCGAGCGCGCTCGGCAGGCGGAACCCGTGCTCGACGAGAGTGCGCTTGCGGGAGGAGTCGCCCTCGTACATCGCGCCGATCTGGGGAACCGTGACGTGCGACTCGTCGATCACCACGAGGAAGTCGTCGGCGAAGTAGTCGAGGAGGCAATGCGGGGCCTCCCCCGCCTGTCGGCCGTCGATGTGCCTCGAGTAGTTCTCGATGCCAGAGCAGAAGCCGATCTGCTCCATCATCTCGAGGTCGAATGTCGTGCGCATGCGCAGCCGCTGCGCTTCGAGCAGCTTGCCCTCGCGCTCGAGCTCGGCGAGCCGCTCTTCGAGTTCGATGCGGATCGTGCCGATCGCCCGCTGCATCACATCGGTGCTCGCCACGTAGTGCGACCCGGGGAACACCGCCACCGAGTCGAGCTTTGCAACTACCTGCCCGGTCAGCGGATGCAAGCTGTACAGCGCTTCGATCTCATCGCCGAACATCTCGATGCGGATCGCCAGTTCTTCGTAGATCGGAATGATCTCGATCGTGTCGCCACGCACTCGGAAATTGCCGCGCGAGAAGTCGACGTCGTTGCGCTGGTACTGCATCGAGACGAACTTGCGGATGAGCCAGTCGCGATCAACCCGTTGCCCGACCTGCAGCGGCATCATGGCACCGAGGTACTCCTCAGGCGTACCGAGGCCGTAGATGCACGAAACCGACGAGACGACCACGACGTCGCGCCGGCTCAGCAATGAGTTCGTGGTGGAGTGCCGGAGCCGTTCGACTTCAGCGTTGACCGACGAGTCCTTCTCGATGAAGGTGTCGGTCTGCGGCACGTACGCCTCGGGCTGGTAGTAGTCGTAGTACGAGACGAAGTACTCGACCGCGTTGTTGGGCATGAGTTCGCGGAACTCGTTGGCCAGTTGCGCGGCCAGCGTCTTGTTGTGTGCGAGCACGAGCGTGGGCCGCTGCACCTGTTCGATGAGCCAGGCGGTGGTCGCCGACTTACCGGTGCCGGTCGCACCCAGCAGCACGACGTCGGTCTCGCCCGCGTTGATGCGACCTGCGAGTTCGGCGATCGCCGCCGGCTGGTCGCCGCTCGGGACGTACTCGCTGATGACCTCGAATGGTCGAACGGATCGTGTGGCCTGCATGCCCTCCAGTCTAGGATCGCCCGCCGACACCACGGCTGGGAGCGTTCTCGGACTGGCAGCGCACTACGCCTGGGCGCGCTCCTCGACGATTCGCCGCCAGAGGGCGTCGGTCTCACTCATCGTGTGCGCGAGCGACCCATCGGTGTCGATCACGACGTCGGCGATCGCGAGCCGCGCGGTGTTGTCGACCTGCGCGTCGACGCGAGCCTCGGCCTGGATCGGTTCGAGACCTCGATCCTTCACGAGCCGTTCCACCTGGGTGCGCCGCGGCGCGTTCGTCACGACGATGAGATCGAAGGGGTGGTCGACGGATGCCTCGACGAGGAGCGGAACGTCGTAGACGACGACCGCATCGGGGTCCTCCCGTTCGGCCTTCGCGAAGAGCTTGGCCGAGAGTTCGCGCACGGCTGGATGAACGATCGCGTTGAGCTTCGCGAGTGCGACCGGGTCGCCGAACACCTGCTCACCGAGTTTCGCCCGATCGAGCGACCCGTCGCGGTGCAGCACGTCGTCGCCGAACTCGGCGACGATCGCTGCCAGTGCGGGCGTGCCCGGCTCCACCACTCGCCGTGCGAGCTGGTCGGCATCGATGTGCACGGCGCCATGCTCGTAGAGCCGACGTGCGACGGTGGACTTTCCTGAGGCGATGCCGCCCGTGAGACCGATCAGATACACGCCACCACTCTAACCGTGCGGCACTCGACGCGACGCCACAAGGAGGCGGGCCGACCGCGCCATGAACGCAGGAAGGCCGGCTCCCGAGGGAACCGGCCTTCCGAATTGCGGGTCGTGACTAGTTGTTGCTCGAGAGCTTCTCGCGCAGCGCCGCGAGCGACGCGTCATCGGCGAGGGTACCCGCGCCGGCGGAGTCGCCCGTGAACGACGGAGCACTCGTGGTGAACGAGTCGTCGGCGGCAGCAGCAATGCTCGCTTGCGCGACCTGCTTCTTGTGCGCCTCCCAACGAGCCTGGGCGGCAGCGTAGTCCTGCTCCCACTTCTCGCGCTGAGTATCGAAGCCCTCGCGCCACTCGTTGGTCTCGGGGTCGAAGCCCTCGGGGTACTTGTAGTTGCCCGCCTCGTCGTACTCGGTGAGCATGCCGTAGAGCGCCGGGTCGAACTCGGTGCTCTCGGGGTCGACGCCCTCGTTCGCCTGCTTCAGCGAGAGCGAGATGCGGCGACGCTCGAGGTCGATGTCGATGACCTTGACGAAGACCTCTTCGCCGACCGACACGACCTGCTCGGCGAGCTCGACGTGCTTGCCCGACAGCTCGGAGATGTGGACGAGGCCCTCGATGCCATCGGCAACGCGAACGAACGCACCGAACGGAACGAGCTTCGTGACCTTACCCGGGGCGACCTGGCCGATCGCGTGGGTACGGGCGAAGACCTGCCACGGGTCTTCCTGCGTCGCCTTGAGCGAGAGCGAGACGCGCTCGCGGTCGAGCTCGACGGAGAGCACCTCGACGGTGACCTCCTGGCCGACCTCGACGACCTCGCTGGCGTGCTCGATGTGCTTCCACGAGAGCTCGGAGACGTGGACGAGACCGTCGACGCCGCCCAGGTCGACGAACGCACCGAAGTTGACGATCGACGAGATGACGCCCTTGCGGATCTGGCCCGGGTGGAGGTTCGCGAGGAAGGTCGAACGCGACTCGGACTGCGTCTGCTCGAGCAGCGCGCGGCGCGAGAGCACGACGTTGTTGCGGTTCTTGTCGAGCTCGAGGATCTTCGCCTCGATCTCCTGGCCGAGGTACGGCGTGAGGTCGCGCACACGGCGAAGCTCGATGAGCGAGGCCGGGAGGAAGCCGCGAAGGCCGATGTCGACGATCAGGCCGCCCTTGACGACCTCGATGACCGAACCGGTCACGACGCCATCGGCTTCCTTGATCTTCTCCACGTCGCCCCATGCGCGCTCGTACTGCGCACGCTTCTTCGACAGGATGAGGCGGCCTTCTTTGTCTTCCTTCTGAAGAACGAGCGCCTCGACGGTGTCGCCGACGCCGACGACCTCGCTGGGGTCGACATCGTGCTTGATGGAAAGCTCACGCGAGGGGATTACACCCTCGGTCTTGTAGCCGACGTCGAGGAGTACCTCGTCGCGGTCGATCTTCACGACGGTGCCCTCGATGAGGTCGCCGTCGTTGAAGAACTTCAAAGTCTTCTCGACCGCGGCGAGGAAATCGTCAGCAGATCCGATGTCGTTGATCGCGACCTGCTTGGGTGCCTTGGTCGTTGCGGTTGTCATGTAGTGAATGCTCCGTAAAGGACAAAATCGAGCCCATCGCGCGGGAGAGCGTTATGTTGGTTCCGCGATGGGCGTGCGGACAGGGATGTCACACGAGTGACACTCAATCCTAACGGAATCACTCCCCCATGGGCAAACGAGCAGGTTCTGGCGGTCACACGAGACGTCGCTCGCCCGATTCTTCGGTGAGCGGAGCGGGCCGAAGGATGCTCAGCAGCGCCGGCATTCTTCGGTGAGCGGAGCGGGCCGAGTGATGCTCAACAGCGCCGGCTCGAGGTCTGGATATTCGAAGGCGTACCCGGCATCGACCAGTCGTTCGGGCACGACCCACTTCCCTGCGAGGTTCACGAGCACACCGGCGCCGTCCACCACACGCCGGATCGCGGCCGTGTCGCCCCACGGGGCATCCGTTTCAGCACCGCGGCCGATCGTCACGACCTCGGCGCCTGCAGCACGGACGTGCGACACCAGGTGTCGCCCGATGAATCCGGAGGCCCCCGCACTGACGATGCGCGTCATGCGTCTTCCTCTGCGTGCGGAATCAGGCGAGCAGCGCTGAGCGCAGCGTGTCGAGGCCGACGCCGCCCAGACCCAGCGCCCTGCGGTGGAACTCGCGGATGTCGAACGATGCACCCTCGCGGCGCGCGACCTCGTCACGCAACTGCTCCCAGATTCGCTGCCCGACCTTGTACGACGGCGCCTGCCCCGGCCAGCCGAGGTAGCGGTTCACTTCGAAGCGCACGAAACCGTCGTTCATGTTGACGTTCTCACCGAGGAACTCGAACGCGTAGTCGCCGGTCCACACGCCATTGCCGTCGGGGCGCCGCTTGCCGAGGTGCACGCCGATGTCGAGCACCACGCGCGCCGCGCGCATGCGCTGGCCGTCGAGCATGCCGAGGCGGTCAGCCGGGTCGTCGAGGTATCCGAGGCCCTGCATGAGTCGTTCGGCGTAGAGCGCCCACCCTTCGGCGTGGCCCGAGGTGCCCGCGAGCTGGCGGCGCCACGTGTTGAGCTGACCGCGGTTCACGACCGCCTGGCCGATCTGCAGGTGGTGACCGGGTACGCCCTCGTGGTACACCGTCGTGAGTTCGCGCCACGTGTCGAACTCGGTGACGCCTTCGGGTACCGACCACCACATTCGCCCCGCGCGCGAGAAGTCGTCGCTCGGCCCGGTGTAGTAGATGCCGCCCTCTTGCGTCGGCGCGATCATGCACTCGAGCGTGCGGATCTCGGCGGGAATGTCGAATTGGGTACCGGCGAGCTCGGAGACAGCGCGGTCGCTCGTCTCCTGCATCCACCGCTGCAGGGCGTCGGTACCGTGCAGCTTGCGCGACGGGTCGTTGTGGAGGAACGCGATCGCTTCGGCGACGGATGCCCCGGGCACGATCTCGTTCGCGATCGACTCCTGCTCGGCGACCATGCGGGCGAGCTCTTCGATGCCCCACTCGTAGGTCTCGTCGAGATCGATCTCGGCGCCGAGGAACTGGCGCGACTGCAGCGTGTAGATCTCACGCCCCACGGCGTCGTGCTCGCCGGCGACCGGCTGCAGTTCGTTCTCGAGGAACTCGGCGAGCCGGGCGTACGAGGCTGTGGCGGCCGCAGCACCGCTGCCGAGCTGGCTCGTCACCGACGACGGAAGTTCTGCGTCACCGGCCTTCGCGGATGCGGCGAAAGTGCCGAAGAACCCATCGGGCTGCGCAATACGACGCGCCTGCGCGGCGACCTCGCGCACCTGACGAGCCGCGGGCACGATGCCTCGCGCGATGCCCTCGCGCAACGTTTCGACGTAGCCGTCGATCGCACCCGGAACCGATTCGAGGCGGGTCGCGATGCGCTCCCACTCCTCTGGAGCGTCGGTGGGCATGAGGTCGAACACCTCGCGGATCTCTTGTGCGGGGCTCGCGATGACGTTGAGGTCGCGCAGGTGGAGGCCTGCATCGTGCCGCTCGAGTGCGAGCTCGAGTTCGCTGCCGAGGTCGGCGACGGTGATCCGGTCGACGTCGTCGACCGGGCTCGCCGCACGGAGCGCGGCGAGTGCCTCCCGCGTGGCCGCGATCGAGCGCTCGTGACCTTCGGGAGAGAAGTCGGCGAGTCGGTCGTCGTGCGTCGTACGCCCGATGTAGGTGCCGACGCCCGGGTCCAGTTCGACGAGTGTGTCGACCCACCCCTCTGCGATGCGATCGACGTCGGTCGGGGTGCGCTCACTCGATGCCATGCTGCGAGCCTATGACAGCGAGCCGACATCGCGCTCGCTTCCGGCGACCCGGCAGAACTCGCACGCGAACTCCCCGGCGTGCGAGTTTCACCGTGCGAACGAGCAGTGTCCGGTCATGGGCGCTGCCACCACCGCGGCACCACGATCAGTGCGCAGCGTCCTCCCAGTTCGCGCCGCGCCCGATCTGCACGTCGAGCGGCACGAGCAGTTCGGCGGCGTGCGCCATGCGGTCGCGGACGACGGCCTCGAGCACCTCGGACTCCCCCTCTGCGACCTCGAAGATAAGCTCGTCGTGCACGGTCAGGAGCATGCGGCTGCCGAGCCCCTGTGCGGCGATGTCGGCCTCGACCTTCGCCATCGCGATCTTGATGATGTCGGCGGCCGAACCCTGGATCGGCGAGTTCAACGCAGCGCGCTCCGCGTTCTCACGGTGCACCCGGTTGGGGCTGTTCAAGTCGGGGAACGGGCGCCGGCGGCCGAAGATCGTCTCGGTGTATCCGTCGATCTTCGCCTGCTCGACCACGCTGCGCAGGTAGTCGCGTACGGCGCCGAACCGCTCGAAGTACTCCTTCATGAGCTGCGTGGCCTCAGCACGATCGATGCGGAGCTGCTTCGAGAGGCCGAATGCGCTCAGCCCGTAGGCGAGACCGTACGACATGGCCTTCACCTTGGTACGCATCACGGGGGTGACCTCGGAGGGCTCGACCGAGAACACTCGCGCACCGACGAATCGGTGGAGGTCTTCGCCGGCATTGAACGCTTCGATCAGGGCGGGGTCGCCCGAGAGGTGCGCCATGATGCGCATCTCGATCTGCGAGTAGTCGGCGGTGAGGAGCTCGGTGTATTCGGGGCCGTGACGGAACGCCTTGCGGATGCGCCGGCCGTCTTCGGTGCGGATCGGGATGTTCTGCAGGTTCGGGTCGTTCGAGGACATGCGACCCGTCGCCGCGCCGATCTGCCCGTAGCTCGTGTGGATGCGCCCGTCATCTGCGATCGACTTGTCGAGGGACTCGACGATCTGCCGCAGCTTCGTGGCGTCACGGTGCTCGAGCAGGTAGCCGAGGAAGGGATGCGGGTTCGACTCCTGCAGATCGGCCAGCGCACTCGCGTCTGTCGTGTAACCCGTCTTCGTCGCCCGTGTCTTCGGCATGCCGAGCTGGTCGAAGAGCACCTCTTGCAGTTGCTTCGGTGAACCGAGGTTGACCTCCCGGCCGATCTCCGCGAACGCCGCCTCGGCAAGGCCCGCTGCGCGAGTGCCGAGCTCGGAGGAGAGTTCGGCCAGCTCGGCGTGGTCGACGGTCACACCGCGCATCTCCATCGCAGCAAGCACCGACACCAGCGGCATCTCGATGTCGGCGAGCAGCTGCCGCGAGCTCTCGGGGAGGGCTCGGAGCACGACGGGGGCGACCCGGAGCGAGTACCAGGCATACTCGGGGGCGCCTGCGTCGCCGCCCTCTTCGGGCACGAGCTGAGCGGGATCGGCCTGCGGCACGGTCTCACCGAGATAGCGCTCGACGAGATCGGCGAGCGTCTTCTCGGCGAGGATCGGTCGCACGAGCCATCCGGCGACGAGGGTATCGACGACGAGCCCGTCGAACGCGAGCCCCGATCGCATGAGCGCCTTCAACTGCGGCTTCGCGTCGGTCATGATCTTCGGTGCGTCGCTCGCGAGCCATGCCTCGAACGGGGCGTAGTCGGGTCGCCCCGCCTGCCACGGCAGCTGCACGGTCTCGTCGGCGGTCGCGATGCCCGCGCCGATCACGAGGCCGTCGAGCACCTCGACGCTGAGGCCGAGGCCGGCGGGCTCGGCGGCGACGGCGCGCTCGATCCAGGCGGCGAGCTCTTCGTCGAGGAGGCGGCGCGGGTTGGGCGCTACGGGGGCGGCGGGCGCGTCTGCGGCCGGGGTTGCAGGCGCAGCGGATGTCGCGGCTGCGCCGTTGCCATTGCCGTTGCCCGCCGCGATCTTCTTCATGCGTTCGAAGAGCGTGCGGAACTCGAGCCGCTCGAACAACGGCTGCACCGCATCGATGTCGATCGGCTTCGCCTCGAGTTCGTCGAGCTCGACCTCGAGCTCGACATCGGTGACGAGCCGGTTGAGCCGGCGATTGCGGATCGCGTTCTCTTTCTCGTCGCGCAGGTTCTGCCCGACGACGCCCTTGATCTCGTCGGCGTGCTCGAGGATGCCGTCGAGGGAGCCGTAGAGGCCGAGCCACTTGACCGCGGTCTTCTCGCCGACCTTCGTGATGCCGATGAGGTTGTCGCTCGTCTCACCGACGAGCGCCGCGATGTCGGGGTACTGTTCGGGGCGGATGCCGTAGCGCTCGATCACCGCATCGGTGTCGTAGCGCTTCAGCTGGGAGACGCCCTGCGTGTTCGGGTAGAGCAGCGTGACATCGTCGTTGACGAGCTGGATGGTGTCGCGGTCGCCCGAGACCAGCAGCACCCGGTAGCCCTCTGCGCGCCCGCGCGCCGCGAGCGTCGCGAGGATGTCGTCGGCCTCGAAGTCCTCTTTCTCGATGGTGCGAATGCCCATCGCCTTCAGCGCGTCTTGCAGCAGCGGCACCTGCCCCTTGAACTCGACCGGTGTCTCACCGCGCGTGCCCTTGTACTCGGGGTACTCGCGAGTACGGAAGGAAGCGCGCGAGATGTCGAAGGCGACCGCGATGTGCGTCGGCTTCTCGTTCTGCAGCAGCAGGAGCAGCATCGACAGGAAGCCGTGGATGGCGTTCGTGTGCTGACCGTCGCGGGTGGTGAAACTGTCGACTGGGAGGGCGTAGAAGGCCCGGAAGGCCAACGAATGGCCGTCGACGACGAGGAGGGTAGGCTTTTCTGCGTCCGACACCCCCCAAGACTACAAGCGGCCGACGACACTGCCCGACGGCCCATCTCGAAGGCGAGCATGACTCAGACGAGCGACCCGATCGACTTCCTGCAAGTGCGTGGAACGGGCGCGCTGGCCGAGAAGATGGGCATCGAGTTCCTCGAGTTCTCCGTCGATCGTTCGGTCGCGAGAATGCCGGTCGAGGGCAACACGCAGCCCGCGATGCTGCTGCACGGCGGAGCGTACGTCGTGCTCGGCGAATCACTCGGTTCCATGGCCGCGAACCTCTGGGCCGGCGACGGCCGGCTCGCCGTCGGCATCGAGGTCAACGCGACCCACACCCGCTCCGCGACGAGCGGTTGGGTCACCGGCGTCTGCACGCCGATCCACCTCGGCCGCACCCTCACGACGCACGAGATCGCCATGACCGACGACGCGGGCCGGCGCTGTTCGACGATCCGCATCACGAACCTGATCAAAGACCTGCCGGTGGCCTGAGCAGGTACGGGAACAGCAAGCACGAGAACAGCGGATGCCGCGGCGACACGTGTCGCCGCGGCATCGGCTGTTGTGGAACGGTGTCGCCTACTTCTTCGCCGAAAGCTGCTCGATGATCGCCTGCGAGACGTCTTTCATGGTGAGACGGCGGTCCATCGATGCCTTCTGGATCCACCGGAACGCCTCGGGCTCGGTGAGCCCCATCTTCTCGTTGAGCAGGCCCTTCGCGCGATCGACGAGCTTTCGGGTCTCGAAACGCTCGACGAGGTCGCCGACCTCGGCCTCGAGCGCGATGATCTGCGCGTGGCGTGCGAGGGCGATCTCGATCGCGGGCAGCAGGTCGTTGGGGGTGAACGGCTTCACGACGTATGCGAGCGCACCCGCCTCGCTTGCCCGCTCGACGAGCTCCTTCTGGCTGAACGCCGTGAGAAGCACGACGGGCGCGATGTGGCCTTTCGAAAGTCGTTCGGCGGCCGAGATTCCGTCGAGCTGGGGCATCTTGACGTCCATGATGACGAGATCGGGCCGAAGCTCGGTCGCGAGCGCGACCGCGGTTTCGCCGTCTCCGGCCTCTCCGACGACCTCGAAGCCGTTGTCGCGCAGGATCTCGACGATGTCGAGGCGGATGAGCGACTCATCTTCGGCTACGACGACGCGGCGCGGTGCCGGCTGGGTTGATTCTGTGTCTGTCACGCAGGAAAGCCTACGGTATCCTGAGCGAGGCCCTTGGCCGGTGTGGCGGAATGGCAGACGCGGAGCACTCAAAATGCTTTGCCCGAAAGGGCGTGTGGGTTCGACCCCCACCACCGGCACGGAGCACGATCGGCTCCCGTTCAGAGGCGATCGCGACGAGCTCGCTCTCCGAAGGCGTCGAGAGCCCGCAGCACGTCGCTCGCCTGCCAGATGCGATAACGCGCACCGCCCGATGCCTTCGTGAGCACGCCTGCCTCCACGAGCTTGTCGATGGAGCTCTGCGCCGCCACCTCGCTGACGTTCAACGCGACGGCTGCCGTCTTCGCGAAGATCACGGGCTGTCGCAGCAGGTACTCCTTCAGACGATGCACCGACGAGTCCGCTCGTGCGGTCACCGCCGTGTTCCACCGGGCACTGATCTCTTGGATGTCGTCGACCAGGCGTCGGCCGTTGTTGATCGCGGTGAACGACGCTTCGGCGACGATTCCGACGATGTCGTTCGGGTCTCCGTCTCGGTACCTCGTGAGTGCCTCGAAATAGGCGTGCGTATCGCCGAGGAGTCCGGCTGAGACCGGCACCGCAACGTTCCGAGTGACTCCGCCTGCGCGCAGCATGCCCTGCAACAGCGCGCGCCCGGTGCGGCCATTGCCGTCTGGGAACGGGTGGATCGTCTCGAACTGGGCATGAGCGATCGCCGCTTGGGCGAGAACCGGGACATCTGTGCGCTGGGCGAACGCCACGAGATCCGACATCAGCTCGGCTACTCGGTCGTGATGGGGAGGCACGAACTTCGCTGCATGTGGTGAGATGCCGCCGCCACCGATCCAGACCTGTTGATCGCGCCACCGGCCGACGTAGTGCGGTGCGGATGACGTGAGCAGAGCTTCGTGCATCGCGATGATCGCGTTCTCGTCGAGACGGTCCGACAGCGCGATCGCCGCGTTCATCGCCCCCACGTTCGACACGACGAGGTCGGCGTTTCCGGAGCGGGACTCGCCGATCTCGGCAAGGGCGACCTGCTTCGCGCTCGAGGTGAGGTCTTCGACTTCGGAGCTGGAGGCACTCTCGGTGCGAAGCAGGATCGATGCGAAGGGAGCCGCGATGAGGCCTGTGCTCGTGTCGAACCGCGTCAGCTCATTGCTCGCATCATCTGCAAGGGCGAGCACTTCGGGTTCCAGCTCAACTCGCTCATTCGCGATCAGTGGCGGGATCGACGCCCGATAGTCTCCGGCGGCAGCCCGGAGGGCCCGGCGAGACGCCACTGCATCCCCCCGGCGTTCCCACGCACGGGCCTCGTACTCGACCGGCGGCCATGAGTTCGGGCGACGGCTCATCTGGCGCGGTTGATCGTTTGCCATGTCAACAGCTTACCAAAGGCTCTTTGAGTATCCTTTGCTCAGTTGAATCACTCAATCGCCGGTGGTGCGGCCAGGTATGCATTGCGCCGCTCGATGAGACGACGAAGATATGGGCCGATGACGAGCTCGGCGAGGCGGCCGAGCGGGCCGAGCGGGGCGAGCGGGGCGGCGAAGGCCACCCGATCGATCATGAGCGTGCCGACATCCTCGGCCGCCTCGAACCGATGCTCGTGCCGGAACCACCGGAACGGACCGCGCACCTGCTCGTCGACGAACGAGTCCGGCCGGCCGAGGTGCGTGATGCGACTCGTCATGTGGATCGGCACGCCGAAGTGCCACGCGCGCCACGTGACCTCCTCGCCGAGACCGATCACGCCCGAAGTCACCCCGTCGACGGCGCGCTCCCGTGTCGCCGCCATCGAGGCCGTGTGCGCGTCAATGCTGAGGGATCGATCGAACGCCGTCTCGACCGCGATCGGCAGACGGGTACGACACTCGAACTCGACGACCACTCCCGCATTCTGGCACGCAGGGAGACGGATGCCGCGACATCCGCTGCCCGACCAGGAGCGCGCGAAAGGAGCCGGTCCGATCGGACCGGCTCTCCTTCCACCGTGCTCGGGGTCGTGCCGAGGCGTCCGAGCTACTTCGACGTCCCCGCCTCGAGGATCGACACGATCGAGAACAGCGTGAAGCACACCGCGCCGAGACCCACCAGGACGTGCGCGCCGACGAAGAAGCCCGACTGGGTCGTGGTCGCCACGAAGAGGAACGCCGCGAAGAACAGGCAGGAGAGCGCCGTAGCTATCGGGATGATCGGAATCCGATTGGCGAGGGCGAAGACCTGGCGCCACACGAGCGCGAGCAGCAGCACCTTCGACAGGATGCTGAAGCAGATGAGGCCCAGACCGATCAGGACGGTCCCGGGGGCGAGGCGCGCCGGCTCATCCGAGCTGAACAGCACCACGAGCCCCAAGACAACGTTGATGGTTCCCATCGCGACGACCCACCACGACCAGCGGTAGCGCTCGGCGTCGCCGAACTCGTTGCGGACCTGTCTCACGATGCTCGCGACGAGCGCGATGAGTGCGGAGCAGATCAGCGACAGGCCGGTCAGGACGTGCCCCGCGACCAGCGCGGCGCTGCCGCCCCTCGCATACAGGGTCACCGCGATCACGAGCCCGACGAGTGCGAGCAGCGCGGGGATCGCGATCAGCACGGCACCGACACCACGTGAGTAGGCACCTTCCGGCGCACCGCCCCCGACGGGCCGCGCAGCGCTCTTCTGGATGAGCACGAACTTGGTCGACGCCGTGGCCACGGTGCTCACGCATCCCGCGATGAACCCGATACCGAGTACCACATGACCGGCCACGACGAACTGCGGCTCGTCGCCTCGACCGATGATCGTGATGCCCCAGATCACCGTCGCGAGGGCGACCGCGTACCCGAGCACCGGCAGCGCGACGACCCAGAACTGGCCGTACCGGTGAACGAGCTGACGAATGATCGTCGCGGCCGTCGTGAAGAGCGCGATGCAGATCGCGGTCAGGGCGATGTTGACGTGGCCTGCGACGAAGTGGTCCGCGTCGCTACCGCCCGACAGGACATAGAGCCCGAACCCGAGGCATACGGCCCCCATCACCAACGGGATCGCACGAAAGAGAACGCTGATCGACGGATTCAACTCCACTCCCCAGGTGGATGAGATGGTGCGTTCGCATTCTAGCAACACGTGAGTCCGGCCCGTCGGGCGGAGTCGCCCGCTCCGTGGTGTTCCACTCCCGCGCGAGGTGCCCCCGAACCGCGACATCCGCACCCCGCCTGTGAGCGCGCGAACGGAGCCGGCCCCTCAGCGGGACCGGCTCCTCGCGGGCTGACGGCTAGAGCACCTCGCCGACGACATGCACACGGACGTCGTTCGTGGTGCCCCGGATTCCAGGAGGGGAACCCGAGATGAGCACGACCTTCTCGCCCTTGGTTGCCTTGCCGGTCTTGGCGAGCACCTCGTCGACTTGACCGACCATCTGGTCGGTGTGCGTCACGCGGGCCACGACGAAGGACTCGACGCCCCAGTTGAGGGCGAGGCGACGACGGATCGCGGGGTCGGGCGTGAATGCGAGGATGGGGATCGCCGAACGCAGGCGCGTCATGCGACGCACCGATTCGCCAGACTCGGTGAAGACGCAGAGGTACTTCGCCTCGACGAAGTCGGCGACCTCGACGGCCGCGGCCGTGATGGCGCCGGCCTGGGTGCGTGGCTTCGTGCCGAGCGGCAGGATGCGATCGAGCCCGTGCTGCTCCGTCGACTCGACGATGCGGGCCATCGTCTGCACAGTGATGACGGGGTACTCCCCCACGCTCGTCTCGCCCGAGAGCATCACCGCGTCGGCGCCGTCGAGCACGGCATTTGCGACGTCCGAAGTCTCGGCGCGTGTCGGCACCGGGCTGTGGATCATCGACTCGAGCATCTGCGTGGCCACGATGACGGGCTTGGCGAGACGACGAGCGATCTCGACAGCGCGCTTCTGCACGATCGGCACAGCCTCGAGGGGCAGTTCGACGCCGAGGTCGCCACGGGCGACCATGATGGCGTCGAAGGCCTCGGTGATCTCTTCGAGGGCTTCGACGGCCTGCGGCTTCTCGATCTTCGCGACGACGGGCACGCGACGCCCCACCTCGTCCATGATCTCGTGCACGCGAGTGATGTCAGAGGCGTCCCGCACGAAGGAGAGCGCGATGAGGTCGGCGCCGAGCTCGAGACCCCAGCGGAGGTCGGCCTCGTCTTTGTCGGAGAGCGCGGGCACATTCACCGCCACACCGGGCAGGTTGATGCCCTTGTTGTTCGACACCGGGCCGGCCACGATGACCCGGGTCGTGACGACGGTGCCATCGGTCTCGACGACCTCGACGCGCACCTTGCCATCGTCGATGAGCAGGAAGTCGCCCGGTTTCACGTCGTCGGGCAGGCCCTTGTACGTCGTGCTGACGAGTTCCTTCGTACCGAGCACGTCATCGGTGGTGATCTTGAAGATGTCGCCCTCGGCGAGCTCGTGCGGCCCGTCGGCGAACTTGCCGAGCCGGATCTTGGGCCCCTGGAGGTCGACGAGAACGGCGACCGCCTTGCCGCTGTCGTTGGCGGCCTTGCGAACGTTCTGGTAAACGCCCTCGTGCACGTCGTAACTGCCGTGGCTGAGGTTCATCCGCGCGACATCGACGCCCGCATCGATGATCGCCCGGATCTGTTCATAGCTCGATGTCGCAGGCCCGAGGGTGGCGACGATCTTCGCTCGTCTCATGTGGTGTGTGCTCCCGATGTTCCGCGCAAAGCGCTGGGTTGTTGGTCGAAGCGCGCCGTGCGGCGCGCAGTGGTCAGATGGAGAACGCCTGTGCCGTCGAGGGGATCGGTGCGGGCAGCAGGGTCTCGCCTTCAAGGTAGCGGTCGACAGCGGATGCCGCAGCACGGCCTTCCGCGATCGCCCACACGATCAGGGACTGTCCGCGGCCGGCATCGCCGGCCACGAACACGCCCGGTTGTGCCGTCGCGTAGTCGGCCGCGCGCGCGATGTTGCCGCGGTCGGTGACCGGCAGCCGCATCTGCTCGTCGAGCGCCCCGGTCTCGGGGCCGGTGAATCCGAGCGCGAGCAGCACGAGGTCAGCGGGAATCTCCCGCTCAGTGCCGGCCTTCGGAACTCGGCGCCCATCGAGGTACTCGGTCTCGGCGACGCGGATGGCTCGAACCTCGCCCGCCTCGTTTGCGAGGAACTCGACCGTCGAGGCGAGGAACTGGCGGATGCCGCCCTCTTCGTGCGCGCTCTGCACCTCGAACAGCGTCGGGTGCATCGGCCATGGCTGGTGCTCGGGCCGGCTGGCGCCCGGCTCCTTGCCGATCGCGAGATTGGTGACCGACAGGGCGCCCTGACGGTGCGCGGTACCGATGCAGTCGGCCCCGGTGTCGCCGCCGCCGAGGACGACGACGTGCTTGCCCTCCGCCGTGATCTGGTCGAAGACCTGGTCGCCGGCGAGGTGGCGGTTGGACTGGGTCAGGTAGTCCATGGCGAAGTGCACGCCCGGCAGGTCGCGCCCGGGAACGGGCAGGTCACGCGGCACGATCGCTCCGGTCGCGACCACGACGGCGTCGTAGCGCTCGCGGAGCTGGGCCCAGGTGATGTCGACGCCGATGTTCACTCCGGCACGGAAGCGGGTGCCCTCGGCCGTCATCTGCGCGAGGCGCACGTCGAGGTGCTTCTTCTCCATCTTGAAGTCGGGGATGCCGTAGCGAAGCAGGCCGCCGATGCGGTCGTCGCGCTCGAAGACGGCGACCGTGTGCCCCGCACGCGTCAGCTGCTGTGCGGCAGCCAGGCCGGCTGGGCCGGAGCCGACGACCGCGACGGTCTTGCCCGTGAGCCGACCGGGCGGCTGCGGCTGCACCCAACCGTGTCCGAACGCCTGATCGATGATCGAGACTTCGACCTGCTTGATGGTCACGGCGGGCTGGTTGATGCTGAGCACGCACGACGACTCGCAGGGAGCGGGGCAGAGCCGGCCGGTGAACTCTGGGAAGTTGTTCGTCGCGTGGAGCCGGTCTGCTGCCGCGCGACCCTCACCGCGGTACATGAGGTCGTTCCACTCGGGGATCAGGTTGCCGAGCGGGCACCCCTGATGGCAGAAGGGAATGCCGCAGTCCATGCAGCGGCCGGCCTGGCGGCGGAGCTGCGCCGGGTCGCCCTGTTCGTAGACCTCTTTGAAGTCCATGATGCGCACCGGAACTGGCCGCCGCTTGGGCAACTCGCGCTCGGTGACCTTCAGAAAGCCCTTCGGGTCAGCCATTCGTCACCTCCAGAATTCGCGTCCAAACCACGTCTCCGTCGGGGTCGAGCCCCTCGTCGACCGCGCTCTGACGAGTGCGGAGCACTGCGGCGTAGTCGCGCGGCAGCACCTTGGTGAACCGGTCGAACGCCGCGTCGCCAGTAGCGAGGAGTGCCGCGGCGACTGCGGAATCGGTGTTCGCGATGTGCTGTTCGAGCAGGTCGCGCACGATCTCGCGGTCGGCACTGCCGAGCGACGTCAGCTCGAGTTCTCCGGTGGTGAGGGACTCGCGGTTGACTCGTCCCTCGCGGAGCCCGAGCACGTAGGCGGTGCCGCCCGACATGCCGGCGCCGAGGTTTCGCCCCGTCTCCCCGAGGATCAACGCGAGACCACCGGTCATGTACTCGAGCGCGTGGTCGCCCACACCTTCGACGACCGCAGTCGCCCCCGAGTTGCGCACGAGGAACCGTTCACCCACGATGCCACGGATGAACATGCTGCCCTGCGTCGCCCCGTAGCCGATCACGTTGCCGGCGATCACGTTGCGTTCGGCCACGAATCCGCTATCGCTCGACGGACGGACGACGATCTGGCCGCCGGAGAGGCCCTTGCCCACGTAGTCGTTCGAGTCGCCCTCGAGTCGCAGGGTGATGCCGCTCGGCAGGAACGCACCGAACGACTGCCCGGCCGAACCGGTGAGCGTGACGTCGATCGATCCGGCGGGCAGACCGTGCTCGCCACGACGGACCGTGACCTCGTGTCCGAGCATCGTGCCGACCGCGCGCTCGGTGTTGCGAATCGGCAGGGCGATCTCGACCGTGCCGCCCTGCTCGAGCACGAGCTTGCTGCGACGGATGAGCTCGTTGTCGAAGTGCTTCTCGAGCTCGTGGTCTTGCGCGCGAGCGTTGCGCCGCGGCTCGGCCTCGGCGAAGTCGGGGCCGACGAGCACCGGGGACAGGTCGAGGCCCGACGCCTTCCAGTGATCGACGGCACGGTCGACGTCGAGCAGTTCGCGTCGACCGATGATCTCGTCGATCGATCGGTAGCCGAGTTCGGCGAGGTACTCTCGCACCTCTTGGGCGATGAACTCGAAGAAGTTGACGACGAACTCGGGCTTGCCCGAGAAGCGCTTGCGCAGCTCGGGGTTCTGGGTCGCGACGCCGACGGGGCAGGTGTCGAGGTGGCAGACGCGCATCATGACGCAGCCCTGCACGACGAGAGGTGCGGTGGCGAAGCCGAATTCCTCGGCGCCGAGCAGCGCGCCGATCACGACATCTCGGCCGGTCTTCAGCTGCCCGTCGACCTGCACCACCACGCGGTCGCGCATGCCGTTGAGCATGAGCGTCTGCTGGGTCTCGGCGAGGCCGAGCTCCCACGGCGTGCCGGCGTGCTTCAGCGAGTTCAGCGGGCTCGCCCCGGTGCCGCCATCGTGTCCTGAGACGAGGATCACGTCGGCGAGAGCTTTGGCCGTGCCTGCGGCGACCGCGCCGATGCCCGACTGGCTCACGAGCTTCACGTGCACGCGAGCCTTCGGATTCGCGCGCTTCAGGTCGAAGATCAGCTGCTTGAGGTCTTCGATGGAGTAGATGTCGTGGTGCGGCGGCGGCGAGATCAGGCCGACACCGGCGGTCGCGTGCCTGGTGCGCGCCACCCACGGGTACACCTTCGTCGGCGGCAACTGACCGCCCTCGCCGGGCTTGGCACCCTGGGCGAGCTTGATCTGGATGTCGTCGGCGTGCGTGAGGTACATGCTCGTGACGCCGAACCGGCCCGATGCGACCTGCTTGATCGCGCTGCGTCGCTCGGGGTCGAGCAGCCGGTCGAGGTCTTCACCGCCTTCGCCCGTATTGGACTTGGCGCCGAGGCGGTTCATCGCGATCGCGAGCGACTCGTGCGCTTCCTTCGAGATCGAGCCGTAGCTCATCGCACCGGTCGAGAATCGCTTGACGATCGACTCGATGGATTCGACCTCATCGATCGGCACGGCCGCGCGAGTGCCGGTGCGCAGCGCGAACATGCCGCGCAGCGTCATGAGCTCTTCGGCCTGCGCGTCGACGAGCGAGGTGTACTCGCGGAACACGTCATACCGCCGGTTCCTCGTGGAGTGCTGCAGGCGGAAGACGGTCTCGGGGTTGAAGAGGTGGGGCGAGCCGTCGCGACGCCACTGGTACTCGCCGCCGGTGCTCAGACGCTCGTGCGCGCGCACTGCGGCGTCTTGCGGGTACGCCTGGGTGTGCCGGTCGAGGTTCTCGACCGCGATCACGTCGATGCCCACCCCGCCGAGCTTGGAGGTCGTGCCGGTGAAGAACTCGTCGATGAAACCCTGCGCCAGACCGATGGCCTCGAAGGCCTGCGCGCCGCCATACGAGGAGATGGTCGAGATGCCCATCTTCGACATGATCTTCAGCACGCCCTTGCCGAGCGCCTTGATGACGTTTCGCACGGCCTCTTCGGGCGTCACACCGGTGATCACGCCCGAACGCACGAGGTCTTCGCACGTCTCCATCGCGAGGTAGGGGTTCACAGCGGATGCCCCGTAGCCGATGAGCAGCGCGACGTGATGCACCTCGCGCACATCGCCCGCCTCGACGACGAGTCCGACCTTCATGCGGTTCTCTGCGCGGATGAGATGGTGGTGCACCGCCGAGAGCATGAGCAGCGACGGAATCGGCGCAAGGTCTTTGTTGGAGTCCCGGTCGCTCAGCACGATGAAGGCAGCGCCGGCCTCGATGGCCTCGTCGACCTCACCGCAAATCGCCGTGAGACGGTTGCGCATCGCCTCGGGGCCCTCGTCGAAGCGGTAGAGGCCGCGCACGGTGACCGTCGTGCGGCGCCCGGGTGTCGGGTCGATGTGCACGATCTTCGCGAGCTCGTCGTTGTCGATCACCGGGAACGTGAGCGAGACCTGCCGGGCGTGCTCAGGGCCTGCGTCGAGCAGGTTGCGTTCGGGGCCGAGGGAGGTGCCGAGCGAGGTGACGACCGCCTCGCGGATCGAGTCGAGCGGCGGGTTGGTGACCTGCGCGAACTGCTGCGTGAAGTAGTCGAAGAGCAGGCGCGGGCGCTCGGAGAGCACTGCGATCGGCGTGTCGGAGCCCATCGCTCCGAGAGGCTCCGCCCCGGTGCGCGCCATCGGCGCGAGCAGGATCCTCACCTCTTCCTCGGTGTAGCCGAAAGTGCGCTGGCGCCGATTGACGGATGCCGGCGGGTGCACGATGTGCTCACGTTCGGGTAGGTCGGCCAACTGGATGCGCCCCTGCTCGAGCCAGTCGCCCCACGGCTCGGATGCGGCGAGCTCCGCCTTGATCTCGTCGTCTTCGATGAGGCGACCAGCCTCGGTGTCGACGAGGAACATGCGCCCCGGCCGCAGCCGGCCCTTGCGCACGATGCGACTCTGCTCGATGTCGAGCACGCCGATCTCGCTCGCGAGCACGACGAGTCCGTCGTCGGTCACGACGTATCGACCCGGGCGCAGTCCGTTGCGGTCGAGGGTCGCGCCGACGAGTGCGCCATCGGTGAAGACGATCGCCGCCGGGCCGTCCCATGGCTCCATGAGCATCGAGTGGTACTCGTAGAACGCGCGCCGCTCGGCGTCGATCTCAGTCTGGTTCTCCCATGCCTCGGGCACCATCATCATGACGGCGTGCGGCAGGCTGCGGCCGGCGAGCGTCAATAGCTCCACGACCTCGTCAAAGGAGGCGGAGTCGCTCGCGCCCGGCGTGACGATCGGCCGGATCGGCGCGAGGTCGCCGAGGAGCTCCGACTCGAGTTGCGACTGGCGCGCCCGCATCCAGTTGCGGTTGCCCTGGATCGTGTTGATCTCGCCGTTGTGCGCGATCATGCGGAACGGTTGGGCCAGCGGCCACGACGGGAAGGTGTTCGTCGAGTAGCGCGAGTGCACGAGCGCGAGCTTCGATGCGAAACGCTCATCGGAGAGGTCGGGGTAGAAGGGCTCGAGTTGCAGCGTCGTGACCATGCCCTTGTAGACGAGGGTGCGGCTCGACAGCGAGGCGAAGTACAGTTCGAGCTCGCGCTCGGCGCGCTTGCGCAACCGGAATGTGAGCCGGTCGAGCTCGATGCCCGACACGGTCGCACCGCTCGACGAGGTGGCCACGGCGTGCACGAACAGCTGCTGCACGACGGGCATCGCCGCGCGGGCGAGCGAGCCGAGTTCGTCGGGTCGTACCGGCACTTCGCGCCATCCGATCACCGAGAGGCCTTCGGATGCCGCGAGCCCGGCCAGTGCCTGCTTGACCCTGCTGCGCGCGGTGGGGTCGACGGGCAGGAAGGCGTTGCCGACGGCGTATGCCCCGGCCGCCGGAAGCGCGAATGCGGTGACCGCACGGAGGAATTCGTCGGGCACCTGCGTGACGATGCCCGCCCCGTCGCCGGTGCCGGCGTCGGAACCGACGGCACCGCGGTGCTCGAGGTTGCGCAGGGCGTCGAGTGCCACGGTGATGATGTCGTGTCCGCCCGTGCCACGCAGGGTCGCGACCATCGCGAGGCCGCAGGCGTCCTTCTCATCGGCGGGGTCGTACATGCCCTGGGCAGCCGGAACGGTACCGAACCTCGAGAAGGGTGGGGTGAGCGACACGTGAACCGTCCTCATCAACTAAGTGTGCAGCGGGGGACGTCGTCGGCCCATCAAGGGAGATGTCGTGACGCGTGGTGCGGCGTCACTTTCGGAGAACGCGGTGTTGGGGCGACCTACTTCGAGGTGGATCGGCTGGGGCTTGTGGCCGCCGGTTCGCCCGATTCGCTCGCGCTCTCGACCTCATCGTCGAGTGAGTCGGAGTCGGACTCGGTGTCTTCGGAGTCTACCTCAGCATCCGGAGCGCTCCACTCACGCCCGGGCACGTACGGACTCGGCTCATCGCCGGTGTGACGGCGCCGCTGCACGAGGATCAGGACGATGCCGATGACGATCGCGGCGAAGGACGCCCAGACGTTCACCCGGATGCCCAGGAACATCTCGCTCGGGTCGACACGGATGGACTCGAAGAACGAGCGACCGGCGCCGTACCAGATGAGGTAGACGCCGAAGGCCTTGCCCCAGCGCATGTTGAACTTGCGCTCGAGCAGGATGATGACGGCGGCACCCGCGAGGTTCCAGATGAGTTCGTAGAGGAACGTGGGGTGGAAGAGCGTGCCTTCGGCCAGGCCGGCCGGGAAAGCGGCGTTGTCGGAGGAGATCTCGAGGCCCCACGGCAGGTCGGTCGGCGAGCCGAAGAGCTCGTGGTTGAACCAGTTGCCGAGGCGGCCGACCGCTTGTGCGACGAGCAGGCCGGGCGCAAGTGCGTCGGCGAACGACCAGAACCGGATTCCCGTGAACCTGCAGCCGATGATGACGCCGACCGCGCCGCCGATGAGGGCGCCGTAGATCGCGTTGCCGCCCTCCCAGATGGCGAAGACCGTCCACCACTCCTGCCCAGCGAAGTAGTCGGCGGGGTGCGTGAACACGTGGTAGAACCGGGCGCCGATGATGCCGAGGGGCACGGCCCAGAGTGCGATGTCGAGCACGATGCCGGGCTCTGCGCCGCGCTTGGTGAGCCGGCGCGACGTGATGATTACAGCGAGGATGATGCCGACGAGGATGCAGAGCGCGTAGGTGTTGATGACGAGAACGCCCCAGGGCACGGGGATCTCGAATGCGCGCCACGCGGGGTCTGGGCTCGGAATGCTGAACGGTGCGATCACGCCGGCTTGTGCCTTTCCTCAGTTGCGTCGGCCGCTGACGGCCTCAATGAGCGTACTTCACTCCGCGCGGGTTCCGCGCGAGAGTTCCGCGGCGAGCTCGCCGACGGCCGCCACACCGCCCGTCGCGAGTGCGTTCACGAGCGCCGAGCCCACGATCGCGCCCTCTGCGTACTCGAGCACCTCGGCGACCTGCGCGGCCGTGGAGATGCCGACACCGACGCAGCTCGCTGCCGCGCCTGCCTCGGTCAGCCGCTCGACGAGCGTGCGAGCCGCCCGGTCGACGTCGCTGCGCGCACCCGTGATGCCCATCGTCGACACGGCGTAGACGAAGCCGCGGCTCGCCTCGATGACCTGTTTGATGCGAACATCACTCGAAGTCGGGGCAGCGAGGAAGACCCGGTCGAGACCGGTGCGCTCGGATGCCGCGGTCCACGCCGCACCCTCGTCGGGGATGAGGTCGGGCGTGATGAGGCCCGCTCCCCCGGCCGCCGCGAGATCGTCGGCGAACCGGTCGACGCCGTACTGCACGACCGGGTTCCAGTAGGTCATGATCAGCACCGGGGCATCCACCCGCTCGGTGATGCGCCGCACGGCCTCGAAGCCGTCGGCGAGACGGAACCCGTTCGCGAGCGCTTGCTGCGTGGCGGCCTGGATGACCGGGCCGTCCATAACGGGATCGGAATACGGCAGGCCGAGCTCGATGGCGTCGACGCCGTTCTCGACCATGGCCACCGCCGCTTCGATGCTCTCGTCGAACGTCGGGAAGCCGACCGGAAGGTAGCCGATGAGGGCGCCGCGTGCCTCGTCGTTGCGACGGCGGATTACGGGACCGACCGTATTCATTCGGCGTTCTCCTGGTCGTAGAGCTCGAAATAGCGTGCCGCGGTGTCCATGTCTTTATCGCCGCGCCCCGACAGGTTCACGAGGATCGTCGCCTCCGGGCCGAGCTCGCGCCCGAGTTCGAGCGTGCCAGCGAGGGCGTGAGCCGATTCGATGGCCGGGATGATCCCCTCGGTGCGGGTGAGGAGCCGGAGCGCATTCATGGCCGCGACATCGGTCACGGGACGATAGGTCGCCCGGCCGAGTGCAGCGAGCCACGAGTGCTCGGGGCCGACGCCCGGGTAGTCGAGGCCCGCAGAGATCGAATGCGACTCGATCGTCTGGCCGTCATCGTCTTGCAGCAGGTAGCTGCGTGCACCGTGAAGCACACCAGGGCGCCCCTTCGTGATGGTCGCCGCGTGCCGCTCGGTATCGACGCCCTCACCGCCGGCTTCGAAGCCGTAGAGCGCGACGTCGGTGTCGTCGAGGAAGGCGTGGAAGATGCCGATCGCGTTCGAGCCGCCACCGACGCAGGCCGTGACCGCGGTGGGCAGCGCTCCGGTGAGGTCGATGACCTGCTGGCGGGCCTCTTCGCCGATGATCTTCTGGAAGTCGCGCACCATCTCGGGGAACGGGTGCGGGCCCGCGACCGTGCCGAAGATGTAGTTGGTCGTCTCGACGTTCGTGACCCAGTCGCGCATCGCCTCGTTGATCGCGTCTTTCAGCGTGCGCGAGCCTGCCTTCACGGCGATGACCTCAGCGCCGAGCAACCGCATTCGGGCGACGTTCAGCGCCTGCCGCTCGGTGTCGACCTCACCCATGTAGATGACGCATTCGAGCCCGAAGAGGGCCGCAGCGGTCGCCGTCGCGACGCCGTGCTGACCGGCACCCGTCTCGGCGATCACGCGCGACTTGCCGATGCGCTTCGTGAGCAGCGCTTGGCCGAGCACGTTGTTGATCTTGTGCGAACCCGTGTGGTTGAGGTCTTCGCGCTTCAGGATGACCCGGGCGCCGCCGGCGTGCGCCGCGAACCGCGGCACCTCGGTGATGATCGAGGGCCGACCCGTGTAGCTGCGCCCGAGCTCGGCGAGCTCGGCGCCGAACGCCGGATCGAGCTTCGCGAGATCGTATGCCTCGCCGAGCTCATCGAGGGCGGCGATGAGCGACTCGGGCACGAAGCGTCCGCCGAAGTCGCCGAAATACGGACCGGTCTGCGCTCTGAGCGCCATGTCACACCGCCAGGAAAGCTGAGAGGTTGGCAATCGGGTCGCCGCCCGTGACGAGCGCCTCGCCGACGAGCACGACATCGGCGCCCGATGAGCGGTAGTGCGCGACATCCGCAACCGAGAGCACCGCGGACTCCGCGACGCGGATCGCGCCCTCGGGGAATCGGGGAGCGAGTCGGCCGAAGAGGTCGCGGTCGAGTTCGAAGGTCGAGAGGTCGCGGGCGTTCACGCCGATGAGCCGCGCACCGAGCGCGGCAGCTCGCTCGAGCTCTGCGGCGGAATGGGTCTCGATGAGCGGCGTCATGCCGAGTTCGACGATGAGATCGTAGAGTTCGCGGAGCACGGTGTCATCGAGCGCAGCGACGATGAGGAGCACGAGGTCGGCGCCCGCGGCGCGAGCTTCGAACACCTGGTACGGCGTCGCGATGAAGTCTTTGCGAAGCACCGGCAGGGCGACGGCGCGGCGCACGGTCTCGAGGTCTGCGAGGGAGCCGCCGAACTTGCGGCCCTCGGTGAGCACGCTGATCGCGCTCGCACCACCCAGCTCGTAGCTCCGGGCGAGGGCGGCAGGGTCTGCGATCGACGCGAGCGAGCCGCGCGAAGGGCTCGAGCGCTTGATCTCTGCGATGACCTTCACGTGGGCCGCCGGTCGCAGCGCCTCGAGCGCATCGAGGGCGGCCGGGCGCGCGAGCGCGGCTGCCTCGACTTCGGCGAGCGGCGCGCTCTCGCGGCGCGCCAGAGCGTCGGCGACAGCGTTCGCCGTCAACTCATCGAGCATCAGTGCACCTTTTCGGCGACCTTCGAGCCGCCGACGCCGTAGCCGGCGCGCGTGAGCACCCAGCCGACGATGAGGCCGACGATGAGGAGCCCTGCCGACGCCCAGACGAGCCACTGCAGCTCGAAGAAGAACGCGACGGTGCCGATCACGAACGCGATGAGCATGATCGTGACGGCGGTCCATGCCGCGGGCGAGTGTCCGTGGCCGGGATCTGCGGTCTCAATGCTCATGATGCTCCTTCGTGCGGGGTTTTCGTCGGTCAGTCTAGCGGTTCGGACCGCTGGGGCTCTCGTCATGGTGCGGGTCGGCTGCATCGCCGTCGGTCGGATCGCCAGTCGATTCGTCGGCCGGTTCCCCGGTGGGGTCGTCGCCGCGGCTCAAGCCGTCCCAGTCGTCGATCGCGCGATCCGAGGCGGGGCGTTCGCCTTCGCCGGCCCCCGCATTCGACGCTCGCGCGCCACCGTAGCGCCGCGACGAGCCCGGCCAGCGGCCGCCGGTCACGAGCACCGCCAGGCCCGCGAGCACCATGAGCGCTCCGCCCACGATCGCGATCACCGGCCACAGCGTCGGGGATGCGGACGCCACGAGCTCGGCCGTCGGCGCGGCGCCGGCGACTCCCGTGGCCTCGGTGACCGCGGGAGACACTGCGGCGACCGGATCGGCCAGCGACATGCCCGCGGCGAGCAGCACGCACCCGCCGAGCACGATCTCGAGCACGCCGAGCACGACACGGATGCCCGGGCCCGCGATCGCCAGAGCGGCCACGAGGGCGAGCCCGGCGAGCCCGAGCGCGGCGAGTGCCGGTGAGGCGGCGCTGCCTGCGACAGCGACCGGCTCACCGGAACCGGCGACGGTGCTCGCCTCGATCACGAGTTCGAACCAAGTCTGGCTCCAGGAGAGCAGCACGAGCCCCGATGCGACGATCGTCGCGAGGATCGTCGGCAGCTTCATGCGCGCCGGCTTCATGACTGCACCCGTCTCATCGCGTTGGCCACCGCAACGGCGCGGAGCGGTGCAGCGGCCTTGTTGCGCGATTCCTGGTACTCGGACTCGGGATCGGAATCGGCGACGAGACCGCCGCCGGCCTGCACCCGGGCGACACCGCCCGAGATGGTGGCCGTGCGGATCGCGATCGCGAGGTCGGCGTCGCCGCCGAAACCGAAATACCCGACGACTCCCCCGTAGAGACCGCGCTGCGCCGGCTCGAGCTCATCGATGATCTCGAGCGCCCTCGGCTTCGGTGCGCCCGAGAGCGTGCCTGCTGGGAAGGTCGCACGGAACACGTCGATCGCGTTCGCCCCTGGCACGAGATCACCTTCGACGGACGAGACGAGGTGCATGATGTGGCTGAAGCGCTCGACGCGCATGAACTCGGTCACCTCGACGGATCCTGCGGTGCAGACCTTCGCGAGGTCGTTGCGGGCGAGGTCGACGAGCATCAGGTGCTCGGCCTGCTCCTTCGGGTCGGCGATGAGCTCTGATTCGAAGTCAGCATCCGCCTCGGGGGTCGCGCCTCGCGGCTTCGACCCGGCGATCGGATGCGTGAACACCCGGCTCTGCTGCACCTTCACGAGCGCCTCGGGTGAGGACCCGACGATCCAGTAGGGGTCACCCGCCGTGTCTTCGAGGTGCAGGAGGTACATGTACGGACTCGGGTTGAGGCTGCGGAGCACGCGGTACACATCGATCGGATGCGCCGTGGCCTGCTGCTCGAACCGCTGAGAGATGACTACCTGGAAGATGTCGCCGTCGTGGATGTACTCCTTCGAGCGATCGACGGCGGCGAGGAAGTCGGACTTCTCGGTGCGGTGCACAGGGTCGGCGGCACGTGTGAGATCGATCTCGGCGAGCCACGCCTCGGTGGGCTGCGCAAGACCGCGCTGCATGCGGTCGAGCCGCGTCTGCGCGTCGTTCCAGAGTGCACCGGCGTCGTCGCCACGGTCGTTCAACACCGATGCGATGAGCTGCACCGTGCCGGTGCGATGGTCGATCACGACGAGCTCGGAGACGAACGCGAACGCCTGTCCTGGCATCGGGAACTCCGACGGCGGGCGGTTCGGCAACCGCTCGATCTGACGGATCGCCTCCCAGCCGATGAAGCCGACGAGTCCGCCAGTGAGCGGCGGCGCACCGGGCACGTCTTCGGTGCGCCACCGTTCGAACAGAGCCTCGAGCGCTGCGAGCGGTGCGAGTTCTGCGGCTTCGCCGAGCGCGCGTTCTGCGCTGAGCCCGTAGTCCTGCCATTCCACCCGGTCATCGGCCTCGGTGATCACGCCGTACGACGAGACGCCCACGAAGGAGTACCGCGACCAGATGCCGCCCTGCTCCGCCGATTCGAGCAGGAATGTGCCCGGCCGGCCGGCCGCGAGCTTGCGGTAGATGCCCACCGGCGTCTCGCCGTCGGCGAAGAGTTCGCGCACGACGGGCACGACGCGGCGCCCCGCGAGCAGGGCGGTGAACTCGTCGAACGTGGTCGTGGCGTCGGCCAACGTGTGCTCCTCAAGTCAGTCGGCGGGTGGGAACCCCGGGGTCACGGCGATCGGGTCGCCGTCGAAGCACGTGCGAGTGCCGGTGTGGCACGCGGCACCGACCTGCTCAACCTTCACCAGCAGGGTGTCGGCGTCGCAGTCAAGGGCGGCCGAGCGTACGTACTGCACGTGGCCAGAGGTGTCGCCCTTGCGCCAGTACTCCCGCCGCGATCGCGACCAGAACGTCACGCGGCCCTCGGTCAGCGTGCGCCGCAGCGCCTCGCGATCCATCCAGCCGAGCATCAGCACCTCGCCCGTGTCCCATTGCTGGATCACCGCGGGCAATAGGCCGTCACCGTTGAACACCGCTCGTTCGAGCGCCGCATCGACCGTCGATTCCGTGGTCATCGCACTATCCTCCCATCGGCCGCCAGTGCGGCCTTCACCTCGCCGATGGTCACCTCGCCATTGTGGAACACGGATGCCGCGAGCACCGCATCGGCACCGGCCGCGATGGCCGGTGCGAAGTCGCCGACCGCGCCCGCTCCACCCGAGGCGATGACCGGCACGCTCGACAGCTCGTGCATGAGGGCCGTGAGTTCGAGGTCGAACCCCGCCTTCGTGCCGTCGGCGTCGATCGAGTTGACGAGCAACTCCCCCGCGCCGAGTTCGATGGCCCGGCGCGCCCAGTCGAGCGCGTCGAGGTCGGTCTCGGTTCGGCCGCCGTGCGTCGTCACCACGAAACCCGACGCCGTGCGACCCGAGCGCTTGACGTCGAGTGAGAGCACGAGCACCTGTGCGCCGAAGCGGTCGGCGATCTCAGCGATCAGCGGCGGGCGCGCGATCGCGGCGCTGTTCACGCCGATCTTGTCGGCGCCATGGCCCTGCAATCGCGCGACGTCGTCGGTCGAGCGGATCCCGCCCCCGACCGTGAGCGGGATGAAGACCTGTTCGGCCACCCGCTGCACCATGTCGTAGGTCGTCGAGCGATCGTCGACGGTCGCGGTGACGTCGAGGAACGTGAGCTCGTCGGCGCCCTGTTCGGCGTAGCGGGCAGCGAGCTCGACGGGGTCTCCGGCATCACGCAGGTTCTGGAAGTTGACGCCTTTCACCACGCGGCCTGCTGCTACGTCGAGGCATGGGATCACACGGACGGCGAGAGACACGGTGGCCTCACAACCGTGCCGCGTGGATGGCGCTGACGAGGATCGCCCGTGCACCGAGCTCGTAGAGCTCATCCATGACGTGGTTCATCTCGGCGCGAGCGATCATGACTCGCACCGCGACCCACTCGGGGTCGTGCAGCGGCGACACGGTCGGCGATTCGAATCCCGGAGCGGCAGCCGTGGCGCGCTCGAGGTGCTCCACCGGCACGTCGTAGTCGAGCAGCACGTACTGGCGCGCGACGAGCACTCCCTGCAGCCGTCGCAGCAACGTCGACGCACCGGGCTTGTCGACGCCCGAGCCGATGAGCACGGCCTCGGAGTCGAGAATGACGGGACCGAAGATCTCGAGGCCTGCCGCGCGAAGCGTCGAGCCCGTGGAGACGACGTCGGCGACGGCGTCCGCGACGCCGAGCCGCACAGCGGATTCGACCGCGCCGTCGAGCTTCACGAGCTTGGCGGTGACACCGTGACCGGCGAGGAACGCCCCCACGAGACCCGGGTAGCTCGTGGCCACGCGAACGCCTTCGAGCTCGGAAAGCTCGACGAAGCCGCCCGCCGGCCCGGCGAAGCGGAATGTCGAGTCGCCGAATCCGAGCGGCGCGATCTCTACGGCATCCGACCCGGAATCGAGCAGGAGGTCGCGACCCGTGATGCCGACATCGAGCGCGCCGGAGCCCACGTACGTCGCGATGTCGCGCGGGCGCAGGTAGAAGAACTCGACCCCGTTGCGGGGGTCGGCGGCGTGCAGGTCGCGGGGGTCGCGGCGTCCGGTGTACCCGGCCTCCCACAACATCTGCGCGGCGGTTTCAGCGAGCGAGCCCTTGTTGGGCACAGCGATTCGGAGCATGTTCTGTCTCTGGTTCTCGGCAATACTGCCGTGTCGACGGTTCTGATCGGCCATGGGCGTTTCAGAGATGTCGGTACACGTCGGCGGGCGAGAGCCCCTTCGCGAGCATCAGCACCTGCAGGTGGTAGAGGAGCTGCGAGATCTCTTCAGCTGTCTCGTCGTCGCTCTGGTACTCGGCGGCCATCCACACCTCGGCCGCCTCCTCGACGATCTTCTTGCCGATGGCGTGCACGCCGGCGTCGAGCTCGCGCACCGTGCCGGAACCCTCTGGTCGGGTTCGGGCTTTGTCTGCGAGCTCGACGAAGAGGTCGTCGAAGGTCTTCACTCTTCTAGGCTACCGGTGCGTCTGGGCGTGCGCGGACGCGACGTCACGAAGCTCGGCGATGCGCTCGGCCGGCACCTCGGCCCCGAAGACCGCCGAACCCGCGACGAAGGTGTTCGCGCCGGCCTCGGCGGCGATGCCGATCGTGTCGAGCGAGATGCCGCCGTCGACCTGCAGCCACACGTCGAGGCCGGTCTCACGCACCGCGCTCGCGAGCCGGGTGAGCTTCGGCATCGTCTCGGGCATGAACGACTGACCGCCGAAGCCGGGCTCGACGGTCATCACGAGCACCTGGTCGAACTCTGGCAGGAGTTCGAGGTAGGGCTCGACATCAGTGCCGGGCTTGAGAGCGATGCCCGCGCGCGCGCCGATCTCGCGGAGTCGCCGCGCAAGTGCCACGGGGTCGGCGGCGGCCTCGGCATGGAACGTCACCGAGAACGCACCCGTCTCGGCGTAGCCGGGCGCCCAGTGGTCGGGATCGTCGATCATGAGGTGCACATCGAGCGGAATCGGGCTCACCTCTTGCAACCGCCCGACCATCTGCGGACCGAAGGTGAGGTTCGGCACGAAATGGTTGTCCATCACGTCGACGTGCACGAGGTCGGCACTCGCGATGCGCCCGAGCTCGCGCTCGAGGTTCGCGAAGTCGGCAGCGAGGATGCTCGGGTTGATCCGCGTCGTCATGCAGCCACCCTACCGATCGGTGCCCGCCGGTGAAGGTGCGTCGTGCTGCTTCTGCACGAGGGCGATGAACATCGCGTCGGTGCCGTGCCGGTGCGGCCAGAGCTGCACCGTCTCAGCCTCGCCTGCGAGGTCGAGCGGATGCCGCGACAGCCCCTCGACCACGGCACGCGTGTCGAGCTGACGAGCTGATGCGCCTGCTCGTCGAAGCGCCGCGGCGAGCGTGCCCTGCGTCTCGGCGGTATGCGGCGAGCAGGTGACGTACGCGAGGATCCCGCCGGGCGCGAGCGCGGCGAACGCGCTGTCGAACAGCTCGCCCTGGAGTTTGGTCAACTCGGCGACATCCGATGGGGCCTTGCGCCATCTCGCCTCGGGGCGGCGGCGGAGCGCGCCGAGTCCGGTACACGGTGCATCGAGCAGGATGCGATCGAAGCCGGCGGGCGCGCCGAGCGCCTCGAGGTCGAGGTCACGGCCATCGCCGACGTGAACATCGACCGAGAGCGGCACTCCGGTGATCGCCTTGCGCACGAGCTCCGCCCGAACCGGCACGGTCTCCGTCGCCGACAGCGCGGCCCCACCCGTCAGCGCCTCCGCGGCGAGCACCGCGGTCTTGCCGCCCGGGCCGGCGCAGAGGTCGAGCCAGTGCTCGCCCGCACGCACGGGCATGGCACGACTGAGCGCGAGTGCCGCGAGCTGGGAGCCCTCGTCTTGCACGCGGATGCGGCCGCCGGAGCCCTCGGCAGCGGCGATCGGGTCGTCGGCGACCGCGCCGATCGGTGAGAACCGATCGGGTTCGAATCCCTCGATGCCATCGGTGTCGACATCGAGCCCCGGCAGCACGGCGAGATTCACCCGGGGCGAGGCGTTGTCGGCGTCGAGCAGCGATTCCAGCTCATCGGCGCGACCCTCGCGCTCGAGCGCGGTGCGGAGCGCTCGCACAATCCACTCGGGATGGCTCGCCACCGCGGCGAGGCGGGCATCTTCGCCGACAGCACCCTCGGCGACGAGCTCACGCCATGTTTCGGGCGACGATCGCGAGATCGTGCGCAGCACCGCGTTCACGAACCCGGCGGCCTTCGGTGACGCCCTCCGCGCGAGCTCGACCTGCTCGTTGACGGCGGCGTGCGTGGCGACCCTGGTTGCGAGCAACTGGTGCGCGCCAAGCCGCAGCACATCGAGCACCGCTGGGTCGATGGCGCCGACGGGGCGATTCGCGGCGAGCTCGATGACGCGATCGTAGAACCCCTGCATGCGCAGCGTGCCGTAGGTCAACTCGGTCGCGAAGGCCGCGTCGGCGCGACTCAGGCCGGCACGGCGGATGCGAGCAGGCAGGAGGAGGTTCGCGTAGGCCTCATCGGTTCGCACAGCTTCGAGTACGTCGACGGCGACGAGGCGTGCGGGCGAGATCCGAGCACCCGTGCCGCCGCCGGTGCTGCGCGGCCGGCCAGTCCCACTCATCGGGCCACCCCCACGGTCTGGGCGGCGCCGCGCCACCAGTCGCCCGCGTCCATCGCCGGCTTTCCTGCGGGTTGTACCCGGCGCAGCTCGAGCGGCGTCGTGGCCGTGCCGATCAGCAGGCGTCGTGCAGCGAGGGTGATCTCGCCGGGCGCGAGCGCCGGGACATCCGCCGCATCGTCGACGCCGTCGAGCCCCAGTATCTTGACTCGCTGCCCGTCGACCGTCGTCCATGCGCCCGGCTCGGGCGTCACTCCGCGGTAACGCGCTCGCACCTCCGACGCAGGGTGCGACCAGTCGAGGCGTGCGTCGTCGATCGTGAGCTTCGGCGCGAGACTCGGCTCTCCGTGCTGAGGCACGGCGCGCGCCACCCCCTCGGCGATGCCGTCGACCACACCGGCCAACAGCGCCGCCCCCGAAACGGCGAGTTCCTCGAGCAGTTCTCCGGCCGTCTCGTCACCGCCGAGCGGTCGTTCGTGCATCGCGAAGACGTCGCCCGCATCGAGATCGGGCACGAGCTGGAACACGGATGCGCCAGCGACGGTGTCCCCCGCGATGAGAGAGTGCTGCACGGGCGCGGCCCCACGCCAAGTGGGCAGGAGTGAGAAGTGCAGGTTGATCCAGCCGTGCGCGGGCGTCGAGAGAAGCGGCTCGCGTACGAGCCCGCCGTAGGCCACGATGACGCCGAGATCGGGCGCGAGCTCGACGATGCGCGCAGTCGCGTCGGCATCGAGTCGATTGGTCTCGATGAGCGGCAACTGCAGGCGTGCCGCCGCCTGCGCGACGGGCGATGGGGTCAGCACGCGCTTGCGACCGAGGGGTGCCGGCTGTCGTGTGACGACTCCGACGAGATCATGGCGGCTCGCCGAGAGGCGCTCGAGTGATGGGACGGCCGCGGCAGGAGTGCCGGCGAAGATGATGCGGAGCTTCTGCACACTCCATTGTCGCCGACGAACGAGCGGCTACGGGACCCGGACCGAGCTCAGATTGAGATCGGCTCGACATCCCGGAGGAACGGATGAGTCTCGTCCTTGTCCGACAGAACGGCGTCACCGAGCGGGATCGGCCAGTCCACCGCGAGCTCCGGGTCGGCCAGATTCACGAAGGTGTACAACTCGTAGGCGTCGGGGGTCCAGTGTCGGTTCACGCTGTAGAGGTAGTGGAGTGCGCTCAAGCACTGATACGAGTTCGCGACACCTGCTGGAACGAAGACCGCGTTGTCCGGGCGGAGTTCAGTCGTCACGATCCTCCCGAACGTCTCCCCCGCTCTGAGGTCCACATATGCAGCGAAGGCGGTGCCGTCGATGATCGAGATGTACTTGTCCCACGGTTCGGCGTGAAACCCCCGAGTCGATGCCCGCTCATTGAAGGCGACGCTGGTCTGGACGACGTCGAACGCCGCAGGAAGCCCCGCGCCGACCAGTTTCTCGCGATGGTACTTCTCCTGAAACCATCCTCGAGAATCTTCGACACGGGTCACATCGAACACGAGCAGTCCGGGAATCTCCGTCGTCCTGCCAGTGAACTGCGTGGTCGATGAACCCATCCTCAGCGCCTCCGTGCTCGAACGTCCCAAACCCGCGAGTCGCTTGACCAACCGCGAGAACCACCCCACGATAGCGCCCCGAAGTCATGCCGATTCGACGCGCCGAACGCTGAAGACCGTGCGGCTACGGAACCTCGGGATCGTCGAAGCGCACCCGAAGCACCGACGGTCGCTTCGGCGGCCGACCCGTGACCGGCCGCCGTCGCTCCGTCGCGACCCGGATCATCTCTGCGCGCAGCGCCTTCGCGACCGCCCCGCCGGCCGAGTAGTCGAACCGCACGATCGCCCGCTCGAGTCCTTCGTCGGCGGGCACCGGACCGAGTGCATCGACGCCCTCGGCCGCGGCCTGTGCCGCCGTGAGCGCCTGCGCGACCAAAGCGGGCGCAGCCGTCACGCTCGCCACACGCACGGCGGGAGGGAAACGCAGCGCCCGGCGAGCCGCGAGCTCTCCGCTCGCCCACTCGGGCTGACGCCACGACGCCAGCGCGGTCGCCAGCGCTCCCGCGACCCCGACGAGGAAGACCGGCGACCCCGGCGCTGCGAGCGCCGCGGCATTCGACCACCATCGCAGGCAGTCCTCGGCAACGCGGAGGGACTCGCGCAGCAGCATCCGCTCGCCGTCGAGGAGGAGCACCGCGCGGTAGCCGCCGTCAGCGATCGGCTCGGCACCGCGCGTCGCCACCACCAGGGCCGGTTCAGCACCCACCCTGAGCACCGGACGCTCCCCGTCGGAGAGAATGACCCTGGCAGTCGGGAATGCCCGACCGAGCTCTTCCGCCGTGCGGCTCGCCCCGACTGTGACGGCACGCAGCTTGACGCCCTCGCAGACCGGGCATCGCCACGTACTCGCACTCGTGCCGCAGAGGACGCAACGCGGGTCACCACCGCTGCGCGGCACGACCAGTGCGCCGCCGCACGCGGTGCACCGCGCCGGTTCACGGCAACGATCGCAGGCGAGCAGCGGCGCGTGGCCGGGACGAGAGACCTGCACGAGCACCGGCCCCTCACGGATCGCCTGCTGCGCCGCTCGCCAAGCGCTCGACGGGATGCGCGCCGAACCGGGGGCGGGCGCCGACTGCTGCTCGGTCGGGATGACGCGGGGTCGAACATGCTTGACGGCAGGCACCTCCCGCGCCCAACCGATCTCGACGAGACGCTCGACCTCGACGCTGCGCGTGTGACCGAGGAACACGAGCGCCGCGCCCGACTGCTCCTGCCGGATGAGCGCAGCATCGCGCGGGTGCACGCCGGGTGAGAGCTGCTCGTTCTGCAGCGAGTCGCCGTCGTCCCACATGGCGATGAGGCCGAGCCTGGTCGCGGGAGCGTAGACGGTCGAACGGTTGCCGATGATGACGCGGGCCTCGGGCGCGGTCGCGTCGAGGAAGGCACGGAAGCGCTCACCGCCCGTCTGACGCGCATCGGTGCGCAGCACGCGTCGAGGGTCGACGCGATCGGCCAGGGCGGCCTGAAGCTGCTCCTGATCCCGGTAGTCGGGCACGATGATGAGACTCGAGCGATCGGCGGCGAGCGTATGAGCGGCCGCGGCCGCGAGCGTCGCGGCCCACGCACCGACCCACTCCCCCGAGCCGAGCCGTACCGGCCGAGGGTCTGCGGCCAGCGACATCCGCTCGCCCGCGTCGATGCCGGTCTCGAGACGGCCTGCCTCATAGCCGGGAATCGCCGCCGGCGGGGCCGGCAGCTCGCCTGGGTCGGGTTCTGCTGCACGCCACGCCCGCTCGGCCCGCACATAGCGGCTGGGAATCGCCAACCGCAGGATGTCGCCGGCGTTGCCGGCAGCGCGATCTGAGGCCGCGCGGGCCAGCGCCCACACCTCGGGCATGAGCAACGGCACCTCGGAGACGACGTCTTCGAGCTCGCTCAGCCGCCCCGCGAACTCACTCGTCTCTGCGACCTCGACGAGCCAGCCGTTCGCGATGCGCCCACCCGACCGCAATGGAACCCGAACTCGCACCCCCGCGACGGCCGCCTCGCGGAGCCGCTCGGGCACCGCGTAGTCGAAGAGCTGGTCGAGTTGAGGCAGTGGCGAGTCGACGAGCACACGGGCGACGGAGCCGCCTGCCACGTCAGATCCTGGCTGCGGTGCGGAGATCGTCGACGCGGTCGAGGCGCTCCCATGTGAAATCGGGCAGCTCCCGGCCGAAGTGGCCGTAGCTCGCGGTCTGCGCGTAGATCGGCCGGAGCAGATCGAGGTCGCGGATGATCGCCGCAGGACGCAGGTCGAACACCTCACGGATCGCGGCGATGATCTGCTCGTCAGGCAGCTTTCCTGTGCCGAAGGTCTCGACGTAGAGCCCCACGGGCGCTGCCTTGCCGATGGCGTACGCGACCTGCAGTTCGAGCCGGTCGGCGAGCCCTGCGGCGACCGCGTTCTTGGCGACCCAGCGCATTGCGTATGCCGCCGAACGGTCGACCTTCGAAGGGTCCTTTCCACTGAAGGCGCCGCCGCCATGCCGGCTCGCGCCGCCGTAGGTATCGATGATGATCTTGCGCCCGGTCAGCCCGGCGTCGCCCTGCGGCCCGCCGATCTCGAAGCGGCCCGTGGGGTTGATGAGCACGTCGAGCTCTGGGCGCATGAGTTCGACCGTGTCGAGCACCGGGCGGATCACGAGCTCTTCGACCTCGACCCGGAGCTGCTCGGTCGAGACGGCACGAGTGTGCTGCGTCGAGAGCACTACAGTCTCGATCGTCTTGGGCACCTGCCCGTCGTAGCCGACCGTGACCTGGGTCTTGCCGTCGGGGCGAAGGTACTCGAGCTCGCCGTTCTTACGTACGGCCGCGAGTCGCTCGGCGAGTCGATGCGCGAGCCAGATCGGCACCGGCATGAGTTCTGGAGTCTCACGCGTGGCGTAGCCGAACATGATGCCCTGGTCGCCGGCGCCCTGTTGGTCGAGCGCGTCGTCGCTGTCTCGTTCACGGGACTCGAACGCGTGGTCGACGCCCTGGGCGATGTCGGGTGACTGACCCCCGATCGACACCGAGACTCCGCAGGAGCGGCCGTCGAACCACGCGTCGGATGAGTCGTAACCGATCGACGTGACGCGCTCGCGCACGATCGCTGGGATCTCGACGTAACCGCGCGTCGTGACCTCGCCCGCGACATGCACGAGGCCCGTGGTCACGAGGGTTTCGACCGCAACTCGGCTCGTCGGGTCTTGACGCAGGAGCGCGTCGAGGATCGAATCGGAGATCTGGTCGCAGAGCTTGTCGGGGTGCCCCTCGGTGACGGACTCGGACGTGAAGAGGCGGAGTGCGCTCATACGGGATCGGATTCCTTCGTGGTCGTCGCGGCACGCGCCGCAGTCGTCAGTTCCGAGACAACCACGTCGAGGATGTCATGCGCCACCGACAATTTCGTTCCGTGCGCTCGCGTGACGACGACGCCGTCGGTGCCGATGACGACGACCTGGTTCTCGTCGCTCGCGAAACCCTCGTTCCAGCCGACCCGATTCACGACGAGCAGGTCTGCGCCCTTCGCATCGCGCTTGGCTCGGCCGAGCGCGAGCAATCGTTCGTCGTCGACCTCGGTCTCGGCCGCGAAGCCGACGAGCAGGGTGCCGTCATGCGGTGCATGACCGAGGCCCGCGAGGATGTCGGGGTTGCGCACGAGTTCGATCGTGAGCCCGTCGTCGCTCTGGTCTTTCTTGATCTTCGCTTCGCTCACCGTCGCGGGACGGTAGTCGGCCACGGCCGCAGCCATCACGACGACATCGGCGCCCGATGTCGCCTCGGTCACCGCGCGCTGCAGTTCGAGCGCGGTCGAGACACGGCGGATGTCGCAACCGTCGGGTTCGGCGACCTCGAGGTTCGCCGCGATGAGCGTGACGCGCGCGCCCCGCGCCCGCGCTGCCTCGGCGATCGCGGTTCCCTGCTTGCCACTCGAACGGTTGCCGAGGAAACGCACGGGATCGAGCGGTTCGCGCGTGCCGCCGGCGGTGACGACGACGTGCAGTCCCGAGAGGTCACTGCGATCGGCGGATGCCGCGGCCGCGCCGCTCTCGCCGAGCGCACGCTCGAGTGCCGCGCGCACGATTTCACCGGGTTCCTCCATGCGACCCGGCCCACTGTCGGTTCCGGTGAGCTGGCCGACCGCCGGACCGACGATCGTGACGCCGCGGGCACGCAGCGTCGCGATGTTCGCCTGGGTGGCGGGGTGACGCCACATCTCGGTGTGCATGGCAGGTGCGATGACGACGGGCGCCTCGCTTGCGAGCACCGAGTTGCCGAGCAGGTCGTCGGCAAGGCCCGCTGCGAGTTTCGCGATCGAATTCGCCGTCGCCGGAGCGATGACGATGAGGTCGGCCGCCTGACCGATGGCGACGTGCCGCACCTCGGAGACGCCCTCGTACAGCTCGGTGTGCACAGGGTTGCGCGAGATCGCCTCGAGCGTGGGCTTGCCGACGAAGCGCAGTGCGCCTTCGGTCGGCACGACGTGCACGTCATGCCCCGCGAGCACGAGCGCGCGAACGACGCCGACGGCTTTATAGGCGGCGATGCCGCCCGTGATGCCGACGACGATGTTGAGCCGAGTCATCCGGCCCTCCGGATCACTCGGCGATCGGGCGGAGCCGGAGCTTGTCTTCGTTGATCTCGTGCAGCGCGACCGAGAGGGGCTTGTCGTCGATCGACGAATCGACGAGCGGGCCCACGTTGTCGAAGAGGCTTCCTTCGTGCAGGTCGGCGTAGTAGTCGTTGATCTGACGTGCACGCTTCGACGCGAAGATGACGAGCTGGTACTTCGAGTCGACCTTGGAGAGCAGGTCGTCGATGGGCGGATCGATGATGCCGGACAGCTTCTCAGCCATGAAATGACTCCTTGATCGTGGGGTGCACACCCGCAGTGCGCGGAAAGTCGTGGCGAGGGCAGCTCAACGCCGACCCTTGCGAGATCTCATCAAGTCTACGACCTCTTGCGCGGCTTCGGCGACGTCGTGGTTGACGACCTGGTAATCGAACTCGTCGACCGCGGCCAGTTCAACCCTCGCTGTCTCGAGTCTGCGCTGTTGTTCGGCCGGGCTTTCAGTGCCCCGACCGACGAGCCGTCGCACGAGTTCGTCCCAGCTCGGCGGGAGCAGGAAGACGAGGGTCGCCTCGGGCGCAGCCCGTCGTACCGACCGGGCTCCCTGGATATCGATCTCGAGCAGCACGCTGTTGCCGGCGGCGATGGCCTCTTCGACTGCCTTGCGAGGTGTGCCGTAGCGGGACGCGTTGTGGACCGTGGCCCACTCGAGCAACTCGCCGCCCTCGACCATCCGATCGAATTCGGCATCGTCGACGAAGAAGTAGCTTTCGCCCTCGACTTCGCCGGGTCGGGGCTTTCGTGTCGTCGCCGACACCGAGAGTCGCACGTCGGGGTGATGACGACGGATGTATTCGGCCACAGTGCCTTTGCCCACCGCCGTGGGACCGGCGAGCACGACGAGCCGGTCGCCGGTGCCGCCGTGCGCGGCGACCCAATCGGCGAGGAACTCCCGCAGACGCCGCCGCTGCAGCCGGCCGAGACCGCCCAGACGCTTCGACGTGGAGATCTCGAGTTCCTCCATGATGCGTGCCGACTTCGTCTGGCCGATCGCAGGGATGGAAGTCAGGAACTCGGTCACCCGCAGTCGCCCCTCGACCCCGTCGGGTGACTCGAATGCCTCACGCAGCACGTCGAGTGGACTCCGCGAGCCGGCCGCGATCGCGGACTTGACCGTGGCCCGCGCACGACGCGCAGCCACGGCGGCGCGGGATGCCGCGACCCGGTCGACCTCGGGCGGAGCCTGCCGCGTCGCGGCGGCGGCGGCGGATTCATGCTCAGACACTCGCGGCCCCCACTTCGTCGACGCGACGGGTGATCGCCTCTGCGAGGCCGTCGGGCCCGGCGCTGAGAATCGACCGTGATTCGCTGACGATGACGCCGGCGGCGAGCGATCCGTAGATCGCCCGGAGGTCGGAGAGCTCTGCCCCCTGATATCCGAAGCCCGGCGCCAGCACCGGCAAGCCGGGTCTCGGCGGGTCGGCATCGAGATCGATGCCGAACGTGCGGGGGTCGACGGTCGCTCCGAGCACCACGCCCACCGAGCCGAGCGGCCGGCTCGTGGCATCCGCTCGCCCCTGGTTCCAGCCGATGACGCCGGAGGTGATGGCCTGCGCGACCGTGAAGCCCTCGCGGCTCGATTGCTGCAGCACCGCCCGCTGGATGGCCGCCGCCTCGGGGTTGGAGGTCGCGGCGAGCACGAAGACGCCCTTGCCTGCCGACTCGGCTGCGGTCAGGACGCCCTCGAGCGAACCCAGGCCCTGGTAGGCGCTGACGGTCATCGCATCGGCCTCGAGGCTCGATCCGGGTCGCAGCCACGCCTGGCCGTACGCCTCGACACTCGTGTCGAGATCGCCGCGCTTCACGTCGGCGATGATGAGCACCCCGGCGTCGCGCGCCTCGGCAAGCACCCGCTCGAGCGCCGCGTACCCCGCTGCACCGTGTCGTTCGAAGAACGCCACTTGCGGCTTCACGATGCCCACGCGACCGGAAGCGGCCTCGACCACGCGCAAGCCGAACTCCCGCACTCCCTCGGCCGAGTCGGGCAGGCCCCACGCGTCGAGGAGTGAGGCGTGCGGGTCGATGCCGACGCACAGCTTGCCGTACGCGGCGAAGACGGCCTCGAGCCGTTCGCCGAAAAGCTGCTGGCCGCTCATGCGTTCGCCTCCCGTCGGAGCTGGTATTCCTGCAGGCTCGTGACCTCGAAGCCCTCGCGCTGCACGTCGAGCGACGCGACCGCCGCCGAGAGCTCGGCGATGGTCGTGAACAGCGGGATGTCGGCGGCGACGGCCGCCGCGCGGATCTCGTAGCCATCGGCGCGCGACGAACGCCCGCTCGGGGTGTTCACCACCACGTCGACCTCGCCGCGGTGGATGAGCTCGACCACGGAAGCCGCGTCTTCGCTCGTCTTCTCGCTGAATTTCAGCACCTCCTGCGCCCGGATGCCGTTGCGCCGCAGTACCTCGGCGGTGCCCTCGGTTGCTGCGATGTCATAACCGAGTTGCTGCAGGCGGAGCACGGGGAGGATGATCGAACGCTTGTCGCGGTCGGAGACCGAGACGAAGACCGTGCCCGACGTCGGCATTCCGCCGTACGCGGCGAGCTGGCTCTTCGCGAACGCAGTCGGGAAGTCCTTGTCGATGCCCATGACCTCGCCGGTCGAACGCATCTCAGGCCCGAGCACGGAGTCGACCATGATGCCTTCGCGGGTGCGGAAGCGGTGGAAGGGCAGCACAGCCTCCTTCACTGCGACCGGCGCATCGAGCGGCACGCGCGAGCCGTCGGATGCCGGCAGCATGCCCTCTTCGATGAGCTCGGCGACGGTCGCGCCGACCATGATGCGCGAAGCCGCCTTCGCGAGCGGGATACCGAGCGCCTTGGAGACGAACGGGACGGTGCGGCTCGCTCGCGGGTTGGCCTCGAGCACGTAGAGCACGCCGGCGCCGATCGCGAACTGCACGTTGAGCAGGCCCCGCACCCCGATACCCTCGGCGATGGCGCGCGTCGCCACGCGCACGCGGTCGACCTCTGCACGCCCGAGGGTCACGGGCGGCAGGGTGCAGCTCGAGTCGCCGGAGTGGATGCCGGCCTCCTCGATGTGCTCCATGACGCCGCCGATGTACAGGTCGGTGCCGTCGTAGAGTGCGTCGACGTCGATCTCGATCGCGTCGTCGAGGAACCGGTCGACGAGCAGCGGATGACTCGGGCCGACGATGCCCTGGCCCTCGATGCGGTCGAAGTAGTCGGCGAGCGAGGGCGAGTCGTAGACGATCTCCATGCCACGCCCGCCGAGCACGTAGCTCGGGCGCACGAGCACGGGGTAGCCGATGCCCTCTGCGACCTGCACCGCGCCGGCGACGTCGAGGGCCGTGCCGTTCTTCGGCGCGAGCAGCCCGGCCGCATCGAGGATGCCGGAAAAGCGGCCGCGCTCTTCGGCGAGGTCGATCGCGTCGGGGGTCGTGCCGAGGATCGGGATGCCCGCAGCCTCGAGGCCCTTCGCGAGACCGAGCGCCGTCTGGCCGCCCAGTTGCACTACGACCCCGACGAGTTCACCGGACTGCGACTCGGCGTGGATAACCTCGAGCACGTCTTCGAGGGTGAGCGGCTCGAAGTAGAGCCGGTCGCTCGTGTCGTAATCGGTCGAGACCGTCTCTGGGTTGCAGTTGATCATGATCGTCTCGAAGCCAGCCGCCGAGAGGGCGAACGAGGCGTGCACGCAGGAGTAGTCGAACTCGACGCCCTGGCCGATGCGGTTCGGGCCGGAACCGAGGATCACGACCTTCTTGCGATCGCTCGGTTCGACCTCGGTCTCCTGGTCGTAGCTCGAATAGTGGTAGGGCGTGAGCGCCGGGAACTCCCCCGCGCAGGTGTCGACGGTCTTGTACACCGGCCGGATGCCGAGGATGTGCCGCACCTCGCGGGCGTCGGTCTCGCCGAAGCCGCGGAGCTGTCCGATCTGCGCGTCGGAGAACCCGTGGTTCTTCGCGAGCAGCAGGAGTTCGGTGTCGAGGTTCTCAGCTGCCGCGATCGTCTCTGCGACCTCATTGATGAGCACGATCTGGTCGAGGAACCAAGGGTCGATCTTCGTCGACTCGAAGAGCTGCTCGAGGGTGGCGCCCTTGCGAAGCGCCTGCTGCACGAGCACGATGCGACCGTCGGTCGGTGTGCCGGATGCCTCGACGAGCTCGTCGGCCGTGCGGGCCTCGTCTCCCCAGTGGAACGAGGAACCGCGCTTCTCGAGCGAGCGGAGCGCCTTCTGCAGCGCCGTCGCGTAGTTGCGGCCGATCGCCATGGCCTCGCCGACCGACTTCATGGTCGTCGTGAGCGTCGGGTCGGCGGCCGGGAACTTCTCGAACGCGAACCGGGGCACCTTCACGACGACGTAGTCGAGTGTCGGCTCGAAGCTCGCGGGCGTGACCCGCGTGATGTCGTTGGGAATCTCGTCGAGACGGTAGCCGATCGCGAGCTTCGCGGCGATCTTGGCGATCGGGAAGCCGGTCGCCTTCGATGCCAGCGCACTCGAACGCGACACACGGGGATTCATCTCGATGACGATGATGCGTCCGTCGGCGGGGTCGATCGCGAACTGGATGTTGCAGCCCCCGGTGTCGACGCCCACTGCCCGGATGATGTCGATGGCGATGTCGCGGAGCTTCTGGTACTCGCGATCGGTCAGCGTGAGTGCCGGCGCGACCGTGATCGAGTCGCCCGTGTGCACGCCGACAGGGTCGACGTTCTCGATCGAGCAGACGACGACCGTGTTGTCGGCCGTGTCGCGCATGAGTTCGAGTTCGTATTCCTTCCACCCGAGGATCGACTCCTCGAGGAGCACCTCGCTCGTGGGCGAATCATGCAGGCCTTGCGTGACGATGCGCACGAGGTCTTCCTCGGTGTGGGCGAAGCCGGATCCGAGACCGCCCATCGTGAACGACGGGCGCACGACGAGCGGGTAGCCGAGATCGAGGGCGAACTCCTTCGCCTGCTCGAGCGTCTTCACGACGTGCGAGCGCGCGACCTCGGCGCCGATCTCGATCACGAGGTCTTTGAAGAGCTGGCGGTCTTCACCCTTGCGGATGGCGTCGACCTTGGCGCCGATGAGTTCGACGCCGTGCTTCTCGAGGATGCCGGCGTCGTGCAACGCGATCGCTGCGTTCAACGCCGTCTGCCCGCCGAGCGTCGGCAGTACCGCGTCGGGCTTCTCCTTGATGATGATCGACTCGATGATCTCGGGCGTGATCGGCTCGATGTAGGTCGCGTCGGCGAAGTCGGGGTCGGTCATGATCGTCGCCGGGTTGGGGTTGACGAGGATGACCCGCACGCCCTCCGCCCGGAGCACACGGCACGCCTGGGTGCCCGAATAGTCGAACTCGGCGGCCTGGCCGATGACGATCGGACCCGATCCGATGACGAGGACGCTGTTGATGTCGTCGCGCTTGGGCATCAGTTGCCTGCCTCCTGGCTGGTCTCGGTGGTTGGCGACTCGCCCTGATCCTGCGGCCTGCCCGGAGCTTGTCGAAGGGTGACCATGTCGCGGAATCGATCGAAGAGGTAGTTCGCGTCGTGCGGGCCGGCCGCGGACTCGGGATGGTATTGCACGCTGAACGCGGGGATGTCGAGGCAGTTCAATCCCTCGACGACGTTGTCGTTGAGGCCGTAGTGGCTCACTTCGACGCGGCCGAAGCCTTCGCTGGACTCGCTCACCCGGTCGATCGGCGCGTCCACTGCGAAACCGTGGTTGTGCGCCGTGATCTCGACGCGACCGGTGGCCTTGTCGAGCACGGGCTGGTTGATACCGCGGTGGCCGAACGGCAGCTTGTACGTGCCGAAGCCGAGGGCCCGGCCGAGTAGCTGGTTGCCGAAGCAGATGCCGAAGTAGGGCAGCCCTTCACGCAGCGTGGTGCGCAGCAGTTCGACATGGCGGTCGGATGCCGCGGGGTCGCCCGGCCCGTTGGAGAAGAACAGTGCGTCGGGGGCGAGGGCGAGCACTTCTTCAGCAGTGATCGACTGCGGCACGACGTGCACCTCGAAGCCGCGCTCGGCGAGGTACTTCAGGGTCGAGGTCTTGACGCCGAGGTCGAGCACCGCGACCGATCCGACCCGCTCGCCTTCGGCGGGCAGCGTGTAGGCCTCCGTGGTCGAGACCGCGCTCGACAGGTTCGCGCCGACCATGGGCGCCGCGCCTTGCACGAGGTCGAGCTGCTCCCCAGGGGTCAGCAGCGCGTCGTCGCCCGAGAAGACGCCTGCACGCATGGCACCCGCGGAGCGGAGATGGCGAGTAAGCGCTCGGGTGTCGATGCCGCTGATGCCGACGACGCCCGCGGCCGTGAGATCGTCGTCGAGACTCCGCTGCGAGCGGAAGTTCGACACGACCCGTGACGGGTCGCGCACGATGAACCCCGCCACCCAGATGCGGCCGGACTCCATGTCTTCGTCGTTCATGCCCGTGTTGCCGATATGCGGCGCGGTCATCATCACGATCTGGCCCGCGTACGACGGGTCGGTGAGGGTCTCCTGATAGCCGGTCATGCCGGTGGCGAAGACCGCCTCGCCGAGCGTGCGGCCGCGCGCGCCGTAGGCGCGCCCGTCGTAGCGGCGTCCGTCTTCGAGGACGAGCACGGCGGTGTCGCTCGTGCCTGCTGGGGTCTCAGTCATTCGAGGCCTCACTCTCCTGCTCTGGCCGCGGCGCGACTGGCGCTACGGCGATGTCCTCTGACCGCGGCGCGGCTGGCGCTGCGGCGATGTCCTCTGACCGAAGCGCGGCTGGCGCTGCGGCGATGTCCTCTGACCGAAGCGCGGCTGGCGCTGCGGCGATGTCCTCTGACCGCGGCGCGGCTGGCGCTGCGGCGATGTCGTCTGACCGCGGCGCGGCTGGCGCTGCGGCGATGTCGTTGACGGCCTGGATGATTCTGGCCGGGTCGCCCGGATACCGGGCGCGCACGTAACTGTCGACGCGAGGTTCGGCCTCAGCCGGGCCTCGCTCCTGGGCGATCCAGGTGAGGGCGATGAGACCCTCGGGCTCGACGCCGCGGTCGATCGCGTAGCTCGCGAGTTCGGCGCCGACCAGCCGGTCGGCCGGGACGAAGGTCGTCGACTCCCCCGCGATGCGGAGGATGATCCCTTCGGGGAGCACTTCGATGCGGGCAGAGCCGCGGAACGCGAGACCGTGCACGGCGAGACGCTCGAGCGGCTCGCCGACAGGTGTCGTCGCGACGTAGAGCACCTCGGTCTCGAGCACGGGCGTACCGCGCGTCGCCGGCTCGGGATACGACCCGAGGGTCTCGTCGCGCACGGTGCGGCGCTTCCAGGAGCGGTACATCAGCCAGCCGGCGACACCGACGATGACGACCGCGACCACGATGCCCATCCACTTATCCATGCTGGACCTCCCGCGCCACCGCGAGCCGGGCGACCTCGTCGTGTGGGCGCACCTCGCCGTCGAGGAACGTCGGGTAGCCGCCGTGGAAGGTCGCGACGACGCGGCCGGGCAGGCTCCGCCCGAGGTACGGCGAGTTCGTGCTGCGGCCGGCGAGGCGGTCGAGGTCGAATACGGATGCCGCGGCGGGGTCGTACAGCGTCAGCTCAGGTGCGGCCCCGACGGCGATCGACTCACCGTGCCCGCGGAGTCGGCCGATTCGTGCAGGGGCGGCCGACATCACGCGCGCGACATCCGCCCAGCCCATGAGCCCCGTCTCGACGACGGCGGCGTGCACGACCGCGAGCGCCGACTCGAGACCGACCATGCCGTTCGCCGCAGCCTGCCATTCGCTCTCTTTCGCCTCGACCGGATGCGGGGCATGGTCGGTCGCGACGATGTCGATCGTGCCGTCGGCCAGTGCCGCGCGCAGCGCCTCGACGTCTTCAGGGCGGCGCAACGGCGGGTTGACCTTGAAGCGGGGGTCGTAACCGGCGATGAGTTCCTCGGTGAGGAGGAGGTGGTGGGGAGTCACCTCGGCGGTCACGTCGATGCCACGGGCCTTCGCCCAGCGGATCACCTCGACGGAACCGGCGGTCGAGACGTGGCAGACGTGCAGCCGCGACCCGACGTGCTCGGCGAGGAGCACATCGCGGGCGATGATCGACTCCTCGGCGACGGCCGGCCAGCCGGCGAGGCCGAGTTCGCCCGAGAGCGCCCCCTCGTTCATCTGAGCGCCCTCCGTCAGGCGCGGTTCCTGCGCGTGCTGGGCGATGACGCCGTCGAAGGCCTTCACGTACTCGAGGGCGCGGCGCATGAGCAGCGGGTCGGAGACGCAGAAGCCGTCGTCGGAGAAGACGCGCACATTCGCACGAGAACGGGCCATCGCGCCGAGCTCGGCGAGTTGTTCGCCCTTGAGCCCCACGGTCACCGCACCGATCGGCTGCACGGTGGCGTAGCCGGCGGCCCGGCCGAGACTGGCCTCCTGCTCGACGACCCCGGCCGTGTCTGCCACGGGGAAGGTGTTCGCCATCGCGAACACGGCGGTGAACCCGCCGGCCGCAGCGGCCTGGGTGCCTGTGAGCACCGTCTCGCTCTGTTCGTAGCCCGGCTCGCGCAGGTGCGTGTGCAGGTCGACGAGGCCGGGAAGGGCGACGAGCCCTTCGGCGTCGATCACCGTTGCGCCCGCGGCATCCGCAATCCGACCGACCTCGGCGATGATGCCGCCATCGAGGAGGATGTCGGCGCGTTCGCCGTCGGGCAGACTGGCGCCCGTGATCAGGAAACGCTCGTTCATCAGGCATCCCCCCGATCGCCGGACAGCAAAAGGTACAGGGCGGCCATTCTCACTGAAACTCCGTTCGCAACCTGCTCGCGCACCGTCGACTGCGGGGAGTCGGCTGCACGAGCGGCGATCTCCAGCCCACGATTCATCGGGCCGGGATGCATGACCATCGTACTGGGGGGCAGTGCGTCGAACCTGGCGTCGTCGAGGCCCCAGGTTCGCGCGTACTCGCGACTGTTCGGAAAGAACGCCGCGTGCATGCGCTCTGCCTGAATACGAAGCATCATGACGACGTCGGGCGTGCCTCGCAGCGCCGCGTCGAGGTCGTACCCGACACGAGCGGGCCAGGCCGTCGTATCGACGGGCACGAGCGTCGGCGGAGCGACGAGCTCGACCTCGGCACCGAGGGTCGCGAGGAGCCAGACGTTCGACCGTGCGACACGCGAATGCAGGATGTCGCCCACGATGACGACGCGAACTCCGTCGAGCGCCCGCCCACGCGAAGCGCTGCCGTGGAGGCGCCGGCGCATCGTGAACGCGTCGAGCAGCGCTTGGGTGGGGTGCTCGTGGGTTCCATCGCCGGCGTTCACGACGCCGGCGTCGATCCATCCGCTCGTCGCGAGCGTGTACGGCGCACCCGAAGCATGGTGGCGGATGACGACGCCGTCGGCGCCCATCGCCTGCAGGGTCTGCGCCGTGTCCTTCAGGCTCTCGCCCTTCGAGACGCTCGAGCCCTTCGCGCCGAAATTGATGACGTCTGCGGAGAGCCGTTTCGCGGCCGCTTCGAACGAGATGCGGGTGCGCGTGGAGTCCTCGAAGAAGAGGTTCACGACCGTCTTGCCGCGCAACGTCGGCAGCTTCTTGACCTCGCGCTCCTGCACTGCGGCCATGTCTTCGGCGATGTCGAGCAGCTCGATCGCCTGCTCGCGCGACAACTCGCGGGTGCTCAGCAGGTGACGCATCACTCCTCGCCCTCGTCGATCGTCACGCCGTCTTCGCCGTCGATCTCGGCGAGGCGCACGTTGATGCGCTCTCGGGTCGAACTCGGCAGGTTCTTGCCGACGAAGTCGGCACGGATCGGGAACTCGCGGTGACCACGGTCGACGAGCACCGCGAGCCGCACCGCGCGAGCACGGCCGAGGTCGCTCAGGGCGTCGAACGCTGCGCGGATCGTGCGGCCCGAGTACAGCACGTCGTCGACGAGCACGACCGTCTTGCCGTCGATTCCGCCCGGTGGCAGCTCGGTCGGCTGCGGCGTGCGCGTGCGGGTACGCGTGAGATCGTCGCGGTACATCGTCACGTCGAGCGCCCCGGCGGGCGCCGGCGGAGTGTGCGGTTCGATGCGGGCGATCGTCTCGGCGATTCGACGGGCGAGGAACACGCCCCTGGTAGGGATGCCGAGGATGACGAGATCGGAGCTACCACGATTGGACTCGAGGATCTCGTGCGAGATGCGGGTCAGCGCCCGCGAGATGTCAGCTTGACTCAGCACAGCACGTGCCATCAAACGACTCCCTTCTCCGCCTCACAGGACGGCCTTAAAGGTTGTCAACTTCGGCAAGTCTATCGTGTCGCACGAGCGGGCACTGCCGAACGGACGCTGCGTTCAGCGGCGGCGGCCGTCCACGGGGTACGTGGCGCCGGGGTCGACGGAAGCGCTCGGAGGCATCCGATCGCGCCGTTTCGACCTCAGTCGTTCGAGGATTTGCAGCATCGCGCCCGCGACCAAGTCGCCGAACGCCCGCGCCGTCAGGCCTTCGCGTGCGAGATCGCCGCGAGCAGGCCGTTGACGAAGCCGGCCGAGTCGTCGGTCGAGAGCACGGTGGCCGCCTCGACGGCTTCGGAGATCGCCACGCCGTCGGGCACGGCGTCGTTGTGAGTGATCTCCCACACGCCGATGCGCAGGATCGCCCGGTCGACGGCGGGCATGCGCTCGATCGTCCATCCGTGCGAGTTCGTCTCGATGAGTTCGTCGATCTCCGCACGGTGATCGACGATGCCGTCGACGATCTCGCGGGCGTACAGCCACGAGGCGGCTCGTTCAGGCTCTCCGACGGCTTTCTCCGCCTCGACGACGAGCATCTCCTCGACCGGCACTTGGCGCATGTCGGCGGAGTACAGCATGTCGAGCGCGCGTTTGCGTGCTTTGGTTCGAGCGCTCACTAGTCGTTCACTCGGCCGAGGTAGTCGCCCGTGCGGGTGTCGACCTTGACCTTCGTGCCGGTCTCGAGGAAGAGCGGCACCTGGATCTCGTAGCCGGTCTCAACTGTGGCAGGCTTCGTGCCGCCCGTCGAGCGGTCGCCCTGCAGGCCGGGCTCGGTGTAGGTGATCTCGAGCACGACCGATGCGGGCAGGTCGACGTACAGCGGGTTGCCGTTGTTCAGCGCGATCGTGACTGCCTGGTTCTCGAGCATGAAGTTCGCGGCGTCGCCCACGACCGTGCCGGGCACGGTGATCTGGTCGTAGTCGCTCGTGTCCATGAACACGAATCCGTCGCCGTCGGCGTACAGGTAGGTGAAGTCGCGGCGGTCGACGTTCTCGATCTCGATCTTCGTGCCCGCGTTGTAGGTGCGATCGACGGTCTTGCCGGTGACGACGTTCTTGAGCTTCGTCCGCACGAACGCACCGCCCTTGCCGGGCTTGACGTGCTGGAACTCGATGACGTTCCAGAGCTGGCCGTCGATGGAGAGGACGACGCCGTTCTTGATGTCAGCGGTGCTTGCCATGCGTGTGTGTTCCATTCGGTAGCGAAAAAGGCTCGGCCTGAGTCGGCCGCAGAAGTACAGTCGGTCGAGTTTAGTCGCTCGGTTCCAGCTGCGCCAATGCGGGCGGATGCTGCGGTGCGGAGTGTGCGCGTCAGGCGTGACGCAGCAACCAGTCGACCGCGAGACGATACGAATCGCCGCCGAAACCGGCGATGACGCCGGTCGCCACGCCGGAGATCACACTCGTGTGACGGAACGTCTCGCGAGTATGCGGGTTGGTGAGATGCACCTCGACGAGCGGCAGGCCCGCCTGCTTCAACTGGGCAGCGGCGTCACGGAGCGCGTAGCTGTAATGGGTGAACGCGGCCGGGTTCAACACGACGGGAAGCCGCCGATCAACGGCCTCGTGGATCCAGCCGATGAGTTCGGCCTCGTCGTCGCTCTGGCGCAGGTCGATCTCGACCTCGTCTGATCTGAAGCCGGCGAGCGAGGCACGAATGTCGGCGAGGCTCTCACTGCCGTAGATCTCGGGTTCGCGGGCGCCGAGCCGGCCGAGGTTCGGGCCGTTGAGCACGAGGATCGTCGTCATGCGAAAAGCCTAGCGTCGAGGCCCCCTTCGACAGACTCAGGGGGAACACCGTCGCCCTGTTCGTTCAGGAGGCGATCTCCTGGTAGGCAGCGAAGAGGAGCGACTGGTCGGGCGCGAGCATGACGGTCGGCTTCGCGAGGTCGTCGAGCACGATGAATCGGAGCTGGCCGGCGCGGGCTTTCTTGTCGCGCTGCATGGTTGCGAGCAGGGTGCTCCAGCGTCCGGCGGGGTACGACGTCGGCAGGCTCAACAGGTCGAGAACCCGTTTGTGTCGATCGGCGACCTCGTCGGAGAGGCGGCCGGAGAGGCGGCCGAGCTCGGCCGCGAACGACATGCCGACCGCGACGGCAGCGCCGTGCCGCCATTGGTACCGCTCGGCGTGCTCGACCGCGTGGCCGAGGGTGTGCCCGTAGTTCAGGATCTCGCGCAGCCCCTGCTCGGTGAGGTCTTCGGAGACGACGTCGGCCTTCATCTGAATCGCGAGCTCGACGACGCGCCGGAACTCGGGCGTCGCCGGGTCGGTCGCGGCCTCGGGATCGGCCTCGATGATGTCGAGAATCTCGGGGTAGCGGATGAAGCCCGCCTTCACGATCTCGGCGAAGCCGGCGAGGATCTCGTTCTTCGGCAGTGTGTCGAGCACGTCGAGGTCGCAGATCACGGCAACGGGCGGGTGGAAGGCCCCGACCAGGTTCTTGCCCTCGTTGGTGTTGATGCCGGTCTTACCTCCCACAGCTGCGTCGACCATGCCGAGCACCGTGGTCGGCACCTGCACGACCCGCACTCCGCGGAGCCACGTCGCAGCGACGAATCCTGCGAGATCGGTGACCGCTCCCCCACCGAAGCCGACGATCGCGTCGGTTCGAGTGAAGTCGGCCTGCCCGAGCACCTGCCAGCAGAATGCGGCGACCTCGACACGCTTGCCGGCTTCGGCGTCGGGCACCTCGGCGAGCAGCACCTGGTACCGGTCGGAGAGCGCTTCGCGCAGCTCGGCGGCGCGAGCACCGAGCGTCGCAGGGTGCACGATGAGCACTTTCGTCGGTGCCGTGCCGAGCACATCGCCGAGCTCGGCGATCACTCCTCGGCCCACGATCGCGTCATAGCCCGATTCGCCGCCGACGCGGATGCTCGTGCGTGCCTCGTCTGCCGTCATCGTGTTCCTCCGAAGTGCTCGGTGATGTCGTCGACGATCCGCGCGACCGAGCGGCGCGAGGTGTCGATGCCGAGATCGGCCAGTGCTTCGTAGATGGGGCGGCGCGCCTCGAGGATCGCCGTCCAGCGCTCGAGGCCGCCTTCGGCGAGAAGGGGACGGTTGCCGCCGGCGAGTCTGGGGGTGACTGCTGATGCCGAAACCTGGAGCCACACCACGGGCAGGTCGGCCAGGTCGTCGCGAGTGTCGGCGTGCAGCACGGCGCCGCCGCCGAGCGAGACGACCGCCTCCTCACGGAGCGCCTCGACGACGACCTCGCGCTCGACGATGCGGAAGTACTCCTCACCCTCGCGTTCGAAGATCTCCTCGATCGGTCCGTAGCGGTCGACGATGCGCAGATCGGTGTCGATGAACGGTGCACCGACGGATGTCGCGAGCCGCTGTCCGACCCGGGACTTGCCCGCGCCCATCGGGCCGACGAGCACGATCGGCAGGGCGAGGCGCGACGTCTCAGGCACCGTCTGCCGCGGCATCCGCCGATGCGACCGCCGTGCGGAGGGTTTCGGGAATCGCAGCGAGGTATGAGTCGAGGTTGCGGCGCGTCTCGGCGACCGAGTCGCCGCCGAACTTCTCGAGCACCGCGTTCGCGAGCGTGAGGGCGACCATCGCTTCGGCGACGACGCCGGCAGCGGGCACGGCGACGACATCGGAGCGCTGGTGGTGCGCTGCGGCGGCCTCCCCCGTGGCCACGTCGACGGTCGGCAGCGCGTGCGGGATGGTCGCGATCGGCTTCATGCCGGCTCGCACGCGCAACACGGTGCCGGTGGACATGCCACCCTCGGTTCCGCCCGCGCGGTCGCTCGAACGCGAGATACGCCCGTCTGCGACGTGCAGTTCGTCGTGTGCCGCAGAGCCGCGTCGCGTCGTCGTGAGGAAGCCGTCTCCGACCTCCACCCCCTTGATCGCCTGGATGCCCATGAGGGCAGCGGCGAGTTGCGAATCGAGCCGGCGGTCCCAGTGCACGTGCGAACCAAGACCGGGCGGCACGCCATAGGCGAGCACTTCGACCACGCCGCCGAGGGTGTCGCCCTCCTTGTGGGCGAGGTCGACCTCGGCGACCATCGCGACCGAAGTCTCAGGGTCGAAACAGCGCAACGGATCGCCGTCGAGACGGTCGACGTCGTCTGGCATGGGCAGCGGGCGCCCCTCGGGCACTCGTACCGGCCCGATCGCGAGCGTGTGCGCGACGAGTCGGATGCCGAGTTCTCCGAGGAACGAGCGGGCGACGGCACCGAGCGCGACGCGGGCGGCGGTCTCACGGGCGCTCGCCCGCTCGAGCACGGGCCTGGCCTCGTCGAAGCCGTACTTCTGCATGCCGACGAGGTCGGCGTGCCCCGGCCTCGGGCGAGTCAGCGGCGCACCGCGACCGCGCCCGAGCTTGGCAGGGTCGATCGGCTCGGGGCTCATGACCTCTTGCCACTTCGGCCATTCGGTGTTGCCGATGCGCAGCGCGATCGGACTGCCGAGACTCAGGCCGTGCCGCACGCCACCCGAGATCGCGAGCTCGTCTTGCTCGAACTTCATGCGGGCACCCCGGCCGTAGCCGAGCTTGCGTCGCGCGAGGTCGGCGCGAATATCGTCGAGCGAAACGGGGATACCGGCGGGAAGACCCTCGAGGATCGCGACGAGCTCAGGGCCGTGCGACTCTCCGGCAGTGAGCCAACGGAGCATGCTCCCATCCTTCCACAGGCTCACGCACGAGACTTGCGCATGACGCACCCGCGCGAACGTACTCGATCAGCTGACGGCGTCGCGCATGACGGCGAGCACGCGCTCTTCACTGTCGAGGGCGACGCTCGGGTCGCCATGCACGAAGACGCGCACCTGGAGCAGCGCCTGCTGAAGGAGCATCCCCAGGCCGTGCACGACCGTGCCGCCGCCGGCGAGCCAGTTTGAAGCCAGCGGCGTCGGCCACGGATCGTATGCGACGTCGAGCAGTGCGGCGTTCGAGATGAGCGCCGCGGATGCCGCGACACCGATGTCGGAGCCGCCGGGAATCGTGCTCACCACCAGATCGACTGCCTCGACCGCCGCGAGATCGGAGATCGCGCCTTCGGTGACCTCGACGCCGAGCTGCGGCCCCAACGTAACGAGTGCCGCCGCCGCGCCGGGTCGTCGCACGAGCACCTGCACGCGGTGCGCGCCGATCTCCGCCATGGCGACGAGCGCCGATGCCGCGGTGGCGCCGCCGCCGAACAGCAGTCCGACGTTGATCTCGTTCACGCCCGCGTCACGCAGCGTGCGTACGATGCCGCCCACGTCGGTGTTGAACCCTCGCCGAACTCCATCGTCGAAGAGCACGGTATTCGCCGCCCCCGTGAGCGCCGCGATCCCGTCGACGGTGTCGAGGAACGGCAGCACCTCCTGCTTCAGCGGCATCGTCAGCGAGAGCCCGCGCCACTCATCCCCCCGGCTCTCGATGAACTCACGAAGTCCGGCCCCATGCATCTCGATCGCGGTGTACTGCCAGGGAAGACCAAGCAGTTCATAGGCGGCTCGGTGCAACGCCGGGCTCTTGGAATGCGAGATCGGTGAGCCGAGCACCGCAAGCCGGCGAGGTTCATTCACAGTACGAAGCGTTCTCGTCTTGCGCGCACCATTCCTGTAGCTGTGCCACGGCGGCCTCGTGCTCGTCAACCGTGGTTGAGAAGACCGTCTCACCAGATTCGAGGTTCACCGGCACGAAGAACAGCCAGCTGCCGTCAGCGGGGTGGATGGCAGCGTTGATGGCGACGTCGCCCGGGTTGCCGATCGGGCCGACCGGCAGACCGGGGTTCGCATAGGTGTTGTACAGGTTCGAGGCGTCGGCACGTTCCTCATCGGTGGTCCAGACCGTGTGCGTGTTGCCTGTGCCATATGCCACGGTCGCGTCGGATTCGAGATTGATCCCCTGGTCGAGTCGGTTCTGGAACACACGTGCGACCTTGGGGAAGTCAGCGACATTCGATCCCGCCTCGCGCTGCACGATCGAGGCGAGCACGATGGTCCGCCAGCGCTGATCGGTCGGCACGCCCGCGGCATCGAGCGCTTCGAACTGTCGGTCCACGAGGGTCTGTAGCACGGTGTGCGCGTCGAGCTCTGGCTCGAGAGTGTACGTCGCCGGGAAGAGGAAGCCCTCGAGCGTCGTCGCTTCGGCTGGCAGCCCGTAGCTCGCGGGCGGCTCGGCCGCTGCCGCCTGCAGCTCTTCGATGGGCACGCCGGAGCCCTCGGAGATCGCGACGAGCGCGTCGGGCAGAGCCGTGCCCTCGGGAATCACGAAGGTGTTCTCGAGCTTGTTCGCAGGATCGACCAGGGCGTCGAGTGCTGCCTGCGCACTCATCTGCTCAGCGAGCTGGTAGGCGCCGGGGTGGAAATCGGGCTCGGGGGTCTGCTCGAGCAGGAGGTCGTAGAACGCGTCGTACGACGCTGTGATCCCCTCATCGACGAGGTTCTCGGCGATGCTCGATCCGGTGTCGCCGTCGTGGATCATGAACACGACCTCGCCGGTTCCCGCGCCGGAGTAGTCGGCGGCCGGGGAGAACCGCTCGATGAGCGCGTTGATCGGCCCCTGCAGGAAGAAGAATGCACCGGCGCCGAGCGCGATGACGACGAGAAGCCCGACGAGGCATCCCCACGCACCGCGTTTCTTGGGCTTTTCGGGTTCGTAGGGATCGGATGTCACGGTGCGGCGCTCCGCCCGCGACGGTCGCGCCGGCTCGGGCTCGTCGGACGTCGGTCTCTCGGGCACCGGTGTCTCGGGCACCGCCGCAGCCCAGTCGTGCGTCGGGACCGGCCGTTCCGACGGCGCTGCAGCCCAGTCGGGCATCGGTACCGGGCGGTCCGTCGCCGCGGCTTCCGCTTCGGCCGCACGGCGTTGCTCCGCCTCGCGCGCCTCGCGCCGAGTCATCGGGCGGTCTTCTGCGCCGCCCTGGGTCGGCCCGACGGAAGCGGCGCCCGGTGCGGGCGCGGCGCCCGGTGCGGGCGCGGCATCCGTACGAACCGGTGGCGACGTCGGCGGCTTGCCGGCAAGCATGTCGTGCCAGTCGGTTGCCGCGCGGGCGGCGGCGTCGTCGTTGTGCTCTGGGGGGAGCTGGGTCACAGGGGGGATGGCCCTTCGTCAGTGTCGATCGTGCGGCCGGGCGGGCGGCCGGAGGTCCGTTCAGCGTCAATGGCGTGTTGCAAAATGATAACGGCTGCAACCTGGTCGACGATGGGACGTTGCTTGCGCGTCGACTTTCCCGCCGCACGAAGCGCCTGCTGGGCGCTCACGGTGGAAAGACGTTCGTCGACCAGCCGCACTGCGACTCCCCCCTCCGCAAGTCGCTCAGCGAAGTCCACCGCATCGTCCGTCGACGGGGTCGCAGCGCCCGAGAGCGAGAGGGGGTTGCCGACCACGACCTCGATCACGTCGAGTTCGCGTGCGATGTTGAGGATTCGAGTCACGTCGGCGTCACCGTCGGCTGCGCGGGGAACCGTCTCGATGGGGGTCGCGAGCAACGCTCCGGCGTCGCAGCGTGCCACGCCGATGCGCGCTCTGCCGACATCGACGCCGAGTCTCACCCCGAGTCGCACGAGCGCTACCCGCGGAGCGCCGAGCGCACCGCGTCGAGTGCAGCAGGGATCGCCGCAAGATCGCTGCCGCCACCCTGGGCGAGGTCGGGCTTGCCGCCGCCGCCGCCGCCGAGCACGCCGGCCATGGTCTTCGCGAGCGCACCGGCGTTCGCACCGGCATCGCGAGCGGCCGGCGAGGTCGCCACGATCGCCACGGGCTTGCCGCCGACCTCGGCGGTCAATGCAACGACGGATGCCGCGTCGCCGAGCTGCGCCCGCACAGCGAGCGCAAGCGCACGCAACTCGTCACCGGAGCCGAGCGCCCCGACCATCTCGGCGACGAGCAGCACTTCCCCGGTGCGCACGGCCTTGGCTGCCAGAGCCGGCACACGGTCGTTCAGTGCCCGAGCCTCGAACGTCTGGATGCGCTTCTCGGCTGCTTTGAGGCTCGACACGAGCTCGCCGACACGGTCGACGAGCTGCTCCGGCCGGGTCTTCAGCGTGGAGGTGAGTTCGGAGACGAGCGCGCGCTCCGATGCGAACCTCCTGAACGCATCGAGGCCGACGAGCGACTCCACACGGCGATTCGAGGCGCCGACGGATGATTCGCTGACGATGTTGATCATGCCGACTTCGGAGCTCGTCGCCACGTGCGTGCCGGCGCAGAGCTCACGCGACCACGGACCGCCGATGTCGACGACGCGCACGACATCGCCGTACTTCTCGCCGAACAACGCCATCGCGCCGAGGGACTTCGCCTCATCGAGTGGCATCTCACGGGTGACGACCTGGAGGTTGTCGCGGATCGCGGCATTCGAGATCTCCTCGATCTCGCTGCGGGTCTCTGGCGACAGGGCGGAGTTCCAGCCGTAGTCGAGCCGGAGGTAGCCGGCCTTGTTGAACGATCCCGACTGGTGCGCGTTGGGGCCGAGTACCTGCCGGAGTGCGGCGTGCACGAGGTGGGTGCCCGAGTGCGCTTGCGTGGCGCCGCGACGGTACTGTTCGTCGACGAGCGTGGTCGCAGGCACGCCGACGCCGACCTCGCCGGAGGTCACCTTCACGGTGTGGCTGATGAGGCCCTTGATGGGCCTCTGCACGTCGAGCACCTCGAGCTCGAATCCGTCGCCGACGATGCGTCCCTGATCGGGCGCTTGTCCGCCCGACTCTGCGTAGAGCGAGGTCTCGGCAAGGATGACTTCAGCGGTCTGCCCTACCGTCGCGAATGGCACCGGGCGGCCGTCGACGAGGAGGCCGAGCACCGTCGAGCCCGTGGCGAGCTCGGTGTAGCCCGTGAAGATGGTCTCGCCCTTTGCGCGGAATTCGGCGTACACCGAGAGGTCGGCGAGCACCTTCTTCTTCGACTTCGCGTCGGCCTTCGCGCGAGAGCGCTGCTCGGTCATGAGTGTGTCGAACGCGGCGCGATCGACGGCGAGACCGGCTTCGTCGGCCATCTCGAGGGTGAGCTCGATCGGGAAGCCGTAAGTGTCGTGCAGGAGGAACGCAGTGTCGCCCGCGAGCTCGGCGCGGCCCGACTGCTTGGTCTTGGAGACCGCCAGGTCGAGGATCGACGTGCCGGCGGTGAGCGTGCGGAGGAAGGTCTCCTCCTCACCGATCGCGAGCTGCTCGATGTGCGCGTAGTCGGTCGCGACCTCGGGGTAGGCGGACTTCATCGCATCGCGAGACGCTGCGAAGAGCTCGCGGAACGTCGGGCCCTCGACGCCGAGAAGCCTCATTGCACGGATGCTGCGGCGCAGGAGTCGACGCAGGATGTACCCGCGCCCCTCGTTCGACGGGCTCACGCCGTCGCTCATGAGCATGAGGGCCGAGCGAACGTGGTCGGCGATGACGCGCATACGCACGTCGTCGTCGTGGTTCGCACCGTAGCGACGGCCCGAGATCTCGGCAGCGCGATCGAGCACCGGGCGCACCTGGTCGATCTCGTACATGTTGTCGACGCCCTGCTTGATGAACGCGACACGCTCGAGACCCATGCCGGTGTCGATGTTCTTCTTCGGAAGCTCTTTCACGATGCGGAAGTCGGTCTTCGACGTCACGTCATCGATGAGGTACTGCATGAAGACGAGGTTCCAGATCTCGACGTACCGGTCGTCATCGGTCGCCGGGCCACCGTCGATGCCGTACTCGGGGCCGCGGTCGAAGAAGATCTCCGAGCACGGGCCCGCAGGGCCCGGCTGGCCGGTGTGCCAGTAGTTCGTGTCTTTGCCGAGGCGCTGAATGCGCTCTTCGGGAAGACCCGCGATCGACTTCCAGAGCTCGATCGCCTCATCGTCGTCTTCGTAGACGGTCACCCAGAGGTCGTTCGGCTCGAAACCGTAGCCGCCGTCGTTCTCAGAATTCGTGAGCAGCTCCCACGCCATGCGGATGGCGCCCTCTTTGAAGTAATCGCCGAATGAGAAGTTGCCGCTCATCTGGAAGAAGGTGCCGTGACGCGGCGTCTTGCCGACTTCTTCGATGTCGTTCGTGCGGATGCACTTCTGCACGCTCGTCGCGCGCGGGTACGGCGCGGGCACCAGACCGGTGAGGTACGGCACGAAGGGCACCATGCCGGCGACCGTGAAGAGCAACGTCGGGTCATCGGACACGAGCGAAGCCGAGGGTACGACGGCGTGGCCGCGCTCGGCGAAGAAGTCCAGCCAGCGCTGGCGGATGTCGGCAGTCTGCATGTTTCCGTTTCTCAGTCTTGCCCGGCGCAGCCGGGCCATCAGATTCGCGTGCGGCCCGTTCGCGTCGGCTTACTCGCGTCGGCTTCGTCAGCGTCGGCTTCGTCAGCGTCGGCTTCGTCAGCTCAGAGCGACGCGGGCGCTTCGCCCTGCTCGGCGCGGATCTCCGCGTCACGTGCGTGGTAGCCCTCTGCGATCGCGTGGCCGAAGGCGCGGGCCTTCGCGTCCACCGTGGAGAAGAAGTCCTGCCCCTGCTTGGTCTGGTTGACCTGGTGCGCGACGGCGAATCCGGCCGCGACGCCGACGGTGAACCACAGAATGCTCTTCACGAGGTGTTCCTGCTCCCTGATCGATATATCGCCGACGCGGTGGGCTCGGCACGCCTCGAACCAGTGTAGTGGCCGGGCACGAGCCCCCGCCGAGTACGCGACAGGGGCCGCGGGAAACCCCGCGACCCCTGTCGGAACTGCTCTGCGTCAGCGAGCGGCGTAGTACTCCACGACCAGCTGCACGTCACAGGTCACGGGGACCTCGACGCGCTTCGGACGACGGAGGAGCTTCACCTGGAGCTTGTCGAGCTCGACCTCGAGGTAGCCCGGAAGCTTGGGGAGCACGTCGACGTGACCGCCGGCGGCCGCCACCTGGAAGGGCTCGGTGCCTTCGCTGCGCACCTTGACGTGCACGAGCTGGCCCGGCTTCACGCGGAACGAGGGACGGTCGACGAGCTGGCCGTCGACGAGGATGTGACGGTGCACGACGAATTGGCGGGCCTGCGAGATGGTGCGGGCGAAACCGGCGCGCAGCACGATGGCGTCGAGACGCATCTCGAGCAGCTCGACCAGGTTCTCACCGGTCAGGCCGTCGGTGCGACGGGCCTCGTTGAACGCGATGCGCAGCTGCTTCTCGCGGATGCCGTACTGGGCGCGCAGGCGCTGCTTCTCGCGCAGACGCACGGCGTAGTCGCTGTCCTGCTTGCGCTTGGTGCGGCCGTGCTCGCCGGGAGCGTACGGACGCTTCTCCATGTAGCGGGCGGCCTTCGGGGTGAGGGCGACGCCGAGCGCACGGGAGAGGCGGGTCTTGCTACGTGACTGGTTCGACACGAATGTCCTTTCGGAAGAATCTCAAGTGAATTTCACGGCGCGATCATGCGCCGAAAATCTGTGTCAGAGGGATTCGCCAAGGGTGCATCGGCTACAGATCGCACCCATTCGCCGGTGATCCTCTCGCAGCCGCGCTCGAGAATCAGGCTTCAGGCCAAGGGAGATAATACCACGGAGCCAGGCACGGCCCAACACGCCGTGAGGCGCGATCGGCGTCAGCCCTCGCCCCGCACGATGCGACGCAGCTTCGCGAGTCGCGCCGATACCTCGCGCTCGTTGCCGTGCTCGGTCGGCTCGTAGTAGACGGCGCCGCGCAGCGAGTCGGGTAGGTACTGCTGCTCGACAACGCCGATCTCGTCGTTGTGCGGGTAGCGGTAGCCCTTGCCATGCCCGAGCCGTTTGGCACCCGGGTAGTGCGCATCGCGCAGGTGCTTCGGCACACGGCCCGCCTTGCCCTCGCGCACGTCGGCGATCGCCTGGTTGATACCGAGGTAAGCGGCATTCGACTTCGGGGCGGTCGCGAGATGCACCACGGCCTGTGCGAGGGGGATGCGGCCCTCGGGCATGCCGATGAGCTGCACGGCGTCTGCCGCAGCCACCGCGACGCCGAGCGCGCTCGGGTCGGCGAGCCCGATGTCTTCGGAGGCGAGCACGATGATGCGTCTGGCGATGAACCGTGGATCTTCGCCGGCCTCGATCATGCGCGCGAGATAGTGCAGCGAGGCGTCGACGTCGCTGCCTCGCACCGACTTGATGAACGCGCTGATGACGTCGTAGTGCTCGTCGCCGTTGCGGTCGTACCGCAGCAGTGCGCGATCGACGGCGCGGGCCACGATCTCGGTGGTGATCACGGGCGTGGCGGATGCCGCGGCATCCGCTTCACCGTCGCTCTCGTCTGCGTCGGCGCCCGCGGCTTCGCCATCGCCATCGCCTTCACCATCGGCGAGTTCGGCGGTCGCGGTCTCTGCAGCCGGAACCGACTGGGTCGCGGCGACCGCTGCCGCTTCGAGCGCGGTGAGGGCGCGCCGCGCGTCGCCCGAGGCGAGCCGGATGATGGCGGCCCGCGCCTCGGCGTCGAGCACCACCCGGCCGCCGAGCCCGCGTGGATCGGAGACCGCGCGGTCGACGAGCACGCCGAGGTCGTCGTCGGTGAGGAGTTCGAGGGTCAGTAGGAGCGACCGCGACAAGAGCGGGGAGATCACCGAGAACGACGGGTTCTCGGTCGTCGCGGCGACGAGGATGACCCAGCCGTTCTCGACACCCGGTAACAGGGCGTCTTGCTGCGCCTTCGTGAAGCGGTGGATCTCATCGAGGAAGAGCACCGTCGACAGGCCGTAGAGGTCGCGGCTGGCATGTGCCTCTTCCATCACCTGGCGTACGTCGCGCACGCCGGCACTGACCGCGGAGAGTTCGATGAACTTGCGGCCGGAAGACCGGGCGATCGCCTGCGCGAGCGTCGTCTTGCCCGTGCCGGGCGGCCCCCAGAGGATTACGGAGACCGAACCCGACTCCCCCGTGCGGTCGCCCGCGAGCGCCACGAGCGGAGAGCCTGGGGTCAGCAGATGCTTCTGCCCCGCGACCTCGTCGAGACTCGTGGGGCGCATCCGCACCGCGAGAGGGGTCGCGCCGGAGCGCAACCCCGGGCCGGAATCCACCATGGGATCCAGCGTAGTCGCGGCATCCGACACCGGATCCCGGCCCGAGGCCACGCCACGGGCGCCGCGCACCGACCCCGCCAGCGCCGGGGATCACGACCTCGAACGGAGCGGCGATTGGTATGCGCACCGGCGCTTGCGTAGAGTCGGCACGCAGGAGTCCCGAGAAGGAGCATGCGTGGCATCGAACGATCGGCTGGCGCGCGAAGAGCGAGCGCGCCTTCGCACCTATCAGGCACGCCAGGAAGTCCACACGCGAAAGCAGCGCCGCCGCACGCGCGACAACGTCATCGCGGTGCTCGCGCTCGTGGTCGTGCTGGCTCTCGCCATCGGGGCTCAGCTCTTCTACTTCAGTGGCGGGCCGGGTACTCCCGAGCCTGTCGCGTCCGAGACGCCGACCCCGAGCGCCACGCCCGCGGCCGGTGAGAATCAGGGCGACGTGCCCTCCGCCGATATCGCCGAAGGCCGCACGTGGGCCGGCACGTTGACCCTCAACGAGATCCCCCTCGGCATCGAGCTCGGCGGTGCAGCCGCGCCGCAGGCCGTGTCGAGCGAGATCAGTCTCATCCAGGCGGGGTTCTACACCGGCACGAGCTGCCATCGACTCACGACCGCCGGCATCTGGGTGCTGCAATGCGGCGACCCGGCCGGCGACGGTACCGGCGGCCCTGGCTACAGCTACGGCCCCGTCGAGAACGCGCCTGCCGACGCGCTCTACCCGGCCGGCACGATCGCGATGGCGCGTAGCGCCGACCAGTACAGCCACGGCAGCCAGTTCTTCATCGTGTACGAAGACACGACGCTACCCGGCGACACCGGCGGCTATACGGTCGTCGGCCACGTCACGAGCGGTCTCGAAGAACTCCGGGCCGGCATCATCGATGCCGGCACCGCCGACGGTGCAGAGGACGGTGCCCCAGCGGTGCCGACCACGATCACCTCGTTCACCATCCAGTGACGGCCGGCCCCGCCATTCGGCGGTGCAATAGGCTTGATGCCGTCATCGCCGCCTCCGGGCGGCATCCGACCTACGACAGGGTGAGCCCGTGACCGATTCAGAGCAGCAACCGTGGGGCCGCGTCGACGCGACGGGCACCGTCTTCGTGCGCACGATCGACGGCGAACGCGCCGTCGGGCAGTATCCCGACGGCTCGGCTGAAGAGGCACTGGCCTACTTCGAGCGCAAGTACGCCGATCTCGCCGGTCAAGTGGGTCTGCTCGAGCAGCGTGTTCGGGGCGGTGCACCGGCAGCCGACGTCGCGAAAGCCGTCGCCACTCTCCGGTCCTCGGTGTCCAGCGCCAACGCGGTCGGCGACCTCGAGTCGCTCGCCCGTCGACTCGAAGCACTGTCGGGCACGACGAAGGAGCTGACCGAGCAGCAGCAGGCCGAGACGAAGGCCGCGGTCGCCGAGGCCATCACCGAGCGCACCGCGATCGTCGAAGCCGCCGAGGTGCTCGCCGCCGGCGACCCGGCGAAGACGCAGTGGAAGCAGGCGACCGCAGAACTCGAAGAGCTGTTCTCCCGCTGGCAGCGTCACCAGCAAGACGGCCCTCGGCTGCCCAAGACCGAGGCCAACGAGCTCTGGAAGCGGTTCCGCGCCGCACGTTCCACGATCGAGACGCACCGCAAGGCGTTCTTCGCAGAACTCGACGCCGCGCACCGCGACGTGCGCACCCGCAAGCAGGCGCTGATCGAACGTGCCGAGGCGCTCGCGCCCCGCGGCGCCGACGCCGTGGGCGACTACCGCAACCTGCTCGATGAGTGGAAGCTGGCCGGCCGCGCCGGAAAGAAGCTCGATGACGCGCTCTGGGCGAAGTTCAAGGCCGCAGGCGACGTGCTCTTCCATGCCAAGGCCGAGATCGACGCACAGGAGGACGAAAGCTACCGCGCCAACCTCGACGAGAAGCTCGTGCTTCTCACCGAGGCCGAGCCCCTGCTCGCCGAGAAGGACCCGAAGCAGGCTCGCGCCGGCCTCAACAAGATCCAGCGCAAGTGGGACGAGATCGGCAAGGTTCCGCGCGATCAGGTGCGGGTCGTCGAAGACCGACTGCGCAAGGTCGAGAACCACGTGAAGTCGCTCGAGGAGGAGCGCTGGCAGCGCGAAGACCCCGAGAAGAAGGCCCGCTCCGAGGGCATGCTCGGGCAGCTGAACGACGCCATCGAGAAGCTCGAGGCCGAGCTCGCCGCAGCAGAGGCTTCGGGCGACGCGCAGGCTGCGGCATCCGCTCGCGAGGCGCTCGAGGCGCGTCGAGCCTGGCTGAAGGCCGTCGGCGGCTGAGATTCGTCGGCGGCTGTCGCTGACCCCACCCGCTGACTCGTCCTCGACCGTCAGCCGTCGTTGCCATTGTCCACAGATGACGCGCAGCCATGCGATTTCGGGCACGGATGCTGCAGCATGAGGTCATGGCCAAGCTTCCGACGGTGCTCAGCACCGACGATCTCCCGCTCGCCGAACTCTACGCTGCACGCATCGACGGCGAGCTGATCGCGATCGACGAGGTCTGGGCACCCATCGACGAGCCCGATCTGCCGTCGCTTCGCGCTTCGGCCGTGGCGTTGCGTGCGCCGCGCGCCCTCGTGATCGAGCGCTACTCAGCGGCCTGGGTGCACGGTGCGTTGCCCGCTCCCCCGGCGCTCGCCCAGTTCTGCGTTCCGCGCACCTCGCGCATCGCGGTGATCTCGGCTCAACGCCTCGTCGTGCGAGAGGTGGTGCTCGCCGAGGCCGACATCGTGGAATTCCCGCGTGCGCGATGTACCTCCGTCGTTCGCACGGCGTTCGACCTGTTGCGGGAGCCTGGCCGCGACGACCTCAGACCCGAGCAGGTCGTCGCGGAGCTCTGTGCCACCCGCGCCTGGCTCGTCGGCGAGCTCCGTGGCAGGTTCGCCGCGGCGAACCGACTGCCCCATCGCGCGCTCGCGCTCGAACGGCTCGATCGCATCGGCATGAGGCTTCGCGCCATGGGCGACGCCGGTGGCACCGCCGCTTCGCCCGTCAGCCGTCGCTGACGCGATAGACGTCGTACACCGCGTCGATGCGACGTACCGCGTTCAGTACGCGGTCGAGGTGGGTCGTGTCGCCCATCTCGAAGACGAACCGGCTGAGCGCGAGCCGATTGGTGGAGGTCGACACGTTCGCCGAGAGAATATTGACGTGATGCTCCGAGAGCACTCTCGTCACGTCGGAGAGCAGTCCTGCTCGATCGAGAGCCTCGATCTGAATCTGCACGAGGAAGACGCTCTTCGAGCTCGGCGCCCACTCGACCTCGATCATGCGCTCGGGCTCTTGCATGAGCGATTGCACATTGTGGCAACTCGCCTGGTGCACCGAGACACCCGCGCCTCGGGTGACGAACCCGACGATCTCGTCGCCTGGCACGGGCGTGCAGCATCGCGCGAGCTTGACGAGGATGTCAGGCGCTCCTCGCACGAGCACCCCTGAATCCGATTGCCGAGGCAACGGCCTCGACCGCACGGGCATCGGCAGATCGGGCTCGTCGCCTCCGTCGACGTCGCGTACGAGCGCGACGACCTTCTCCAGCACCGACTGGGTCGAGACGTGGCCCTCGCCGACCGCTGCGTACAGCGATGACACGTCGTCATAGCGCAGTTGGGCTGCGACTTCGGCGAAGGACTCCTGGCTCATGAGCTTCTGCAGCGGCAGGTTCTGCTTGCGCATGGCACGTGCGATCGAATCGCGGCCCTGCTCGATCGCCTCGTCGCGGCGCTCCTTGGTGAACCACTGCCGGATCTTGTTGCGTGCGCGGGGGCTCTTCACAAAGCCGAGCCAGTCTTTGCTGGGGCCCGAATCGGGGTTCTTCGAGGTGAACACCTCGACCACGTCGCCGCTCGACAACTCGCTCTCGAGCGGCACGAGCCGCCCGTTGACCTTGGCGCCCATCGTGCGGTGGCCGACCTCGGTGTGCACCGCGTACGCGAAGTCGACCGGGGTCGCTCCGGCGGGCAAGCCGATCACCCGCCCCTTGGGGGTGAAGACGTAGACCTCTTTGGCCCCGATCTCGAATCGGAGGGAGTCGAGGAATTCGCCAGGATCGGCGGTCTCCGCCTGCCAATCGGAGATATGCGCGAGCCAGGCCATATCGGTGTCGTTCTGGCCGGACTTCTCTGCTGTACGGCTCCCCGCCATGCGCTCCTTGTACTTCCAGTGCGCGGCGACACCGTACTCGGCGCGCTGGTGCATGTCGTGGGTGCGGATCTGGATCTCGACCGCGCGGCCATTCGGGCCGATGACGGTCGTGTGCAGCGACTGGTACAGGTTGAACTTGGGGGTGGCGATGTAGTCCTTGAACCGGCCGGGCAGTGGCGTCCACCGGGCATGAATGGCACCCAGCACTGCATAGCAGTCACGCACTGAGTTCACGAGCACTCGAATGCCGACGAGGTCGTAGATCTCGTCGAAGTCACGACCGTGCACGATCATCTTCTGATAGATCGAGTAGTACTGCTTCGGTCGGCCGACGACCTTGCCCCGGATCTTCCCGGTCTTCAGGTCTTCGGTGACGAGATCGATGACGTTCTGCACGAACTCTTCACGCTGCGGCGTGCGCTGCTTGACGAGACTCTCGATCTCGGCATAGAGCTTCGGATAGAGCACGGCGAAGGAGAGGTCTTCGAGCTCCCACTTGATCGCCTGGATACCGAGTCGGTGCGCGAGCGGTGCGTAGATCTCGAGCGTCTCAGTCGCCTTGCGCGCAGCTGACGCGGCCGGGACGAAGCCCCACGTGCGCGCGTTGTGAAGCCGATCGGCGAGTTTGATGATGAGTACCCGGATGTCTTTCGACATCGCGACGATCATCTTGCGAACGGTCTCAGCCTGCGTCGAGTCGCCGTACTTGACCTTGTCGAGCTTCGTGACGCCGTCGACGAGCATCGCGATCTCGTCGCCGAAGTCGGCCCGCACCTGGTCGAGGGTGTACGCGGTGTCTTCGACGGTGTCGTGCAGCAGTGCTGCGGCGACGGTCTTCGAACCGATGCCGAGGTCGGCGAGGATCTGCGCCACCGCGATCGGGTGCGTGATGTACGGCTCACCGCTTTTGCGCTTCTGACCTTCGTGTGCGCGTTCAGCGACCGTGTACGCGCGCTCGATGAGCGACAGATCGGCCTTCGGGTGGTGCATGCGCACCGTGCGCATGAGCGTGTCGACGGCACCCGAAGGTTGTGCCTTCGAGAAGATGCGGGGTACCAGACGGCGCAGCGATGCCGTCGAGTTGACACCCGTCTCCGTCATCGATCACCTCCGGAACTCAATTATCGCCGCTCCGGAGGCCTCGACATGCCATATAGCGCACGCCGAACGCGAACATCATGCAGTGGGCAGTGCCTCTGCCCCGCTCGAGACGGATGCCGCGCGCTCACGTTCCTTCAGCACCTTCTGGTCGTGACGGTGAATCACCGGTTCTCCTTCGCGGAGCTGCGAGTACAGCGGAGCCGCGACGAAGACCGTCGACCACGTGCCGACGAGGATGCCGATCAGGAGCGCCAGCGAGATGTCGCGCAGTGTGTCAGCGCCCAGGACGCCCGCACCGATGAAGAGGATCGCCGCGACCGGGAGCGCAGCCACGATGCTCGTGTTGATCGAGCGCACGAGCGTCTGGTTGACCGCGAGGTTCACGGACTCCGCGAACGTGCGGCGAGACTCCTGACCGTCTTCGGCGGTGTTCTCGCGGACCTTGTCGAAGACCACGACGGTGTCGTAGAGGGAGTAGCTGAGGATCGTCAGGATGCCGATCGTCGCGGCCGGGCTGATCTCGAAGCCGACCGCGGCGTAGATGCCCACGGTCACGACGAGGTCGCCGATCAGCGCAAGGATCGCCGCGAGCGACATCTTCCAGGTGCGGAAGTACAGCGCCATGATGATGCCCGCGAGCAGGAGGAAGGCGACGAGGCCGACGAGCGCCTGACGGGTGACGTCCGCACCCCAGCTGGGTCCGATGAACGAGGAGGTGACCTCGGACTCGGGAACGTCGTAGGCCTCGGCGAGAGCACCGGTCACGTCCTGCGAATCCGCTTGGTCGAGCTGGTCGGTCTGCACACGCACACCGGTGCCGCCGACGATCGCGACGTGCACCTCAGCGTCGGGAACGACGGAGTGCACCGCCTCGATGGCGGGCTCAGCCGAAGCGTTCTCGACCTCTGTGATCTGGAACTGGGATCCGCCGCGGAACTCGATGCTGAAGTTGACGCCGGTGAGGAGCGGCACGACGATCGACAGCAGGATCAGAATGCCGGCGATCGTGTACCACTTCTTGCGGCCTCCGACGAAGTTGAAGGAGCGCTTGCCGGTGTAGAGGTCGTTACCGAAGGTCGTGAGACGGTTCGCCATCAGGACTCCTTCCCTTCGTCGGACGAATCGGAGGCGCCGACTGCTGCAGATGCCTTCCGTTCGGCGATCGTCTGACGGCGCTGCGCTTCTTTGGCGCTTGCCGCGGTCTTCTTCGCCGGCTGTCCGACGGGCTTGCGGAACTCGGCACGACCGCGGTACACGGCTCCAAGTGCGTTCGGGTCGAGGCCCGACCAGGAGTTGCCGCTGGAGAAGAAACGGGTCTGCGCGAGCAGCTGCAGCATCGGGTGCGTGAAGAGGATGACCACGACGACGTCGATGATCGTGGTGAGTCCGAGTGTGTACGCGAAGCCCTTGACGCTGCCGACGGCGAGCACGAAGAGTACGACGGCTGCGAGTAGATTGGTGGCCTTCGACGCGAGCACGGTTCGGAATGCGCGCTTCCAACCCGTCTCGACCGCACCGATGAGTGGCCTGCCGTCGCGGAGTTCGTCTCGAACGCGTTCGAAGTAGATGATGAACGAGTCGGCGGTGAAGCCGATCGAGACGATGAGGCCCGCGATGCCGGCAAGCGACAGGCGGTAGCCCTCACGCCACGACAGGATCGTGATCATCAGGTAGGTGATGATGCCCACGATCACGAGCGAGGCGATGGTAACCGACGCGAGGGCGCGGTACTGGAAGATCGTGTAGATCACCACGAGGATGAGGCCGATGAGGCCGGCGATCAGGCCGGACTGCAGCTGCGACGTGCCGAGGGTCGGAGAGATCGTGTCGGAGGACTGCACCGTGAAGCTCAGAGGCAGCGCGCCGAACTTCAACTGGTCGGCCAGCGATTTCGACGACTCCTGGTCGAAGCTGCCCGTGATCTGCGGCTTGCCATCGGTGATCGCGCCGTTCATCGAGGGCGCAGTGAGCACAGCACCGTCGAGCACGAACGCGAACTGGTCGCGCGGCGTCTGGCCCTGAAGGCCGTACAGGCGGGTGCTGACCGCGGCGAAGTCTTCGGTGCCCTGTTCGTCGAAGACGATGTTCACGGCCCACTGGCCGGTCGACGCGCCGGTCGAGGTCTGCACCATGCCGTTGGTGGCGTCGACGATGTTCTCGCCGCTGGCCTCCACAGGGCCGAGCAGGTACTTCGCCGTGCGATTCACATCGCAGGTGACCAGCGGTTCATCGGCAGGTGCGACGTTCGTCGACGCCTCGTCGAGCTGGGAGCAATCGAAGTCGTCGAACTGCTGCTGCAGCGCCGGCGTGATCCACGAGGGATCGCTGCCGTCGGTGGGCTCAGCGGTCGGAGTCGACTCGAGCTCTTCGGCGGGCGCTTCAGTCGGCGACGGGCTCGCGCTGGGATCGGCCGCGGTCGTGGTCGCCGCGTCGGCGAGCAGCACAGCTCGGAGCTCGAGCTTCGCCGAAGCTTGGATACGGGCACGGGTCTGGTCGTCGAGTTCACCCGGAATGCGGACGACGACGTTGTCGCCCTCGGTGTTGATCTCCGCCTCGGCCACACCGGACGCGTCGACGCGCTGACGGATGATGGAGACGGCCTGATCGAGCTGTTCCTGCGAGACGTCAGCGCCGGTCTCGACCTTCGGCGCCAGAATGATCTGCGTGCCGCCCTCGAGGTCGAGCGCCAGCTTCGGCGCCCACGATCCGTCACCCCAGATGACACCGGCGGCGTTGATGCCGAACAGCAGCGCGATGATGACACCCAGCCAGGTGAGTGATCGCCATGCCTTGCGCACGGGGGTCGGCCGGGATGACCGCTTCGATTGTGCAGCCACGTGCTCCGCTTTCTCTGCAGGAGCCCGCGCGACAGCGCGCGGGCCCAGCCTCGGGGTGAGTCTTAGTCGTCCGACTTCTTGGTGTCGGGCGTCTCGTCGGTCGTGTCGCCGGGAGTCGCGTCGGGTGCGGAGTCGGCGAGACGCTCTCCGAACTCGGGCTCGCCGTCGACGGGTGCCGCGGTCTCATCGACATCGTCGGCCTTGGGCTCGACGACGCGGGCGATCGTCTGGCGGTGCACGGTGAGGATCGTGCCGGGCGAGGTCTCGAGCAGCACCTGGTTCTCTTCTTCGTCCATCGAGAGAATGGTGCCGAAGACGCCGAAGTTGGTCATCACCTTTGCGCCCACCTGCACCTTCGACTGCAATTTCTCCGCGTCGGCCTTGCGCTTGCGCGAGTTACGGAACATGAAGAAGATGAGCACCGCCAGGACGGCGAGCATGATGATGGTGAACGGATCGAACGTCATGAGAGGGAGGTACCTTCCGGAGTGCGGTGTGCGCACGAAGTCATCGGTGCTGAGGGGTCAGCCTCAAAGGATTATAGGTCATCGATGGGAAGAGCCGTTGCCGCGTCGGGCGCGCTTGCGGCGAGACCGAAGTGACGCCAGGCCGCCGGGGTCGCGACACGGCCCCTCGGCGTGCGGGTGATGAGACCGATGCGTACAAGGAATGGCTCGACCACGGCCTCGATGGTCTCGGACTCTTCGCCGATCGAAACGGCGAGCGTGTTCAACCCCACAGGACCGCCCCCGAACCTCGTGAGGATCATCTCCATGACGGCCCGGTCGAGCCGATCGAGGCCCAACGGGTCGACGTCGTAGAGCTCGAGCGCGGCCCGCACCGACGTGATATCGGCTCGCACAGCGCCGCGCCGCCCTGAGCTTGTCGAAGGGTGCACGAGCGCATAGTCGCGCACCCGCCGCAGCAGTCGATTGGCGATGCGCGGAGTGCCGCGACAACGGCCGGCGATCTCGGCGAGCGCTTCGTGGTCGACGTCGAGGCCCAGCAGGGCGCCCGCACGTGAAAGCACCTGCTCGAGTTCGGCTTCATCGTAGAACTCGAGATGCGCGGTGAACCCGAACCGGTCGCGGAGCGGGTTCGGCAGGAGACCGGCGCGGGTGGTGGCGCCTACGAGCGTGAACGGAGACAGGTCGAGTGGCACCGAAGTCGCCCCGGCGCCTTTGCCGACCATGATGTCGATGCGGAAGTCTTCCATCGCGAGGTAGAGCATCTCTTCGGCCGAGCGAGCCATGCGGTGGATCTCGTCGATGAACAGCACCTCGCCGGGCACGAGGGAGCTCAGAATGGCCGCGAGGTCGCCCGCGTGCTGGATCGCCGGGCCGCTCGACATGCGCAACGGCCGGCCACTCTCATGAGCGACGATCATCGCAAGTGTCGTCTTGCCGAGCCCCGGCGGGCCGGCGAGCAGGATGTGATCGGGCGTGCGTTGCTGCAGCGTGGCAGCCGTGAGCAGGAGCTGCAGCTGGCTGCGCACCCTGGTCTGGCCGACGAACTCGCCGAGGCTCTTCGGGCGCAGCGCACCCTCGAACGCGAGTTCGGCCTCTGAGGCGAGCACGGGGTCGGTCAGGTCGAGGTCGCCGTTCGCGTCGCTCATCGTGCCCGGCCCGCCTGCTGTGCGGGCCCGAGCCGGGCGAGCGTGAGCCGAAGCAGGGTCGGCACCGAGGCGGCCTCGATGTCGGATGCCTCGGCGATCGTCTCATCGACGGCCTCGGCCGCCACGCGTTCCGACCAGCCGAGGCCCGTGAGCGCCGCGAGCACGCTGTCGGCCGCACCGCGTGCCACGATGGTCGGCCGTGCGGGAGTCGCCGGTGCGACGAGCTTGCCCGAGAGCGAGACGTTGATGAGCTTCGCGGTCTTGGGGCCGATGCCGCTCACCTTGCGGAAGACGGCATCGTCGTCGCGCTGCACGGCCTCGGCGATCTGGCCCGGCGACAGCGCAGAGAGCACGCCGAGCGCGGACTTCGGGCCCACCCCGGTGACGCCGATCAAGAGGTCGAAGACGTCGAGCTCATCGCGTGTGGCGAAGCCGAAGAGCGTCAGCGCGTCTTCGCGCACCACCAGGGTGGTGTGTACCGACGCCTCGTGCCCTTCTCTCGTCGAGAGGGCGAACGCAGGGGTCGTGTTGACGTGCAGGCCCACGCCGCCGACCTCGATCACGACCGAACCACCGGCTGCAGCGAGCACACGGCCACGAAGAGAGGAGATCACCGCTTCAGCCTACGGGCCGCCCCCGACACGGCAGCGGAGCGTTCAGCGGCGAGCCACGCTCGCTGCGCCGGAGTCAGCGCCGAGTCGTCGACGGTCGCGTCGGCACCGTCGCGCACGGCGGCGCCCGCCACTCCCCCGGTGCGCCAGGCGTGGCAGATCGCGAGGGCGAGCGCGTCCGCGGCATCCGCAGGTTTCGGCACCTCGTCGAGGCCGAGGATTCGGGCCACCATAGCGCCGACCTGCTTCTTGTCGGCTCGTCCGTAGCCCGTGATCGCCGCCTTGACCTCGCTCGGCGTGTGCAGGGTGACAGGGAGCGCTCGACGAGCGGCGATCAGCATGGCGACGCCAGAGATCTGGGCCGTGCCCATGATCGTCGAGACGTCGCTGCGCGCGAAGACTCGCTCGAGCGCGACGGCCTGCGGCCGATGCTCCTCGATGATCGCCTCGAGTCCTTCGGCGATGCGCACGAGCCGGCGCGGCGTGTCGAGGTCAGCCGGCGACCGCAGCACCACGACGTCGACGAGGCGCGCCGTGCGGTTCGGATCGACGTCGACCACACCCACGCCGCACCGCGTGAGCCCCGGGTCGATGCCGAGCACGCGCACGGCGATCGGCTACTCCGCCTCGAGCTCGGCCTGCACCTCTGGGGTGAGGTCGAGGTTGCTGTAGATGTTCTGCACGTCGTCGCTGTCTTCGAGCGCGTCGATGAGCCGGAACACCTTGCGGGCGGTCTCGGCATCGACCTCGACCTTGATCGACGGCACGAACGCGGCATCCGCCGAGTCGTAGTCGATGCCGGCCTCTTGCAACGCACTGCGCGCCGCGACCATGTCGGACGCCTCGGTGATGACCTCGAAGGTCTCCCCCTCGTCGGTGACCTCTTCGGCACCGGCGTCGAGCACCGCACCGAGCACGTCGTCTTCGGTGAGGCCATCGGCCTTGCCGACGACGATGAGGCCCTTGCGTGCGAAGTTGTAGGCGACCGAACCGGGGTCGGCCATCGTGCCGCCGTTGCGGGTCATCAATGTGCGCACTTCGGCGGCCGCACGGTTCTTGTTGTCGGTGAGGCACTCGATGAGCAGCGCAACACCGTGGGGGCCGTAACCCTCGTACATGATCGTCGTGTACTCGATCGACTCACCCGTGAGTCCGGCGCCGCGCTTGATGGCGCGATCGATGTTGTCGTTCGGGACGGAGGTCTTCTTCGCCTTCTGCACGGCGTCGACGAGCGTGGGGTTGCCAGACATATCGGCGCCGCCCATCTTCGCGGCGACCTCGATGTTCTTGATGAGCTTCGCGAACGACTTCGCACGGCGCGAATCGATGATCGCCTTCTTGTGCTTGGTCGTCGCCCACTTGGAATGCCCGGACATGCGTCTCCTGAATCGAATCCTCGCGCGCGACTGCGAGCCGCGCCCAGCCATTCTAAGACAGCGAAGGGAGCTTCCTGAGATTGTCGAAGGATCAGCCGAGCAGCTTCACGAGCGTGCGCAGATTGCGGTTCGTCGTCGTGGGCTTGAAGCGCGTCTTCGCCGTGAGCTTCGCGAACGCGCTGTCGACGCCGCGCTCACGGCGGTTGTGCCAGTAGATCACGTCGTCTCCCGGCGCGATCACGTCGTCGGCGGCATCGAGGTCACCGGCGGCTGCGATGAGCTGGGCGAGGTGCTCGGCATCCGAGCCGAAGAGCACGTACGGATGCCACCCCTCGCGCGTCGCATCGAAGGGGAACGCCGCGACGATCCGCTCGAGTTGCTCCCGGCTGATGAGCACGATCCAGGCTTCGTACCCGAAACGCTCGCCGAGCGCCTGCTCGATCCGCCTCTTCAGGGCATCGGAGGTCGCGGCATCCGTCGTCTCGAATGCGACGTTGCCACTCGCGAGAACTGTGCGCACTCCCCCGAAGCCGAGACGCTCGAAGAGTTCGCGCAACGCCGCCGACTTCACCGTGATGCCGCCGACGTTCACTCCGCGGAGGAGCGCGATGTACCCGGTCATTCCCCTACCGTACGAGCCGTGACCTTGCCGAGGAAGTACTCGTGGAAGCGGTACTCCCCCGTGATCTCGGGATGGAAGCTCGTGCCGAGCAGGTTGCCCTGTTCGACGGCGACCACGCGGCCGTCGGCGAGTGTCGCAAGCGGCGTCGCCGCATCGCCAACCGACTCGACGACGGGGCCGCGGATGAAGACCGCGTGCACCGGCTCTTCGCCGAGCACGGGGATGTCGAGGTCGGTCTCGAACGACTGGTTCTGCGAACCGAAGGCGTTGCGGCGCACGACCACGTCGAGACCACCGAGCGACTCCTGCCCGGCGATCGCGTCGAGCACGGTGTCGGCGAGCATGATGAGGCCGGCGCAGGTTCCGTAGACCGGCATGCCCGCAGCGATCGCGGCCTGCAGCGGCTCTTGCAGCCCGAAGGTGCGGGCGAGCTTGTCCATCACGCTCGACTCGCCGCCCGGGATCACGAGGCCTTCGATCGTTTCGAGTTCCTCCGGGCGCCGCACGAGCGACACATCGGCGCCGAGTTTCGCGAGCACGTGCGCGTGCTCGCGGAAGTCGCCCTGGAGGGCGAGCACACCGACGCGGGGCGCGGCCGAAGCCGGTCGCCCCGCGTCGAGCGATTCACTCCGGAGGTTCAAGTCACCAGCCGCGCTCGGCGAGCCGGTGCGGGGCAGCCAGGTCGGCGACGTTGATGCCGACCATGGCCTCGCCGAGTCCGCGCGAGACCTCGGCGACGACCGACGGGTCATCGTAGAATGTGGTCGCCTTGACGACGGCAGCCGCACGCGCCTCGGGGTTGCCCGATTTGAAGATGCCCGAGCCCACGAAGACGCCGTCGGCACCGAGCTGCATCATCATCGCGGCATCCGCGGGGGTGGCCACGCCGCCCGCGACGAAGAGCACGACCGGGAGCTTGCCGGTCTCGGCGACCTCGAGCACGAGCTCATAGGGGGCCTGCAGTTCTTTCGCGGCGACGTAGATCTCGTCGCGCGACATCGACTTCAGCTGGTTGATCTGGGAGGAGATCTTGCGAATGTGCTTGGTCGCCTCCGAGACGTCGCCCGTTCCGGCCTCGCCCTTCGAGCGGATCATCGCGGCACCCTCGTTGATGCGGCGCAGCGCCTCGCCGAGGTCCGTCGCCCCGCAGACGAAGGGAGTGTTGAACGCCCACTTGTCGATGTGGTTGACATAGTCGGCCGGCGACAGCACCTCGGACTCGTCGATGTAGTCGACGTCGAGCGCCTGCAGCACCTGCGCCTCGACGAAGTGGCCGATGCGGGCCTTCGCCATGACGGGGATCGACACTTCGGCGATGATGGCGTCGATCAGGTCGGGGTCGCTCATGCGGGCGACGCCGCCCTGAGAACGGATGTCGGCGGGCACGCGCTCGAGCGCCATGACGGCGACGGCGCCCGCGTCTTCGGCGATACGCGCCTGCGCGGCCGTGACGACGTCCATGATGACGCCGCCTTTCAGCATCTCGGCGAGGCCGCGCTTGACGCGGCTCGATCCCGTCTCGGATACGGTCACAGGGGAATCCTCTCGGACGAGCGCGCGCTTCGTCGCGCATCAGAACTCGGACGTGCGCGGCACGTTGTCGCGCATCAGAACAGATCAACATAACTATTGTCCTAGGCCAAAAGATAGCATGGTCGCAGACATGAAGAAGGGCGGATTGCGATCATCGACATCGAGGGCCGTTCTGCGGCGGAGATCGCCGACAGCCTGCGCACGCTCATCGAGCGCGGCGCACTCCGCCCGGGCGACGCGCTCCCGCCGGTGCGGGCGCTCGCGGAGCGTCTCGGCGTCAACCGGAACACCGCCGTGTCCGCCTACCGGCAGCTGACGAACGCGGGCGTCGTCATCACCTTGGGCCGCGGCGGAACGCGCGTGGCAGGCGCGTCGACCGTCGCCCAGGAGGGATTCGCCGCCGACACGGCACTCCGCGACATCGGCACCGGCAATCCGGATCCCGGGCGAATCCCTGACCTCTCCCGCGCGCTCGCGAGCACCGCCCGTCGCCCAGTGCTGTACGGCGAACCCGTCATCGATCCCGAGCTGGCACGATGGGCACACGCGTGGATGAGCGGAGATCTGCCAGCCGCAACGTCGATGCGCATCACGGTGACGAGCGGCGCCGCCGATGCCGTCGAACGCCTGCTCGCTCAGGCGCTCACCCGCGACGACGCCGTGGCCCTCGAAGACCCGTGCTTCCTCACGAGCATCCATACGGTCCGCGTCGCCGGCTACCGCCCCGTCCCAGTGCCGATCGATGACGAAGGCATGACGGTCGCCGGTCTCCGGGCCGCACTCGAGCAGGGGGTCCGTGCGGTCATCTGCACACCGCGCGCGCAGAACCCCACCGGGGCGAGCCTCACCGAGCGGCGCGCGGCCGAACTGCGCGCGGTGCTCCGGGACCATCCATACGTCCTCGTCATCGAGGACGACCACTACTCGCTGCTCTCGCAGGTGCCCTTCCACTCGCTCATCAGTGCCGAGCACCGCCGCTGGGCGCTCGTGCGCTCTGTATCGAAGTTCCTCGGACCCGACATGTGCCTCGCCGTCACGGCGTCCGATCCCGAGACCGCCGACCGGCTCGCCGTGCGGCTGACCCCGGGCACGACGTGGGTGAGTCACCTGCTGCAGAGACTCGTGCACGCGCTCGCGACCGACCCCGACGTCGCGACGGGCATCCGGGCGGCCGGCGAACACTACGCGGCTCGAAACGCCGCGTTCGCCGAGTCGCTCACGGCGGAGGGGATCCTGACGCGGCCCGGCGACGGCCTCAACGTCTGGGTTCCGCTCGACGCGCCGGCGCGCGCCGTGTCCGAACAGCTCATGCGGCGCGGATGGCTCGCCCGACCGGGCGACGAGTTCGCGCTCGGTGACAACGCACCCTCCGAACGCCTGCGCCTCACCGTCCACGACCTCGACGATGCCGACCAGCGAAAACTGGCGGCCGACCTCGGCGCTTCCGTCCGTACGGCGAGCGAGCAGGCAAGGTTCGCAGGAGGAACGCGGGCCCCGGAGATGCGATGATCGATCGGTGAAGATTCTCTCGATCCAGTCCGCGGTCGCCTACGGTCACGTCGGCAATTCCGCCGCCGTCTTCCCCCTTCAGCGCATCGGCATCGAGGTGCTGCCGGTTTACACGGTCAACTTCTCGAACCACACCGGTTACGGTGCCTGGCGCGGACCGATGATCAGCCCCGACGAGGTGCGCGAGGTCATCACGGGCATCGAGGAACGAGGGGCGTTCCCGCAGATCGACGTGGTGCTCTCGGGCTACCAGGGCGGCGAGGGCATCGCCGACGTCATCCTCGACGCGGTCGCTCGGGTCAAGGCCGTCAATCCCGACGCCGTCTACGCTTGCGACCCGGTCATGGGCAATGCGAAATCCGGATGCTTCGTGGCCCCCGCCATCCCGATCCTGCTGCGCGAGCGCGTCGTGCCTGCAGCCGACATCATCACGCCCAACCAGTTCGAGTTGGGCTTCCTCACGGAGACCGAACCCGACACGCTCGAGTCGACCCTGGCGTCGGTCGACCTCGTGCGCGCCACCGGACCGCGCACCGTGCTCGTGACGAGCGTGGAGCGTCCCGATCGCGAAGACGGCACGATCGAGATGCTCGCAGTCGACGACACAGGCGCCTGGATCGTGCAGACCCCGCTCCTGCCGATGAAGGCGAACGGCTCCGGCGACGTCACCGCGGCGCTCTTCACGGCGCACTACCGACGCACAGGCGATGCAGCAGACGCGCTCGCACGTGCCACATCGAGCGTCTTCGACCTGCTCTCACTCACCCATACCTCGGGCGAACGAGAGCTGCAGCTCGTGGAGGCGCAGGAGGCCTACGCCAACCCCCGCTTGCAGTTCACTGTGCGCCAGGTGCGCTGACCCTCCAACGCCGGTCGAGCAGCGTCGTCACGAAGTCTCGATACGGTGCTGGCGCGCCTACTCGACCTACGGAGCGCCCGCCGGTCGAGTTGCGACGAAGGAGCGTATCGAGACCCCCAGACCGCACCTACTCCACCGACGCGGGCCACGCTTCCGCGATCTCCTGACGCACCTCGCCGAGGAGTCGGGGCAGCGCCTTCGTGCCGGCGATGATCGGGAAGAAGTTCGAGTCGAGGGCCCAGCGCGGCACGATGTGCTGATGCAGGTGCTCGGCGATGCCGGCACCGGCGATGCGGCCCTGGTTCATGCCGATGTTGAAGCCGTCGCACTTCGACACCTGCTTCACGACCCGCATCGCGATCTGCGTCAGTTCGCCGATCTCGGCGACCTCTTCGAGCGTCGCCTCGTCGTACGTCGCGACATGCCGATAGGGGCATACCAGCAGGTGTCCGCTGTTGTACGGGTAGAGGTTCAGCAGCACATAGGCGTGCGTGCCGCGTGCGACGATGAGCGACTGCTCGTCGCTCATCTCGGGAGCGCGGCAGAACGGGCACGTGTGCTCGTCGGGCTGCTGGCCGTGCTGGATGTAGACCAGCCGATGCGGCGTCCAGAGCCGTTGGAACGCATCGGGCACGCCGGCGAGGTCTGCCGCGTCATCCGTCGGCACGCCCTCGAACTCGTCGGGCTGGTACGCACTCATGCGAACAGGTCGTCGCGCGTGATGACCTGGCGACGCTCCTCGATCACCTGCTGGATGCGCTCGACCGCCTCGGCGATCGCGACGCCGTTCTCCTGGGTGCCGTCGCGGAAGCGGAAGCTCACGGTCTCGGCCGAGCGGTCGCTCTCGCCTGCGATGAGCTGGAGCGGCACCTTCTGAGTCGTGTGCGTGCGAATCTTCTTCTGCATGCGGTCGTCGCTCACGTCGAGCTCGGCGCGCACGCCGGCGCCCTTCAGCTGCTCGATGATCGCGCCGAGGTAGGGCGCGAAATCGTCGGCGACCGGGATGCCCACGACCTGCACGGGTGCGAGCCAGACCGGGAATGCACCGGCGTAGTGCTCGAGGAGAATGGCGAAGAAGCGCTCGATCGAACCGAACAGAGCCCGGTGGATCATGATGGGGCGCTTCTTCTGCCCGTCGCGGTCGGTGAACTCGAGTTCGAAGCGCTCGGGCAGGTTGGGGTCGACCTGCACGGTCGAGAGCTGCCAGGTGCGGCCGATCGCATCTCGCGTCTTGAGGTCGATCTTCGGCCCGTAGAACGCGGCTTCACCGGGCATCTCGGTGAGCTTGAGCCCACTCGCGCGGGCGACATTGCGGAGCGCGTTCGTGGAGTACTCCCAGAACTCGTCCGAGCCGATCCACTTGTCTTTCTCGTCGTCGCGCATCGACAACTCGAGTTCGAAATCATCGAGGCCGAAGTCGCGCAGCATCGAGATGACGAATGCGATGACCTTGGTGGTCTCCTCCTCGAGCTGGTCGGGGGTGACGAAGAGGTGCGAGTCGTCTTGCGTGAAGCCGCGCACTCGAGTGAGTCCGTGCAGCGCCCCTGAGAGCTCGTTCCGGTAGACGGTGCCGTTCTCGGCGAGTCGCATCGGCAGGTCGCGGTAGCTGCGCCCGCGCTCCTTGTAGATGAGGATGTGCATTGGGCAGTTCATGGGCTTCAGGTAGTAGTCCTGGCCCTGCTTCGTCACGTTGCCCTCGGCGTCGCGCTCCTCGTCCATGCGGATGGGCGGGAACATGCCCTCCTTGTAGGTGACGAGGTGGTTCGACTGGAGGAAGAGGTCTTCCTTCGAGATGTGCGGGGTGTACACGTAGGTGTAGCCGCCCTCGATGTGGCGACGGCGTGCGTGCTGCTCCATCTCCATGCGCACGACTCCGCCGCGCGGGTGCCACACCGAGAGACCGGAACCGATCTCCTCCGGGAAGCTGAAGAGGTCGAGTTCACGCCCGAGCTTGCGGTGGTCGCGACGTGCGGCCTCCTCGAGTCGGTGCTGGTAGGCGCGCAGCTCGTCTTTCGTCGCCCACGCGGTGCCGTAGATGCGCTGCAGTTGCGGGTTCTTCTCGGAGCCTCGCCAGTACGCGGCCGCGAGGCGCGTGAGCGCCCAGCCGTTGCCGATCATGCGGGTGTTCGGCAGGTGGGGCCCGCGGCAGAGGTCTTTCCAGACGGTCTCGCCGGTCTTCGGGTCGACGTTGTCGTAGATCGTGAGCTCGCCGCCGCCGACCTCGACGGACTCGTTGTCATCAGTGCTGGTTGAGCCTGTCGAAACCCCGCCCTTCAGGCCGATGAGTTCGAGCTTGTAGGGCTCGTCGGCGAGCTCGGCGCGGGCCTCGTCATCGGTGACGACGCGGCGCATGAAGCGCTGGCCGGCACGGATGATGCGCGACATCTCTTTGTCGAGCGACTTGAGGTCTTCGGGGGTGAACGCCTCTGCGACGTCGAAATCGTAGTAGAACCCATCGGTGATGGGAGGCCCGATGCCGAGCTTGGCCTCGGGGTTCACGGTCTGCACCGCTTGGGCGAGCACGTGGGCGGCCGAGTGCCGCAGAATACTGAGCCCGTCAGGCGAGTCGATCGTGACGGGTTCGACAGCATCCGCGTCGGTGACCGTCGTGGCGAGGTCCTTGAGCTCGCCGTTGACGCGCATCGCGACAACGGATCGGTCGGTGAAGAGCTCGAAGCCGTCGGCCACCTGGTCCACTCCTTGCAGTAGGAAAACGAATCCTTCAACTGTAGTCGGCGCACCAAGGCCGCTCGGCACTTCGGCGGTGGCCCTGAACCGTTGTCGGGGCGACGATTTCACGCTCTTGCGCGATCCACGCAAGTCCGTGTCAAGAGTCGACTGAACTTCCACCTTCTTTCGACCGTTTCCGCAAGAACTCGACTTTTCCGTGATGTTCCCTCACATCCCCTTGTGACGGGGTGCGCTCGCGCCGTACAGTCGGCACACTCGGCGAGCGCAGATGGCCCACCGAGGTGTCCGATGGCGTGCACCCACCACGAGGAGACGAGTCGACGATGACGCGTATGACGAGCCCCATTCCACTGCCACCACGTGTTCCACTGCCACGACGTGCGCCACGACCGGCCCGCGTCGCAGCGCTCGCCGCAGCCGGGGCGTTGACGCTCGGCGCGATCGCGGGCGCTCCGCTTTCCGCGGGTGCGACACCCGGCACGGCGCCGCCTCCCGTCGTCACTCGTGCTGCACTCGACCCCGCCCTCGTCGAGGGGCGAGGAGCATCCGTCGCGTTCCTCGAGCAGGAGGCCGAGTTCTCGGTGCATACCGGCACCGTCATCGGCCCCGACCGAAGTGCGTACACACTGTCCGCCGAGGCCTCGGGCCGGAGCGCGGTACAGCTCGCGCCGGGCCAGTACGTCGAGTTCACGCTCCCGGCGGCAGCGAACGCCCTCACCGTGCGCTACAGCATCCCGGATGCGCCGAACGGCGGCGGCATCGAGGCCCCCCTCGACATCACCGTCAACGGCAAGCACAAGCGCACCATGACGCTCACGTCCGAGTTCGCCTGGCTCTACAACCAGTACCCGTTCACGAACGACCCGAATGCCGGCCTCCTCCACCCCGACTGGTGGATCACCGAGTGCACTTGCGTTCCCGGTGACGGGTACGAGGTCGCGAAGCCGTTCCGCCCGATGCACTTCTACGATGAGCAGCGGATGCTCCTCGGCAAGTCCTCCCGCGCGGGCGACGTCATCCGGCTCACAGCGCCGGCGGGCACGAATGCCGCTTCGACCACGATCGACCTCATCGACACCGAGCAGGTCGATCGGCCGCATGTCCGGCTGAAGGCCGCGAACGTACTCCTGTTCGGTGCAGACCCGTTCGGTCGTCGCGATTCGGCGAAGGCGTTCGATCGTGCGATCGCATTCGCGCAGCGGCACGACCTGCCCGTCTACGTGCCGCCGGGCAGGTTCCGGGTCGATCGGCACATCATCGTCGACGACGTGACGATCGAGGGCGCGGGCAGTTGGTACACGACCATCACGGGCGAGCAGGTGGCGCTCGACGAGCCCGCACCCGATGGCTCCGTGCACACCGGCGTCGGCTTCTACGGCAAGGATGCCTCGGCGGGCGGCAGCTCCAATGTGCACCTCTCGGGCTTCACGATCGAAGGTGATGTGCGCGAACGCATCGACACCGACCAGGTGAACGGCGTCGGCGGCGCGATGAGCGACTCGACGATCGAAGGGCTGTACATCCGGCACACGAAGGTCGGCATGTGGTTCGACGGTCCGATGGACGCCCTGACCGTGAAGGACAACATCATCGTCGACCAGATCGCCGACGCCCTGAACTTCCACGGCGGTGTGACGAACTCGACCGTCTCGAACAACTTCATCCGCAACACGGGCGACGACGGGCTCGCGATGTGGTCGGAGCACACCGCGAACGCGAACAACACGTTCGACCGGAACACGGTGCAGACCCCGACCCTCGCCAACGGCATCGCGATCTACGGCGGCACCGACAACACCGTGTCGAGCAACCTCATCGCCGATCCGATCCGGGAGGGCAGCGGCATCCACGTCGGGTCCAGATTCGGTGCCGAGGCATTCACCGATCACCTCTGGATCACCGACAACACCACGGTTCGCGCGGGCACCTACGAGCTGAACTGGAACATCGGGCTCGGTTCCATCTGGCTCTACGCGCTCGATCAGTCGATCGACGCCGACATCCAGGTCGTCGGCAATCATTTCCTCGACAGCACGTACAACGCGATCATGCTCGTGGCCGACTGGCCGGTGAAGGACCTCTACGGCATCACAGATGTCCATTTCGCCGACACGCTGGTCGACGGCACCGGATCGTCGGTGCTGAGTGCGCGCGTCGCAGGTTCCGCCAGCTTCGAGAACGTCGATGCGCGCAACGTGGGGGCGGTCGGGGTGAACAATTGCGGTTCGTTCAACTTCCCGCCCACAGGCTCCGAGTTCTCGATCGTCGACCTCGGCGGCAACGACTCGAGCGGCGTGAACACCACCGGGCCATGGCTCGCCCCGTGGGAGCTGCCCAACACCATCACGTGTGATGATCGCCCTGCGGTGGTCGCGCCGCCGGCACCGTCGCCGTGGTGGTGAGTGCACCTGATCGCCGATCGGGTTGCTTCGGTGTTCGCACTGAGGCGCACACCTCGATGGCGATACTAGAGTTTTGCTCATGTTCAATGACGACAAGGAATCCCCCGGCGGCGGCTTCGACGACCGGGTCATCCACCTCTCCGAATTCGAGGTTGATATCACGCCCGCCGACTGGGTGGAGAAGCACCGTCTCGACAGCCTCTTCCCCGGGCCGGTCTTCTGGGCGCCGATCGAGACCCTCGCCCCCACGCGCACGGTCGGCAGCGGACGAACGAACCTCACACTGATCCGTCCCACGATCATGCAGACGGATGCCGCGACCCCCCACGCCGGATTCGACCTGCGCGAGGCCCCGAACCGGAACCCCGCGGTCTCGGTGCACTTCGCCCCCGGGGCGTACGGCATCACCGGGGTCGGCACTTACGTATTCACCTTCGCCGTCGACGCACCGACGCGGGCCGCGTTCAGCCCCACCGGCTTCGCCGGAGGCGGAACCGTCGACGCGCCTGGATCGATCCGGTTCAGCGGGAGCCGCGTGATCACGATCATCCTGAGGAACGTGCCACCGACGGCCGAGGTGTGGGCGGCGATCGAACAGACCGCGGGCGAAACCTGGTCGTGGTTCAGCACCCGGATCGGGCACCCGCCGCTCGTGCTCGAGGTGCTGCAACCCTGACGAACAACCGGAGCGCAGCCCTCGAGAGCGCGTTGGTACACCCTCCCCCAAAGGCAAGTTGCAATATTGCCCGAGTATTGCCCACGCGATCCAGGCAAGAAAAAACCCCCGGTAAACCGGGGGTTTCAGTGTGGGCGATACTGGGATCGAACCAGTGACCTCTTCCGTGTCAGGGAAGCGCGCTACCGCTGCGCCAATCGCCCAAGTCGAGAATGGAGGTTCTCAGCTTGGAGGTGGATACGGGATTCGAACCCGTGTATACGGCTTTGCAGGCCGCTGCCTCGCCTCTCGGCCAATCCACCGTGTCTGGGTTCACCACCAAAAGAACAGGAATCGGGCTTTCGCCCGATCCTGATCAGAGCGGATGACGAGATTCGAACTCGCGACCCTCACCTTGGCAAGGTGATGCGCTACCACTGCGCCACATCCGCAACGCCCGCATTTCTGCGTGCAGAGAGACTCTAACCGATTCCCGGATCGATTCACAAACCGAGGTGATCGAGTGGCCCGTTCGCGCCGGTCACGAGGGGAATCCGTGCCCACTTCCCGGGCGTGTCGAGGTCATTCGTCTCGCATCCGCAGCGATGGGGCATCCTGCGCCCCCATCTCATCGATGTGCATTCGCCCCACGCCGTCGGCTAGTATCGAGTCCGCGGTCACCATGTGCGACCGCAATCACACACGGGCGATTGGCGCAGTTGGTAGCGCGCTTCCTTCACACGGAAGAGGTCATCGGTTCGAGTCCGGTATCGCCCACGAAAGCCCCCACTCCACTGGGGGCTTTCTTCATTCTTCGGGCGCCCCAGACGCGCCCCTCCCGCTTCGGTCCCCCTGTTGTGGCAGCTGCGGCCGCCCACTACGGTGTGCCGTGAACACGCATCGATGCGAGGGGGAACCATGTCGGGCGAAGTGTCGTTCATCGAGTTCGGGGCAGCGGATGCCACGACTGCACGCAGCTTCTACGGGAAGCTCTTCGGCTGGTCGTTCGAGTCGGGGCCGGGCGGCAACGGCTACGCGGTCGACGGTGCGGGCGTGCCCGCCGGCGTGCACGGCGGCGATCCGGCCGCCGCACCGTATGTGTTCTTCAGGGTCGATGACCTCGACGCCGCTGTCGCCTCGGTCGAACGCCTCGGCGGTACCGTCGAATCGCTTCCCGGTGCCGAGGACGAGGAGACCGTCGCCATCTTCGGTGAGTTCCGGCTGTGCCGTGACGATCAGGGCTCCCCGTTCGGGCTCCACCATCCGCCGCGGGCGTGAAAGCTCAGCGCCAACCGTAACGCGCGTCGAGTGCGGCCGCCACGAGGCTGTAACGCGCCGCGTCGAGCGACGCCGCCTCGCGCCGCATGCCGCCCGCCCGCACCCGGAACACCCGGTCGATGCGCGCCCAGCTCGGGCGCCCCTCCGCGTCCCACGCGCCATCGCCGAGCGCGACGAAGTCGCGATCAGCGTCGTGCGCCTTGCTGGTCAGCTGTACGGCGAGGTAGTCACCTGCACCGGATGCCGCGATGATCACGACCGGCCGGTCCTTGCCACGCCCGTCGTTCTCCTCGTAGGGCACCCAGGTCCAGACGACCTCACCGGGATCGGGCGCACCGTCACGCGCCGGCGCATAGCCGAGCCTGACACCGCGCAGCTTCCGCGGATCCACCTCGACGGTGGCCGACGGCCCCGCCTGCCCCGCTTGCCCCGGCGAGAGCGTGTCGGTCGCGGTGGCCGCCCGCGACGGGGCATCCGATGACTGTGTCGACCCACTGCCGACGAGCGACCTGAAGACGCGGCTGAGGGCGGTGAGGAAGCGGCTGGTGTCTGACACACCGGCACACTACCCCACCGCCCTCGCGACCCGACGGGCCCGTTCACCGCGGGCCCGTCAGGATCAGACGTTCTCGAGCTTGTAGCCTTCCTCGCCGTGCACGACCGTGTCGATGCCCGCGATCTCGTCTTCGTTCTTCACGCGGAAGCCGATCGTCTTCTCGATCGCGAAGCCGAGAACGAACGCGACGATGAAGGAGTAGAGCATCACCGCGAGTGCGGCGATCGTCTGCACTGCGAGCTGGCCGAGGTCGCCGCCCGTGAAGAGGCCCGTCTCGATCGCGAAGAAGCCGAGGTAGAGCGTGCCGATGAGGCCGCCGACGAGGTGGATGCCCACGACGTCGAGCGAGTCGTCGAAGCCGAGCTTGAACTTCAGCTCGACCGCGAGGGCGCACACCGCACCCGCGACGGCGCCGAGGAGCAGGGCCCAACCGGGCTCGAGGTTGGCGCACGCCGGGGTGATCGCGACGAGACCGGCGACGGCACCGGAACCGGCGCCGACCGAGGTGGGCTTGCCGTCCTTGAACTTCTCGACGAGCATCCAGCCGATGATTGCGGCTGCGGTTGCGCCCAGGGTGTTCACGACGATGAGTCCGACGTTGGCGAGGCCGTTCAGCCACTCGGCGCCGGCGTTGAATCCGAACCAGCCGAACCAGAGGATTGCAGCGCCGAGGAGCACGAGCGGCACGTTGTGCGGCTTGTCAATGCCCTTCTGGAATCCGACGCGCTTGCCGAGAACGAGCGCGAGGGCCAGAGCCGCGGCACCCGCATTGATGTGCACGGCGGTACCGCCGGCGTAGTCGATGACGCTGGGCAGGCCGAGCGTCTCGCCGAGGTTCAGGATCCAGCCGCCACCCCACACCCAGGCCGCGACCGGGAAGTAGACGAGCGTCGCCCAGATGCCGGCGAAGATCATCCAGGAGCCGAACTTCGCGCGGTCGGCGATGGCGCCGGAGATGAGAGCGACCGTGATGATCGCGAAGGTGGCACCGTATGCGACACCGATGAGGTCGGTGTTCGCCGACTCACCCGTCGCGAGTGCACCGAGCCCGAAGTCCGAGAACGGGTTGCCCGCGAAGTCCCAGACGCCGCCCACGGCGCTCATGTTGAAGCCGTACAGCAGCCAGAGCACGCTGACGAGCCCGAGTGCGCCGAAGCTCATCATCATCATGCTGACGACGCTTTTGGCCTTGACGAGGCCGCCGTAGAAGAAGGCGACACCCGGCGTCATGAACAGCACGAGCGCTGTGGCCGTGATGGCCCACGCAATGCTTCCCGTATCCATTGGATTTCCTCACACCTCGGTGAATCTGCAGGGGACATACCGCGAGGGTGACAGGGCGTCGGTCTCGGGTACTGCGATCAGAGTGGTGCGGTGAGGTTTCGGCGACGCTGCACGGTTCGTTTCGCGTCGGTTACGAACGAGCGCCCTGTGTAACGAGCATGTTTCCGGATGCCGCGAGGCCGCCGACAGATCGGCGGACACGGGGTGCCGCGGTTGCGGGTGACACGATCGATGCGACATCCGCTCGGCGGCCGTCGAGCGACGGGCCAGACCAGCGGATGCCGCGGAGCGCGCGTCAGTCGTGCGGCGGCAGTTCGCCCGTCGTGAGCGCGATCATGCGCGACATGGCCCGCAGGTACTTCTTGCGGTAGCCGCCGGCCATCATGTCGGAGGCGAAGACCTCGTCGAGCGGCAGACCGCTCGCGATGATCGGCACCTCGGCGTCGTAGACGCGGTCGATGAACGCGACGAGTCGCAGCGCAGCATTCTGGTCGGTGAGCTCGTGCACGCCCTCGAGCGCGATGAACTCGAGTCCGGCGACGAGCTTGACGTACTTCGAGGGGTGCACGGTCGCCAGATGCTCGACGAGTTCGTCGAAGCCGTCGAGCGAGACGCGATGGCCGCGAGCTGCGAGCGCAGCCGCCGTGCGAGCGACGTCGGCGTCGCCCGCGAGCGACTCGGCATGCCCCTCGGTATCGCGGCGCCGATAGTCGAGGCCGTCGATGCGCAGCGTCTCGAAGTTCGACGAGAGTGCGTGGATCTCACGGAGGAAGTCGGATGCGGCGAACCGCCCTTCGCCGAGCGCATTCGGCGGGGTGTTCGAGGTCGCGGCGACGCGGGTGCCACCGGCCATGAGTTCGCCGAGGAACCGGGTCATCAGCATCGTGTCGCCCGGGTCGTCGAGCTCGAATTCGTCGATGCAGACGAGTTTCGCGCCACGCAGCAGCTCGACCGCCGGCTGGTAGCCGAGAGCGCCGACGAGGGCCGTGTACTCGATGAAGGTGCCGAAGTACTTCGGGCCGTGCGCAACGTGCCACAGCGCGGCCAGCAGGTGCGTCTTGCCGACGCCGAACCCGCCGTCGAGATAGACACCTGGCAGCTCGATGCGCGCAGGACGCTTGCGAGAGAAGAACCCGCCCGGACGCTGGGCCGCGCGCCAAGCACCTGCGAACTCCTTCAACCGATCGAGCGCGGCCTGCTGCGAGGGGAAGTCGGGGTCGGGACGATACGACTCGAACGATGCGTGCTCGAACTGCGGCGGCGGTGAGAGCTCCGAGGCGATCTCTGCGCCCGAGATCGATGGGCTCCGCTCGATGAGACGGATGAGGGCATGGCTCGATGCCGTGGTCATGCTGGAGGAGCTCCCGTATTGCATCGGATGACGGGTGTACTGACTTCACCCCGTGCGCCGCGTAGATTCGTGGTGGACAGGTGATCAGCCTAGTCCGCTCCCCCGCACACCCCGCCCGACCGGGCTCCCCAGGAGGCTCCCATGCCCGCCGAATTCGACTCCGCAGCGAAGCTCGCCGAGTACGCCCACCCCGAGCGTCTCGTCACCACGGAATGGCTCGCCGAACACCTCGGTGAGCCCGGCCTCGTCGTCGTCGAATCCGACGAAGACGTGCTCCTCTACGAGATGGGGCACATTCCCGGCGCGGTGAAGATCGACTGGCACACCGACCTGAACGACCCCGTGGTGCGCGACTACATCGACGGCGAGCAGTTCGCTGCGCTCCTCGGTTCGAAGGGCATCGCCCGCGATACCACGGTCGTGATCTACGGCGACAAGAACAACTGGTGGGCCGCGTACGCGCTCTGGGTCTTCACGCTCTTCGGTCATGAAGACGTGCGCCTCCTCGACGGCGGTCGCGACCTCTGGATCGCCGAGGGTCGCGAGATCACGACGCATGCTCCCGAGGTCACACCCGTCGAGTACCCCGTGGTCGAGCGCGACGACAGCTCCGTGCGCGCCTACAAGGACGACGTGCTCGCCCACCTCGGCAACCCGCTCGTCGACGTTCGCTCGCCCGAGGAGTACAGCGGCGAGCGCACGACCGCACCGGCCTACCCCGAAGAAGGCGCTCTTCGCGCCGGACACATCCCCACCGCGGCCTCCGTGCCCTGGGCTCGTGCTGCGGCCGCCGACGGCACCTTCAAGCCCCGTGAAGACCTCGACGCCATCTACCGCGGCGAGGTCGGCCTGGAAGACGGCGACGACATCATCGCCTATTGCCGCATCGGCGAGCGTTCGAGCCACACGTGGTTCGTGCTGAACCACCTCCTCGGCTTCGAGAAGGTGCGCAACTACGACGGTTCATGGACCGAGTGGGGCAGCGCCGTGCGGGTTCCGATCGTGACCGGCGAGGCGCGCGGCGAGCTCCCCGCACGCTGAGACGGCTGGCGGGCGGGGTCGCCGGCCACCATGGGAGAATGGAACCGATGGAAGCGCCGACCCTGCCTGCACGACTCGCCGAGACCCGAGACGATTTCCTCGCACTCGAGGTGCGCGATCGTCTGCAACTGCTGCTCGAATTCTCGAACGAGCTGCCCGAACTGCCCGCGCGATACGCAGACCACCCCGATCTCTTCGAGCGGGTCGAAGAGTGCCAGTCGCCGGTGTTCATCTTCATCGAGGTCGATGACGGCCGGGTGCACCTCTACGCGACGGCACCGGCGGAATCCCCCACCACGCGCGGGTTCGCCTCGATCCTCGCGCAGGGCCTCGACGGGCTCACTGTGCAGGAGGTCTTCGACGTTCCCGCCGACTACCCGCAGTCGCTCGGCCTCGCTGCGGCCGTCTCACCGCTCCGGGTTCGCGGCATGACCGGCATGCTCGCCCGCACCAAGCGGCAGCTGCGCGATCGCATCGCCGCCTGACCGGCGATCGGAACGTTCAACGCCGGCGGTCGGCGCTGCCGGGCGCGGTCAGCCCGCGATCTGCGCCTCGTCGCCGAGTCGAGCGACGCTCTCACCGCGTCGGGTGAGCCAGTCGTGCACGAGTCCCGTCCATCGTTCGGGATCGTGATTCCAGAGCTTCGTGTGCCGCGCACCCTCGAACTCCTCGAACTCGATGAGGTCAGGCCTGGCCGCGGCGAAGCGGCGTGATCCGTCGATCGGCACGAAGCCGTCGTCGACACTGTGCATCAGCAGCATCGGCACGTCGAACTCGTCGGCCCGAGCGATGGGATCGAGCTCCTCGACGTCGATCGGCGCCGCGATGCCGGTGAGCCCGGCCCCGAGCGGCCCACCGAGCACCCGCACCACGAGGTCGCCGAGTTCGGGCGGGAGGCCCTGCAACCGGCCCTGGAATCGGAGGATGTCTGTCCAGTCGATCGCGGGTGAGTCGAGCATGACGCCAACGAGGTGTTCGCGCACCTCCGCAGAGCGCAATACCGCTTGGAGCGTGATCGCGCCGCCCATCGACCAGCCCATGAGCACGATCTGCTCGGCGCCGTGCTCGACTGCGAATCGTGTCGCAGCGACCACGTCGACCCACTCGGTGCCGCCGAGCCCGTACTTGCGGTCTTCACTCTCGGGCGCCTCGCTGTCGTTGCGATAGGAGATGAGCAACGAGTTCCAGCCGGCGGCACGCACCGGCGGCACGGCGCGGAGACCCTCTGGTCGTTTCGACCCTCGGCCGTGCACCTGGATCACCCAGCGCGCCGATGCATCCGCAGCCCTGATGAGCCATGCCGGGGCCGGGCCCAGCTCCGTCTCGATCGCCACGTTCTCGTACGGCGCATCGAATTCCCACGGGCCGAGGTGGTACCACCCGTTGATGCGGCCGCGTCTCGCCCGGGCGAGTCGGCCGAAATCGACGGATTCGATGCCGCGACGCACCTCGCGTTCACCGTCGTCGATGACGTCGCCGAGTCGGGCGTGCCCCGCGTCGTGATCGAACCAGAGCCCGTACCGGCCCCGCATGCGGGTCTCGTCGGAGCCGACGAGCGTGATCTCGCCCGCCGCGAGGTCGACGCGGGCGATGCGCACGTCTTCTTCGTGCTTTTCGGGCGGAGTGACGACCTTCCGTGCGAAGTACACGGCCAGGGCGGCGGTCGCCGCGCCGATCGTCACCGCGATGAGCCCCACGGCGGCAGCCGCGATCCCGATTGCAGAACTCGTACCGTGCGTTCGACGCATCCGTTCCTCCCGAACCAGCCACCGTGTGCAGAGTGATGCGGCGTGCCGCCGACGTCCCCCGCACCCGAGACTCTAGTCTGCACACGTGCCCGACTCCGTGCCTCCGCTTCCTCCCGAGTTCGAGGCCGCGCTCGACTCGTTGCGTGCGGCCGCTCCGCGGTCCGAGCTGCGCGTCACCGAAATCCCGGCGCCGGGCTCGCTCGCACCGAACTCGGTGGCCCTCTCGGCCGACGTCACGCCGAGTCGTCACGACGATTCCGAACTCGGCACCGGACGATTCGTGCTTCTGCACGACCCGAGCGAACCGGAGGCTTGGGGCGGCCGGTTCCGGATCGTCTGCTTCGCGCAGGCACCGCTCGAGACCGACATCGGCCTCGACCCATTTCTCGCGGATGTCGCGTGGTCGTGGTTGGTCGACGCTCTCGACGCACGTGGCGCCCGTTACATCGCGGCGTCGGGCACGGCGACGAAGATCCTCTCCACCGGATTCGGTGAGCTGGCCCGGCAGGGCGACGGCGCCCAGATCGAGTTGCGCGCCTCATGGACGCCCCTCGACTCGACCATCGGCCCGCATGTGGAAGGCTGGGGAGAGTTGTTGTGCATGCTCGCAGGACTCCCACCCCGATCGGAAGGGGTGACCGCACTGCCACGTCGGAGGACGAACCGTGGATGAATTCCGGGTGATCGACACCCCCGCCGCCTACGATGAGGCGGTGCGGCGGCTCCTCGGCGGTGAGGGTCCCATCGCCGTCGATGCCGAGCGTGCCAGCGGATTCCGATACTCCCAGCGTGCGTACCTGATCCAGATGTTCCGGCGCGGTGCGGGCACCTTCCTCTTCGATCCGCCGCAGATTCCCGACTTCTCCGAACTCCAGGCCGGCATTCGCAGCGAAGAGTGGGTGCTGCACGCAGCCAGTCAAGATCTCGCCTGCCTGCGCGAGGTCGGGCTCGATCCCGACCGCATCTTCGACACCGAGCTCGCCGCGCGGTTGCTCGGCATGCCGCGCGTCGGCTTGGCGTCGGTGGTGGAAGAGCTCCTCGACATCCGTCTCGCCAAGGAGCATTCGGCATCCGACTGGTCCACTCGGCCCCTGCCGCAATCGTGGCTGAAGTACGCGGCCCTCGATGTCGAGCTCCTCGTCGATGTTCGCGAACGCCTCGGCGTCGCTCTTATCGACGCCGGCAAAGCGGAGTTGGCCGACGAGGAGTTCGGTGCAGTGCTGCACCGTGCGGCCAAGCCGCCGGCTGCCGAGCCATGGCGCCGTCTCTCCGGCATCCACGCGATGCGCGGGCCCCGAAACCTCGCGGTGGCCCGCGAGCTCTGGCTTTCACGCGACGAACTCGCGACCGAGACCGACGTCGCACCCGGTCGTCTGGTTCCGGATGCCTCGCTCCTCGCGGTGGCGCGCTCGTTGCCGTCGACCCGGCGTGCGCTCGCCGACCTGCGCGAGTTCAACGGTCGTGCGAGCCGCACCGAACTCGATCGTTGGTGGGGCGCTGTAGAGCGCGGCTTGGCCACCACCGATCTGCCGGCCGTGCGGGTTCCCAGCGATGCGCCTCCCCCGCCGCGCGCATGGGCGGCGCGCAATCCCGAAGCCGATGCCCGTTTGCGAATCGCGAAGGTGGCCGTCGCCGAGATCGCGGAGCAGATCGACATGCCGATCGAGAACCTGTTGACGCCCGACCATCTGCGCCGGGTTGCATGGACTCCGCCCTCCGAACCGACCGCCGAGGCGATCCGCGACGCGCTGCTCGCACTCGGCGCGCGCCACTGGCAAGTTGCGGCAACCTCACAGATAATCGCCGATGCATTTGTAGAGGCAGCACAATCGGTCGAGGACGCCACCTCCGACGCTTCGTAGGTTCCGTCAAGCGATTCAGCGGCACCGCAGCGGCGTTCGTAGGATCGAAGCAACTGATCGAAAGTGAGCTGCAGCGTGGCTGATCAAGCTGAAGTCGTGTTCGTCGACGGGGTCCGCACCCCGTTCGGCAAGGCCGGCGACAAGGGCATGTACTGGAACACCCGAGCCGACGACCTCGTCGTGAAGGCGATCGTCGGACTCCTCGAACGAAACCCGAACGTCCCGAAAGACCGCATCGACGATGTCGCCATCGCCGCGACGACGCAGACCGGAGACCAGGGACTCACCCTCGGACGAACGGCGGCGATCCTCGCCGGCCTCCCGAAGACGGTCCCGGGCTTCTCGATCGACCGCATGTGCGCGGGCGCCATGACGGCCGCCGCGATGATGTCCGGCTCGATCGGCTTCGGCATGTACGACATTGCGATCGCCGGCGGTGTGGAGCACATGGGCCACCACCCGATGGGCTCAGGCGTCGACCCGAACCCGCGCTTCCTCAGCGAGAAGCTCGTCGGCGAAGACGCCCTCGTCATGGGCGCGACCGCCGAGCGCATCCACGACCGGTTCCCGCAGCTCACGAAGGAGCGCAGCGACCGCTACGCCCTCGCCAGCCAGCAGAAGACGGCCGCGGCCTACGCTGCGGGCAAGATCCAGCAAGACCTCATCCCGGTCGCGATCCGCACCGAAGCGGGCTGGGGACTCGCCACTCGCGACGAGGTCATGCGCCCCGAGACCACCCTCGAAGGCCTTGCCGCGCTGAAGACTCCGTTCCGCCCGCACGGCCGCATCACTGCCGGCAACGCTTCCGGGCTGAACGATGGCGCGACCGCGGCGATCCTGGCCTCCGGTACCACCGCCAAAGAGCTCGGCCTCTCGCCGAAGATGAAGCTCGTCAGCTACGCCTTCGTCGGCGTCGATCCCGAGATCATGGGAATCGGCCCGATCCCAGCGACCGAGAAGGCACTCCGCAAGGCGGGGCTCTCGATCGACGACATCGGCCTCTTCGAGATGAACGAGGCGTTCGCGGTGCAGGTGCTCTCCTTCCTCGACCACTACGGCATCGCCGACGACGACCCCCGCGTGAACCCGTGGGGCGGTGCGATCGCGGTCGGCCACCCGCTCGCCTCCTCCGGGGTGCGCCTCATGAACCAGCTCGCGAGCCAGTTCGCCGAGCGGCCCGACGTGCGCTACGGCATCACGAGCATGTGCGTCGGCCTCGGCCAGGGCGGCACGATGGTCTGGGAGAACCCGAACTACGACAAGAAGGCGAAGAAGGCCTGATGACCGACTACACGAAGATCGACTTCGGTTCGCTGGTGGCCCTCGCGGGCGACGATGAGGTCGTCACGCACTCGTACGTGCGCGACATCCCTCTGGCTTCGGGCAAGACGCTCGCACTCATCACTCTCGACAACGGACGCGACCACACGCGCCCGAACACACTCGGTGCGGCGACACTGCTCGAGTATGCGAAGACGCTCGATGAGCTGAAGGCGCGCGCCGCCGCCCGTGAGATAGACGCGGTCGCCGTCACGGGCAAGCCGTTCATCCTCGCTGCCGGCGCCGACCTCTCGAAGGTCGCCGAGATCCCCGACAAGGAGACCGCGAAGAAGTTCGTGCAGCTCGGCCACTTCGCGCTCGCGAAGATCGGCGAGGTCGGCGTGCCGTCATTCGTGTTCTACAACGGCCTCGCACTCGGCGGGGGCCTCGAGATCGGGTTGCATGCCGACTACCGCACGGTGGATGCCTCGGCACCGGCCCTCGCGCTGCCCGAGGTCTTCCTGGGCCTGATCCCCGGCTGGGGCGGCGCGACGATCCTGCCGAACCTCATCGGCATCGAGAACGCTCTCAAGGTCGTCATCGAGAACCCGCTGAAACAGAACCGCACACTCAAGGGCCAGGATGCATACGACCTCGGCATCGCCGACGCGATCTTCCCGTCGGTGAGCTACCTCGAGGACTCCATTCGCTGGGCCGACGACGTCATCTCCGGACGGGTCAAGGTCAAGCGGTCGAACGAACCCGGCAAGGTGGAACGCCTCGTCAAGTGGGATGCGGCTATCGGCATCGCCACCAAGATGCTGAAGAGCCGCATCGGTGCGATTCCGCAGTCGCCGTACGCCGCGCTCGACCTGATGAAGGCAGCGAAGAGCGGCACGCGTGCCGAGGGATTCCAGCGTGAAGACGAGGTGCTCGCCGATCTCATCGCGGGCGACCAGCTTCACGCGTCCATCTACGCCTTCAACCTCGTGCAGAAGCGGGCCAAGCGCCCGGCGGGCGCACCCGACAAGGCGCTCGCGAAGAAGGTCACCAAGGTCGGCGTGCTCGGCGCCGGGTACATGGCGAGCCAGCTCGCCCTGCTCTTCGTGCGCCGCCTGCGGGTGCCGGTGGTCATCACCGACATCGACCAGGCACGCGTCGACAAGGGTGTGGCCAACATCGCGGAGGAGATCGACAAGCTTCTCGAGAAAGGTCGCATCTCCCCCGATGAGGCGAACCGGTTGAAGGCCCTCGTCACGGGCACGGCCGACAAGGCCGACTTCGCCGACTGCGACTGGGTCATCGAGGCCGTCTTCGAGGAGCTCGAGATCAAGCAGAACGTCTTCGCCGAGGTGGAGCAGTTCATCTCGCCCGAGGCTGTGCTCGCCACGAACACCTCCTCGCTGTCAGTCGAGCAGATCGGCGCGAAGCTTGCACACCCCGAGCGCCTGGTGGGCTTCCACTTCTTCACTCCGGTCGCGGTCATGCCGCTGATCGAGGTCGTGAAGACGCCGCACACCGATGAGGCGACGCTGTCGACCGCCATGGTGACCGCAAAGAATCTGCGCAAGAACGCCGTCATCACGGCCGACACACCCGGATTCGTCGTCAACCGTCTGCTCGCGGTGCTGCTCGGTGAGGCGATGCGCGCCGTCGACGAGGGCACCTCGTTCCAGACCGTCGACGAGGCGATCGCACCACTCGGCCTGCCCATGGCCCCGTCGGCGCTGCTCGACCTCGTCGGGCTCAAGGTCGGCGCGCACGTGCTCGACACGCACCACGCCGCGTTCCCCGACCGGTTCTACCGCAGCGAGAACCTCCACAAGCTCGCCGACTACGGCACGCTGCTCGACAAAGACGACAAGGGCAAGGTCAAGGGCTTCGACAAAGGTGCCCTGAAAATCGTCGCCGGCGGCAAGAACCCGCGTTCGGCGGCCGACATCCTCGTCGCACTGCAAGACGGGCTCGCCCGCGAGGTGCGCCTCATGCTCGACGATGGCGTGGTCGCGGCCGCTGAAGACATCGACCTGTGCATGATCCTCGGCGCGGGCTTCCCGTTCCAAATGGGCGGCCTGACGCCGTACCTCGATCGGGTCGGCGCGTCCGAACGGGTCTTCGGCGACACCTTCCATCACCCGACGATCACGGGTGTCGGAGCGTAACGTCCGGCTCGAGACGAACGGCCCTCGGCTTCACGCCGAGGGCCGTTCGCCGTACCGATAGTGCCGCGCCCCGAGGCATCCGATTCGCGGCCTCGACGCCGAGTCAGACGCGCGGCTGCGGTCTCGTGTCGGTCGGGACGTCTGCATCGACCCCGGCACCGCGCGCGTGCGGCAGCTTCGAACCGAGCACCATCGCGGTGACGTCTCGGGCAATGTGCTGGGGGGTCAGGCCGACCCGTTCGAGGATGTCGGCGCGCGAACCGTGATCGAGGAACTCGTCGGGCAATCCGAGCTCGGTCACCGCGGTGTCGACACCGGCCTCGCGCAGGTCTTGCCTGATGCGGGTGCCGATGCCGCCCACACGGATGCCGTCTTCGATGCTCACGACGATGCGATGCTCGGCGGCGAGATCGATGACGCTGCGGGGCACCGGAACGACCCAGCGCGGATCGACGACGGTCGCCCCGATGCCCTGCGCCTCGAGGCGCTCGGCCACTTGGAGGCCGGTGCCGGCCATCGGCCCGACCGTGACGATGAGCACGTCCTTGCGGTCGGACTCGATGAGGACGTCGACCCCATCGGCCGTGCGGCGAACGGCATCGAAGTCGCCACCGACCGTGCCCTTCGGGAAGCGGATCACGGTGGGAGCGTCGTCGACGACGACGGCCTCACCCAACTCCTCGACCAGTCGCACCGAGTCTCGCGGCGCGGCGATGCGGATGCCGGGAACCACCTGCAGGATCGACAGATCCCAGACCCCGTGGTGGCTCGGCCCGTCGGGGCCGGTCACTCCTGCCCGGTCGAGCACGAACGTGACACCGGCCTTGTGCAACGCGACATCCATCAGCACCTGGTCGAATGCGCGATTGATGAAAGTCGCATAGACGGCGACGACGGGGTGGAGTCCGCCGAACGCGAGACCCGCCGCGGCGGTGGCCGCATGCTGTTCGGCGATGCCGACATCGAAGACCCGGTTCGGGAACCGCTCGGCCATGCGGTGCAGGCCGGTGGGACGGAGCATTGCGGCGGTGATGCCGACGAGACGCTCGTTGCTCTCAGCGAGATGCACCATCTCATCGGCGAAGACGCCCGTCCACGACGGGGCCGAGGCGGTCTCGAGGGACTCGCCCGTCTCGGGGTCGATCTGACCGACGGCGTGGAACTGGTCGGCGGCGTCCCGCAACGCAGGCTCGTACCCGCGGCCCTTTTCGGTGATGGCGTGCACGATCACCGGCGCGCCGTAGTCTTTCGCCTGGCGCAGCGCCGCCTCCATGGCACGCTCGTCGTGGCCATCGATGGGGCCGATGTACTTGATGTCGAGGTTGGAGTACAGCGCCTCATTTCCGGTGAACCGGCTGAGGAAGCCATGCAGCCCGCCTCGCACACCCCGGTAGAGCGCACGCGCCGGCGCGCCCATGTTGTCGAAGGCGCGGCGACTCGAGAGGTGCAGGTTGCGGTATGTCTGCTTCGTGCGAACGGTGTTCAGGAACCGCGCCATGCCTCCGATCGTCGGCGCGTAGGAGCGGCCGTTGTCGTTGACGACGACGACGAGCTTTCGCGTGTTGTCGTCGGAGATGTTGTTCAGCGCCTCCCACGTCATGCCGCCCGTGAGTGCGCCGTCGCCGACGACGGCGACGACGTGTCGATCGGTCTGTCCGGTCATCTCGAACGCCTTGGAGATGCCATCCGCCCACGACAGTGAGCTGGAGGCGTGCGAGCTCTCGACGATGTCGTGTTGGGACTCGGACCGTTGCGGGTAACCCGCGAGCCCGCCGGTCTGGCGGATGGTCGAGAGATCTCTGCGCCCGGTCAAGAGCTTGTGGACGTACGACTGATGCCCGGTGTCGAAGACGACCGCGTCGCGCGGCGACTCGAAGACCCGATGGATTGCGATCGTGAGTTCGACGACGCCGAGGTTCGGTCCAAGGTGCCCGCCGGTCTTGGAGACCGACTCGACGAGATACTCGCGGACCTCGCGCGCGAGCTGATCGAGCTGTTCGGAACTCAGTGCATCCAGATCACGAGGTCCCGAAATCGTCTCGAGCAGGGTCATGCAAATGCCTCCGGAGAATCGCGGGCGCTGCCGCTGGACGGAACGAGTCTACGCCGGGCTCTCTGAGAAGCCGGGCAGGGAACGGGGCGATCGGCGAAAAGCCGACCGCCCCGTTCCTCGCGAAATCGCTCAGACGAGCGAGCGCAGCACGTACTGCAGGATGCCACCGTTGCGGTAGTAGTCGGCTTCACCCGGTGTGTCGATGCGCACGACCGCGTCGAATTCGACCGTCTGCTTTCCGGCCGGGGAGTGCTCGGTCGGATCGGCGACGACCCGCACCGTCTTCGGCGTCGTGCCCTCGTTCAGCTGCTCGATGCCCGTGATCGAAACGACCTCCGTGCCGTCGAGCCCGAGCGATGCCCAGCTCTCCCCTGCGGGGAACTGGAGCGGCACGACACCCATGCCGATGAGGTTCGAGCGGTGGATGCGCTCGAAGCTCTCGGTGATGACCGCCTTCACGCCGAGGAGGCTCGTACCCTTGGCCGCCCAGTCGCGCGACGAACCCGAGCCGTACTCCTTGCCGCCGAAGATGACGAGGGGGGTGTCCTGCGCCTGGTAGTTCTGGCTCGCGTCGTAGATGAACGACTGCGGGGCGTCGGCCTGCGTGAAGTCACGCGTGTAGCCGCCCTCGACATCGTCGAGGAGCTGGTTCTTCAGGCGGATGTTGGCGAAGGTGCCGCGAATCATGATCTCGTGGTTGCCGCGACGCGAGCCGTAGGAGTTGAAGTCCTTGCGGTCGACGCCGTGCTCGGTCAGGTACCGGCCAGCGGGGCTGTCGGCCTTGATCGAACCGGCGGGGCTGATGTGGTCGGTCGTGACCGAGTCACCGAGCTTGGCGAGCACACGCGCGCCGACGATGTCGGTGACGGGCGTGGTCTCCATGGTCATGCCGTCGAAGTACGGAGGCTTGCGCACATAGGTCGACTCGGCATCCCACTCGAAGGTGGCGCCCGTGGGCGTCTCGAGGTTGCGCCAGCGCTCGTCGCCCTCGAACACGCTCGCGTACTGGTGCGTGAACATCTCGGTGTTGATCGAGGTGTCGATCGTGTGCTGCACCTCGGCCGCGTCGGGCCAGATGTCTTTCAGGAACACGTCGTTGCCGTCGGTGTCGGCGCCGAGCGCGTCGACCTCGAAGTCGAAGTTCATCGACCCGGCGAGGGCGTACGCGATGACGAGCGGCGGGCTCGCGAGGTAGTTCATCTTCACGTCGGGGTTGATGCGCCCCTCGAAGTTGCGGTTGCCCGAGAGCACCGCGGTGACCGCGAGGTCCTGCTCGTTGACCGCGGTCGAGATCTCGTCGATCAGCGGGCCCGAGTTGCCGATGCAGGTCGTGCAGCCGTAGCCGACGGTGTAGAAGCCGAGGTCTTCGAGGTAGCTCGTGAGACCGGCCTTCTCGTAGTAGTCGGTGACGACCTTCGAGCCCGGCGCGAGGGTGGTCTTCACCCACGGCTTGGCCTTCAGGCCCTTCTTCGCCGCATTGCGGGCGAGGAGGCCCGCGGCGAGCATCACCGAGGGGTTCGAGGTGTTCGTGCACGAGGTGATCGCCGCGATGGCGACGGCGCCGTGATCGAGCGTGAACTGCTGGCCGTCTTCGAGCCGCACCGACGTCGGGTTCGACGCGGTCGCAGGCGCGTGGCTGCGGTGGTGGTGCTCGTGGTGGCTGTGCTCGTCTTCGGGAGTGTTGCCGGGCGGGTCGGAGGCCGGGAAGGACTCGGCGCCCTCGAGATCGACGAGATCGTGGTCGACCCGAGCGTAGCTCAGCAGGTCTCTCTCGAACGCGCTCTTCGAATCGGTGAGCTCGATGCGGTCTTGCGGGCGCTTCGGGCCGGCGATCGAGGGCACGACCGTCGAGAGGTCGAGCTCAATGTACTCGCTGAAGGCCGGCTCGCTGTCGGCGTCGTGCCAGAGCTTCTGCACCTTGGAGTACGCCTCGACGAGCGCGATCTGCTCGGCGCTGCGGCCGGTCAGCCGCAGGTAGTCGAGGGTGACGTCGTCGATGGGGAACATCGCGGCCGTCGAGCCGAACTCGGGGCTCATGTTGCCGATGGTGGCGCGGTTGGCGAGCGGCACGGATGCCACGCCCGAGCCGAAGAACTCGACGAACTTGCCGACCACGCCGTGCTTGCGGAGCATGTCGGTGATCGTCAGCACGACGTCGGTCGCGGTCACACCCGTGGGGATCGCGCCGGAGAGCTTGAAGCCGACGACCTTGGGGATGAGCATCGACACGGGCTGGCCCAGCATGGCCGCCTCGGCCTCGATGCCGCCGACGCCCCAGCCGAGCACGCCGAGGCCGTTGACCATCGTGGTGTGCGAGTCAGTGCCGACGCAGGTGTCGGGGTAGGCGCGCAGCACACCGTCGACCACGCGCGTGAAGGTGACCTTCGCGAGGTGCTCGATGTTGACCTGGTGCACGATGCCGGTGCCCGGAGGCACGACCTTGAAGTCGTCGAACGCCGTCTGGCCCCAGCGGAGGAACTGGTACCGCTCGCCGTTGCGCTCGTACTCGATCTCGACGTTGCGCTCGAGTGCGTTCTCGGTGCCGAAGAGGTCGGCGATCACCGAGTGGTCGATGACCATCTCGGCGGGCGCGAGCGGGTTGATCTTGTTGGGGTCGCCGCCGAGGCCGACGACCGCCTCGCGCATCGTGGCGAGGTCGACGATGCAGGGAACACCGGTGAAGTCCTGCATGACCACACGGGCCGGCGTGAATTGGATCTCGGTGTCAGGCTCGGCCGTCGGCACCCACGACCCGAGGGCCTCGATCTGCTCCCTGGTGACGTTCTTGCCGTCTTCGGTGCGCAGCAGGTTCTCGAGCAGCACCTTGAGACTGAACGGCAGCGTCTCATGACCCGGCACGCTGTCGAGTCGGAAGATCTCGTAGGACTCATCACCGACGCGGAGCGTGTCCTTCGCCCCGAAACTGTTCACTGCAGACACGATGTCCTCTCCTTCGTGGATGCCGCCGAACATGCGGGCGACGCTCCATCTTCTCCGTCAGACATGGGGCTGTTCCAGCAAGGGTAACCTAAGCCACTCGCCCGCCGACAGGCCTCGCACGGTGTGCGGATTTATCTTGACGTCGAGATAACTCTATCACTCGGCAGAGCGAGCCGAAGACGGGTAGATCGCCCGCACGACGAGCCAGGAGAAGACCAGCACGAGCGCGTAGAGCGGCACACCCATGAGGAGGCGGGTGGCGCCGAGCGCCTCGACGTTGTCGACGAGGTAGAACGGCAACTGCACGGCCAGGCGTGCGACGAACAGCCCGATCCAGACGAGTGTGAGAACCTGCGCCGCCCGGTACTTGCGCTTGTCCTGCTTCCAGGCGACACCGTCGCCCATGAGAAACCCCACGATGAGGCCGATCGCCGGCCAACGAACGAGCAGCGACACGATCAGCGCGAGCGCGTACCCCGCATTCGTGAAGAACCCCAGCACGTAGTTGTCGCGCGCATTGCCCGACCAGAGGGCGAGCGCCGCCGAGGCGAGCACACCGATGAGCCCGGCGATCGCCTGGGTCGGCTGCCCCTTGGTGGCGAGGCGCACGATCGTGAACACCACGGCGAGGCCGACGGATGCCGCGAGCGCGGGCACGAGCGCAACCTGCGCGTCTTGCCCGGCGAAGCTCGTGAGCGCGCTGTAGACCACCAGGAACACGAGCCCGGGCAGGAGGGCCTCGAGGATGCCGCGAACGCCGCCGACCGCGGTCAGCAGGTCGCGGCCGCTCAGCTTCTCGTCACGGGCGAGCGCGCCGAGGCCGCTCTTCTCGGCGGCGGCTGCGAACTGCCTTCCGAACTCGCCGCCCTCTGCGGGCTGCCCCTCGGACGCGGCATCCGTTCGGCCGCTCTCATCGGGACGCGACGGCCCAGACGCATCCGTCATCTCGGTCACGCCGTGGGTGCGCCTGCGGAGGACGCGGGCATACGCAGCGGAATCAGGTCGCGCGGCGGCATCGGCGTGGTGCCGCGCACCACGACGATCGAACGGAAGAGGTCTTCGACCTTGGCAGCCGCAGTCGGGTCGACTGCTGCTTCGCCGGCGATCACGCCGCGCAGGAACCATCGGGGTCCGTCGACCCCGATGAAGCGCGCGAGTCGCATCTGACCCTGCTGTCCCTCGCCCGCGGCGACGGGGATCTGGGCGAGCAGTTCGGGCCCGAAGGTGCCCTCGCGCACGTTCGTCGTGCCGCCCTGGCGGGCGATCTGGTCGGCGATCTGCGCGCGGATCTCGTGCCAGAGGCCACTCGAACGCGGCGCGGCGAACGGCTGCACCTGCAGCGTCGAGTTCGCGTAGTCGAGCCCGATGGCGACGACCCGCTTGGTGCCCTCTTCGACCTCGAGGCGAAGGTGGAGCCCCTCACGCGGCAGCACCTTCACGCCGCCCAGATCGACATAGGGGCGAACCGGGTTCGCCTCGGCCTCATCGAAGGGGCCCGCGCTCGCGCGGTCTTCGGGGGCCGACTTTGGCTGGTCGGCGGATACCTCGCCGAGATTCTCGATGTCGCTCACGCGTTCACTCCTGACTTGTGCGCCCCGGTGCCTGTGGAGCCGAATCCGCCCTCGCCGCGCACGCTGCCGGGCAGTCGCTCGACCTCGACGAACCGCGCACGGAGTACGGGCATCACAACGAGCTGGGCTATACGGTCGCCGGCCTCGATCGTGTACGGCTCGGTCGCGTCGGTGTTCAGCAGGGCGACCTTGATCTCGCCGCGGTAGCCCGCATCGACGGTGCCCGGCGCATTGACGATCGTGATGCCGTGCTTGAAGGCCAGGCCCGAGCGAGGCACGACGAAGGCGACGTACCCGTCGGGCAATGCGATCGAGACGCCTGTGCCGACGGTGGCACGCTCTCCGGGATCGAGCACGACCGACTCGGCGGCATGGAGATCGGCGCCCGCGTCGCCCGGATGGGCGTATGACGGAACGTGCTCGGCCGTGATCAGCACATCGATGGAATCGGTCACTGTTCGAGGGTAGTGCAGAAGTCTGGTCGAATAGAGCCATGCCCGACTACCGCGAAAGACTCTGGCCGACGCCGTGGATCTACCTCGCCTCACTGTTCTTCATCCCCGCGAGCATCCTCGTGCTTGCGCCGGTTTCGCTGCCCGCGGGCATCGCGACCGGGATCATCCTCTACGGCGCGGTGGTCGCCTCGCTCAGCTTGACGGCGCCAGTCATCGAGGTCGCTGACGGTCGACTCAGTGCGGGTCGTGCGTCGATCCCGCTCGCCGACACCGGAACGGCGGTGGGGGCGACGGATGCCGCTGCGCGCGTCGAACGCGGAACGGGCCTCGACGCCCGCGCCTTCCTCGTGATCCGGGGCTGGGTGCAGCCGGTGGTGCGTGTTCCCGTCACCGATGCGTCCGACCCCACGCCGTACTGGCTGATCTCGACACGTCATCCGAAAGAACTGGCCGCCGCGATCAATGGATCACGACGGCCTGAGCGTTCTGAGTCGGGCGTCTAGGACGCGCACTCCAAGCAGATCGGCCCGAGCTTCGTCTCGTGGTCGATCTGTGAACGGTGCTTCACGAGGAAGCAGTTCACACAGGTGAACTCGTCAGCTTGCGGTGGAAGCACCACGACGTCGAGTTCGACGTCGGAGAGATCGGCACCAGCGAGGTCGAACCCACCGGGGTTATCGGCGTCTTCGACATCCACTACGCCCGACATCTTGTCGGGGACGCGCTCCTTGAGGGCCTCGATCGACTCAGAGTCGTCTTCGGTCTTCCTCGGTGCGTCGTAATCCGTTGCCATTCCCATCCATTTCCTCATCGCCGAAGATTCGGCGGCCATAGTCTGCATCAAATCGGTTGCGTTAGCAAACCCCTTGTGTGGGTTTTCTCAGGTGCTTCGTGCTCAACTTCCGCCGCGCCCGAGGTATTCCCACGAGCACACATCTCGACGTGGCATCCTTGGGCGGAGACGAAGGCACGGAAGGGCTTGTCGCGATGCAGGAACTCAAGGTAATCGGAGTCGAGAACGGCGCGTTGCTCGCCGCGTCCGACGATGGCGCGCGCTTCCGGATCGAGATCGACGAAGTACTGCAATCTCGCATCCGGCAGGCGCAACCCGAGCAGCACACCGGGCCCAAACCTTCGCCGCGCGAAGTGCAGTCCCACATCAGGTCGGGCATGTCGGCCGAAGAGGTCGCCCAGGTCACCGGCGCATCCCTCGACTACATCCGCCGCTTCGAAGGCCCGGTGCTCGCCGAGCGCGAACACATGGTCACCTCGGCGCTCGCGGTGCCCGTGCACGTCTCGATCGAGGTCGATCCAGCCGACGAGCCGCCGTCGTTCGGCGGAGTCATCCGCGACCGACTCGCCCAGCTCAGCGCCCATGGTGAACGCTGGGCGAGCTGGAAAGACGAAGAGCGCGGCTGGATCATCAAGCTCGAGTTCACCGCCGAGACGATCGACCACGACGCGCGCTGGAGCTTCGAACCTCGCAAGCAGTCGTTGCAGCCGCTGAACTCCGAGGCGATCACGCTCTCGCAGCAGGGTGAGATGAAGGGCGGGCTGATCCCGCGCCTGCGTGCCGTCGCTCCCGATTCCGACGAATCCCGTTTCGACAGCGGCGCCTTCACCTTCGAAGAGCCCGAGCACGGCGACTTCGACACGGCCCCTCACCTCGAGCCTCTCCCGTACTCGCGGTCGCCTCAGACGTCGAGTCCTGCGGCATCGCGCGCGGCGATCAAGCGGGCGGATGAACCGAAGCAGACGCTCGGCGAGACAGCAGACCTGCTCGAGGCGCTCCGGCGACGGCGCGGCGAGCGAGAGGCTGCCGGCAACGGGCAAGAGCAACCGCCGACTCCCACTCCGGCGGTACTTCAGGAAGCAGCGCCTGCCCCCGAGCAACCGGTCGAAGAGAAACCCGGCACGGCCGCTCGAAGCATTTGGGGAGGTAAGGCCTCCACCAGCCCGGCTGGCACGCGAGGCGTCTCCAAGAAGGGGCGTGCTTCGATGCCGAGCTGGGATGAGATCGTCTTCGGCGCGCGCACCGACGACGATCTCGCCTGACCGCCTACTGACCTGAGGAACGCCGCCGTGCAAGTGCACGGCGGCGTTTGTGCGCTCGGGCGCGGTGCTACCATCGAACATACATTCGATTCGGTGAGGTGCCCATGTCGCTCGTTCACGAGTTCGTCGAGGTATTGACGAACGACGACGGCCGCCCCGAGCGACTCGTGTGGCGCTCCCGTCGCTTCCGCGTGACCGACACGCCGACGACGCTCGTGGGCCCGTGCGACTGGTGGTCACCCGTCGCGGCACACGATGTCTCACCGGGTAGACCGCCGCTGCAGATCGCGGGCTGGCGTTTCCAGGCCAGTGCCGACGACGGCGAGACCCACGTCTTCGACGTACGCCGCCAGGAGCGCCGCTGGGAGCTCGTGCGCATCTTCGATTGAGCACCCGCTGTCACAGCCGTTTTCAGGGCGTCAGGAGTCTTCACCGCGCCGTTCAGCGCGCTTCGCTGGCCTTCGCGTTCCTGTCGCGACTGCGCGGACGCAACCAGAGCATGAGGATGCCGCCCACCACGAGCCCCCAGAACGCCGAGCCGATCCCGGCGACCGCGACTCCCGACGCGGTCACGAGGAAGGTGCCGATCGCGGTGATGCGCTGCCCCGGATCTTCGAGTGCCCCCGTGACGGAGGTGACCAGAGCGCCGAGCAGCGCGAGCCCGGCAACCGCCGTGATGATGACCGGCGGTGAGGCCTGCACCACAGCGGCAGCCAGCCCCGCCCCTGCGCCGAGCACGAGATAGACGACCCCCGAGGTGAGCGTGGCGACCCAGCGGCGCCCCGCATCGGGATTCGACTCGGGGCTCGCCATGATCGCCGCGGTGATAGCTGCGAGGTTGATGGCGTGTCCGCCGGCGAAAGCTGCAGCCACCGATGCGACGCCCGACGTCACGAGCACGGGCCGAGGCGCCAGGCGATAGCCGAACGTCGACATCACCGCGAACCCCGGCACGTTCTGGCCGGCCATCGTCACGATGAAGAGCGGCAACCCGAGACTCACGATGACGAACGGGTCGAAGACCGGTGCGACGAACTCGAGCTGCGGCCCGACGGCATCACTGCCGAGCACAGCCGGACCCGCGATCATCGCGATGCCGATCACCGCCACGAGCATCGCTGCCGGAACGGCCCAGCGAGGCGCGAGGCGGGCGAGCAGCAGCCAGACGAGCACCATCGGAATCGCGATCGCCGGCTGTTCGACGGCCGCGAAGACGGGCGCGACGCAGATCGGAAAGAGGATGCCGGCGAGCATCGCGCTCGCGATCGGCTTCGGGATGCTCGTGATCGCACGCCCGAGCGCGGGCCACAAGCCCGAGAGCACGATGAGCACACCGCAGACGATGAACGCGCCGATCGCCGCCGCGAACTGCTGGGTGGTGGCGGCCGCCGCGACGAGCAATGCCGCACCGGGTGTCGACCAGGCGAACGAGACAGGCATCCGGGTGATGATCGGTAGGAGGACGCACGTGACGCCGGTCGCGATGCACAGTGCGAACAAGCCTGAAGCCGACTGCGTCTCGCTCGCGCCGACGGCGAGGAGTCCCGCGATCACCAGGGCGAACGAGCTCGCGAACCCGGTGATGGCCGCGATGACGCCCGCGACGACGGTATGGAAGATGGCCGGTGCTCGCTCGAACGAGTTCTACGCCGACTTCTCAGCGCGACGCGGCTTGTGCTGCACGATCGTGGGGGCTGCGTTGTCGAGCACAGCGGCCTTGGTGACGACGACTCGGGCGACACCCGTCGAAGAGGGCACCTCGAACATGATCGGTCCGAGCACTTCCTCCATGATCGCGCGGAGGCCGCGCGCACCGGTCTGTCGAAGCACTGCGAGGTCGGCGATCGCCTGCAACGCCTCCTCTTCGAAGTCGAGTTCGACGCCGTCGAGCTCGAACATGCGCTGGTACTGGCGCACGAGCGCGTTCTTCGGCACGGTGAGGATCTCCATGAGCGCCTCGCTGTCGAGGGGCGTCACGGTCGCCACGACCGGCAGCCGGCCGATGAACTCTGGAATCAGGCCGAACTTGTGGAGGTCTTCGGGCAGCACCTCACTGAAGATGTCGGCTTCGTCTTCTTTGTTGTGCAGCGGGGCACCGAATCCGATGCCGCGCTTGCCTGCGCGCGAGGAGATGATGTCTTCGAGCCCGGCGAATGCGCCGGCCACGATGAAGAGCACGTTCGTCGTGTCGATCTGGATGAACTCCTGGTGCGGGTGCTTGCGCCCGCCCTGCGGCGGCACCGATGCGACGGTGCCCTCGAGGATCTTCAGGAGCGCCTGCTGCACGCCCTCACCCGAGACATCCCTCGTGATCGACGGGTTCTCGGCCTTTCGCGCGATCTTGTCGACCTCGTCGATGTAGATGATGCCGGTCTCGGCGCGCTTCACATCGAAGTCGGCGGCCTGGATCAGCTTGAGGAGGATGTTCTCGACGTCTTCACCGACATACCCCGCCTCGGTGAGGGCTGTGGCGTCGGCCACGGCGAACGGCACGTTCAGCTGCTTGGCCAAGGTCTGCGCGAGGTACGTCTTGCCGCAGCCCGTGGGGCCGATCAGCAGGATGTTGGACTTCGCGAGCTCCACATCGTCGCGCGCGTCTGCCGAAGTGAGCGTCGTGCGCGCGCGAACGCGCTTGTAGTGGTTGTAGACCGCGACGGCGAGCGCCTTCTTGGCAGCCTCTTGACCGATCACGTACTCTTCGAGGAATCCGAAGATCTCTTTCGGCTTCGGCAGCTCGAACTCGCCTGCCTCGGTCTCGCCGGCCTCGGCGAGCCGCTCCTCGATGATCTCGTTGCAGAGTTCCACGCACTCGTCGCAGATGTAGACGCCGGGTCCGGCGATGAGCTGCTGCACCTGCTTCTGGCTCTTTCCGCAGAAGGAACACTTGAGCAGGTCGGCGCTCTCTCCGATGCGTGCCATCGAAACCCTCCCTGTCAACGAGTCTGTTCCGAGCCTAGCCCGAGATCGGGCCGATCGAGGGTAGCCGGTCGGATTCGACACGCCCAGCGGTTCGCCGGTCGCGAACTGCGGCGATCAGTCGAGCAGGTGGCGCAGATACCGCTTCGGGTCATCGAGGTACAGACGCCAGTGCGAGACGAGCTCGAGTTCCTCCCAGGTGGTCTCGCGGATGCCCCACTCCCCCAGCTCGAGGATCGTGGCGCCGGGCACCGAGGCGAGGATCGGCGAATGGGTGGCGCAGATGACCTGCGTGCCGCGCGACACCATGCGGTCGAGGCCGGCGATCCAGCTGAGGATGGAGGCGAACGAGAGGGCTGCCTCTGGCTCGTCGAGGCAGACGAGGCCGGCCAGGTACTGCGAGTGGTTCAACTTGTTGTCGAGTAGGTCGTTGAACGACTCGCCGTGGCTCATCGAGTGCAGATGCTGGTCGGGGCTGCCGGGCAGCGCCTCGAGGTAGCTGTAGTAGCCGTGCATCGTCTCTGCCCGCAGGAAGAAGCCCCATCGCGGCGCCGAAGGACTGCGTTCGATTCGCAGCCAGTCGCCGAGCGGCGATTCGCTCGGTCTGGTGGATCGCCCGCCGTTGTTGCTGCCGCCCTCTGGCGGGAGCCCGTAGGCCGTCGCGATGCCCTCGAGCAGGGTCGACTTGCCGCTGCCGTTCTCGCCGACGAGGAAGGTGAGTCCTGGCGCGAACTCGATGCCGCCATCCCCGATGAGCTGGGCGACCGCGGGAATCGTCGCCGGCCAGGAACCGCGGTCGATCGCGGCATCCGAATACAGCGAAACGCGACGGATGGCGCGGCTGTCGTTCAGCCAGTCATCCGCCGCGTTCACCACGCTGCGAGGTTATCGCGTGATCGCCGGGAGGCTCTTGCGCGAAGTGAGCACCTGGTCGATGAGACCGTACTCGAGGGCTTCAGCCGCGGAGAGGATCTTGTCGCGGTCGATGTCGGTGTTGACCTGCTCCTGCGTGCGGTTCGAGTGACGCGAGAGCGTCTCTTCGAGCCATCCGCGCATGCGCAGGATCTCGGCCGCCTGGATCTCGATGTCGGATGCCTGGCCGTGCCCGGCCTCCCCCATCGCCGGCTGGTGGATCAGGATGCGCGCATTCGGCAGTGCCAGGCGCTTGCCGGGCGTGCCTGCAGCGGCGATGACCGCCGCCGCCGACGCAGCCTGGCCGAGTACGACCGTCTGGATGTGCGGACGGATGTACTGCATCGTGTCGTAGATCGCCGTCATCGCGGTGAAGGAGCCACCGGGCGAGTTGATGTAGAGGATGATGTCGCGGTCGGGATCCATCGACTCGAGCACGAGGAGCTGCGCCATGATGTCGTCGGCGGATGCGTCGTCGACCTGCACGCCGAGGAAGATGATGCGGTCCTCGAAGAGCTTGGCGTAGGGGTCTTGGCGCTTGTAGCCGTAGGCAGTGCGCTCCTCGAAGGTCGGCAGGATGTAGCGCGAGCCCGGCGCCTGGACGCCGTTGAAGGCGGTGCCACCGAAAGCAGGGATGTTCATTCGCTCGTTCTCTCTTCTCTCGAGTGCCTACGCCTGGGTTCCGCCGCCGCCGGCGACGTCGAGTGCCGACTCGCGGATGTGGTCGACGAAGCCGTACTCGAGTGCCTGCTGTGCGCTGAACCAACGGTCGCGGTCACCGTCGGCGTTGATCTGCTCGACGGTCTTGCCGGTCTGCGCTGCGGTGATCTCGGCGAGTCGCTTCTTCATGTCGAGGATGAGCTGCGCTTGCGTCTGGATGTCGCTCGAGGTGCCGCCGAAGCCGCCGTGCGGCTGGTGCAGGAGCACGCGCGCGTTGGGAGTGATGTACCGCTTGCCCTTGGTGCCGGCGGTGAGGAGCAGCTGCCCCATCGAGGCGGCCATGCCGATGCCGACCGTGACGATGTCGTTCGGCACGAATTGCATCGTGTCGTAGATCGCCATGCCGGCCGTGATCGACCCGCCCGGTGAATTGACGTAGAGGAAGATGTCTTTCTTGGCATCTTCGGCGGCGAGCAGCAGCAGCTTCGCCGCTATCTCGTTGGCGTTGTCGTCGCGCACCTCGGAGCCAAGCCAGATGATGCGGTCCTTCAGCAGTCGATCGAAAACACCGGTGCCTGGTGTCGGTTCGGCCATGTGTCGCTCCGTTTCCGTTGTCGCGTTCACTCGAATCTATCCGGTGCAACGCACGCGAACAGGGCTGTTCGCCCTAGGCGGATGCCGCGAGCTCCGCGGCGTACGCAGCGACCGAGACGCGGTAGCGCCGCAGGTGCGGCGCGAGGGCCGAGAGAGCGTCGGATGCCGCACGACGAGCGTCGCCCGCATCGACGAGGGCGAGAGCCCTGAACGCGACGACGGCATCGTGCAGTTCCGCTGCGTCGGGCTCGATCGCATCGAGGAGGGCGATCGCCTCGAGCGGCCGCCCGAGGTTGCGGATCGTGGAGGCGAGCTGGACGTGGGCCTGCACGCGTTCAGAACCGGCGAGGCCGTTCGCGAGGGCATCACGGTACAGCACTTCGGCGTCGGCTTCGCGGCCTGCGGAGTCACGCGAACCCGCACGCTCGAAGAGCGCGAGCGGATCATCTGCCGGCCGCTCGGCCGCGATGGCGTCGATGCGGCGGATCACCTCGTCGTCACCGAGTTGGTCTGCTTCCGCCCAGACGGCGTCGACCCGCTGCTGCCAATCGCTCATGCGCGCACCTCTCAACTGCTCCGACGACGTTCTGCGGCGTGGAGGACACCCCGAATCCGACCTCCATGCCGGAAACCGTCGTCGGAAGGGAACGGAATGAGCGAAGGGGCCGGGCGAACTCGCCCGGCCCCTTCGCTCATGCGGAACTACTCTGCGGTCTTCTTCGTTGCGCGCTTCTTGGGCGCGGGCTTCTCGGCAGCGTCATCGGCAGCGGCAGCCTTCTTCGGCGCACGCTTCTTCGGCGCGGGCTTCTTGGGCGCGGGCTTCTCGGCAGCGTCATCGTCAGTGGCAGCCTTCTTCGGCGCACGCTTCTTCGGCGCGGGCTTCTCGGGGGCTTCGGCCTCTTCGACGATCTCTTCAGCTTCGTCGACGACTTCGGCCTCTGCTTCGGCTTCGCTTTCGGCAACAGCAGTGAACTCGGAGAGATCGACGGGCTTGCCCGCGGCATCCGACACCTTCGCCTTGCCGAGCGCGATCGCGAGCGCCTTGTTACGCGCGACCTCGCCGACCATGGCCGGAATCTGGTTGTTCTGGCTGAGCGCCTGAACGAACTCGTTCGGGTCCATGCCGTACTGGCCCGCGCCCTGCACGAGGTACTGGGTGAGCTCGTCCTGGCTGACCTGCACGCCCTCGGCTTCGGCGATCGAGTCGAGCAGGATCTGCGTCTTGAACGCCTTCTCGCTCGATTCGGCGACCTCTGCGCGGTGCTCGTCGTCTTCGAGGCGGTTCTCGTTCTCGAGGTGACGGTGCACCTCGTCGTCGATGACGGCCTGCGCGACCGGCACCTCGACGAGCTCGAGGAGCTTCTCGACGAGAAGGTCGCGGGCCTGGTTGCCCTGGCCGAACGACTTGTTGCGTGCGACCTGCTCTTTGAGGCTGTCGGTCAGCTCGGCGAGAGTGTCGAACTCGCTCGCGATCTGCGCGAAGTCATCGTCGGCCTCGGGAAGCTCGCGCTCCTTCACGGCGGTGACGGTGACGGTGATCTCAGCGGTCTCGCCCTCGTGGTCGCCGCCCAGGAGCTTCGATGCGAAGGTCGTGGTCTCGTCGGCCGAGAGCGTGTCGAGCGCCTCGTCGATGCCCTCGAGCAGTTCACCCGAGCCGAGCTCGTAGGAGATGCCGCTCGCCGTGTCGACCTCGGTCTCTTCGATCATGGCGACGAGGTCGAGGGTCACGAAGTCGCCGGTCTCGGCCGGGCGATCGACGGTGATGAGCGTGCCGAAGCGGCTGCGCAGGCGCTCGAGCTCTTCGCCGACCTCGTCGTCGCCGACCTCGACGGAGTCGACCGTGAGCTCGATGCCGTCGTAGGCGGGCAGTTCGATCTCGGGGCGAACGTCGACCTCGATGGCGAGCAGCAGCTCGCCCGAGAAGTCCTTGTCGCTCGGCCACTCGACGATGTCGGCCTCTGGCCGGCCGAGGGGGCGCAGTTCGTGCTCGGCGACGGCGGCGCGGTAGAACCCGTCGAGGCCCTCGTTGACGGCGTGCTCGAGCACGGCGCCCTTGCCGACACGCTGGTCGACGATGGGCGGCGGCACCTTGCCCTTGCGGAACCCGGGCACATTGATCTGCTCGGCGATGTGCTCATAGGCGTGGGTGATGCTGGGCTTCAGCTCCTCAGGCGTCACCGAGATGGTGAGCTTGGCGCGTGTCGGGCTCAGCTTCTCAACCGAAGTGGTCGGCATGTGGAAGATCTCCTGTTGTGTGGAAGTTCGTGTCGAGTCCTGGAACTCGTCGGGGCGACAGGATTCGAACCTGCGACCTCCCGCTCCCAAAGCGGGCGCTCTACCAAGCTGAGCTACGCCCCGAGTCGCGACTCAACTCGTCGATTCAGCCGCACGGACATGCCGAGGCATGCGTCAGACGGATGGACCCCGGAAAGTCTACTGCACAGCGCTTGCGCTCGTTGTGCACTTGCCTTCCGGCAGCCGACGCGCTGCGGTGGATGAATCGTCACCGTGACTGCGCACCGTGGCAGAGTGTGCGCATGCCCGACCACGATTCCGTCGTCCGACGCGACCTCCGACGCTGGCCGTCCGGCCCGGCGCAGCTGGTGGACACGACCCTCTGCCCCGCGTGCTTCAGCCCCTTGCGTTCGGCAGCGTGCGACACGTGCGGTCTCGATCTGGCCGTTCCCGCGGCTGGAGAGCTGCTCGCTGCTGGGCGACGGCTGTACGACGACGAGGCGAGTCGGCAGTCGCTGATCTCGGCCATGCGTGACGCTCAGGCGGCAGGGGCCCGCGACGCAGCCATGACGACGGATGTCGCGGCGCAGGTCGGCGCGCAGGTCGCCGCAGCGGCGCATCCGGTAGTCAGTGCGACAGCAGCGGATGCCGCACACGCCGTTCCCGCGCCGCTCACGTCTGCTCCGGCTCCGGTTGCGGTTCCCGCTGCACCGAGTGCGCTCATTCCGCCTCCCACGGCCGCTTCAACGGCGCCCTCCGCTCCGACGGCACCCGCTTCGACCCGTTCCGGTCGCTCCGGCGTACAGGTGCTGCTCCTCACACTCGGCGTCGTGTTGATTTCGATCACGGCCGTTGTGTTCCTCTTCGTCGCCTACCTCGTGGCGAGCCTCGAGGTGCGCTCGGTGATCATCGCGATTGCGAGCGTGCTGGTGCTCGGCGTCGCATGGCTGTTGCGGGCGCGAGGCCTTCCGGGGACGGCAGAGGGCGTGGCATCCGTCGCCATCGTGCTGCTGTTGCTCGACGTGTGGATCGTGCGGGCCAACGGGCTGTTCGACACCGACTCCCTCGGCGCCGCCGGGTACACGGGCGGAGCGCTGTTGATCGTCGCGGCCGTGCTCTTGGGCGTGCGTAAGGTCAGCGGCATCCGCGTGACCGGCTTCGCCGCGGCGGCGCTCGAGCCCGTCGGCGTCTTCCTGCTGACGTTCGAGCTTGCGCCCGACGACCTCCCGGGCACTGGCTGGTGGCTCGGCTTCCTCACCGTTTCGCTGCTCGGGTCGGTTGCAGTACTGCTGCCGCGCACCGCCGAGCGCGCGATCGTGCTCGGCGCTGGATTCGTCGCCGGTGCGTTCGCGCTGATCCCTGCGTTCTGGGCGCTGGTCGACATCCAGTGGAACCAGCTGTGGAGTTACCTCGCCGTCGCGGTGGCGTGGTTGGTCGCACTGATCGCGGTGCGCTTGCGAAGCAACGACGTGTCTCCGATCTGGGCTCGCATCGCCGCGCCAGCGTTCGGACTGAGCCTGGCACTCGCGCCGACCGTGTCGATCGTCTCCGAACTCGACACGGATCTCGCGATCTGGCTCGCGCCCGCCGCGGCGGGCGTCGTGGCCTCCGTGTTCGCGGCCGGCGTGCGTCTGACCGGGCCGGCGTCGCGCGACTCGCTCTGGGCGTGCGTGGCTGCGGTGGTCGTCGCCGTCTCCGCTGCGATACCCGGAGCGTTCCTCGGCCTCGGCGCGATCGCCGCCAGGCTCGTGGCGAGCGTGCCGCCGTGGAGCCTCGCCGTCGACGAACCATCCGTGACCTTGCCAGTGGAGCACGATCTCGTGGTCGTCCTTGTGCCGTTCGTCGCTGCGGTCGGTGCACTCGTCATCACGGCACTGGTGCGCCGGGTGCGCATGCTCGTGGCCATCCCCATCGGCGCAGGGCTTGCGGGTGTCCTCGTGGCCGGTGCGATCGCTCCGAACCTCGTCGTGTGCGCCGTCGTCCTGACTGCACTCGGGGGCGGCGCATTGGCGCTCGCGGCGGCACTTCGACGCTTCATGTTGCCTGGCCTCCTCGTGACGCTCATCGTCATCGGAAGCTGCGGCGGTGCGCTCGCCTGGTGCGTGGGCTACTCGAGCTCGGCACTGTGGCCTTGGGTGGCTGGCCTCGTGATCGCCATCACCGTGGCCGGACGAGTGCTTGCGCGTCGCGTCTGGGCGGCGCACGTCAGCGCGCCGATCGGCTCGGCGCACCTTGCGATCGCGACGACGCTCTTCGCCGGCTCCGTCTTCTCGATCGCTCCCTGGCTCGATGCGGCCGGGTGGCGACTCCTCGAATCGTGGAACTCGCCATGGATGTGGCTCGCAACGGTGAGCGCCGCCCTGCTCGCCATCGCCGCACTTGTGCGGAACGGCAGCACGGGCGATCGCCTGGCCGTCACCGTGCCACTGCTCGCGGCATCCGTCGTCGCGCTGTGGGCGCTCGCCTTCGAGACGGATGCCGCTGTGCGCTGGCTGCCCGCGATCGTCTTCGTCGTCGCGGGTGTGCTGTGGCTTCGCGTCGGTACCCCGGCGGTGCTGCGCACGGTCTTCGCCGCGACGACCCCGCTCGCCCTCGCGTTCACGTCTGCCGTCGTCGTCGACGTCGTCTTCGGGGCTGAGTTCGTCGCCATCGGTCTCGCCGGAGCCGGCCTGCTCGCAGCCGCGCTCGCACACCTGGTGCCGCCGCGTACCGGGAGTTCGCGGCTCGCATGGGGCATCGCGGTCGGGGTCATCGGCCTCACGGCTCTCGTCTCGGGCTTCACCGGCGCCTTCGCGACTGACACGTCGTGGCTGGTACTGCTCCTGCTCACCCCCGTGCCGATCGTGATGGCCGCGCTCGACGGCGACCCGATCGCCGGCCAGAAGCCGACCCGACACCTCGCCTGGCTGAGCCTCGGGCTCGGCGTATCCACGGTGTGGGCCTGGCTCGCGGGTGACGGCGTCGAGAACGTCGAGGCCTACACGCTTCCACTCGCCGCTGCGTTGGCCGTCACCGGCGGTCTCATCACCTGGCGGCGAATCACCGCCGACTCGCGCGCCACGGGCCGCACGGCCCTCTTCGGCGCTGCCGCGGCGATCGCGGTGCTGCCCAGCGTCGGGTCGAGCGGCGACTCCGAATTTCGCACTCTGCTGCTCGTTTCGATCGGCATCGTCGTGTCGATCGCCGCGATCTTCCTGCCCGAGGCGGCACGCGGAGTGCCCATTCGCCTCCTTGGAGTGAGCGCCGGTTGGGTGGCCGTCACCGGCGCGGCGCTCGTGCGCACTTCTGCCGTCGCGTCGGGCGCAGCCGACAGCGTGCTCATCGTCGAATTCTGGCCGGTCGTCGCGCTCATCGCCGGTGCGACGATCGCGGTGATGTGGGCCCGCACCGGGTCGACGCCCGAGTGGTTCGGGCAGGTGATGCTCGCGGCATCCGTCGCCTTCGCCGCCGTGCCGACCGTGCTCGCGATTGCCAGCGGTGAGGAGCCCACAGTGCGCGCTGCCGTGCTGTTCCCGCTGCTCGCGCTGGCGCACATCGCCGCTTCGGCGACGACCGCGAAGCCGGTCGCTGGGCCGATGCTCGGCTGGACCAGCCTCGGCGTACTCGTCATCGGCGGCCTCATCGCGCTCGTGCAGGGCGAAGTCGACCCGTTCGACCTCGTCACGGCGTCGGTCGGCGTCGCGCTCATCGGCGCGGGCGCATTCCGTTTGCGCCGCTCCCCCGAGCTCGGCAGCTGGCCGGCACTCGGGCCGGGACTCGCGGTGCTGCTCATTCCGACGCTCATCGCCGACTTCGCCGATCCCGAACTCTGGCGCAACGTGGCTCTCGGCGTCGTGGCGGTCGCCGTCGTGGTCATCGGCGCCGTGCGTCGCCTGCAGGCGCCGTTCCTCCTCGGTGGAACTGTGCTGCTCATCCACGCGATCGTGCAGCTCTGGCCGTGGATCACCGCGCTCTACGAGGCCGTCTGGTGGTGGCTGTGGCTCGGCATCGCGGGCGTGCTGCTCGTCGTTCTCGCAGCAACCTACGAGCGTCAGATGCGTCTCGCGCGCGGCACGATCCGCTCGATCGCGTCGCTGCGGTAGTCGGCGCGCGCGGTTTCTGCGGCGCGCGTCACAGCGACGGATGCATCGTGTACTACGATGATCCAGTGCCCGCGAACGGGTGCGCGGGGATGTAGCTCAATGGTAGAGCCTCAGTCTTCCAAACTGATCACGCGGGTTCGATTCCCGTCATCCCCTCCACATATCCGGCCAACGATCAGCCGTTTTCCCGCAGCTCCATGCTGTTTGTCCCAACGGGTTCTCAGGGAACGAGTCAGGCCGGAATCCGTCTCGCTGCGAGTTAAGGGCGATCGTTCTGGAGATAGGTCAGGACCGCCCTGACCCGGCGATTTTCATCGACTGGGTTGAGTCCGAGCTTGATGAAGATGTTGCCGATGTGTTTGCTGACTGATGCGTCGGTGAGAACGAGTGTGGCGGCTATATCGGCATTCGACTGTCCGTCTGCCATGAGGCCGAGCACTTGGCGCTCTCGTGCCGTGAGAGTTTCGAGCGGTCCCGGCTGGGTAGTGCTGAGGAGGTGCTGCACCACGTCGGGGTCGATGACGGTGCCGCCGGCCGCAACTGTTTCGAGTGCGTCGTCGAAGTCGCGGACTCGATTCACGCGGTCCTTGAGGAGGTAGCCGATCGCACCTTCGCGGAGTGTGAGCAGTTCGCGGGCGTAGTTGTCTGCGATGTATTGCGACAGAACTATGATGGGCTGGGTCGGATGCGCGCCCCGAATCTCGAGTGCGGCGCGAAGCCCATCGTCGCTGTTGGTGGGCGGCATCCGGACATCGGTGAGAACGAGATCTGGTCGCTCGTCGATATCGGCGAGGCGCGCGAACTTCGCGAGGAGATCAGGTGCGGTCTCCGCGGTGGCGGCGACGGTGTGGCCGAGCCGTTCCAAGAGGGCAGTCAGCGCTTCGCGCAGCAGCGCGGAGTCCTCAGCGAGCAGCAGACGCATCGCGCTCCGAGATCGCCGCAATGATCGGCAGGGCCATGTACAAGGTCGTTGGTCCCCCGTCTGGACTGATGATGGTGAACTGCCCGCCGAGCGTCTCAGCTCGCTCGCGGAGTCCGCGCAGCCCGGTTCCAACGTTCTCATCGGCCCCGCCATGCCCGTTGTCGGTGACGCCCACAGCGAGTGTGTCGGCTTCGATGCCGACTCGAACGGTCAGGCGTGTGGCGGTGGTGTGCTTGGCGGCGTTGCTCATCGCCTCGGTGACGAGATAGTAAGCGGCCGTCTCGACCGCGCTCGGGAGCCGACTGAATTCGGCCATGTCGACGATGATCGGGACCGGGGTGCGGTCCGCCAGCTCGTTGAGCGCGGCACGGAGGCCGTAGTCCGTGAGAACAGCGGGGTGGATGCCACGGACAGTATCGCGCAGCGTCGCCATCGCGTGCTCGGCCTGGCCTTGAGCAGCATCGAGCGCGCCGCGCGCGAGCTCCGTGTCGCTCCCTTGTGCGGCGAGATCATCGAGTTCGAGGCTGACCATTCCAAGTCGGGCAGCGAGAGTCACGAGTTCCTGCTGTACTCCGTCGTGCAGGTCGCGCTCGATGCGTCGCCGTTCGCTCTCGAACGCCTCGACCAGCGCGGCACGCGACTGGATGAGCCGTTCGACGTTTCGGGCGAGCTCACGTGGGCGAGGTCCGCAGAGCATACGCAGTAGCGACGATTGGCCCGCCGCAACGAAGGCATTGACGTAGGCAATCAGGCACATCGCGACCAGGCCGATCGGGATGACCAGCCACCAGTTGTCCGGTCCCACGATGATCCGGACGTCTGCGAAGAGGTGTACTTGCGCGAGACCACGGGCGCCGGAGACACCGATGAAGACGAACACGACGAGGCAGAGCCCTTGAGCGAACAGGGCGGCCAGCGCGACCCAGCCGAGCACGAGGTCGAGAAGCAGTGCCGCGGTCTCCCGCCAGGTCGCGCCCTCGTTCATCCGCACACCCAACCAGATATGCCGTTGCGCACGAGTGAGGGGCACGTGCCCGGAGGCTTGACGGGGAAAGCCGAGGATGTGGGTGCGACGGCGCTCGATCGCGCCGATGACGATGCCCCACAGTGGCAGGAGCAGAAGCGTGACGATCACGACCGGCAACAACACGAGCCCGAGCGCGGAGCTCGCCAGCAGGTAGATGAGCGTGCGCCAAGGCCATCGGCTGAGCAGGAACCGCCACGGCGGCTGCATCAGCGCCTGCCATACGGTTGCCGGCCTCATACCCCAACACTACGGAGGCGACGGCCACGGGGGCTGGCGCCTTTGCGAAGAGTAGAGCCAGCTCTACCCCGACTCTCCACCTCGCCCCCTCGCGCCCGTCCCGGCCGTCGCATCCAATAGAGAGTGTGACCGAACCGCTCATTCGCGCCGAGAACCTGCACAAGACCTTCCCCGGAGTCGGGCCGAAGGAACCCCGCGTGCCGGTGCTGCGCGGGATCTCCCTCGACGTTCATCCCGGCGAGATGGTCAGCATCGTCGGACCCTCCGGCTCCGGCAAGTCCACACTGCTCTACTGCCTCTCCGGGCTCGAACCCTACGACTCCGGCTCCGTTCAACTCACCGGGCGCGAACTGCGCACGCTCCGGCGCGGTGGACTCGCCACTCTTCGTCGCAAGCATGTCGGTTTCGTGTTCCAGTCCTACAACCTCATCCCTTCCCTCACCGCCCGGGAGAACATCGCCTTGCCTGCGCGACTCGCCCGCCGGGGGGTGAACCGGGCGAGCATCGATCGCGTGCTGGCCGAAGTCGGGCTGACTGACCGGGGCAGCCACAGGCCTGGGCAGCTCTCCGGCGGGCAACAGCAGCGTGTCGCGATCGCCCGCGTGCTCGCCATGCGGCCCGACCTCGTGTTCGCCGACGAGCCCACAGGCTCCCTCGATACCGCAACCGGCGCCGACGTGCTCCGGCTTCTACGTGGCGCAGCCGATGACCACCGCTCGGTCATCGTCGTCACGCACGACCTCGAAGCTGCCGCCCTCGCCGACCGCGTGCTGGTACTGCGAGACGGCCTCATCCACAGCGAACTCCGGCATCCGGCTCCCGAACAGGTACTCGAGGCAATCACTCTCGCCGGGGTCGCCGCGTGATCCGGCTCATCTTGTCCGATCTGGCCGCTCACGGCCGGGTGTGGCTCGGCATCGTCGCCGTAACCGTCGCCACCGGCTTCGTCGCCGCCATTGCCGCCGGACTCATCGAGACCGGCGCGGTCCATGGCGGCCGCATACAGGAAGGGCTTGCCAGCACCAGCGCCGCCGTCATCATGTTCACCACCGTCGCCGCGCTCATCGTGCTCAGCTCGACCGCGAACCTCACCGTCGCCCTGCAACAGCGCAGCTATGCCCTGTGGCAACTCGTCGGTATCCGACCTCTCCTTGTCGCGCTGGTGGTGCTCGCTCAGCTCGCCATCGTCGGCATCATCGGCGCGCTGATCGGATGCATAGTGGCGATCCCGACATTCGGCCCGCTGTTCACGTGGGCGTTCAGTGATTGGGAGCAGATGCAGGGCATCACGCTTCACCTGGGACTTGTCAGTGTGTTCGTGGTGACCGCCGCGATCACCACGGTCGTGCTCCTCGGCGGGCTCCGCGGCGCACGCCGGGCCAGTCGCACACCCCCTATTGAGGCGCTGCGCGACGCGGACCTGCCCCTGATCAAGATGGGGCGGGTCCGTATCGTCCTCACTGCGGCGATCTTCGCCGGCACCACCGCGCTGGCGATGAACCTCGACGGAAGCGCGTCGATGTCCGCGCTTTCCGGCCAAGCCATCCTGTTCACGCCACTCATCGCGGCGGCCCTCGCTGCAGCGGGACCCGTTGTGTTCCCGATCGTCCTTCGAGCATGGACGTCGCTGCTGCCGGCGAGGGCATCGGCGTCGTGGTTTCTCGCACGCAACACCGCCCGCTACCGGCTCGGCCAGTCCAGCGCCGCGATCGGCCCGCTCATGGTCGCCATCGCCCTTGCCGGCGGCCTCTACACCACCGGCGCGACCCTTGCAGCAGCCCAAGCCACGCGAACCGGCACCAACGAGGGATTCGATCTTGCGCCAGAAGGCGTCGTGATCCTCCTCGGCGGCCCGCTCCTGCTCTCGGCCGTTGCCGCTGCTGCGACCGTGTTCATGTCCGGCCACGCACGCGAACGCGAGTTCGCACTCGTCCAGGCGGCTGGCTCAACGCACACCGGAATCATCCTCACCGCGATCTGGGAGGCCGTCATCTTCACCGTCACTGCGGCCATCCTCGGGGCACTCGCCACCGTCATCGGCGGGCTCATCGTCGCCGCCGCGCTCGCACTGCCGTTCCCCGTAGTGTCGTTCGGAACCATCGCACTGATCGCCGGCGGCGGCCTAGTGCTCACCCTCGCGGCGACCGTCGCACCGACCACCGCGGCTCTCCGGCATGAGATGCCCCGAACGCTCGCCGTCGAGTAGCACTGCTTCTGTCATTGAGTCAGGATTGAACGGGCATAGCGCCGGCAATTGCACTCACGGACACCGAAGGCACTCCGACCAATCGATTCATCCTCCGTCGATTGCGACGCACACGTCAGTCCGATCGAGTCGCTCGGTCACCCGCAGGCGTCCCTGCGAGCGAATCGCTCCACTAGAAACGCTTGCCGTTATTATCGCATTGCGTTACTATTGAGTCGTGATCCGTTCTTTCGCCGACGCGGCAACTGAGCATGTGTGGAGACGTGAGCATGTGCGACGGTTCGGGCCGGATCTCCAGAGGATGGCGCTCCGAAAACTGCTCATCCTCGATGCCGCCGAGACGCTCGCCGATGCCAATTCGCCGCCCGGCAACCGATTGGAGAGCCTCAGCGGCGACCGGCACGGGCAGCACAGCATTCGTGTCAACGACCAGTTTCGGATCTGCTTCATCTGGACCGCCTCTGGTCCTGAAGACGTCGAAATCGTCGACTACCACTGAAAGGAGACATCATGACCGACACGTTCGAACCGATCCACCCCGGAGAGATTCTCCTCGAGGAGTACATGAAGCCGCTCGGGCTGACGCAGTATGCGCTCGCGAAGGCGATCAGGGTGCCGGCGCCGCGCATCGGGAGCATCGTTCACGGCACCCGATCGATCACCCCTGACACCGCCCTTCGACTCGCTCGAGCCTTCCGCACCTCTGCACGCTTCTGGTTGAACCTCCAAACCCGTTACGACCTCGAGCTCGAGGTCGCCGCCCATAAGGCCGACATCGACGAGATCACTCCGCTCGTCGGCGCGTAGCTGCATCCCGCGGCACGTCCGGCGCTGCGACATCCGCAACGCCCGATGTCAACCCCCACCCAGCCGAGCCTTCCCTTCCTTGAAATACGCGGGCATCCGCGTAGCGTTGAGGAAGACATACGCTCCAGGGAAGGTGGACCACATGACCGATACCAAGATCGCTCCCAAGACCCCGAAGACCGGCGCGAACGCCGACGTCGCCTCGGGCGTCGCCCAGTTCCTCACGCCCGTCGTGCAGGAGCTCGTCGCCCTCGCCGTCAACGGCAAGCAGGCGCACTGGCACGTACGCGGGTTGAACTTCATCGCCGTGCACGAACTGCTCGACGAGGTCGTGGCGCACGCACAGGACTGGGCCGACCTCGCCGCTGAGCGGGTCGTCGCCCTCGGCTTGCCCGTCGACGGCCGCCTGAAGTCTGTTTCCGACAAGAGCGGGGCCGTGAACCCGAAGCTCGGCTTCCAGCCCTACGACGAGGCGATCGCCGACGTCGTCGCGCAGATCGACCTCGCCGCCGAGAAGGTCGCCGAAGCGATCGAGGGCCTCGACGAGCTCGACCCGGTGAGCCAAGACGTCGTCATCGAGATCCGCCGCGGGCTCGATAGGGACCGCTGGTTCCTCTTCTCGCACGTCGCCGTGAAGTAAACGCGCGATGGCGGCCTGACGGGCCCGGGTGCAAAATGCCGGTATGACGGCGGATGCACCCGGGCCCGACTCGTCCCACGGCTGCGACGACCAGCGGTGATCAGCGCTGCAACCAGGTGAGCACCGCGAGTACCCGCCGATGGTCGGTGCCCGAGTCTTCGAGGCCGAGCTTCTGGAAGATCGAGGTGACGTTCTTCTCCACAGCTCCGACGCCGATGAACAGCTGCTTGGCGATGCCGGCGTTGGTGCGGCCCTCGGCCATGAGGGTCATCACCTCGCGCTCGCGTGGGGTCAGCGACTCGAGTGGGTCGCTTCGACGCGCGATCAGCTCGCGCACCACCTGCGGGTCGAGCACGGTGCCGCCCTGGCTGACGCGTTCGACCGCGTCTTCGAGCTCGTCGAGAGATGCCACGCGATCTTTCAAGAGGTACCCCATGCCACCCTCGCCCGATGAGAGCAGCTCGTGCGCGTAGGTGCCCTCGACGTACTGGCTGAGCAGCAACACCCCGACCTTCGGCATTCGCCGTCGCAGTTCGAGGGCCGCGCGCACTCCCTCGTCGCGGAACGTCGGCGGCATGCGCACGTCGAGCACGGCGAGGTCGGGCCGGGTCTCGTCGAGCGCTGCGAGCAGCGAATCGGCTTCGCCGTAGGCGGCGACCGTCTCGAAGCCGGCCTCATCGAACAGACGTATCAGACCTTCACGCAAGAGCACCGAGTCTTCGGCGAGCACGATTCGGAGCGGCGTGCGGTCGGTCATTCCCCCCACATTAGCGGGGGGCGAGCGGATGCCTCGCGGCGGTGCGGCCGCGAGGCATCCGCTGATCGGGTCAGTTGCCTGAAGGCGGCGACTGGAGCGGCACGTACGGGATGTGGGCGCCGATCGTCGTCGGTCCGCCGACGGGGCTGTCGACGACGAACATGCCGCGCAGGCCCTGCACCCGATCTTGCAGCCCGGCGAGCCCGTGGCCGGAAGCGAGCGTTGCACCGCCGCGCCCGTTGTCAGTCACCCAGAGGTCGATCCAGTGGCCGGTGGGCCCGGTGTCGCGGGTCGAGACGGAGAGACGGATGCCGGTGGCCTCGGCGTGCTTCACGGCATTCGTCAGCAGCTCTGCGGCGACGAAGTAGACGTTGCGTTCGATCGGCGCCGGCAGCGCGGCATCCGTCGGCAACACGATCTCGATCGTCACCGGAACCGGGCTCCGGGCCCCGAGCGACTGCAGGGCGACGGCGAGACCGCGGTCCTGCAGGATCGGAGGTGCGAAGCCTCGTGAGAGAGCTCGCAGCTCGTCGAGCGTCTCGCGGGCCTGCTCGCGGGCCTCGCCGAGGAGTCCACGCGCCGAGTCCGGGTCGCGCTCGAGCTTGCGCTCGATGGCGGCGAGGTCCATCTGGAGGCGCACGAGCCGCTGCTGCGGGCCATCGTGAATGTCGCGCTCGAGGCGGCGAAGCGAGGCGTCTTCGGCCTGCACGGCGGCGCCGCGGGAGGCGGAGAGCTGTGCAACCTCGCGCTCGAGAGCCTCGGAGCGCCATGCGCCGAGCACGCCGCGCGCGATGACGTCGTGCAACAGGGTCAGGCCGCGGAAGACGAACGGCAGCGTGGCGAGGAAGATCAGGCCGATGACGAACTCGAAGATCGCTTCGCCCACCCGCGGATCCACGCTCATCGTGTTGCCGGGGAAGGCCCAGTCGACGACGACGTCGTAGAGCCAGAAGTCCTGATCGCCACGGCCCTCGGGAATGTACCCCTGCCAGATCCAGCCGGTAGTGCCGCCGAGTGCGACGGAGGTCCATGCGACGGTGACGCTCCACGTGACGACGCTGACGATCGGGTTGATCACCATGCCGTGCAGGAGGTACAGCCAGTAGTGGCCTTCGATGAACGGTGCGAATATCGTGCGCCAGAAGCCCCGGTCGGGGTCGGCCCGCTCCCATGGCGGTCGGGCGATCGGGCGCCGCCCCGCCCCGCGAAGGCGCGCCAGTTCGAGCGTGCCGAAGCCTCGCGCCATGAACAACGACGCGACGAGGATGAAGACGCCGAAGACGAGGATGATGAGCCCGAGCCCGGTGAAGAAGGTCGTCGACAGCAGCACGAGGCCCGCGATCGCGATGGGCATCGTGAGGATGAGGAAGCCGAACTCCCGCGGCACCGTCGCCCACAGCGACCAGTAGCTGCGGCGCTTCGCCGCGGCATCCGTGGGGGCCGCCTCGGGCGCAGTCTGGGTGATGGTTTCAGTGCTCATGGTGGGTTCCTTCAGTCATCGTCGCACGCTGGCCCGGTTCGACAACGGCGAACTGGCCCATCATTCCCTGGTCTTCGTGCCACAGCAGGTGGCAGTGGTACATGTACGGCGTGTCGGGGTCGGTGTAGTCCTCGAAGCGCATCAGGAGTTCGTACTCGGTGTGCGGCTCGGTGAAGATCGTGTCCTTCCAGCCCGCGAGCTCGGGTGGTGGTGCGGCGCCGCCGATCGATGCGATGCGGAACTGCACGTCGTGCACGTGGAAGCTGTGCGGCACGTCGGTCGCATTCTCGACCACCCACCGCTCGAGGGTATCGACCGTCACGGTCGCGTCGATTCGGCCCATGTCCATCGAGTCGCCGTTGATCTCGAAGCTGTCGTTCAATTCGAAAGTTCGTGTGTTCGCAACCTCGGCCTCGTCGAACTCGGGAATCGTATTCAACCGCTCGGGCACGGCGGGCGCCGGGTCGAGTGTGTCGGCGGCGCGCAACTCGAGCACGTCGTACGAGTCCGTGCCGCCGTTCGTCGCAGCGATCGGCGCCACGAGCGAGGCGATCTCAGGGGTCATAAGCGACTGCAGAGTCAGGCGCTCGCCGGGAGTCACGCGCACGAGCACCTCGGCGCGCTCCCCCGGCGACAAACGCACATGATCGAGTTCGACGGATGCCTCGAGCAGACCGCCGTCGGTCGCGATGAGTTCCACCGGCCGCCCATCACTCCACGTGAACGCATAGCTGCGGGCGGTGGAGGCGTTCAGGAGTCGGAGCCGTACGAGCTCGTCTTCCACGTCGAGATACGGGCCGCGGGTGCCGTTGACGATGAGTTCGTCGCCGAGTCCCCCGGCGTATCCATAGGGGTTCGGTTCCTTCTTCCCCTCCGCCGAGAAGCCGGTGTCCTGCACGATCACGGGAACGTCGTCGACGCCGTACTCGCGTGGGAGGCCAAGAGCGGCCTCGGCGTCGTCCTGCACGATGAACATGCCCGCGAGACCGCGAGAGACGTGGTCTTCGGTCTCGCCGTGCGGGTGCGGGTGGTACCAGAGGGTCGCCGCCTGCTGGTCGATATCCCACTCGGGCGACCACGCGCCACCCGGGTCGACCATCTGGTGCGGCCCGCCGTCCATCTCCGCCGGCAGGTGCATGCCGTGCCAGTGCACGGTCGTCGGTTCCTCGAGCGAGTTCGTGACGTCGACGCGCACGTGGTCGCCGCGCTTGGCGACGATCGTGGGGCCGAGATAGCTGCCGTTGAAACCCCAGGTCTTGTCGGGCTGGCCCGGTTCGAACTCGGTTTCGCCCGCTTGCGCGTCGAGCGCGAAGACTCGAGTGCCGTCGGCGTCGACGGTCGCCTCGGCGAGCGGCGGGATCGCGAGCGGCTTGTCGAACACGACATCGCCGACGGTGGAGACCTGACTCGGACCGGCGTTGCTGCATCCCGCGAAGGCCACTGCGATGAGCCCGCCGGCCGCGACTGCGGCGAGCGCGGATCCGATCGCGGCACGGGGTCTGCGGAGGCGTGTCTGAAGCATGACTCCAGCCTCGTGACGTCGGGGCCGGCAACCCAGCCGGTGCACGCCCCGATCGCATCGGGGGTTTTCCCCCGCTCGCGCAGCGATGACGCGCGGGGGATCGCGTGTGATCGCGCGCGTCGCGCGCTGCGGCCTCAGTGGATCGACGAGAACGTGAAGCGGCCGGCGAGGAGCGTGCCTGCGACCGGCATCCGGCGCAATTCGTCGACGGATGCCTCGAGCGGGTCGATCTCGACGATGGCGAGATCGGCCGCTCCGCCGACCTGCACCGCGGCGCCGTGCCCGCCGGTCGATGCCGCGAGCGCGGTTCGTGCCTCGATCGCCTGCTCGGGATGCCAGGGCTCACGGCCATCGCGAGTTCGCCCGACCGCGGCGGAGATCGCGACCCATGGGTCGAGAGGCGCGACGGGTGCGTCGGAACCGAGCGCGAGCTCGACGCCCGCAGCCGCGAGCTCGGCGAGCATGAACGCCCGTTCGGTGCGGCCAGCCCAATACCGGTCGGCGACGTCGCGGTCGTCCATCGCGTGCTCTGGCTGCACGCTCGCGACGATACCGAGGCGTGCGAAGCGCGCGATGTCGTCGCGAAGCAAGAGTTGGGCGTGTTCGATCGATCCAGCGCATCCCACCTCGTCGAACGCGTCGAGCACCCGCGCATTGGCCTGATCGCCGATGGCGTGGACAGCCGGCGTGATGCCCGATTCGTGGGCTCGGCGCATGAGCGGCACGAGCTCGTCGTGCGCCACCGTCGCGAGCCCGTACTGGTGGTCGGACGCTGCAACGCCCGAGTACGGGTCGAAACACCACGCGGTTCGCGTGTTGAGCGAGCCGTCGGTGATGACCTTGTACGCGCCGACCGTGACGAGACCCGCGGTGGCCGGCACGACGTAACCGGTGCGAAGACCCTCATCGATCGCACGGTCGAGGTGCTGGGTGTACACGCCGAACGAGACGCGCAACTCGTTGACGCCCGAACCGACGCGCCGGGCCCAGTCGTCACGGTTCCACCGCATCTCGTAATCGGTGATGCCGACCACTCCGCGGGCTGCTGCCTGTCGTGCGGCCTCGGCGACCCATCCGTCGAGCACCTCGTCGGCGATGTCGTCGAGCTGCCGCACGAGGCGGAAGCAGTCGTCTTCGCGAAGCTGTCCGCTCTGCCCGGCGAGCGACTCGACGCCATGTCGTCGCAGCGCCGCGGTGTTCAGCCAGCACGAGTGCAGGTCGGCCGAGACGAGCACCACCGGCACGCCACCCGAGATGGCGTCGAGCCCCTCGCGGGAGGGCGCATCGGCCCAGAGCCCGTCGCGATAGCCGAATCCGATCACCTCGTGTGCGCCTCGGTCGACGCATGCCGCGACCAGGCGTGCGACGGCGGCCGCCGACTCGGCCCCGGCGAGATCGAGGCGGCGCGACACCATCGCCCACTGGGAGAAGTGCACGTGCCGGTCGTGCAGGCCGGGCAGTACGAAGCGGCCGTCGAGGTCGAGACGGCGGATGCCGCGGGGCCGGACGGCACCGGAAGGGATCACCGCGGCGACGCGGCCTCCGTCGAGGTGGAGGTCGACGAGCCCGTCAGTGCCTGGCAACCGGGCTCCGGCGAGCAGCAGCGACCCAGCGACATCCGCGGCACCCGTCGTGACCGAAGCTCTCACGCCCGAGCCGCCCGCAACGCTTCGTGGGTGCGGCGCATCTCTGCGGCGAGCGCGGGGCTCCCATACGGGCCGTCGCCCTCGAGCTCGTCGATGATGCGATCGACGGTCTCTGCAGGCTTGTTCTGGCTCATCTTGTTCTTCGCGACGAACCGCGTGATGGGAATGCGGAGGCCGATGGTGCCCGCGGAGATGCGATCGGCGTAGGCCGAGTTCTCCGCGGTGCCGCGCATGCGCCGCGGTTCGGGCATGGGGTCTTCGAAGTGGTCGACGAGCGCTTCGAGCACCCGAAGGTTCTCGTCGGCGGAGAGCAGCTCCGGCGTGCCGTAGAGGTGCGCCGTGACGAAATTCCAGGTCGGTACCGCGGGATTCGCGTCGTACCAGCCGGGCGAGATGTAGCCGTGCGGGCCCTGCACGATGATCAGCAGCTCGTGGCGTCCGAGCTCGTGCACGACCTCGTCGGGCCGGCCGACATGCGTGAGCAGCACGATGCCGGAGGCGGTCTCATCGAGGAGCACCGGATAGTGGGATGCGACGAGCCCCGCGGCATCCGTCATGCTGACGATCGTCATCCAGGGGTGCTCGCGGATGAGGCGCTTCACGCCGTCGTCGCTCGCGAGGGTGAAGCTGGGGTTCTGGCGCATCGGGTCTCCTCGGGGTGGGTTTCGACGGGCTCAATCCGCAGTTCTCAGGCCTGGCAGTAGGGGCACCAGTAGAGCTTGCGGGCACCCATCTCTTCGAGCACGATGTTCGTGCCGCAGACGCGGCACGGCAGGCCCTCGCGCTTGTAGACCCAGTGGCGGTCTGCGCGGTTGGCCATCGCAGCACGGTAGGCCTCGGGGTCGAGGTCGTCCATCGTCATCATCTGCCCGGTCTCGACGCCGATGCGCAGCAGCTTCGCCCAATCGCGCCAGAGGTGACGAACGTGCTCTTCGGGCACGAGCTTGCCCGGCGTATGCGGGTTCTGCCTGGCACGGAACAGCAGCTCGGCCCGGTAGACGTTGCCGATGCCGGCGACGACGTTCTGGTCCATCAGCAGCAGGCCGATCGGGGTGGGCTTCTTCAGGATCGTGCGGGTGAAGCGCTCTTCCGCCTCGGGCCCGTCGTCGAGCAGCGGGTCCGGCCCGAGGCGGTTGACGACGGCCTCGACCTGCGCGGGGTCGAGCACTTCGCACGCGGTGGGCCCGCGGAGGTCGGCGCAGATCGTGTCGGTGAGCAGGCGCACCCGCACCTGGCCGATCGGCTCCGGGGGAAACGTCGTGAGCTCGTTCCCCTCCTTCTCGGACTCCGACATGCGCAAGCGGGTCTTGCGGGGCGCGCCGATGGACTGCAGGGAGTTCTCACCCGCCGTGTCGAGCACGACCGCATCGGGGTTCGGCCCGTCGAGAAATGTTCCCGCCTGATTCGTCTGACCCATGCGACCGTTCGCCGAGGCGATCGTCGCATCCATCAGGATGTCGCCCGCGAAGTCCCACGCGCCGTACATGCCGAGGTGCACGCGCAGCCACACATCGCCCTCGAAGCCGAGGAACATCTGCTTGCCAACGGCGCGGGCGTCGATCATGCGCCGCCCGTCGATCTCGGCCGCGCCGACCGCGAACCGGCCCTGCGGACTCGACGCGTGCACGACGTGCCCGACGAAGTTGCGTTCGAACTGCCGGGTGATGCGGTGAACGGAGTGACCCTCGGGCATGCTCAGTCCTCGCTGGTTGAGCCTGTCGAAACCCCGTCGGCGCCGCTGGCGGACTCCGGCGAGTCGCGCCGTGCTGAGCCTGTCGAAGTATCGACGCCCTTGCCCGCGATGTCACCCGTCGTCTCGTACTCGGCGACCTGCGCGATGCGTCGCACGTGCCGCTCATCACCCGAGAACGGCTCGGCGATGAAGGCGTCGATGTAGCGGATGGCCTCTTCGACGGTGTGCTGGCGCGCACCGATCGAGATCACGTTGGCGTCGTTGTGCTCGCGCGCGAGGATCGCGGTGTCCATGCTCCAGACGAGGGCGGCGCGGATGCCCCGCACCTTGTTGGCCGCGATCTGCTCGCCGTTGCCCGAACCGCCGAAGACCACGCCGAGCGCGCGTACTCCCGCGGCCTGGTCGCGCGCGACGCCGAGCGCCGCGTTGATGCAGAACGCCGGGTAGTCGTCGAGGGCGTCGTATTCGGCCGGGCCATGGTCGACGACCTCGTGACCGCCGTTGGTCAGGTGATCGACGAGCGTGCGGCTGAACTCGAGGCCGGCGTGGTCGGTCGCGATGTGGATGCGCATGCGCCAATCCTATTGACAGGAGAGACTGGCGAACCCATCGAACTGCACTCAGGAGAACAGATCGAGCGACGCGGGAATACATGCGCAGTCATGTTGTTGTGACTGACAAGACACCGCGGAAAGGCGGACACAATGCAGTTCGGAATCTTCACCGTCGGGGACATCGCCCCCGACCCGACCACCGGGTACACGCAGAGTGAGGCGGAGCGCATCGCCAATATGGTGCGAGTCGCACAACGGGCCGACGAGGTCGGGCTCGACGTGTTCGCACTCGGAGAGCACCACAATCCCCCGTTCGTGCCATCCTCACCGCCGACCCTGCTGGCGCACATCGCGGCGCTGACGAAGAACATCGTGCTGAGCACGTCCGTCACGCTGATGACCACGAACGACCCGGTGAAGATCGCCGAGGAGTACGCCATGCTTCAGCACGTGGCGAAGGGCCGCCTCGACCTCATGGTCGGGCGCGGCAACACCGTGCCGGTCTATCCGTGGTTCGGCAAGGACATCCGCCAGGGCGTCGCTCTCGCTCTCGAGAACTACAACCTGCTGCACCGACTCTGGCGGGAGGATGTCGTCGACTGGGAGGGGAAGTTCCGCACGGCGTTGCAGGGCTTCACCTCCACCCCGCGTCCCCTCGATGATGTGCCGCCGTTCGTCTGGCACGGTTCCATCCGCACACCCGAGATCGCCGAGCAGGCCGCGTTCTACGGCAACGGATTCTTCGCCAATCACATCCTTGCGCCGAACCTGCACTTCAAGCCGCTCGTCGACTTCTACCGGGAGCGATTCGAGCACTACGGACACGGCACGAAGGAACAGGCGATCGTCGGCCTCGGCGGTCAGGCCTTCATCGCGAAGCGTTCCCAGGATGCCGTGAGGAGCTTCCGCCCCTACTTCGAGCAGTACCCCATGTTCCGGGGAAGCTCGCTCGACGACTTCATGACGCGAACGCCGCTGAGCGTCGGCAGTCCGCAAGAGGTCATCGACAAGACCCTCACCTTTCAGGAGGGTTTCGGCGACTACCAGCGCCAGCTCTTCACGGTCGACAGCATGGCACTCCCGGTCGAGATGGCGCTCGAGCAGGTCGAATTGCTCGGCACCGAGGTCGTACCGGTACTCCGAAGGGAAATGGCAGCCCGGCGCGCCCCGGGTGTTCCGAATGCCCCGACCCACGCGAGCCTCATCGCCGAGAAGTACGGCGATGCGGAACCACGGCAGCCGCGGCCGAATCCGAACCGCGGCGACAACCTCTCAGGTGCGTCGCCGTATCAGGACAGCGACCCGGCCGTCGAGGCTCGCTTCCCGATGGTGGCGTGACGATGGTCCGCGATGTCCGACTCGCGAACGAGGCCTGGGAGGCGTACTACCGCGCACAGGCCACGATCGCCCGCGAGCTCTCCGACGCCGACATCTGGGACGGCCTGCTCACGAAGGAGTACGCCGTCCTCCACGCGCTCTCGACCGAGCCCGACGGCTTGCGCATCACCGAACTGGGTGAGGATGTGCTGCTCACCCAGCCCGGAATGAGCCGGCTGATCACCCGTCTGGAGGCCCGCGGCCTGGTGGAACGCAGTGACGATGTCGGCGACGCCCGCGCGCAACGCATCCTCCTCACTCACGAAGGCGCGCAATGTCAGCGACGCGTCGGTGCGCATGTCGCCCAGAACGTCGCCCGGGTGATGTCCCGCGCTCTGGACGCCGAGCAACTCGAGGCACTCCGTGAGCTCAGCCTCACGCTTCTCGCCGGCGCCACCGGCACGAACGCGAGAGTTCAGCAGAACGCCGTCGAAAGGTTCACGTCATGACCGATCAGCTTTCCGGGCTGCACGACCCGGTCGAACCGGATGCTCCGCGCCTCCCCGTGCGCCTGATCATCGTGAGCGCCGGAGTGAGCGAGCCTTCCTCGACCAGACTGCTGGCGGAGCGGGCGGCGCAGAAGAGCATCGACCTGCTCCGTGAGGCCGGGAGGCCGGCATCCGTCGGCGTCATCGAACTGGGTCCGCTGGCGGTCGAGATCGCTCAAGCCATCGTGTCGGGAATCCCCGGTGAGCGCCTGCAGGCGGCGATCGAACGTCTCGCGGCCGCCGACGCCGTCATCGCAAGCACCCCGGTCTACAAGGCTGGGATCAGCGGCCTGTTCAAGTCCTTCGTCGACGTGCTCGACAACGACCTGCTCATCGCGAAGCCGGTCCTGCTCGCTGCGACAGCCGGCACGGCGCGGCACGCAATGGTCGTGGACGAGCAGCTCCGGCCCCTGTTCGCGTTCCTCCGCGCGCTCCCCCTTCCGACGTCACTGTTCGCCGCGCCCGAGGATTGGGGATCCGCGACGCTCGGCGACCGCATCGAGCGTGCGGCGACCGAATTGGCGCTGTTCGTGCGAAGCGGCGTCGGCCCGTCGATAACCGAGAGCGCCTGGGGCGGCTATCAGCACCAGTTCGCGGGCAACGCGACTCGCGCCGAACACAGCACCACGGATGTCGACTTCACGACCGACCTCATGCGGCTCGCCGCGGGCGGAGGAGGGTGAGCGCGAGCCCGGTGACACGTCACCGCGGCTGAGGCGGAGGGATCAACGCTGAGCCTTCGGATGATCACCGCTGAGCCTTCAGAGCGGAATCACTTCTCGGGATTCGGCGTCCAGCGCAGCGCACGGCCATGGGCTGTGCCCACGCTCGTTGCTCGCCGTCGAGGGCGAGTACGAATTCCGTTCCGTCGCCGATCTCGTCGCGCACAGCGATGCCGGGAACGATCGAGCGACCCTCGGCGGAGATCCAGTGGCCGGGCAAGTCGCGCACGGTCTCGACGAACTGCTCACGCGCCGCTTGCTCGAGGTAGGCGATCACTGCGGTGTGGAAGACAACGAGTGTCGAGTCGGGCGGCGCATCGGCCGCGAGAGCCCGGAGTCGGTCGTTGAGGTCGCCGGAGACGATGCGGGGCGGATCGGCGGCGGCGATGCTCGCCGCGGCACGGAGCCGCGCCCGCCGGTCGTCGTGCTCGGGCCAGATCAGGGCTTCGAGCCAAGCGAGATCCTCGGCTCGAGTCACGTCGAGCGGGTTGAGATCGATTCCTGCGCGCCACACAACGTCTGGCAGTCGCGCGGGCACCGGCACTTCTCCCTCGCCCTCGATCTCGCAGTCGAGCACGACCTCGCTCGGGCCGTCGAGGGGGTCGAGTTGCGGATGCCCCGTGTAGCGGTAGCTGTACCGGTCGGGGTAGAGGCAGAGTCCGGCCGAGGCACCGACCTCGAGCAGAGCGAGCGGGCCGGGCAACCCGGCGAGCACGGGAAGGTGAAGCGCACACCGAGCCGCCTCGTTCGTCTGCGTCGCGTTGTCGAGCGCGGTCGCTCGCACTTCGTCCCAATGTTCGTGCAGCCAATCGCGGAAGTTCTCGTACCCGCCGACCGGCGCGCCTTGGAACCGGGCGGCGCCGAACACGAGATTCGGTTGGCGCTTCGCGGGCGGCAACTCGTCGATGAGCCTGATCGTCGACGGGTCATCCGCGACGCCGAGCGCCCATCCCTCGTACGTCGCCGACATCCCCCGAGACTCGACCTCGGCGAATGCCCGGTACCGCTCGGCCGTCGGAGCGTGAGAGTCGACACTGGTACGCATGCGGTCACGCTACTCCGACGACATCGCACCCGCCCACTCGGCAGCGCACAGGTGATCGTGGGGTGGCGGCCCGTAGAATTTCCGGATGTCCTCCGACGCCTCTCCCTCCTTCAGCGCGCCCACGATCGACGCGGGAGACCTCGAGGCGACGCTGCGGGTACTGGCCACGCTCAGCGAGCTCGATGAGCACGACCCCGACTTCGAGACCGTGCGCCATGCGACCGCGAAGATGTTCAAGGCGGTCAAGGTTGCGCGCAGACTCGAGAAGCGGAAGGTCGTGCAAGAGGCCGACCGCGCCGTGATCGCCGCGACGGCGACCGGCGCACCCACCCGCATCGACGACGAGACCCGCGGCGCAGACCTGGTCAGCGGCACCGATGCCCGCACCGCCGGCGAGCTGCGCGTGGCGCGCCCCTGCTACATCTGCAAGCAGCGCTACACGCTCGTCGACGCGTTCTACCACCAGCTCTGCCCGACCTGCGCCGCACTGAGCCACGCCAAGCGCGATGCGCGCACCGACCTCACGGGCAAGCGTGCGCTGCTCACCGGCGGACGAGCGAAGATCGGCATGTACATCGCGTTGCGACTGCTGCGCGACGGAGCCCACACCACGATCACGACGCGGTTCCCGCGGGATGCCGCCCGGCGGTTCGCCGCGATGCCCGATGCCGGCGAATGGCTCGACCGCCTGCGGATCGTCGGCATCGACCTGCGCGATCCCGCACAGGTGATCGCGCTCGCCGACGACGTGGCCGCGCAAGGACCGCTCGACATCCTCATCAACAACGCAGCACAGACCGTGCGCCGCTCCCCCGGTTCGTACTCGCCCCTCGTCGAGGCCGAGTCCTCGCCCCTCCCCGACGGGCCGATGCCCGAGCTCGTGAGCTTCGGCCACACGAACGATGCGCATCCGCTCGCTCTCGCGGACTCGGTGTCGAGCCACCCGGTGCTCTCGTCGGGTCTCTTCGCGGGCACCATGACGGCCGACGATCTCACGGCGCTCGCGCTCGCACCTGGCTCGAGCTCGCTCGCGAGACTCGCCGATCGCACGGCGATCGACGCCGGCGGCCTCGTGCCCGACCTCCACCACGAGAACAGCTGGAGCGCGGTCGTGCAGGATGTCGACCCGCTCGAGATGCTCGAGGTGCAGCTCTGCAACACGACAGCCCCGTTCATCCTCGTGAGTCGCCTGCGGGCGTCGCTGGCCGCGACATCCGCTCGCCGCAGCTACATCGTGAACGTGTCGGCCATGGAGGGCGTGTTCAGTCGTGGCTACAAGGGACCGGGGCATCCGCACACGAACATGGCGAAGGCGGCGGTGAACATGCTCACCCGCACGAGCGCGAAGGAGATGCTCGCCGACGGCATACTGATGACGAGCGTCGACACGGGATGGATCACCGACGAACGCCCGCACCCCACGAAGGTGCGGCTCGCCGAGGAGGGATTCCACGCGCCGCTCGACCTCGTCGACGGTGCCGCGCGGGTCTACGACCCGATCGTGCGCGGCGAGGCCGGCGAAGACGTCACCGGGGTGTTCCTGAAGGACTACGCACGCGCCGACTGGTGACGTCGCAGTGACGGTCACGGCGGCGGTCTCGATCGCGGCGCGCTGAGCCGCGGCATCCGCTCGACCTGCGACCTGCGACCTTCGAATCTTCGTGACCGCGGCCCGGCCGAGAGCTAGGCTGGTGCACGTTGCCTGCGGCCATGAGCCGCGTCGATGACTGGCGAAGGAGCGCACGTGCCCGGAGAGAACCTCACCCGAATCGAAGCTGAGGAGCGCGCAGCGCTCGTCTCGGTGCATGACTACGACGTCGTGCTCGATGTCACCACGGGGCCGGAGGTGTTCCGGGCCACGACGACCGTGCGCTTCGCCGCATCGACCCCCGGCGCATCGACGTTCATTGACGCGATCACGGCGGCCGTACACTCGGTCACCCTGAACGGCATCGAGCTCGACCCCGCCGAGGTGAGCGACGGCGTGCGAATCCAGCTGGCGAATCTCGCAGCTGAGAACGAGCTCGAAGTCGTGGCCGACGGCCGCTACATGAACACGGGCGAGGGCCTGCACCGCTTCGTCGACCCGGTCGACGGCGAGGTCTACCTCTACACGCAGTTCGAGGTGCCCGACTCCCGGCGCATGTTCGCCGTGTTCGAGCAGCCCGACCTGAAGGCCGCGTTCAAGTTCACCCTCACGGCGCCAGCCCACTGGGAGATCGTGTCGAACTCTCCGACGCCCGAGCCGGTCGACGCCCACGACGGCGCCAAGACCTGGGCGTTCACGCCCACCCCGCGTATCTCGAGCTACATCACGGCGATCGTGGCCGGGCCGTACCATGTGGTGCGCGACGAGCTCACGAGCAGCGACGGCCGCACCATTCCGCTCGGCGTGTTCAGCCGCAAGAGCCTGTCGCAGTACCTCGACGCCGACTACATCTTCGAGAAGACGAAGCAGGGCTTCGAGTACTACGAGGCGAAGTTCGACGTGCCGTACCCGTTCGAGAAGTACGACCAGATGTTCGTGCCCGAGTACAACGCGGGTGCGATGGAGAACGCGGGCGCGGTGACCTTCACCGAGGTCTACGTGTTCCGCTCGAAGGTCACCGACGCGGTGCGGGAGCGTCGCGTGGTCACGATCCTGCACGAGCTCGCCCACATGTGGTTCGGCGACCTCGTCACCATGAAGTGGTGGAACGACCTGTGGCTGAACGAGTCGTTCGCCGAGTGGGCGTCCACGATCGCCACCGCCGAGGCGACCGAGTGGACGGAGGCGTGGACGACCTTCAACTCCATGGAGAAGAGCTGGGCCTACCGTCAAGACCAGCTGCCGTCGACGCACCCGGTCGTCGCGACCATCAATGACCTCGAAGACGTGCAGGTGAACTTCGACGGCATCACCTACGCCAAGGGCGGCTCGGTGCTGAAACAGCTCGCCGCGTGGGTGGGTGTCGAGGCCTTCTTCAAGGGCGTCTCGGCGTACTTCAAGAAGCACAAGTGGGGCAACACGACCCTCGCCGATCTGCTCGCCGAGCTCGAGATCGCGAGCGGCCGCGACCTGTCGGGCTGGTCGGAGCTCTGGCTCGAGACGGCAGGCGTCAACACCTTGCGTCCTGAAATCGCGACGGATGAATCGGGCACGATCACGGCCTTCACGGTGCTGCAGTCCGCACCGGCCGACTACCCGACGATCCGCCCGCACCGCCTGGCGATCGGCTTCTACAACCTCACGGGCGGCAAGCTCGTTCGCGACCACAGGGTCGAACTCGACGTCGACGGCGAGCGCACGGATGTCGCGGAGCTCGTCGGTCTCGCCCGCCCCGACCTCGTGCTGCTGAATGACGACGACCTCGCCTACGCGAAGATCCGTCTCGATGACGCCTCCCAACAGGTCGCCCTCGCGAACCTCTCCGAGATCGAGGACCCGCTCGCGCGGGCCCTCGTGTGGAGCTCGGTGTGGGACGCCACGCGCGACGCCGAGACGAGTGTGAGCGCCTACCTCGACCTCGTGCTCGGCAACATCGCGAGCGAAACCGAATCGACGACGCTGCGCATCGTGCTCGCCAACGCTGGGCTCTCGGCGAGCGCGTACACCGCAGCCGAGCACCGCACCGAAGCGCGCCGCAAGCTCGCCGACGGGTTCTGGAAGCTCGCCGAGGAAGCCGCGCCCGGCAGTGACGCGCAGTTCCAGTTCGTGATGAACTTCGCGGCCATCGCCGAGGCCGGATCGCACATCGACGAACTCGCCTCCCTCGCCGGCGGCTCGCTGACCCTCGAAGGGCTCGAGATCGACACCGACCTCGGCTGGGAGTTGCTCATCGCACTCGTCGCTGCAGGCCGGGCGGGCGACGCCGAGATCGATGCGCGCCTCGCGACCGACAACACCGCGACGGGTCTGCAGTCTGCTGCACACGCGCGTGCCGCGATTCAGACGGTCGAGGGCAAGGAACGTGCCTGGGCCTCGCTCATCGACGTCGACACTGCGACCAACACTGTCGTGCGCGAGACGGCCGAGGGTTTCCTTCGTGCCGGCGATCCCGCTCTGCTCGAGGCCTTCGTGGAGCGCTACTTCGCGATGCTCGAAGAAATCTGGGAGGCGCGCAGCTACGCGATCGCAGAGAAGCTCGTCGACGGGCTCTACCCGTCGCCGCTCGCAAGCCAGGCGCTCGCCGATGCGAGCCGCGCCTGGCTCGAGACGCACCCCGACGTGCCGGCACTCCGCCGGCTCGTCGTCGAGCGTCTCGCGGGCATCGACCGGGCTCTCGCCGTGCAGGCACGCGACGCACAGAAGTAGCCGCCCGCCGGTCGAGTAGCGAAGCGTAGCGAGACCCTTCGCGAGGTCTCGATACGCTCCTGCGTCGCTACTCGACCGGCGCACGGCTGGTCGAGTGGTACCGCGGTACTACCTGACCAGCCCTGAACCATTCCCCAGACGGATGTCCCGGCCGCGACTGATCCGTAGCGTTGAAGCATGATCACGGCAGAAGGGCTCGTCAAGCGCTACGGCGCGAAGACCGCCGTCAACGACATCAGTTTCACCGTCCGTCCTGGGCAGGTCACCGGATTCCTCGGTCCGAACGGCGCAGGCAAATCCACCACGATGCGCATGATCGTCGGCCTCGACCGACCGAGCGCCGGTAGCGTCATCGTCAACGGCAAGCCGTTTGCCTCGCATCGCGCGCCGCTGCACGAGGTCGGCGCACTGCTCGACGCCAAGGCGGTGCACACCGGCCGGAGCGCCTACAACCACCTGCTCGCGATGGCGGCAACGCACGGCATCGGCGCGAGCCGGGTGCGCGAGGTCATCGAGCTCACGGGGCTCGAGTCCGTCGCACGCAAGCGCGTCGGCGGGTTCTCGCTCGGCATGGGCCAGCGACTCGGCATCGCCGCGGCGATGCTCGGCGATCCCGCCACGCTGATCCTCGACGAGCCCGTCAACGGCCTCGACCCCGAGGGCGTGTTGTGGGTTCGCCAGTTCGTGCGCCACCTCGCTTCCGAAGGCCGCACGATCTTCCTCTCCTCGCATCTGATGAGCGAGATGGCCGTCACCGCCGACCATCTCATCGTGCTCGGCCGAGGCGAGATCATCGCCGATGCACCCGTCGCCGACATCATCGCCGGAGGCACACGTCCCCGCGTCATGGTGCGCTCACCACACTCCTCGCAACTGGCGGATCTGCTCGCCGCACCCGACGTCGCCGTGGTGCGCTCCGAGGCAGGAGTGCTCGAGATCACGGGCGTCGAGGCATCCGGCATCGGCGACCTCGCAGCCCAGCACGGGCTGGCAATCCACGAACTCACCCCCCTCAGCGCGTCGCTCGAAGAGGCCTACATGGCCCTGACCGCCGACGCCGTCGAATACCGTACGGAGGCAGTCCGATGACCACGATCACACCCACCGCAGCGCACCCGTCGCAGCGTGCTCGATCAACCTCGCTGAGCTTCGGCGGCGTGCTGCGCTCCGAGTGGATCAAGCTCCGGAGCCTCCGTTCGACCGTGTGGTCGTACCTCATCGTCATCGCGCTCTCGCTCGGCATGGCGCTCATCATGTCGTTCAGCATGGTGAGCGGTATGAGCGGCGGCGCGGATGCCTCGGGCGCGCCGGCCGAGCAACAGCTCGCGCTCATCGGGCAGTCCTCAGTGTTCGGCGTCTACTTCGGCCAGCTCGTCGTCGGTGTCCTCGGCGTGCTCGTCATCAGCGGCGAGTACACCACGGGCATGATCCGCTCGACCCTCACGGCTGTTCCGAAGCGGCTGCCGGCCCTCGCGGCAAAGGCCATGGTGCTGTTCGCGGCGACGTTCCTCGTCGGACTGATCAGCACGTTCGGCGCCTACCTCGCCTCGTCGCTCGTCTTCGCGGGCGACGGCGTCTCGGCGAGCATCACCGAGCCGGGCGTGTACCTCACCCTGCTCGGCGGCGCACTCTACCTCGCCCTCGTCGCGGTCTTCGCGCTCGGCGTGGGCACGATGCTGCGCTCGAGCGCCGGTGGTATCGCCGCAGTGCTCGGCCTGCTGCTCCTCCTCCCGAGCGTGCTGCAGATGATCCCCGCCGACTGGGCCCAGGACATGGTCCCCTACCTGCTCTCCAACGCCGGACTCGACCTGTTCTCCGATGCGATCTCGGGTGGCGCCACTGGCGACGGGCTGAATGTTTGGCAGAACCTCCTGGTCGTGCTGGCGTGGGTGGGGGCATCCATCGCCGGCGCTGCGGTGCTGTTGAAGCGACGGGACGCGTAGAGTCCTGTCCATGGCGGAAGCACCCTTCTCCCCCGGCTACCCGGCTTCGGTAGTCGGGGGAGAGCTTCGTCTGCCGAAACCGCCCGGCGTGATCCGCCAGTTCTGGGCGAGGCATCCCAGGATGACCGACGCACTCATCGCGGGCCTCTACTTCCTGCCGACCTTCATCGGCACGCTCGTCGTCGCGGTCGTCGGCGTCCTGGCTCCTCCGCTGTGGACGAGCGTGCTGCACCTGGCCGGTATCGTCGCGGTCGGCGCAGCCCTGCTGCTCTTCCGCCGGTCGCGACCGTGGTGGGTCCTCGGCACGGCCTGGGCGGTCTGCCTGCTCGTCTACCCGTTCGGCACGACCGACGTGCTGCCGATGCTGTTCGCCCTTTACGGGCTCGGCGTCTACCGCTCGACGAAGGCGGCGTGGATCGGGTTCGCGGGGTCGGTCGCCGTGGTCACGGCCTCGGCGTACATCGCGGAGTGGCTCTCGACGAACGCGCTCGTCGCGCGACTCAACATCTCCGAGGGCGGCCCCTTGGCATCGGCGTCGCAGTATGCCGTTGTCATGCTCGTCGCGACGCTCATCGGCGTCACGGTCGGCAACCGCCGTCGATACCTGAACGCGCTCATCGCGCGGGCCCACGACCTCGCACGGGAACGCGACCAGCAGGCTCGGCTCGCCGCGGTGGCCGAACGGGCGCGCATCGCCCGTGAGATGCACGACATCGTCTCGCACGGCCTGACCGTCATGATCACGCTCGCGGACGGGTCGGCAGCGACCGCCGAACGAGATCCCGCCCGCGCCGCCGACGCGATGCGCAACGTCGCCGACACCGGGCGCAGCGCGCTCGACGAGATGCGACGCATGCTCGGCGTGCTGCGGGATCCCGCCGACGAAGGGGCCGACCTCGCACCGCAACCCGACGTTGCGGCGATCCCCCGCCTCGTCGACGGGTTCCGCGAGGCCGGGCTGCCCGTGCACCTCACCACCGTCGGCGCTCCGATCGTCGAACCGACCCTGCAACTGGCGGTGTACCGCGTCGCGCAGGAGGGCCTCACCAACGCCCTGCGCCATGCGGTGCGCGCCCACCGTGTCGACGTGCGCATCGAGCACCGCGACGACGAGGTCGAGATCTCGGTCGAAGATGACGCGCCCGTGGCGACCGACCAGACCATGCACGGTGCAGGCCGCGGCCTCGCGGGCCTCCGCGAGCGCGTCGCCCTCTACGGCGGCACCCTCGAGGCCGGCGCGCTGCCCGTGCGAGGCTGGCGGCTGCGTGCAGTGCTGCCGACGCGACGAGGCGCAGACGTACGCGACGGCGAGCGCGACCACGAGAGCGACGGCGAGGAGCCACGATGACCGACGAGCACGCACCGATCCGAGTCGCGATCGTCGACGACCAGGCGCTCGTGCGCACGGGGTTCCACATGGTGCTCGATGCCGAGCCCGGCATCGAGGTCGTGGGCGAGGCCGCTGACGGCCACGCCGCCGTCGCGCTCGTGCGCGACGTACCGGTCGACGTCGTGCTCATGGACGTGCGGATGCCCCGACTCGACGGCATCGCCGCGACCGAAGCCGTGACCTCCGGCGCCACGCCCCCGCGCGTGATCGTGCTGACGACCTTCGATCTCGACGAGTACGCTTTCGCCGCGATCCGCGCGGGCGCGAGCGGGTTCCTGCTGAAAGACGTGCGCCCAGCCGAGCTGGCGTCGGCGATCCGCACGGTCCACTCCGGCGAAGCCGCGCTCTCGCCTCGCGTCACTCGACGCATGATCGAGTTGTTCAGCAATGAACTGCCTGGCCCGATCGACGGGCACGACGGCGAGCCCGACCGATCCGTCGGAGTGCTCGAAGTGCTCACCCCACGCGAGCGGGAGATCCTCGTGGCGATCGCGGAAGGCTTGAGCAACAGCGAACTCGCCGCGCGGTTCTTTCTCTCGGAGTCGACCGTGAAGACCCACGTCGGCCGCGTGCTCGCGAAGCTCGATGCCCGCGATCGAGTGCACCTCGTGATCATGGCGTACGAACAGGGGCTGCTGCCCGCGCCCGGCTCCGGGGCGGGTTGAGTCGGAGCGCATCGAGTTCGGCCGTGCAGTGCTCGGCGGCGTCGAATCAGTAGGCTGGCGAGTCAACGACCATACGGAGGCCCCGCACATGCCCGCTGTCGATCTCACCCGAACCGAAGCCGAGGAACGCGCACTGGTCGTGCGCACCCCTCGCTACGAAGTTCAGCTCGATCTGACCGGCGCGGGCGAGACTTTTCGCAGCGAGACGCGCGTGAAGTTCCTGGGCACCGTCGGAGCATCGACCTTCATCGAGGCGTGTACCAGCGAAGTGCACGAGATCACCCTGAACGGCCGGCCACTCGACCCTGCCGTCGTGAGCGACGGCACTCGCATCCGGCTCGATGGGCTCGACGAGGAGAACGAGCTCCACGTCATGGCGACGGCCTCGTACACGAACACGGGCGAAGGCCTGCACCGATTCGTCGATCCCGTCGACGGCGAGACATACCTCTACACCGAGTTCGCCGTCGCCGAGGCGAACCGAGTCTTCGCGGTATTCGACCAGCCCGACCTCAAGGCCTCGTTCACGTTCACCATCACCGCGCCCGCCGCATGGACGGTGCTGAGCAACGCGACGACGCCCGAGCCGGCTTCGTTCGCTGAGCCCGCCGAAGCGATCGCGCCCGAGGGCTTCCCTTCGACAGGCTCAGGGCGCACGAGCGCGACAGGTTCAGGGGGCACGAGCGCGACAGGCTCAGGGCGCACGAGCGCGACCTGGTCGTTCGAACCGGGCCCGGTCATCTCCAGCTACATCGTCGCGATCATCGCCGGCCCGTACGCCGCATGGCACGGCACCGCGCGCAGCATCGACGGTCGCGACATCCCGCTCGGCCTCTTCACACGCGCCTCGCTCGCCCGGTACGCAGAGCCCGAGGTCATGTTCGAGCTCGTGCAGGCCGGCCTCGGGTTCTACGAGACGGCCTTCGGCGTGCCGTACCCCTTCGGCAAGTACGACCAGATCTTCGTGCCCGAGTACAACTGGGGCGCCATGGAGAATGTCGGCGCAGTCACGTTCAACGAGTCGTACCTGTTCCGCTCGCGTGTGTCCGACGCACGACGCGAGCAGCGCGCGATCGTCGTGCTGCACGAACTCTCGCATATGTGGTTCGGCAACTCGGTCACGATGCGGTGGTGGAACGACCTGTGGCTGAACGAGTCGTTCGCCACGTGGGCGTCGACGCTCGCGACGGCCGCTGTCACGGAGTTCACGGGGGTCTGGGCGACGTTCGCAAGCGACGAGAAGACGCACGCAGCCGAACAGGACCAACTGCCGTCGACGCATCCGATCGTCGCCGAGATCGCAAGCCTCGCCGATGTCGAGGTCAATTTCGATGCGATCACGTACGACAAGGGCGCCTCGGTGCTGAAGCAGCTCGTGGCCTGGGTCGGACTCGATGCCTTCCAGCGGGGCGTCGGCGCGTATCTCACGGCCCACGCCACTGGCAACGCCACCCTCCGCGACCTGCTCGACGAGCTCGAGAGCGCGAGTGGCCGCGATCTCACCCGGTGGTCGGCGCTCTGGCTCGAGACGGCGGGCGTCAACACCCTTCGAGCGGTGATCGAGACGACTGAGCCGACCACGACCGGCGCGGGTACGATCACGGCGGCGCGTGTCGAGCAGTCCGCGGCACCGGGGCATCCGACGCTGCGCCCCCACCGTCTCGCGCTCGGCTGCTATGTACTCGGCCCCGACGGTCTGCAGCGAACCCACCGCATCGAGCTCGACATCGACGGCGCAGTGACCGAGGTTCCCGATCTCATCGGCCAGCACCGACCCGACCTGCTGCTCGTGAACGACGACGACCTCACGTACGCGAAGGTTCGACTCGACGCCGCGTCTCTCGAGACGGCGATCGCCCATCTCCCCGACATCGTCGACCCGGTCGCGCGCGCCGTCATCCTCGGCTCGGCGTGGGACGCCGTGCGCGACGCGGAGGTGCCGACGATCGATTTCGTGCGACTCGTCATCGGCAGCATCGGTCACGAGACGCAGTCGGCGGCGCGGGGGCTGGCGCTGATGCGCCTCGAACTCGCGATCGGACGCTACCTCGCCGAAGAGCGCCGCCCACAGCTCGCCGCCGAGGCGGGCGATGCCGTGTGGGCGCTCGCCGAGCTCTGCGAGGCCGGCTCAGACGCCCAACTGCAGTTCGTCAAGGGGTTCACCCGACTCGCGGCCACCGCGGCGCACGCCGACGTGCTCGGCAGCCTGCTCGACGGCTCGATCAAGCTCGACGGGCTCGAGATCGACCTCGACCTGCGCTGGGAGCTCGTGATCGCCCGGGCCACCCTCGGCGCAGCCTCCGACGAGGAGATCGCCGATGCACTCGCCCGCGATAACACGGCCAAGGGCCGCCTGCTCGCCGAGACGGCACGCGCTGCACGCCCCGATCAGGCGATGAAGGATGCCGCATGGCGGCGCGTGGCGACGGACGCCACGCTGTCGAACGATCTCGCGCGCGCGATCGCCGATGGCTGGCGGCGCACCACGCAACCCGAGCTCCTGGCCGGCACCGCCGCGGAGTACTTCGCCTCGCTGCAATCGGTGTGGGAGCGCCGCAGTTTCACGATGGCCTCGCTCGTCGTGAATCGACTGTTCCCGGCGCCATTCGTCTCCACCGAGCTCGCCGCGATGGCCCGCGATTGGCTCGAGGCGAATCCGACGCCGGCGCCACTCCACCGCCTGGTCTCCGAGCAACTCGACGAACTCGAACGTGCACTCGCCGCTCAGGCCCGCGATGCCAGCGAGCTCTCGGGCACGGCTCAGTAGACTTTCACAACATGTTCGTTTTCGATTCGCCCGCCACTGACGAGAACCCGGTGTCCGTCGACTTCTGGGCGCGCATCGTCGATTACTGGGTCGAGAACTGGGACGTCGTGCTCGGCAAACTGATCTCGATCATCTTCATCATCGTCATCGCGCTTCTGGTGCGTTGGGTGCTGCACTTCGTCATCGAGCGAGTCGTCACGCAGGTCGTCTCGGGCGTCAAGAAGAAGCAGGATGTCACCGACACCCAGGCGCTGCAGGCATCGCCGCTCGCGGCCGTTCGTCTCGTGCAGCGCACGAGAACCCTCGGCTCAGTGCTCACGAACATCGTGAACGTGACGCTCTTCATCATCGTCACGCTCCTCGTCGTGACCACCATCAACGAGACGATTCTGAGCTCGTTCGCCCTGCTCACTGCGGCACTGGGCGCCGGTCTCGGCTTCGGCGCCCAGAACATCGTGAAAGACGCGCTCAACGGCATCTTCATGGTCGTCGAAGACCAGCTCGGCGTCGGCGATGTCGTCGACCTCGGCCCGGCAACCGGCATCGTCGAAGAGGTGCGCATCCGGGTCACGAAGATCCGCGACGTGAACGGCACGCTCTGGTTCGTGCGCAACGGCGAGATCCTCCGGGTCGGCAACATGTCGCAGGGCTGGGCGCGGGTGATCGTCGATCTCGCCGTACCGTACGACGTCGACGTCGACGAGGTCGAGGCGACGCTGTTGCGTACCGCGACCGAGATGGCGCAGTCGGCCAAGTGGCGTTCGCGCGTGCTCGAGAAGCCCGAGGTCTGGGGGATGGAATCGATCACGGCAGATGCGCTCGTCACCCGCGTCGTCATGAAGGTGCGGTCCTCGGCGAAAGACGACGTCGCAAGCGAGCTGCGCATGCGCTTGAAGCGGGCGCTCGACGAGCTGGGCGTCAAGCTGCCGAGCCTCACCAGCGTCGTGCTGGCCGGGTTCGACGGCGCGACACGGGTGAAGGGTGCGAGGCCGCCCAAGACCACGCCGAGCGCCGTCGTCGACGGCGACACGGGCGCCGCAGCGGCGCGGGCCGCGCTGAAGATGCCGCGAGCGCCGCGCGCCCCCAGACTGCCGAAGCTGCCGAAGCCGCCGACCGGAGAATCATCGTGAGTGAGCAACTGCCGACCGAGGCATCCGGCCCCCCGCAGCCTGCGAACGTGCCGCTCCGCGGCACCGAACACGGCGCGGCACTCGGGCCCTCGTTCTACGAGACCGTGGGCGGCCGCCAGACCTTCGAGCGGCTCGTCGCGGAGTTCTACCGGGGCGTCGCAAGCGACCCCGTGCTGAAGCCCATGTATCCCGAGGAGGACCTCGGGCCTGCTGCCGAGCGGCTCACGATGTTCCTCGAGCAGTACTGGGGCGGGCCGGGCACCTACAGCGAGCAGCGCGGGCACCCGCGCCTGCGCATGCGCCATCAGCCGTTCAAGGTGAACCCCGACGCCCGTGATCGTTGGCTCGCGCACATGCGGGTCGCCGTCGATTCGCTCGCATTGCCGCCGCTCGCGGAAGAGACCCTGTGGGACTATCTCCAACGGGCCGCATACGCAATGGTGAACACCTTCGACGAATAACCGCACGCCCCGCTCGATCAACACCCGCAATCCGATCACCACCCGAGACGAAGGAGTCCTTGTGGCCGCCTCCCCCGCACCCACCGCGACCGATCGCACCCCGAAGCCCGCCGACGCGATCGTCGTCGGCGCCGGACTCTCCGGCCTCGTCGCCGCGGCCGAACTCGTCGACGCCGGCAAGCGCGTCGTGATCGTCGACCAAGAGCCCGAAGCGAGCCTCGGCGGCCAGGCGCACTGGTCGTTCGGCGGACTCTTCCTCGTCGATTCCCCCGAGCAGCGCCGCATGGGCGTCAAAGATTCGGTCGAACTCGCGCATCAGGACTGGGCAGGCACCGCGGGCTTCGACCGGGACGAAGACGACTGGGGGCGGCGCTGGGCCGAGGCATACGTCGACTTCGCGGCAGGCGAGAAACGAGCGTGGCTCCACCAGAAGGGCGTGCGATTCTTCCCCGTAGTCGGCTGGGCCGAGCGCGGCGGGTACAACGCCATCGGGCACGGCAACTCGGTTCCGCGATTCCACATCGTGTGGGGCACCGGCCCCGGAGTGCTTGCGCCCTTCATCGCCAAGGTGAAGGCGGGCGAGGCCGCAGGTCTCGTCGAACTGCGCCATCGGCACCGCGTCGACGAGCTCATCGTCGAAGCCGGCGCGGTCGTCGGCATCCGCGGCGCCGTGCTCGCACCCGACACCGCTGCCCGCGGCGAATCGTCCAATCGCGACGAGGTCGCCTCGTTCGAGCTGCGTGCGCCGGCGGTCGTCGTCGCCTCCGGGGGAATCGGCGGCAACCACGACCTCGTGCGCGCAGCGTGGCCTGAACGACTCGGGCAGGCGCCGGCGAACCTGCTCTCGGGCGTGCCTGCACACGTCGACGGTCGCATGCTCGGCATCGCCGAGGCATCCGGCGCCCGGCTCGTCAACGGCGACCGCATGTGGCACTACACCGAAGGCATCACGAACTGGGATCCGGTCTGGCCCAAACACGGCATCCGCATCCTTCCCGGCCCGTCGTCGCTCTGGTTCGACGCCGACGGCAAGCGACTACCGGTGCCGCTCTTCCCCGGATTCGACACCCTCGGCACGCTCGAACACATCGCCTCGACCGGTCACGACCACTCATGGTTCGTGCTCACGCAGAAGATCATCGAGAAGGAGTTCGCCCTCTCGGGCAGCGAGCAGAACCCCGATCTCACCGGCAAAGACGTGAAACTGCTCGCCGAGCGCCTCGGTTCGGGCGCACCCGGCCCTGTCGAGGCGTTCAAGCAGCACGGCGTCGACTTCGTGGTCGCCGATACTCTGCCCGAGCTGCTCGAGGGCATGCGCGGCCTCTCGGCCGAAACCGAGCTCGACACCGAGAACATCGAGCGCGAGATCATCGCCCGCGACCGCGAACTCGACAACGAGTTCTCCAAAGACCTCCAGCTCACGGCGGTGCGCGGTGCACGGAAGTACCGCGGCGACAAGCTCATCCGCGTCGCGACCCCGCACAAGATCCTCGACCCGAAGGCCGGCCCGCTCATCGCGGTGAAGCTGCACATCCTCACCCGCAAGAGCCTCGGCGGCATCCAGACCGACCTCGACTCGCGGGCTCTCGGAAGCGACGGCGCCCCGGTTCCGGGTCTCTACGCGGTCGGCGAAGCGTCGGGGTTCGGCGGCGGTGGCGTGCACGGGTACCGCGCGCTCGAGGGCACCTTCCTCGGCGGATGCCTCTTCACAGGGAGGGCCGCGGGGCGCGCGATCGCCCGGGGCTGAGCCTTCTGAGGGTTGAGCCTGTCGAAGCCCCCGGCGCACAGCAGGTTTCGACAGGCTCAACCCGCAGGAGTCACGCCTTCAGCGTCCATGGCTTGCGGCGCACGAGCACGTGGCCTCGCCGCGAGGAGAGACGGGTCCACGGACCAGTCTCGAAGAGCTTCACCTCATCGTCGCCGAGGAACCCGAGGCTGTAGGCCGCGAATGCCGCACCGGTCGGCACGTACTCGACGCCCTCGACACCACGCCCCCACACCTCTGAGCGCACGCGCTGCACGAGCTGCTCCCCGGTGCCGGCCGGAATCGCCTCGGCCACCTCGTCGATGCCCGCACGTGCCGCAGCCTCGAGCGTCGCGGCATCCGTCACACCGAGCGGTCGCCACCCGCCTCTGGGCGGTGAGATGCCCGCCCAGGTGACGGTGTTGACCTCGGGAGGTCGTGACATCGAGACCGGGCGCGAGTCGTCGTCTTCGCCGAGCTCGCCCCTGGCCCGCACGATGCGTTCGACGAGCGAACGCATCGGCACGACCGAATCGAACTCCTCGTCGTCGGCGAGCGCGAAGGTGCGCAGCCCGAGAACGGTCGGGCTCTCATCGAGGATGCCTCGTGGATACAGGATCGCGGTGTACACGGCGAGGATGCCCGAACCGGCGATCAGGCGCACCGAACCGTCTTCGACGCGGCCTGCACGTTGCAGGTAGGTATGCAGGTCTCCGAGCGACAAGCTGTCGGCGAGCGTGAGTTGTTGAACCATCTCCTGTCTAAACTACCAAGTGAGCGCCGCCGCCCCGGCGGCCTCGCGCTCCGCGGGCGCCGGGCGGTCACCGACCACCGACACGGAGGAACGATGAACGGTCCGATCGACGGCCTGCTGAGCACCCTGCACCTCACCGACACCGGGGCCCGCACCACCGAAGACATCTTCACCGGGCCTTCGCAATGGATGCCGCTCGGGCGTGTCTTCGGCGGTCAGGTGCTCGCGCAGTCGCTCATCGCCGCGATGCACACCGTGCCCGACGACCGCACGATCCATTCGATGCACGGCTACTTCCTCCGCCCCGGCGATGTCGCGCACCCCATCACCTTCTCCGTCGATCGACTGCACGACGGGCGATCGTTCTCGACGCGCCGCACCCACGCATTCCAGAACGGCGAGCCGATCCTCTCGCTCATCGCCTCGTTCCAGACTCCCGACGAGGGTGTCGAGCATCAGGTCGACATGCCGGCCGACCTCCCCGACCCTGAGAGCCTGCCGTCGACCGCCGACGTGCTCGGCGCGTTCGATCACGACATCGCCCGATACTGGTCGAACGAACGTGCCTTCGACATGCGGCACGTCTCTTCGCCCGTCTACCTCACGGTCGAAGGCGAGCGAGTGCCTCGGCAGGCGGTGTGGATGAAGGCGTTCGGCAAGCTTCCCGACGATCCGAAGCAGCATCGTGCCGCCCTCGCTTACGCGAGCGACTACTCGATCCTCGAGCCGATCCTCCGCGCACACGGTGTGGCTTGGGCGACGCCCGGCCTCAAGGTTGCGAGCCTCGACCATGCGATGTGGTGGCACCGCGATGCGCGGGTCGACGAGTGGTTGCTGTACACGCAGGAGTCGCCGTCGGCGAGCGGGGGTCGCGGTCTCTCACTCGGCCGCATCTACACTCGCGAGGGCGTGCTGGTGGCAAGTGTTGCGCAAGAGGGAATGGTGCGCGTGCCCGAATCGGCCGGGATGCATTCGCCTGAATAGATCCTGTGGAATCCGGCAGTGGCACCGCGCCGTGACACACAATGGGCAAAGGCGCGCGCGTGACGCGAGCGAAGTGGACGAAGGAGCTCAGGCGATGACCGATCCCACCGATCTCACACGACGCACCATCCTCACGCTCGGCTCCGTCGGAGCCGTCGGCGGTGCCCTCGCGCTGGCCGGCTGCGCAGCGGATGCCCCGTCGGACACCGCTTCACCCTCGACGCCTCCCGATCCCTCGATCACCGACGAACCGCCCACCGAGCCGAGCGCCGCGCCCGATGCGCCACCGGTCGGCGAAGACATCGCGGCTGTCGCCGACGTGCCCGTCGGCGGCAGCATCGACGCGAAGATCAATGGCGAGCCCGCGCTCATCGCACAACCGACGGCAGGCCAGGTCGTGGCGTTCAGTGCGATCTGCACGCACCAGCAGTGCGTCGTCGCCGCGGCGGCATCCGAGTTTCACTGTCCCTGCCACGGCTCGATGTTCGATGCGGCGACAGGTGACGTGATCCAGGGCCCAGCGCTCGACCCGCTCACGGCCATCCCCGTCGCGATCTCGGGTGACCGCATCGTCGCGGCGTCCTGACCATGGACGACTTCGACTTCACGTTCGCAGGACTCCCGATGCACGTGTTGCTCGTGCATGCGGTCGTCGTACTGACCCCGTTGCTCGGCTTGGCACTCGTCGTCGTCGCGGCGTGGCCGGCAGCTCGACGGGTGCTGTGGTTGCCGGTACTGATCGGCGCGGTACTGCTCCTCCCCCTCGGTCTCTTCACGATCGAAGCCGGCGAGTGGCTCGAGGAGCGGGTGTCGCCGACACCGCTCATCGAGGAGCACACCGACCAGGGCGAGGGAATCGTGCCGTGGCTCATTGCGATCCTCGTGCTCGCCGTCGTCGTCGCGGCGTGGGCGGTCGTCGAGCGCAGCTCGGCTCGTCGCACCGCAGCAGGGGATGGAACCGGCATCGGCCGCGGCATCCGCCTCATCGTCGGCATCGCACTGACCATCGCTGCGCTCGTCATCGCGGCAGGCTCCACCTGGACGCTCGTGCAGATCGCAGAGGCGGGAAGCCGTGCCGTCTGGGAGGGCTCGTTCAGCGACGATCCACTCGGCGACTGAGTCAGCGGCGGCGGAAACCGATCGGGTCGCCGACGTACGGCTCCCAGGCCGCGCGTTCGGCCTCGCTGACACGCCGCGGACGCTCGGTCGCCGCGTCGACGAGCACGATCGTCGTGACGGCGCGGGTGTACAGCGTGCGAGGGTCGACGCCGACCGGCGAGTACACCTCGTAGCAGACGTCGAGGCTCGCCCCGCCCATGTGGCCGATCCAGAGCTCGATGTCGACGGGCTGGCGCTGGTACGGGATCGGCGCGAGGTACTCGACCTCCTGCCGCGCGATCAGGGTGATCGTGTTCGCGCCCGGCGTGGCGTCGAGCACCGCCGTCGACGCGCCGACGGCGTGCTCTGGCGTGTCGTCGTTCACCCAGAAGGCCTGGATGCGGGCTTCTTCGAGCAGACCCAGCATGCGGGCATTGTTCACGTGCCCATATGCGTCGAGATCACTCCAGCGCAACGGCGTCGGCACGTGCAACCGCATGTCAGTCTCGCGTGAGCTTGCGGTACGCAGAACGGTGCGGCTTGGCCGCGTCGGGGCCGAGCCGCTCGATCTTGTTCTGCTCGTACGACTCGAAGTTGCCCTCGAACCAGTACCAGTTCGCCGGGTCGTCTTCGGTGCCCTCGTACGAGAGGATGTGGGTCGCGATGCGGTCGAGGAACCAACGGTCGTGGGTGATCACCACTGCACAGCCGGGGAATTCGAGGAGGGCGTTCTCGAGGCTCGACAGCGTTTCGACGTCGAGGTCGTTGGTCGGTTCGTCGAGGAGCAGGAGGTTTCCGCCCTGCTTCAGCGTGAGCGCGAGGTTCAAGCGGTTGCGCTCGCCACCGGAGAGCACCCCCGCCTTCTTCTGCTGGTCGGGCCCCTTGAATCCGAATTGCGAGACGTATGCCCGCGACGGGATCTCGGTCTTGCCGACGATGATGTAGTCGAGCCCGTCGGAGACGACCTCCCACAGATTCTTGTTCGGGTCGATGCCGCCGCGGCTCTGGTCGACGTAGGAGATGTCGACCGTCTCGCCGATCTTCAGTTCGCCGCCGTCGAGCGGCTCGAGCCCGACGATCGTCTTGAACAACGTCGTCTTGCCGACGCCGTTCGGACCGATGATGCCGACGATTCCGTTGCGCGGAAGGCTGAAGCTGAGGTTGTCGATCAGAATGCGTTCGCCGAAGCCCTTGCGGACCTTCTTCGCCTCGATCACCTGCGCGCCGAGACGCGGACCGACGGGGATCACGATCTCTTCGAAGTCGAGTTTGCGTGTGCGCTCGGCCTCGGTTGCCATCTCGTCGTACCGCGCGAGACGCGCCTTCGACTTGGCCTGTCGGCCCTTCGCGTTCGAGCGCACCCACTCGAGTTCTGATTCGAGGCGCTTCGCGAGCTTCTGGTCTTTCTTGCCCTGCACCTGCAGGCGTTCCTGCTTCTTCTCAAGGTAGGTCGAGTAGTTGCCCTCGTACGGGTAGAGCCGGCCACGGTCGACCTCGCAGATCCACTCGGCGACGTGGTCGAGGAAGTAGCGGTCGTGCGTGACGGCAAGCACGGCGCCGGGGTACTTCGCGAGGTGCTGCTCGAGCCAGAGCACGCTCTCGGCGTCGAGGTGGTTCGTGGGCTCGTCGAGGAGCAGCAGATCGGGCTTCTGCAGCAACAACTTGCAGAGCGCGACACGGCGCTTCTCACCGCCCGAGAGCACGGAGACCTGCTCGTCGCCAGGCGGGCAGCGAAGGGCATCCATGGCCTGCTCGAGCTGGGAGTCGAGGTCCCACGCGTCAGCGGCGTCAATGGCCTCCTGGAGAGTTCCCATCTCGGCGAGGAGCGCGTCGAAGTCGGCGTCGGGGTCTGCCATCGCAAGCGAGATCTCGTTGAATCGATCGAGTTTCGCCTTGATCGGGCCGACCCCCTCTTGCACGTTCTCGAGCACCGTCTTGGTCTCATCGAGCACGGGCTCCTGCATGAGGATGCCGACGGAGTAGCCCGGGCTCAGCCGCGCCTCGCCATTCGACGGCTGGTCGAGACCGGCCATGATCTTCAGGATCGTCGACTTGCCGGCCCCGTTCGGGCCGACCACGCCGATCTTCGCTCCGGGCAGGAACGCCATCGTCACGTCATCGAGGATGACCTTGTCTCCGACCGCCTTGCGGGCGCGAACCATCGAGTAAATGTAATCAGCCATGTCGCCTACCAGTCTATGGGGCGGGTCTGCCCGACGAGACAGCCGCCGGTGCCGAGCGGCGGGCGCACCGCGCCGTGGTAGCCGCCCGATTTCGGGCCGTACTGGCCGACCAGGCATTCACCCTGGAACAGCACGGAGAACTGCACCGAGTCGGCCGGCTCACCGATCGTGGTCGTGTCTGCGGTCACCTGCATCTGAGCCTTGTCGAAGCCTGCAGCGGCGAGCGCGTCGATGAAGTCACGGCCACCAGCGGCACCGTTCGCGGCGACGACGCCCGCGTTCACCCAGTCGAAGAACCCCAGGTTTTCTGCGGCCGACAGTTCTGGCCGGAACTCGGGTGCCGTCGGCGTCGGTGCACTGGCCTCCGAGGGTGTCGGGCGAGCCGTCGAGGGGGCCGTGGGCTGCGGGTCTGCAGTCGTGCAGCCGGCGGTGCCTGCGATGATCGCGACAGCCGTGAGCGCCACAGCCGCGGATGTGCCGAAGCGCCGTCTCATCGTTCCCCTCACCGGCGGTGCCGACCGCCCGAGCAGAGTCTATGCGTTCGCGTTCGACCGTTGCCCGGGCGGCCCGCCGTGTGGCGTCCGCTCGATCGATCAGACGGTGGCCATCGCTTCGTCGAGTTCAGCAGGTTCAGCGCTGTCGTCGCTGGCCTCGTCGTGGCCCTCATCGGTCGTTGCGACGTCAGGCCACGCGGACGCGCCCTGCTCGAGGCCTTCCGCCGCACCGAACGCGTCGACGACCTCGGCGCCGCCCGACGAAGCGTCGTCGGCCGCGGCATCCGCTGGGCGCGCGGAGCGCACTTTCGCGTAGGACGTCACGCACCAGGCGAGGTCGTGCCCGATCGAATCCGCCTCGATCTCGACAGCGGTGCCCGACTTCTCGCCGGTCTCCCATGCGCGCAGCCGGAGCCGACCGCGTACGATCAGGCGTTCACCTTTGCGGATCGAGAGCTTCGCGTTCGAAGCGAGCTGCCGGAACGCCGAGACGGTGTACCAGTTCGTCTCGCCGTCTTCCCAGGTGCCCTTCGCCCGATCGAAGACTCGTCTGGTCGATGCCAGACGGAACGACGTGATGGCGAGGCCGCCGTTGGTGACGGTGTGTTTGGGATCGGTTCCCACTACGCCGGTCACGGTGATGATGTCGGTCATGTGCTGCACTCCTCAGTCGGATGCCGCCGCGAGTCGACGGCACGCGGCTCCGAGGTGCGCTCGTGCCGGGATCGTCACCCCGGAGCCGCAAGCACCAGCATCACCGGCCGGCCGAGGCATCCGATGCCCGCATCGACGACGGTGCAGAAGAACCGGGTACCGACCGTTGTGGAGGACGAGTGACCCCGAATGACGATGTGGGCGGCCGCGGCACGAGCAGCGCGGCGTATCGCCATAGAGTTGCAGAATGAGCTACGTCGCCCTCCCCGAACGCTACGAACGGATGCAGTACAACCGGGTCGGCCGCAGCGGCCTGAAACTGCCGGCACTCTCTCTGGGGCTCTGGCACAACTTCGGTCACGAGCGGCCGTACGACACGCAACGCGCGATCGTGCGACGTGCGTTCGACCTCGGCGTCACCCACTTCGACCTCGCGAACAACTACGGGCCGCCCGCCGGGAGCGCGGAGGAGAACTTCGGGCGCATTCTCGCCGACGACCTCGCCCAGTACCGCGACGAGCTGATCATCTCGTCGAAGGCCGGGTTCGACATGTGGCCCGGTCCGTACGGTGATTTCGGTTCGCGCAAGTACCTGCTCGCCTCGCTCGATCAGAGCCTCGAGCGTCTCGGCCTCGACTACGTCGACATCTTCTACTCGCACCGGCCCGACCCCGAGACGCCCATCGAAGAGACGATGGGCGCCCTCGCCACCGCGGTGCGCCAGGGCAAGGCGCTCTACGCGGGCATCTCGAACTACGACCCCGATCAGACTCGAGCGGCCGCCGCCGCCCTCGCTGCCGAAGGCGTGCCGCTGCTCATCCACCAGCCGCGGTACTCGATGTTCGACCGGCACATCGAAGACGGGCTCTTCCCCGCTCTCGAAGAAGTCGGCGCCGCGAGCATCGTCTTCTCGCCGCTCGCGCAAGGGCTGCTCACCGATCGTTACCTGAGCGGCGACGTGCCCGCGGACTCGCGTGCCGCAACGAGCCGGTTCCTCTCAGCCGATCGCATCAGCACCGACTACCTCGAGCGCGCGCGGGCGCTCGACACGATCGCGAAGGAGCGCGGCCAGACCCTCGCCCAGCTCGCGCTCTCGTGGGTGCTCCGCCAGCCGCTCGTGGCGAGCGCACTCATCGGCGCCTCGAGCGTCGCGCAGCTCGAACAGAACGTGGCAGCGCTCGATGCCCCGCCCCTCACCGATGAGGAGATCGAACGCATCGAGCCGCTCGCGGCCCACGGCACCGCACTCGGCTGAGTCGGCACCACCGGTCGGATGTCGGTGGCCCTTCGTACTCTCGTGACATACACCAGCAGGGCCGGCTGCGTCACGAGAGGAACGACATGTCCGCCATCGCAACGAACGCCGCACGCACGCGCGAACCGTTCCCCATCGACGTTCCCGGTCTGCTCATCTCGCCGGCCGCTCCGGGCCTGTGGCGAGTCACTCGCCCCCACGGGCCGGTGCTCGGTCACATCGAGCAGCGCGGTGCTGGCACCGAGACGCGCTTCGGAGCGAAGCGACTGGTTGCCGGCGGCATCCGCTCGATCGACCTCGGTGAGTTCTGGTCGTCGCGCGACGCCGCTGAACTCTTCCGGTGACCGGGCGTCGAGCGAATTCGGGCACGCCGTCCCTGCTCGCCCGGCGCGACACCGACGCGAGGTAACCTGCGGCCATGCAGTGGTGGAATGATCTCGTCTCCTGGCTCGACTCGGCTGCGGCGCGGCCCGCGATCTTCTCGGCCGCCGTGCTGTTCTTGGCGGTGCTCGCCGCCGGGCTTCTCGCGGTGTGGATCGCCAGTATCGCGATCAAGCGTCTCGTCACACAGCGCGACCGTGAGGCCAAGGCGACGGCGATCGCCGCGCTCGTCGACGCCGCGACCGAGGCTTCCGTCTGGAACTCGCTCACTCCTCAAGAACAGGTGCTCGTCGATCGCGCCGTCGGCCAGGCCGACATCATCGTGCGCCTGCTCCCGATCCGCGGGTCGGATGTCGCGGCGAACTGGGCTTCCCACCAGTTGCACGAACTCAAGCGCGCATCGGCGACGTTCGGCTACCAGCTCGATCCCGCCGTGGTGGAGTTCCGCGACCGACTGCTCGAATGGCAGCGTCACCCGGCGCGCACACGCCGGCAGTTCCAGAACGACCTCGCACGGTGGCGCACCCAGCGTCAGGATCCGGATCAAGCCGCAGTGGACCAGCAAGACACGTGGGTGGCCGAGCAGCACCAGCAGCGCTACCAGGGCAGCGTCAACCTCGCCGAGCCGAGCGAGCCCACTGCCACGGCGAACACCGCACCCACACCGACGATGCAGAGCGAGCCGCTGCGCTGACCTACTGCTCAGCTGACTCGCGGCTCCGGCCGCTTCGGGTCAGCTCGAGCGATTGATCAACGCCACCAGTCATCGAACATCGAGACGGGCACCGTGCGCTTGTGCCGGGTCTGCAGGAATCTCGCCTCGATGCGTTCGGCGACCTCCTCGTCGATGTCGTGACCTTCGAGGAATGCGTCGATGTCGAGGTAGCTCAGCCCGAGGTTCGCCTCGTCGGTCTGCCCCGGGTTCGCATCGAGCAGGTCGGCGGTCGGTTCCTTCAGGAACAGACGCTCGGGAGCACCGAGATACTCGAGCAACGCACGGCCCTGCCGCTTCGTGAGCCCGGTCAACGGCAGGATGTCGGCGCCACCGTCGCCGAACTTCGTGAAGAAGCCGGTGACGGCCTCCGCAGCATGATCGGTGCCGACGACGAGCAGCCCCTGCTCGCCCGCCAGCGCGTATTGCGCGACCATCCGCAGTCGTGCCTTGACGTTGCCCTTGCCGAAGTCGCTGAGTGGCGCTTGCGTCGCCGCCTCGAAGTCTGCTGCGAACCCGTCGACACCGCCCTTGATGTTGAACACCACGGCCTCTTGCGGGGCGATGAACTCGAGTGCGAGTTGCGCATCGTCTTCGTCACGCTGCACGCCGTAAGGCAATCGCGCCGCGACGAAGCGCGCAGGAGTCCCCTCGGAGACGAGTTCATCGACCGCCAGTCGGCAGAGCCGCCCGGCCAGTGTCGAATCCTGTCCCCCGCTGATGCCGAGGATGAAGCCGCGTGCACCGGTCGAGCGCAGGTAGGACTTCAGGAAGTCGATGCGCGCACGCACCTGCTCTGCCGGTTCGATGACCGGGACGACGTTGAGTTCGGCGATGATTCGCGACTGCAGCTCTCGCATTCCACGACGATACCGCTGACATGTTTCCGGGATGCAAACGAGCACGGCCGCGTCATCGCGCAGATGCCATCAGGCCTCCGCTAGCATCGCGACAAGTGCAACGCCGCCGACCCTGGCGACGTCGTGTCCTGACGGGAGTTCGGATGGATATCTCGATCGGAACCATGGTGCTCGTGCCGGCGATCGCCGTTGCCGCGCCGCTGCTCGTGCGAGCGATCGGACGTTGGGTCGTCATCCCGCTTGTCGTCTTCGAGATCGTGCTCGGACTCGCACTCGGACCGGCGGTGCTCGGCTGGGTCGTGCCAGATGAGTTCATGGGCCAGCTCGCCGACTTCGGACTGGCAATGCTGTTCTTCCTCGCAGGCAATGAGGTCGACTTCCGCTCGATCCGCGGGCGCCCCCTGAGCCGTGCCGCCATCGGCTGGATAATCTCACTCGCCGCGGGCATCGGGATCGCCTCGGTGCTGGCGGCCGACCTCCCCGCGGCGGCCTTCATCGGCATCGCCCTGACCTCGACGGCGCTCGGTACGATCATGCCGGTGCTTCGAGATTCGGGCGATCTCGGCACCCCCTTCGGCATCGCCGTCATCGCGCTCGGCGCCGTGGGCGAGTTCGGGCCGCTGCTTGCGATCTCGATCTTCCTCAGCGGGCGCACCCCGCTGCTCGCGACGGTCGTGCTCCTCGCCTTCGCGCTCATCGCCGGGATCGCCATCTGGCTGGCCGCGAAGGGCGTGGGCAAGCGCATGCATCGGGTGATCACCGCGACGCTCCACACGAGCGGGCAGTTCGCAGTGCGACTCGTCGTCTTCGTGCTGCTCGCGCTCGTAGCGCTCAGCATCGTGCTCGACCTCGATATGCTCCTCGGTGCATTCACCGCCGGCGTGATCTACCGCTTGCTGATGACCGGCGCACCCGAGCGCGATGCGGAGATCGTCGAGACGAAGCTCGAGGCCGTCGGCTACGGCTTCCTCGTACCTGTGTTCTTCATCAACACAGGCGTGACCTTCGACCTCGAAGCGCTCTTCGCCGATGCCAGCACGACGGCGCTCCTCCCGATCTTCCTCGTGCTGATGCTCATCGTGCGCGGACTTCCCTCGCTCCTCGCCGCACCGAAGGGCTCGAGTCGGCGCGACCTCGCGGCGACCGCACTCTTCGGCGCCACCGGTCTGCCGATCATCGTCGCGGTCACCGCCATCGGAGTCGACAACGGCGACCTGCCGAGCGGTACCGCCGCGGCGCTCGTGGGGGCGGGGATGGCCTCGGTGCTCCTGTTCCCGCTCATCGCACTCACGATTCGCAAGGGCCGAACAGATGCCGCCGCGAAGCAGCCGGACGACGATCCGTACGTTCCCGTCGAGGGGTGACCCGGCCTGCCCCGGTATGCTTGGCACCGTCGCCCCCGTAGCTCAGCGGATAGAGCAGGAGCCTTCTAATCTCTTGGTCGCAGGTTCAATTCCTGCCGGGGGCACCGATCCCAACGCCTGGAAGCGCGACACCTCGACCGGGCGTCCATCCCAGCGTTCACCGTCGCCCGAGGCACTGAAACAGCAGTGTCGGAGCGCCCCGGTAGACTCACCGCATGGCTTCCTCGAGTGACCGACTGGTCTGGATCGACTGTGAAATGACCGGACTCGACCTCGAGGTCGATGAACTCGTCGAAATCGCCGTCGTCATCACCGACTACGACCTGAACCCCGTCGATGCGGGGCTCAGCATCGTCATCAAGCCCGATTCGAGCGCGCTCGAGTCGATGGGCGAGTTCGTCCGAACCATGCACACCCAATCCGGACTCATCGAAGAGATCCCGAACGGTGTCAGCGTCGCCGAGGCGGAGTACGAAGTACTCGAGTACGTGCTGAAGCACATACCCGAAGAACAGAAGGCACCCCTCGCGGGCAACTCGATCGGCACCGACCGCGCCTTCCTCGTGAAGTTCATGCCTCGCCTCGATGCGCACCTGCACTACCGCAGTGTCGACGTCTCCTCGATCAAGGAGCTCGCAAAACGCTGGTTCCCTCGCGCGTACTTCAACTCGCCTCAGAAACACGGCGGACACCGGGCGCTCGCCGACATCCTCGAATCGATCCGCGAACTGCATTACTACCGGCGCGCGGTCTTCGTCACCGAGCCCGGCCCGTCGACCCAGGAACTCCAGACCCTTGCGGCGACCGTCGTGGACGAGTTCGACGCCAAGGTGTAGTAGTCTCTTTGAGTTGCCAGATCGCTTCGGCGGTCGACACATGGTGGGTATAGCTCAGTTGGCAGAGCGCCTGGTTGTGGTCCAGGAGGTCGCGGGTTCAAGCCCCGTTACTCACCCCAATTCTTCACCCGCTCCGAACGGAGTTGCTCGTGGAACTCGATGCCGAGGCGTTCGAAGCTCTCGTCGTCGATGAACTCGACCAGTTGCCCGACGACATGGTCGACGGCCTCGAGAACGTCGTCTTCGTCGTCGAAGACCGCCCCGAAGACGGCTCGCTCGACCTGCTCGGCCTCTACGACGGGTGGGCGCTGACCGAACGCGACCGGTACGGATTCGGTGAGATGCCCGACCGCATCATCCTCTACCGCGAGCCGTTGCTTTCGATCTCAGACGACGAAGACGAACTCCGTGAAGAGATCCACGTCACGCTCGTACACGAGATCGCCCACTTCTACGGCATCGACGACGCTCGCCTGCACGAACTCGGCTGGGCCTGAGCCCGACGCGTCGCTCCACCGGCCACCACGGCCCGCTCCGGGGCATCGAAGCGCGCTCAGACCGACGACGGGCAGCTCAGGCATCACGGGCCGCCCGGTGCATTGACGCGCCGCTCGACTGGCGGCTACTGTATCGACTGACCGCTTCTGAATCGTTTCATCATCACATTCACTCCACACGTTGCGCACATCAAAGATGATTGGCCCGTATTGATCAACGCGCTTTCGGCACGCACACCCGTCCGCCTCCTCGCTCTCGCCGCCCTGACCGGGGCACTCGTCCTCACCCCCACCGCTCCCGCGCCGGCCGCCGAGACAGCCGCACCCACTTCGTGCGATGCGGCCGCCACGGCCGACGGCCAGGCGCCGGTGCTGCAACTCGAGCTCCCTGCCAACGCTTCGTGGCCGGGCGCCGTGCCCGACTACGCGTTCAATGCACTTCAATCGGCCGAACAGGGCTTCGACCGCGTGGGGTATTGCCTTGAGACGACGAGCGGCACAGGCACGCAGTGGGCCTGGTCCGGTATGGACGCCTTCACCGCCGATCCTTCGCTGCTCGGCCTTCATACGATCCCGGGCCAGATGACGCAGCTGCGCGTGAACGACTTGGATGTCGCCTCGAACGTCGCCGACGTCGCGACGGGTGAAGGTATGACGGGGTGGATCGAGCACTGGCCGAACACCTACGAGCGCTACCGCAGCGGGCAAGTACAGGGCGCGACGAACGACGCGTACGACGCCGACGACCAGCCGACCGTCGGGTGGTACGGCTCGTTCCAGATCCACCGGGTGAACGTCGAACCGGGCGACACCCAGACCCCGAGCACCGTGATGGCACTCAACGGGTTCACCGGAACGGAAACGCTCGACATCGGGTTCGGAGACGCGCCAGGCGGCTCGGCGGAGTCGGACTGGACCTTCGCCCGCAATGCGGCCTCGTTCGCGAGCCGTACGCTCACGGTCTACACACGCTCCGCCGTCGTCGAGCTGAGCAACGCCCCGCAGGATCGGGAGCTCTTCCCGCGCGATGCCGACAACGGTGCGAACGTGATCGTCGCCGGTACTTCGGATGCCGCGGTCGAGAACGTGCGTCTCTCGGTCACGAGTGCCGGAGAGACGACGACACAGGCGACATCGGACTCGTCGTTCTCGTTCGACACGCGCATCACGGCGGGCCTTCACGACTACGAGTTCCACCTGGAGGCCCAGGTCGACGGCGTCTGGCGCACGAGCGGCCGGTGGACCCACGTCGTCGCCGGCGACGTCTTCGTGATTCAAGGACAGTCCAATTCGGAGTCCGCCGCATGGCAGGACGGATCGGATTCGAGCGCTCGCAATCAGTCGCCGTGGGTGCGGAGTTACGGCACGACGTCGTGGCATCCCGAGACCTCTCACGGCAGCCGCGCATGGCATTACGCCTACGGTGACATGACCTCCGCGAACAAGGGTCAGGTGACCAATGTCGGCATGGTCGGCCAGTGGGGTATGCGCATGGGCGGCGCGCTCTCGCAAGAGCTTCAGGTTCCGGTCGCGATCTTCAATGGCGCGCATGGTGGGCAGCCGATACACGTGTTCCAGCGCAACGATTCCGACCCGAATGACAGCGCAACGAACTACGGCCGGTTGCGGCAGCGCCTGGAAACGGCCGGGGTCCTCGACGACGTCAAGGCGGTGTTCTGGTACCAGGGCGAGTCGGACAACGGCGACACGGTCCGTCACATCGACGGCTTCACCACCCTCCTCGAGGACTGGCGAAGTGAATTCGGCTCGAGTATCAGCGGCGGCGCGCAGTATTACGCGTACCAGCTCCGAACTTCGTGCAACGGCGCCGGCAATGCGGCCCGCGGAGACGACATCGCCCTGCGCGAAGCGCAACGGAACCTCGCGCGGACGCATGGCGTGACCGTGCTCTCCACGACAGGAGCACCCGTCCATGACGGCTGCCACTTCGGATACGAAGGCGGCTACAAGATGTTCGGCGAGCAGGCGACGGCCGTGCTCCTCCGCGACCTCTATGACGGGCCGAGCGCCGGCGTTGCCGCTCCGAACCCGATCGCAGCAGCGGCGGCGGCACCGTCGAGCACGGAGTTCACCATCCAGCTCGACTCGGCAACCGATCCGCTGACCGTCGACGCGAACATCAACTCGACAGGCGACTTCGTGGTGAACGGCTCATCTGCCAAGGTCACGAACGTGAGTTCTCACGAGGGAGGAAAGCTGCTCGTGACACTGGCCGGGGCCATCGGAGCGAATACGACGGTGAGCTATCTCTCGCACTACGGCGCCGGCCCGATGATTCGTACCTCGAACGATGTCGGCCTGCTGGCGTTCAACCGACTCCCGGTGGCCATCGGGGCAGCCTCGCCCGAGCTGGTGACTTCCATTCCGAATGCAGTGGCCGGGGTCGAGCACTCGGTTCTGCTGGGAGCGACCGGCACCGACTCCGCGCGCTACACGGTGACGGAGGGATCTCTCCCCGCTGGGTTCGTGCTCGACCGCACGAGCGGCGAACTCGCGGGCGAGTCCGATCTCGCCGTGACGGCCACCTTCACGGTGCGGATGGATTCCGCGACAGGCTCGAGCAGCCGAGCGCTCACGTTCGAAGTCGCCCCAGGTCCGATCACCGACATCACCATGTCAGCCGACTCACTCGAGGCGACGGTGGGCGACTCCGTGGAGATCGCCGTCTCGGGGGTGGACGCTTTCGGAAATGACCACGGTGATGTGGCTTCCGACGTGACCCTGACCAGTGATCAACCAGGCGACATCGTCTCGGGCAACCGAGTGACGTTCACTCACGCGAGTGCGCACGTGATCACGGCGAGCGTGGGCGAAGCTTCGGCATCGATCACGATCGAAGTCTCACCAGCGGCCACCGGCGGCAACGGAGGAGGAAACACGCCCGGCGGCACGGGGGGCGGCGGCGGAGGCGCCTCGAACGATCCCGACTCCGCGGGCGGCCTCGCCGCCACGGGCTTCGAACCAGGCGTCGGCGTCGTCCTGGTGCTGTTCCTCACCGTGCTCGGCGCACTCGCCGTGCTGCGCGGTCGGCGTGCGCAGCGCCGCACCGAGTAGTCGGGCCGTCCTGGGCGTGAACGCGGCCGGGTTACGCTGATTCCATGAGCATCACCCCCCGCCGCATCGTCGGCATCGCCGTCGGCGCGATCGCGATCCTCGGCATCGGGGTCTACGGTCCGGCGATGCTCCTCGGCCCGCTCCCGGCCGTGAGCGTCACGGTCGATGACACCGGTGCAGCGGCATCCGCGGTGGGCACGCCCACCGCGATCACGCTTCCCACCGCGGGCGCGAGCGCGATCGCCGTCCTCGCTGACGACAGCACGCCGACGACGCTCGCTGTGGCAGGCGACACGGCCGCGGTTCCGATCGGCAGCGCCGCAAAACTCATCACCGTGCTCGCGACCCTCGACTCTCTGCCGCTGCCCGCAGACGGCGGTGCCGGCCCGGCCATCAACATCGGACCCGAGGACTACACCGACTACCTCCGCTACGTCGCGGAGGACTCGCGCACTCTGCAGGTCTCGCCCGGCGAGAGTTGGACGGAGCGAGACGTCGTGCGTGCGGTGCTGCTCGCATCGAGCAACAACCACGCCGACACGCTCGTGCGCTGGGCGTTCGGCGGCGTCAACCCCTATGTCAAGGCGGCCAATGCCTGGCTCGCCGAGCAAGGTTTCACCGGGACCCGGGTCGCCGATGCGACGGGCCTGTCGGGCGACAATGTCGGCACCGCCGAAGAACTCACCCGCCTCGCGGCGCTGGCACTGGCCGACCCGGCGCTCGCGGCGATGTACGACACGGTCGAGTCCCCAGCAGTCGCCGGGGCGCGAAACGTGCCGGACGTGGTCGCCCATCTCGGCGACGCGGGAGTGCGTGCCCTCGCGCGCAGCTACACCGACCAGGCGGGCCTGACCTTCCTGTTCTCAACTGAGATCCCGGGCGCAGAAGGCGACCCATCACATCACCTCGTCGGCGCGATGACGCTCATGCCCGACTACGAGACTCTCGACGCCGCCGTTCGTGCGGCGGTCGAATCGAGCTCGCTCACCGCTCAGCCAGTCGAAGTCATCACCGCCGGCACGCCGTACGCGAGTGTCGAAGCGCCCTGGGGAGACCGAGCCGAGCTCGTCGCCACTGTGAGCCAGACGGATGTCTCGTGGGGCAACCCGGGCGGCGAGACATCCGTCACCGTCGAGGCGTTCACGACCGCGTCGGCGGGTCGTGACATCGGCCGGGTCACCGTGGCTACGGCCAGCGGGGAGCTCGCCTCCCCCCTCGAGTTGACGAGCGGCATCCGCGATCCGGGTCCGCTCTGGCGACTCACGAACCCCGCCGCGCTCATCGGGGCGTTCTTCGCCGATCAGCAGGGCTGAACCCGGGGGTCGCGCGCGGCCTCACTCTTGCGGTGTACTCAGTCGTTCTCGTCGTCGGACTCGACCGGGTCGGAGTCATCGGCATCGAACCGGAACTGCACCCGCACCTGTCCGTTGACCTCGCGCTCGTCGACCGCGTCGTACCAGAACAGCGATTCGAGACCGTCGACGGCGGCGACCATGCCGACGCGCTGTTCGGGCTTGCCGCCCACGAGGATGCGCTGCTCGAACTCGCCCTCGAGCGGACCGTCGAGGAACTCCGCGACGTACTGGGCGCCTGTCCTGTCTGTGCTCATATGACTACCGTAGCCCTCGGTCGCAGCGAGGGGCAGGGGGCCGCACGGGCGCGCCGACTCAGGCGTCGGCGACGCGAACCCGCAGGTCGGCACGACTGGCGGGAGCCGTACGCGCGACGTATCGCCGCCACTGCCGCTCCCAGAGATCCCAATACGGATCGAATGCGCCGTCGTCTCGTGCCAGCGCCCTGCGTTTGCGCACCCGTGCCGAGGCTTCGACCCAGACATGCACCGCATCGACCTGCGAGACGGCGGCGAACGCACCGCACCCCTCGATGATCAGCGCGTTGCCCGGATCGCTCGACTCGATCGAACCCGCACGGTCGGCCGCCCAGTCCCAGCGCCGCCACTGCCCCACCTTGCCACGCGCCCGGCGGGCGATGAGGGTGCGCGACAACTCGGTTCCGGCCCGTTCCAGCCCGGTCCAGCCGCGATAGGCGTCGTCGAGACGAACGAGGTCGGGCCTCTGACCTGGCCAGGCCCGCAGGATCGTGTCGGCGAGCGTGCTCTTGCCTGAGCCGCTGGGTCCGTCGATCGCGATGATCCGCGATCGCTCCGCGCGTACCCGAGCGAGCACGGCCTGAACGGCGGATGCCGCGGGGCCGACCTCGACACCCGGGCGATCGGTCACGACCACACCGGGTGGAAGGTGCCGGCCCAGATGGCCGCGCCGATCGCGAGCGCGGCGATGCCGACGGCGAGTGCGAGGAGCGCCGCGTCCGACCAACCGACACGGGAGACACGCGCCCAGGTGCGCGGTCGGTCGGACCCGAAGCCGCGTGCCTCCATCGCGGTCGCGAGTTTGCTTCCCCGCCGAATGGCGAGCACGAGCAGCGCGAAGGCCATCGTCGCGAACCGGCGAATGGCACCATGATCGCCGATGCCGCGCGCGCGGCGCGACAACGCCATCGCCCGCCAATCCTCGATGAACAGGCCGACGAGGCGTGCTCCCGCGAGCGCGCCCAGCACGAACCTGCTCGGCAGGCGAGCGATCTGTGCGAGCCCGTCGGCGAGCTCGGTCGGGTCGACATTCATGAACAGCAGCACCGCCGGCAATCCGATCGCGAGTACGCGCACGGTGACGGCGATGGCGAGTTCGATGGAGCCGTCGGTGACCCGCGCCAGCCAGAACGACCAGTACTCGGTGCCCTCGGGGCGCCCGTACAGCAGCATGCTGAGACCGGCGATCGGCGCCGCGATGAGGATCGGCCAGGTGCGTGCCACGAGTACTTTCGGGGTCACCCCGGCCATGGCGAACAGTGCGAGCTGCACGATGAGTGCGACCGCGGCGCTCACCCAATCGACCGTGAGGAGCAGCGGTGTGGTGAGGAGCATCGCCGCGGCGAGGCGGCTGACGGGGTTGACGCGATCGACGAGTCGCAGGCGGGGTGCCGCGATCATGCCGCCGCCTCCGCTCGGAGGCATTCCCGGCTGAGATCGAGATGCTGATCGCCGAGCGCCGCGAGATATGCCGCATCATGACTGATCGAGAGCAGGGTCACCCCGTCGTCGACGAGTCCCCTGAGCAGGCTGACGAGTTCGATCCAGGTGAGACGGTCTTGGCCGAAGGTCGGCTCGTCGAGGATGATGACGCGGGGCTGGGCGACGAGCGCGCACGCGACCGTGAGCCGACGTTGCTCACCGCCTGAGAGCGTGAACGGGTTCGCCTCGGCGAGCCGGTCGAGCCCCAGGCGTTCGAGCACCTCGCGAGTGCGCAGGCGGGTCGTCGCCGTGTCGAGACCCAGCGCCCGCGGGGCGACTTCGAGTTCGCGCTGCACGGTGGAGGCGACGAACTGGTGCTCCGGCTCTTGAAACACGGTTCCGATGCGGGTCAGCAATTCGCGCGAACGCCATCGGATCGGCTCCCCGCGCAGCCCGCTCGCGAGTTCCGCTGACGCGCGCACCTGCCCCGCGATCGGTGCCAGAAGTCCGCCCATCGTGAGGGCGAGGGTCGACTTTCCGGCGCCGTTCGGCCCAGTGAGCACGGTCGACGAGGCCCTCGGCAACGACAGCTCGAGCCCCTCTCGCACGACCGCATCGCTCCGGCGGCCGATTGCGAGGTCGATGCCGGCGAGATCGATGACGGATGCCGCCGCGGCGGGCCGCGCGGACGTGACCGTCGGCGGCGAGCCGGGCACCCAGACCCCGGCGGCGAGGAGCGCCGCGCGCTGCGTGTCGATGACGTCTCGCGGGTCGCCGTCGGCGATGATTCGACCGTTCCTGCCGAGCACCACCACTCGGGTCACGAGGTCGATCCAGACATCGACGCGGTGCTCGACCACGACGAAAGTGGCTCCCGTGCGCTCGAGCGTACGGTCGACCGCGTGACGAACCTCGCTCACCCCGTCGGGGTCGAGGTTCGCAGTCGGCTCGTCGAGAAGCAGTAGCCCCGGTCGCATCGCGAGCGCGCCCGCGAGCGCCAGACGCTGCTTCTGCCCGCCCGAGAGCGAGCTCGTCGGGTGGTCGAGTGGGAGATCCAGCCCGACGTCATCGAGTGCACGGCGTACGCGCGGCCAGATCTCCTCTCGGGGCACCCCGAGGTTCTCGCAGCCGAAGGCGACGTCATCACCGACGCGAGCGAGGATCACTTGCGAGTCGGGGTCCTGCAGCACGAGGCTCGCGCGGCCCCGCATCGAGCCCGGCCATTCGCCGTCGATGCGCAGCGAACCGGTCTCCTCGCCCTCCTCGGCTCCGCCGTGAACGCCGGCAAGGGCGTGAAGGAGCGTCGATTTGCCCGAACCCGACGGCCCGAGCAGCAGCACCCGCTCCCCCGGTTCGATACGAAGGTCGATGCCATCGAGCGCGGCGTCGCGCCTGCTGGCGTGGCGCCACCCCCACCCGCGCGCCTCCACGCGCGCGGGCCGGATTGCTTCGGAGTCGTGACCCACGTCAGACCCGCTGGGTCACGTCTTGACCCGCGGCGAAACGGCTGAGCGCCCCGGTGGCCGCGAGACCCCGCACGATGAGCCAGCCGAGCAGCCCGGCCAAGACCGCGCCCGACACGACCACCGTCGTGAAATAGAGCCCCAGGAACTCGGCGGACTTCTGCAGATTGCCCGACGTGAAGAGCTCGAGGCTCCAGGCCGCCGCGCCAGCAGCCGCACCGGCGAGCATGGCGGGCAGCACGCCGAAGCGGCGGTAGGCGAGGAGCGCGAACACCAGTTCGGCGCCAAGCCCCTGCGCCACACCGGCGTAGATCGTCTCGATGCCCCACTGGTTGCCGATGAGCGCGGACACCACGGCGGCAAGCAGTTCGACGAAGAGCGCCGCACCCGGCTTGCGAATGATGAGTCCGCCGAGCACGCCGCCGATGAGCCAGATGCCGACGGCGATACCGCCGAGGCCCGGCGTGAGCGCATCAGCCGCGCTGAACCACGCGTAACCGATGTTGTTCCAGAAGAGGAAGAGAAGCCCTGTCGCGATGCCGATCACGCTGGCGACGACGATGTCCACGACCCGCCAACTCAGATTGCGCGGCTTCGGATCGGCTGGAGGCGTGCTGGATTCAGTTGCTGCAGTGTGCACTGTCGTGCCCTTTCGATTCGTGGAAAGAGGCACGGGAATTGAGATGTGATTGCCCTCCCTGCGCTGGCATTACCCAGATCAGGTTCGACGGTCGAAGGTTGAGAACCTTCCTCTCAGCCCGGCTCACCGGACTCCCGTGTTCGTTGACGAGTATACGCCGACGAGCACGGTGAGGGTCGGCCGCGACGGCGGCGACGGTGGGCGTCTCAGCGCTTGAGCGCTCTGATCACCATGCGCAGCGCCTTGCCGGTGACCCACACGAGCGGGGTGGCGACGAGCAGCAGCCCGATGAGGTTCGGTTCGAAGCGAACCCCGCCATCGCGACCGACGTATGCGCCGAGCGGAATGGAGAGGCCACCGCCGCCACCACCGCCCGCCTCGTCACCCTTCTCGTCGGAGCCGCTGCCGGCACCGAAGCCGTAGTATCCGAGCGCCACCGGTACGAGCGTGGTGCCGTCGATCTCGACGGCATCACCGTAGGAGGTCTTCACGCCGACGCCGGCGACGGATTCAGCCAGTTCCAGTACGAGTTCAGCCATGCCTCCAACGCTACCCTCGGATGCGCCACTCAGCCACCCCCCTCACGATTCACACTGAGGCGGGTTCATCGCGGCGCGCTCACTCGCCGCCCGCATCCTTGCGTCGTGACGACTCGACACGATCGACGGCCGGGCGCACGAGCGAGGCCGGACGCACGGTACCTCGGCCGAAGCGAGCGGTCACCTCATCGATCGTGCGCTCAGCCTCGCGCCACTCCTCGTCGGGGTCCCACAACATCGCACCGGTACCCGACGGTCGAAGCTGCTCGGCGCGAACACCGATGAGACGGATGCGCGCGCCATCGCCGGCGAGTTCGCCGAGGGCCGCGGATGCCTCGTCGTAGATGCGGCGCGCGACATCCGTGGGCTCGCCCAGCGTGCGCGACCTGGTGACCGTGCGGAAGTCGCCGTAACGGAGCTTCAACACGACCGTGCGGCCGAGGAGCCCTGCCTTGCGCAGCCGCACAGCGACGTCGTCGGAGAGCCGGAGGAGCTCGCGCCTCAATTGCTCGAGATCGGTGAGGTCGTAACCGAACGTGACCTCGTGACCGATGCTCTTCTCCTCTCGGCCCGTGACGACGTCGCGAGCGTCGACGCCCATCGCGAGATGGCTGAGCTTGGCCGCGAGCGCCGGCCCGAGTGCACGCTCGAGCGCGTCGACCGGCATGGCGGCGACATCGCCGACGGTGCGCAGCCCGATGCGCGTGAGTGACTCCTCGGTGACCCGGCCGACGCCCCAGAGCGCCGAGACCGGCAGCGGGTGCAGGAAGTCGAGCGTGCGCTCGGCCGGCACGACGAGCATGCCGTCGGGCTTCGCCCTGCTCGACGCAACCTTGGCCACGAACTTCGTCGCTGCCACGCCGACCGAGCAGGTCAACCCGGTTTCACCGTGTACGCGCTGCCGCAGGGTCCACGCGATCTCGGCCGGGCTGCCGTGCAGGCGACGCGCGCCCGACACGTCGAGGAACGCCTCATCGATCGAGAGCTGCTCGACGAGCGGAGTGACCTCTTCGAAGATGGTCATCACCCGACGCGAATACTCGGTGTAGCTCGCGTAGTCGCCGCGCAATACGACGGCGTTCGGGCAGCGCTGCAAGGCGAGCGACATCGGCATCGCCGAGTTCACGCCGTACTTTCGGGCCTCGTAGCTCGCCGCAGAAACAACCCCACGCCCGGCGGTACCGCCGACCAGCACCGGCTTGCCGCGCAGATCTGGCCGCTTCAACAACTCGACCGACACGAAGAACGCATCCATATCGACGTGCAGGATGGGTGTCGCCGAATCGTCGACGGGGCCAGTGGTGACCTGCCGCGACGAGCCGTCCTGCTTGCTCATGCTCCGAACCTAGCCCGTGCCACCGTCATCGGAAGCCCAGGGCTTGCCGACGCGATCGAGTGTCAGAACCCGAAGTCGCCACCACCACCGAAATCGCCACCGCCGAAGTCTCCGAAGCCGCCTTGATCTGAACCAGAAGCGTCAGAGCCGCCGGCATCGGCGCCCGTGTCGGCGCCGGAGTCGCTCCCGGTGTCCCCGCCGTCGGCACCCGCCTCGAACGAGGCGGGGTCGGGCAGGAACGCCTGCGCGATCGCCGAGCCGACCACCACACCAGCGATGGAGCCGAGCAGCGAGCCTGCGAACATACCGCCGAACGACGGCCCGCCCTGTCGGCTGCGGCCACCCGAGGCATCCGCTCGGTTGAAGGCTCGTTCCACGCTGCCGGGAGCTCGAAGCTCGGCACGGGTCGCCGCTCGGGCCAGTGCGCTGGGCTCGTCGGAGACGAGTCGTTCACCGGCAGGTGCCTCTTCGGAGAGCGAGGCGAAGACCGCCGCTCGCTGCTCGGGAGTGAGCTTGGCGAACGCCTCGGCGTGCACAGCCTCAACCGACTCGGGCGGCGCCGTGCGCAGCAGGTAGCGGTATCGCTCGACGGCGAGCTCGTCGTCGCTCAGTCTGCGTGCCGAAGGAACCGGGCGCGCCGCGGGTTCATCGGGGACGGTGCCGAACAGTCGGTCCAGGAATCCCATTTCGTGCTCCTCAATCGTTCAAAGGACGACCACTGTACGGCCGTTCGTATCGTGCCGGCTGTGAGTCGGTCTCGATACGCTCGCTACTCGACCAGCGGTATGAGTACGCTCGCTACTCGACCGGCGGTATCGGAACGCTCGCCACTCGACCAGCGGTGGCGGAACGCACCCGCTACTCGGCCACCGGAGTCGCGGCCCGCTCGAGCACGAGCTCGCGCACACGCGCCGCATCGGCCTTGCCCTGCATGGCCTTCATGACGGCGCCGATCACCGCACCGGCCGCCTGCACCTTGCCATCGCGGATCTTCGCGAGCACGTCGGGCTGCGAGGCGAGTGCCGCATCGATGGCCGCGATCAGGGCCCCGTCATCGGAGACGACGGCGAGACCGCGCGCGTCGATGACCTGCTGCGGCGCGCCTTCGCCCGCGATGACGCCTTCGAGCACCTGGCGCGCCAGGCGGTCGGTGAGCGTGCCGGCGTCGACGAGCTGTGCCAGCTCGGCGACATGTTCGGGCGACACGAGGCCCGTGGCATCCCGGTCGGCGGCGTTCGCGAGACGCGCGATCTCACCCGTCCACCACTTGCGCGCGGCAGCCGGGGTTGCGCCAGCGGCGACGGTCGCGGCCAGCTCGTTGAGCATGCCCGAGTTCGCCACGATCTGGAACTCGTCGTCGGTGAAGCCCCAATCGGCCTTCAGCCGGCGGCGGCGCACCGCCGGCGGCTCGGGCAACGCGGCACGCAGCCCGTCGACGAGCTCTTTCGACGGCACGACGGGAAGCAGGTCGGGCTCAGGGAAGTACCGGTAGTCGTCGGCATCGGACTTGGGCCGTCCGGCGCTCGTCGCACCGGTGTCTTCGTGCCAGTGACGCGTCTCTTGAGTGATCGTGCCGCCACCGGCGAGGATTGCGGCCTGACGCTGGATCTCGTAGCGCACCGCACGCTCGACCGACCGCATCGAGTTGACGTTCTTCGTCTCGGTGCGTGTGCCGAGCTTCTCCTGGCCGCGGGGGCGGAGCGAGACGTTCGCGTCGCAACGGAGGTTGCCGCGCTCCATGCGCGCCTCGGAGATGCCGAGCGAGAGCACGATGTCGCGGATCGTCGACACGTACGCCTTCGCGAGCGCAGGAGTGTCGGCCTCGCCTCCGAAGATCGGGCGCGTGACGATCTCGACGAGCGGAACACCGGCACGGTTGTAGTCGACGAGCGAGTACTCGGCGCCCTGGATGCGACCGGTCGAACCGCCCACGTGCGTGAGCTTGCCGGCGTCTTCCTCCATATGCGCGCGCTCGATCGGCACTGTGAACGTGCGTCCGTTCTCGAGCTCGACCTCGACCTCGCCGTCGAACGCGATCGGCTCGTCGTATTGCGAGATCTGGTAGTTCTTCGCGAGGTCGGGATAGAAGTAGTTCTTGCGGGCGAAGCGGCTCGAGGGGGCGATCGAGCAGCCGAGCGCGAGCCCGAGGCTGATCGAGTACTTCACTGCCTCACCGTTGACGACGGGAAGCGAACCCGGAAGACCGAGGCACACCGGCGTCGTGAGCGTGTTCGGCTCTGCGCCGTGGAACTGCGAGTTCGCAGGGTTCGGTGCAGACGAGAACATCTTCGTCACGGTGTTCAGCTCGACGTGCACCTCGAGACCGATGACCGGCTCGAAGAGCTCGAGGGCCTTATCGAAGTCCATCAGTTCAGCGCGTGCCATCAGAGTGCGCCTTCCTCGGTCGCGGTGAGCTCATGGGCGGAGAGGTCGGGGGCCTGCGCGAGAAGCGGGCCACCCCACCGCTCTTCGAGCAGCTGCTCGAGCGCAGCGCCGACGTTGTAGAGTCGCGCATCCTCGCGCGCCGGCGCGAGGAACTGGATGCCGACGGGCAGCCCGTCTTCGGGGGCGAGCCCCGAGGGCAGCGAGATGCCCGGCACGCCGGCGAGGTTCGCTGGAATCGTCGCGATGTCGTTCAGGTACATCGACACGGGGTCGGCGAGCTTCTCGCCGAACTTGAACGCGGTCGTCGGTGCGGTCGGCGAGGCGAGCACGTCGACGTTCATGAACGCCGCGTCGAAGTCGCGCTGCACGAGCGTGCGCACCTTCTGTGCGCTGCCGTAGAATGCGTCGTAGTAGCCGGCCGAGAGCGCGTAGGTGCCGAGGATGATGCGTCGCTTCACCTCGGGACCGAAGCCGGCCTCGCGAGTCGCCGCCATGACCTGCTCCACCGTGCCGCCGCCCTCTGGAGTGACACGGAGGCCGAAGCGCACCGAGTCGAACTTCGCGAGGTTCGACGACGCCTCTGCGGGCAGGATCAGGTAGTACGCCGCGATCGCGTACTGGAAGTGCGGTGCGGAGACCTCCACGATCTCGGCGCCCTGCTGTTCGAGCAGTTCGAGCGACTCGTGGAACCGCTGCCGCACACCGGCCTGGAAGCCCTCGCCGTCGAGCTCCTTGATGACGCCGATGCGTAGGCCTGAGACATCCGCTCGCCGTACTGCCTCGGCCATCGACGGCCAGGCCTCGGGAATCGAGGTCGAGTCGAGCGGGTCGTGCCCGGCGATGACGTCGTGCAGCAGCGCTGCGTCGAGCACGGTGCGAGTGACCGGGCCGATCTGGTCGAGCGACGATGCCAATGCGATCGAGCCGTAACGGCTGACGGCGCCATAGGTCGGCTTCACGCCGACGGTGCCGGTGACGTGCGCCGGTTGACGGATCGAGCCGCCGGTGTCGGAGCCGAGCGCCAGGGGGGCTTCGAAGGCGGCGACGGATGCCGCGGAGCCGCCGCCCGAACCACCGGGGATGCGCTCGAGATCCCACGGGTTATGGGTGGGGCCGTATGCCGAGTGCTCGGTCGACGAACCCATGGCGAACTCGTCCATGTTCGTCTTGCCGAGCGGGATCATGCCTGCCTCGCGCACCTTGGTGACCGGGGTCGCGTCGTACGGCGGAACCCAGCCCTCGAGGATGCGCGAACCAGCGGTCGACGGCATGCCTTTGGTGACGAGCACGTCTTTGATCGCGATCGGCACCCCGGCGAGCGGGCCGAGCGGGGCACCTGCTGCACGTTGCCGGTCGATCTCGGCTGCCGTCTCGATAGCGCGATCGCCCTCGATGTGGAGGAACGCGTGCACGGCTCCGTCGACGGCGGCGATGCGGTCGAGGTGCGCGCGGGTCGCCTCGACCGACGAGACCTCGCCAGAGGAGAGCTTCTCGCCGAGCGCGGCAGCTGTCAGGCGGATCAGTTCGTCGCTCACTGTTCTTCTCCCAGGATCGCCGAGACCTTGAATCGGGCGTCGTCGGACTCGGGGGCGCCCGCGAGCGCCTCGTCGACGGTGAGGACCGATTCGCCGACGACGTCGTTGCGGTAGACGTTCTGCATCGGGATCGGGTGACTCGTCGGCGGCACGTCGGGCGTGGCCACCTCGCTCACCTGCTCGACCGCGTGCATGATCTGGCCGAGCTCTGTCGTGAGGTGCTCGATCTCTTCATCGGTGAGCGCGATGCGGGCGAGGTTCGCGAGATGTGCGACCTGCTCCGCAGTGATTTCGGACATGCTGCTCCGTCGTCTCGGGATGGGGATGGATCGATTCTATCCGGGCACGCCGAACAGCCCGTCGCCGTAGCGGTGCAACAGCTCGTAGGCCTCGGCATACGTCTCGGGCAGCGGTTCGCCCGGCTCGCCGTACTTCGCGAGCAACAGACCGAGGAGTCCTTGCCCGGGCGGACTCAGCGGCCGCGTCGACGCGCTATCCGTTTCGTCAGGCGGTCGCTCCTCGTCGTTCAGCGGCACGTACTGCGGGGTCGGCGACGGCCAGGTCGACGGATGCCTCGGCACGGTGAGGTTGAGCGCCGCAGTGAGGTCGCGGACACCGTCGTCTCGATTCGTCAGGGCAGCGAGATCGTACTTCTTCGACAGGGTCGCGATGACGGCGGCGTGGTGGAATTCGTCGCTGATGATCGTGCCGGCCCCGGTGTAGGCAGAGATGGCGATCGCCGGCACGCGGCATCCGAGACGATCGAAGCCGAACCCCATCTCGCCTTCGCCGTCGTCGTTCGGGGGCTTCGCCGAGGGCGGGGGCACGTGGTCATATGTGCCACCATGCTCATCGAAGGTGATGAGCAGCATCGTGTTGAGGGCGTTGGAACCCGACTCCGACGCCGCCCCGCGCACCGCCTGATAGACGCGGCCGACCAGCGCGTCACCGGCACGCACGTCGGAAACGGCGCTGTCGACGATGGGCTCTCCGTCGAACTCTCCTTCGCGAAGCTTGCCGAACGGCGGGTGGAAGTCGTTGTGGTCGTAGACCATGCGCGGCTCGAGGAACGCGTACGCGGGCAGCGTGCCCGCAGCGGCGTCACTCTCGAAATCCTCCATCGTGGCGAAGTGCTCTGTGCGCCAGAAGCGTTCGAGCGCCGGCGCGTGCAGGAATCCGGTGAAGGAGATCAACTGACGCTCGTCGAAGTAGACGCGCCAGCTCACGCCCTGCTCTTCGAGGCGATTGAAGATCGTCGGCGAATCGGGGGCGTCGAGCCACTTGCGGTAGCCCCCGTCGAGCACGTTCGTGACGAAGCCGTGCGACGTGGACGCGTGGAAGAACGATCGGTTGCAGAAGGTCTGCGACGGCACCGCGCAATACCAGTGATCGAAGACGGCGAACTCGCGAGCCAGCGTCGACAGCACCGGCAGCATGACGGGATCGAACCCGCCCATGATCTGGCGAACCTCGTCGGCCTCGGGTGCGCGTCCGTGGCGGAGTGCGCGGAGATTCGACTCGTAGTCGCGCACGAAGCCAGACATGTCGGGCTTCGAGGCGTCGCTCGGCGCGTTGTACGGCGCGGTCATCTCCGCAGTCTCACGACCCTCGTTGTGCGCGGGGTCGATCGTGCCGAACAGTTGGGTGTTGACGTGCGGGTACTCCTCGCCGGGATCTGGATCGGGCTGCTCCATGATCCGGTCGGTCGCACCCGTGTAGACGTGCGCGGACACCGTGCTGCCATCGGACGCGACATTCGAGTACTCGCCGAAGTCGAGCCCGTCGAAGCTCGCACCCGCGGGCAACGACTCCGTCGTGTACAGCCGGCCGAGGAGATTGTCGAACGAGCGGTTCTCTCCCATCAGCACGACGAGGTGTTCGATCGGCGATGCGCCCTCTGGCACGGCCGTCGCACTCGGCGACGGCGCGATCGCGTTCGATGCTCCCCCGGCGAGCGCGACACCGACCGCCCCACCGGCCGCGCCGCCGACGACGACTCCGGCCGCCGCCGCACCGCCGACCCTGAGGAACTCGCGGCGCGAGGGGCCGCGCGGAGCCTGCTTCGACGAAGCATCCGCCGATGCCGCTGCGTCGTTCTCTGGTGCCGACATACTCCTCCTGATACCCGGCTAGTCGCCTTCAGCTGCCTCGATCGCCTGCAACGCAGCCGGACCTTCGCTCACGAGCACCGCGAACTGGGCGGCGTCGAGCACGCGGATGCCGAGCTCTTCGGCTTTCGCGAGCTTGGAACCGGCTCCCGGCCCGGCAGCGACGAAGTCGGTCTTCTTCGAGACGCTCGACGCGGCTTTGCCGCCGGCGGCGATGATCGCCTCGAGCGCCCCGTCACGTGTGAAGCCCTCGAGCGATCCGGTCGCGACGATCGTGAGCCCCGCGAGCACTCCCCCGGCTTCGGCTGCGGCGCCCGGCCCCGGATGCCCCGGCGTCGTCCATTGGACGCCTGCGGCGGTCCACCGGTCGATGATCTCGAGATGCCAGTCGACACCGAACCAGTCGATGAGCGAGTCCGCGATGATGCCGCCGACGCCGTCGACTTCGGCGAGCTCTTCTCTGGATGCACCGCGGATCGCCTCGAGCGAGCCGAAGTGGTCGGCGAGCGCTCGCGCCGCGACCGGCCCGACGTGGCGGATGTTGAGTGAGACGAGCAGACGCGAGAGTGGTTTCGTCTTGGCCTTGCCGAGCTCGGCCAGGAGTTTCGTCGCCGCCTCGGACGGACCGACCTCGCGAAAGTTCTTCTTCACGCCCGCTGCACGGCGCTCGGCCGGTGTCATGGTCTCGGTGCCGGGCGGATAGCTCGCGGGCCCGAGCTTCTGGAACGGCGCTCGCTTCACCGGCTCGCCGGTCTCATCGTCGACCTTCGGTTCGCCCGTCTCGGCGTCGCGCACGACGACTTCGATCGGCACGAGCTCCTCGATCGTGAGGTCGAAGAGGCGGGCCTCGGTGGGCAGCGGCGGCTGCGTCGGGAAGGACGGCTGGGTGAGCGCGGCCGCGGTCACCTCGCCGAGCGCCTCGATGTCGAGGCCACCCCGTGAGCCGATGTGCTCGACCCGCCCGCGCACTTGGGCGGGGCAGGATTTCGCATTGGGGCAGCGCAGATCGATGTCGCCCTCTTTCATGGCGCGCAGCGGAGTACCGCACTCGGGACAGCGCTCGGGCATGTGCCACTCGCGCTCGCTGCCGTCGCGCAATTGTTCGACCGCACCGAGGATCTCGGGGATGACTTCGCCCGCCTTGCGCAGCACCACGGTGTCGCCGATGAGCACGCCCTTCGCCTTCACGACCTGCTGGTTGTGCAGTGTCGCCTGCCGCACGGTGCTGCCGGCGACCTTCACGGGCTCCATGACGGCGTAGGGCGTCGCGCGGCCGGTGCGGCCGACGCCGACGACGATGTCGAGGAGCTTCGTGTGCACCTCCTCGGGCGGATACTTGTACGCGATCGCCCAGCGCGGCGCGCGACTGGTCGCCCCGAGCTCATCGTGCAGGGCGAGCTCGTCGACCTTGACGACGATGCCGTCGATCTCGTGCTCGACGTCGTGGCGGTGCTCGCCGCGTTCGACGATGTACCCGGCGACGTCGTCGACTGAGTCGAACACGCGGGAGTGCGGCGAGACCGGCAGGCCCCACCCATCGAGGAGCGAGTAGATGTCGGACTGGTTTCGCACATCTGGCCCAGTCGGTGAGGCACTGCGCCACGCGCCGATGCCGTGGAGATACAGGGCGAGTCGGCCGAGCCGCTCGCGCATGAGCGAGAGCTCGAACGCGCTCTTCTTCTCACGGCGCTGGCGCAAGCTGCCTGCCGCGGTGTTGCGCGCGTTGGCGAACTCGGGATACTTCGTGGGGATCTGCTCGATCGCACGACCCTTTGCGATCTGCTCGGCCTCGAAGGCTGCCTGCAGTTCGTGCTGTCGCTCGTTCAGCGCCTCGAAGTCGCTCGTGCGCAGGAACACCTCGCCGCGCACTTCGAAGAACGCGGGGTACCCGGCGCCCTCGAGCCGCGGTGGGATGGCGGGGATCAGGTCGACATTCTCGGTGATGTCTTCGCCGACACGTCCGTCGCCTCGCGTCGTCGCGGTCTCGAGCACACCGTCGCGGTAGGCAAGGCTGATCGCCAGTCCGTCGATCTTCAACTCGGAGAGCCAGCGCACGGGCCGCCCTGCCGCAGCGGCGGTCTTCGTCGCCCAATCGCGGAACTCGTCGATCGAGAAGACGTTGTCGAGGCTGAGCATGCGTTCGGCGTGCTCGTGCTCGGGGAAGCCCGCCGAGACGATGGCCGCGCCGACCTGCTGGGTCGGGCTGTCTTGGCCCGCGAGCTCGGGGAAGGCGCGCTCGAGTGCCTCGAGCCGGTGGAAGTCGGCGTCGTACTCGGCGTCGGAGAGTGACGAGTCGCCATCGCCGTAGTAGGCGAGCCGCGCACCTTCGATGCGGTCGGCGAGCAACGCGGCTTCGGCACGGGCGGCTTCGAACTCGGTGGGGATGTCGCTCACAGCGCCATCCTATGGGCGCGCAGCGACGCCCGCCGGGCGTTCGGGGCGCCTGTCTCTGCTACCGATCGAACCCGACGAGATCGACGCGACGGTGGTAGCGCACCCCGACGACGCCGCCGAGGATGGCACCGCCGACGCTCACGAGGGCCGCAACGACCGCGGCGGTGATGACCGCGATCGTCAGGGCACTCTCGGGCACGGGGATGCGCGGGAACGCATCGAGGTAGCCGAGGATGTCGTCCTGGCGACCCAGCACCACGCTGAGCACCGCCGCCAGGATCGCGATCACGAGCGCCCAGAGCCACACGGCGAGACCCTGCAGCACGCCGCTGAAGCGCGCCATGCGGCCGGTGACGTAGCCGCCGCAATAGAAGGCCGCCAATACGATCACGAGCAGTGCGCTGACCCCGACCCATCCGACGGTGTCAGCATCGAGCAGCGCGTCACCGGTCGACGCCGCACCGCGCGCCGCACCGCGACCGAGCGCAATGCCGATGGCCGTGACGCCTGCCGCGGTGAGCCACCCGAAGAGGGCCGAGCCGATCTTCATGCCGCCGAACACCTGTCGCTGGCGTTCGATGACCTCCTCGGCGGTGATGGGGGCGACCTCCACGATCGGTTCCCATTCGTCGGCGGGCGGGGCGACGATCGTGATGCGGCCCGTCGTGGGCGCCGGGCCGAGGTTTCGGAACGGGTCGGCCGGGTCGCGGTTCGGATCGGCGGGACTTTGCGGGTAGGACACAACGACTCCTCGTCACTGACGCGGCGCCGGGGGTAGCGCCAGCGCGAATCTACGCGATGCTGGCCGTCGAGGCGAGCCTGTCCGGGGCTACGCGTCGACCGGAACGGCGCTCACCGTGCGGTCGATCGTGAACTGGCCGAGCACCCGCGTACCGACGTAGATCACCGCGGTCTGGCCGGGCGCCACTCCATCGAGCGGATGCCCCGGCGTGACCACGAACTCGCCGTCGACGAGCTCGGCGACCGCCGGCACTGGGTCGGCGTGTGCGCGGATCTGCACCTCGCACTCGAACGGGGTCGACGGGTCGGCGGGCGCGAGCCCGGCCCACGAGAACCGGAAACCGGCGATGAGCCCGATCGCGAGCGCCGCCTTCGGGCCGACCACGACGGTGTTCTCTTTCGGCCGCACCTCGAGCACGAATCGCGGCTTGCCGTCGGCGGCCGGAGTTCCGAGTCGCATGCCGCGCCGCTGGCCGACCGTGAATGCGTGCGCGCCCTCGTGCGACCCCACCACGGCGCCGGTGCGGTCGACGATGTCGCCCGTCTCGGTGCCGACGCGCTCGGCCAGCCAGCCCTTCGTGTCGCCGTCGGGGATGAAGCAGATGTCGTACGAGTCGGGCTTCTGCGCCACCGAGAGACCGCGTTCGGCGGCTTCGGCGCGCACGAGCGTCTTCGACGGCGTGTCGCCGAGCGGGAAGTAGGCGTGCGCGAGCTGCTCGGCGGTGAGCACCCCGAGCACATAGCTCTGGTCTTTCGCCTCGGCGCTCGCACGATGGAGCTCACGGTTGCCCGCGGCATCCGTCACGATCTTGGCGTAGTGGCCGGTGGCCACGGCGTCGAACCCGAGGGCGAGCGCCTTCTCGAGGAGGGCCGCGAACTTGATGCGCTCGTTGCAGCGCATGCACGGGTTCGGGGTGCGCCCGGCGGAGTACTCGGCGATGAAGTCGTCGACGACGTCGGCCTTGAACCGCTCGGAGAAGTCCCACACGTAGTACGGGATGCCGAGCACGTTGGCCGCCCGCTGCGCGTCCATCGAGTCTTCGATCGTGCAGCAGCCGCGGCTGCCGGTGCGGAGTGTTCCGGGCATGCGACTGAGGGCGAGGTGCACTCCGACGACCTCGTGACCGGCTTCGACGGCGCGCGCAGCGGCAACGGCGCTGTCGACGCCGCCGCTCATCGCAGCGAGAACCTTCATGTGCTCCAGTCTAAACAGACCTGTCTGAGCGGATGCCTCGGCCCCGAGCTGCCCGATTCCGTCCGGAGTCGGGCAACTCGAGAAATCGAGGAGACGCCACCGCCTTCTCAGCGGTCGAAGGAGGTGGCGCGCGCGGCGAGCCCGGCGCGAGCCGCCTGGGCGTGTGCGACCGGCAATGCCGCGAGGAACGCATCGACGTCGGCGTCGGTCGAAGCGTGGCCGATCGTGATGCGGAGGGCCCCGCGCGCGTCGGCCTCGGAGCGCCCCATGGCCATGAGCACGTGCGAGGGCTCGGGTACACCCGCCTGGCATGCCGAGCCCGTCGAGACGGCGACCCCGGCGGCATCGAGCAGGAAGAGCAGCGAATCACCCTCGCACCCCGTGAACGAGAAGTGAGCGTTGCCCGCCAGGCGGCCGTCAGCGGCGGCATCCCCGGAGAGTCGCGCGTCGGGCACCGCATCGAGCGTGCCCGCGATCAGCCGGTCGCGCAGCTTCGCCATGCGCGCCGCATCGGCGTCGAGATGAGCGGCCACGACGGATGCCGCTGCTGCGAACGACGACGCTGCAGCGACGTCTTGCGTGCCCGAGCGCACCTTGCGCTGCTGCCCGCCGCCGTGGATGAGCGGTTCGACGGCCGCGGAGCGGTCGAGCACGAGCGCTCCGATGCCGGCTGGGCCGCCGATCTTGTGCGCTGAGACGCTGAGGGCGACGAGTCCGGCGCCCCGCGGGGCATCCGTTGCCCGCCTGATGCCGTGGAAGTCGATCGGCACCTGCCCGTAGGCCGAGATCGCGTCGACGTGCAGCGGCACGCCGGCACGCGCGGTCAGGCGAGCGGCCTCCTCGACGGGCTGAATGGTGCCGACCTCGTTGTTGGCCCAGAGCATCGTCACGAGAGCCACGGATGCCGCATCGTGCGACAGCTCGGCGGCGAGCACGTCGAGGCGCACCCGGCCGACCTCGTCGAGCGGGATCTCGACCACGTCGGCGCCCTCGTGGGTCGCGAGCCACTCGACCGTGTCGACGGTGGCATGGTGTTCGCCGGCCGGAACCAGGATGCGCGTGCGAGCAGCGCCCGTCGAAGCATCCGCTCGCCGTTGCCACCAGATGCCCTTGATCGCGAGGTTGACCGCCTCGGTGCCGTTGCCCGTGAAGACCACTTCGATGCCGTCGGCGCCGAGCGTCGCGGCGACGCGCTCGCGCGACTCCTCGAGGAGTCGTTTCGCCTGCTGGCCGGCGCTGTGGATCGACGAGGGGTTGCCGACCACGGCGAGCGCGGCGGTCAACGCCTCGATGGCCTCGGGCAGCATCGGGGTGGTCGCGGCGTGGTCCAGATAGACCATGCGACCTCCAACCCTGATGATGACCCTGATGACCGAGTGCGTGCGAACACGCCCGTGCACACGCTTGCAGGCGTCTCGCCTCCACGAACTACTGTAGAACGCATGCCTGAGCGCGATCCCCTGCATGACCTCGGCGTTCGGGCCGGTGCCGACGGTGGGGTCGCCCGAGTGTGGTCGCAGCACGCGACATCCGTCGATCTCGTCGTCTTCGACGCCGACGACCTCGACTGGGCGATCGCTCGCTCGCCGCTCACGCGCGACGTGCACGGCGTCTGGCAGGGCGAGTCGACCGCCCTGCGAGCGGGAGCGCACTACGGCCTCCGCGTCGACGGACCCGCCGGCATGGATCACGCGTTCAATCCAGTGCACACGCTGCTCGACCCCTACGCCCGCGGACTCGCCCGCGCTGACGACGGGTCATGGCGGGGCGTCGCCCTCGATTCGCTCACCGCGACGGGTTTCGAGTGGGGCGGCTCGGCGAAGCCCCGAGTACCGCTCGACCGCACCGTCGTCTACGAAGCCCACGTGCGCGGGTTCTCCAAGCTCAACACGGCGATTCCCGAGGCGTTGCGCGGCACCTACGCGGGCCTCGCGCACGACGCATCGCTCGAGTACCTGACGGGCCTCGGCGTCACGACGGTCGAGCTCCTGCCCGCGCAGGCCTTCGTCTCCGAGCAGCGGCTCGTGCGCCAGGGCAAGCTCAATTACTGGGGCTACAACACGCTCGCGTTCTTCGCGGCGCACGCACCCTACGCGAGCGCTGCGGCACAGGCCGAGGGCGCCTCTGCCGTTCGGCGGGAATTCGCCGGCATGGTTCGGCGCCTGCACGAGGCCGGCCTCGAGGTGGTACTCGACGTCGTCTACAACCACACGGCCGAAGAGGGGCGCGAGGGGCCGACCTACTCGTTCCGCGGCATCGACAACGCGTCCTATTACCGGCACGACGCGCACGGGCGCTACGTCGACACGACCGGATGCGGCAACAGCCTCGACTTCGGGGCCGACGCACCGCAGCGACTCGTGCTCGACTCGATGCGATACTTCGCCGAGGAACTGCAGGTCGACGGGTTCCGCCTCGACCTCGCCGCGACGCTCGGCCGCGACGACCACGAGGCGTTCACGCCCGAGCATCCGCTGCTGCGCGCGATGCTCGACGACCCGGTGGTCGGCACCACGAAGCTCATCGCCGAGCCGTGGGACGTCGGACCCGGCGGCTGGCAGACCGGCAACTTCCCAGCGGGCTTCTCCGAGTGGAACGATCGTTACCGCGACCGGATGCGCGACTTCTGGCTCGGCGACCTGCGGCGTGAGCGCGAGACCGGCTCGGCCGGCAGCGGCATCGGCCGCTTCGCGACGCGGCTCGCGGGCTCGTCGAACACCTTCTCGGCCGACCGGGGTCCGCTCGCGAGCCTGAATTTCGTGACCTCGCACGACGGATTCACGCTCGCCGACCTCACGGCCTACGACACGAAACACAATCAGGGCAACGGCGAGGGCAACCGCGACGGCACCGACTCGAACAACTCCTACAACCACGGCGTCGAGGGCGAGGCGGCCGACCCTGCCATTCGGGCGGCGCGCCGGCGCAGCATCCGCAATCTCCTCGGCACCCTGCTGCTGTCGGCCGGTGTGCCGATGATCACCGCGGGCGACGAGTTCGGCCGCAGCCAACGCGGCAACAACAACGCCTACTGTCATGACTCGCCGCTCACCTGGCTCGCCTGGGACCCGGTCGAGCGGGCTCGGTTCGACCCCGAACTCCTCGAGACGGCGCGTCACCTCATCCGGATCCGCGCCGAGAACCCCGCGCTTCGACCGATGCGATTCGGTCGCCTCGGCGAGCGAACGCCGAGCGCCACGCGCATGGAGTGGTTCAACGCCGACGGCGAGTCGATGGACATCGACGACTGGAACTCTCCCGCAGAGCGCACCCTGCAGTACCTCGCGGCCTCGACGCCCGAGACAGAGGCGTTGAACCAGATCCTCCTCGTCGTACACGCGCACGAGTCGAGTACCGTCGTCGTGCTGCCCGAGCACGACGACGTCAGCGGATACGCCCTGCTCTGGGACTCAGCAGACGAAGCGCCACCGGCCGCCGGCACGCCGGCGATCGCGCCAGGCAACCGCGTCGACGTCGATGCCCAATCGATGCGCCTGTACCGCGCCGAGGGCCGCGAGTGATGGCCAAGCGAGCGGATGCCTCGGCGAGCACGCCCGCCACGCTCGCCCTCACCCGGGCAGGCGTCGCCTTCACTCCGCACGCATACGACCACGATCCGCGTGCCGGGGCCTACGGCCTCGAAGCGGCCGAGAAACTCAGTCTCGATCCCGACCGGGTCTTCAAGACCTTGCTCGCGAGCGTCGATGGCGCACTGGCCGTCGGCATCGTTCCCGTCGCCATGCAACTCGACCTGAAGGCGTTCGCTGCCGCGCTCGGCGGCAAGCGCGCAGAGATGGCCGACCCCGCCGTGGCCGAGCGCAAGACCGGGTACGTCGTCGGCGGCATCAGCCCCATCGGGCAGAAGACGGCGTTGCCGACGGTGCTCGACGAATCGGCGATCCTCTGCGAGACGATCTACGTCTCGGGTGGGCGGCGCGGCCTCGACCTCGAGCTCGCCCCCGACGACCTGCTCGCCGTCACCGACGGCCGCGTCGCGCCGATCGCCCGCACCCGTTGACCGCGGGCCCCGCGGGTTGAGGAGGCGCGCCAGCACCGTCTCGAAACCCACACGCGCGGGCAAGCAGATTTTGAGACGAGTCCTCCTGCGTCGGGCGCTCCTCAAACAGCGGGTCAGGCTCACTCGGCAACGGCGACGAGGCCGAGCTCGGCCGTCGACAACAGCAGCGGATGCCGCGGCACCACGCGCACCGTGTACCCGAACGCCCCCGGCCGGTCGAGCACGACGGTGCCCGTATACAGGCGCTGGCCGGGCGCGACCGTGGTCGCCGAGGCATCCGGCGCCGGATCGAGCGCGGCCCGCTGCACAGCATCGATCGTGTCATCGGCACGGCTTCGGCCGTAGACGACCTCGACGGTGACATCGTCGGGCGAGAGCTCGCCGAGTGCGATGTACGCGCGCAGGTGCAGCTCGTCGCCGACGTGCGGCGTATCGACGCCGCCCGACTCGACGTGCACGACCTGCACGCCGCCCCACGCTGCCCGCACCCTCGCGCTCCACGCCGAGAGCTCTCGCGCTCCGCGGGCCCCCTCGGCCGAGACATGGGCGAAGTGCTCGGCCGCCGGCCGGTAGAGACGCTCGACGTACTCGCGCACCATGCGATCGGCACCGAGTTCGGGAGCGAGGGTCGCGAGGGTGGTGCGCACCCGACGCACCCACTCGACCGGTACCGCATCATCGTCGCGTTCGTAGTACCGGGTCGCGACCCGGTGTTCGAGAAGGTCGTAGAGGGCGGCCGCCTCGAGGGCGTCGCGCTCCCCCGCGTCGCCCGCGGAATCGGCCGACGGGATCACCCAACCGGAGTCGTCGCTTGCGAACTCGGCCCACCAGCCGTCGAGGATCGACAGGTTGAGCGCGCCGTTCATCGCCGCCTTCATACCCGAGGTGCCGCACGCCTCGAGCGGGCGCAAGGGATTGTTCAGCCAGACATCGCACCCGGGGTAGAGAATCTCAGCCATGCCCATGTCGTAGTCGGGCAGGAACACGATGCGCTCACGCAACTCGGGCTGCTGCGCGAACTGCACGAGCTGCTGGATGAGCCGTTTGCCTTCGTCGTCGGCCGGGTGCGACTTGCCGGCGATCACGAACTGCACCGGCCGCTCGGGATTCGTGAGGATCGACTTCAGTCGCTCGGGGTCGGCGAGCATGAGCGTGAGTCGCTTGTACGTCGGCACTCGGCGCGCGAACCCGACCGTGAGCGTGTCGGGGTCGAGCACCCGGGCCACCCACTTCGGCGGTTCGGCACCCGAGTGCTGTTCCCGCCAGGCCGCCGCGAGACGCCTGCGTGCATCGTCGACGAGCTGTTGACGCATCCGTCGCTTGACCGCCCAGAACTCGCCATCGGCGAGCGCGGGGCTTCGCCAGTCGGCGTGCTCGGTGTCACCCGTGCCGAGCGTCGTCTCGGCGAGGCCGAGCAGCGCGGGGTCCGTCCACGTCGGCGCATGCACGCCGTTCGTGATCGATGTGATCGGCACCTCATCGGAGTCGAACCCCGGCCACAGCTCGCCGAACATGCGCCGGCTCACCTCGCCGTGCAGTTTCGAAACGCCGTTCGCGTGCTGGGCGAGCCGCAGGCCCATGACGGCCATGTTGAACGCACTCGTGGCCGGATCGGCGCCTGGTTCGACGCCGAGGGCGAGCGCATCTGCGGGGTCCACGCCGGGCAGCAGCGAGCCCGAGAGATACCGCTCCACGAGCGCGCGGTCGAAGCGATCGATGCCGGCGGGTACGGGCGTGTGCGTCGTGAAGACCGTACCGGCGCGCACGAGCTGCAGCGCCTCGGCGAACGTGAGCCCCTCGCCGATGTAGGTGGCGATGCGCTCGAGCCCCAAGAAACCCGCGTGCCCCTCGTTCATGTGGAACACGTCGGGAGCGGGGCATCCGCTCAGCTCGGTCCACGCCCGAACGGCACGCGCGCCGCCGATGCCGAGCAGCAGCTCCTGCAACAGGCGATGCTCACCCCCACCGCCGTAGAGGCGATCGGTGACCGAACGCAGGTCATCGCTGTTGGCCGGCACGTCGGTGTCGAGCAGGAGGAGCGGAACGCGACCGACATCGGCCTTCCACACCCGCGCGTGCAGCGAACGGTCGTCGGGAAGAGCGAGCGTCACCTGCACCGGTGCGCCGTCTGCACTGCGCAGCACCGAGAGCGGCAGGCCATCGGGGTCGAGCACCGGGTAGCGCTCCTGTTGCCAGCCATCGGGCGAGATCGACTGCGAGAAGTACCCCGCCTTGTAGAAGAGGCCGACGCCCACGAGGGGAACGCCGAGGTCGGATGCCGCCTTCAGGTGATCGCCCGCGAGGATACCGAGACCGCCAGAGTACTGCGGCAGTGCCGCGGTGATGCCGAACTCGGGCGAGAGATACGCGATCGTTCGCGGCGCCTCGGCGCCGAGCGACTGGAACCATCGCGGCTCAGCGAGGTACTCGCGAAGGCCCGCCCGCTCGCGTTCGGCCCACTCGACGTAACCGCCGTCGACGGCCAACTCGTCGAGACGCGTGGGGTCGACCTCGCCGAGGAACGCGACCGGATCGCGCTCGGAGGTGCGCCACAGCTCGGGGTCGATGTGCTGGAACAGGCGACGAGTGGGCTCGTGCCACGACCAGCGCAGATTGGCGGCGAGCTCTTCGAGCGCAGAGAGCGAGCCGGGAACGACGGCGCGAACGGTGAACTTGCGAATCGGCTTCACGACTCAACCCTAGGTCGAGGGCCCGTCGAACGTGTGAACGGCGGCACGCGCGCAGGCGCACGTTTCGACCGGCTCGATCAGCGCAAACGCGCTACGGTCGAACCGTGACGTCCAGCCCTGTGCTCGCCGGCCGGATCCCAGTGACCCGGCTCACCCCAGCCGTGCCCGACGAGCGGTGGCGGCCGAAGGCCTTCGAGGGCGAGGTGGTGCCGTTCCAGGCCACGGTGTTTCGCGAGGGGCACGACCAGGTGGGCGCGATGCTCGTCATCACGAGCCCGTCGGGCCAGACGCGCAGCGAGCGGATGTCTCCGCTGGCGGCCGGCACCGACCGGTGGGAGGCCAAAGTCCTCCTCGACACGACCGGGGAGTGGCGCTGGCACGTCACCGGATTCGACGACGAGATCTCGACCTGGCGCCACGATGCCGCGCTCAAGGTCGACGCCGGCGTCGATGCCGAGCTGATGTTCGAGATCGGCGCGCGCCTCGCCGATCGGGCCGTCGCCGAGAAGACCCGCCCGCTCGCGGCACGCAAGCGCCTCACGACGCTCGCCGCCGAGTTACGTGACAGCGAGGCATCCGTCGCCGAACGCCGACCGCTCATCGACGACCCCGCACTCGACGAGTTCGCAGCGCGCCCGCTCGCGCGGCTTTCGACCGACTCCCCCGAGCGCACGATCCTCGTCGAGCGTCGCCGTGCCGGCGTCGGCGCCTGGTACGAGTTCTTCCCCAGGTCGGAGGGGGCGAAGCAGCTGAAGGACGGCAGTTGGAAGTCGGGCACTTTCCGCTCGGCGGCCAAGCGCCTCGACGGCGTCGCCGCGATGGGATTCGACGTCGTCTACTTGCCGCCGATCCATCCGATCGGCGTCACCAACCGCAAGGGCCGCAACAACACCCTCGACCCCGGCCCGCACGACCCCGGCTCACCGTGGGCGATCGGCGGACCGCTCGCCGACGGCACACCTGGTGGCCACGACGCCGTGCACCCAGATCTCGGCACGCTCGCCGACTTCCGCGCCTTCGTGCGGCGCGCGTCGGCGCTCGGCATCGAGGTCGCGCTCGACCTCGCCCTGCAGGCCTCTCCCGACCACCCGTGGGTCGTCGAGCATCCCGACTGGTTCACGCATCTGCCCGACGGCACGATCCGCTTCGCGGAGAACCCGCCGAAGAAGTACCAGGACATCTACCCCGTGAATTTCGACGACGATCCGGAACGGCTATTCGACGAGGTGCTGCGTGTGGTGCGGCACTGGATGAAGCAGGGCGTGCGCATCTTCCGGGTCGACAACCCGCACACGAAGCCGCTCGCGTTCTGGGAGCGGCTGATCGGAACGGTGAACGCGGAAGACCCCGGCGTGATCTTCCTCGCCGAGGCGTTCACGCGCCCCGCGATGATGCAGGCCCTCGCGATGGTCGGCTTCCAGCAGTCGTACTCCTACTTCACCTGGCGCAACACCAAGGCCGAGCTCGAGGAGTTCCTCACGTCGGTGTCGCTGGAGACCGCCGACTTCATGCGCCCGAACCTCTTCGTGAACACCCCTGACATCCTCACGGAGTACCTGCAGTTCGGCGGCCCAGCCGCATTCACGGTGCGTGCGACCATTGCCGCGACCGCAGCGCCGCTCTGGGGCGTCTACGCGGGCTTCGAGCACTTCGAATCGGTGGCCCGCCCCGGCGCCGAAGAGGCCATCGACAACGAGAAGTACGAGTACAAGCCGCGCGATTTCGCCGCCGCCGAGCGCGGGGGCCGCTCGCTCGCGCTCTACCTCGGCATCCTCAACCGCATCCGGGCTGAGCATCCCGCGCTCGGCCAGCTCCGCAACATCCGCTTCCATACCAGCGACGACGACTCGGTGCTCGTCTACTCGAAGCACCTCGAGGGGCGCTTCACCGGCACCGGGGCTCGACCCGGTGCCGACGACACGATCATCGTCGTCGCGAACGTCGACCCGCACTCGGTGCGGGAGACCACCGTGCACCTGGACCTCGAAGCGCTCGGCCTCGAACTCGGCAGCACATTCGAGGTCGAAGAACTCGTCACCGGCGAACGATGGCGCTGGGGCGCATCCAACTACGTGCGACTCGACGCCTTCACCCGACCGGCGCACATCCTGCACGTGAGAAGGAGCACGGATGCCTGATTCACTCGCCGCACCCGTCATCGCCGACGAGGTGCTCGCGGCCGTCGCCGACGGCCGGCACCCCGATCCGCACTCGGTGCTCGGACAGCACGGATTCGACGTGCCCCAGCTCGATGGGCCGCTCACGGTGATCCGCACCCGCCGCCCGCTCGCCGAATCGGTCGAAGCCATGCTCGCCGGCGGCGAGGTGCTCACCCTCACTCACGTCGGCCACGGCATCTGGGCCGGGGCCGGAGCATTCGGGCCGATCGACTATCGCATCCGCGCCCGGTACGGAGAGGATGTGGAGTGGACGAGCGACGACCCGTACCGCTTCGCCCCCACCATCGCCGAACTCGACTTGCACCTGATCGGCGAGGGGCGGCACGAACAGCTCTGGCACGTGCTCGGTGCGCACCATCGCGATCATTGGGGCGTCGCGGGCAGCGTTCATGGCACAGCCTTCACGGTGTGGGCGCCGCGCGCCCGCGCTGCGCGGGTCGTCGGGGTGTTCAACCGTTGGGACGGCACCGGGCATGCCATGCGCACCATGGGCGCGACCGGCATCTGGGAACTCTTCATCCCCGACGTCGAGCCCGGCGCGATCTACAAGTTCGAGCTGCTCACCGCCTCGGGCGACTGGATCATGAAGGCCGACCCGATGGCACGGCAGGCCGAGATCGCTCCCGCCACCGCTTCCGTGGTGTCGGTGAGCGATCACGACTGGGACGACGACGAATGGATGTCGCGGCGCGCGCGCACCGACCTCCATTCGCAGCCCATGAGCATCTACGAACTGCACCTCGGCTCCTGGCGCCCCGGTAAGGGATACCGCGACGTCGCCGACGAGCTCATCGAGTACCTCGATTGGCTCGGCTACACGCACGTCGAGTTCATGCCCCTCGCGGAGCATCCGTTCGGCGGTTCGTGGGGCTACCAGGTGACCGGCTACTACGCGGTGACGAGCCGATTCGGCTCCCCCGACGACCTGAAATATCTCATCGACCGACTGCACGGTGCCGGCGTCGGCGTCATCATGGACTGGGTGCCCGGGCACTTCCCGAAAGACGAGTGGGCACTCGCCCGTTTCGACGGCGAGCCGCTCTACGAGCACGCCGACCCACGCCGTGGCGAGCAGCTCGACTGGGGCACCTACGTCTTCGACTACGGCAACCCACGAGTGCGCAACTTCCTCGTCGCGAACGCCCTCTTCTGGTTCGAGGAGATGCATGTCGACGGGCTGCGCGTCGACGCCGTCGCGTCGATGCTCTATCTCGACTACTCGCGTGAAGAGGGCGGCTGGCTGCCGAACATCCACGGCGGCCGCGAGCACCTCGAGGCGATCGCCTTCCTGCAGGAGGCGACCGCGACCGCGTACAAGCGCAACCCGGGCATCGTCATGATCGCCGAGGAGTCGACGAGTTGGCCCGGAGTCACGGCGCCGACCTCGACCGGCGGGCTCGGCTTCGGCTACAAGTGGAACATGGGCTGGATGCACGACTCGCTGCAGTACATCCAGAACGACCCGCTCTACCGGTCGCATCACCACCACGACCTCACCTTCTCGTTCCTCTACGCGTTCAGCGAGCACTTCGTGCTGCCGATCAGCCACGACGAGGTCGTGCACGGCAAGGGCTCCCTCGTGCGCAAGATGCCCGGCGATCACTGGCAGCAGCTCGCGAACGTGCGCGCCTACCTCGCCTTCATGTGGGCGCACCCCGGCAAGCAACTGCTTTTCATGGGGCAGGAGTTCGGCCAGCTCTCCGAGTGGAGCGAAGAGCGGGGCCTCGATTGGTGGATCCTCGACCAGCCGAGCCACCGGCAGCTCGCCGAGTTCGTCGGCGAGCTGAACCGCGGCTATCGCGCGACCCCGGCGCTGTGGCAACTCGATGACGACGACGCCGGATTCGAGTGGGTCGAGGGCGGGGCCGCTGCCGAGAATGTCATCGCGTTTCTCCGCTACGACCGCGAGCGTCGTCCGCTGCTGTGCGTCGTGAACTTCGCGGGCGTGCCGCACGAGGGCTTCCGACTGGGACTTCCGTCTGCCGGCCGCTGGCGCGAACTCTTGAACTCGGATGCCGCGGAGTTCGGTGGCTCGGGTGTCGGCAACCTCGGCGGGATCGATGCGACCGCGACGCCGTGGGCGGGGCGACCCGCGTCGGCGTCATTCACGTTGCCCCCGCTCGGGGCGGTCTGGTTCACGCTCGACCACACGTTGATCGAGTAGCGAGCGCAAGCGAGCGTATCGAGATCCGCCCGCGCCCGCCTCAGTACAAAAGGTTCGTGAACCGTCGCCGCGCGGCGACGACTCGCGGGTCGTCGGTGCCGACGACCTCGAACAGCTCGACGAGCCGCTCGCGCACGAGATTCTTGCCATCGGCATCGAGGTTCGGGAACAACGTCAGCAACCGGTCGAACGCATCGTCGATGTGACCGCCCGACAGATCGAGGTCGGCGACGTCGAGCTGGGCACCGAGATCGTCCGGAGATGCTGCCGCAGCATTTCGGATCTCGTCGAGGGTCTTGCCCTGCAGCCGACCGAGCAGGTTCGCCTGAGCGAGCCCCGCCACGGCGAGGGTGTCACGCGGGTCCTGCGCGATCGCCGTGCGATAGGCGGATGCCGCGGCATCGAAGTCGCCGCGCTCGATCGCGTCGTACGCCTCTTGATGCAAGGGCGGCAACGGCTCCTCGACCGGCTCTGCGGGTGCAGCGTCACCAGTCTCGCCCTGCTCGATGCTGCCGGTCACGCCGTGCTGGCCGGCGAGCTCGAGCAACTGATCGAACACCTGGTCGATGACCTCGTCGGGCTGCTCCCCTGCGAAGAGCGGCACCGGCTGGCCGGCGACCACCGCGACGACCGTCGGGATGGACTGCGCCTGGAACGCCTGCACGAGCTGGGCGCTGCGATCGGCGTCGGCCGCAGCGAGCACGAGGCGTCCGCCCCGCGCACGAACGAGGCGTTCGAGCGTGGCGAGCAGCGCCTTCGACGGCTCACTCCAGGTCGCCCAGAGCGCGACGACGACCGGCACGGTGCGCGAGAGTTCGAGCGTGGCGCCGAACGCCGCGTCATCCGTCTCGAAGACGATCTGATCGGTCGGGCCGGATGCCGCGTGCGCACCTTGCGCATTCTGACCGGCCGGCGGCTGCCGTTGCACGAGGGCCGACAGGTCGACCGCGCCGCGAAGCGCTGCACCTGAGGGGGGAATCGGGTTGGTCACGGTATCTCCGATGCTCCGATGAGGCTTTCCGACCAGCCGAGCAGTCGGATCTGGTCGGCGGCGTCGTTGCCGACGCCCGGGACGTAGAAGAGCAGTTGGATGCCGATGACGCGCTGCACACCCTTCGCGCTCTTGTCGGCGAAGCCGGACAGTGCCGCGGCAGGACCCGGCTGATATCCGATCGTTCCGCCGTCATTCGGCACAACGTTTTCGGTCTGCTTGATCGAGACGGTCACGAGTGCGCCCGCGTCGTTCGTGGCGAGCGCGATCGTCGGACTGTCGCCGACCACATTCGAGAAGGTCGCGTCGACCGTGGCAGGCAGCCCGTCGTTCGTGGCCTGTTGCCCGGTCACCCCGAGTTGCTCTCTGAGCGCATCGCCCTCGGGGTCGAACATCGGCGCGAACTCCGAGGCGTCGCCCTTGATCAGGATGTCGGCGTAGGCCGCTGCAACCTGGCCGGTCGGCATCACGAGACCCTTGAACTCCGGAGAGATGGGCGGAGCACCGATCGACGCCGGTGCGACCTCGGGAATATCGGCATCGGGCGCGAGCGCCATCGCATAGAGGATCCGGTAGTTCTCGCGCGGCGTCTGCTGCACGAGCACGAGTGCCGTCGGTGCGATGGTCGGATCATCGGCGTTCTTCGCGATGGTGAGCACCGTGCGCGGCCAGCCTGTGGCCTGCTGCGGCAGCGTCAACGTGAGCGGCGATGCCGGAATGGGCGTGGGCGCTGGATGCTCGGCCAATGCGCCACGGATCGCATAATTGGCGGTGCGCGCCTCGAGCGCCGGCCCGGTGAATCGCTGTGCAGCAGCGGTCGCGTCGCGCGAGGTATCCACTTCGTTGGCGAACACCGCAACGCGACGCATGATGCGCTCCATTTGCGGAACCGTCACTGCCGGCTGCGCTTCGGGCACCGCCTCGCCCGCGTCTTCGGTCGCCGGCGGGGTGGCAGGAAGGGTGGCTGGCGCTGTCGTCTCGGGGGCGCTCTGGTCGAAGCTCGGCCAGTAATCGGACGAACACGCGCTCAGCGCGAGTGCCGGGATCACGAGGAACGGCACGATCGCTACACGCTTCGCGCGGCCGATCGCGCGACGAGCACCGCCGGCACCGACCTGGGTACGGCCCGGTTTCGGGGCGCTCGGAAGCTTGCCTCGCGACCCCTTCGACAGGTTGCGGCGAGGACCTCGCGAACGACGGTGGTTCATGAACCCTGAGATGAGGAGTGCGATTCCCACCAGGAAGACGAGTGCGCCGCCGACGATGAGCGGACCCGCCCACGGTGTGGCGTTGTCGAGCGGCCAATCGATCTTCACGCGCGAGGGAAGGGTGTCGCCGCCGCCGGCTGTGATCAACACCGAGATGCCATCGGGCACGTCGACCGTCGTGGTGAGCACCATGCTGTCGCTGAATTCGTCGAGCCAGAGGTCGGAGCCGACCGGTGAAGGAACGACGGCAGTCTCGGGCGGGGTCGTGGTGGCCGGTGGCGTGGCCGTCCCCGAGTCGTCGATGGGTTCGGCGACGACGATCTCGTTGGTCAGCTCGTCGGTGGCTGCGTCGTACCCCACGGCCACGTACTGCGTCTCGCCGAGCCAGGCTTCCACATCAGAGCTTCGCCCGTAAGCGAGGTACGCCTTCGGAGAGCCCGACACGGTGATCGTCTGCTTGCCGTCATGAGCCGCCAACGCCTCGGGGCCGACCACGACGAAGTCGGCCTCACCGCCCGAGAGCTGGGCGGACATCGAGACACGGTCGGGTTCGAGGAACACCGTGCGCTGGGCGATGCCGAGCCCGATCATCACGGCCGCGGCGATGAACGCCACGATTGCGAAGACGAAGCGCACGAACTGACCTCCACTGTCGCCAACGGCGATAACTGACAAGACAGTTCACACTATCGGCGGAATCTGGGAGACTCCTAACTGCTCGCTGAACGAGCGGTGTTCTACGCGTCTCCCCCGCGACCCGTAGAATCGGACGCACATCCCGCATGCGCCCCCACGAACGCGGGAACGAGCCCGGAGGAAGAATGGCCGTCGAAGAGACCGAGTTCACGCAAGTGTTCCGCGGATACGACAAAGACGAGGTCGACAAGGCGATCAATGGACTTCGCCGCGACATCATCGCAGCGAACAACCAGGGCACCGACAGCGTCAAGGAGACCAAGCGTCTCCTCGCCCGTATTGAAGAACTCACCGCTGAACTCGAAGAGGTCGGCAGCCCGACCTTCTCCGGACTCGGCACCAAGCTCGAGAACACCCTTCGCGTTGCCGAAGAGCAGTCGACCCGCCTCATCGCGCAGGCCGACATCGACGCAGAGAAGCTCCGTCGTGCCGCAGAAGACGAGGCGCACCTCATGCGCTCCGATGCGCACGAGCTCGCCGAGCGCACCCTCACCGAGGCGCGTGCGCAGGCCAACCGCATCCTCGAGAACGCCAGGGCCGAAGCCGACGACATGGTCTCCCGCTCGCACGAGTCGAGTGAACAGCTCCGGCAAGACGCCGCCCGTGACGCCGCGGCGATCCGCGGCGCCGTCGCGACCGAGACCGCCGAGATCCGCACAAGCGCGAAGCGCGAATCCGCCGCGATGACCGCCGCGGCCGAGCGCAAGGCATCCGAGATCCTGGCCGCCGCGAACACCGAGGCCGCCGACGCCCGTGCGACCGCCGCCGGCCTCACGCAGGAGACCGAGCAGACGCGCGCCGAAGTGGCCATCGAGCTCGACCGCGCACGCGCCGACCTGGCCCGTGAGACCGACCAGGCACGCATCGACCTCGCCGCGGAGACGGAGCAGTCACGCCTCGACCTCGAGCGCGAATCCGCCGAAGCACGCGCCGCGATCGATGCAGAGATCGCCGAGCGTCGTGCCGACCTCGTGCACGAGCTCGAGCAGTCACGTGCTGACCTCGACCGCGAGCTCGAAGGCATTCGCGCCGAACTCCTGCAGCAGCGCGAGCAGGCCAAGACCGACCTCGAGCGTGAGGCCGAGGCCGCCCGCCTGAAGCTGCAACACGAACTCGAGCGCATCCGTGCCAAGCACGCGGCCGACCTCGACCAGATGCGTGCAGACCTCGCCCTCGAGCAGGAGCAGGCGCGCGCCGACTTCGACGCCGAGTCCGAACAGGGCCGCATCGACCTCGACAACCAGCTCACCGCGATGCGCAAGAAGACCACTCACGAGGTCAACCGCATGCGACGCGAGATCGAGAAGGCCCACCTCGACCTGGCGTCCGAAGTCTCCACCAAGCGCGACGAGGCCGAGCAGGAGCTGCTCGCCGCCCACCAAGAGGCCGTCTCGCAGACGCAGAAGTTCCTCGAGGACGCCAACGCCGAACTCGCTGAAGCCGTCTCCCGCACGGCGGAGAGCCGCGCCGAAGCCGACCGACTCGAGACCGCGGTGCGCTCCGAGATCGCGGTCGTCCGCGACAAGGCCGACGACGACGCACGCGACCGCATCGCGGCCGCGCACGAGCAAGCACGCAAGCTCATCGCCGATGCTGAGGAGCGCACCCGTGCCCTCGTCGCCGATGCGGAAGACCGCCTCTCGCAGATCAGGATCGAACGCGACGCGGTCGCCGGCTACTTCGAAAGCCTGCGCGGCGTGCTCACACAGGCCGAACAGATCGCGGCCAAGACCAAATAGTCGGTTCGAAGAGAAGGCGCGGGCCGTTCCATGAAGATCCAGAACGCGTTCCGCATCGGGCTGGTCGGCACCCTCGGCGTCGGTGTCGGCCTCCTCATCCTCACCTCGGTCGTCACGCTCTCGACGATCATCACCTACATCGGCGCGGCCCTCTTCCTGGCCCTCGGCCTCGACCCGGCGATCAGCTGGGTCGAGCGCCGAGGGCTTCCGCGTTGGGCCGCCATCCTGATCGTCATGACCGGGGTCGGGCTCCTCGTCGCCGCTCTCGTGCTCGCGGTCGTACCGATCATCGTCGACCAGGTCAGCCAGCTCGTCGAGGAGATCCCGCGGATCGTCGATCGAATCGACTCCCAGGAGTGGATCGAAAATCTGAAGGACCAGTTCCCCCAGGTTCCGGTCGACGAGATCAACCACCAGGTGACCACCGGCCTCACCGATTTCTTCACCAATCCCGACAAGCTCAGCGAACTCGCCGGCGGCGTGTTGCAGGTCGCCGTGGCGATCGGCGTCGGCGTCTTCGGCGTCGTCATCGTCTTCATCCTCACGCTCTACTTCGCCGCGTCGCTGAACACGATGAAGCGCGCCGCCTACCAGCTGGTTCCCGCATCGAAGCGCGCTCGCTTCGCCGACCTCACCGAGCAGATCACGCAGTCGGTCGGCCGGTACGTGCTGGGGCAGGTCTCACTCGCGGCGGTCAACGGCGTCGCGAGCTTCATCTTCCTCTCGATCATCCAGGCACCGTTCCCGGCAGTCCTCGCATTCCTCGCGTTCCTCTTCTCACTGGTGCCGCTCGTCGGCACCCTGAGCGGCTCGGTAGTGATCGTGCTCGTCTGCCTGATCCCCGGCCTCGGCTCCCCGCTCACCGCGCTCGTCGCAGCGATCTACTACATCGTCTACATGCAGGTCGAGGCGTACGTGCTCAGCCCGCGCATCATGAACCGTGCGGTGAAGGTGCCCGGCGCGGTCGTCGTGATCGCGGCACTCGCCGGCGGCTCACTCGGCGGGGTGCTGGGCGCGCTCGTCGCGATCCCGGTCGCGGCAGCCACCCTCTTGATCATCAAGCAAGTCGTCATCCCCCGCCAGAACGAGCGGTGAGCGCCACCCGCCCTCGGCTCACGCTACCGGCGGGGGCCAGACGGTCGGCAGTGGCGCGGCCGCCGGGTTGACGACTGCAACGATCTCGTCGAGCACGCGGCGGGTCTGCGCCTCCCCGACCCACAAGTGCTTTCCGCCCGCGACATCGATGCGTGTGAGCTTCGGCAATCCGGCGAAGCGCTCGGCGGCTTCGGGCGGCCGCAGGTAGTCATCGTGCTCGGGAATCAGGGCGACGAGCGCCGGCGACGCGTCCTTCCACCGGGCGAGCTCATCATCGCTCGTGCGATGCAGCGGCGGCGACAACAGGATCGCCCCTTCGATGCCGTGCTCGAGCCCGTACTTCAGGGCGAGCTCCGTGCCGAACGACCAGCCGACGAGCCATGGGTGCGGCAGAGCCCGCTCCTCCACGAACGCCATCGCCGCCGCGACATCCGCTCGCTCGTCGATGCCATGACCGAACGAGCCCTCGCTCGTGCCGCGCGGTGAAGCGGTGCCGCGCGTGTTGAAACGCAGCACCGCGAGATCGGCGAGGGCCGGCAGCCGCGCAGCCGCCTTGCGGATGATGTGCGAGTCCATGAACCCACCGGCGGTGGGCAGCGGATGCAGCGTGACGAGTGTGGCGACCGGTGCGTGTTCCATCGGCATCGCAAGCTCACCGACCAGCGTCAGCCCGTCGCTCGTGTGCAGCTGGATCTCTTCGCGTCTGGCCGGCAGTTCGACACCCGCGCGGATTTCGATGGGTCCATCGCTCATGGGGTGCCGATCCTCCAACAGTGGATGTGCCAGTGGCGACGAGAGGCGAGATCTGCGGCGTCACCGAGCACGCCGTCAGCGCGCCACGCCACGAGGTGCGCCACTCCCAGCGTGACGTCGAGCCCGCATCCGGGGCAGAGGTAGGCCTTCACGGCCTGCGCCTCGGAGACCGGTTGCACGTTCCACTCGCGGCCACCGCGCGATTCGCTGCGCTTCCAGCCCGAGGTGAGACGTTCGACGTCGAGTTCCGGATGACCCTCTCGGGCACGATCCGCCCGACTCCGGGATCGGTTCGAGCGGGCCATGTCTCAAGTCTAAGCGAGGCAGCGGGTTCGCTTCACGCGCGAACGGCCGACTCAGTACCAGCCGATGTCTTGCGAGTGGGCCCACGCTCCGCAGGGCGTGCCATACCGACCGGACACGTAGCCGAGGCCCCACTCGACCTGCGTTGCCGCGTTCGTCTCCCAGTCGGCTCCGGTCGTGGCCATCTTCGAACCGGGCAGCGCCTGGGGAATGCCGTACGCACCGCTCGACGCGTTGTACGCGTTCACCCGCCAGCCCGATTCCTTGCTCCAGAGCGCGACGAGGCAGTCGAACTCGCTCGACGGCCAGCCGCGGGCGGCGACTGCGCCGGCAGCGTACGCCTGCGCAGAGCCAGGATCGGGTGTGATCGCAGGCGGAGCCCAACCGCTTTCGGCGCTCGTCGAAGCAGGCGCGAGCTTGACTTCCTCGGGCTTCTTCTCGACGATGTAGCTCTCTTGACCCACATCGATCGAGTACTCGCCGTCGACCTCGATCGCCTGGACGTCGGCGCCACCGAACCGGTCACCATCGGTCGCGAAATTCGAGGAGGCGGTCGCTCCCGAGAACGGGTCGACGATGTTCACGAGGAGAAAGCTCACGGACGCCGCGAAAGCGAACACGACGGTTGCGGCCTGCTTGACCCGACCGGTGCGTGCGGGTCTGACCGCGACGGGAGTGCTGTCAGGCGTCGATCGACGCGACTGGACCGTCTCGTCACTGTCTGTATGCCTACCCACGATGGCACGAGTGTATCGGAGGTTGGCCTGCCGTGGCGAGCTCGACTCGCGCGTTCACCGCACCGCCAGCATCACGTCGACGACAGCGTCGAGCAGGAGATCGACCTGAGCCTCGCGATACCCGCCTCGTTGGGTCTTGAACACGACCGTGCGCACGTTGTCGACCGAGATCGGCCAACCGTCCCTGAAGTAGCGGTTGAGCTTGTCGGCGAGTCGGTCGACGTCGCGCGTGCTGTATCCGCGAACCAGCGGGTTGACCCGATCGAACCGCCGGCCCTCCGGCCGCGCGAGTCTGTTGGAGACGACTTGAGCCGTCGTGCGCGCTTCACGCAACCACGCCTCGCCACCGTGCAGGCGAGCGGCGACCTGTCGCTCCTGCGCCGCGAACGCGTCTTCGAGTCGTTCCAACGCCTGATCGACGTGGGTCGTGGAGTAGCCGCCCTTCTCCATGCCGAAGGCCGTGAGCCGGATGCGATCGGACGTCAGCGGCTCGTCACCGGGTCTGACGGTGCCGTCGTAGGCGCGTCGGGCGAGCTGGAGGAACTCCTCGACCTGAGAGGTGTTGTACCCGAGCTTGGGCTTTCGTACGCGAGGGAAGGTGGCATCCACCGCTCCATTATTGCGGAGCCGCAGCGCCGAGGCTCACCCGAAGATCCGGAAGGCGACGAATGCGACGGCGGCCGACGGGAGGATCGAGTCGAGTCGATCGAGGATTCCGCCGTGCCCGGGCAACCAGGAACTCATGTCCTTGATGCCGATGTCGCGCTTGATCAACGATTCGACCAGGTCGCCGAGACTTGCGCTCAGGAAGATCGCTGCCCCGAAGATGAGTCCGAACCACCACGTGTTGCCGAGCATCAGCGTCGAGAGCAGCACGCCGGCCAGAAGGCTCGCGCCCGCTCCCCCGGCGAAGCCCTCCCAGGTCTTCTTCGGACTGATGATGGGCGCCATCTTGTGCTTGCCGAACATGAGCCCGAAGGCGTAGGCGCCTGTGTCGGCCGCGACGGCGATGGCGATGAATGCGAGCGTCCAGAGTTCGCCTCCCTCGGCCGCCGTCAGCACCACCGCGAAGGTCGCGAGGAAGGTGACGTAACCCTGCACGAACGCTCCCGCGACGAGGTCGCGGGCGAGCGCTCGTGCCGACGAGCGCCGCAGTGACGGCACCATCTGTTCGCCGAGCCGCCAGAGCGCGACGATCAGGATGCCGCCGAGCACGGCGATCAGCTGCCCGCCTGCTCCGCCGTAGTACGAAAGCGGAACTGCGGCCACGGCAACCGCAACGGTCGGGATGCGAGGAACGTGATAGTCGGCCTTGCGCAGCGCCTGCGCGAGCTCGTAACTCGCGAACGCGGCGATGAACACGGCGAAGAGCATGAACAGCTCTTTGATCCACAGGAGGCTGAGCAGCAGTACGACACCGAACGCGAGTCCGATGAGAATCGCGAGGATCAGGTTGCGGCCGGTGCGGGCCTTGATCTTCTCCTGCGCCTGATCGAACTGCGCCCTGCTGACCTCGAACTGACGTTCGAGATCGGCCTTGCGTGCGTGTACCTGCGCACGGAACTCGTCGCGCGAGGTTCGTTCAGGCCCCCCGGCGTCCGACTGATCCTCTTCTGGGACGCCCGACATCTTCTTGCCTCAGACCTCGAGGAGTTCGGCTTCCTTGCGCTTCAAGGCCTCGTCGATGGCATCCACGTTGGACTTCGTGATCTGCTCGAGTTCCTTCTCTGCGCGCGAAACCTCGTCGTCGCCCACCTCGCCCTTGAGGGAGTCGAGGTCGTCCTTCGCCTTGCGGCGGATGTTGCGCGCCGAGACTCGGGCGTCCTCCGCCTTGGCACGCACGATCTTCACGAACTCGCGCCGGCGTTCTTCGGTGAGCTCGGGCAGCGTCACCCGAATGATGTTGCCGTCGTTCGACGGATTCGCACCGAGGTTCGGAGTGTCGCGGATGGCTTGCTCGATGTCTTTCAGCGCGCCCTTGTCGTACGGCGTCACCAACAGCGTGCGGGCCTCGGGGTTCGCGAGCGAGGCGAGTTGCGCGAGTGGGGTGGGAGTGCCGTAGTAGCTCACCAGGATCTTCTGGAAGAGCTGTGGGTTGGCCCGACCCGTGCGTACGGTCGCGAAGTCGTCTTTGGCGACCTCCACGGCCTTCTGCATGCGTGCGGTGGCATCGGAAAGTACGTCCGCGATCACGGGGGCTCCTTCTGGTTCGCTACTCTGGACAGTCTACCGACTGGCGGCGGGCACGCCGTTGCTGACGATGGTGCCGAGGTCGGCGCCGAGGATCGCCGCAGTCACGTTGCCGTGCGGTGTCATGCCGAATACCTGCATCGGCATGCCGTTGTCCATGCACAAGCTGAATGCCGTCGAGTCGACGACCTTGAGCCCTCGCTGCAGCGCCTCCTGGTAGCTGATGCGGTCGATCTTGCGCGCGTCGGGATTCGTGCGCGGGTCGTCGGAGTAGACGCCGTCGACACCGTTCTTCGCGACGAGCACGACCTCGGCACCGATCTCGAGCGCCCGCTGCGCGGCGACCGTGTCAGTCGAGAAGTACGGCAATCCGGCGCCGGCGCCGAAGATGACGACCCGGCCCTTCTCGAGGTGGCGCTCCGCACGGCGCGGGATGTACGGCTCTGCGACCTGCGTCATGGAGATCGCCGACTGAACGCGCGTCTCGGCGCCGGCCTGCTCGAGGAAGTCCTGCAGGGCGAGCGCGTTCATCACGGTGCCGAGCATGCCCATGTAATCGGCCCTGCCGCGGTCCATGCCGCGCTGGGAGAGCTCGGCACCGCGGAAGAAGTTGCCGCCGCCGACGACGATGGCGATCTCGACGGTTCGTGCTGCATCGGCGATCTCGCGTGCGAGTGCGCTGATCACGTCGGGATTGACGCCGAGCGACCCCGCCCCGAACGCCTCACCCGAGAGTTTCAAGAGGACCCTGCGCTTGTGTTCCGTCATGCCGACCGATCCTTCCCTGTGGGTGTAAAACTACTGGTTCGCCGACCGCGGCGCAGCGTCGATTGTCGTGCGTGTTCGACGAGTGCGGGGCGTCGGGCATCCGAAATCACTCCGGACACAGCAAAGGAGTCCGGATCGCGAACGATCCGGACTCCCGTGGTGCACCTAGGCGCCGACCTTGAAGCGAGCGAAGTCGCTCACCGTGAGGCCTGCACCTTCGAGAACCTTCGCGACGGACAGCTTGTTGTCTTTCGCGTAGTCCTGCTCGAGCAGCGCGACCTGCTTGAAGAAGGCGCCGAGGCGACCTTCGATGATCTTCGGAAGGGCGGCCTCGGGCTTGCCCTCCTCACGCGAGATCTGCTCGACGATGCCGCGCTCCTTCTCGACCGCGTCGGCCGGAACGTCCTCGCGGGCGAGGTACTCCGGGTTCGCGAACGAGATGTGCTGGGCGACCGAGCGAGCGGTCTCCGCGTCGTCACCGGAGTAGCCGAGCACGACGCCCACCTGCGGTGGGAGGTCTTTCGACGTCTTGTGCAGGTAGATCGAGAAGTGCTCGCCCTTGACGAGACGGATGCGACGAAGCTCGACCTTCTCGCCGAGGATCGCGGCTTCTTCGTCGATCACGACGGCAACGGTCTTGCCATCGGCCGGCGCGGCCAGGGCGGCCTCGACGGTCTCGGCACGAGCCGCGGCGACGGCCGCGAGCACTCGGTCGGCGAGGCCGACGAACTTGTCGCCCTTGGCGACGAAGTCGGTCTCGCAAGCGAGCTCGATGATCGTGGCGGTGCCGTCGCCGTTGTCGACGGCGGCGACGAGGCCCTCGGCGGTGGAGCGGTCGGCACGCTTCGCGTTGCCCTTCGCGCCCTTCAGGCGGAGGATCTCGACGGCCTTCTCGAGGTCACCGTCGGCCTCCACGAGTGCGTTCTTCGTGTCGACCATGCCGGTGCCGAGGCGCTCGCGCAGGTTCTTGACGTCTTCGAGAGTGAAGTTGGCCATATCTGTAAGTCTCCTGGACTCGTGGTCTTACTTGGACTCGGCGGCGGGCTCGGCCTCGACGACCGGCTCAGCCTCGACGACTGCTTCAGCCTCGACGACCGGCTCGGCCTCGACGACTGCTTCAGCCTCGACGACTGCTTCAGCCTCGACTGCTGCTTCAGCGTCATCGGCCGACTCGGTCGCGGCTTCCGCGGTGGCATCCGCTGAAACGACCTCGACGATCTCGGCGACCTCTTCGGCCTCGGCCGTTGCGCCGTCGACCTTGTCGGTCTCGGGCGAGGACTGCTCGGGCGTGCCTGCCTGGAGGAGCTCCTGCTCCCACTCGGCGAGCGGCTCGACGGCGGAGACGTTGCCCTCGGCCTCGGGCTTCTGGTGGCGCTCGATGAGGCCCTCAGCAGCGGCGTCGGCGACGATGCGGGTGAGCAGGCTCACCGAACGGATCGCGTCGTCGTTGCCCGGAATCGGGTACTGGACCTCGTCGGGGTCGCAGTTCGTGTCGAGGATGCCGATGACGGGGATGCCGAGCTTCTTGGCCTCGTCGATCGCCAGGTGCTCTTTCTTGGTGTCGACAACCCAGAGCGCCGAAGGCGTCTTCGTCAGGTTGCGGATACCGCCGAGCGACTTGTGCAGCTTGTCGAGCTCGCGCTTCTTGATGAGCAGCTCTTTCTTGGTGAAGCCACTCGTGGTGCCTTCGAAGTCGAGCTCCTCGAGCTCCTTCATGCGCGCGAGGCGCTTGGAGACCGTCTGGAAGTTGGTGAGGAGGCCACCGAGCCAGCGCTGGTTCACGTAGGGCTGGCCGACGCGGGTCGCCTGCTCGGCGATCGCGTTCTGCGCCTGCTTCTTGGTGCCGACGAAGAGGATGGTGCCGCCATGGGCGACCGTCTCGCGCACGAAGTCGTACGTCTTGTCGATGTAGGCGAGCGACTGCTGCAGGTCGATGATGTAGCTGCCCGACCGCTCCGTGAGGATGAAGCGCTTCATCTTCGGGTTCCAACGGCGGGTCTGGTGCCCGAAGTGAACGCCGCTGTCGAGCAGCTGGCGAATGGTGACGACGGCCATGAGCCGTACTCCTTTGTTCTCAGTTGTCGCTCCGGCCGGCGGCTGGAGCCCTGGCGCCCGGCACGGCTCCGCCTGCTCCGGCTGTCGAAACAGCATGGAGCGGGACTGAGTGGAGTCGTCGGCCGAAATGGCGCGCGTAGTCACCCCGGAAGACCGGAGTGCTCCCGACACTCTATCATCGGCACTCCCCCTCCCCAACCGCGTCTGGTTCGCCGTCGTCCACATCCGAGCGAGCGAGACGAGCGGATGCCGCGTGGCGCCCGAGCATCGAGGCATGAACGCAGCTCTCCCTCCGCCCATCTCCTCGTCGATCGCCCGTCGACGCAAGCGCCGCTGGTGCGCCGCAGCGGCATCCGCCCTCACCGCGGCGACGCTGCTCGCCCTGGTCACGACGGCCCCCATGGCCACAGCGCTGGGCGTCGGCGACGGTCCGAGTTCGCACGAGCAGCGCGCCGTCGCTGAGTATCCAGAGCAATGGCAGTGGCCGGTTGCCGGGCCCATTCGGGTCGTCTCGCCGTTCCGCGCCCCTCCGTCGCCCTACAAGGCCGGTCACCGCGGCATCGATGTTGAGACCGAGGTCGGCGCACCCGTGGTCGCATCAGCCGCCGGCGTGGTCAGCTACGCCGGCATGGTCGCCGGGCGGCCCGTCGTCGCCATCGATCACGGTGACGGCGTGGTGAGCGCGATCGAACCAGTTGCCGCGCTCATCGAGGCCGGCGCTTCCGTCGCCGCCGGTGACCCCATCGGCACCGTGTCGACGGGCGGGCACTGCGCGACGGGCTGTGTGCATTTCGGCGTGCGGGTCGACGGCGAGTACGTCTCGCCGTTCCTCTTCCTCGGGGGGCTGCCGCGCGCCGTTCTGCTGCCGTCGAGCTGAGGTCACGCCCGGGGGTGGGCGGTGCGGTAGCTCTGCTTCAGCCGCTCCGTCGACACGTGGGTGTAGGTCTGGGTGGTGCCGAGACTGGCGTGCCCGAGGAACTCCTGCACCGCACGCAGGTCCGCGCCACCGTCGAGCAGGTGTGTGGCGGCGCTGTGACGGAAGGCGTGCGGGCCGCTCGGTCCGCTGCCGGGGATTGTCGAAAGCAGCGCGGCGACGAGTCGATAGACGCTGCGCACGCCCATGCGGGCTCCGCGGGCACCGAGGAAGACGGCGCGCATCTGGCCAGACCTCACGCCGACTGCCCGACCGGGCGTGTCCTTGGCTGTCGCAGCGGCCTCGGCGGCCGCAATCATCGCGGGCCTCGCCTCATCGAGGTATCGGTCGATCGCGCGTGCCGCCGGCGCCCCGTAGGGCACCATTCGCTCCTTCGATCCTTTGCCGAGCACCCGCACGAGACGGCGGCGGCGGTCGATGTCCTCCAGGTCGAGCCCGACGAGTTCTGAGACCCGCAGCGCCGAGGCGTAGAGCAACTCGATGATTGCGGCATCCCGGATCTCGGTGGGTTCACCGGTGGCGGCCCGCGCGGCGAGGCCGGCGAGTGTCTCGGCGACGGCCTGTTCAGTGACGACGCGCGGCAGGGTGCGCTGGGCGCGTGGGGCCTTGAGTCTCGCCCCGGGGTCGGTCGCGAGTGTGCCGCGGCGCGTGAGCCAGGCGGTGAAACCACGAACGGATGCTGCGCGGCGGGCGATGCTCGTCCGGGCGAGGCCCCGCTCTGTGGCCCGCCACAGCCAGTCGCGCAGAAGCGGCAGGTCGAGTACTGCGGCGTCTGCTGGACCCCGTTCCTCGGCGAATGAGATGAGTTCGAGGAGGTCGCTCCGGTATGCGGCGACCGTGTGCATGGAGTATCCGCGCTCGACGGCGACGTGCGACAGATAGTCGTCGAGGAGGAGGTCGAGGCTCACAGCTCCAGCTTGCTCCCCCGGTGGTCATCGCCCGGTCCGACGCGCCCGCGGCATGCCGAGGCCGCGTTCACTCTGCGGGTCGCTTGCGGGAGAACCGCTCCAGGCGCTCATCGGGCGCCAGTGCCTCGATCTCGGCGAGGAACGTCTCGCTGAAGCTCGTGACCGGCGGGAACGGCCCCACCGGCACCACCGAGGTCACCAGGCCGTCGTCGGCGAGATGCACGAGCGTGAACGAGCGGCCGCCGTCGATGCCGACGAGCGCACGCGGCGGGGCCGAGAGGTCCATCGTGTACGAGGTCGCGCCTGCGACGGAGACGGGGATGCCCGCGAAGCTGCCGTTGGTCGCGTAGTGCAGGTGACCGCCGAGGATGAGTCGCACATCGCGGTCGCGGACGACCTCGGCGAATCGGTCTTGACCACGCAGCTCGAGTAGGTCCATCAATGCGAGTGGCGTGGCGATCGGTGCGTGGTGCATCGCGATGACGGTGCCGTTCGCCGCGGGTTCGGCGAGCGCGGCATCGAGCCAGTCGAGCGACGCATCATCGAGTTCGCCGTGGTGGAAGCCCGGCACGGTCGAGTCGAGGGCGATGATGCGCAACCCGTCGACCTCGAGGATGCGATGCACGGGGGAACCGTCGGCGCGTTCGCCGAGCAGTCCGGCGCGGAACGCGGCTCGTTCGTCGTGGTTTCCCATGACCCAGACGAGGCGGGCACCCGTGCGCTCGGCGAGCGGCTCGAGCGACTCGCGGGCGAGCCGGTAGGCATCGGGCTCGCCGAGATCAGCGACGTCGCCGGTGATGACGATCGCGTCGATCGAGGAGCCGAGTCGGTCGAGTTGCGCGGTCACCTGGGAGAGCGCGGCGACCGTGTCGGCGACGCCGCCGAGTGGTGCGCCCTCGCGCAGCAGGTGCGTGTCGCTGACGTGGACGATGACGTGACGGGCGGCCGGATACCGGCCGAGTTGCGGATGCTGCATAGAACCCCCTCTTTCCGCCGCCAGCCTAGAGGCTGCCGCCGACGTGCCGACCCTGGCGGGCTCTCTTCTCCACACCGACCACGCCGTCGTATCTGCGGCCCATACAGTTGAAAAGATGAGCACCTATGCCCCGACAGTTCGCGAAACCGTGGTCTTCGACGTTCTCGGCACCTTGGTCGATCAACGAGGGAGCCTGCTCGGGCAGATGAAGTCGGTGATCGTGGCGGACGAGGACGCCGCGGACCTCGCTCTCTCGGCATGGCTTGCCCACGTCGAGGCGCAGCAGGAAGAGATCCTCTCCGGGCGACGCGCCTTCGCTCCGAGCGACACTCTCGACCGGGAGGCCCTCGACGACCTTGCCACGCAGTGGCGATTCAGGCCCGGACGAACTGTTGCCGACCTCTACGCCGCCGGCGAGCATCTGACGCCGTGGCACGACACGATCGACGGAGTGAACCGATTGGCCCGAGACATGACCGTCATGGGTCTCTCCAATGCAAGTAGGAGCACGCTGACCGGGCTCAGCTCTCGCTCGGGAATGAGGTGGCATCAAGTGCTTTCCGGCGAGGACGTGCAGAGCTACAAGCCGGCAGCGCGGATCTACGAGGCGGCCATCGCGAGCGCCCCATCGTCTTCTGGGATTCCGATCATGGTTGCAGCGCACGCCTGGGACCTCCGCGCTGCAGCGAAGGCGGGTATGCGGACCGCGTATGTTCCCCGCCCGAATGGTGATGCACCGACAGTGCAGGATGATTTCACCTTCTTCGCCGAGAGCATTGACGATCTTCACAGGCAGCTTCAGGCCGCAGCACGCTCGGCTGGCTGAGGCGACTCACCTCCGCTTCGCCCGCAACCAGCCCAGCGGATGTCTCGTGGCCAGTGCTGCGGCCTCGAGCCCGCCGAGCACGCCCATCACCGTGGTCGGCGCCATACCGCACCTGCGCGCCACGTCGGCGAGCTCTCGAGGACTGCGGGAGCTGAGCGCGTCGAGCACACGCACCGCCTCGGGGGTCGAGTCGATGCCCCACCGTCGGGTGGGTGCCTTATCGGCAGCTCCACTCGAGGTCGCGCCCTGTTCTGGTGAACCGTGCGCCGTCGAGATGACGCGCCGCCGCTGACCACCGGCGAGCTCGGCCATCTGATCGGCATCCACGACGCAGACCGCGTCGAACTCTCGCAGGAGTCGGTGGCAGCCGGCCGATGCCGGGCTCGTCACCGGGCCGGGAACCGCGCCCAACGGGCGGCCGAGGGTGGCCGCATGCCCGGCGGTGTTCAGTGAGCCCGAGCGGAGTCCGGCCTCGAGCACCACCGTCGCATCGCTCGCGGCGGCGATGAGTCGATTTCGTTGCAGGAACCGCCACTTCGTCGGCGCGGCGCCGCAAGGCAGCTCGGAGATGACGGCACCGGTTTCGACGATGCGGGTCAGTAGCGTCTCGTGCCCCATCGGATAGAACCGGTCGACGCCTCCGGCGAGGAAGGCGACGGTCGTGCCGCTGCTCGCGAGCGCGGCCCGGTGCGCCATGCCGTCGATGCCGTACGCACCGCCGGAGACGACGGCGAAGCCTCGATCGACGAGCCCCGCCGATGCCTCCATGGTCACGTGCTCGCCGTAGCCGGTTGCGGCTCGTGCGCCCACGAGCGAGATCGAAGCGCCGGCGCTTGCGAGTGCAGCCGCCCGACCCCGAACCCAGAGGCCGATCGGCGCGTGCACACCGAGCTCATCGACGCCTCGCGGCCAGACCGTGTCGGGTGGGAGCACGAGGCGGGCTCCCACTCGCGCCGCCTGCCCGAGCGATCGCACGAACGCGTCGTGATCGAGGCGGGGCAGCCAACGCTCGAGCCCCGTGGTCGCCTCGCGTTCGTCCACCGCTCCCCCGGCTTGCGCGACCTCGTCGATGAAGCGAGCTGGGCTTGCCCGGCCGAGCAGCAGCTCGGCCGTCGGCGCAGCACCGAGCACTTCGATCGCGCGCCCGAGCACGCCATCGCCGGGTTCGGCCAAGGTGCCGAGCAACGCCCTGGCGAAGACGTCGTCGAGCGCGGTCGCATCGTCGGGCGCGACGGTCCGTACGGCGGAGAGTTCGGTGCGCAGTTGGGTGGCCGAGCGGCGGACGATGCTCATTGCGGGAGCCCCTTTCGGAGGAAGAGCGCCCGCCCGACATGTTCGAGTCCCGGCGAGGCGACGCCGTCGAGATCGGCAAGTGTCCACGCGACCTTGAGGATGCGGTCGTACCCGCGCATCGTGATTCCGCCGAGCTCGAGTGAACGGTCGAGATCGGCCGTCGCGCGGCCACCGGGGTGCAGCCCGCCTGCGCCGCGCAGCCAGGGGCCGGGCATCTGCGCGTTGGTGCGCCATGGCGTCTCGCGCAACCGGCTGGCTGCCCGCTTCCGGGCTTCGAGAACCCGCTCACGCGCCACGGCCGTCGACACTCCCGGCTGCTCGGCCGCGATTCGCAGCCCGGCGGCCGTGATGCGCGGAACGAAGAGCTGCAGGTCGAGCCGATCGCGGAGCGGCCCCGACACGCGGGCCATGTAGCGCCGACGGGCCGCAGGCGGACAGATGCAGTCGCCGACCTTGGAGCCGTGGTTGCCGCACGGACAAGGGTTGGCCGCCAGCACGAGCTGGAAGCGGCCGGGAAACGACGCGACGGCATTCGCACGATGGATCGCGATGGTGCCGGATTCGAGCGGTTGGCGGAGGACATCGAGCACCGCCGACGGGAACTCCGGCGCCTCATCGAGGAAGAGCACCCCGTGCGAGGCTCGGGCTGCGGCACCAGGACGGATCAGCCGACTGCCGCCACCGACCATCGCAGCCGCCGTGGCCGTGTGGTGCGGTGCCTCGAAGGGCGGCCGCAGCGAGAGCCCGGCGCTGAGCGGTTGCCCGGCGAGTGATCGGAGGGAGGCGACCTCGAGCGCCTCTTCGGTCTCGAGGTCGGGGAGCAGGCCCGGCAGCCGCGAGGCGAGCATCGTCTTGCCCGCCCCGGGCGGGCCGAGGAGGAACATGTGGTGCCCGCCGGCCGCGGCCGCGATGAGGGCGTCGACTGCACCATCGTTGCCTGCGATGTCGGCGAGATCGCCGGGCGACTCGTCAGCCGGTTCAGCGCGTTCGGGAGCGGGGACCGGCTCGAACACCCGCTCATCGAATGCTCCTCCGTGCGAGATTGCCGCGTCGATGAGCGACGCGACCCCGATGACCGTGACTCCGGGAACGAGGCTCGCTTCGCCCGCATTCGCCGCCGGCACCATGACCGTGTCGTAGCCTGCCCGAACCGCGGCGAGAACGGCAGGCAGGATGCCGTCGATCGGGCGGAGCCGACCGTCGAGGCCGAGCTCGCCGAGGTGCACGACATGTTCGATCGACTCCGGCGAGATCTCGCCAGACGCGGCGAGACAGGCGATCGCGATCGCGAGGTCGAAGCCCGAACCGTGCTTCGGCAGCGCCGCCGGCGACAGGTTCACCGTGAGCCGCCGCTGTGGAAGGGGGCATCCGGCATTCACCGCAGCGGCGCGCACCCGATCGCGTGCCTCGCCGAGTGCGGCATCGGGCAGCCCGATGATGATGAACGCGGGCAGCTGCGACGAGAGATCGGCCTCGACCTCGACGATCGAGCCCGTCAATCCGAGCAACGCCACCGAGCGCGTGCGAGCGACGGGCATCAGTTGATCCCCTCGAGATGCTCGATGAGCGCGGGCGCCTCGGTCGGCGCGAGAACCGCGACAGCGTCGATGCGAATGCGCGACACCGCTGCATCAGTCGCCTCGCACCAGGCGATCGCGAGGCGACGCATGCGCGCGAGCTTCAGCGGGGTGATCGCCTCGAACGGATGCCCGTAGTCACCCGATGTACGCGTCTTGACCTCGACGAACACTGTGTCGCGGCCGTCGCGCGCGACGATGTCGATCTCGCCGATGCGGCAGCGCCAGTTACGCTCGAGCACCTCCATGCCGCGTGCCTCGAGATGCTCCACCGCGAGCTGTTCGCCGCGCCTGCCGAGTTCTGCGTTGTGCGCCATCCGCACCACCTCCGCAACCAGCGTCGCGGCCGGCCGCACCTGCGGAGGCCGGATACGGCGAAGTGGCGAAGGTCGATCGAAAAGCTCAGCTGTGGAGGAACAGTGCTACTCGTCGAGTGCAAGCTCTTTCGGCAGTTCGAACTCGCGCGAGGCGAGCTCTTCGACGTTGACGTCTTTGAAGGTGAGCACGCGCACCGACTTCACGAAGCGGTCGGCGCGATAGACGTCCCAGACCCAGACGTCTTTCATCGTCAGCTCGAAGTAGAAGTCGTGCTCGGTGTCGCGGCGCACGAGTTCGACCTCGTTGGCGAGGTAGAACCGTCGCTCGGTCTCGACCACGTACTTGAACTGCGACACGATGTCGCGGTACTCCCGATACAGGGCCAGCTCGACCTCGCGGTCGTAGTCTTCGAACTCGTCCTCATCCATCGCACTCATCCTACGCCGAGGTCGAACAGTGTCGGTGCGGCCGCCACGCGATCGTGCAACCAAGTCGCGCGGTGCAGCTCGCTCGGCCCGTGCTCATCGATCGCCGCGAAGTGCGCCCGGCTCGAGTATCCCTTGTTCTCGTCCCACGCGTAGAGCGGCCGCTCGTCGTGCGCACGGCGCATGCCACGGTCGCGATGCACTTTCGCGATGACGGATGCCGCGGCCACCGAAGCACAGTCGCGGTCGGCCTTGATGCGGGTGACGACTCGCGCCCGATGCTCGATCGAGACGCTGAGCCAGTCGTGGTTGCCGTCGAGGAGCAGTGGGACTTCGGCGGCGAGTTCGATCGCCGCCGACAACTCGGCGAATGCCCGCGCACCGGCGAGCCCCAGGCAGGCCATGATGCCGAGCTCGTCGATCTCGGCGGCACTCGCCTCGCCGACGGCGGAGGCGCGCACCCAGGCGGATGCCTTCGGCGCCATCGCCTCGCGGCGCGGTTCGCTCAGCAGTTTCGAGTCGCGCAGACCTGCGGGCATGCGCCGCACGCCCGAATCGATCAGCACGAGGCCGACGGACACGGGACCGGCGAGCGCGCCACGACCGACCTCGTCGCAGGCGAGCAGCATGGGCGCACCGGCGAGGAACTCTCGTTCGGTGCGCAGGGTCGGCACGGCGACGGGCGTCATGTCAGCGACCCGCCTCGTCGACCCCGTCGAAGACCTGCGGGTAGTTGTCGAGCCACGCCCAGTGATCGATCGGCCAGCTGACCACGAATGCGCGCCCCACGACGTTCTCGATCGGCACGAAGCCCTTCAGCGGGGTGTCGCCGTTGTAGCGCGAGTCCTTCGAGTTGTAGCGATTGTCGCCCATGACCCAGAGGGAGTCATCGGGAACGACGACGTCGAAGTCGTCACGGGAGACCTTCGACTCGCCCGGGGGCAGGGCGACGTAGGGTTCGTCGAGCGGAACGTCGTTGACGCTCATCTGGCCGAGCGCGTTGCAGCACACGACGTGATCGCCTGGCAGCCCGATCAGGCGCTTGACGAGGTGGTCGTTCGAATCGGGCGCCGAGAGCCCCACGAACGCGAGGAACCAGTCGACGGCGGCCACGAGCGGCGGTTGCGGGGTCTCGACGCGCGCGGGCAGCCAGCCGCCGGGATCTTTGAACACGACGACGTCGCCGCGAGTGAGCGGCGTGACCTCGGGAACCAGCTCGTTCACGATGATGCGGTCGTCTTTGACGAGCGTCTCCTCCATCGACTGCGACGGGATGAAGAACGATCGGATGAGGAACGTCTTGATGAGGAATGAGACGAGTACCGCCACTACGAAGATAACGAGCAGGTCCCGCAGGAACAGCAGGACACTGCGTCGTCTGCTCGGCGATGCCGAATCCACGCGACCAGTTCGCGTGTCTGTATCTTCTGTCATTTAGTGTCTGTATCTTCTGTCATTTAACCGCCCGAGCTCCCCGCCCAGTCTAGGGGTGGGGAGCTCGGGGACGAGTTCGCGTTGAGCGCGATCCGCGTGGCGGATCAGTTGTCGCGCTTCTCCTTGATCTTCGCCTTCTTGCCGCGCAGCTTGCGCAGGTAGTAGAGCTTCGCGCGACGCACGTCACCGCGGGTGACGACCTCGATGTGGTCGATCACGGGCGAGTGCACCGGGAACTTGCGCTCGACGCCGACCTGGAAGCTCACCTTGCGGACAGTGAAGGTCTCGCGCACGCCTTCGCCCTGGCGGCCGATGACGACGCCCTGGAAGACCTGGACACGCGCACGCGTGCCTTCGATGATGTTGACGTGCACCTTGACGGTGTCGCCGGGGCGGAAGTCGGGGATATCCGACCTCAGGCTCGCGGCGTCGACATGGTCGAGGATGTGCATGATGGTTCGCTCTCTGCGCCCGCAACCGGTCGAACGCTGATCATTGAATGGAAGTGACTGGTGCCGCCTCGCACGATGATTCGTGCGTGCGCGCTCCCCGGAGGCAGAGTCCTACGGCGGCACAATCCTCTATTGTGCCATGCCGGTGGGCAGCTCGGCAAAAGCGGGCGCCGGATGCCACGTGACGGCGCGCCGACCGTGCGTGCTGCCGCTACTCGCGGACCTCGTTGATGATGATCACGTCGTCGCCGCCGTCGTCGAAGGGCGGCCTCCGCACACCGGGTGCAGCGGGTCGAGCCGGGCCACCCTGCTGTTCAGCCGCGAGTCGCTCGAACTCGGCCATCGAGGCTTTCACCCGATTGGCGCCGTCGGTGATGAGCTGCCACACGGCGAGCCAGAACGCCGCGATGCCGAGCAGGATCGCGAGGACGCCGACGAGCGTTGCGGACGTGCCGTAGAAGCCTGTCGCGATGATCGCGAGGTGCCATGCCGTGAGCACGCCGAGGTCGGTCCACGAGACGGCGTGCTGCTGGCGAACGGTCGGTCGAATGCTCGTGAGGAGCGCAACGATGCCGAGCACGACGAAGGCGACGGGCACGATGACCACGAGCCCGAGCGTGCCCCAACCTCCGCCGCCGAAGATGGCCCAGCCGACCGCCAGCCAGACGGGCAGCACGACGACCGCGATCATCTGCCATCGATAGAACACGCGCCGCAGGAGCATGTTCACAGCGTAATCCGCCGATCCTGCGCGCGTGCCGAGTGTTCACTCAGGGCGGACCCGCCAGAATGGACTCGTGATTGAACTTCGAACCCCTGCAGAGATCGAGGAGATGCGTCCTGCCGGCCGCTTCGTGGCGAGCGTGCTGGAGGCGACCGCGGCTGCCGCAGCCGTCGGCGTGAATCTGCTCGAGCTCGATGCCCTCGCGCACGAGATGATCCGCAAGGCCGGCGCTGAGAGCTGTTACATCGACTACCACCCGTCGTTCGGTGCGAGCCCGTTCGGCAAGGTCCTCTGCACCTCGGTCAACGATGCCGTGCTGCACGGCCTCCCCCACGACTACAAGCTGCGCGACGGCGACCTGGTGAGCCTCGACTTCGCTGCCTCGGTGAACGGTTGGGTCGCCGACTCGGCGATCTCGATCGTGGTCGGCACGCCCCGCGCCGAAGACCTGCGCCTCATCGACACGACCCGCCGCGCGCTCGACGCCGGCATCGCCGCTGCGCGCACTGGCAACCGCATCGGCGACATCTCACGAGCCATCGCGGATGTCGCGAAGGCCGAGGGGTACTCGATCAACACCGACTTCGGCGGGCACGGCGTCGGCCGCACCATGCACGGTGACCCGCACATCCCGAACAACGGCCGCCCCGGCCGTGGTCTGCCGTTGAAGCCGGGCCTCGTCGTCGCGATCGAACCGTGGTTCCTCGCGACGACCGATCGGATCTTCACCGATCCCGATGGCTGGACCCTGCGCAGCGCCGACGGTTCGCGTGGCGCGCACTCGGAACACACGATCGCGGTCACCGAGGGCGACCCGATCATCTTCACGCAGCGCGGCTGAGCGCCGAGGCGCCCGTCTCGGTCCGCGGCGATGCGTGCGAGGTCGAGCACCGCGGCCACGTCGGGCTCGGAATCAAGGCTCAGCGCTGGGCATTGCCCGAGCCGACGGGCAGTCTCGAAGCACTCCCTGACGGCTCGCGGGTCATTGGATCCGGCCGCGGCGAGCAGCACCGCATCACCTTCGGCCAACAGCGGGTCGAGCCGGGTCGCGAGCACGTCGACGGCCGATCGTCGGGTCCGAGCTCTGCTGCCAGACGTGCGCCTCCGCCGAGCAGAGCGTGTTTCGCGCACCGCACCCGCGTGTTTCCGGCAGGTGAAGAACGGCTCACGCCCCGAGATCTGGGTGCGGCGCGGGCCGGCTACTCGCCGAGCAGTTCGGGTCGGACGCGCCGGGTGCGCTCCAGTTGCTGCTCGCGGCGCCACGCGGCGATCGCCCCGTGGTTGCCCGAGAGCAGCACCGGCGGTACCTCGAGCCCGCGCCATGCGGCGGGCTTGGTGTAGCTCGGGTACTCGAGCAGGCCGTCTTCGTGGGACTCTTCGACGAGGCTCTCTGGGTTGCCCACGACGCCGGGCACGAGGCGGCCGGCGGCCTCGATCATCGCCATGACTGCGACCTCGCCGCCGTTCAGTACGTAGTCGCCGAGGCTGATGAGACGAACGCGCATGCGCGTCTCGTAGTGATCGACCACGCGCTGGTCGATGCCCTCGTAACGACCGCAGGCGAACACGAGGTGCTCTTCAGCTGCGAGCTCACGGGCGATCTGCTGGGTGAACGGCTCGCCGGCGGGCGACGGCACGATGAGCAGGGCATCGGATGCCCCGTCGCCCACGATGCCGTCGAGCGCCTCGCCCCACGGCTCGGGCTTCATGACCATGCCCGCCCCGCCGCCGTAGGGGGTGTCATCGACCGTGCGGTGCCGGTCGTGCGTGGCGTCACGGAGGTCGTGCGCCTTCACGTCGATGAGGCCGGATTGGCGGGCCTTGCCGAGGAGTGACAGATCGAGCACCGAGAAGAACTCGGGGAAGATCGTGACGATGTCGACGCGCATCGGCCGACTACTCGTCGCGGTCGGCCTCGGCGGGTGCCGTGGCATCCGCTTCGGCAGCTTCGGCCGGCGACTCGGATGCGACGGTCTCGACCGGCGCCTCGGGCGCCGCGGCCGTCTCGACCGCGGCCGTCTCGGCCTCCGGCGTCTCGACCTCGGCCACCTCCTCGAAGAGCCCGGGAGGCGGCGTCACCGTCAGTGTGCCGGACGCGAGGTCGACTTCGGGCACGATCGCCGACACGAACGGCACCATGACCTCGCCGCCCTGCGTCTTGACGATGAGAAGGTCTTGCGCGGGGAAGTGGTCGACATGTGCGACCTCGCCGACATGCTCGCCGTCGCGGATCACCGCGAGGCCGATGAGCTGGTGGTCGTACCAGGCGTCGTCTTCGGGCGCCTCTTCTTCAACGTGCGTGACCCAGAGGATCGCCTTGGCAAGGCCCTCGGCCGCGGTGCGGTCGTCGACGCCGTCGAAGAACCCGACCGCGTGCCCGTTGTACCAGCGGAGCTCACGCAGCGTGAGGTTCTTGCCGTGCCACGGCGACGTGTCGGGCACCTGCAGCGAGAACTCCGCGCCCGGCACGAAGCGCCGGTCGGGGTCGTCGGTGTAGAGCTCGACCTTGATGGCACCTTTGAGGCCGTGCGCCTTCAGCAGGCGACCGACCCGCAGCTGCGTACTTGCGGTGTCGGCCACGTCAGTCGTCGGTGTCGACGACGTCGACGCGAACGCGTCGACCATCGGCGAGCGCGGTGACGAGGGTGCGCAGCGCCTTCGCGGTGCGGCCTGCACGGCCGATCACGCGACCGAGGTCCTCGGGGTTCACATGAACCTCGAGGACCTCGCCGCGTGCGCTCGACGCGGAAACGACCTTGACCTCGTCAGGGTGATCGACGATCCCTTTGACGAGGTGTTCGAGCGCGGACTGGAGCAAGGTTTACGCCTCGTCCGTCGCGGTCTCGGCGGGAGCCTCTTCGACCTTCGGCGCGGGCTTGTCGGCCTTGGGCTTCAGCACCGGCTTCTTCTTCTCGTCGGCGACGAAGGCGGCCTTCGGCTCGGCGACCTGAACGGTCGAGACGGCATTCTTGTCACCCTTGAACTTGCCCCAGTCGCCCGTGAGCTTGAGGATCGCGGCGACCTGCTCGGTCGGCTGGGCGCCGACGGAGAGCCAGTACTGCGCGCGGTCCGAGTCGACCTCGATGACCGAGGGGTTCTGGGTGGGGTGGTACTTGCCGATCTCCTCGATCACACGACCATCGCGCTTGGTGCGCGAGTCGGCGACGACGATGCGGTAGTACGGCGCACGGATCTTGCCGAGGCGCTTGAGACGGATCTTGACAGCCACAATTCTCCTGAAATGTTGTGAGTTGGCGAACTGACAGCCGTGAGCGTGGGGTGCACACTCGGCGGAAGCTCAATAGGTTCTGCGCGCCGGATAGAGGGTCGGGCGATACAGAACTCGACTGACCATTCTTGCAGATCTCACGTCGCAACGGTAATCGCCCGGATGTCGGCACCATCGCCTGCGACATCGGATGACGCGGCGACCTCATCGACCGCAGTCATCATGTCATGATGTCCCCACGCCGGCGTACGCGCCGCAGGAACCGGGGGCGCTCACATGGACATCGCATTCGCGGACTCGCCGCGGTCGAGCGTGGGTCTCGAGTGGGAGATCGCGATCGTCGATCGGGCCACCGGCGAGCTCGCCTCCATCGCCGACCGGGTGCTCGACGTGCTTGACTCGACGAGCGAGGGCACGGCGCATCCGTTCATCACCTCGGAGCTCCTCACGAACACCGTCGAGCTCGTGAGCGGCCCGCACGCGCGGGTCGCCGACGCCGTCGCCGACCTCGAGACCCAGCTCGAGGAGGTGCGCGGCGTCATCGACGGTCTCGGCGACTACGAGCTGGTCTGCGCCGGATCCCACCCGTTCAGCCAGTGGTATGACCAGCATCTGACTGACAAGCCGAGGTACCACAAGCTCATCGAGCGCACCCGATGGTGGGGCCGCAACATGATGATCTGGGGTGTGCACGTGCACGTCGGCATCGAAGACCGCGACAAGGCGCTGCCGATCCTCGATGGTCTGCTGGCGTACCTGCCGCACCTGCAGGCCCTCTCGGCGTCGAGCCCGTTCTGGGCCGGCGTCGACACGGGGTACGCCTCGAACCGTGCCCTCATGTTCCAGCAGCTCCCGACGGCAGGACTCCCCTATCCCCTCGCCGATTGGCCGGCCTACGAGCGCTGCGTCGACGACCTCGTCCGCACGGGCGTCATCGAGGATCACAGCGAGGTGCGCTGGGACATCCGTCCCTCGCCGAAATGGGGCACCGTCGAGGTGCGAGTCTGCGACGGACTGTCGACGGCGGCCGAGATCGCAGCGATCGGTGCGCTCGTGCAGTGCCTCGTCGAGTGGATGAGCACGACGCTCGATGAGGGCGGCACGCTGACCGTGCTGCAGCCCTGGTACGTGCGCGAGAACAAGTGGCGGGCGGCGCGATACGGGCTCGAAGCCGAGGTGATCACGGATGTCGCGGGCACCGAGCGCCCCGTCGCCGACGACCTTCGGGCACTCATCACGACGCTCGCCCCGATCGCGGAGCGCCTCGGCTGCGCCGTCGAGTTGCAGGGGGTCCGCGGCATGCTCGACTCAGGAGCGAGCTACGCCCGCCAGCTGCGGGTCGCCGCGGCTGCAGGCGGCGACCTCAGGGCTGTGGTGGCACACCTCGCCCGCGAATTGCGCGACGGCATCGAGAGTGGGCTGCCTGCGGCATCCGCTGGGCGCTGACCGTGACCCTGACGCTGACCCGACTTGACCTTGACACGGTGACAAGGTCTGGACTGTATCCATGAGGTACCCACGATGACCGCCCCGTCCGACACAACGCATGCAGCGCTCATCGGAGCGTTGAGAGATCCGCGATCGTCGACGCGACTGCAGGCTGCGCTCTCGGCGGGAACCTACCCGGACGCCGCACTCGTCGAGCCGCTCATCGAGCGCTGCCGCGCGGAGCCGGACTTCTTCGTGCGCGACATGCTGACCTGGGCGCTCACACGGCAGTCCGCCGCCACGACGGTGCCCCGGATCCACGAGGAACTCCATTCCCCGCACGCGCAGGCACGCAGCCAGGCGCTGCACACACTCTCGAAGATCGGCGACCGCAGCTCATGGGAGGCGATCCCGATGGAGCTGCTGCACGACGAAGACGATGCCGTCGCGCGCAGTGCGTGGCGCGCGACCGTCGCGCTCGTTCCCCAGGGCGGCGAACCGAACCTCGCCGCGGAACTGATGGAAGAGCTCGGACGAGGCGACAGCGAGACGCAGCGAAGCCTGAGCCGCGCCCTCGTCGCCCTCGGCGACGCCGTGCCGCCCTTGCTCAGGGCGGTGACCTCGAGCACCGCGAACAAGCGAGTGCACGCGATCGCGACGGAACGATTGCTGCGCGACCCCGACAGCGATTTCGCGTCCGCGCTCGAGCACGCCAAGCGCACCACGATCCTGGACTCCGCTCCCCTCGGAGGACGACCGTGCTGATCGGTGAGGTGTCGCGACGTTCGGGGGTGAGTACCCGCATGCTCCGGCACTACCACTCGCTCGGACTCGTGGCACCCTCCGGGCGCACGACCGGTGGCTACCGCGAGTATTCACCCGAAGACATCCATCAACTGTTCCGTGTGGAGAGCCTCCGGTCTCTCGGTCTGCCGCTCGGCGAGATCCGACAGGCGTTGAACGACGCGACGATCGGGCCGTCATCACTGATCCCAGACCTGATCGAGCAGACCCGTCAGCGACTCGCCCGCGAACAGGAGCTGCTGGAGAGACTCCGCCGCATCGATGACACCGCGCCCTCCGACTGGGAGGAGGTCCTTCGAACAGTGAACCTGCTGCGGGCCTTGAACTCGGAGCACCCCGCGATCCGTCAACGTGCCGCTCTCGCGTCGGGCGACGGCGAGCCGCTCTCCGCCGAGACCCTCGCGACGGCGATCCTCACAGAGTCCGACCCGAACGTCGCCGGAACCCTTCGGTGGGCGTTGGCAGCAACCGGCAGCCACGATGGCATGCGCGCCCTCGCCGGCGGCTTGGAATCGTCCGAAGCCGACATACGGCGGCGCGCGGTCACTGCGATCGCCGAGCTGCAGTTCACCGATGCGGCCGCCATGCTCCGGCGTGCACTCTCCGACACCGACGACGTGGTCCGCGGCCGCGCGGCACTGGCGCTCGGCTCGCGCGGCGACCAGGACGCCGTGCTGGTGCTCATCGAGATGGTGGTGGCGGGCATCAGCGACGTCGAGGCCGCGGATGTGCTCGGCGAACTGGCGCAGGGCACCGGCGCTGTCGACCGCATCGCCGAAGCCCTCGTCGGCAGACTCGAAGATGACCCCACCAGGCCGGGCGCTCGCGGCCGACTCGCCCAGGCGCTCATCGAAGTTCCCGGAGAGATCTCGTTCGGGATTCTTTCGCGCCTGACCGACGACGACGACCCCGCCGTCGCGTTCACGGCGAGAGCGTTCCTGCGAACCGCCCGGCCGCACCCCTAGCCCGGGATGCGCCTCGTGCGGATCAGCTCCGCGTACCAGTGCGCGCTGTCTTTCAGCAGGCGCTCGAACGAGTCGTAGTCGACCCGCACGATTCCGAAGCGCTTGGAGTAGCCGTAGCCCCACTCGAAGTTGTCCATGAGCGACCACACCTGGTAGCCGCGCAGGTCGACGCCGCGTTCGATCGCCCGGTGCGCGGCCGTGAAGTGGCGGCGCAGGTAGTCGATGCGGTCGACGTCGTGAACGGCTGGGCCGTCGGGCTCCTGCACGAGGACGTCGTCGAACGCTGCCCCGTTCTCGGTGATCATGAGCGGGAGATCGGGGTAGCGCTCGCTCAGCGAGACGAGCAGGTCTTCGAGGCCCGAGGGGTCGATGTTCCACCCCATCGCGGTGTACGGCCCCGGCTGCTCGAGGAACTCGACGTGCTCGGAGCCCGGCCATGGTGTGCCGCCCATATCCTTGTGGCCGTCGGCGTTCGTGCGTGACAAGACGCCGTCCCACATGTCGACGGTCACGGTCGAGTAGTAGTTCACACCGAGCAGGTCGATCGGCTGGGCGATGAGCTCCGTGTCGCCCGGCAGCACGAACGACCAGTCGGTGACGCCCGCGGTGTCGGCGATCACGTCGGACGGGTAGCCATCGCCGAGGAGCGGCCCGAGGAAGACCCGGTTCGCGAGCCCGTCGATGCGCCGGGCGGCTTCGGCACCGCCCGCGCCTGACGGCCGGATCACGTGCAGGTTCAGCGTGATCGAGTAGCCGGGGTCGTTCGTCACGACCTCGCGTAAAGCGGCGATCGCGAGCCCGTGCGCGAGGTTGAGGTGGTGCACCGCGGCGAGCGCCTTCGCGCCGTCCATGAGCCCCGGGGCATGCGCCCCCGAGCCGTAGCCGAGGTAGGCGCTGCACCACGGCTCGTTGAGCGTCGTCCACACTGCGACGCGGTCGCCGAGGCGCTCGCCGACGAGTCGGGCGTAGTCGGCGAACGCGTACGCCGTCGCACGGTTGGTCCAGCCGCCCTCATCTTCGAGAGCCTGCGGCAGGTCCCAGTGGTAGAGCGTCGCGATGGGCCGGATGCCCCGGGCGATGAGTCCGTCGACGAGGCGCTCGTAGAACGCGAGCCCGGCCTCGTTGGCCGCGCCCCGCCCGGTCGGCTGGATGCGCGGCCACGCGATCGAGAAGCGGTACGCCTCGAGACCGAGCCGGGCCATGAGATCGAGGTCTTCGTCGAGGCGGTGATAGTGGTCGCACGCCGTGTCACCGGTGTCGCCGTTCGAGATCTTGCCCGGCGTGTGGCTGAAGGTGTCCCAGATCGATGGACCGCGACCGTCTTCGTGCACGGCCCCCTCGATCTGGTACGAGGCCGTGGCCGAGCCGAACACGAACTCGTCGTCGAATTCGAGGCCCGCATCGCGGTAGTCGGGGGTGCCGATCGTCATCGTCAGTGCTCCAAGTCGTCTCGCGCGTTTGCCGCCGAATCACTGTATCGCGGTCGCTGAACCGTTCACTGACCCCTCGGTAAGCAACCCGCGGGTCCGCGCGCTCGGATCGCCTAGGGTCGAGATATGGACACGTCGCCGACACTCGAGACCGCCGCGTTCAGGGCCGAACTCCAGCCCGACCGCGGCTCGAACGGCGGCTATGCGCTCGTCATCGACGACGTCACGCAATCGCACGTGAACCCCGATGACCCCCGCGACCTGCAGCTTCCGTACGTGCGCCGCATCGCCGCCGTGCTCGCCACGCTTCCGGGCGAGTCGCCGTCGGTGCTGCACCTCGGCGCGGGAGCCCTCACGCTCCCCCGCTACGTGCACGCCCTGCACCCGTCGAGCCGTCAGCGCGTCGTCGAGCTGTATCCCGAGCTGCTCGAGTTCGTCACGCAGCACGTGCCGCTGCCCCCCGACGCACCGATCGAACTCGCGATCGACGATGCCCGCGCCGAGGTGCAGCGGCTCACGGGCGACGGCGACGACCAGTGGGACCTCGTGCTCGTCGACGTCTTCTCGGGTGGCGCCGTGCCGCGTCACGTCACGACGATCGAGTTCTTCACCGAGCTCGTCTCGCTCCTGTCGCCGGGCGGCGTGCTCATCGTCAACTGCCTGAACGGCGCCGAGCCGCAGGTGACGGGCGACACCCTCGCCGCGGTGCTCGAACTCCTGCCCGACGTGCTCGTGATCGGCTCGGAGGCCGTGCTCATGCGGGTGGCGTCCGGCAACACGATCATCGTGGCGTCGCGGCATCCGCTCGACCCGGAATCGGTCGCGCAGTGGCTCTCGACCGACCCGCTCTCGGTCGCGACCGGCGCGACGGTCGTCGACGGGCCAGCCCTCGAAGAGCTCTCGGGAACGACGCGTCATGACGCTCGGTAGGAACCCGGAGAGTGGCACAGGCAGCCATCAGCGGGGTGGGCGCGTCGACCGATCCTCGCGGAGCACGGCTGCGAGCTTGATCCGGTAGACCGCGAGCACTGCGAAGAACGCGCTCAGGTCGACCTTCTCGGAGTTCGGATCCTCGAGCTCCTTGAGCCGGATCGGACGGATCTTCGCGACCACGGCGACCTGCTTGTGCGTCGCATTACCTCGGCTCTTGACGAGGAAGTCCGCCAGCGCCGCCCGGTCGCCGAGGACGCGATGCGTCTCGGTCGCGAGGTCGATGCGACTGTGGCCGATGTGGAGGTGGCCGCAGTGCTGGCAGGTGTACCAGCTCGTCGACGGGTCCTCACGGAGCTTGCCCGGAATCTCGATCTCGCTCCGATACCGGCGCTTGAACTCCCATCGGCCGCCCCGATCGGTCTTGCACTCGCGAGGTGCGTTCGCAGCATCGAGCACCAGCTCCGCCATGCCTGCGCACCGAGGCGTGCAGTACAGCCCCTGGTAGACCGGAACCCCGGGTCCGCCGAGCTTCTGCGCACACTTCCTGCAGCGCTGCCGCCCTGGGAAGAGCTTCTCCTGGACCATGGCCCTCCTTGGATTCTCGTCGCCCGTCATGGGACCTACCGGTGCGCCGGCCCATCGTCGGACAGCACCCGCTCGACGGCGAGGGGTTCTCGCCCCGACGTCGGTTCGGATACGACACCCGGAAGGAATCGGCGGAGGACGAGATCGACCAGCCCCATCCAGGATCTGACGGGCGAGCCGATTCTAGCGGCGCAGCATCTTCTGCAGGGCCGCGAGCTCTTCTTCGCTCGGTGCAGCCTTCGCGCCGCCGCCGAGGCCGAAGCCCGAGCCTGCGGGCGCAGTGGCTGCGCCGGGCGCGGCACCCGAGGCGATCGCCGCGTTCTCGGCGGCGCGTTTGGCCGGGTTTCCCGAGCGCGACGAGCTGGACTTCTTGCCCTTGCCGCCCTGTCGCTTGCCGCCGCCGTGGCCGCCGCCGCCCGGCATCGGCCCCATGCCGGGGATCTGCGGCATGCCGCCGCGCGCGACCGTCTTCATCATCTTCGCGGCCTGCTCGAAGCGCGACACGAGCTGGTTGACGTCGGTGACGGTCATGCCTGAGCCCCTCGCGATGCGGACCCGCCGCGATCCGTTCAGGAGCTTCGTGTTCTCGCGCTCGGCGGGCGTCATCGACTGGATGATCGCCTCGGTGCGCACGATCTCGCGCTCGTCGAAGTTCTCGAGCTGCTGCTTCATGCCGCCAGCGCCCGGCAGCATGCCGAGCATCTTCTTGATCGAGCCGGCGCCCCGAAGCTGCTGCATCTGGCCGAGGAAGTCGTTGAGGGTGAACTGGTCGGTCGCGAACTTCTCGGCGACCTTCATCGCCTCGTCTTCATCGAACGCCGACTGCGCCTGCTCGATGAGGGTGAGGATGTCGCCGAGGTCGAGGATGCGGCTCGCCATGCGGTCGGGGTGGAAGGGCTCGAAGTCGTCGAGCCCCTCGCCTGTTGAGGCGAACATGATGGGGCGACCGGTGACCGAGGCCACGCTCAGCGCTGCGCCACCGCGGGCGTCGCCGTCGAGCTTGGTGAGCACGACGCCCGTGAAGTCGACGCCCTCTTGGAAGGCCTTCGCGGTCGTGACCGCGTCTTGGCCGATCATGGCGTCGATAACGAAGAGCACCTCGTCGGGGTTCGTCGCCTTGCGGATGTTCGAGGCCTGCTTCATGAGCTCGGCGTCGACGCCGAGCCGGCCGGCGGTGTCGATGATGACGACGTCGTGCTGGGCGCGCTCGGCCTGCGTGACTGCGTCTTTCGCGACCTTGACCGGGTCACCGGTGCCGTTGCCCGGTTCGGGGGCGTAGACGGGAACGCCTGCCTGGGCGCCGACGACCTGGAGCTGGTTCACGGCGTTCGGGCGCTGGAGGTCGGCCGCGACGAGGAGCGGGGTGTGCCCGTCTTTCACGAGCCACTTCGCGAGCTTGCCCGCGAGCGTCGTCTTGCCTGCACCCTGGAGACCGGCCAGCATGATGACGGTCGGCGGGGTCTTCGCGAACTGCAGGCGCCGCTGCTCGCCGCCGAGGATCTTGATGAGCTCCTCGTTGACGATCTGCACGACCTGCTGCGCCGGGTTCAGCGCCTTGTTGACCTCGTCACCGAGCGCGCGCTCGCGCACGTCTGACGTGAACTGCTTGACGACGTCGAGTGCGACGTCGGCGTCGAGCAGCGCGCGGCGGATCTCGCGAACGGTGCCGTCGACGTCGGACGCCGAGAGCTTGCCCTTGGTGCGGAGATTCTTGAAGGTCTCGGCGAGGCGGTCAGACAGGTTTCCGAATGTAGCCATGGTCTGCCAAGTCTAAATGAGGTCGGATGCCGTCTCAGCCGTCGAAGCGGAGGTCGACGACATCGCGGCCGATGTCGATGGACGCGACGAGCCGCGTATCGATGTCTTCAGGCGCGAGACCGTACTCGAACTCGGCGAACGTCTCGCCGTCGCCGTCGGCGTCGGGCCTCAAGTCGACGCGCACGAGGCTCAGTGAGCGGAGCGCATCGATGTGCCGGTCGCCCGAGTCGCGGCTGATCGCCTCACTCGCGGCCTCTGCATCGTCACCATCGAGCACCGCGACGAGGAACTGCGAGACCACGCTGCTGCCCGAATCGAGCTGGCCGACGAAGACGCCGCGGATCTCATCGTCGATGAGCTCGAGCTCGCCGACCATCGTCGCCGCTGCGTCGAGCGACGGGGTGGAGACCTCGTCGGCGTCGGCATCGAGCACGACCTCGACATCTTGGTCGCCGTATTCCTTTCGCTCGGCCCAGTAGTCGCCGATGAGTCCGAAGTAGTCGTGTTCGATCGCCATATCGTTCTCCTTCTCAGCCGACGAGCTTCTGCGCGAAGACGTGCGGCGTGAATCCTGTGAGGTCGCCAATGGCCTCGCCTTGGCCGATGAGTTTGATGGGCAGCCCGGTCTTCTCCTGCACGGCGAGCACGAAACCGCCCTTGGCGCTCCCGTCGAGTTTCGTGAGTACGAGACCGGTGACGCCCCCGTGCTCGATGAACGCCTCGGCCTGCGCGAGGCCGTTCTGCCCTGTGGTGGCGTCGAGCACGAGCAGCACCTCGCTGATCGGTGCGAGCTTCTCGACGACACGCTTGATCTTGCCGAGCTCGTCCATGAGCCCGCCTTTGGTGTGCAGGCGCCCGGCTGTGTCGATGATGACGATCTCGGTGCCGTCGCGCTTGGCCTGCTCGACGGTCTGGAACGCGACGGATGCGGGATCTTGCCCCTCACGCTCGGGCCGCACGATGCCCACGCCCGCGCGTTCGGCCCACGTCGCGAGCTGGTCGACGGCGGCCGCGCGGAACGTGTCGGCCGCGCCGACGACGACACTGCGGTCGTAGCTGCGCAGAAATCTCGCGAACTTTCCGATCGTCGTGGTCTTGCCCACGCCGTTCACTCCGACGACGAGCACGACGGCCGGCCGTTCGGTGAGTTTCAGAGTGGGGTCGTACTTCGAGAGCCGCTCCTCGACGATCTCGCGGAGCATCCGCTGCACGTCTTTCGGGTCGGTGGTCTTGTATCGCTCGACCTGCGCCCTGATCTGCGCGACGATCTCCTCGGTCACCGAGGGGCCGAAGTCCGCACGGATGAGTGCCGACTCGAGATCGTCCCATGTGTCGTCGTCGATCGTCTTCGCGCCGAAGACCCCGCGAAGGGCCGCGCCGAGAGACCACGATGCACGTTCTGCCATGCGTCCAGCCTAGAGCGCGCGCCCGGTACACCGATCCAGCGAACGCCCGCAAGGGGTTGCCGGTTACGGTCGCCATCGGAAGCCTCGGAGGGACGGAAGGAGTGCGAATGACGATCGTGGGATTCCACGCCTCGCACGAACAACTCCCACCGAGCCGCCTGCTCGAGGCGGTCAAGCACGCGGAGCAGGCCGGCTTCGACGCCGCGATGTGCAGCGACCACTTCGAACCGTGGAGCGTGCGCCAGGGCCATTCGGGATACGCATGGAGCTGGCTCGCCGCCGCGCTCGAGGCCACCCGGTTCTCGCTCGGCGTCGTCACGGCGCCAGGCCAGCGCTACCACCCGGCGATAGCCGCACAGAAGATCGCGACCCTCGCCGAGATGTATCCGCGGCGATTCTGGGCGGCGATCGGCAGCGGCGAAGCGATCAACGAGCACATCACCGGCGACCCGTGGCCGGAGAAGGAGGAACGCGACGCGCGGCTCATCGAGACCATCGACATCATGCGGCGCCTGCTCGCGGGCGAGGAAGTCTCGACCGAGGGCAGGATCCGAACCGATCGAGCCCGCATCTGGAGCCTGCCCGAGTCACCGGCCCCGCTGTTCGCGGCAGCGGTGAGCACCGAGACGGCACGTGAGGCAGCAGCGTGGGCCGACGGCATCATCACGGTCGACCAGCCGCGCGACGAGCTCCGCCAGTTCATCGACGCCTATCGAGATGCGGGCGGGCGCGGCCCGGTCAGCGTGCAGGTGCACCTCAGTTGGGCGCCGACCGATGAGGAGGCACGAGCGATCGCGCACGACCAATGGCGCCAGAGTATCGTTCCCGCGCACCTCGCATGGGAGCTCGACACTCCCGAAGCGTTCGACGAGCGCACAGCGGATGCCACGGCTGACCAGGTGGCCGAAACCCTGCAGGTCTCCTCCGACCCGAGCCGGCACCTCGACCAACTGGCCGCCATCGCCGAGCTCGGTGTCGACCGCATCTTCCTCCACCACGTGGGCATCGAGCAAGACGCGTTCATCGACAAATTCGGCGAGCGCGTGTTGCCCGCCTTGAAGGAGGTAGGCAGATGAGGATCACCGACCGCAGCGACCTCTGGTGGAAGACCGCCGTCGTCTACTGCCTCGATGTCGAGACGTACATGGACTGGAACGATGACGGCTCCGGCGATTTCGAAGGACTCGCGCACCGGCTCGACCACCTCGCCGAGCTCGGCGTGACGTGCATCTGGCTCATGCCCTTCCAGCCGACCCCCGACCGCGATGACGGGTACGACATCACCGACTTCACCGGCGTCGACTCCCGGCTCGGCTCGCTCGGCGACGTGGCTGAGTTCACACGCACCGCCCGCGATCGCGGCATGCGGGTGATCATCGACTTCGTCATGAACCACACCTCCGACCGGCACCCTTGGTTCACGGCTGCGCGCCGGAGCCGCAACTCGCCGTACCGCGACTACTACGTCTGGCGTGACGAGCCGCCGAAGAAGCAGGCGAAGACGGTCTTCCCTGGCGAGGAGGACAGCGTCTGGGAGCTCGACGAGCGCAGCGGCCAGTACTACCTGCACAGCTTCTACCGCCACCAGCCCGACCTCAACATCGCCAACCCGGCCGTGCGCGACGAGATCGCGAAGACTGTCGGATATTGGCTGGAGCTCGGCATCTCGGGGTTCCGGGTCGACGCGGTGCCGTTCCTGATCGAGCCGCCGGAAGGGGTCGACATCGGCGACCCGCACGAGTTCCTCCGAGACATCCGCCGCTTCCTGCAGCGCCGCTCGAGCGCGGCCATGCTGCTCGGCGAGGTGAACCTGCCGTACGACCAGCAGGTCGAGTTCTTCGGCCGGCCCGGCAATCCGCCTGAGCTCACGATGCAGTTCGACTTCCTCGGCATGCAGGCGCTCTACCTCTCACTTGCGAGGGAGGACGCCCGACCCTTCGCCGCGTCTCTCGCGAAACGGCCCCAGCTCGAACCCGAGGCCCAGTGGGCGAACTTCGTGCGCAATCACGACGAGCTCACCCTCGACAAGCTGAGCGACGCCGAACGCGAGGAGGTGTTCGACGCCTTCGCCCCCGAGGAGTGGATGCGCGTCTACGATCGCGGCATCGCGCGCCGGCTGCCCACAATGCTCGACGGCGACCCGCGCCGAATCCGCATGGTCTACAGCCTGCTCTTCTCGCTGCCGGGAACCCCAGTGCTCTTCTACGGCGAGGAGATCGGCATGGGCGAGAACCGCGACGAGGGCGGCCGGATGACGGTGCGCACCCCCATGCAGTGGACCGACGGGAAGAACGGCGGATTCTCGCGCGCCGCCGCGGGCCGGCTTCCCGCGGCACCACCCGACGACGGCTACGCCCCTGAACATGTCAACGTCGAGGCGCAGATGCACGACCCCGATTCGCTGCTCAGTGTCATCCGGAGCTTCGCGGTGCGCTACCGCAGCTCGCCCGAGATCGGCTGGGGCCGCCACGAGGTGCTGTCGAGCGGGCAGGACGCCGTGCTCGCACACCGCATCACCGCGGATGTCGGCCGGTTCGTGGCGGTGCACAACTTCGCCCCCACCCCGACGGTCGTCTCGCTCGAACTCGGTCCTGTCGCAGCCGGCTCGGTGCTCTCCGACCTGTTCGCGCCCGACAGGTTCGACCTCGACGAGCGCGGGCGCATCGACGTGCACCTCGACGCGTACGGCTACCGTTGGTTCCGCATCGTCGAGCCCGACGATCGCCGGCTCACCTGAACGACACGGCGCCGACGATGAGCGGATGCCGCGGCATCCGTCAGCTCGCCTTCGCCTCGCGCTCTTCGCGCACGCGCTGGCCGACGACCGCCGAGACACCGTCTTGCCGCATCGAGACGCCGTAGAGCGCGTCGGCGATCTCCATGGTGCGCTTCTGGTGCGTGATGACGATGAGCTGCGAGTCTTCGCGCAGCGACTCGAGCGTCGTGAGCAGCCGGCCGAGGTTCGCGTCGTCGAGCGCCGCCTCGACCTCGTCCATGATGTAGAACGGGCTGGGGCGGGCCTTGAAGATCGCGATCAGCAGCGCGACGGCTGCGAGTGAACGCTCACCGCCCGAGAGCAGCGAGAGACGCTCGATCTTCTTGCCCGCGGGCTTCACGCTCACCTCGATGCCCGTGGTGAGCATGTTCTCGGGATCGGTGAGCGTGATGCTGCCGGCGCCACCCGGGAAGAGCACCGGGAAGACCTCGGCGAACGCCGCCCTGGTGTCTTCGAACGCGCTGCGGAAGATGGACTCCATCTTGCCGTCGATCTCTTCAATGATCGTCAGCAGGTCCTTGCGTGTGTTCGCGAGATCGATCAGCTGCTCGGTGAGGAACTGGTGGCGCTGCTCGAGCGCCGCGAACTCCTCGAGCGCGAGGGGATTCACCCGGCCGAGCTGGGCGATCTTGCGTTCGGCTTGCGCGAGCCGACGCTGCTGTTCCTCGCGCCGGTACGGACGAGCTTGGCCGTCTTCGTCTTCGGCGGGGATCTCCTGGTCGGGGCCGTACTCCTCGACGAGCACGTCTTCGGTCAGTCCGAGCTCGGACTCGGCGCGCTCGACGAGCCCGCCGACGTGAAGCTTCTTCTCGTAGATGCGCAGTTCGAGCCCGTGCACGTCCTCGGTGACCGAGTGCAGGCGCTCACGCACGGCGGCCTCGTCGCGGCGCACCGCCTGAAGCTCTTCGTTGCGGCTCGCCCGCTCGGCTTCGGCACGTCCGAGCGCGACACGCGCCTCGGCGACCGAAGCGTCGACCGACGCGAGCGCAGCTGGCAGCACCTCGGCGACCCGGGTGGCCGCTTCGAGCTGTGCTCGACGGATCACCGCCCGCCTCGCGGCATCCGCTGCAGCCTGCCGTTCGGCTTCGAACTGCGCTTCCATGGCGCGGATGCGGGCCTCTTCGGCACGCACACGCTCTTTCGCCGTCTCGAGGCGCAACTTCGCCTCGACCTCGGCCTCGCGTGCCGACTCGAGCGCGACGAGCGCCCCATCACGCGCGCTCGTCTCGAGCACCGGTCGCGCCTCGGCACGTGCTGCCTCGAGCGCCGTCTTCGCCGCGGCAGCGAACTGCTCGGCCTCGACCACACGCTCTTCGGCGTTCGCTGCTGCTTGCCGCAGGCGCTCACTCTCGGCATCGGCGGCTTCGGCCTGCACGCGTGCACGATTCAAGCGCTCGGTGCGCTGGGCGAGCTGGGCGTCGAACTCGCGCAGCGCGGCGAGCGCGCGCTTCGCCTGGTCTTTGGACTGCTCGACGATCTGTCGTTGCTCGGTGAGCTCGAACCGTGCACGCTCGATCTCGGCGCGCACCTCTTCGAGTCGAGCAGCAGCCCGATCGCGTTCGGCGATGAGTTCGATGCGGCTCTGCTTGCGCCCCGATCCCCCGCGCAGCACGAATCGGCCGACGACGGTGCCGTCTTTCGTGATGACGGTGGCCGGTGTCGCCCGCTTCGCGAGGGCGGATTCGGCGGCGCGCACGGCGTCGAGGTCATCGGCGATCAGCACGTCGGCGAGCAAGCCGAGCACGCCGGCGGGTGCGGTGACGATGTCGGATGCCGCGGTGAGCCCCGCGATCGACGATGAGGCCGGGGGCGTGACACCGGCGTCGGCCAGCGTGAGCGCGACCCGGCCGAGTTCGCCGCGCTCGGCATGCTCGAGGGCGCGGAACGCCGCGTCGCGGTCGTCGACGAGCACCGCATCGCTCAGCGAGCCGAGGGCCGCGGCGATCGCCGGCTCGTAGCCGGGTTCGACCTGGAGGGCCTCGGCGAGGAGACCGCGCACGCCGCGTACGCCTGCGACGACGAGCGCGGCCGATCCGTCTTTCTGGTCGAGCGCGAGCGAGAGGGCCTGCGTGCGGGCACCGAGTGCACCGTGCTCGCGTTCGCGTCCGTGCAGCTCTTCACGGATGCGCTCGATCTCCGCCTCGGCCTCGAACACCGCCGCTTGAGCTAATTCATAGGCCTCGTCGAGGTCGGTCTCCGCGGTCTCGCCGCTGTCGGCGTCGGCTTCGGCCGACGCGAGCGCGGTGGCGGCGGCAGCACGGCGTTCAGCCGATGCCTCGAGCGCATTCGCGTGGCGCAGCACCTCGCCGCGCGCGCCCGCGAGCTTGGAGGCGGCGGTGTCGGCCTGGCCGGTGAGCTTGGAGAGCTCGAGGTCGTACGCGGAGACCAACGCGCTCTGGCGCGCGATGCCCTCGTCGACGGTGTCGAGCTCGGCCCGTCGCCGCATCGTGGTCTCGTGGGCCTCGTCGAGCGCGGATGCCGCGGCGCCGACGCCGTCGCGGATACCGGTGAGCTCGGCGACGGCCGCGTCGATCATCGCGCGGGTCACGCTCGGCGAGGCATCCGTCTGCTCTTGCGCGCTGCCGAGCAGGGCGATGCGCTGGCTGGCGAGCGAATCGAGCGAGCGGAGACTGCCCTGCGCCTGCTCGAGGGCGAAGGTCGTCGATCTCGCCCGGTCGACGGCGTCGCCGATCTGCGCCTGTTCGAGTCTCGTCACCTTCGCCTGGTGCTGTTCGAGCTGGTCTTGCAGCACGAGTCGTTCGGCGTGGCGCTCGTGCTCGCTCTTGCCGTGCTCGTCGAGCGCCCTACGGAGGCCGACGACCTCGTCGGCGAGAAGTCTCGCCTTGGCATCGCGTACGACGGCGGCGATGGTCGCGGCCTCGCGCGCGACTTCGGCCTGACGACCGAGCGGTTTCAGCTGTCGACGGATCTCGCCCGCGAGGTCGGAGAGGCGCGTGAGGTTGGCCTGCATGGCATCGAGCTTGCGGAGGGTCTTCTCCTTGCGCCGACGGTGCTTGAGGATGCCGGCGGCCTCCTCGATGAAGCCGCGCCGATCTTCGGGGGTCGCGCGCAGCACCTGGTCGAGCTGCCCCTGCCCGACGATGACGTGCATCTCACGGCCGAGGCCCGAATCGCTGAGGAGCTCCTGCACGTCGAGCAGCCGGCAGGTCTCGCCGTTGATCGCGTACTCGCTCGCTCCGTTGCGAAAGAGCGTGCGCGAGATCGTGACCTCGCTGTACTCGATCGGGAGCGCGCCGTCGGCGTTGTCGATCGTGAGGCTCACCTCGGCGCGACCGAGCGGGCCTCGCGTCGAGGTTCCCGCGAAGATGACGTCCTCCATCTTGCCGCCGCGAAGCGTCTTCGCCCCCTGCTCGCCCATCACCCAGGCGAGCGCGTCGACGACGTTGGACTTGCCGGAGCCGTTGGGACCGACGATGCAGGTCACGCCGGGCTCGAATGCGAACGTCGTCGGCTGCGCGAAGGACTTGAAGCCCTTGAGCGTCAGGCTCTTCAGGTACATGGCCCCCCGTGCGGCTCAGATGGTGCGGATACCTCGGAAAGCGTACCCGAGCGGATGCCCCTCGTCGTGTCGCCCTCGCCGTCGATGGTCGATCGCGGTTGCGGCCGAAACAGCGCGCCGATAGCCTGATCGGCTGCCCGCATCGACGCGGGCCGGAGAGGCAGTACTCCAAATGAACTTCGTCATCCGCCCGATTCCCGTGCCCGCTTCGCTCGGAACCCCCGATTCCGCCGACTTCGAGGCGTTCGCGGCGTTCGCCGAGGCGCTGGAGGTCGAGGTGCACGGCACTGACGAGCTCAGCTTCGGCGCCGACGAACTGCTCGTGTTCTACAGCGACGAGCGGTACACGATGCGGCGCGCATTCGGCGCGTGGGACGGTGATCGCCTCGTCGGAGTCGCGAACGTCGTGTGGGAACTCGATGCCGATGCAACAACCGCGTTCTCGACGATCCTCGGGATCTCACCCGAGCTGCGACGCCGGGGCATCGCCAGCCGCCTGCTCGCAGCACTCGAGCGCACTGCTCGCGATGCCGGCAAACCCACACTCGTGCTTCGCGCCAACCATCCCATCGACGACGGCGCGCCGGGGACCGAACGTCTGAGGGCTCCGCAGGGCGATGCGAGTATCGCCGCAGACGAGCCCGCCGCCCGCTTCGCGCTCGCGCACGGCTACACGCTCGGTCAACTCGACCGAATGAGTGCGATGCCGGTGGCCGGCCGGGCAGAAGAGTTTCACGAGCGCCTCACGCGGCACGAGGCGACCTCGCCGGGCTATCGGCTCGTGACGTGGCACGATCGGGCGCCAGTAGAGCTGATCGTCGCACTGGCCCATGCGCGCGAACGGATGTCGGTCGATGCGCCGAGCGGTGGCATCGACTTCGAGCAGGAGACATGGGACGCCGAACGGATCCGCGCAGAGGAACAGCATGCCCTCGATGCCGGCCGCGGCACGATCATCACGGCCGCGATCACCGACGACGGCGTCGTGGCCGGGTACACCCAGTTCCTCCTTGCGCCGCGCAAGCGAGTGGCCTTCCAAGACGACACCTTCGTGCTCGCCGATCACCGCGGCCACGGCCTCGGCATGCGTATGAAAGTCGCGAACCTCGTCGAACTCGATCGCACCGCACCTGATCGAGGGCGTGTGATCACGTGGAACGCCGACGAGAACGAGCACATGCTCGCGATCAACATCGCGCTGGGATTCGAACCGGTCGCGGTCGATTCGGCCTGGCAGAAGGGTTGATCGGAGAGAACGATCATGACCGTGGACATCCGCCGGGTACCCATGCCGAATGAGCTCGGCACAGACGAGGCCGCCGAGTTCGAGGCGTACGCCGAGCTCGGCTTTCGACTCGAGCGCGTCAACTGGGGGCACGACCATTTCGCGGAGTCGGCGGCGATGCTGCTCGGGCAGCACCGCAACGACACGAACCGCGGGCATGCGCTCTACGGCGCGTGGGTCGGCGACATGATGGTCGGCAGGGCCGGGCTGGGTTGGGAGCGGGACGCTGGAGCCGCCACCGTCGAGCTCACCCTCGGCGTGCTCCCCTCTCATCGCAGACTGGGCATCGGATCGCGACTCCTCGCCGCAGCCGAGGACGCGGCTCGCAACCTCGGACGCTCCACGGTGGTCGCCTACTCCGACCATCCCGACGCCGATGGCTCTCCCGCCGGCCCGATGTTGCACGCACCCGACGGCGACGCCGGGCTTGCGGCATCCACCCCTGCCGCCGGGTTCGCCTCGGCGCACGGCTACTCGCTCGAGCAACTCGAACGGGTGAGCAGCCTCACCGTGGCCGGCCGCTCCGACGAGTTCCATCGTGAGCTCGACTCGCGGGCGGCTCGTGCGAAAGCGCGCGGCTACCGGGTCGAGTGCTGGACCGATCGCACCCCGGCCGACCTCGTCGACGCCTACGCGACCGCTCGAGAGCGCATGGTGCTCGACGTTCCCGCGGGCGGCGTCATCATCGACGAGGAGCGATGGGATGCGGCTCGGGTGCGCGACCGCGAGACCGAGTCGCGGGGCGGCGGCACGACCCTGCTCGTGGCGGCGGCCGTGACCGGCGACGGTGACGTCGCGGGGTACACGGAGCTCGAACTCCCGAGCGGGCGCGAGTTCGCCTACCAGTACGACACCCTCGTCGTCGGTGCACATCGCGGCAACGGGCTCGGCATGCTCGTGAAGCTCGCGAACCTGGTGCGGCTCGCCGAGGCCGCACCCCAGCGCACGGTCGTCTACACGTGGAACGCCGACGAGAACGAGCACATGCTCGCGATCAATATCGCCCTCGGTTTCCAGCGGTGCGGCCTCGAGTCGATCTGGCAGCGCGAGCTCCGATAGCGCGTTCGATGATGCCGTACCGCGCGACGATCGTGCGCACAGCTTCGTCCACCACATCGCGCGTCTCGTCCTCGCTGAGTGACCAACCGCCATGGATGAGGCGGGGCCAGAAGACGACGGTGGAGATCATGCCGAGAAACTGGGCTGCCGCGGCATCCGGATCATCGATGTGTGCGGATCCAGCGGCGTCCTCCGCGCGGAGGTACCGCCCCAGTGCCGCGAACACGGGCAATGTGCCGAAATCGAACGTGCGCTCGCGCAGCTCGGGGAATCTCTGGGACTCGCCGATCAAGGTGCGGATCAACTGCTCCATGCGGGGGCGGTTCAGCAGCTCCACGTACGCGCTGCCCAGGGCGGTCAGGCCCGCGCTGAAGTCCCCGGTCGGCGGGTCGACGACCTCTCCGGCAGGTGCATCGCCTGCCGCGAGCACCATCGCCTCGAAGAGCTCGGCCTTCGTCGGGAACTGTTTGAACAGGGTCGCCTTGGAGACCCCGGCGCGCTCGGCCACGCGAGTGAGCGATGTGCGGTCGTAGCCGTGTTCGAGGAACAGGCCTGTGGCCGCGTCGACGATGGCCGCACGGTTCGCTGCGGCGATCCGGCGGTGATATGCGGAGAGCTCGCGGGGCATGCGCCTAGTATGCCAGAGAGGTGAGTCACTTGACTCATGACTTGGGTTGGTCTACTTTGCTAGTGGTGAGCTGCATGACTCACCTCAAGCAAAGGAGCTGAAATGGGCAAGCTCATCTACTCGATGATCACCTCGCTCGACGGATACGCCAAGGCGGCAGAAGGCGACCTCGGCAGAGGGGCCGAAGACGAAGAGGTGCACACCTTCATCGGCGACGCCTTTCGCAACGTGGGCACCTTTCTCTACGGCCGTCGCATGTACGAGACGATGGTCTTCTGGGAGACCGTTCACACCCAGCCCGACGTGCCGCCGTACATTTTGCAGTACGCCGACGAGTGGAAGGCCGCACAGAAGGTCGTGTACTCCACGACGTTGGAGGCGGTGTCGAGCGCGAAGACCAGAATCGAGCGCACGTTCGACCCCGACGCGGTTCGCAAGCTCAAGGCCGAGTCCGACCACGACCTCAGCGTCGACGGGCCGAACCTCGCTGCCCAGGCGATCGCGGCCGGGCTCGTGGACGAGTACCACCTCTTCATCACCACGAGCGTGGTCGGTGGCGGCACCCGATTCTTTCCTGACGGTGTACGTCTCGATCTCGACCTGGTCGAGGAGCGGGCCTTCGACAACGGGTTGATCTATGCGCACTACCGCGCCCGGTGAGCCCGCCCCACCCGCTGGCACTTCGGGCAGAAGTGCGACCCCCGATGAACTGCTCGCCCAGCCTGCCCGGCTTGGCACCGAAGCTATTCAGGAAGTCCCTATCACCGGCATCGTCCGCGCGCTGCTGTTCTGTCTCAGCACGACGGCGTCGAAGAGGATCCATCCATCGACTTCGCGCTCTCCCTCGGCCGGGAACATTTCGCGGAGCAGCGCCTGATCGAGGAGCGATCGCACGACTCCGGGCGCGTGAAGGTTCAGATAGGCGCGATCCGGCAATCGGATCACGGCACCGGACTCGTAGACTCCATCAGAAACGACTCGATCGTTCGCCGGCGAGAAGACCATTCGCAACCTCGCTGCACGGTCGGAGCGTCGCACGGCCACTTCGCTTGGGCCACCATCGCTGCGCCCTTCGTCATATCGGTGCCTGAAGGTCCAGAAATAGACGGTTTCACCAACCGTAAGTTGACGGAGCCTGCGACGCGTCACTTCCAGATCCTCACTCCAGAGCCACAGGGCCTCGCCGGCGGACGGGTGGCCCCGACCTCACCGCCGCCGCTGGCACCGCGGGCAGAAGTGCGACCCGCGGTTCATGAACTGCTCGCGCACCATGGCGGTGCCGCAGCGCAGGCACGGCAGTCCGGCGCGCCCGTACGCGTTCAACGAGTGCTCGAAGTATCCGGATGCCCCGTTGACGTTGACATATTGCGCGTCGAAGCTCGTGCCGCCCTCGGCGAGCGCCTTGCCGAGCACCGAGCGCACGGCTCCGAGCAGTTCACGTGCGCGACGGGTCGACAGAGTCGACGCGGGCCGCTCGCCGTGCAGTCGCACCGCCCAGAGTGATTCGTCGGCGTAGATGTTGCCGATGCCGCTCACGACGCCCTGGTCGAGCAGCACGCGCTTGATGGCCGTGTCGCGTTTCGCGAGTGCCGCGAAGAAGGCGCGCTCGGAGAACGCAGGGTCGAGCGGGTCGCGCGCAATGTGAGCGACCTGGGCGGGCACCTGTCGCGCCCACTCCCCCGACACTCCGTCGGAGAACCCGCCGACCTCGCCGTCGATGGTCGGTACGAGCCGGTCGACGGCGAGCGAGCCGAAGATGCGCTGGTCGACGAAGTCGACCCGCAGTTCGCCGAGTTCGGGATGCTCGAGATGCAATCGCACTCGGGCGTGGGCGTCATCGCCGGGGTGGTCTGGCGTGCGCAGCAGCATCTGCCCGCTCATGCCGAGGTGCCCGACGATGGCGCGGCCGGCACGCATCTCGTCGCTCGACAACGGCAGCCAGAGGAACTTGCCGCGGCGCACGGCCGCCTCGATGTGCGCACCCGTGACCAGCGCCTCGAAATCGCCGGATGCCGCGTCGTGCCGTTTCAGCGAACGAGGCTCGAGCACCTCGACCGCCGAGACGACGGCGCCGGTCACGGCCGGAGCGAGACCGGCCCGCACGACCTCGACTTCGGGCAGTTCAGGCATCCCTCGAGACTACTGCGGCCGGCCCCTCCAGCCGCCGTGATCAGCTGCGTGCGAACCGGAGCGTCACCAACTGGAAGGGGCGGAGTCGGAGTTCGGCGCTCGCGCCGCGGGCCTCGACCAATGCCGACGGTTCGGCGATCGCACGCTCGAGCAGATCGGTCTCCACGATGCCGTCGACCGTGCCGTCGACCGTCACCATTCCCTGTGCTCGAGCGCCACGCGCCTCGTAGAGTCGCACGATGAGGTCGCCTGACCGATCTTCAGCCAGCTTGACCGATTCGATGACGATGCTCGGCGAATCGGTGCGCACGAGCGCCGGCACCGCGTGCGCGCCGTCGATGGTTCGGAGGGGGAGGTTCAGCCGATACCCCTCCTCCGCCGCGTCGAGCACATCCGTGCCGATCGCAACCGAGGTGCGGAGGCGGTGGCGGCCCTGATCACTCTGAGGGTCGGGGAAGAGCGGGGCGCGCAGCAGCGACTGGCGAACGAGGGTCGTCGTGCCGCCGCGCGGCCCGGCGATACGCGTGACGTCGTGACCGTATGTGGAGTCGTTGGCAACCGTCACGCCGAAGCCCGGTTCGGCGACGTGCACCCAGCGATGCGCGCATGTCTCGAAACGGGCCGCATCCCACGAGGTGTTGACGTGCGTCGGCCGTTGCACGTGGCCGAACTGCACTTCGGACGCAGCACGCTCGGCGTGCACGTCGAGCGGGAATGCGAGCTTCAGCAGTTTCTGCTTCTCGTGCCAGTCGACCGTCGTCTCGATCTCGAGGGCCGTGGCGTCTCCTGTCAGGGTGAGCAGTTGCGACACCGTCGAGGCACCGAAGCGTCGCTCGACACGCACGGCCGCCCGCCCCGGGGCATCCGTCACCAGTTCGACCGACTCCGCTTCACGCAACTCGGTGCCGGATCGTTGGTAATGCTCGTCGATGTCCCAGGCATCCCACTGGGTCGGGGTGTCCCGGAACAGCTGCAGCAGGTTGCCGGATTGCCCGGCCGGGATCGCGTCGCGGCCGCTCGCCACGTCGACGAGCGAGGTGAGCAGTCCGTGCCGATCGATGACGACGCGAACGCGAGCGTTCTCGAGCACGAAGCCGTCGGGTGTTCGTTCCGCACGCACCGTCTGCGACGTGTCGACCGGCCCGGCCGACAACGCCGCGACACCCGACACGGCGAAGGGCGAGGCGTTGAATGCAACCGTGCCGCCGTCGACGGACTCAGCGCTGGCATCATCGCCGCCGAGCGCCGCGATCGCGGCCCCGACGATCTCCTCGAGCTCGCCCGCGATGCGCGCGTAACTCGCCTCGGCCTCACGGTGCACCCAGGCGATGGAACTGCCGGGCAGAATGTCGTGGAACTGCAGCAGCAGCACTGTGTGCCAGAGCTCGGCGAGTCGTTCGTAGGGATACTCGGCCCCCGTGCGCACCGCCGCCGTCGCGGCCCAGAGTTCGGCCTCGCGCAGCAGGTGCTCGCTGCGCCGATTGCCTGACTTCGTCCTCGCTTGCGAGGTGTAGGTGCCGCGGTGGAACTCGAGGTAGAGCTCGCCCGACCAGACCGGCGGGTTCGGGTAGTCTCGCTCGGCCTCCTCGAAGAACGCGAGCGGCGAGGCCACGGTCACGGTCGGCGAGCCCTCGAGCGACGCGGTCCGCGCCGCGGCAGCGAGCATCTCACGCGTCGGCCCGCCGCCGCCGTCGCCGAAGCCGAACGGCACGAGCGACACGTTCGATGCACCCTTCTCCGCGTACTGCCGTTGCGCCCTGGCCAGTTCCTCCCCCGAGAGCACCGAGTTGTACGTATCGACCGGAGGGAAGTGGGTGAAGATGCGCGAACCGTCGATGCCCTCCCACGAGAACGTGTGATGCGGCATCGTGTTGGTCTCATTCCAACTCGTCTTCTGCGTCAGGAAGTAGCGGGAACCGGCGGCGGCCGCGATCTGCGGCAACGCCGCCGAGTAGCCGAACGAGTCGGGTAGCCAGACCTCGAGCGGCTCGATGCCGAACTCGCGCATGAAGAACGCCTTGCCCGCGAGGAACTGCCGCACGAGGGCCTCACCACCCGGCATGTTCGTGTCGGACTCGACCCACATGCCGCCGACCGGCACGAACCGGCCTTCGGCCGCTCGAGCCCGGATGCGCTCGAACAGCTCGGGATAGTACGCCTTCATCCAGGCGTACTGCTGCGCCGAGGAGGCGGCGAAGACGAATCCCGGATCCCGATCCATCAGGTCGAGCACGTTCGAGAAGGTGCGGGCGCACTTGCGGATGGTCTCCCGCACGGGCCACAGCCACGCCGAGTCGATGTGCGCGTGGCCGACCGCGACAACCCGGTGCGCACTCGCGTACGCGGGTTGTGCGAGCACCGGGGCGAGAAGAGCCCGGCCGAGCGATGCAGTGCCGGCCACGTCGTCGGGGTCCATCCGGTCGACGACCGACTCGAGCGCCCGCAGGATGTCGGCGGTGCGCGGCAGGTCGCTGCTGAGCTCGTTCATGAGGCCCGTCAGCGTCCAGATGTCCATCTGGAGTTCCCACACCCCGGTGTCGCGCAGGGCGACATCAACCCGTCGAAGCCGGTAGATCGGCTCGATGCCGGCCGTGGCCTTGTCGCCGACCGGGGTCGGCCGGAAGCTCCAGTCACTGCCGACATCCGGATTCGACGCCGCCTCGATGTAGACGTCGATGCGACCGCCAGGCAGGGCCTCGACCGGGACGTGGTCGTTGAGCGGTTCGATCGCCTTCACGATGCGACCCGTCGGGTCGAACACGAGCCCCTCTGCCTGGAATCCGGCCTGACCCGAGAGGAACCCCAGGTCGACGACGAGTTCGATGGCGCCGGCGCGCCCGGCCCACTCGACCGGCACTTCGCCCGTGACATGGAACCAGGTCGTGCCCCACGGCTTGCCCCATGGCGAGCCGACGGCGAACGGTTCGAAGGTCTGGGCCACGGCCTCCGCGAACGGCACGGGTTCGTCGGGCACCTCCCATGCGGTGATCGTGAGCGGAGTGCTCGCGACGTGGATGGCGGGCTTCACGCGTTCCTCCACGAACCGGGCGATCCGGGCGCGGACGAGGGCGGAGTTGTCGTGCATCGAGGATGATTCCTAACGAGTCGGGTGCGATCAGCCCTTGACGGCGCCTGCGAGTGCGGACGACCCGCCGAGCACTCGTGAGACGAGCACGTACAGGGTGATCACGGGAACGGAGTAGAGCAGTGAGAACGCGGCCAGCTGCCCGTAGGCGACCGACCCGTATTGACCGAAGAACGCGAAGATGCTGACTGCGGCAGGCAACTTGTCGGGCGAGAGCAGCAACACGAACGGCACGAAGAAGTTCCCCCATGCGCCGATGAACACGAAGATGAACACCACCGCGAGGCCCGGCCGCATGAGAGGTACGACGATGCGGGTGAGCGTGGTCATCATCGAGGCGCCGTCCATCCATGCCGCCTCCTCGAGCGTGACCGGCACACTGTCCATGAAGCTCTTCGTCATGTAGATCGCCATCGGCAGGCTCGTCGCGGCGAGGAACAGGATCGTGCCACCCATCGAGTCGATGAGGTTGAACGCGACGAACAGGCTGTAGACCGGCACCATCATCGCCGTGATCGGAAGGCACGTGCCGAAGAGCACTCCATAGAGGAACGGCTTGTTGATGCGCATCCGATAACGCGACAGCGGGTAGGCCGCCAGCACCGCGACGACGACCGTGATGACGGCGCATCCGGCCGAGAGGATCAGGCTGTTCAGGAGCGGAATGAATGCCTTCTCGGGCGTCATCACCTCGACGAAGTTCTGCAAGGAGAGCGCATCGGGCAACTTGATCGACAGGGTCGCACGCTCGTCGACCGATGCCAGCACGAGCCAGACGAGCGGCAGGGCGAAGGCGAGGCCGACGAGCAGCAGCACGCCGTTCGAGACGAAGCGCAGGCTCCGCCTGCTGGGCGAGGTCATGCCCATGGTCAGTCCACCTCCGGTTTGAGGGCGCGCAGGTACACGATCGAAAACAGCGCTCCGACGAGCAGCAGGATCGTGGCGATCGCCGTGCCGAACCCGAGTTTGCCGAACTGGAACGCCTCCTGATACGCCAGCACCGGCAGCGTCGAGCTGTCGGTGCCGGGTCCGCCGCCGGTCATGACGAAGATCAGCGTGAACACCGAGAGCGTCTGAAGCGTCGTCAGCATCAGGTTGGTCGAGATGCTGCGCCGGATCATCGGCACGGTGATGAACGCGAGTCGCTGCCATCCGCGTGCCCCGTCGACCTCCGCGGATTCGGTGATCTCGGGAGGGACATCCTGCAGCGCTGCCGAGTAGACGAGCATCGAGAAAGCGGTGCCCCGCCAGATGTTCGCCAGGATCACCGCGAGCATCGGAGTCGCATACAGCCAGTTCGTGCCCTCGAGCCCGATGGAGGCGAGCAGGGTGTTCAAGGTGCCGGTGTCGTTGAAGAACGCGTACGCGGCGAATGCCGCCACGATCTCGGGAAGCACCCACGCCGTGACGACGAAAGTACCGACCATGCCTCGCGTGAATCGGTTGGATGACCGCATGAGGATCGCAAGGGCGAGGCCGATGATGTTCTGGCCCACGATGGCCGACGCGACCAGGAACAGCAGCGTCAGCATCACCGATTTCGGGAAGTCCGGGTCGGCGAACAGCTCCTCGTAGTTGTCGAAGCCGACGAAGGACGAGCCCCGAGCGGCCGACCCCGTGAGGGATGCATCGGTGAACGAGCCGTAGAACGAACTGATCACCGGCCCCAGCAGGAAGATCGCGAGGAGCACGATCGCGGGCACCAGCGGAATGCTCCGCACCAGCGATCTGCGGGTGCCGGCCTTCGACCGGCCGGGCCGGGGAGCAGGTCCCCGGCCCGGCGGGGCGTCCGGTCGCACTTGGGCGAGCGTGGCCATCGGCTACTTCGCGCTCGTCGTGTTCTCTTCGCCCACGATGCCGACGACAGCCTCGTCATAGGCGGCCGCGGCCTCGGCCGGACTCTGCTGTCCGGTCATGACCGCCTCCATCGCGATCGTGATCTCGCTGGAGATCTGGCCGTAGTCGCTCGTGGCCGGACGGAAGTTGGTGACGGACACGATTTCGGAGAAGAAGCCGAAGCTCGGGTTCGCAGCCTGGTAGTCGGGGTCCTCCGAGACGTCGCTGCGCACCGCGATCTGGCTGGCGGCGATGTCGTAGGCCTGCGAGTTGTCCTTGTCGAGCGCCAGGGCGATGAAGTCCCACGCGGCATCCTTGTTCTGCGACTTCGAGCCCATGGCGAGGGTCCAACCGCCCGACATGCTCGTCGCACCGGGCTCGTCGCCGTTCTGCGTCGGCATCGGTGCCTGCGCCATGACGTTGCTCCACTCGGGCCACGGGGCGGTGCCGGTCTCGAGCCAAGTGCCGCTCAGCCACGAGCCGTCGAGGCCGATCGCGAGGGTGCCCTGCGGGAACCACTCGGACGCGACGAGGTTGCCGACGTTCTTGTCGAGTGCCTGTTCGGGAGTCGGGCCGAGGCCGCCCTGGTAGAGGTCCTCGATGAAGGTCAGCGAGTCTTCGAAGCCCTGCGAGCCCGTCACCCACTTCTTCTCGTCGGTGTCGTAGAGGGTGTCGCCGGTGCCGTAGAGCAGCATCTCGAACCCCTGCATCGCGGCTGCTTCACCCTGGGCCTTGCCCGAGTAGACGTTCAGCGGCACCACGTCGGGCAGCTCGGCCTTGACGGTCGCGGCCGCATCGAGCACGTCTGCCCAGGTCGTCGGCTCCCACGGCACGGGGATGCCCGCCTGCTCGAACACCTCGGTGTTGTACCAGAGCGCCCGGGTGTCGGTGCCCATCGGGATGCCGTAGGTCTTGCCGTCGCCGCCGAGACCGGCGCTCTTCGCGTTGTCGTAGAACGCACCCCAGTCCTCCCACGACTCGGTGTACTCGTCGAGAGGGGCGAGATAGCCGGCGTCGGCGTCGGATTCCACCATGAAAGTGTCCTCGTACATCACATCGGGCGCCGTCGATGCCGACTGGTTCATGAGCGCCAGCTTGGTGAAGTAGTCGTTCTGCTGCGCCTCGATCGGCACGAGCTCGACGGTCAGACCCTCGTTCTCCGCCTCGAACGCGGCCTTGACCTCCTTCATGTGGTCGTCGAGCTGGGTGAAGGTGCCGAACTTCTGGTAGGCGACTTTGATCGTGTCGGACGATCCGCCGTCATCGGCCGAGCATCCTGAGAAGGCCAGTAAGCCCGCCGCGGCGAGCGCGACGGCTGCGGTGAATGTGTGCTTCATCGAATCTCCTTGTGATTTCCTCTGGGTGGCGGGGGTGGGGGCCGCCGCGGCTTCGGTGCCGCGGTCGACGCACTCCCGAAATGGTCGAACGGATGCCGGTGGCATCCGTTGCATCAGTACAGGTCGCTCCACTGGCTCGGCGTCCAGCTGAGCACCGCGAAGATCTGCGTCATTGCGGCCTGCTCGAGCAGCTGAGTGTGCCCGTTGAAGACGAACAGCCCGGTCTCGGCGTCGCGGTTGTCCGCCCAGACCTGGTCGGCGTAGTCCTGCATCGCGTCGTGATACTTCGAACCACGGGTCTCCGACTCGAGGAGGAGCAGGTTCTTGAAGAAGATCGAGTTGAAGAAGGCGGGCTGGTCGGCCAGTCGCCCTTCGGTGACGTAGTACCGGTAAGCGGCGTCGGCGATCCGCTCGGCCTCATCGAGGTATCGATGGTCGTTCGTCACCTCGGAGAGGAGCACGTTGACCCCGACCGGCACGCCCTGGTTGTACGACCAGACCGTCGGCTCGATGGTCCCGGTCAGGTCCACGTGGTCGGAGTACAGGCCGTCAGGTCGCTGCAGGTTCTCGTTGGTCCACTCGTACATCCGCAGTGCCCAGTCGAGGTACGCCTGCTCTCCGGTGATCTGGTGGAGCCGCAACCCCAGTTGGGCTCCTGGCATGTTCGAGACGGTGTTCCGGTCGCTGCTCCATGGCGCTTGCGTCCAGAAGACGCCGCCGGGGTTCGGATGGCTCTGGTCGGTGTCCCAGCCGGAGACGACGAGGTCGAAGATCTGTTCTGCGCGTTCGAGCGCCGCCTCGTCGCCGTCGGTCAGGTACCGCTGCACGTCGAGGAGGCCGACCCACTCGTTGTCGTCGTAGAAGTAGTCGCCGCCCTCGCCGTACTCCCCGACCGGGTACGAGGCGTACCCGGGCAGTCCGGTCGTTCCGCCATCGGCATCCCAGTAGTGCTCTTGCGCCGAGGCTGCGGTCGCAAGGGCCGCGTCGTACCGACGGCCGTTCGATCCGTGCTGGTTGGCGAGGTCTGCGATGGCGATGTGCGCCTGGGAGAACGGCCACTCGAACGCAGAGGGGCGATCGCCGTCTTCCACCGGGTACTGTTCGCGGAAGAGGCCGCTGCCGTCGTCGACCGCGAAGTGCTCGTGCATCGACAGGAACGCCGAGTGCGCACGTGCGGAATTCTGGTGACGGGTGGCCGGGTGGTGCCGCTCATCGGAGTGGGCGGCCGGTTCGGACGTGGCCGCCAGGGCCGGGGTGGATGCCGAAAGCAGGAGTGCCGATGTCGCCGCGACGGCGAGCGCTGCGGCAAGTGTGCTCTTCATGGATCTCCTTTGATTCCAAGTTCCTCCCTTTGCGGCGTCGATGCCGAGGGAGCCCATCTCGTATAACTAAAAAGCATGGACTAATTCTTGTCAACCGTTCTGCGGTCACTGAGCTTCGTCGATCGTCCGGTACTTCCGCCCCGGCGGGCGACCGCCTCAGCCCGAGATCAGCAGCGCTGACGGGCGCGGCGACAGCACGTCGTCCAGCACGAGGCATGCGGCGCCGACGGCCGCGACGTCATCGCCCGTCTTCGAGACGGTCATCACGATGGGATGCGTCGTGACGAGTGCGCTCGACGAATTGACGAGCTCGGAGACCCGAAGCAGCAACGACGACGAGACACGATTCCAGTACGGCCCCCCGAACACCACCGTGTCGAGGTCGAGCAGGTTCGCGACGGTCACGACGGCGACGGCGATGCGGTCGGCCATCACCTCGAGCACTTCGGATGCCTCAGCGTCGCCGGAACCCGCCAGCGCCGCGATCTGCGCGAGACCGTCGTCGATTTCCCGGCCGCCCAGGCGCTCACAGGGCGCGACGATCAGGCCGGAGGTGATGGCCGAGCCGACGACGGCTCGCGGCATGATCGCGTCGCCGAGGCATCCGCGACGCCCGCAGCCGCAGAGCGGACCCTCGGGATCGACGATGATATGCCCGGCGTCGCCCGCGTTGTTCGTCGCGCCCCGCACCGCCTCGTGCGCGATCGCCAGGCCGACACCGACGCCCGTGCCGTAGTAGAAGAACATGAAGTCATCCCGCTCCTGCGCGGAACTCATCCAGAGCTCCGCAACCGTCGCCGCGGTCACGTCCTTCTCGAGCAGCACCGTCAACCCGGTCGACTCCGCGAGGGCGTCCCGGAGCGCGACCCCGTGCCACCCCTCGAGGAGCGGTGGATCGAGCACGACACCGCGTTCGAGGTCGAGTGGCCCCGGTGCCGCGATGCCGACGCCGAGAATGCGAGCGCGATCGACGCCCGCCTCGGCGATGATGGCCTCGATCGAGTCGTGCATGCCGGCGATCACCCGATCGGGCGCCACCCCGGAGGGCGTTCTCGTCGCGGAGTGGGCGACCACCCGGCCGTCCAGGTCGAGCACGACATACGTGATCACGGCCGGGTCGAGGTGAACGCCGATCGCGTAACCCCCCGCGGGATCCAGCTCCAGGATGATGCGCGGCTTGCCGACACCGAGGATGCGTTGCCCCGCCTCGCGGATGATGCCCTCATCGAGCAGGCGGCGCGAGACGTTCGACACGGTCTGCGCGCTCAGCCCGGTCTGCTCGGCGATCTCAACTCGGCTCAATCCGTCGCGAGTACGCCGGATCGTGTCGAGTATCACGATCTGGTTGAACCCGCCGAGCGCTTGGACGTTCGTGCCTCGTCGCATGCACACCCCCTCGAGCCGCCTCTGCCACCAGTATGCCGTTCGGGCAGTGCATGGTCGGGCAGTGCATGGTCGGGCAGGAGCGGCCGCCCGGGCGTCAGCGCGTGTTCAGGCGGGTCCACGCCTCGAGTGCTGCGGCCATCTCGGCCTGCTTCTTGCTCGACCCCTCGCCTTTCGCCTCGACGAGGTCGCCGACGACGACGGTCGCGATGAAGTGCTTGTTGTGATCGGGACCGCTCTCGGCGACCGTGTACATCGGTGCGACGGCGCCCCGGCGGGCGGCGATCTCCTGCAGGCTCGTCTTCGGGTCCATGGCAGCGCCGAACCGGGTCGGGTCTTGCATGAGCGGAGCGACGAGTTGCAGCACGAGCTTCGTTGCGGCGTCGCCGCCGGCATCGAGGTAGACGGCACCGATGATCGCCTCGACGGTGTCGGCGAGGATCGAGGGCTTGTCGGCACCGCCGGTCATCGTCTCGCCGCGTCCCAATCGCACGTACGGCCCGATGCCGATCGCGCGGCCCACCTCGGCCAGCGCAACGCTCGAAACGAGGCTCGCACGCCGCTTGGCGAGTTCGCCCTCGTCGAGGTCGGGGTGGTCGCGAAAGAGCTTCACCGTCACGGCCTGTCCGAGAATCGAGTCGCCCAGGAATTCCAGGCGCTCATTCGTCGGGATTCCGCCGTTCTCATACGCGAATGACCGGTGCGTGAGCGCGAGGCCGAACAGGGCCGGATCAATCGAGATCTGCAGTCGTTGCTGCAGCTCTTCGAGTGTTCGATCCTCTGCCCCGGTGAGCTCCGTTCGCGTCACGACCGGTCGTTCGGGTGTCTGGGGCCGACTAGACGTCGGCGACCTTGCGGCCCTTGTACTCGAGGAACAGCGGGGTACCCGCTGCATCCTCGACGACCTTCGCGCGGTGCGGAAGGCTGTAGGTGACCTTGCCGTTCTCCACGGTCTTGACGAGCGTGGGAACCTCGGCCTTCCACTGCGCACGGCGCATGTGGGTTCGGGCGCGTGACTTCTTCCTCTTGGGAACAGCCATGACTATCTCTCTTCTCTCTGCTGGTCGGCGCCGGATGCGGCATCCGAGCCGTTGTCTTCGGAAGCCTCGAACCCCGAGAGCGCGGCCCAACGTGGGTCGCTGTGCTCAGGGGTGACGAGTTCCGGATGATCGGCCAGTCGGAGCCCTGTCTCGGGGTCGAGACCCGGGCAATCCGGTCGGCACACCGGCTGAAACGGCAGTGCCAGCACTACCGCATCTCGGATGAGTGATTCAAGATCCACGTGGTCGTCTTGAACCTCATACTCGATAGCTTCCCCAGAATGATACCCGAAGAGCTCTTGGAACTCGACTTCGACCGGAAGCGCGATGTCGATGAGGCATCGACCGCACTCCCCCTCGGCGACCGCGTCGATCTCTGCCGAGACGAGGATGCCCTCGTGCACCGACTCGAGTCGCACCTCGAGATCGAGCTCCGAGCCGGGGCGCACAGCCACGAGTCCCTCGCCCATCTGCTCGCCGACGGCGACGATGAACGGGTGCTCGCGCATCTCGCCGGGACGGTTGACGAGGTCGCGCACGTTGACGCGGTACGGGGAATACTTGATGGCCACGATCGACGATTCTACGCGCCGGCAGATGGACGTTCGCCGAACGCGCGCCGTGCCCCCTCGAAGAGCGACCTCGGTGCGAGCACGGCCCGCACGCGCGCGGCCGGCGTCGAGCCGGTCAGCAGCGCCGCGCGAACGAGCGAGAGGTCGTCGAGCAAGATGCTGCCGGATGCCGCGAGATCGCCGCCCGGCCCGTATCGCTCACGCTCGACCGCGTCACGCAACGCGACGAGTGCGGCCTCGGTTCGCGGATCCTCGAACCCGTCACGCCCGGTGAGCGCCGCAGTGAAGGCTCGCGGCGTCTCGGCAGCGTCGCCTCCTGCGCGGAGATCTCGCGCGGTGGCGATCACCTCGTCCCACGCGGCATCCGCGGGTCGCTCACCAGTCACCACTCGACGGCGTCGGCTCCAGCGCTGGCCGAGTCTCAGCACCGCGGGCAGGAGCAGCACGAGTGCGACGACGAGCGCGACCGGCACGCCGCGCTGCCACCATGAGTTCGCAGCGAGCGCGTCGCCGCCCTGCCCGGCCAGATCGCGGTCGGGATCGAGTTCGGGGCGACCGCTCGCACCGGGGGTCGACGGCGCAACACTCGGCGCCGTCGCACCCGAATCCTCGCCAGCGCCCGGTCGCGAGTACTCGGGTACGCTGCCCCGACCCGGCGTCGGCTCGAACGGCACCCAACCGACACCCTCGAAGTACAGCTCCGGCCAGGAATGCAGGTCATGGGAGTCGACTTCGACACGCTGCACACCGTCGACCCGCTCTTGCATGGGCGTGCCCTGGGTGTAGCCGAGGGAAATGCGCGACGGGATGCCGACCTCGCGAGCGAGCACCGCCATGGTCGAGGCGAAGTGCACGCAGTAGCCCGCCTTCGTCTCGAGGAATTCGGCGATGACGTCGAATCCGCCGCCGTCGTACCCGTCAGTCACCGGCGCCTCGGTCGAGTAGTCGAACTGGCTCGACCGCAAGTACGCCTGGATCGCCACGGCCGCATCGTAGGGCGAGGCCGCGTTCGACGCGACCGCAGCGGCCGTCTCGGTGATCACCGACGGAATCTCATCGGGCAGCTCGAGATACCGGTCGAGCTCAGGCGGAGACGCACGCCCCGCGTCACGAAGCTGATCGACCGTGGGCTCGACCTCGAGTCTCGTGACCCGGTAGCGCTGGCCGCCGGTGTTCGTGTCGACGCTGCGCACAGCGAGGCTCTCGGCGTCCCAGAACCACGAGCCGTTCAGTCCCTCGATGCGCGAGGACGGATACGGCACCGGCAACCACGTGGTCCGCACCTCGTCGACGACGACCTCGATCGGATGCTCCGAGGTCGAAACGTCGTCGGAGAGACCGTCTGGGCGCGGCATCGCGTCGACGGTGTTGTCGCCGTCGACGGCCGAATCGGTCGCCCCCCACACCTCGCCTTCGAAGCGATCGAGGGTGAGGAGCGTGAAGTAGGGTCGGTCGGCGTCGCGTGCGAAGTAGTGGAACGCCGGCCGCGGCTCGGGTCGCCGGAGGTCTCGTCCGAGGTCGATGAACGGACTCACCCCCCGCGCGAAGAGCGTGCCCTGGCTCGGTGAGCCGAGCAGCAGGCTCGTCGACACACTCGGGGTCGACGCGGCCAGCACCGACGCGGCGAGGAGCCCGACGGCCGCGAGCCCGAGGGAGACGCCGAAGGTCGAGACGATCGGCACACGCTTCGGAGGGATGATCGTCGCGACGTTCTCGCCCTCGTCGACCGTCATCAGTCGGGCCCGGCGCCGCACCCTCACATCGACGCGGAGGAGGAGGAGGTACGCGGCCGCTGTGAGCACGAGGGTCGGCACCTCGGCGCCCGCCTCGATGATGAAGCCCGGAACGAGGATGGGTACGAGCGCGGGCGCGGCGGCGAGCGCGGGCATGCGGAGAGTCTGCACGAGGATGTCGGTGATGACCGCCATCAGTCCGACGCCGAGCGCGAGTGCGAAGAGCAGCGGGGGCACGGGAATGGCGGGCACCGATTGCTGCTCGATGGTGCGCTGCGCGCCCGACAGGAGCCCTCCGAAGGTCTCGAACGTGCCCTGCGTCGGTACGATGAGCGCGATGCTCGTGGATCCGCCGAAGACGAGCGTGAGCAGCAGCAGGAGCACCACGAGCTCGAGCACCGGCACGAGCGAGGCTGGGGTGCGCACTGCGCGGAGCGCAGTGCCGGAGAAGAGCGTTCCCGCAGCGATGAACGCGCAGAGCCACCACCAGCCGCTGCCGGCGATCAGCGGACCGAGCGCCATCGCGGCGATCGCGAGCAGCAGGAACGATGCGGCGGTCAGCGCGAGCCGCTGCGCCCGCGACAGGGGAACCGGGTCAGGGCGCATCGTTCAGCCCCGCCCTTCACCGTCGCGCCGCGATGCCGATTGGACCGGACCGGACCGTGCAGGGAGCGTCGTGCCCGACCATGCTGCACCGATGTCGGCGGCCCGTCGCACGCGTACCACGCGCCAGTCGGCCTTCTCCAGCGCGTCGACGATGCCGGCGCCGACACCCTCGGTGACGAACACGACGGCCGGTTCGAATGTCGTTCGGAGTGCCACGAGGGTGCGCGCGTCATGCTCGTCGGGGTCGACGAGCACCGCGAACCCCGGCATACGTGCGTCACGGCCGCGCGGGCCCGACTCGGGCGACGACTCGTGCACCGCCTCGCGTGCGTTCGTGTGCTTGGGCGGACCGTCGAGCCTCGCCAGGTCTTCGAGCAGCATGCGATCGCCGCCCGGCATCCGGTACCCGGCTCCCGATTCCTCGGAGAGCAGGCTGCGCTCCGGGTCATCGACACGGTCGCAGCGCACCCGGAACCCGCGCTCCAACAGGTGCATGCCGATCGAGGCGACGATCTCGACGCCGAGTTCGAATCCGAAGTGCGGGCCGACGTCGCCGTCTCGCCGGAGTGCCGACGCCTTCGGCCGCCCGGCGAGCGTCGTATCGAGGATGATGCGCGCTTCGGGATCACCGCGCTGCTCCTCTTCGCGCACCATGAGCTCACCGCGGCGTGCGGTCGCAGCCCAATTCACCCGGCGAAGCGGATCGCCGTACCGATACTCGCGAGCGATGAGCTCGTCGGAGTTGGGGTGTGAGCGTCGCTGCAGACCGTTGAGCACGCCGTCGACGCTCGCCGCCGAACCGAGCGCGGCGTCGAGCGGGGTGATCCGCGGGGTCACGGCCACCTCGTGGCCGTTGCCGACGTCGCGTTCGATGCGCGCGAGGCCGAACGGGTCGGCGATGACCACCCGCAACGGACCGATCTGGTACATGCCTCGCCGTGGCATCCGGAGCCGGTATTCGAGACGAGCCGAGTCGTCGCCGGTCGGCAGCATGGATTCGTGCGGCCCGATCGCCGGGAGGATCGCCTCGGCCGGCGCGGTCAGTGCCGTGGGCACGCGATCACGCCAGTGCGCGCCGTCGAAGGTGCGACGCGACCGGTTCTTCACGACGAGTGAGACCAGCGTCGATCCCCCGGCAGCGACCACGTGCGGTGAGAATCGGCGGGTAACGGCGATGCGGGGATTTCGCATCACGACGAAGAGCGCGGCGACGGCCGGCATCGCGATGCCGACGAACGCGAGCACGAGGATGTCACGCAGATCGAACCACAGCGACACCGCGAGGAGCAGTGCCCCGACGATCACGAGCGTCGCACCCCGCCGGGTGAGTCGCGGCCAGGTCGCGACTCGAGCGGAGCGGGGGTGCCACATTTCAGTTCCTTCGCGCGCTGCCGACCGGAACCGGCGTCTCCCCCACGATGCGGCGCACGATGGCGTCGATGAGCGGCCCGCTGTCACGGTCGTGCGCCCCGATCGCACGACTGGTGGGCACGAGGCGATGGGCGAGCACGGGCACCGCGAGCGCGTCGACGTCGTCGGGCAGCACGAAGTCGCGGCCGTGCATCGCCGCGTGCGCCTTCGCCGCGCGGATGAGCTGCAGCGTGGCGCGCGGACTCGCACCCAGTCGCAACTGACGGTCTTCGCGAGTGGCCCGAGCGAGGTCGACGGCATACTCTTTGACCGGCTGCGAGGTGAACACGTGCTGCACCGCCTCGATCATGCCGCGAAACTCTTCGAGAGTGACGACCGGCTCGAGGTCGTCGAGCGGGCTCGAGGTCTCGCGCGTCGAGAGCATCGCGAGTTCATCGGCCGACGACGGGTACCCCATGGAGATGCGGGCCATGAACCGGTCGCGCTGCGCCTCGGGCAGCGGGTAGGTGCCCTCCATCTCGACCGGGTTCTGCGTCGCGATGACCGTGAACGGCGGCTCGAGGTGGTACGTCGTGCCGTCGGCGGTGACCTGCCGCTCTTCCATGCACTCGAGGAGCGCCGACTGCGTCTTCGGACTCGCGCGGTTGATCTCGTCGCCGATCACGATGTTGGCGAACACGGGCCCGTGCTTGAACTCGAATCGCCGACTCGCCTGGTCGAACACCGAGACGCCCGTGACGTCGCTCGGCAGCAGGTCGGGGGTGAACTGGATGCGGCTGACGGTCGCGTCGACCGAGCGGGCGAGGGTCTTGGCGAGCATCGTCTTGCCGACGCCGGGGACGTCTTCGATGAGCAAGTGCCCCTCGGCGAGCAGCACGGTCAGGGAACTGGTCACGGCGTCGCGCTTGCCGGCGATGACCGTCTCGACGTTCTGCACGATCGAGGCCGCTCGAGCGCCGACCTCGTCGATGCCCATCTTCGCGGCGATGGCGGTGACCTCGGTCATGGTGTCGTCGCCGCCTGCAGGTAGTCGGCGACGACGGCCGGCACGTAGGGTGCGACGTCGCCGCCGAGCGCCGACACCTGTCTCACGAGCGAACTCGAGACGTGCGCATTCGCAGGGTCGGGCAGGAGGAAGACCGTCTCGACCCCCGCGAGGTGCCGATTGACGATCGCCATGGGCGTCTCGTACCCGACGTCGAGCTGCGACCGCACGCCCTTGACGAGCACCGAGGCACCGACGTCGCTGCAGTAATCGACGAGGAGACCCATGGTCCACGACGCCACGACGATGCGCCCCTCGATGCCGGCGTCGGCGATCGAGCGTTCGATGAGCGCGACCCGCTGGGCGATCGGCAACAGCGCGGTCTTGTCGGGATTGTGCACGACGACGACGTGCAATTCGTCGTAGAGCCCCGCTGCTCGCCCGATGACATCGAGATGGCCGAGCGTGACGGGGTCGAACGATCCTGGGACGACGGCGATCCGCTGCATACGCACCAGCGTACTGCCCGGATGCCACAGCGTGAGGTGCTGTGGAGAGTCTCAGCCCTTGCTCAGGTACCCGCTCGCCTCCTCGTCGAGACGTCGCCGAACGGCGGCGGCGAGAGCGGGGTGATCGGCGAGCCCGTCGCCGCTCGCCAACAGCTCCTGCGCGAGTTCTCGCGCCTCGGCGATGAGGTCGCCGTCGCGGGCGACCCTGAGCAACTTCAGCGACGAACGGCCACCCGATTGCGTGGCGCCCAGCACGTCGCCCTCCTGCCGCAGTTCAAGGTCGGCCTGGGCGAGCTCGAAGCCGTCGAGCGTCGCTGCGACCGTCTCGACGCGCTGCAACCCCAGCGACCCCGGCACTGCGGACGTCACGAGCAGGCACAGACCCGGCACACTGCCTCGACCGACGCGGCCACGCAATTGGTGCAACTGCGAGACGCCGAATCGGTCGGCATCGACCACGACCATCGCACTCGCGTTCGGCACGTCGACGCCGACCTCGATGACCGTCGTCGCGACGAGCACGTCGAGCTCGCCTGCTGCGAACGCACGCATCGTGGCGTCTTTCTCCTCGGCCGACATGCGACCGTGCAACGGTGCGATGCGAACGTCGGCGAACCGGTCGTCGGCCCGCAGCTCGGCGAGCACCGCGGTGACGGATGCGACGGGCCCGGCGGCATCTGCAGAGCCCTCGTCGCCCCGCCCCTCTGCACCCGAACCCACATCTTCGACGACTTTCGCCTCGATCGCCGGACACACGACGAAGGCCTGGCGCCCCTGACCGATCTCTTCCGCGAGCCGTTCCCAGATGCGCTGGCGCCACGTCGGCCGGATCGCGAGCGGTACGACCTGCGAGGTGATGCCGGCGCGGCCGGCCGGCAACTCACGGATCGTCGACACGTCGAGATCGCCGAACACCGTCATCGCGACGGTGCGCGGAATGGGTGTCGCCGTGAGCACGAGCACGTGCGGCGGGTTTCGGCCCTTCAGGCGCAACGCCTCGCGCTGCTCGACACCGAATCGGTGCTGCTCGTCGACGACCACGAGGCCGAGGTCGGCGAAGGAGACCGTGTCTCCGAGGAGGGCATGCGTGCCCACGACGATGCGCGACTGCCCGGCCGCAGCGCGCAGCATGGCCTTCTTGCGCTGCGCCAACGGCAGCTGGCCGGTGAGGAGGGTCGGCACGAGTTCGGCGGCGAGGTCGGGGCCGAGCATCTTCGCGATCGAACGCAGGTGCTGGCCGGCCAGCACCTCGGTCGGTGCGAGCAGAGCGGACTGCCCACCGGAATCGGCGACGGCGAGCATCGCCCGCAGCGCGACGACGGTCTTGCCCGAGCCCACCTCGCCCTGCACCAGCCGGTTCATCGGCACCGGTTCGCCGAGGTCGTGCGCGATCTCGGCGCCGACCTCGTTCTGGTCGCCGGTGAGGGTGAACGGCAGCACGGCGTCGAAGCGCTCGAGCAGCCCACCGGGTACCGGCTGCCGCGCCGCCGTCGTGTGCGTGCGGAGTTCGGCACGCCGCTCGAGCAACGCCGTCTGCAGGACGAACGCCTCGGTGAAGCGCAGGGTGCGCCGTGCGCTCTTCCAATCGCCGTCGCGTTCGGGCCGGTGCACGAATTCGAGTGCCTCGCGGTGGGCGAGCAGCGACTTCGCCTGCCGCACGCTCGGCGGGATCGGATCGTCGAGCGGCGCAAGCCCGTCGAGCACGAGCGCGACGGCCTTGGCGATCTGCCAGCTGGCGAGGGTGCCCGTCGCAGGATAGATCGGGATCGGCGCCTCGGCCCACCGCTTCGCCGCGGCGTCGCCCGCCTCGACCGGCGCAGCTTCGTCGAACAGCTCGTAGTCGGGGTGTGCGAGCTGACGCTGACCCTTGTAGTCGCTCACCTTGCCGGCGAAGATGCCGCGCCGCCCGGGGCGGAGATCGGCGGCCCGCCAGCGCTGGTTGAAGAACGTGAGGGTCAGCACACCCGTGCCATCGGTGATCTTCGCCTCGACGATCGAGCCGCGCCGCGCGCGCATCGAACGCTCGCCGACCTCGATCACCTCGGCGATGATCGTGATGTTCTCGTCGAGTGGCAGCGACTCGAGCGCGGTCAGCTCACCCCGCATCGCATACCGACGCGGATAGTGGGCGAGGAGGTCTCCGACGGTGCGGTGGCCGAAGCCGCGCTCGAAGGCCTGCGCCGTGCGACCGCCGAGTGCTCCCGAGAGTTTGGAGTCGAGGGTGAACGCGCCGGGGGCGGCCTCGCCGCCCGCCGTCACCCCTGCACCATCGGTCATGCGTCGATCGTAGGCTCCGCCTCCGTCAGCGCGGCGAGCTCGGCCTGCACGTACGGGTCGGCGGGGCGGGCCGCTGTGAGTTCGCGCTGCATCGCGAGTGCTTCGTCGGTGCGACCGACGCTGCGCAGGCACCGTGCGACCGACCAACGGGCGACGTGGCGTTGCTCGGCGGTGCCGTAGCGATCCGCCGCCTCGACGGCCTGCTCGAAGTGCGAGAGCGCCGCCTCGGCGCGCCCGCCGTCGTGAAGGGTCCAGCCGAGGTTGTTGTGCAGTGCGACCCCCCATCGACGCACTCGGGGGTCGCGCGCACCGGCGAGCACGTCGAATCCCTCGGCGGCCCACTCCTCCTCGTGCCCGACATCGTTCAGGGCGAGCATGTGCAGCGCGTCGAGCACGAGGAACGGCGAGCCGGCGAGCGCGGCCTCGCGAACACCGCGGGTGAGTTCGGGCACGGCATCGGCAGGGCGGGCATCGGATGCCGCGAGCCGGCCTCGTTCGATGGCCACCCGCGCCCGCAACTCCGCGGCATCCGCCTCGACATCGTTGGCGGGGGTATCGGACGCGACCGTGTCGAGCACGGCGAGCGCCTCGGCCAGCCGCCCCTGGATGCCGAGCGCCCGCGCAAGCTGGGTCGCCATCACGGCGCGCACGTGCGCGGAGTTCCCGTCGTCATCGTCAGCGGCCTCCCGGAACCGCTCCTCACTGGCCGCTGGGTCGCTGAAATCCCAGAGTCGGTCGATCATCTGCTGTTCGGCGCCCCGGTGTCGGGACGGTTCGGCGGGCACCTGGTCGGTCGAGTCATCCACCCTCCCATCATGGCAGCGCAGCGGGGTCGCCCGTTATGCTGCCGAGAGCATGACCCGCATCATCGCCGGATTCGCCGGCTCTCTGACCCTCCGGGTGCCGCGTTCCGGCACCCGTCCGACGAGCGACCGGGTGCGCGAGGCGATCTTCTCCGCCCTCGAGGCACGAGACGCCCTCGAGGGCGCACGAGTGCTCGACCTGTACGCCGGATCCGGTGCGCTCGGGCTCGAGGCTGCGAGCCGCGGCGCGACCGACGTCGTCCTCGTCGAACGTGCCAAACCCGCCGCCGAAATCTGCCGCGCCAACGCCGGAGCACTCCTGAAGGCGACACGCGGCCACCACGCACCGCACATCCGAGTGGTCGTGCGTGCGGTCGCCGCCTACCTCGACGGCGCGCCGGCCGGCGTCGACATCGCGTTCATCGACCCGCCCTACGAGCTCGACGACGTCGCGCTCGCCCGGGATCTCGAGCTGCTCGCACCCCTGCTCGCCCCGGATGCGATCGTGATGGTCGAGCGCAGCTCCCGCTCACCCGAACCTCGGTGGCCGGCGGGCGTCGCCGCCGAACGTCGGCGCGACTACGGTGAGACCACCCTCTGGTGGGCGAGCACGACGAACGCGGTGAACCCGGCAACCACGGATCAGCCCGATCGGCCATCCCAGCCGGAGTAGGGATCCCACCCGGAGGCGTCGATCGCGACCGCGTCGACGAAGAGCTCACCCGCGGCTGCCGTCACCAGGCCGATGCGCTCGAACGGCTCGGGCAGCGCCGCGTCGGGCGGGAACGTCGCGAGGAGCCCGTGGTCTTCCCCGCCTGCGAGCGCGAGCCGCACATCCGGCCCGAGCGCGGCGGCCGAGAAGTCGAACCCGACGCCGCTCGCCACCGCGATGCGGCGGGCGTCGCGAGCGAGCCCGTCGGAGACGTCGAGCATCGCCGTGGCCCCGGCCTCGGCTGCGACGACCCCGGCCGCGACCGGCGGGGAGGGTGCGAGCTGCGCGCCGATGAGCTCTGGAAACCGGGCGCGGAGTGATTCGGCCAGCTCGGCATCGGGCGCGCCCGCGGCATCCGTCGCCTCGTCGAACAGCAGCGCGAGCCCGCGGGCGGCGTCGCCGCGCGCACCTGCGTGCGCCACGACGTCGCCGGGACGTGCACCGCTGCGGGTCACCGGTGCACGACCCTCGAGGTCGCCGAAGGCGGTCACTGCAATCGTCATCACAGCCGAGGCCGACAGGTCGCCGCCGACGACGCCCGCGCCCGGCGCGAGCACCGCGAGCGCCTCGCGGACGCCATCCGCGATGCCCTCGAGCACCGACGCATCCGTCGACGGCGGGACGGCGATCGCCACGACGAGCGCGGTCGGCCGGGCGCCCATCGCCGCGACATCCGTGAGGTTCGTGGCGGCCGCCTTCCACCCGAGCTCGAACGGGGTCGACCACGCGAGGCGGAAGTCGGGCCCGTGCACCATGAGGTCGGTGGTCACGACGAACCGCCCGTCGGCTGCAGAGACGACTGCTGCGTCATCGCCGGCGCCGAGGAGCGCAGCGTCGCCCGGGCGCAGTCGCGGCAGGATCAACCCGAGCACCGCGTCTTCGCCGAGCGCGCCGACGGTTCGAGAGTGCGCCGCGGCATCCGCTGGCTGAAGCTCGTGCATGCCCATCACGCTAGCGTGCGCGCCGTCAGCAGTTGGGTCGGCAGGCCCGCTGCGAGAGCGCGTCGGTGAGCACAACACTCAGGTCTTCCGGGCGGGCTGCGGAGTAGGCAGCGCCGCCGGTGGCCTCGGCGATCCTGCGCATCGAATCGATATCGGTGTCGGGGCCGATGCCGATGAGCACCACGGGCACCGGCTTGTCAGGGTCGTTCAGGGCTGCGAGCTCGGCCAGCACCTGTTCGCCCGAGATGCCGACCTCGTCTTCGTTGCGCCCGTCGGTGAGCAGCAGCACCGAATTGACCTTCGCGGGGTCGTACGTCTCGAGCACGCTCTTCACCGCCGCGAGCGTGGTGTCGTAGAGGCCCGTCGCGCCGCCCAATCGTGCCGGCAGTGAGGCGATGACCTCGTTCATGTGCTGCTTGTGGGCGTCGCTGGAGAGGCGATCGATCGGCGCGAGCTCCTCCCAGTCCTGCTCGCCGACTCGAAGTGTGGAGAACCCCCACATGCCGAGGTCGACCTGCTCCGAGAATTGGTCGATGGTGGCCGCTGCTGCCTGCTGGAGCACATCGATGCGACGCTGACCGGACACGGTCGGCTCCTCCATCGACCCCGAGAGGTCGACCACGGCGAGGATGCGCGACCGCACGCTCACGACGCCCCAGGTGCGCAGAATCGCGACTTGAGCGGATGCCGCGGCCGAGCTCACCTCGATCGGCGTCTCGATCACGCCGTCCTGCTCGAGTTTTCCGCCGCCGCTGCCGTCGCGGAAGCCGTCGGTCGCGAATTGCGTGCTCGCCTCCCAGAGGGCGATCTTCAATGCGCCGAGCTCGCGGGCACGGAGCTCGAGCGCGAGGCTGTCGGCATCGGGTTCGGCGCGTGCCTCACCCTCGGCGGGCAGGTTCTTGGCGAGCTCGCTCTCCTCGAGGAGCCGAAGGAACGGGTAGCTGAGTGCGAGGCTTCCATCGCTCGGGTAGAGCGCCACGAGCGGGTCGGCGCCCTCCTTGCGGTTGTGCAGGGCAATTTGCTGCTCGCTGGCGATCGCCACGGTGCCGGGCTCGCTCACAGTGAGCGCGGCGAACGCCGCGTCGGCGTTCGCGGGAACTTCCCCGTTGAGCCTGAACATCGCGTCTTGGAACTGCCGCGGCTGGGTGATGTCCACCTCGCCCTGAAGCGACTGCAGCGCGCTCAGGCTGGCCGACGATGCCTCTGGATCGGGCAGCAATGCGTCGAACTGGTCGATCAGCAGCCCTCTCCAGCTGAGGTCGACGCCGGTGAACTCCTCGGCGCGGCTCACGGGAGCGGCGAAGATCACCGGGCTCGTCGCGATCGAACGTTCGAGCGCGATGTCGGGCACCGGGCGACCGAGGGAGCGCGCCATGCTCGACATGCGCACGAGCCAGACCGGCGAGTCCGGAATCCACGCGTCGACCGCGGACGCGTTGCCGGAAGCGAGCACGGCAGCAGTGTCGGCCGACGCCTGCGCCTGCACCTCGGTGTGCGAGCATGCCGCCTCGCTCGCGTCGTACTCGGCCGCGACGGCTTGCACCGTTGCCGCGATCGCCGGGTCGGCCACGACGGTCAGTTCGGCCGGCTCGGTGCACTCGACGACCGGATCGAGCCAGGCACCGAGTCCGCCGGTGGCCCACGCGGTGCCGACGGCTCCGACGCCGCCGACGAGTACGACGGTCGCGACCGCCGCGGCGATGACGGTGTTCGTACGGCGCCGCCGCTTCCTATTCTGCTCTCGCTCGCTTCGACGACTCACTCGTGCTCCATTGCTCGTCGGTGAGTAGTTTCGCTCACCGCGCTCGGGATCACCGCGATCGTTCAGGGGGTCCAACGGGGTAGGGCATCGCGGCGTGCTGCTAAGCATCATGACATTCGATCACCCGAAACGCATCTTCCGCGTCGGTCCGGAGCTGGGCGGCACCCGGCTTCCGGCCGTCTCAGTCGCGATATCCTGAGCAGGATGTCTCTGTCACCCCAGTCCGCCCGACCGCACCTGCGGCTCCGAGTACTCGCTTCGGCGGCCCTCACCGCGGCCTCGGTGTTCGTGCTCGCCGCGTGCAGCCAGACCGTGCCGGTCGAGACCGCACTCGAGGCGAGTGATGTCGATTGCGCCGCCGTCGTCGTTCGATTGCCCGACACGCTCGCCAAAGGCACGGATGCCGAGCAGGTGCAGCGTGAGACGAACGCGCAGGGCACCGGCGCATGGGGCACGCCGGCTTCGGTGGTGCTGCGCTGCGGGGCGGAGACGCCGGGCCCGACCACCGATCGCTGCGTCAGCGTCAACGGCGTCGACTGGGTCATCGACGAGTCTGAAGCCCCGCAGTACCTGTTCACCACCTACGGGCGCACGCCCGCCGTCGAAGTGCTCGTCGACAACGACGTCGTCTCGGGCACGACGGTGATCACCGAGCTCGCTGCCGCGGTCTCCGTGATTCCGGCCGATGGTGCGTGTACGACACTCGACGATCCCGTCGAGTGACGTCTGCAGGTTGAGCCCGCCGAAACCCACCTGACGTCTGCAGGTTGAGCCCGCCGAAACCCACCTGACGTCTGCAGGTTGAGCCCGCCGAAACCCACCCGGGCGTCGACGGGCTCAACCCTCGACGCCGCTACCGACTGCCGCGCGCGTGGCCTCCATCGATCAGTTCGGCGATCAGATCGGTGTAGCTGAGTCCCGACTGCTGCCAGCACGTCGGGAACATCGAGATCGGAGTGAAGCCCGGCATCGTGTTGATCTCGTTGACCACGTACCCCTCACCCGTGAGGAAGACGTCGACACGTGCGAGCCCTTCGGCGCCGATCGCCTCGAACGCCCGCCGCGCGGTGCGCTGCAATTCGAAGAGCTCACCGTCGCCGAGATCTGCCGGGCAGATCAGCTCGACGCCCGGGGCGTCGAGGTACTTCGCGTCGAAGTCGTAGAACTCGCGGCCGCTGACGACGACCTCGCCGGCGACGCTCACACGAACGGATGCTCCGCCGCCGCCGCCGAGCACACCGCACTCGATTTCGCGGCCGACGACCGCCGCCTCGACGAGCACGGTGCCGTCTTCGGCGAAGGCCACCTCGAGCGCGTCGTCGAGGCCCGCCCAGTCGCTCACCTTGGTGACTCCGACGGACGAGCCTGCACGGGCGGGCTTGACGAACACGGGCAGGCCGAGCGCCTTGGTGCGACGCTCCCAGAGCTCACGGTCGTCGTTCCATGCCGGCCGGGTCAGCGTGACCCACGGCGCCACAGCGATGCCAGCGCCCTCGAGCACCGTCTTCGTGAAGTGCTTGTCCATGCCGATCGCCGAGGCGAGCACGCCGTTGCCGACGTACGGCAGGCCGAGCAGCTCCAGCAGCCCCTGGATCGTGCCGTCTTCGCCGAACCGCCCGTGCAGGATGGGGAAGACCACGTCGACGTCGCCGAGCGAGCGCTCGCCTGAAGAGGCAGTCCCACTGAGCTCCGTCGAAGTGTCCGTCACCCGCAACTCTCGCGACGACGCGCTCTCTGGCCAGTGCACGCGGCTTCCGTTGTCGGCGACCTCCGGCAGGCGCGCCGGATCGAGCGCGAAGCGATCGGGGTCGTCGGACTCGAGCACGAAGGCGCCGTCACGGGTGATGCCGACCGGGATCACCTCGTAGCGACTACGGTCGATCGCCCGGAGCACTCCGCCCGCCGTGGCGCAGCTGATCGAGTGCTCGCTGGAACGCCCGCCGAACAGGAGAACCACCCTGAGCTTGTCCATCGATCGTCCTTTCGCCTTGCGGCTCGTCATCGGTCGTGAGGTGGGGCGCGATGTCCTTCGGGTCGAGGGTGCCCGCGAGCACCTGTCGCACCTGTTCGACGATGGGCATCTCCACGCCCATCGCTCGCGCCAGTTCGAGGATCGGCCCGACGGATGCGAGCCCCTCGGTGGTCTGCTGCATCTGATTGACGACGTCGTTCAGGTGGTACCCCTGGCCGAGGAGCCGGCCCGCCGTGTTGTTTCGCGAAAGCGGTGACTGGCTCGTCGCGATGAGGTCGCCGAGCCCGGCGAGCCCCGCGAGAGTCTCGGGGTGCGCTCCGTAGGCGACCGCGAAGTCCGTCATCTCGACGAGACCTCGGGTGATGATCGAAGCCTTCGTGTTCTCGCCGTAGCCGACGCCGTCGACGATGCCGATCGCCACGGCGATGAGGTTCTTCAGCACGCCGCCGAACTCGGTGCCGATCACATCGGTGTTCACGAACGAGCGGAAGTAACGGTTGCGGGCGACGGATGCCACGGCCTGCGCCGTCTCGAGACTCGTCGAGGAGACCACGGCCGCCGTCGGCTGCTCCTTCGCGATCTCGAGTGCGAGGTTCGGCCCCGAGATCACGGCGATCTGCGACGGTTCGATGCGCAGCACCTCGGCGATGACCTCGCTCATGCGCTTGCCCGTCGACTTCTCGACGCCTTTCATGAGCGAGACGACGGTGGATGCCGCGTGCAGGTGCGGCGCCATCGTGGTGAGGTTCTCGCGCAGCGACTGGCTCGGCACCGAGATGTACACCTGCTCGGCCCCCGCAAGCGCGAGGTCGAGTCGACTCGTCGCCCGCAGGCCGAGCGGCAGGTTGACCCCCGGGAGGTAGTCGCTGTTGCGCTTGGCCTCTTGGATCTCCCGCGCGAGTTCTGGGCGCCGCGCCCAGATGACGACGTCGGCACCGCCATCGGCGAGAATCTTCGCGAACGTGGTTCCCCAGCTGCCCGCGCCGAGCACCGCGACGCGCTTGCCTGCGGTCTTCCTGGCCGGAGTTCTAGTCTTCAATGCGACCTGTCTCCTTCTGGCCGTGCGCCGTCGGATCCCAGCGCTGCTCGGGAGCAGCTTCACCGCGCACTTCGGAGAGGAGCTCCGCGATGGCGTTCATCAGCTGCTCGGTGGCCGCGAGCAGCGTGCGCTGGTCGAGCGGCTTGCCGCGGTACGCACTGAGGTCGAGCGGTTCGCCGATGATGACGTCGATGGTATTGCGGGGGAAGACGCTGATCTTCTTGCTGTAGCGCGGCATGAGCCCCTGCGTGCCCCAGTGCGCAGCGGGGATGATCGGGATGTCGCGTTCGAGCGCGATGCGCACCGCGCCGGTCTTGCCCCGCATCGGCCAGAGATCGGGGTCGCGAGTCAGCGAGCCCTCGGGGTAGACGACGACCAGCCGCCCCTTCTCGACGAGCTCTTCGGCCGCACGGAGCGCCGTGTGGGTCTTGCTGCCCGCGCGCTCCACGGGGATCTGGCCGGAGGTGCGCAGAAGCCAGCCGAGCACCGGGTTCTTGAACAACGAGGCCTTCGCGAGGAAGCGCGGCGCTCGGCCGAGCTTCCATGCCGCAGCACCCATCACGAGCGGGTCGATCTCGCTGTAGTGGTTCGGCGCCAGCACGAAGGCGCCGGACTGCGGCATCCGCTCGGGGTAATGGAACCGGAAGCGGGTCGCGAGGTTCAGCGGCGGCAGCGCGATGCCGGCGAGGAGCCAGAAGAACGAGGGGCGGCGGGTCTCCGAACGTGCCTTCACCGAGGTGTTCGAAGACGGGTCGTCGTGTGGCACTCCCCCATTATCCTTCGAGTTCGAAATCCGCCCCGAGCAACTCGAGCTTCGTGATGAAGTCCTCGTAGCCGCGCGCGATGATTCCGACGTTCGACACGGTCGACCGGCCTTCGGCGGTGAGCGCCGCGATGAGGTGGCTGAAGCCGCCGCGCAGGTCGGGCACCTCGATGTCGGCTCCGGTGAGCTTCGTCGGGCCCGAGATGACCGCGGAGTGCTTGAAGTTGCGCTGACCGAATCGGCACGGGCGGCCGCCGAGGCACTCTTTGTGCACCTCGATCGATGCACCCATCTCGACGAGCGCGTCGACGAAGCCGAAGCGCTGCTCGTAGACCGTCTCGTGCACGATCGAGACGCCCTTCGCCTTCGTGAGGGCGATCACGAGTGGCTGCTGCCAGTCGGTCATGAACCCGGGGTGCACGTCGGTCTCGATGATGACGGGCGAGAGTTCGCCGCCGGGGTGGAAGAAGCGGATGCCGTCTTCCTGGATCTCGAAGTCGCCGCCGACCTTGCGGAAGACGTTCAGGAAGGTGAGCATCTCGGCCTGGCGCGCACCGCCGACGAAGATGTCGCCGTCGGTGGCGAGGGCGGCCGCGGCCCAGCTCGCGGCCTCGTTGCGGTCGAAAAGCGCTCGGTGCGTGTATCCGTCGAGTTTCTCGACGCCCTCGATACGGATGACGCGGTCGGTGTCGACCGTGATGATCGCACCCATCTTCTGCAAGATGTTGATGAGATCCATGATCTCGGGCTCGATGGCCGCGCCAGAGAGTTCGGTGATGCCGTCGGCGAGCACCGCGGTGAGCAGCACCTGCTCGGTCGCACCGACGCTCGGGTACGGCAGCGACACCTTCGCCCCGTGCAGACCGCCGGGGGCGGACATGCGGATGCCACTCGGCAGCTTCTCGACGATGGCGCCGAAATTGCGCAGCACCTCGAGGTGGAAGTCGATCGGGCGGTCGCCGATGCGGCAGCCGCCGAGATCGGGGATGAACGCCTCGCCCAGACGGTGCAGGAGCGGACCGCAGAACAGGATCGGGATGCGCGAAGAACCCGCGTGCGCGTCGATGTCGGCCATGTGCGCCGTCTCGACCGCAGACGGGTCGAGGATGAGCTCGCCTTCGACGGGGCCGTCGGTGACGGTCACGCCGTGCACCTCGAGGAGGCCTCGTACGATGCGCACATCACTGATGTTCGGAACGTCTTTCAACACGCTGGGGGTGTCGCCAAGGATCGCTGCCACCATCGCCTTGGTGACGAGGTTCTTCGCGCCCTTCAACTCGATGCGGCCGCGAAGCGGTTTGCCTCCGTTGATCGTGATCTTGTCGACGTTCAACCCGACTGCCGTTCCGTGGTTCTTTGCATCCTGCCCGATCGTGTTCACAGACTCCCTGATTCCGCCGGCTCCCGGATGGGGAGCGTTTTCGGCCGCCACGATTCTCGATGAGACTCGAATTCGGCGATTGCTGGTTCATCTCTGAGGGTGAGCCCGATGTCATCGAGCCCCTCGAGCAGCCTCCACCGAGTGTAGTCGTCGAGGTCGAACGGCACTCTGAGCGACCCTACGGCCACAGTTCGCTCAACGAGATCGACCGTCACGGCTATTCCCGGATCGGCCTCGACGACCTCCCAGAGCCGTTCGACGTCTTCGTAGGCGACTTGCGCTGCGAGGAGGCCTTGCTTGCCCGAGTTGCCACGGAATATGTCGCCGAATCGCGAGCTGATGACGACGTCGAAGCCGAAGTCGCGCAGCGCCCACACGGCGTGCTCGCGACTCGAGCCCGTGCCGAAGTCGGGGCCCGCGATGAGCACCCTCGCTCCCTGGAACTCGGGGCGGTTCAGCACGAACTCGGGGTCTTGACGCCAGGCGTGGAAGAGCGCGTCTTCGAAGCCGGTCTTCGTGACGCGTTTCAGGAACACCGCGGGGATGATCTGGTCGGTGTCGACGTTCGAACGGCGCAGCGGGGCTGCAGTGCCCGTGACGGTGGTGATCTTCTCCATGACTACGCCTCGTTCTCTGAGATCGCTGAGCTCGCTGAGTTCGCTGAGCTCGCCGAAGCTGAGCTCCGTTCGCTCCCCAGCGGCACCGCAGCCACGTCGCTGCGCGACGCGCCGGAACCGGCCGCTGTGGGCCCAGGCTCAGGGAACTGCTCGGCGAGATCCCACGGGCTCGACAGGGTTCCCCGGATCGCCGTGGCCGCAGCGACGAGCGGGGACACGAGGTGGGTGCGGCCGCCTTTGCCCTGCCGGCCCTCGAAGTTCCGATTCGAGGTCGAGGCGCAACGCTCGCCGGGGGCGAGTTGGTCGGGGTTCATGCCGAGGCACATCGAACAGCCCGCGAAGCGCCATTCGGCCCCGAACTCGGTGATGATCTTGTCGAGACCCTCGGCCTCAGCCTCGAGGCGTACGCGGGCCGAACCCGGCACGACCATGACGCGCACGCCGTCGGCCTTCTGCTTGCCCTGGATGATCGAGGCGAATGCACGCAGGTCTTCGATGCGGCTATTGGTGCACGAGCCCATGAAAACCGCGTCGACCCTGATCTCTTTCAACGGAGTGCCCGGCTCGAGAGCCATGTATTCGAGCGCACGCTCGGCTGCCGCACGTTCGTGCTGGTCGGCGATCGCCGCGGGGTCGGGAACCGCTTCTGAGAGCGCGACGCCCTGGCCGGGGTTCGTGCCCCACGTGACGAACGGCTCCAGCGCGTCGGCGTCGATGAAGACCTCGGCGTCGAATTGCGCACCCTCGTCGGTCGCGAGGGTCTCCCAGTATTCGACGGCCGCCTGCCAATCGGCGCCTTCCGGCGCGTGGGCGCGACCCTTGAGGTAGTCGTACGTCGTGGCATCCGGTGCGACCATGCCGGCGCGTGCGCCCGCCTCGATCGACATGTTGCAGATCGTCATGCGACCGTCCATCGAGAGGGCGCGGATCGCGCTCCCTCGATATTCGAGCACGTAACCCTGCCCGCCGCCGGTGCCGATCTTCGCGATGACCGCGAGGATGATGTCTTTCGCGGTGACGCCCGGGCGCAGAGCCCCCTCGACGTTGATGGCCATCGTCTTGAACGGCTTCAAGGGGAGGGTCTGGGTGGCGAGCACATGTTCGACCTCGCTCGTGCCGATGCCGAAGGCCATCGCACCGAATGCGCCGTGCGTCGACGTGTGCGAGTCGCCGCACACCACCGTGATGCCGGGCTGCGTGAGACCGAGCTGCGGCCCCACGACGTGGACGATGCCCTGCTCCTTGTCGCCGAGCGAGTGCAGGCGGATGCCGAACTCGGCTGCGTTGCGTCGCAGAGTCTCGATCTGCGTACGGCTCGTGAGGTCGGCGATCGGCTTGTCGATCTCGAGAGTCGGCGTGTTGTGGTCTTCTGTGGCGATCGTGAGATCGGGCCGGCGCACCGGGCGACCGGCCACTCGCAAGCCGTCGAAGGCCTGGGGGCTCGTGACCTCGTGCACGAGGTGCAGGTCGATGTAGATGAGGTCGGGAGTGCCGTCTTCGCCCTGCGTGACCAGGTGCGCGTTCCAGACCTTCTCGGCCAGGGTGCGCGGGCGCTCGCCCGTCGCGATGGCGCTGTTCGAGCGTGCTGCATTCATGCGATCTTCTTCCTCAGTTCCAAGGGTCAGCCGACGACGAACTCCGCGACGGGGAAGGCCTTAGAACGAGGCCCCATCGCGGCACCGAAGGAGAAGAAGTCGTCGTGCGCGCACCACTTCAGGCTAACACTTCGGAATCGCCGGGCTCGCCACGCACGACACCGGTCACGCTCGGTCGATCGTCACCGCGAACGACCCGAGATCGACGCGGGAACCGGGCGCCAGCACGACGCGTTGGCCGGGAGCGAGGTCGTGTTCGATGCCGTGCGGGTCGGTGAAGAGCACGCCGTTCGTCGAATGCAGGTCGGTGATCGAGAGTTCGGCACCCTCGAGGTCGATGATCGCGTGGGTCTTCGAAACCGACTTCGCGGGATCGACGACGGGCACGAGCGCGGCGTGCGGCCGCACCGCAACGGGCGATGGGTCACGACCCAGTACGAGCGACCCACCGACCTGGAACCGCTGCCCGTCGGCGAGGCTGAGCACCCACGGCCCGTGCGGAGTCGCCTCGGCGGCGGGCACGACCGGGTCAGGGGGCGCAGTCGGGGCGCCCGCGGGTACGAACACGGGGAACTTCGCCGACCGCACCGTCTGGGCAGGATCGGGCGCAACCTCGACCGGGGCAGGGATCAGACCGGGAGGCGGAACGATGAACCCCTCGTGTTCCACGACACCACTCTAAGCGAGCTTGTCAATCCTCACGGTGAGCATTTCACCCTGTTGCGGGCGCAGCGGGTGGTGCTGTCGCGGGGTTCGCGCCCTTCGTGCCCTTCGCCCTCTTCGCCGGCTTCGCACCTGAGATGTCGACCTTCGACCAGTCGCGTTTCGAACGGATGCGGAACCGGCTGAAGAATCGTCGCAAGCGACCGGATGCCGCGCGCGCAAGCCCGACAGATTCGAGCGCCTCGTTCCAACTCTGCTCCACGACGGCCTCGTCGACGACCTGACCGCCGAAGACGGCGCGATCGGTGGCGTCGGCCAACGGCGTGACTCGGATGCTGCTCGCCGGTGAATCTGCCCGCACCACACGTACCGGACCCGTGTCCGTGTGTGCTGCTCGCGCATCGCCGAGTCCCTGCTCTCGCAGCTGCCGTTCGATCGAAGCAGCGACCTGCCGGCGACTACCGATGCGCGGCACCTCGAAGCCGAGCTCGGCGAACTCATCGGTCAATTCGTCCCACGCACCGGCGGCGCGCCGATCGCCCGGTCCGCGAGTGCGACGACGCCGACGACGACGCGTCTTGATCGCGGCGATGACGAACATCGTTCCGAAGAAGAGGAGGAGCGGGATGCCCACTGCGCCGGCGGTGACCCACGCCCACGCCGGGATCACGAAGCCCTGGTCCTTCTTTTCGTCGTCGCTGTCGTCGATCTCCACAGCCGTCAGCAGGTCTTCGTCCTCGTTGTCGCTGCGCGGGGGCTGGCGCACCTGCGGCTGCGGCTCGGACTTCGGCTTCGGCGTCTGATCCTGCGGGATGTCGGTCTCATCGGGTGTCGGGTGGAATGCCACCCAGCCTGTCTTGTCGAACGCGACCTCGACCCAGGCGGTGACGTCGTCGCCGACGACCTCGACCGATTCGGCGTCTTCGCCCACTGCGGGGGCGAAGCCCATCACCACACGAGACGGGTATCCGAGATACCGCGCCATCAACGCCATCGCCGAGGCGTACTGCTCTTCGTCGCCGACCATCTGCGATCGGGTGAAGAGCTCGATCATGCGGTCGGCGCCGTGGCCAGCGCGTGACGGCACCGAGTCCGAGGCGAGGCCGTGGCTGAGGAAACCCTGCGTCTTCAGGGCGGTCTCGATGGCGCGGAGCTGCTCGATCGGCGTCTCGGCCGTGCCCGCGAACTCCTGAGCCTTCGCGACGACGACGTCGGGCGTGTTCTCGACGGGCGCCAGGTCGATCTGCGCGGGTGGCGTGTTGATCAGGTCTTCATCGTCGATGCTCCGCTGCACGGTCGCGTCGATCGAATACCGGTACCCCTCGGTGACCCCGCTCGTGAGCACCGCCGTTCCCGTGGCCGGGTTGTACCGGAGGTCGCCGGCCCGGTCGGAACTCGTGCGGTCGCCGAAGACCAGGCGGGTCGGGTACCCGACCCCCGGCAGCCACACGTCGTCGTAGGCACTGACCTCGACCTCTGCCCGACGTTCGCCGCCCTCCCGCATGAGCCCCGGCAACGGGATGCTCTCGCCGACGAGCGTGAATCCGCCGTCGGTCGAGGTCATGTCGTCGGGTCCGGCGACGTTCCAGAGCTTGCCGTCGTACGAGTCCATGCTCGCGAGCCGGATGACATCACCGGGCTCGAGCCCGGTCGCGGTGAAGAGCGGCGTGTCGGCGAGGTCTTTCGTGTACGCGCGGAAGCCCGCGAGGGGGCTCGGGAAGGCCAGCGGGTCGAATGGGGGCGTGATCTCCTCCCTGAGCACGAAGCGGTCGGGCTGCGTCGGCGCGAGCGCCGTGCCGGCGAGTGCGCCGACGAGCACGGCGCCCGTGACGAGGATGCCCGTTCCCATGACCTTGCGCCGGCGCAGCCGGGCGGCACCCTCGTCGTTCGCCGACGGCGCGGCATGCCGTCGCCATCCGAGCCAGATGAGTGCGATCACCGCGAACGCGACACCGCGAACGCCCGCGAAGTACGCCTCGTCGGTGCCGAGCAGAATGCCCGACAGGAAGAGCAACGCCGGACCGATGAGCAGCACGCTCGCTCGAAGCGGCGTGCGCCGCTCGACGAGCCAACGGCTCGCGAGCATCGTGCCGACCAGCGCGACGAGCCAGGTCGCGAAGTACGGCACGACCGGAATGTAATAGGGCGCCTCGACGGGTGTCTGCAGGGTGACGATGTCGGCCCAGCCCCAGACCGCGCCGAGCGCGAGCCCCGCGAGGCTCTCGAGGCTCGGCACGAAGCCGAGCAGCGATTGGCCGGACATGGTGAGTACGCTGCCGAAGAGGAAGTAGCCGAGCAGCGCGGCGAGCACGTTCGTCACGACGCCGAGCCGCAGTATGTAGCCGAGCACGCCGAATGCGGTGCCGACGACGAGTCCGCCGATCCCGGCGATCAGGAAGTTGTGGTCACCGAACGACGTCTCGTAGCCGATGACGCCGAGGAGCGAGAGGATCGAGAGGAACGCGACATCCGGCCAGGCACGCACCGGGAACGCACGGGTGGCCTTCTCGGTCGCGGGCGATGGCGAGGGCGCGCCGGGCACGGCCGGCGCGGGAGTCAGGGTCTCGGTCACGGCCGCACCCTCCGCAGCACGCGAGGCAGATCGCCGATCTGTCCGATCGTGACGACCGTGAGCCCGGATACCTTCGCGATGCGCGACGGTGCGCCGAACTCGGCGCGGAACCCGATGGTCTGCGTGTCGAGTCCGAAGACCGTCTCGGCTGCGCGGAAGTCCGCCAGCGGCACCAAGGAGCCGCCCACGATCATGACGACGCTCGGCGAAGGCAGTCGCTTCGTCGCGTCCCGCGTGAAGTCGCGCAGATTCGCGTGGTCGCCGGATGTCTCGGTGAGCCGCGACGAGTCATCGAGCAGTGCCATCGGGGTAGCAGTGGAGAGGGGCATCCGTTCGCTCACGATGCTCATGTTCGTGCCGTCGCGCACCACCTGCACGCCGATGGACGCGGTAATGGAGATGGCGAGCTCGAATTCGTCTTCGGAGGCGTATGCCACGCGGTCGGTCGTGTGCACGATGGTGAGCTGTGAGCGGCGCGTCTCTTCGAACTGACGCACCATGAGCTGGCCGGTGCGCGCCGAGGTGCGCCAGTGCACGTTGCGCAGCGCGTCACCGGGCTCGTACGAGCGCAGCGCGTGGAAGGAGATGTCGTCGTTCGTGATGGTCTTCGTGATCTCCCCTTCGAGGTCGCGCACGAGGCCCGACGCGCTGGGGGCGAGGCGCGCGGTCACGGGGTGCACGAAGAGCTCGACCTCATCGGTCCAGCGCACGGTTCGGCGCAGCAGCCCGAGCTGGTCGCCGCGAACGGTGATCGCCGGTCCGGCGACGATGACGGCGCGCCGATGCGTGGGCACGGCGAAGAGCTCGTCGTGCTCGGTGTTCGGGGCGAGCACTGGGATGACGAACTCGGCGGTCGCACCGCCGACCGGCAGTTCCATGCGCGAGGGGATGGACGAGTTCGCGGCCACGTTGGTCACGACCATTCGGCCGAGTGCCCGCTCCCCCGCGACCACGCGGCGCGGATTCAATTCGATGCGCACGCCGAAGTTCGTGCGGCCGAAGACGAAGGCGATCGCCACGAGGAGCGCGGCGATGAGCGTCGCGCCGACGTAGCCGAACTCGACCCATCCGAAGATGCGGCTGAGAGCGAATGCCACGACGGCGCCGGCGAGCACGAGCCAGCCGGTCGGTGAGACGACCCTGGTGACGGGCGCAGCGAAGCCGAAGACGCGCGCGAGCGCTTGTCCGGCCAGACGCACGGAGTTGCTCGCGCCGCCGACGATGGCGCGCCACAGACCCCGCACCGCGATGGCGGTCTGCGAGGGCGTGCGCGGTGGAGCGTCCGGGCGTTCGGCGGCGGTGCGACTCATGCCGCGCGGTACGCCGGGGGTTCGATGTCGACCAGCACGCGGCTCACGATGTCTTCGGCGGTCACCCCGGCGAAGTCGGACTCGGGGTCGACGATGATGCGGTGCGAGAGCACCGGCACCGCGAGTTCGCGAACGTCGTCGGGGGTCACGTAGGTGCGCCCCTGCGAGAGGGCCCAGGTCTTCACCGCACGGGCGAGGGCGAGGGCGCCGCGCATGCTGACGCCGAGGGTGGAGTCTTTGTGACTGCGCGTCGCGGTCACGATGTGGTTCAGGTAGGCGAGCACGGATGCGTCGACGAACACCTCTGACGCGAGCTGTGCCATGGCCGACACCGAGCCGGGGGCGATGATCGGCGCTACCTTCGAAGCGCGGGCACGGTTCGAGGAGTCGAGGAGCAGGGCGACGGCGGTGTTGTGGTCGGGGTAGCCGAGCGAGGTCTTGATCAGGAAGCGGTCGAGCTGGGCTTCGGGCAACGTGTAGGTGCCAGCCTGCTCGACGGGGTTCTGCGTCGCGATGACCATGAAGGGGCTGCCGACGTCGTGGCTCACGCCGTCGACGGTCACTCGAGCCTCTTCCATGACCTCGAGGAGTGCAGACTGCGTCTTCGGGCTCGCACGGTTGATCTCGTCGGCGAGCACGATGGACGCGAAGATCGGCCCCTTGTGGAACTCGAAGACGCCCTTGCCCTGGTCGTAGATCGTCACACCCGTGACGTCGGAGGGCAGCAGGTCGGGGGTGAACTGGATGCGCGAGTTCGTTCCGTCGAGCGTGTTCGCCAGTGCCTTGGCGAGCACGGTCTTTCCGGTGCCCGGCACATCCTCGAGCAGCACGTGACCGTCGCTCAGGAGCGCCATCACGACGAGCCTGATGACGTCGCGTTTGCCGAGGATCGCCTGGTCGACGTTGTCGACGAGCTTCGCGAAGGCGTCGGAGAACCAATCCGCCTGTTCTTGGGTCACTGCCATCGGGTCATCTCTCTGTATCAGGGGTTTCAGGGTTTGCCGCCGCGAACCGGAAGGCCGTCCCAGTTGCTCGTGCTGGCGGAGTACTTCGTCGCGCCGCCGCCGACCGGGCTGAATCGGACGCGGATCGAATCACTGTTGCGTTGGCCGAGTCCGTTCTCGAGCACGAGCGAGCCCGAGCTGCCGAGGTTGTAGCGGCCGACGTAGAAGGAGGCGGAGCTGCCGTTCACCTCGGTGACGACGTCGTAGGTGCCCGCGGTCAGATTCGAGAAGTCGACGCCGACATAGTGGCACCCGGAGCAGTACGACGCCGAGCCGGCCTTGAACACGTCCGCCGAGAACTGCGGCGGTGGCTTGCTCTCAACACCGAACGTCGTACTTGCAACTGGGCCCGTGCTCCCGCTGCCGTTGTTCTTCGCCTGCACTTCGACGGTGTGATTGCCTGCAGCGAGATTGCTGAAGGTCTTCGATTCACCGCTCTGGTATCCCGACCAGCCGCCACCGTCGAGATTGGTCCGGTACACCACCGCGCCACCGCCCGTGTCGGACGGCGCATTCCAAGTGACAGAGACGTCGGCCGGCGCATAGCCGATCGAACCGTGACCGACGCTGCTCGGCGCGGTCGGTATGCCATACGGCGTCTCGCTCTTCGAGTTGGACGCATCGGATGTGCCCTTCTCGTTCACTGCTCGGACCGTGAAGCTGTACGCGGTGCCGTTCGTGAGCCCAGTGATGGGCTGAGTGGTGCCCGCAGCATCCGCACCGAAGTTCCACGGTCCGCCTGCCGCCGGCGAAGCCGACACGATGTACCCGGTGATCGGTGAGTTGTTCGTGGCGTTGGGCTTCCACGCCAATCTCACGGAGCTGTCGCCGCTCGAGATGCTCGTGATGCTCGGCGCGTCGGGCCGGTCGCGAACGATCACGGTAACCCTGCCTGTCACCTCGCGCAACGGGTCCTTCGTGCCATCTTGCACACGGTAGACGACGCTCAACTCGCCCGTGAAGCTCGGGCCGGTCTTCACGGTGATGCCCGTCGACGTGAAGGTCACATTCGCCGTCGAACCCACCGACGCCTGGTCGATCTGCGCGTCGATGACGCGGAGCGGCGTGCCCTCGGCCTCGAACGGGTTGATGTCGTTGGCGAGCACATCGATCAGCTTCGACTTCGCGGGCTCCATCTCGAACGGACCGTCGTCACGGGCCTGCGCCTTCGGCCGCGACGAGCTCACGACCTCGACGTCGATCGAACCGGGAACCGAGAACTCCTTGTAGTCCACCGTGAACGTCAGCGTCGTCTTCGTACCGGGTTGCACGCCGAGCGGCGAACCCACCGTCAACATCGAACCGCCGATACCGGCGTTGAAATCGGCACTCTGCCCCTGCAACCCGTTGTACGAGAGCTCCTGCAGCACCTTGTCGCTCGGGTGGCCGCTCGATTGACGCAGATCGATCTCCTGCGCGGCCTCGCCGGCCTCGACCTTCACCGTGCGCGGAGTGAAGGTCGGCGGCACGTCTTCGAAGTTCGGATCGCCGACCGTGACCGGAATCGTCAGGAACGCCTTCCTGCCCTTCGGGTCGTTGGCGTTCTCTCCGTCGGTGACCTCGAACGTCACTGCGGATTGTCCACGGAAGTCCTTCGCCGGGGTGTAGGTCAGCGTCGAGGCATCCGTCATCGGGGACGACCCGTCGCCGTTGGTCGAGGTCGCCGAGAGGATGCGTGCGGGCTTGCCCGACGGCACGATCACGATGTCGCCCACGCTCCACGAGATCGTGCCGTTCATGCGCACGATCTGCGGGCCGAGCTCGGCGAGGTAGGGCGGCGGGAAGGCCTCCTCCTCTGCCTTCTCGTCGTCGTCGGGGTCGGTGCTCGGGGGGACGATGATGAAGGCCATCGCCGAGAGTTCGTCGATTTCGTTCGTGAGACGGTAGGCGATCGCCTGGCGCTTCGAGGTCGGCGTGACCTTGACGGTGCCGTCGGTCTTGACCTCGGCGTTCCCGGCATTGGGCCCCTCGAGGCTCACCACGAGATCTTCGACGAGCCCGCCGGGATTCTGCGCGTCGCTCAAGGGGTCGACGGTCACGGTGGCCTTGTCGACGACCTGTTTCGGCTCGACGACCTGATCATGCGCGGTCGGCGGCTCGATCTTCGCATCTTCGGTCACGAGCACCTGGATGAACGCACCATCGGCGCCGCCGTGGCCGTTCGTGATCTCGTAGCGCACCGAGTTGCCGCCCTCGGCGTCGGGTGCCTCGACCAGCACTCGGTTGTTCTTCACGCTCGCGGTGAGGCCCTCACCGACCTCGGGCAGCTTCTTCTGCACCTTGATCGGGTAGCCGCTCGGATCGGAGTCGTTCGCGAGCACGTCGATCGCCGCACGGCGACCCGGCCGGAGCTCGACGACATCGTCGACGGCGTTCGGCGGAAGCGTCTCCGTCGGTCGCGGGATCACGCCGATGCGGATCGTACCCGTCGCCGACTTGCCGCCCGTGTCGGCGACCTCGTACGTGAACGACTCGGTGCCCGCCGAACCGGCATATGCCTCGTAGCTGATGTGCGTGCTGCCGATGTCGACGATCTTGCCGAGTGACGGCGGCGTCGTGATGCCGACGAGAGAGACGGAATCGCCGTCGGGGTCGAGACCGTCGAGCGGGATGTCGATCTTCACCGCGGTGCCCTCGAAGGTGCGCGAGGTCAACGGAAGCGGGAGGGGCGCGCGATTGTTCTTCGCGTCGGGAGCCACGACCGTGAAGCGCACCGCGGCAGTCGCCGACTGCTCGTAGTCATCGGTGACGCGGTACGAGACGGAGTACACGCCCGGTTCGTCGGGCGCCTGGAAGCGCACCGTGTCATCGGCGGCGAAGGCGAGGCCACCGTCGCCGCCGACTTCGACTTCGACGAGCTCGGGGTCGAGGGTGAGCGGTGCGGCATCGGGGTGGTAGTCGTTGTCGAGCACCGGCACGGTCACGATGTCTCCGGCGCGCACCGTGACCGCGTCATCGGTGGCGACGGGCGGTTGGTGCTTGACGAGCGGCGGCACGGGCACGACCGTCACGGTCGTCGTCGAACTCGCGATGCCGTCGGAGACGGTGTATCCGAACTGGAGCTGCTCGGTGAGCGCCTCGGACGCCGTGATGCGGGCGACCGAGTTGTTCAGCACCTCGACCGAGAGGAGGTCACCGGATGCCTCGGTGTCGACCGTCTGCACTGCGAGCACCCGGCCGCTCGGTGACACGTCGTTGGTCAGCATCGCGAGCGTCGTCGGCTCGCCCGGGCGAAGGTAGGCGGTGTCTTTCACGGCGATCGGCGGCGGCGACTCCTTGGGCGCCTCTTTCACGTCGACCCGTACGAGACCCACGCTCGTGGCGGCCCCGGCACCCAGGTTGTAGATGAAGATGTGACTGCCGACCTGGTCGGAGGAGAAGGCGATGGCCCCGCGCTCGAGGTTCGGTGCAACCGATGCCCCCGTCGGCGTCTGCTCGATGCCGAGCAGCGCCAGTGGTTCGCCCGAAGGGCTGAGATCGTTGACGAGCGGCTCGATCATCACCGTCTCGCCGGCGAACACCTCGGCGAAGTCGGGAGTGCCGACCGGGTTCAACGCACCCGTCTCTTTGACATCGACCGTCAGCACCCCGGCAGACGTCACGGTGCCATCGGAGACGACGAACTGCACCTCTTTCGTGCCGAGTTCGCCGGTATTGTGCTCGAAGGTCACGAACCCATCGGGCGCGAACCGCACCGAGTCGCCGCTCGTCGGCGACGCGCTCACGAGGTACACGTCGTCGCCGTCGGGGTCGAGCCAGTCGCTGAGCACGTTGTAGCCCATCGACTTGCCCTGCTCGACACTGATCGCGCCCTCACGCAGCGCGACCGGGGCGTTGTTCTCGGCGGCCGGCCGGATCGTGACATCGACGTGGGCCTGCGCGACGCCGAGACGGCCGTCGTCGGCCGTGTACTGGAACGACACCGTGCCTGCGGCATCCGGCGCCGGAGTGAACTGCAGTGCACGGCCGCCGTCGATGACCTCGAGTCGGCCCGACTGCTCTCCGATCTCACTCACGTTCGTCACGGTCAGCACGTCACCGTCGGGGTCGGTGTCGTTCTCGAGCACCTCGAGCAGGGTGGTGCGGCCGGGCCGCGCTCCGAAGGTGTCATCGCGCGCCGTCGGGGGCCGATTGGTCTCGCTGCGTTCGGCGAGCGTGTCTTCGAAGGTCTGCTGCGAGGCCTTCTCTTCGCCCTCTTCGGCGTCGGTCTCATCGGGCGGAGTCACCTCGTCCCAATTGTCGACGAGACGCATGTTCGAGTCGACGAGCCAGACGTTGCCGTTCGACAGGTTGTTCAGGGCGATCACGTTGCGGTTCACCCGGAACTCGAGATGCGAACCCTTGGTGGCTTGTTCGATCGACTGGGTCGACGGCTCGCCGTCGTCGCACGCGTTCACGTACTGGCCCGCCCCCGCCCACGCGCCGTGGGCGCATCCGTCGAGCCAGACCGGACTCGACACCTCATCGGGGGAACTGATGGGCACGTCGATGTCGGCCGGGATGAACTCGGGGTCGCCGCCACCGAGTGGTACTTGCAAGAGCCCGGCACCCGTGGCGAGCAAGACGGAGTCGTTCTCGGCACCGACCTGCTGGAGCTTCAGCGCGTTCTCGGTGAGTTCTCGCGGCGAACCGTCGACGATCAGCCGGTTCTGGTCGAGATCGAGCACGACGGGTTCGTCGCCGACGACCGAGAGTTGGTGTTCGTCCATCGAAGGGAGGTCGCTCAGCTCGGGTTTCGCACCGGGCGCCGCGATGCGCGCGAGCTGATCCTCTTTCGCCGAGCTCGCGTACACGACGCCGTCTTTCGACACCGCAACGTGCGAGCCCTCACCGAGCTTCACCGAGGGCTTGGTCTCTGCCGGGTTCAACTGCAGTTCTCCGGCGGCGCCCGTGACCCAGAGCTCACCCTTCGGCGACAGGATCGCGAGCGTGTCGCCGCCGTACGCCACCTCTGAACCGGGCGGCACTGCAATGCCCTGACCGAGTGTCGTGAATGCCGGATCGATGCGCTCGATCGACCCGAGGCTCTCGTCGTAGAGGAAGACGTCATCGCCGTCTTGCAACACGTCGAACGAGTTGGAGGCGGTGTTCACCGCAGCGTTCAACTCTTCGATCTGCCGGTTCAATCGACCCGCGAGCAACTCTTTACCGTTGGTGACCCACACCTCACGCGCATCGAGATCGACATCAGTGACCGGGAACCCCTGGTGCAGCACCGCGAATGTGAGCGGAACACCGGCGAGCAAAGCGATCGCGACAGTGGATGCGGCGGCTTTGCGCGTGCGCACCCACGATGTGAAGGTACCCAACGCACGCTCCCTGAACTCGGCCGACCACAGACGGGCGCCGAGTCTGACCCCACACCGGGGTACACGGTAACACGATCGACCTGCGACAACACATGGGGAGAACTCCCCGTGACGCTCGTTGGCGTCAGGCGAAGACGTGGCGTCCTCAGGTGAAGATCGGTGGCGTCACTCGCCGGTCTTCTGCTCGGCGTCGCGCCGAGCTGCATCGATGAGGGTGAGGTCGTCAGCGTTCACGAGCCGCGTCGCGACCGCGTACTCGACGAGTCGCGCGCGACGGTTCGTGGCCAGTTTGCCCCGCCCACCCCGCAGGCCGTCGACGCCGATGCGGTCGAGCTTCTCGCAGACGTTGTCGAGCTTGCGGTTGAACGTCGTCATGCTCCAGCCGAGTCTCGCCGCAGCTTCAGCCGAACTCGGCACGAGTGCACGACCACCGGCTGGCTGGGCCAGCACGTTCTCGGCGAGTGCGACAACGAGCAGCCGCTGACTCGAAGTGAGTGTCACGGGCAGAATCGTCGTGCCGCCGTCGGCCGGTGCAGCGGTGAGGGAGGTGTTGTAGAAGTCCTCTTCAGCGTGCACCGTGAAGTCGTACGTCGTCGCGCCGGCGCTGAACATCACGTGAACCGTCTGGAAGACGAGCGGCAGCTTCGCACCCGGAGCAAGCCACGCCTGCACGCTACCCGTCGAGTCCGAGATCGTCGCAGACAGGATCTGGCCGACGTTCGAAAGCCACCAGAGGCCGAACTCCGAGGAGAGCGTGAGGAAGGTTCGATGCAGATACGGATTGTCGTCGATCGTGAGGTCTGATTCACGCCCGATCGTGAACGGGGCGCCCATCTCGACGGTGTACGACTCCCCGCAGTACTCGACGCGAAGCGGTCTCATGGCGTGCAACCTCTCGTGGGGTCGGAGGTCTTGCTGCCGCGCTGCACCTGCACGTCGATGCACGTGCGCGCGCCTGCCGCTGCGCGTTCGACGACGATGGACGGACCATCTGCGACCTGCGGATCCCCTGACCCATCGGACAGGGTCCAGCGGTACCTGTCGCCTTCAGCGGAGTCGCTATGGGAGACCTGGAAGGTCACGCTGGTGCCGTCTGAACTCGCGACACCGGTCGAGACGACTGCTGTCGGCACCGTCCCGGCTATCACGGCATTCTCTCCGGGGTTCGATGTCTCGGCCACCGGTGGGGGGTTCACCGTTCCCGACAGCGCGATCGCGATGCCGATGACCGCCGCGATCACGACGGCGGCGGCGATGCCCACGATGAGACCGAGTCGATTCCGGCGTGGCATCGTCGAGGCGACAGACGCGGGCGTCGCGCCGGCCGGTCGCACAATCGTCGAGTCCTGGATGGTATCGCGGACGACGCCGCGAACCACGGTTCCCTCATCCGGCAACTCGCCGGCCGTGCCCGCTGCGGCGCTGCTCGACGGCGTCTGGGCATTGATCTGCTGCGGCGAACGAGCGCGCGTCGCATCGTCGTCGGCGACAGTCGGCACGCCGCGCACCGGAGTCGGAGTCACCGGCGTGGCCGACCGCGATGCCTGCGCGTCGACCGTGCGCACCGAGCGCGCCCGCGTCGCATCGTCGTCGTCATCGTCTGGCTCGGCCTCACTTCGAGCGCTCGCGAGGTTCGGCACCTCGATCGTCGTGGCCGCGTACCCGAGTTCGAGCTCGACACGCTGCAGCGCGCGAGCGAATTCGACGGCGCTCGGGTAACGGTCGTCGCGGCGTGTGGACATGCCCTTGGCGAGCACCGCGGCGAGACTGCGCGGAACGTCGGACCGGTCCATCGGCGTGATCGCGCCGCGCTCGATGCGACCGATGAGATCGAGCGATCCGTTCGAGCGTCCGGCGATCTCGAAAGGCGTGCGACCTGCGACGAGCGTGTGCACCGTCGCGGCGAGCGAGAACACATCGCTGCGGGTATCGGGTCTCGGGTCGTCTTCGAACATCTCGGGCGGCGACCACGGCACGCTCATGCCCACGGCCGACTGGCCGGACGCGGTCGACGACGACTCGGACGGCAACGTCATCGTGTGCACGGGCAGCTCGCCCTCGAGGTTCGAGGAGATGCCGAAGTCGGTCAGCGCGGGCCAGCCGTAGTCGTTGGTGAGCACGTTCGCCGGCTTGATGTCACGGTGCAGGATGCCCGCCGCGTGTGCGGTGGCGATCGCGCCCGCCAGACGCACGCCGGTGCGCAGGGCGTCTTCGATCGAGAGCGGCTGGCGCTTGTATCGTTCGGCGAGGCTCGGACCCGAGCAGTACTCCATGACGAAGTACGGGCGGCCGTCGCCGGAGACGTCGGCGTGAAAGATCGTGACGATGAATGGATGCGCCGACAACTGCGCCATCAGGTTCGCCTCGGCGACGAACTGCGCCTTGGTGTCGCGACCGAGGCCCTCGGCGAGCAGCACCTTCACGGCGACCTTGCGTCGCGGCAGTTTCTGTTCGAAGAGGAAGACGTCGGCGAAGCCGCCCGATCCGAGCAGCCCGAGCGGGGCGTAGCCCGGAAGCTCGGGCGGCGTCGATGGGGCTCGACGCATCAGCCGCCCACGATCTGAATGGTCCAGCCGCCGCCGAGATCGACGACGGTGCCGGTGAGCACCGGGGTCGGTTCACCCGAACGCAACTTCACGGGCGGCTTGCCCGGGGCCACGACATGGGTTCCATTTCGCGAGTGCAGGTCTGTGATGACCACCGTGTCACCTTCGAGGGCGAGTCGCACATGGCTGCGTGAGATGTCGGGGTCGCCGAGGCCGATGGTGATGAGGCGCGGGATGCGGCCACCCGACACCTTGCTGACGCTCGGCGCGCGCCCGAGCACGACCTCGTGCCCGATCGATTCGAGCGTTCCATCAGGCATCCTGATGCTCGCCTGCGCCTGCGCAATCGCTGTGGCGGTGGCCCCGCCCGCGGGAGTCGCGACCGCCCCACGGGCCGCACGCTCCTCGCGAAGGCGGCGGATGTCGATACTCGCAACCGTCATGCCATCGTGGTCGCCGTCGACCTCGGCGACCGGCGCCGCTGGGGCTGGTGCCGCCGGCGCCGCTGGGGCTGGCGCAGCTGGGACCGGGGCGGGCGGAGGGCCGGCGGGCAAGCCCTGCGTGAACGTGGACGACACCCCGGCGACGGTCTCTTCGTCGGGCACCATCGTGAGCTCGACGGGCGCGGTCACCCGCACTGGCGCTATCGGAACAGGCGGGGCAAGCAGCGGGAGGTCGGGTCGCACGGCCGGCGCAGCACTCGGGGCGGGGCGGGGAACGGGGACTGCTCCGGATGCCGACGCCGAAGGTGTGCTCGGCCGCTCAGGGGCGACCGGCTCGACGCCCTCGGAGACCACCGATCGCACGGGCACCACGGCCTCGATGACGGGCAACGGCTCGGACGCGGCATCCGTGTCGCCTTCGACGACGATTGAGATCTCGGAAGCCCCGTCGAGGACGCGTTCGACCCAAGTGGACACTCCTGCATCGTGGATCTCACCCGAAGCCGAGCGCACGGTGATCGGTCCGCGCACCACGACGCGTGCTGAGCCCGTCGATTCGTCGCGCACCACGAGCGCGAACGAGGGGGTCGCCGCGAGTCCCTTCGCGGTGAGGCGATCGAGCACGAGCGGTGTCGGGTCACCCGTGCCGAACACGGGCCAGAGCTCGGCGAGGTGCCCCGCGGCATCGGCCGGAAGGACGAGGATCACGCCGCCGCGAACCGCCGCGAACCACTCGCCAGCTGGATCATGCCGATACGTCGCCATCTCCGCCTCCCTCGGTGCGCGGCCGTGTGTCTTCAGCTGCCCTCGAAAGTCTGCCCCGCCGGTCGCGCGTCGTCTCGTCATCGTCGTCGTCGGATCCGAGCACCGACTCGACGACGATCGCGGTCACGTTGTCGCGACCGCCGTGGGCGAGGGCTGCGTCGACGAGCTCACCGGCGAGCCCCGCCGCGTGTCCGGTGTCGCCCGCGAGGATGTGGGCGATCGACTGATCGTCGACCTCTTTCGAGAGGCCGTCGCTGCACACCAGGAAGACCTGCCGGCCTGCCGCTGGGATCAACCACACGTCGGGGTCGACGAACTCGTCGGCTCCGAGGGCGCGCGTGATCACGTTGCGCTCGGGGTGCCGTTCCGCTTCTTCGGGGCGGATGAGACCTGCATCGACGAGCTCTTGCACCGCCGAGTGGTCGACGCTCAACTGCTCGAGCGTGCGGCCGTCCCACGCGTAGACCCGCGAGTCACCGATGTTGAAGACCATCCAGTGGAACCCTGCACCGTCGCCGGCGTCGACCAACGCGATGCCCGAGAGTGTCGTGCCCGCGACCGCGGTGCCCTCTTCGCCGGCCTCGCTCAGCGCACGCACCGCGTCGTTGGAACTGTGGATCGCATCGAGCACCTGCTCGGGCGACGAAGGCACACCGAACTCGAGATGACGCGAGAACGTGTCGATCACCGCACGACTCGCCGCGTCACCACGGGCGTGCCCGCCCATGCCGTCGGCCACGAGATAGACGGGAGCCTCGGCGAGGAACGAATCCTCGTTGACGCTTCGCACGCGCCCGACATCTGTGCGCGCGCTATGCGCGATGAGCGCAGCACCGTGCGTCAGGGCGACGACGCCCTCGCCATCACCTGACACGGTTCTCCTCGATCGAGTGGGAAAGCGGGCGGCGGCCACGACGATGCGTCCCGGTGCCGACCACAACGCTAGCAACTCCGGCGCCATGCTGACGACGCCTGTGGAGAGTCTCAGCGACCGTCGGTGTGCGAATCCTCCGTGAAGTGGGGCACCTCGTCCATGAGCTTGTGGCCCCGGGACTTGGCGTCGTGACGGGCCTTCACGAGGCTCGCGACCGTGGCCACCGCCATCGCCGCGAGGATGACGATGAGCGAGGTCCACGTGGAGATCTCGGGCGCCCACTCGATGTGCTCGCCGCCGTTGATGAATGGCAATTCGTTGACGTGCATCGCGTGCAGCACGAGTTTGACGCCGATGAAGGCGAGGATGAACGCGATGCCGTACTTGAGGTACTCGAGGCGCTCGAGCAGCCCGCCGAGCAGGAAGTACAGCTGGCGCAGGCCCATGAGCGCGAACACGTTCGCCGTGAACACGATGAACGGACTCTGCGTGATGCCGAAGATCGCCGGAATCGAGTCGAGGGCGAAGAGCAGGTCGGTCGTGCCGATCGCGACGAAGACGATGAGCATCGGCGTGAAGAACCGCTTGCCGTCGATGACCGTGCGGAGCTTGACGCCGTCGTACTCGTCGGTGATCGCCACCCGCCGGCGGAGGATCCGCACGATGAAGGTGTCTTTGTCCTCCTCATCGTCGTCGCCGCGCACCTGTTGGATCGCGGTCCACACGAGCCACGCGCCGAAGATGTAGAAGATCCACGAGAAGTTCTCGATGAGCGAGGCGCCGAGGAGGATGAAGATGCCGCGCAGCACGAGGGCGATGATGATGCCCACCATGAGCACCTCCTGCTGCAGCTTTCTCGGCACCGAGAACTTCGCCATGATGATGACGAATACGAAGAGGTTGTCGATCGAGAGGCTGTACTCCGTCAGCCAGCCGGCGAGGAACTGCCCGCCGTGCTCTGCGTCGCCGAGCACGAACATGAATCCAGCGAAGACGAGCGCCAGGCCGACGTAGAACGCGACCCAGAGCGTCGACTCCTTCATCGAGGGCACGTGGGGTCGTTTCAGCACGAGCAGGAGGTCGCCGACGAGGATCAGCGTCAGGATGACCAGGGAGCCGACTTCGAACCAGATGGGGAGATCGAGCACGTTGTGCCTTTCGGAATGCGGGGACGGCGGACTCCGAAAGTCTCTCCCACTGCTGCTCTCGCAGGTCCCACGCCCGGAGCGGCAACGACGGCGCTCGTACTGACGATCGTGGGTCGAGGCCGGGCCTCGCGGGATACTCCCCTTCGCTGTGGCGAGTCTAGCCGAACACGTCGCCCGGCGGCCGGGGCACGCACATCGTGGCGACGATTCGCGCCCGTAGAATCAGGGTCCGCACGAGAAGGAGTATCTGTGAGCCCGACACCCCCCGCCCGCCAGTACCGCAAAACCCCGGGCTCTGCCCTGGTCGGGTACGCGATCTTCGCGAGCCGCTGGTTGCAGGCGCCGCTCTACCTCGGGCTCATCGTCGCCCAGGCGATCTACGTGCTCGTCTTCGTGGTCGAGCTCTGGCACCTCGCCGAAGAGGTCGCGACCGATATGGGTCATCTCGATGAAGCGGCGATCATGCTCGCCGTGCTCGGCCTCATCGACGTCGTCATGATCGCGAATCTGCTCATCATGGTGATCATCGGCGGCTACGAGACGTTCGTCTCACGCATCAACGTCGACGGTCACCCCGACCAGCCCGAGTGGCTGAGCCACGTCAACGCGAACGTGCTCAAGGTCAAGCTCGCGATGGCCATCGTCGGCATCTCCTCGATCCACCTGCTGAAGACCTTCATCGAGATCGGCGGCATGACCGATAACGGCGTGGTCGAAGAGAACGTGAAGTACACGCCCACGGGCGTCATGTGGCAGGTCATCATCCACTGCGTCTTCATCCTGTCGGCACTCGCGCTCGCCCTCATCGATCGGATGTCCTACCACAAGGTCGGCCCGCACGAGGTGCACGACGGCGTCACCGTTCCCTACCCCGACGCCCGCCCAGGGCTCGACGACGACGCGATGCCCGAGCTCGTCGACAGCGTCCACCGCCGCTGACGGCCTCTGCGGTGCGGCATCGAGCGGATGCCGCACCGCAGCGCCGAACACCTCGTCGCCGCGTCTCGGCGCGTACGACCGGAAACGCCGAATGCCCTCGCGGAAGCGAGGGCATTCGAGTGGTTGTCGCTTGTCACATGCGTGACCCCAGCGGGATTTGAACCCGCGCTGCCGCCGTGAGAGGGCGGTGTCCTAGGCCGCTAAACGATGGGGCCGAATCGACAACTTGAAGAGTATGACACAGCTTCAGGGCCGCCGCAAAATCGCGACAGCACCGACATCCGCTCGATCGACGGGGTCGTTCGCTGCCCTCTCAAGCGAAGACGGAGACGGCGCCGGGCATGATCTCGATGTCGATCGGCAGCGGCCCGATGCGTTCGCCGTCGGCGTAGGCGACGATGTCGTCTGCCTCGATGCGCACCGTGCGGGCGGTGAGGAACTCGACCGCCGGATGATCGGCGTGCCGGCCCGCGAACACCTTGGGGAAGACGGCGACGAGCCCCGCCCTCGACAGCGGATGCACGATGAACACGTCGAGCAGTCCGTCGGTGTGGTCGGCGTGCGGCACGATGCGCATGCCCCCGCCGATCGAGGAATTGTTCGCGACGGAGACGAGCATCGCGCGTTGCTCGCGGCGCACTCCGTCGACCGTGATCGTGTAGTTGCGGGGTCGAAAGGTCACGAGTTCGCGCACCATGGCGAGCGTGTACCGGCTCGGGCCTCTGGGCGCGACCATGCCGTTCGCACGTTCATTGACGGCGGCGTCGAAGCCGGCCGAGACGACGCTGGCGAACCAGGTCGTCAATTCGCCGTGGCGGATGACACCGGCGTCGATCGTCCGCGGCGTTCGGCCGAGCGCCTCGACGAGCGCTTCGGTCGCCGCTGCCGGATCGTCGAACGGCAGTCCGAGGCCGCGTGCCAGGTCGTTGCCCGTGCCGGCCGCGACGATGCCGAGCGGCACGCCGGTGCCCGCGACGAGGTTCACGCCGAGCGATACCATGCCGTCGCCGCCGACCACGATCACGCCATCGGTGCCGAGTGCGAACCCCGACTCGGCCTCGCGCCGGAGCAGTTCGAAGTTGGCCTCACGGAGCACCGAGACCTCGTACCCCTCTCCGATCAGTCGCTCCGCCACGGCCGGTCCGACCGCGCGATTACGACCGAACGAGGCCGCGGGATTGATCGCGACGAGAAGTCGCCTGGGAGCACTGGGCATGGAGCGATTCTGGCAGGCATACGGCTTGCGCGCCGACCCTGCGCAGTGTTGGCTCGGACCATGCGTCTCACGAAACTCGAACATGCCGCGCTCGTCATCGAACACTCGGGCGACAAGCTCTACATCGACCCGGGCAAGTTCACGACGCCGATCACCGAGTCGGCCGGCACCGTCGCGGTCGTGATCACGCACCAGCACGACGACCACTGGACGCCGGATCAGCTGGCACGCATCGTCGAGGCCGACCCGGAGGTACGCATATTCGGCCCTGCTGGCGTCGCTGCCGCGGCCGCCGACTTTCCGATCGAAGTCGTCGCTGCGGGCGACACCATCGAGGTCGGGCCGTTCCGGCTTCAGTTCTTCGGCGGGCGACACGCGCTCATCCATGCGTCGATCCCCTTGATCGACAACCTCGGCGTGCTCGTGAACGACGCCCTCTACTACGGCGGCGATTCGTTCACAGTGCCCGGCGTACCCGTCGACGTGCTCGCCGCGCCCGCCGGCGCTCCATGGATGAAGATCGGCGAGTCGATGGACTACGTCGTCGAGATCGCGCCGCGGCGGGCATTCCCGACCCACGAGATGGTGCTCTCGCGCGCCGGCAAGGCACTCTCGAACGCGCGACTGGCCTGGGCGACCCAGCAGGGCGGCGGCGAGTACCTACCGCTCGAGCCGGGCGACACGCTCGACTTCTGATCAGGCGACGGATGCCTCTGGATCTTCAACCCGAACGATGAATGTCTGCGCCCTCGGCGCGGCGAGCGGGGTCATCCGCACCTCGAGCCTCAGCCTCCCGGTCTCGCCGGGCAGGAACCACACGAGGTGATCGGGCGAGTCGCACGTCGCATCAACCGGCGTCGCGCTCCCCTCGGTGCGCCCCCCGACTGCGGCCCAGGCGGTTTCGATCGCCCTGCGGCGTTCGTCGTACGGCGCGTCGAGCGCGACGTTCGTCGCGAGCACGGCCGAGGCCGTGGCATCCGACCATTCGTTCACGAGCGCACTGAGTGCAACGGATGCATCGAGGGTCTCGGGCCACGGCACCGGTGACGCCGTCACGGGGCTCGCACCGTCGATCGCTTCGAGCAGCATCGCAAGCGCGACCTCGGCACCCTGGGAGACCCTGGCATACGTCGCGTTCTCGAAGGCGATGACCCCCAGGCCGGATGCGGCGTGCCAGCGCATGTGCGCACTGAATCCCGGATAACCGCCCGAATGCGACACGATCGCGCCGAACCGCTCATCGAGTTCGACGAAGAGCCCGAAACCGTAGCCGTACACCTTCGGCGTCGGCGCGACCTGCGTGCCCGGCATCGCCGGAGGGCCGTGACGTTTCGCGGCGACTCGCATGAGCTGCTGCATCTCGCGCCGGCTGGCCGCGCTGAGCGGGCCGCGTTCATCACCTTCCCATGCCGATGCGAGCCAGGCCGCCCACGCCGCCAGGCTGCTTGCCGAGGCGAACAGTCCGCCGATGGCCGAGAAGACGCCCGGCCCCGTGAACGGGAGTGCGCGCCATCCTTCGCCATCGACATTGCGGTAGCCGACCGCGACCGAGGGCTTGGCACCCTCTGGCCGCTCGAATCGAACGTCGAGCCCGAGCGGCTCGATGAGCTCGCGTTCGATGAACTCGGTGAACGCCACCCCCGACACCCGTTCGACGACCTGACCGAGCACCGCGTAGCCCAAGTTCGAGTACTCGAGCGCGGTGCCGGGGATCGTGACGCAGCGGATGCCGGCGGCGAGCGTCCCACGGAACTCTGCGCGTGACATCGCCTCCTCACGGTCGGCCCACGGGTCGTCGGTGGGCAGTCCACCCGACATCGTCATGAGCATGCGAACGGTCGGGGCGGCGTCGATGCCGCCCGGGATCTCAGGCGAGAACTCGGGCACGAATGCGTTCGCCGGGGTGTCGAGGTCGATGAGGCCTCGATCGCGAAGCAGCAGCAGGGCTGCGGCAGTGAAACTCTTGGTGCAGCTCGCGATGCGGAAGAGCGTGTCGGGGCCGGATGCCGCGGCCGTTCCGTCAATCTCCGCGGCGCCGGAACCCCCCGCTGCGATCAGGCCACCGCGATCGAACACGGCCCAGCTCGAACCGGGGGCGGTGCCAGCGGCGAGTCGATCGGTGAAGACGGATTCGACAGCCCGAACGGTGTCGGCGGCGACGCGCATGTTCTCCCTCGTGATCGTCCCGCCGACGCGGGGCCTCCCCCAGCGTACAAGTCGGTTTCGCACCAACCGGTGAATAGCGCCGGGAGCCTGCCGGCCGTCAGCCGCGACCGCGGTCGCCGCCGCGATCGCCGTCGTCGCGATCACCTCGACCCGGGCCGCCGTCGCCGTCGCCACCGGGCCCGTCGTCGGGCGGCTCGACCTCGGGTGCCGGCGCATCGCCCGTAGCCGGAGCGGTCGTCGGTGGCGCAGCCGGCCCGGGCGCCGCAACCGTGAACGGGTCGCCGCCGTACTTGGCAGCCGCGACCGACATGACGATCGGCCACATCCGGTGTCGGGCAGTCGCCGCCTGACCGCTCTCGAATGAGATTCCACGCTGGTTCGCGTCACCCGTGAGGCTCATCACGCCGGCCACTGTCGCAACCTTCGAGCTCGCTCCCGCCATCCAGGTGTCTTTGTTGCCGTCAGTCGTGCCCGTCTTGCCGATCATCGGAACGCGCGGTTGTACGCCGCCGTTCGAGACCGTGGCAGTGCCGCTCGTCATCACGAGCTGCATCGCGTAGTGCATGGCGGCGGCCACTTCGGGTGAGACGGCCGGGGTACAGGTCGACGCAGGCACCGCGATCTCATTGCCGTCGCGGTCGACGATGCGGTCGATCGCGATCGGAGTGCAGGCCACGCCGTTGTTCGCGATGCCGGCGAAGGCGACGGCGAGGCTGAGCGGTGCCACCTCATTCGTGCCGATCACGCTCGACGGACCCTGTTGCAGCGGATCGCCATCGGCGCGGTGCATCCCGAATGCCTCCGCGGTCTTGCGGATGCCGCAGAGATCGAGCTGCTTTGCCATGCCGATGAACCCGGTGTTGATCGAGTTCACGGTCGACTCGAGAGCCGTGTAATTGGCGCCGGCCTCGTTCGCGTCGTTCTTCGGATTCCACGGCCCGGCATTCTGCGGGCCGAAACAACTGTCTCGGAATGTGCCCCAGTTCGACTTCGGCTTGGAATCGACGCGCTGGGCGAGCGAATGGCCCTCGTTGAGCCACTGCGCGAGCGTGAATACCTTGTAGGTCGACCCGGGCTGGAAGCCGCTCGAGCCGCCCTGCGAATAGTCGGTGTTGTAGTTGATGCTCGTGTACTGCGGGCCGGTTTCGAGCACCTTGGGGTCTTGGCTGTATTGCTTGTTCTGCGCCATGGCGAGCACACGCCCGGTGCCGACCTGCACACTCGAGATCACGCTCCCGACGTCCCAACCCGGATAGGTCTGGGGCACGTTCTGGGCGATCGCACCAACGGCGGCGTTCTGCAGGTCGAGGTCGAGCGTCGTGTAGACGTCATAGCCGCCGCGCCGGAAGTTCTGCATGCGCGTCTCGGCGTCTTCCCCGAACGTCGGGTCGGTCTGCAGGATGTTCTTCACGTAGTCGCAGAAATACGCCGACTCCACGGCGGTCTGGCAACCGGTGCTCGGCTCGGCGATTACCGGCTGCACCGGAGTGGCCACCGCCGCGTCGTACTCCTCCTGCGTGATCTTCCTCTCGTCGAGCATGTGGAACAGGATGTAGTCACGACGAGACTGGTTTCTCGCGTACCCGTTCGCCGCGCCGTTCGTCTCGCTCTCGGGCTTGTCGAGCTGGAACTCCACCGGGTTGTTGACGATCGCCATCAACGAGGCTGCTTGGGCGAGCGTCAGGTTCGCCGCTGTTGTCGTGTAGTAGTAGTTCGCCGCCGCCTCGATGCCGTAGACGGTGCCGCCGAAGCCGGCGATGTTCAGGTATCCGAGCAGGATGTCGTTCTTGGAGTAGCGCTTCTCGACGCCGATCGCGAGGCGCATCTCTTTCAGCTTGCGTTCGATACCGGAGGTGCCGTCGGAGTCCGTCGCGGCCTCGTAGCACTCCGCCTTCTCCTCGTCGATGAGAGCCCGGCGTCCGTCGATGCCGAGTGCCTCTATCTCCTCCTCCGACATGTCCTCGAACGCCGTCACGTTCGCCTCGCCCTCGCATTCCTGCACGCGCACGTTCTTCACGTACTGCTGTGCGATCGACGACCCGCCCTGGGTCTCCCCGCCGCTCGCAGTCGTCACCGCGGCGCGGAGGGTGCCCTGCAGGTCGACGCCGCCGTGTTCGTAGAACCGCGGATCCTCACCGGCGATCGCGGCATCCTTGACGTACTGGCTGACGGCGTTCCAGCCGACCTCGACCCGATTCTGGTCGTAGAACGAGGCGAGCAGCACCGGGTTGCCGTCACTGGCGGTCGCGTAGATGTTGCTCTTCTCGGAGAGCTCGTCGATCTCGAGATAGCCGGGGAGATTGTCGAACATTCCGATGGATCCGGATGCCGCGATGCCGACGGTCGCGAGCGCGGGTGTGACACCGGCGACGACGAGCAGCGCGGCACCCACGCTCGCCGCGATGAATCCGATGAAACCGCCGATCACCCCGATGGGTGTTCGCGTCTCCTGGAAGTCACGATTCCGCATGTTTCCAGAAACCATGGCTCACCATTCCCTTGTCGGCGTCTCTTGATTCACCAGGAGCCTGTAGGGAGGCTCGAACGGTGCCGACACTCAATGCAAGCGCAGCGCGCCACCGAAGTCCAGCCCACACGAATACCGCTTCGCGGCTCGGTATTCGGGAAAAGAAGAAGGCCCGCGTGACCGGGCCTTTCTCACAAAATATTGGCTGGGGTACCTGGACTCGAACCAAGAACAACGGTACCAGAAACCGCCGTGTTGCCAATTACACCATACCCCAATGGCCGAAACCGAAGTCCCCGGCCGACATGTAACTCTAGCCTACGAGCACACCCCCGCCAAACCGAGCTGCGCTCAGCGGGAGCATCTCGGGCACTCAGGCGATGAGCGCCGCGAGCCGATCGATGCGCTCGAGAGAGTCGACCTTTCCGAGGATCTGCATCGACTCGAAGAGCGGCGGCGAAACCCGTCGACCGGAGATCGCCGTGCGTACGGCACCGAAGGCCACGCGCGGCTTCAGCGCGAGGCCGTCGACGAGGGCGGCGCGAAGCGCCTCTTCGATCTGCTCGTGCGTCCACTCTTCGGCGGGCAATCGGTCGAGCGCTTCACGAGCGGTCGCGAGCACGGTGGCGGCGTCGGCGGTGAGCGCGGCGACGGCCGATTCATCGAACTCGAGCCCCGCGGCGTCAGTGAACAGGAATCCCAGCATGCCGGGGGCCTCGCCCAGCAGCGAGATACGCTCCTGCACGAGCGGCGCGCCCTCGGCGAGCACGGCCTCCTCACCGGGAGTGATCGGTGTCGAGACGGCGCCGGCAGCCTGCAGGTACGGCACAGTGCGGCCGGCGAAGTCGCCGATGTCGAGTTGGCGGATGTGGTCGCCGTTGATCGACTCGGCCTTCTTCAGGTCGAAGCGCGCGGGGTTCGGGTTCACGTTCTCGACATCGAAGGCGGCGACGAGTTCGTCGCGGCTGAACACGTCGCGGTCGGCGGAGTAGCCCCAGCCGAGGAGCGCCAAATAGTTCAGGAGTCCTTCGGGGATGAACCCGCGATCGCGGTGGTGGAAGAGGTTCGACTCGGGGTCGCGCTTGGAGAGTTTCTTGTTGCCCTCGCCCATGACGTAGGGCAAGTGGCCGAAGCGCGGGACGAACGTGGTCACACCGATGTCGATGAGCGCGTGGTACAGCGCGATCTGACGGGGCGTCGACGAGAGCAGGTCTTCGCCGCGAAGCACGTGCGTGATGCCCATGAGGGCGTCGTCGACGGGGTTCACGAGTGTGTACAGCGGGGCACCGTTCGGGCGCACGACGACGAAGTCGATCGTGTTGCCGGCCGGGAAGGTGATCTCGCCGCGCACGAGGTCGTCGAACCCGAGGTCGGCCTCGGGCACCCGCAGTCGCAGCGCCGGCTCGCGACCCTCGGCGCGAAACGCCGCACGCTGCTCGTCGGTGAGATCGCGATCGAAGTTGTCGTAGCCGAGCTGTTTCGGCCGGCCGGCGGCCTCGTTGCGGGCGTCGATCTCTTCAGCGTTCGAGAAGCTCTCGTAGACGTGGCCCGAGGCCTTCAGCCGTTCGATGACGTCGGCGTAGATGCCGGCGCGCTGCGACTGCCGGTAGGGCTCATGAGGTCCGCCGGCGCCGACGCCTTCGTCCCAGTCGAGGCCGAGCCACGTGAGCGCGTCGAGGATCTGCTCGTAGCTCTCTTCGCTGTCGCGCGCGGCATCGGTGTCTTCGATGCGGAACACGAACGTGCCCCCGGTGTGGCGCGCGTACGCCCAGTTGAAGAGGGCGGTGCGTATGAGGCCGACGTGCGGCGTGCCGGTCGGCGATGGGCAGAAGCGCACACGGATGTCGCTGCCGGTGGCCTGGGTCGTGGGGTGAGCTGTCTCAGACATACCCCTCAATGCTATCGAGCGGTGAGGGTCGCGAGTACGGCGAGTGTCGCGGCCACGGCCGGCACCCGTTCGGCGCCGCGCGCCGTGACGAGATGGAGAGAACGCACATCGGCCCCGGCAGTGGGCCTGGCGACGACGTCGGCATGCCGCGGCGATGCAGCGAGCGCGAGCGCCGGCAACAGTGCCACCCCGAGGCGTTGCGCGACCATGCCCTCGACGGCGACGAAGTTGTCGGTCTCGAAGGCGATGCGCGGCGTGAACCCGGCGGCGCCGGCCAGCTCGAGCAAGTGGCCGCGGCACCGCGGGCAACCCGCGATCCAGGGCTCGTCGCGCAGCGCCTCGAGCGCGACGACGTCGGATGCCGCTGCAGGATGGCTCGCCGGGAGCACGAGTCGCATCGGCTCATCGCCGAACCCCCGCACCTCGAGCCCGCGCGCGCTCGCCCGGTGCGGGTCGTCGCGGTCACCCGGGTAACTGAACGTGATCGCAAGGTCGGCGCCGTCGACTCGCACCGCGTGCACCGCTTCGGGCGGCTCGGCCTCGACGTAGGTGACATCGATGCCCGGGTGGGCGGCGGCGAGCGCCGCGATCACGCGCGGCACGAGGGTCGCCGACGCCGAGGGGAAGGCGACGAGACGCACACGGCCGGCTCGGAGCCCGCGGATCTCGGCGAGTTCGCCGGCCGCGGTTTCCAGAACCGTGGCGACTCCGTGAGCATGCCGGGCGAGCACACGACCGGACTCCGTCAGGCGGATGCCGCGACCGACGCGCTCCACGAGAGCGATGCCGGTGCGCTCCTCGAACCGGCGCAGCTGCTGGCTCACCGCGGGCTGGCTGTAGCCGAGGGATTCGGCGGCCGCCGTGAGCGAACCGCGCTCCGCGATCTGCCGCACGACCCGCACGGTCTGCAGGTCGAGCGCGGCGGCGAGAGCGTTGATCGCGGCATCCGGCATATTCAAATCATAAGACAGCGGCATGTATATGATCGATCACTAGGTCTTGTCGAATGAATTCGCGCGTTCGAAACTGGATCGCATGCACCCGACTCGTGATCGCTTCGCTGCCGGACGCGGCTATCTCGCCGCTTGCACCCTCGGCCTGCCGGCCGACGTCACCCGCGACGCAGTGCGACGCGACCTCGAGTCATGGTCGTCGGGCACGGCGAACGGAGCCGACTACACGGCGGTGCACGAACGGGCGCGCGGCCATGCGGCAACCCTGCTCGGCCGCACACCTGCCGACATCGCCACCGGGTCGCAGGTCTCGGTGTTCACCGGCATGGTCGCGGCATCCGCGCCCTCGGGCGCCGAGGTGATCTGCGTCGACGGCGACTTCTCCTCGGTCGTCGCACCGTTCCTCGCCCGTGGCGACCTGCGAGTGCGGCACGTTCCCCTCTCTGCGCTCGCCGACGCTGTCGGCCCGTCGACGTGGCTGGTCTCCTACTCGCTCGTGCAATCAGCCACCGGCGAGGTCGCCGACGCGGCATCCGTCGCTCGCGCCGTGCGCTCGGCCGGCGCACTCAGCCTCGTCGACACCACACAGGCCACAGGGTGGATGGCGACCGACGCACTCGAGGCCGACGTCGTCGTCTGCCACGCCTACAAGTGGCTGTCGGCACCGCGCGGCGCCGCCTTCGCCGCGTTCTCGCCACGCGCCGTCGCCGAGATCACCCCGCACGCCGCCGGCTGGTACTCGGGCGACAACCCGTGGGCCTCGTGCTACGGGCCGGGCCTGTACCTCGCCGACGACGCGCATCGATTCGACGTCTCCCCCGCCTGGCACGCCTGGGCCGGCGCCGAGGCGGCGCTCGAATTCGCCGCCTCGCTCGACATGACAGGCGTGCGCGACCACGATGTCGCCCTCGCGAACGCATTCCGTGAGCGTCTCGGGCTCGAGGCATCCGACAGTGCGATCGTGGCCTGGCCCGACGCAGATGGCACCGCATTGGCCGCGCTCGGCGCAGCTGGCATCACGGCATCGGGTCGAGCAGGCAGGGCCAGGGTGGCGTTCCACCTCTGGAACGACAACGAGGACGTCGAGCTCGCCGCCAGCGCCCTCGACATCGGCATCGACATCGGCATTGGCATTGGCATTGGCATCGGCCGCACCCGATCGCCGCTCAGCGCACGGCGCTGAGTGCAACAGGCCAGCGCCCTCGACATCGGCATCGACATCGGCCGCACCCGATCGCCGCTCAGCGCACGGCGCTGAGCACGACGAGGCACCGGTCGGGCGCGGCGAACGGCAGCAGCCGGGCTTCGACAGCCGAGTCCGATGCCTCGCCCGAGAGCACTTCGCGGATGAGACTCTCATGCACGGCGCAGATGACATCGCGGTGACGTCGCGCCGCATCGCGGAACGGGCAGGCGTGGAGCGAGAGCCCTTCGGGTGCCGGTTCGGGCTCGAAGCCGAGCTCGTCGAGCACCCGGACGAGTCGTTCGGTCGACGATGCCCGGGTCGACGCGATCTCGTCGGGCGAGGGTTCGACGGGCGCAACGCCCTCGTCGGGCGGGATCGACAGGCTCGAGGCCCAGCTTCGGCCCGCCTCACGAGCGAGCATCGCCCGCGTCTCGACTCCCTGCCCCTCGAGTGCGGCCGCGAGCAACTCGATCAGCCGTTCGCGGGAGCGTTCGTCTCGTGCGCGTGTCGCAACGGTGTCGACGAGCGCGTAGCGCAGGCGCGGTCGCCCTCGACGCGAGGGACGCTCGGCCGTCGTGGCGACGACGCCAGCCCCGACGAGCTGGTCGAGGTGGAAACGCGCGGTTGTGATGTGCACGCCGATCGAGTCGGCGAGCTCCGCGGCCTCGACGGGCTCTCCGGCCCGATGCAACGCGTCGAGCACCCGCCGCCTGGCCGGTGACGCGAGTGCGAGTGCCCAGCGGTCGGTGCCGGACTCAGCTTCCGCCGATTGCATCGATCGCCCCCTCCGCCTCGAGCCGAGCGCGCGTCGAGATTGTCTCGAACGCGCTGCCCGAACCGCCCGACAGCCGAAGGCCGATCGATCCGGCGATGCGGCGCGCCTGGATCTTCGCGCGCTCGGCCGACTCGCCGGCGAACTGCGCGTCGACGTTCGCGACCCAGAGTTCGAGCCATCGGTTGAAGTGCGCCGCGCCGAGCGGGGACTTCGCGTGAAGTGCGACATGCATGGCGAGCGCGTTTCGACGGTAGCTGCCGGTGCGGAAGAGAACCGTCTCCCAGAAATCGCACATGATCGGCAGGTGGTGATCGAGATTCATGTGCGCGACATCGGTGAAGATCGGTCCGATGAGCGGATCGGCGAAGGCGCGACGGTAGAAGGATTCGACGAGCCGCCTCACGTCGACACGGTCACGGATGTCGCGGAGCTCTCGCGGGTGTTCGGCCATGCGCCCACGGTACCCGTCCTGCCAAATAAACCGCAATCTGTTACGTTCAATTCGACGGTCTCCGCCCAGGCGGGTGTCCGGGCGAATCGACGTCGAAGGGATCGAAATGGGTTCGGGCTATCAGATCGTCGCCGCAGACGGACACCTCCGCGACGCGGGGCCGGCTCCGAGGCTCGGACCGACCACCGTCGGCAACGCCCTCGGCATCGCGTTCATCGTCATCGGCGGACTCGTTGCCGCACTGACCGGGCCGCTGCAGCTGGAACCGGGCAGTTGGCTCGCGGCCTATCTCGTGCTCGTGGGCGGTGCCACCCAGTGCCTCATCGCTCGCGTGCTCGAACACGCCCCGTGGGCCACCGGCCGTGGCGGCTGGTTCACCTTCGCCGCTTGGAACCTCGGCAACCTGCTCGTCGTCGTCGGGGCGCTCGCACGGGTGCCGCTCATCGCCGACTCCGGCGGTCTGCTGATCGCGGTGCCACTCGTCCTGGCATTGCGGACTCCCGGCGGATCGGGGCCTGCTCGGCGTGCTGTCACGGCGCTCGCGCTAATTGTCGTGCTTGTCGGAGTGCCGGTCGGGCTCGTGCTCACCCACCTCCGTTCGGTGGGCTGACCGGGCGCGTTCGAATGCCTCGCCGCGCCGCCACGCCACGACTCCCCCGCCGCCGGCTCAGGCGGAACGCACGGAATTCGACAGTGTGCCGAGGCCCGAGATCGTGACCTCGACGGTGTCGCCGTCGACGATCGGACCGACGCCCGCCGGAGTGCCGGTGAGGATGACGTCGCCCGGCAGCAGAGTGAACACGCTCGACGCGTAGGCGATGATGGCGGGCACCGAGTGCACGAGGTCGGCGAGCCGGCCCTCTTGTTTGCGGACCCCGTTGACGCTCGTCTCGATCGTTCCGTTCTCGAAGTCCACCTCGGTGTCGATGACGGGGCCGAGGGGGCAGAACGAGTCGAAGCCCTTCGCCCGCGCCCACTGCCCGTCGCGCTTCTGCAGGTCACGGGCCGTGACGTCGTTGGCGATCGTGTAACCGAAGATGTACTCGTCGGCATCGGCTTCGGCGACGTTCTTCGCGATGCGGCCGATCACGACGGCGAGCTCACCCTCGTGCTCGACGCGCTCGCTCTGCTTCGGCAGCACGATCGTGTCGCCCGGGCCGATGACCGAGGTGTTCGGCTTCAGGAACAGCAGCGGCTCAGCCGGCGCCTCGCCGCCCATCTCGGCGGCATGGTCGTGGTAGTTCTTGCCGACCGCGACGACCTTCGACCGCGGGATCACGGGCGCGAGCAGCTTCGCCTCGGCGAGCGGCACGCGCGCACCGGTCGGCTCGAAGCCCGCGAACATCGGGTCGGCCTTCAGTACGACGAGCTCGTCTTCCTCTTCGTCGACGATGCCGAACGAGATGGCTTCACCATGGCTGAACCGCGCGATCTTCATGCAAGACAGCCTACTGAGCGGCGAGGCCCGCTCGTTTGCACCGCACTTACGCGTCGAGCCGGAGCATCCAGCCGTGGCGGTCTTCGACTCGGCCGTACTGGATGCCTGTCAGTTCCCCGCGAAGCGACAACGCCAGCTCGGAGGCGGTATCGCCGTCGTGCACGATCTCGAAGTCGTCGCCGAGCAGGCGCCCGATGGGCACGACGACCGCGGCGGTACCGCAGGCGAACGCCCCGACGATGTCACCGGATGCCGCACCGGCACGCCACTCGTCGAGCGAGACGCTCCGCCGCTCGACCACGTGACCGCGGTCTGTCGCAAGCTGCAGGATCGAGTCGCGCGTGATGCCCTCGAGGATCGACTCCGATTCTGGCGTGACGAGGGTGCCGTCGCGCTTGACGAGCACGATGTTCATGCCACCCAGCTCTTCGAGGTTGCCCTCGCTGTCAAGGAACGCGACCTGCTGGCATCCCTTCTCATACGCCTCCGCCTGAGGCAACAGGCTCGACGCGTAGTTGCCGCCGGTCTTCGCAGCACCCGTGCCGCCCTTGCCCGCCCGCGAGTACTGCGTCGAGAGCCAGATGCTGACGGGCTCCACGCCGCCCGGGAAGTAGGCGCCCGCAGGGCTCGCGATGACGTAGTAGTTGACCTTCTTCGCTGGGCGCACGCCGAGGAACGCCTCTTTCGCGAACATGAACGGCCGCAGGTACAGGCTCGTCTCGGCGGCGCTCGGCACCCAGTCGGCGTCGACGGCGATGATCTGCTTCAGCGACTCGATGAAGTACTCGCTCGGCAGCTCGGGAAGCGCCATCCGATGCGCTGAGCGCTGCATGCGAGCCGCGTTCTCGTAGGGCCGGAAGGTGTGGATCGACCCGTCGGCGTGCCGATACGCCTTCATGCCCTCGAAGATCTCTTGCGCATAGTGCAGCACCGCGGCAGCGGGGTCGAGCGCGATCGGCCCATAGGGCGAGACGCGCGGGCGGTGCCAGCCGCCCTTCTCCGACCAGCAGATGTCGACCATGTGGTCGGTGAAGTGGTTGCCGAAACCGGGGTCGGCGAGGATCGCCTCGCGTTCGGCGGGCGTCTTCGCCTGCTCGTTGCGGGTGACCTGCCAGATGAGTCCGGCGGCGGATGGGGCCTGGAGCGGGAGGTTGATCGTCATGATGTGTGTCCTTCGATGCGCTGGATCAGTCGAGTGCGCCGATACGGTCGGCGATGGCGTCGCCGACCTCTGAGGTCGTGCGCCGACGGTCGCCGCGTTCGGCCACATCGGCGACGACGGCCCGCTCCACCCTCGCCGCAGCATCCGCCCGGCCGAGGTGGCTGAGCAGCAGTGCAACGGAGAGGATCGCGGCGGTGGGGTCGGCGATGCCTTTGCCGGCGATGTCGGGTGCTGAGCCGTGGACCGGCTCGAACATGCTGGGGAATCGGCCGTCGGGGTTGATGTTGCCCGAGGCGGCCAGGCCGATGCCGCCGCTGATCGCGCCGGCCAGGTCGGTGAGGATGTCGCCGAAGAGGTTGTCGGTCACCAAGACGTCGAACCGCGCGGGGTCGGTGACGAGGAAGATCGTCGCCGCATCGACGTGCAGGTAGTCGACGGCGATGTCGGGGAATTCGGCGGCGACGGCGTCGACCGTGCGTTTCCAGAGAGAGCCGGCGAAGACGAGCACGTTCGTCTTGTGCACGAGAGTGAGTTTCTTGCGCGGGCGAGCGGATGCCGCGGCGAACGCGTAGCGTACGACCCGATCGACACCGTAGGCGGTGTTGACCGAGACCTCGTTCGCGACTTCGTGCGGCGTGCCAGCACGGATCGCACCGCCGTTGCCGACGTACGGCCCTTCTGTACCCTCGCGCACGACGACGAAGTCGACCTCGCCGGGATCGGTGAGCGGGCTCGCAACGCCCGGGTAGAGCACCGACGGGCGCAGGTTCACATAATGGTCGAGCTCGAAGCGGAGTTTCAGCAGCAGCCCACGCTCGATGTTGGCGCCCGCGAGCCGGGGGTCGCCGGGAAGCCCGCCGACCGCGCCGAGCAGGATCGCGTCGTGGCTCTTGATCGACTCGAGGTCGTCGTCGGTCAGAACGTCGCCGGTCTCGAGATAGCGGGCGGCGCCGAGGGCGAACTCGGTCTGCTCGAACGAGACATCCGTTCCCCGGGTTGCGGCAGCGAGCGCTTTCAACGCCTCGCCGACGACTTCGGGTCCGATCCCGTCGCCGGGAATCACCGCGAGCTTGACCGTGTCCACCATGAATGCTCCTTCGTGCGTCAGCTCTCCCAGAGTACTGGCCGCATTGCCGAGTGACACCCGGCGTGTCACGAGCCCGTGGTCAGTCGCGAGCGACCGGGGCGGGGTTGCGCAAGGCGAGCGCGGCGATGAGGGCGGCTGCGACCATGAGTGCGACGCCGATGAGCGAGGTCACCACGACCCCCTCGTCGAAAGCGAGCGCAGCGGATGCCACGAGCTGATCGCCGATCGAGGCTGGCAGCTGCTCGGCGACGGTGACCGCGCCGGCGAGCGTCTCTTGCGCGGTGGACGCCTGTTCGGTGCTGAGCACGGCGGGCAGCTCGATCGCAGCCCGGAAGTGCGCCGCGAGGATGGATCCGAGCACCGCGGTTCCGAGCACCGCGCCGAGCTCGTATGCCGTCTCCGACACCGCCGACGCTGCGCCCACCTTCTCGGGCGCAGCGCTCGAGAGGATGAGCTCGTTGGAGACCGTCTCGGCGGCGCCGATGCCGACGCCGAGCAGCACGAACGCGATCACGACGGGTGCGATCGACTCGGCGGTTGCGGTGAACGCGATGACCGCATATCCCGACGCCGAGAGCAAGAGCGCCACGGGCACGAGCACTCGGGGTCGCACTCGCCGTGCGATCGGCACGACGACGAGTCCGGCGATGATCATCGCAACGAGCCCTGGCAGCAGAGCGAGGCCCGCTGCGACCGGAGAGAGGCCCGCGATGAGTTGCAGGTGCTGCGAGACGAAATACAGGAACCCGACGAGAGCGATGACGCTGAAGAGGTTCACGAGCACGGCTCCGCCGAACGATCCCTGCCGGAACAGTCGCACGTCGAGCATCGGGGACTCGGCCTTCAGCTGCCGTCGCACGAACCAGACACCGCAGACGATACCGAGGATGATCGCCGGGATGCCGATGCCCGAGACGCCCTCGGTCGCGATGGACTTGATGCCGAAGACGACGGGCACCATCGCGGCGAGCGAGAGGAGCGTGCTCGGAATGTCGATGCGCCCGGGCGCGGGGTCGCGGCTCTCGGGAATCAGGAGCGGCACGAGGACCAGCATCGGCACGAGCACGGGCACGGCGAGCAGGAAGACGGCGCCCCAGTGGAAGTGCTCGAGCAGGATGCCGCCGACGAGCGGGCCGAGGGCACTGCCCGCTGCGAAACCCGACGCCCAGATGGCGATCGCGAGCCGACGCTGTTCGCGGTCGACGAAGACGGTGCGCAGGAGCGACAGGGTCGACGGCATGAGCATCGCGCCGAAGAAGCCGAGCGCCGCACGGGCGGCGATGAGCGCCTCGGCGGTCGGCGCGAACGCGGCGACGATCGAGATCACGGCGAAGCCGACGGAACCGATGAGGAGCATGCGGCGGCGGCCGAAGCGGTCACCTGCGCTGCCCATCGCCACGAGGAGGCCTGCGAGCACGAGTGGATAGGCGTCGATGATCCAGAGTTGCCCTGCCGCGCTCGGCGCGAGATCGCGCGAGATCGCCGGCAGCGCGAAGCTCAGCACGGTGTTGTCGACCGAGACGAGCAGCACGGGCAGCATGAGCACGGCGAGCGCGACCCAGGCGCGACGGGGCGCTCGGGTCGTGACGTGCGTGGTCGTTGGGATCTGGTCGGTGTCGGTCGTTTCAGTCATCCTGGCTCGTTCGTCTGAGACGATTACTATACCGTCCAGCTGGTATAGTAACAGACATGTCACGAGCAATATCACTCATCAGCTCATCGACCGCGCCGAGCTCATGAGTCGCCCGCCCGTCGCCCACGAGGCGGTGCTCGACGCGTTCGAGCGCATCATCATCGCCGACGGCGAGCGCACCGCGACCCTCGACGCCACCGCTCGTGGCGCCGGCGTCTCCAAAGGCGGACTGCTCTACCACTTCGGCTCACGGCACGCGTTGATCGCCGGGCTCATCGAACGTCTGCACCGACTCGTCGACGAAGACGTCGCCCGCATCCACGCCGCCCCCGAGGGCGCGATCTCCTACTTCGTGCGATCGTCGGTCGACCTCGCGTCACCGCTCGACCACAGCTTCGTCGCCACCGTGCGGCTCGCACAGGGCGGCGACCGGCAGGCGGCGCAGGCGATCGACGCCGTGCGGTCGCGCTGGCTCGAGGTGATCAGCCGGCACGTCGACGACCCCTCGCTCTCCCTCGCGATCACGCTCATCGGCGACGGGCTCTACTACCATTCGGCGCTTCGCGCCGAGGTCGAGGCGAGCACCTCAGACGACGCCGCTGACATCGGCCCTGCCGCGATGGACGGGCTCGTCGCACTACTCGAGCGCATCGCCCAGACACCGACCGCTACTCCGTGATGTCGACCTCGACGAAGAGGGTCGCGTCGATCGCCGATCGCACGCGCTCGAGCACCTCGGCGGGCACCGGCGAGTCGACGGTCAGCACGCTGAGCGCGTGGCCACCGGCTTCGCGGCGTGCGATCTGCATGCCGGCGATGTTGATGCCGGCCTCGCCGAATTCCTGCCCGTAGACCGCGACGATGCCGGGGCGATCGGCGTACTCCATGACGATGTGGGTCGTCGCGATCGGCACCTCGAGCTCGTAGCCGTTGACGCCGACGAGCTTCTCGATCTGCTTCGGCCCGGTGAGCGTGCCCGACACCGACACCTGGCGGCCGTCGGCGAGCGCACCCGTGAGAGTGATGACATTGCGGTACTCGGGCGACTCGGGCGCCGTGATGAGGCGCACGTCGAGACCACGCTGCTCGGCGAGGAGCGGGGCGTTCACGTACGACACGGTCTCGCTGACGACGTTCGTGAAGACGCCCTTCAATGCCGCGAGCTTCAGCGCGCTCACATCGAAGTCGGCGAGCTCGCCACGCACCTCGACATCGAGACTCGTGAGGGGGCCGTTCGCGATGCCGGCGAACAGTTGGCCGAGCTTCTCGACGAGCGGGATGCCCGGGCGGACATAGGGGTCGATGACCCCGCCGGCGACGTTGACCGCGTCGGGCACGAGCTCGCCGGCGAGCGCGAGCCGCACAGACTTCGCGACCGAGACGCCTGCCTTCTCTTGAGCCTCGTCGGTCGAGCCGCCGAGGTGCGGCGTGACGATGATGTTGTCGAGCTGCAGCAACCGCGACTCGGTGGGCGGCTCGGTGACGAAGACGTCGAGCGCCGCGCCGGCGATCTCGCCGGTCGACAGCGCGTCGAAGAGCGCGTCTTCGTCGATGAGTCCGCCGCGCGCGACATTCACGACGAAGGCCGTCGGCTTCATGCGCCGCAATTGCTCGACGCCGATCATGCCGAGCGTCTCGGGGGTGCGCGGCATGTGGATCGTGATGAAGTCGGACTGCTCGATGAGTTCGTCGAGGGTCACGGTCTGCACACCCAGCTGCTGGGCGCGGGCTGCGGTGATGTACGGGTCGTACGCGATGACGTTGGTGCCGAAGGCCTGCAGGCGAGCCGCGATGAGGGCGCCGATTCGACCGAGGCCGATGATGCCGACCGTCTTCTCGTAGAGCTCGACGCCCGTGTACTTCGAGCGCTTCCACTCCCCCGCCCCGAGCGACGCGCGGGCCGCAGGAATGTGACGGGCGAGGCTCAGGATGTGGCCGACCGTGAGCTCCGCCGCCGAGATGATGTTCGACGTCGGAGCATTCACGACCATGACGCCTGCGGCGGTCGCCGCCTTGATGTCGACGTTGTCGAGGCCGACGCCTGCACGGGCGATGACTTTCAGCTTCGGGGCTGCGGCGATCGCCTCGGCGTCGACCTTGGTCGCCGACCGCACGAGGACCGCGTCTGCGTCGGCCAGCGCCGCGAGCAACGCGGGCCGGTCGGTGCCGTCGACGGACCTGACGTCGAAGTCGGGGCCGAGGGCTTCGACGGTGGCGGGCGAGAGTTCTTCGGCGATCAGCACGATCGGCTTTGACACGAACGATTCCTTCGGAGCGACGCGCGGCGGGGCGCGCTGACGGGAGCACCTACGCCAGTGGGGGCGCCATTATCCCGTCAACCCTAATGGAGCAGTGCCGCCACCTCGTGCCTTGTGACCTCACACGACGACTCCGCCGAGTCGGCCGAGCAGCACCGACAGGCTGAGGAAGAGGGCGGCCGAGACGCAGAGCCCAGTGAAGTACAGGGCGATGCCCACGAGCAGGCCGCGACGACGGCCCAGCATGAACGCGGCCGCGAAGCAGCCGAACGGTGCGAGGAACGCGACCGCCATGACCACCCAACCGCCCGCGGTGAACGAGAGTCCGATGCCGAGCAACTGCACGACGCTCTCGACGACCTCCCACACGTCGTAGGCGTAGAACAGGCCGAACACGACCGCGAGGGTGACGGTCAGCCACATGGGCGGCTTCGAAATGCCAAAGACCCCGGTGACGACGGATACCTCGGGCTCGGTGTACTCCGCGCTCATACAGCTACCCCCAGGATGAACGGCATGGGTGCGAGCACGACGACTCCCACGATGAGCCAGACGAGACGAGAGCGCATGCCCGCCGTGGCCCGCAGCGCAAGGAGGAACCAGCACGGTGCGGCGAGCACCGCGAGCCACAGCCCGAGTGCGTACATGAAATCGCCGACGATACTGGTGCCCGGCGTGCTCGTGCGCAACGCGGTGATGATCCACCCGATCGTGTAGAGCAGGTAGACGCCGCCCAGCACCCCGAGCACGACGAGCTCGACCGAGCCCGTCTGCCCAGCGGCATCCGGCCCCTGGTGCTGCTCGGCTGCCTCGCCGACGTTCGCGTCGACGCCGGCGTGGGACTCGGACTCGGCGGGCGCAGGAGCGCCGACCACCTTCCACCCCGGCGCCAAGGTCGGGTCGTCGTCGCCCTCCCAGCGCAGTGCGTCGTCGTCGGGCTCGCGGCTCATGTTCACCACACTAGCGACCGACGGCTCAGGCAACCGGCACGCACTTCCCGTCGACGCTCGGCAGCACGATGCCGAACTCGAAGTCGATCCGCGCGGAGTCGACGGCGCCCAGCGAACCGCCGCCGACCAACGGTTCGTCGTGAATGCGCTCGACCGTGCCGAGGCCCGCCGCGCGCCAGGCCGCGACGATGCGATCGGCGGCCGCGACGTTGCCCTCGGTGACCTCGCGATCGTGTTCGTCGCTCGTCGTGTCCGTGATCACTCCCGTCGTGAACTCGCCGTTCAGGCTCAGCTGGATGCCGCCGTCGCACGCCGTCTCGACGACGGCGAAGGGCGCAGCCGCCGACCACATCGCCGAGGGGCCGGCGGCCGCCCGGGCCGCGTCAGCGAGCGTGGCGAACTGTCGTCGCGCCTCGTCGAGCGACGGGATCGGGACGTCGGGCAGCACGGCTTCGTCGGCTTGGTCGGGACCGCCGGCCGGCATCCCGTCTTCGGGAATGAGGCTCGGGGCCGGCTCGGCGAGCGGCGGCGACGGCGGGGTCGTCGGCACCGAGGTGGTGATCATCGCCGCAGCCAGGCACGCGATCAGCAGGTAGGTGCCCGCCCATGCGACCACCGCCCGGCCGCGAGTCCGGAACGGCCCGAACGAAACGAGAAGTCCACTGAGCCCCAGTGCGCCGGCCAGCACGAGCAGAACGAACGCGGACGATTGCCCGGACCAGACGCCGCCCGCGGGAAACGACGAGGAGTCGGCACGGGTCAGCAGCACGAGCGCGAGCGTGCCGAGGGCGATCCCGAGTGCGAAGAGCAGTCGAATTGCCACGGGCCGCCAGCGCTCGAGCGGGTGCGCGAGTTCCTGGCGATGCGAGACCAGCGGTGCGATGAGCGCGGTCGGGACCCAGAGCCATCCCGCGATCGGCACCACCGCGCCGGCGAAGGTCGAGAACGCGATGAGCGCCGGGATCGAGAGCAGGAACCCGCCCGCCGGCACCGCGAACGCCTCGACACCGAGACGCCAGCGCAGCGCGCGACTCACTACGAGCATCGCTGCCGCTCCGACCCCACCCGCCGCGGCAGCCGACGGAAGCATCAGCCACAGGGGGCCGATGAAGAACAGGAGCGGCAGCGCGAGGCCGAGCATGAAGAAGCCGGCGGCGCCGATACCTCCGATGAGGATGCTGCGTGCCACGAGCTGCGCGGCCGCACGAAGAATGCCGTCGGCGCTGAGGTCGCGCGGCAGCCGCACCGGTATCGGCGGCGGCGCGATGGTCATCGCATCGCCACGGTCGCGGCCGCGACGGCCGCGCGTACGAGGCCCGGATCGGTCACGTCGAACCCGTCGACGCCCCCGCCGGGTCCGCTCACTCCGCCTCGAGTCGTCGTGCCCCGCGCCGACAGGTGCACGGCGTCGACGCCCGCTGCAGCGATCTCGGCGATGTCGGCGATGCGCACCCCGCCGCCCGCCATGACCTCGAGTGCGCCGGATCCGGCGGCCATCAGTCGCAGCGCTGCGAGCCCGGTTCGGCAGTCGGATGCTCCGCCAGAGGTGAGCACTCGGCGCACGCCGAGTTCCTCGAGGGCGGCGACCGAGGCCCGAGGGTCGGCACTCGCGTCGACGGCGCGGTGCACCGTCACGTCGCCGCCGGATGCCGCATCGACGAAACGTCGAATGGCCGGTAGGTCGAGGTCACCGGCGTCGGTGAGCGCACCCACGACGACCCCGTCGGCACCGTGAGCGAAGGCCGCACGAATGTCGCGCTCGATCGTGTCGAGTTCATCGGAGTCGTACGCGAAGCCGCCGCCGCGCGGGCGAACGAGGACGTGCACGAATCCGGGCACCGAGGCGTCGAGCGACGCGGCTGCTGCGGCCTCGATCAGCCCCGCGGACGGGGTCAACCCGCCGAGCCCGAGCGCCTGGCAGAGCTCGACACGGGTGGCACCCGCCGTCAGTGCGATGCGCACTCCCGCGACATCTTGGACCGCGATCTCGACGGGGAGGGTTCCTGACATTCCCGATACGCTACCGGTTTCGGACTCAGAACACCGGAGCGCCGTTTCGAACAAGCCGCCAGTTCACGACGTGGAAGGTCGCCGGGTCGATCGTGCCGGCCGCCGAGGCATACGAGACGATCGCCTCGCGGATGGCGACTTGAGCGTTGTACACGACCGGCGCGGTCGCGATGTGCGGGAAACCGCCGCCTCCGGACTGCCGATAGTTGTTGATCGCGACGAGGAACTGCTGCCCGGCCGCGACCGGTGCTCCCTCGAACGAGAGCCCCGTGATGCGCGATCCCACCGGCCGCGAGAGGTCGACGTCGTAGACGATGCCCGAGAACTGGTCGTAGTTGTAGTCGGGCGTCGTCGGCGATTCGGGGTTCGGCCACGGCGCGTTGGTCCAGTTTGCGGGGTCGACCGCGGCATCCGGGGCGACCTGCCTGAAGTACTTCGCCGAGAACTCGAGGTAGTCCTTCAGCTGCGCACCCGTCAGCACCGAGGCCATGAGGGTGTTGTCGTAGATGTAGAGGCCCGCGACGTCCTTGATCGTGACCGGGCCGGCCGGGAAGCTCGCGGCGCGATTGAACGGCGCGGCGATCGAGATGATCGGCAGGGATGCCTCGGGGCTGCCCGCGACCGCGGCAGCGACCGTCGCCGTCTGCACCTCGTTGACGTAGTCGAGTATGGCCGTGTCCTTCCAACACGCCTCGGCGGCCGACATCACCTCGGTCGAGTTCGCGACCGCGGTGTTCATGTACGTGACGACCGCATCGTGCTGATCGCGCACGAGGGCGACGAACGCAGGATCGTCGACGACCGTGTTGGTGTTGACCGTCATCGCACGGCTCTGCGCGACCCGCCAGTTGCCGCGCGCGAACTCGAGCTGCAGGTCGAAGACGCTGACCCGCTGCCCCCAGTTCTTCGGCTCGCTCATGATGACCCGCTTGCCGGTCTTGAGATTCGTGACGAAGCGCTCCGGCACCTCGAGGTGCGCGTGGCCGAAGAGGATCGCGTCGATGCCGGGCACCTGCTCGGCGACGAGCGCCGCCGCATTCTCGACGGGAAGATCGCCCGAGTACGAGGAGGTGCCACTGTCGCCCGAGTGCGCGCTCACGACGACGATGTCGGCGCCCTCCGAGCGCATGACGGGCACCCACCGCGCGGCCGCCTCGACGAGCCCCTGCACCTCCAGCGCGCCCTCGACGTTGGCCTTGTCCCAGATGACGACGCCGGGGTTGGTGAGGCCGAGCACGCCCACGCGGATCGGCGGCCGGCCCTTCACCTTCATCCTCGTGATCGTGTACGGCCGGAACCTCGGCACCTTCGTGCCGGCGTGCACGGCGTTCGCCGCGAGCACGGGCGCGTCCATCTGCGAGATCCAGTGGTCGAGGAATTCGAGGCCGTAGTTGAACTCGTGGTTTCCGAGGGCGACGGCGTCGTAGCCGAGGGCGTTCATCTGCGCGGCCATCGGGTGGATCGCGCCGGTCTCGGTGACGGGTTCGACGGTCGCGTAGTAGAAGCCGAGTGGCGTGCCCTGGATCGTGTCGCCCGCGTCGAAGAGCAGGGTCCTGTCGCGACCCCGGTCGGCGCGGATCTGCTTCACGACGCTCGCGACGCGGGCGAGGCCGACGGCGTTGCCCGCACTGTCGCTGTAGCCCGCGTCCTTGTAGTAGTCCCAGTTGACGACGTTCGAGTGCAGGTCGGAGGTGCCCATGATCGTGATGGTCACAAACTTTCCGCCGGGGGTGGCATGGGCGGCGCCTGGCCAGCCGACCGCCGCGAGGGCGCCGGCAGCGGACATGCCGACGAGGACGTTTCGTCGTGAGAACCCTGAGCGCGCAGGCTCGACATCTTCGTCGGGCGCGGCGCACGAGCACCAGCGAGGGGCGGGTTCGGTGTGGCGGTGTGTGAGTTCGCTCATGGCACCACATGCGACCACAACTCCGGCCCCGACGATAAGAGGCCGACGACAAGAGGCCGACGATGAATTCGTCGTGCTCATTCGCGCACGACGACGAACGTCCCGCCACGGAAACTCCGGGCGGGACGTTCGTGGTGTCGATGGCGCTCGAGCGGACGACCTCGACCGCGGTGACGCGCTTTAGCGCGCGACCTCGCCGTCGGACTGGGCCGGACGAAGTCCGGCGCAGCATCAGCGCAGTGTCGTCTGACGACTGCGTCGACGGCGCAGGGCCGCGCTTTAGCGCGCGACCTCGCCGTCGGACTGGGCCGGACGAAGTCCGGCGCAGCATCAGCGCAGTGTCGTTTGACGACTGCGTCGACGGCGCAGGGCCGCGCTTTAGCGCGCGACCTCGCCGTCGACGTAGTCGTCGTCGTTCGACGCGTTCCAGGCGAAGAGCTTGCGGAGCTCGCGGCCGGTTGCTTCGATCGGGTGCGCCTCGCCCTTCGCGCGGAGCTCGAGGAACTCGGGGGCACCGGCATCCTGGTCGGCGATGAACCGCTCGGCGAACGCGCCCGACTGGATGTCGGCGAGCACGGCCTTCATGTTCTCCTTGACGTGCGGGTCGATGACACGCGGGCCCGAGACGTAGTCGCCGTACTCGGCCGTGTCGGAGACCGACCAGCGCTGCTTGGCGATGCCGCCCTCCCACATGAGGTCGACGATGAGCTTCAGCTCGTGCAGCACCTCGAAGTACGCGACCTGCGGCTGGTAGCCGGCCTCGGTGAGAGTCTCGAAGCCGTACTGCACGAGCTGCGAGACGCCGCCGCAGAGCACGGCCTGCTCACCGAACAGGTCGGTCTCGGTCTCTTCGGTGAAGGTCGTCTTGATGCCGCCGGCACGCAGACCGCCGATGGCCTTGGCGTACGAGAGCACGAGCGGCCAGGCATTGCCCGAGGCATCCTTCTCGACGGCGACGATCACGGGAACGCCGCGACCGGCCTCGTACTCACGGCGCACCGTGTGGCCGGGGCCCTTCGGTGCGACCATGATCACGTCGACGCCCTCGGGGGCCTCGATGTAGCCGAAGCGGATGTTGAAGCCGTGACCGAAGACGAGGGCCTTGCCCTCTGCGAGGTTGTCCTTGATGGACTCCGCGTAGATGTGGCGCTGGTACTGGTCGGGCGCGAGGATGACGATGACGTCGGCGGATGCCGCGGCATCGGCGACGCTCAGCACCTCGAAGCCGGCCTCTTCGGCCTTCGGCTTCGACTTCGAACCCTCCTTGAGTCCGATGACGACCTCGACGCCCGAATCACGAAGGTTCTGCGCGTGCGCGTGGCCCTGCGAACCGTAGCCGATGACAGCGACCTTCTTGCTCTGGATGAGCGCGAGGTCGGCGTCCTTGTCGTAGTAGATCTCAGCCATTTGCTGTTCTTTCTCCTTGTGTCCCGCTCCCTGAGTCTGTCGAAGGGAGCTTGTCGGTCTCGGTCCCTGAGCCTGTCGAAGGGTCGACGAGTTCAGGGAACGATTCTGGTCAGTTCTTGAAGACGCGTTCGGTGATGGACTTGCCCCCGCGGCCGATCGCGAGAAGGCCCGACTGGGCGATCTCCTTGATGCCGTAGGGCTCGAGCACCTTGAGGAACGCAGTGGTCTTGCCCGAATCGCCCGTGACCTCGATTACGACCGCGTCGGTCGAGACGTCGACGACGCGAGCACGGAAGAGGTTCACGGCTTCGAGCACTTGCGAGCGGGTGGTGTTGTCGACGCGCACCTTGATCAGCAGGTGCTCGCGGTGCACCGACTGGTTCGGGTCGAGCTCCACGATCTTGATGACGTTGATGAGTTTGTTGAGTTGCTTGGTGACTTGCTCGAGCGGCAGTTCCTCGACGTCGACGACGACCGTGATGCGACTGAGTCCGTCGATCTCGGAGTGGCCGACGGCGAGGCTCTCGATGTTGAAGCCGCGCCGGGCGAAGAGACCCGCCACTCGGGTGAGCAGGCCCGGCTTGTCCTCCACGAGGAGGGAGAGAACGTGGGTCGACATGTCTTAGTCCTCCTCGGAGAATGCCGGCGAGTGATCGCGTGCGTACTGGACGTAGCTGTTCGAGACGCCCTGCGGCACCATCGGCCAGACCATCGCGTCAGCGGACACGACGAAGTCGATGACGACGGGGCGGTCGTTGGTCTCGAGGGCCAGCTTGATCGCGTCGTCGATCTCCTCCTCTTTCGTGACCCGGATGCCGAGTGCACCGTATGCCTCGGCGAGTGCCACGAAGTCGGGGATGCGCACAGTGTCGTGTCCGGTGTTCAGGTCGGTGTTCGAGTACCGGCCGTTGTAGAACAGCGTCTGCCACTGGCGCACCATGCCGAGTGAGGAGTTGTTGATGATCGCGACCTTGATGGGGATGTTGTTCAAGGTGCAGGTCGCGAGCTCCTGATTCGTCATCTGGAAGCATCCGTCGCCGTCGATCGCCCAGACCACCCGGTCGGGCTCGGCCACCTTCGCGCCCATCGCGGCCGGAACCGCGTAGCCCATCGTGCCGGCGCCGCCGGAATTCAGCCAGGAGTTGGGCCGCTCGTACTTGATGAACTGCGCCGCCCACATCTGGTGTTGGCCGACACCCGCGGCGTAGACACCCTCAGGCCCGGTGAGCTCACCGATGCGCTGGATGACCTGCTGGGGTGCGAGCAAGCCGTCGGACGGCGTCGAGTACCCGAGTGGAAACTCCGCCCGCAGGCCGTCGAGCGTGGCCCACCATTCGCTGAGGTCGCTGGCGACGCCACCGGTGATCTCGGCGTAGGCGGTGTTGAGGTCGACGAGCACGTCTTTCGCATCGCCGACGATCGGCACGTCGGCGACGCGGATCTTCGAGATCTCCGCAGGATCGATGTCGACGTGCACGACCTTCGCGTTGGGTGCGAAGAGCGCGGCCTTACCGGTGACGCGGTCATCGAAGCGCGCGCCGAGCGCGATGAGGAGGTCAGCCTCTTGCAGGGCGATCACCGCGGGCACCGTGCCGTGCATGCCGGGCATGCCGAGTTGCTGCTGGTGAGAGTCGGGGAACGCACCCCTCGCCATGAGCGTGGTGACGACCGGGGCGTTCGTCGCCTCGGCGAACGTGAGCAGCTCTGCAGATGCGCCCGAGCGGATGACTCCGCCACCGACGTAGAGCACCGGGCGCTTCGCCTCGGCGAGCATCTGCGCCGCCGCGGCGACCTGCTTGCCGTGCGCCTTCATGATCGGACGGTAGCCGGGAAGATCGAGCTTCGGCGGCCAACGGAACGGTGCGGTCGCCTGCTGCGCGTCTTTCGTGATGTCGACGAGCACTGGACCGGGCCGGCCGGTGGAGGCGATGTGCGCCGCCGCCGCGATGGTCGCCGGAATCTCCGCGGGATCCTTCACGAGGAACGAGTGCTTCGTGATGGGCATCGTGATGCCGACGATGTCGGCCTCCTGGAAGGCATCCGTGCCCATGAGGTTCGAGAACACCTGTCCGGTGATCGCGAGCAGCGGTACGGAGTCCATGTGCGCGTCGGCGATGGCGGTGACGAGGTTCGTCGCCCCGGGGCCGGATGTCGCGATGGTGACACCGAGCTTGCCCGACGACGAGGCGTAGCCCTCGGCCGCGTGCCCGGCGCCCTGTTCGTGGCGCACGAGGATGTGGCGGAGCTTCTTGCTGTCGAGCAGTGGGTCGTAGACGGGGAGGATCGCACCGCCGGGCAGGCCGAACACGTCGGTGATGCCGAGCATCTCGAGAGAGCGCACGACGGCTTGAGCACCGGTGAGCTGTTCGGGGACGCCGGAGGATGGCACTGCAGCGGGCGATGGCACGGGGTTGGATTCCGTGGTCATTCGGTTCCTGTTCTGGTGGACGGTGTGTGCGGGAAGCGCAGCACTCAGCCCGTCGTGGCGCCTTCTGCGGCGGAACGCACGAGCTTCGAGTACTTCGCGAGGACGCCACGGGTATAGCGCGGGGGAAGCGGAGCCCAGCCTTCACGGCGGGCAGCCAGCTCGGCATCGTCGACCAGTAGGTCGATGGAACGAGCTGCGATATCGACCCGTATGAGATCACCATCGCGCACGAAGGCGATGGGACCTGCGTCCACCGCTTCGGGTGCCAGATGGCCGATGCAGAGGCCGGTTGTGCCGCCTGAGAATCGACCGTCCGTCAAGAGTAGTACATCTTTTCCGAGGCCCGCGCCCTTGATGGCGGCGGTGATGGCGAGCATCTCGCGCATGCCGGGCCCGCCCTTGGGGCCCTCGTAGCGGATCACGACGACGTCGCCGTGCTTGATCTCGCCCTCAGTGAGGGCGTCCATCGCATCGCGTTCGCGTTCGAACACGCGCGCCGGACCCTCGAACGTCGCCGCATCGAAGCCTGCTGTCTTCACGACCGCGCCCTCGGGGGCGAGCGAGCCGTGCAGGATCGTGAGCCCGCCGGTCTCGTGGATCGGGTTGTCGAGTGTGCGCAGCACCTCGCCGTCGAGCGGCTCGATGTCCATCTCGGCGAGGTTCTCTGCGAGGGTCTTGCCCGTCACGGTGAGCGCGTCACCGTGCATGAGGCCGGCGTCGAGGAGTGCCTTCATGAGCACGGGGAGCCCGCCGCGGCGGTCGACGTCGTTCATGACGTATTTGCCGAAGGGCTTGAGGTCGCCGATGTGCGGCACCTTCGAGCCGATGCGGTTGAAGTCGTCGAGCGTGAGGTCGACCTCGGCCTCGTGCGCGATCGCGAGCAGGTGCAGCACGATGTTGGTCGAGCCGCCGAGGGCCATGCCGACGGCGATGGCGTTCTCGAACGCCTTCTTGGTGAGGATCTGACGGGCGGTGATGCCGTGCCTCAGCAGGTTCACGACGGCTTCGCCCGACCGGTGCGCGTAGTAGTCGCGCCGGCGGTCGGCGGATGCCGGTGAGGCCGAGCCCGGCAGTGACAGCCCGAGCGCTTCGGCGACCGAGGCCATGGTGTTCGCCGTGTACATGCCGCCGCAGGCACCCTCGCCCGGGGCGAAGGCGCACTCGATGCGCTTCGCGTCGGCCTCGCTCATCGTGCCGGCCTTGACGGCGCCGACCGCTTCGAACGAGTCGATGATCGTGATGTCTTTCTCGGTGCCGTCGGAGAGACGCACCCAGCCCGGCGCGATGGAGCCGGCGTAGAGGAAGACCGAGGCGAGGTCGAGTCGGGCAGCCGCCATGAGCATTCCGGGGATCGACTTGTCGCAACCGGCGAGCAGCACCGAGCCGTCGAGGCGTTCGGCCTGCATGACGACCTCGACCGAGTCGGCGATGACCTCGCGGGAGACGAGGGAGAAGTGCATGCCCTCGTGGCCCATCGAGATGCCATCGGAGACGGAGACCGTGCCGAACTGCAGCGGGTACCCGCCGCCGCCGTGCACACCCTCTTTCGCAGCCTGAGCGAGGCGGCCGAGCGAGAGGTTGCAGGGAGTGATCTCGTTCCAGGACGACGCGATGCCGATCTGCGGCTTGTCCCAATCGGCATCTCCCATGCCGACGGCGCGGAGCATGCCCCGGCTCGTCATGGCTTCGATGCCGTCGGTGACGGTGCGGCTACGCGGTTTGGGATCGATCTCCGACATGCATCGAGTCTATGGCCAGCGCGACGGGCCCCCGCGCGCCGTGTCACGGGCATCGGCGAGGTGCTCGAGGAGGTCGGCGACGTCTTCGGGGCTGCGCACGCGATGGGTGGCGAGCGACCTTCCCTGGCCCACTTTCACGCCGACGTCGTCGGACTCGAGAACGGCGAACGCGTCTTCGTCGGTGATGTCGTCGCCGACGTAGACCACTGCGCTGGCACCCGAGTGCTGACGGAGTCGCGTGAGCGCTTCTCCCTTGTCGCTCGGGCGCACCGAGAATTCGAGCACCCCCTTGCCGCTGCGCACGGTCAGCTCGGGAATCTCCGACTCCACACGCTCTCGCGCAGCACGCTGCAGCTCGACGGCCGTCGCGGGGGCCACTTTGCGGGTGTGCAGTGCGAGGCCCGCCGGCTTCCACTCCACCCACGCGCCCTCCGCACCGGACGCGACCTCTTCGAGGATGCGCGTGAGGTGCTCGAGCGCGGCGAGTTCGGCATCGCGCAGGTCGATCGTCACGCCACCGGTGTCGAGCTGTAGTTCGACGCCGTGCGAGCCGCTGAGCAGTGCGCCCTGCGGCGGATCCGCGACCTTGCGGAGGCTCTCGAGTGCACGACCCGAGACGATCGCCACCCTCGTGTCGTCGATGGCCGCAAGCCGTTCGATCGCGGCGCGTGCACGATTGGTCGCTCGCGCATCGTCGGGTCGATCGACGAGCGGGGCGAGCGTGCCGTCGAAGTCGAGTGCGACGAGTAGTCGGTCGGTGGTGGAGATGCGCATGATCGCGGCGTCGAGGCTCTCTGGAACACCCGACGCGATGATGCCCGCGCCGGTCAATGTCTTCAGGAACGTCGCCGACCACTTGGCCACATCGTTCTCCCGCACACGCTTGCGGAGTGCCCGCATGCGGCGGGCGCGTTCCTTTCGGGGCATCCGCGCCGCCTCGACCATCGCATCTTTCAAGCCCTCGATGTCGTGCGGGTTCACCAGCACTGCCTGCCGCAGCTCGTCGGACGCACCGGTGAACTCGCTCAGCACGAGCACGCCGTCATCGTCGAAGCTGCAGGCGACGAACTCTTTCGCGACGAGGTTCATGCCGTCGCGGAGCGCGGTCACGAGCATGACGTCGGCGGCGAGGTAGAGGGCGACCATCTCTTCACGCGGGTAACCGTGGTGCAGGTAGGTGATGGCCTGGTGGCCGAGGGTCGAGTGGTCGCCGTTGAGGCGTCCGACCATGAGCTCGATCTCGTCGCGCAACTGCCGGTACGTCTCGACGCGTTCGCGCGATGGGCTCGCGACCTGCACGAGCGTGACGTCTTCGACCGAGAGGCGGCCGTCGCGCAGGAGCTCGCCGAACGCCTTCAGCCGGTGGCGGATGCCCTTCGTGTAGTCGAGCCGGTCGACACCCAGCATGATCGTCTCGGGGTTGCCGAGGCTCTCACGGATCTCATGGGCGCGCGCCTGCACTTCGGGTCGGCGTGCGATCTCTTCGAAGCCGGCCGCGTCGATGGAGATCGGGAACTGGCGGGCGACGACATGACGCACATCTCCGTCGGGGCCGGGCACGTCGATGACGCTGCCACGGGTCGCGTAGCCGAACAACCGGCGTACCGCGCGGGTGAAGTTGCCGGCGTCTGCGGCGCGCTGGAAGCCGATGACGTCGGCGCCGAGCAGTCCGTCGATGACCTGACGTCGCCATGGCAGTTGCGAGTAGATGCCATATGCCGGAAACGGGATGTGATTGAAGAATCCGATGACGAGGTCGGGGCGCTTCTCGCGCAGCATCCGCGGCACCAATTGCAGTTGGTAGTCGTGCACCCAGACGACCGCACCGTCGGATGCCGCGCGCGCGGCGGCCTCGGCGAAGCGACGGTTGACCCGCACATAGGCATCCCACCACTCGCGGTGGAACGAGGGCGGCGCGATGACATCGTGGTACAGCGGCCACAGGGTGTCGTTCGAGAAGCCCTCGTAGTACTCCTCGAGCTCCGACTCGGACAGTGGCACGGGGATGATGTTGATGCCGTCGTATTCGAACGGATCGAACTCCCGGTCGGCGACGCCGGCCCAGCCGATCCACGCTCCGTCTGCAGCGCGCATGACCGGTTCGAGCGCGGTGACGAGCCCGCCCGGTGAGCTCTTCCACCCGGTCTCGCCATCGGGGCCGCGTTCGTAGTCGACCGGTAGCCGGTTCGAGATCACGATCATGTCGTAGGCGGCGTCGACGTAGAGCTCGTCGCCTGTGAGTTCAGGGGCGTGCATGGCGGGTGTCCCTCCTGGCGCTTCACTCAGGCTAACAGTCGCCCGTCTCGCACTCAGGCGGCGATCGAGGGCGGCGGGCCGGGCGCGGCGGCGCCCGGCCTGCAAATCAGCCCAGCGCGGCGGCCGCGAAGCCGATCGAGCGGATGCCGCGGCGCCGACCCACCACGATGCCGGTGCCGATCACGCCGACGACACCGAAGAGCGCGAGCATTCCAGCAGCCATCGCCACTGCTCCCCCGGCTGCGCCCGAGACGATGAGCTGCATACCCTGCACCGCCCAGGTCAGCGGCAGGAACGGGCTGATCGCCTGGAACGGCCCGCTCAGCACCTCGATCGGGTAGAGACCGCCGGATGCGGTGAGTTGCAGCGCGACGAGCACGAGCGAGACGAGCAGGCCCGCGCGTCCGAGCCACACCGTGAGGAAGGCGTGCAACGACGTGAACGCGAGCGCGAGCAGCGCCGCGAACGCGAGGGTCTGCGGCAGCAGGCTCCAGGCAACGCCCATAGTGCCGTGCAGGAGCAGCACGACGGTGACGGCCTGCGCGAGGGCGAGGAGTCCGGCGCGAGCGAGCGTGCGCCAGACGAGGCCGCCCGTCGACGCCGTGCTGCGCAGCGCTTCGCGCCCGAACGGGCGGAACACGAGGAAGAGCGCCATCGCGCCGAGCCAGAGCCCGATCGGCACGAACAGCATACCGATCACCTCGCCGATGCCCGCGATCTCGTGGTCGCGGGTGGCGTCGACCGTCACAGGCTCGGCTACCACGTCGGCGGTTGCTGCGCTGTCGATGTCGGTGAGCGCCTTCGCACTCTCGGCACCGGAGGTGAGGCCGGTTGCGAGAGTGTTCGCGCCGCCCGCGAGGTCTGTCGCTCCGGTCGCCGCATCCGCTGCGCCGGTCGAGAGCTGGCCGAGGCCGACCGCGAGTTCGTCGACGCCGGTCGCCAGGCCGTTCGCCCCCTCGCTGATGCCACTCGAGCCGCCGGAGAGCGCCGCGGCGCCGCCCGAGAGTTGGGAGATGCCGCCCTGAACACCGTCGATGCCTGCGGTCGTCTGCGCCGAGAGCGCCTGGCCACCCGCCGCGAACTGGGCGAGTCCCCCATTGACGCCGTTCACGATCGCGACGTACTTCTCGAGCTCGGGGTACTCGACGATGAGATCGGGGTTGGCGGTGATGTAGGCGTTCAGCTCGGCGACGGACCCGCTGAACTGGGAAGACGTGCCTGCGATCTGCCCCACGTACTGTGCAACTCCGGCGGAGAGCCCGTCGAGCTGTGCAGCTTGCGCATCGAGTTGAGCGAGCCCACTCGCGATGCCGTCGACGCCCTCGGTGTACTGCGCGACGCCATCGGCGTACGTGTCGGCACCGTTCGCGGCCTCCGTCGCGCCCGACGCCGCCGTTGCGACGCCGCTCGAGAGTGTGCCGAGCCCGCCCGCAAGGGCGCCTGCCCCCGTCGAGAGCTGGGTCGCGCCGTCGGCGGCGTCGCCGAGCGAGCCGCCCATCACCGCGAGATTCGTGTAGAAGCCCTCGAGGTACTGCGCGGTGAGCGCGCGGCCGAACGTCGTCGACATGGCATCGCCCACCGACTGGGCGACGGATCCGGCGAGGTAGCCGTGCGCATCGTCGGTGCGGATGTCGAGGTTCGCCTTCGTGGGCGTCTGACCCGAGAGGGAGGTCACCGACTTGGAGAAGTCCGCGGGAATCGTCAGCACCGCGTAGGCGTCGCCTGAAGCGAGGAGGTCGGCCGCCTCTTCGTCGTTGGAGATCTTCCACTGGAACCCGGCGGTGTCGGGGTCGCTCAGTTCGGTCACCAATTGGCGGCCGGCCAGCACGGGCTGGTCGGTGCCGTCGGGCAGGGTCATCGTCACCATCTCGTCGTTGTTCACGACGACGGCGGGGATCTGCTCGAGGTTGTCGCCGGCGCCGCCGAGCGCGCCGGAGACGAGCCCGGAGACAGCGAGCGGCACCGCGATGACCGCGGCGACCAGCACGCCATAGCGCACGCGGCGCTGCACGGGCGTCGAGCCGAAGAGTTGGGAGAGTCGAGTGCTCATCGGAGTGCCTCCAGGGTGTCTGAGACGGGTTCGAGGGTACGGATGCCGCGAGCGGCGAATTCTGGCGAGATCGCAGGTGAAACGGCCGAAGGCCCGAGGCCCACGATCGTCGTGACCTGGGAGGGCACGAGCACGGCGAGGGCGCGCCACAGCTCACCGCTGGCTGATCCGGGATCGTCGTCGAGGTCGATCACGAGGGCTTTCGGGCGTTCGGCGAGCGCGGCCGCGACCGCCACGAGGATGCGCGCCTCCACACCGAGCCCGGCGAGCGGGGTGTCGGCGGTGAAGCGCGGCCCGTCGGGGCCGTGGCCCGCGGCGTCCGCCGCCCGCACCACCCACGACTGCACGAGGGTGTTCGACGGAGCGAGCCGGTACCAGGGGCGAGTGGCATCGAGGCGTCGGGCGATGAGTTCACCGACCGTGCCGCCCGGCGAGGCATCCGCTGCGACCTCGGCGATCGCGACGCCGCGCATGACGGTGCCGGCGTCTGAGGGCAGGGGGGAACCGAGCACGGCGAGGCGACCGTCGACCGGGTCGAGGCGCCCCGCGAGAGTTGCAGCGACGACGCGCCGATCGACCGTCTCTCCGCGCACGACGAGCACGCCGCCGACGGGAACCTCGACGGAGAGCGGACCGATTCGCCGTTCGGGCAGGCCGAACACGGCGTCGTCGGCGTTGACCGCCGCAGGGTGTGCGGCCGCCCATGCCTCCTGGTCGAGGTGGGCGCGCAGTCCCTCGCCTTCGATGTCGACGTTCGGCAGCGCTTTCGCAAGCCAGTTCGGCAGCCACCACGCGGCCTTGCCTGCGAGGGCCATCGCGGCGGGCACGAGGGTCATGCGCACGAGGAAGGCGTCGAAGGCGACACCGACGGCGAGAGCGAAGGCGATGCCCTTGATCACCCCAGAGCCTTCGGGCACGAAGGCGAAGAAGACGAAGAACATGATGAGCGCTGCCGCGGTGACGACCCGGGCGGCGTGCTGGAAGCCGTGCACGACGGCCTTGCGGGCGTCCCGGTTCTTCACGAACTCTTCACGCATGCCCGACACGAGGAACACCTCGTAATCCATCGCGAGGCCGAACAACACGGCCATGAGCAGGATCGGCAGGAAGCTCAGGATCGGGCCCGGCTCGACGTGCAGGAGGTCGGCGAACCACCCCCATTGGAAGATCGCGACGGTGACGCCGATGGCGCCGAACGCAGAGAGCAGGAATCCGAGGGCGGCCTTGATGGGCACGAACACCGATCGGAACACCATGAGCAGCAGCACGATCGAGAGCCCGACCACGATGAGGGCGAACGGAATGAGCGCGTCGGCGAGTCGGTTGGAGATGTCAATCGCGACGGCCGTGTAGCCGGTCACCGCGATGGGGGTGCCGAGGTCGGCGCTGATCGAGGGCTCGAGATCGCGGATGTTCTCGACGAGCACCTTGGTCTCAGGAGCATCCGGAGCACTCTCGGGGATGACCTGGATGATCGCCGTGTCGACCGTCGCGTTGGGCAGGCCTGCGCCGACGTAGGCGACGTCGTCGAGTTCGTCGATGCGCGCGCCGATGGTGTCGAGGTCGCCGAAGATGTCGGTCGTCTGAGTGATGTCGACGGTCACGATGAGCGGCCCGTTGTAGCCCGGCCCGAAGCCGTTCTCGATCATCTCGTAGGCCTCGCGCTGGCTGGAACCCTCGGTCCCCGATCCGTTCGGAAGATTCAGGTCGAGGCTCGCCGCCGGAATCGCCGCGGCGCCCAGCAGTCCGACCACGAGCACTACGAACACGACGGGCGCCTTCAGCACGAGGTCGACCCAGCGGCGACCCAGAGTGCGCTTGCCGCTGTCGTCATCGGCGTTGGCGCGGCGATACGCCCGACTCCCGGGTTTCGGGATGAGGCGGCGCCCGAACACGCCGAGCAGCGCGGGCAGGAGCGTGACGGCGCCGGCCACCGCGATGAGCACGGCGAAGGCGGCGCCGACGCCCATCACGCTGAGGAACGGGATGCCGACGACGAGCAGTCCGAGCAGCGCGATGATCACGGTCAAGCCCGCGAAGACGACGGCCCCGCCCGCGGTCGCGACCGCCTCGGCGGCGCTCTCCTCGGGATCTTCCCCGCGCGCGAGTTGGTTTCGATGGCGCGACAGGATGAAGAGGGCGTAGTCGATGCCCACCGCAAGGCCGATCATGACCGCGAGCATCGGCGCCGTCGACGACACCGTCGCGAACGCCGCGACGATCGAGATTCCGCCGAACGCTGCACCGACACCGACGAGTGCGGTCAGTAGCGGCATACCCGCAGCGAGCAGCGAGCCGAAAGTGATGATGAGCACCACGGCGGCGAACAGTACGCCGAAGACCTCGGTGAGCGTGAGCCCGAAGCTCGTCTCCTGGAAGACGTCGCCGCCGAAGGCGACCGTGAGCCCGGCGTCGCGGCCGAGTTCACCTGCGGCCGTCACCTCGTCGAGCGATTCCGCCGTGACATCCGTGACCGGTCCGTCGAACTGCAGCTGGATGTAGGCGGTGCGGCCGTCGCCGGAGATCTGGTCGCCCGCGTACTCGTCGAACGGACCGAGCACACTCGCGACCCCATCGACCTGCTCGATCTCAGCCTCCATCGACTCGATCGCGCCGCGGAACGAGTCGGACTCGACGGTTGCGCCGTCGGGCGCCTCGACGACGGCCTTCGCCGACGCACCCGCGGTCTCGGGGAAGACGGCGGCGAGCTGGTCGATCGCGGTCTGCGACTCGGTCCCGGGGATCGCGAAGGAGTCCTGCAGCTGACCGCCGAGTCCGATGCCCGCACCGAGGAGCGCGCCGAGCGCGAGCACCCACGCGGCGATGACGTACCAGGCGCGGCGGAAGGCGAAGCGGCCGATGCGGTGGAGGAGCAGTGCCATGGGCGGGCCTATCGGGTCGGGCGGCCGTCGGCCGTCAGCAGGAGTTCGGAGAGCACGGAGATGAGGGCGTCGCGCACGTCTTCATCGGGGATCTTCTGGTCATCGTCGAGGAAGGTCGCACCGGCCACGAGCGTGTAGGTGGCGCCGGCGAGCGCGACGCTGAAACGCATCTGCTCGGCGATGGACGCGTCGTCTTCGCAGATCGAGTCGGCGAGACCGCGAATGGCGATGTTGGCGCGTTCGATCACGGGTAGGCCGCGCAGCGACTGGCCCTGGTTGACGAAGGTGTGCACCGCGAGCCGGTTGCCGAGCAGGAAGTCGACGAAGCGCTCGATGAATACGGCGCGGGCCGCCCCCGTGCGCCCTCCCGCGACGAAGTCGCGGAGCAGGGTCTCGAGCAGGTCGATGGCCGGGCCGATGGCCGCCTCGAGCAGGGCCTCTTTCGACGCGTAGTGGTAGAGCACGCTCGACTTCGAGTACCCGGCCTGGTCGGCGATCTGCTGCAGAGAGCTCGCGGCGAAGCCGACGGTGGCGAACTGTTCGAGGGCGACCTGGCGCAGCTCATCGCTGGCGCGCACGCGGGACGGCACGAGTGCTTCGTTGGGCATGCCTCCACGATAATTGACCGATCGGTCAGCTTCTGCACGATCGGTCAGTTTCACGGATGTCTCCCAGCCCGGCGATACCAGACGGTAGCGTTGCGGCATGCGCAAGTACCTGTTCAGCGGAGCCGTGATCGGCGCCATCTTCAGCGGCATCGGCGTCGTGCGGGCGACCGCGTCGGGCCCCCGCGACTGGCGCCTGCTGCTCATGTGGGTGTCGTGGGCGGCGAGCCTCGCGATCGCGATCGGCACGGTCGCCGACGAGACGAAGCAAGGCGAACTCGGCGAATAGTTTCACCGCCCGCGGGTTGCGCGGCGTGTCATTGGCGATCCGCAACGCCGTACCCGAAACTGGGACGAACGACCCGAAACGATCCCACCGAGAGGGGCCACGATGTTCCGCCGCTGGCGCCGTGCACGGCTTGCCGCTCAGGCCTCCGCCCATGTTGCCGCCCAGACGCCGCGCCCTTCCGCGGCCGATCTTCGGGGTGAGCACATCTTCGATCTCCTGAACACGAGGTTGTCCGAGTTCATCGGCCCGGGCGGCGGCTGGTCGCTCGTGCGCAAGTCCGATGGCGACACCGATCGCATATTCCACGCGATGCTGACCCATCAGATCGCGGGCGAACTGACCCGCGCCATCCTCGAAGAGCGTGACTCAGTCGCCGTCGTCGTGCCGGCCGGTGAAGAGACCCTCGCGCTCGGCTGGGAGCCCGCGCCGCTCATCGTCTGGGCCGACCCCGTCGAGACGTCGGCGCCCGCCGATGAGCTCATCGTCGAGGCATCCGCCGATTTCGAAACCGCCGATTTCGAAACCGCCGAATTCGAATCCGCAGACGTCGAGGCCGCCGCCCTGCCGACGATCGGCGCGGCCACCGCGCTCGAGGCCCGCGCCGCCTGAGGCCCGTGCGGGTTGAGTCTGCCGAAACGCGTTCCGACAAGCTCAACCGGCAGCTTCGATCACGCTGGTCCAAGATCGACCCGTGATTCTTGTACAGCTGAGCCGACGAGCGTCACCGCCTCCCTCGTAACGTGATTTCCGGGCAACAGCCCGCACGCCACGAGAGGGGACCCGATGAGCTCCGCCCACAGCACGACCTCGAGCGACACCGCCGCGAACGAGGCGCCCGCGTCGCCCCCGCGTCGCAGCACCGCACGCGACCTCGCGCAGATCGCCGTCTTCGCCGCACTCATCGCCGCACTCACTCTGCCGGGCGCGATCCCCCTCGGCTTCGGTGTGCCGATCACCCTGCAGACCCTCGGCGTGATGCTCGCCGGCGCGATCCTCGGCGCCCGCAAGGGCACCCTCGCCGTCACCGTCTACGTCGCACTCGGCCTCGCCGGCCTGCCGATCCTCGCCGGCGGCGCCGCCGGCCTCGGGACCCTCGCCGGACCGACGGGCGGGTTCCTGCTCGGCTTCATCCCCGGTGCATTCGGCATCGGCTGGTTCGTGGAACGCTTCGCACCGAAGCTGCCGTTCTGGTCGCTGCTCGTCGCGAGTCTGGTCGGCGGCGTGCTCGTCGTCTACCTCGTCGGCATCCCGTGGTTCGCAGTCGTGACCGGCATGCCTGTCGGCGGCGCGATCGCGGCGATGTCCCCGTTCCTGATCGGCGACGTCGCGAAGGCCGTCGTGACGGCCATCGTCGCGGCCGGAGTGCACCGCGCCTGGCCCGGCCTCATCACCGCGCGCCCGTGGCCGTGGGCCCGCTGCGTCGCTGCACCCGACGCCGTGGCCGCCGACGCCGCTGCATCCGACGCCGTGGCATCCGACGCTGCTGCCGCCCCGGAGTCGCCCGCCGCATGAGTGAGATCGTCTTCGACCACGTCACGCACCGCTACGACGGCGAGGCGGTGCTGAGCGACGTCTCGCTCCGCCTCACCGAGCGGCGCATCGGCGTGGTCGGGGCGAACGGCTCGGGCAAGTCGACGCTCGCCCGCCTGGTGAACGGACTCGTCACACCCAGCACCGGCCGGGTGAGCGTCGACGGTCTCGACGTCGCACGCAACGGTCGCGCCGTGCGGCGCAGGGTGGGTTTCGTCTTCACGAACCCCGACAACCAGATCGTCATGCCGACAGTGCGCGAAGATGTCGCGTTCTCCCTACGGCGGCTGCGGCTGAGCGCAGCGGATGCCGCGGCGCGCGTCGACGGTGCACTCGAGCGCTTCGGACTCACCGAGCTCGCCGACCGCCCGGCGCACCGCCTCTCGGGCGGGCAGAAGCAATTGCTCGCCCTCGCCGCCGTGCTCGTGATGCGACCCGCGGTCGTCGTCGCCGACGAGCCGACGACGCTCCTCGATGCGAGGAACGCAGCGCTCGTCGAACGGCACTTCGCCGAGCTCGACGAGCAGCTCATCGTCGTCACCCATCGGCTCGAAGCCGTTGCCGAGTTCGACCGTGTGCTCGTCGTCGAGCACGGTCGCATCGTCGCCGATGACGTGCCGTCGGTCGCCCTCGACGCGTATCGGGCGCTCATCTCATGATCGGCGCGACCCTCAAGAGCGGAGCAACGTGATCGGCGCGTACTTCGCGGGCGACTCGTTGCTGCATCGCACGCCGGCGGGTGCGAAACTCGTGGGGCTCGCGGCATCGGTCATCGTGATCGCATTGCTTCCGGCCTGGTGGATGCTCGCCATCGCGCTCCTTGTCGTGTTCGCCGGCTTCGCGCTCGCGCAGATACCGTCTCGCCTCGCGCTGCGCCAGCTCGTGCCCGTGCTCTGGATCCTCGCAATCGCCGCGCCGCTGAACGCGCTCTTCTCCGGGTGGGAGTCGGCACTCGTCATGTCGATGCGACTCGCGGCGTGCGTCGCCCTCGCGGCCCTCGTGACGCTGACCACGAAGGTCTCGGCGATCCTCGACGCCGTGCAGCGTGGGCTCCGCCCCTTCGGATCGCGCGTCGACGCCGACCGGGTCGGCATTGTGCTGGCGATGACCATCAGGGCGGTGCCGCTCATGGCCGAGATCGTGCGCGCGGTGCTCGAAGCTCGCAAGGCGCGCGGTGCCGAGGGATCCCTCCGCGCCGTTGCGGTTCCGGTCGTCGTACGGGCGCTGCAGACGGCCGATGCGATGGGCGAGGCATTGATCGCCCGCGGATTCGACGACTGAACCGGATCCCGCGGCCGGCATCCTCGCTAGCGCGAGGTACTGGCGGCGTCGTCGATCACCGCGCGCAGCCTGCGCACCCCCTCGACAGTGCGCTCCGAGCCCGTGGAGGCGAAACAGAGTCGCAGCGAACGGGAGAACCCTCCGCCGAGGGCGAAGGCGGAACCTGGGATGTACGCGACTCCCGCTTCGAGAGCCTCCGGAAAGAGCGCGGTCGTGTCGATGTCTTCCCTGAGGGTCAGCCATAGGAAGAAGCCGCCGCGCGGGTTGGTCCACTCGGCACGCACTCCGAACTCCTGCGCGAGAACCGCCTGCATCGTCTGCTTCCGTTCGAGATATTGGGCGCGAAGCACGTCGAGATGCGAGTCGAGGTGTCCACCGTCGAGGAACGCCGCGACGAGCATCTGGCTCGGCACGGTCGTACAGGTGTCCATCGTCTGCTTGGCGTCGATCATTCGTGCGATGATCTCGGGCGCGGCATCCACCCATCCGACCCTCAATCCCGGTGCGAGGATCTTCGAGAATGTGCGCACGGAGATCACGTGCGGATCACCGTCGCCGAGCGCTCGGAATCCCGGAATTGCCTCGCCCTCGAAACGCAGCAGCCCATAGGGATCGTCGTCGATGATGACGCTGTTCCACCGTCTGGCGAACTCGAGCATGAGAAGCCGTCGCTCGCGGGAGAGAGCTGTTCCGGAGGGGTTCTGAAAGTTCGGGATGACGTAGATCGCCTTGGGCGTGCGCCCCGCACGTTCCACGTACTCCGGAAGCGATTCCACGATCATGCCCTCGGAGTCGATCGGGATCTCAACGATCTCCGCGCCGTAGGCGAGCAGCGTTGCCATTCCGTTGGGATAGGTCGGCCCCTCGACGAAGACGAGATCGCCCGGGTCGATGAAGAGTTTGCCGACGAGGTCGAGCCCCTGCATGCCGCCGCTCGTGACGAGCAACCGTTCGGGGGCCGTCCGTTCCTCGGTGGTGTCGAGATGTCGCAGGAGGGCGGCGCGCAGCGCCGGGTCCCCCTCCGTCGCTGCGTAACCGAAGGCTGTCGGGCCGACGTCCGCGAGCACCCGATCGCCCAGTTCACGCAGGAGCGCCGTGGGGATCGCCTCATCGGCAGGGCTCCCCATCGCGAAGGAGACGATGTCGTGGGTCTGCCGTTGCAGCAGTGAGGTACTGGAGTCGATGACCGATCCCACGAGGCCGGAGGCGCGGTGGGCGAGGCCAGGTCGCGCGAGCACTCCCTGCGGAGACGCGTCTGCGAGGGGTGCTGCCATGGCTTCACGCGTGCTGGGATTCATTGTGCGGTGTATCCGCCGTCGACGGGCAGAGAAACCCCGGTGAGGTACGAGGCTTCGTCGGAGACGAGGTACAGGATCGCCGATGCGACATCCGCGGGCACGGCGAGTCGACCGAGCGGGATGCTCCCCCGCGTTGTCTTCTCCGCCACGGCAGGGTCGTCGAGGCCCTCGATCCAGGCCTCGTAGAGAGGTGTTCTGGTCATGCCCGGTGCCACGGCGTTGACTCGAATGTTGTGGGGCGCGAGTTCGATCGCTGCCGCCCTGGTGAGCGACAGCATCGCACCCTTCGACGCGCTGTAGACGCCCATGATCGGCACCCCGATCGAGGCGAGCCGGGAACTCACATTGACGATCGATCCGCCGCCCGTCGCGCGCATCTCGATCGCCGCAGCCTGAAGCATCCGCAGGGCGCCGAAGGTGTTGACCTCGAACACCTCACGAATTTCGGTCATGGGGGTGGAGAGCAGGTCGCCCGTGTGATCGAGGGCAGCGTTGTTGACGAGGGCGTCGATGCGACCGAACCGCGCGACCGCAGCCGCAGCGATCGCGCTCGCTGCCTCCTCCTGAGCAAGGTCTGCTGCGAGGAAGATCGATCGCGGCCCCCACCGCGCAACAAGTTCCTCGCCGCGAGCCACGTTCCTGCCGGTGAGGAGCACCTGGGCGCCCTCCGCATGGAGTCGCTCGGCGACGGCGGTGCCGATGCCGGAGGTCGCACCGGTTACCACCACGACCTTGTCGTGCGCACGTCCCGATGCGATTGCTGGTGCTGCTGCTGCTGCTGCTGCTGCTGACGACACGGTGCTCCTTCTGGTCTGCTCCCATCGTCCGGTCAGGGGCGGGGTATCGGCCACTCACAAACTGGTGGAGGTTGCCGAGCCGATGTGCCCCAGGTTTTCCGCGTCGGCACGTGCGAGGACGGTTAGCGTTAGGGGGTGACGCGCACCGAGATCGAATCACCCGGTCCGACGCTGACCCTGGCAGAAAGCCTGGAGCTACCGGAGCTCGCCACCGCCCACGTGCTCCACACGGGCGACCTCTCGCAATCCGTCCGCTGGATCTCCGTCATCGAGTGGCCGGTCGAAGATTTCGTGAGCGGCGGCGATCTCGTGCTCACGACGGGTGTCGGCTGTGACGAGGCTCAGCTCGAGGACCTCGTGCGCGAGGTCGCAACCGCCGGAGCGACTGGGCTGTGTCTGAGCGTCGGTCCCGGCGCGATCCACGAGAGCGTGCCCGCCTCGGTCATCTCGAGTGCCGCGGAACACGGGCTCACCCTCGTCAGGTTGCCGTGGCAGCTGCGCTTCTCCGATATCTCGCGCGCGATCATTCAGTCTCTCTATCGACGGGACGACGGCTCATCGCCCACGGCCGGCGCACTGCCCGGGGAGTTCACTCGCGCGCTGCTCGGCAAGCCGGGCGGGATCGTCGGTGTGGCGGAGGCCCTCGAAGCGGTGCTCCGCACGCCTGTGCTCGTCACCGATTCCAGCCTCGCGGTGATCGGCGCCGGCCGCCTCGGCTCTGGTTGGCTCACGGCAGATCTCGCGGCGGAGACGCTACTCAAGGCGCTCTCCGAGCTCGCGACGGCCTCTCGTGCGAGCGGATTCTCCGGAGCCGTCGCCGAGACGTTCGGAGAACGACCCCCAGTTGTCATGGTGGCCGCCCCGGCTGTGGTCCACGATGGCGTGCTCGGCTGGGTCGTCACTCTGCTCGAGACCTCCAACGATCACGACCAGGCGAGCATCGCGGTCGAACACGCGGCGACGGCAGTGGCGATCGAGCTCCTCCGACGATTCACCGCGGAGGAGTCCGAGTCCGCCGCGCGGGAAGACTATCTCTGGGCACTCGCGGATGACGCGATCGCCTCGCCCCAACAGACGACGAGCCGCGCCGCTCTGCTCGGGCTCTCCGCCCGTACCGAGTATCTGGTGTGCGTGGGGCTCATCGATCTTCCCCCCACGGCGCACGGCGCCCCCGCCGCGAACTCGGCACGCATGCTGCTCCGTCTGATTCGGAGCCGATTCAGCCACCCCGGAAGCCTCATCGCCGCCCGTGGATTCGAGCTGCTGTTGTGTCTGCATCCCCTCGATCGGTCCGCACCGGCATTCGCTCGCGCGACATCGCCCGAGCCGGGAGTCTCCTGGGGTGTCGCGGCGGGAACTCACGATTTCGCGGGCCTCGCCAATGCAGTACGCGAGGCAAGGATCGCTCTCGATGTGACGCGCGCGATCGCGGGCTCCGGAAGCGTCGGCCGTGCGGAGCGCCTCAGGTCATACCGGCTTCTGCACCGCACCCTCGGCGATGACGTCGCCCTCCGTCTCATCGATGAGACGCTCCTTCCGCTCGAGAACGCAGACGACGCGAAGAACTCGCAGATGATCCGCACCCTCTCCGTGTTCCTCGAGGAGAACGGCAATATCTCCGCCGCTGCACGGCTCCTGCACTTGAACCGGCACTCGCTCATCTACCGGCTGCACCAGATCGAGGCGCTCACAGGTTGCGTGCTCTCCTCCCACGACGACAGGCTGCTGCTCACGATGTGCCTGCGGATTCGAGCCATGCAGAGCTGACCTTCGCGGGAGCGCGGGCGGAGCGGCCGTCTCCGGCCGCCCCACCGTCAGCGAACGCCGCTTGCTCGGCCGCGGCTCAGGCGCCGCGGGCGATCGCGATGTAGCGAACGTCCTGATATTCCTCGAGGCCCTCCGCTCCGCCCTCACGCCCGAGTCCGGAGTGCTTGATTCCCCCGAACGGCGCGGCGACGTTCGAGACGACGCCCTGGTTCACCCCGACCATCCCCGTCTCGAGGCGCTCGGCGATCTCGAAGGCACGGTCGAGGTCCTGCGTGTAGACGTAGCCCGAGAGGCCGAAGGGGGTGTCATTGGCGAGCGCGATCCCTTCCTCCTGCGAGTGGAAACGGCTGACCGCGGCGACCGGGCCGAAGATCTCCGTCTCCAGCGCATCGGCGCCCCGAGGCACGGCGTCGAGCACGGTCGGCTCGAAGAAGTATCCGGCATCGGGAAGCGCGTGGCCACCCGTGAGCAGCCGAGCACCTCGATCGACGGACTCCTCGACGAGGGCTGCGAGCCGGTTCTGTGCGCGGGCGTCGATGACCGGGCCGAGCGTGACGGCGGGGTCCAGGCCGTTTCCCACAGTGACCGCCCGCATCCGCTCGGTGAAGGCCTCGACGAAGTCGTTCGCGATGCCGTCCTGGACGAGGAAGCGATTGGCCGCGATGCAGGACTGCCCACCGTTGCGAAGCTTCGCGAGCATTGCGCCGCTGATCGCCCGTTCGAGGTTCGCGTCGTCGAGTACGAGAAACGGAGCGTTGCCCCCGAGCTCCATGGATGCGCGCAGCACATTCCTCGCCCCTTGCTCGAGCAGGCGCATCCCGACCGGGGTGGAGCCCGTGAATGAGATCTTCCGAACTCGCGGATCCGCCATGACCGCGGCGCTCAGTGCGCCGGCATCCGTCGTCGTGACGATGTTCACGACCCCCTCAGGGAGGCCCGCAGCCCGCAGCATCTCGAGAAACAGGAGGCTCGCGAGGGGCGTGAGCGCGGCAGGCTTGAGAATCACGGTGCACCCCGCGGCGAGCGCGGGAGCGATCTTGCGCGTCGCCATGGCGAGAGGAAAGTTCCAGGGGGTGATCAGCAGGCAGACGCCGACCGGACTGCGGCTCGTCACGAGACGGCTCGTGCCCGTCGGGCTCAGCTGGTAGCTCCCAGCAGGCCGGACCGCCTCATCCGCGTACCAGCGAATGAAGTCCGCCGCGTACTCGACCTCGGCCCGAGATTCGGCCAGGGGCTTGCCCATCTCGCGCGTGATGAGGAGCGCGAAATCCTCTGCCCGGTCGATCACGGCGTCGTAGACCCGACGGAGGAGGTCGCTGCGGTGACGGAGCGTGGTCCGCGACCACTCGCGCCCCGTCACGAAGGCCCGGTCGACCGCCGCGATCGCCTCAGGCGCGCCGTCGTCGACGACGGTCATCAGTACCGCACCGGTCGCGGGATCGGTGACCTCGAACTCGCTTCCGCCGGACCCTGCGACCCTCGATCCGATCCCGGCTATCACCGCATCGGACCGGGCGATCGCCGCCGTGCCGGTCTCACTCGAAGCGCTGACTGTGCTCCCCGCGCTCATCGGAGCACACGCCCGGATTCGAGTGCCTCGGCGATGACTTGCGTGATGCGCTGCGTCTCCGCATCGGTGACGACGAATGGGGGGCTGATCTGCAGAGTGTTGCCGCGCAGCACTCGCAGGATCACTCCACGATCGAGGGCGAAATCGGAGACAGCATCCCCGTCGACGTGATCGGCGAGCTGCACGCCGCCGATGAAACCGCTGGAACGCACCTCTGCGACCAGTTCGTGGGCACGCAGCGGCTCGAGGGCCGCGTCGAGCACGCCCTCCAGGGCGACGACGCGGGCGAGGAGTCCCTCCTCCTCGAGGATGTCGAGGTTGGCCATCGCAACGGCACAGGCTGTCGCGTGACCCGCGTAAGTGAGGCCGTGATGGTAGACGGGGGCGCCGGCGCCGGCGTAGAACCGCTCCCAGATGCGGGGCGTCACGAGGATGCCGCCGAGTGGCGCGTAGCCGGAGGTCACTCCCTTGGCGAAGAGCACCAGGTCCGGCGCGAAGGCGAACCGTTCGCTTCCCCACATCGTGCCGACGCGGCCGAAGCCGGTGATCACCTCATCCGCGATGAGCAGAATGTCGTTCTCTTTCGCGAGACGCTGCAGGCCTTCGAGATAGCCGGGCGCCGGCGGGATGACGCCGCCCGTTCCCATGACGGGCTCGGCGATGATCGCGGCGATGTTCTCGGCCCCGAGCTCCGCGATGCTCACGGCAACGCTCGCGATATCGGAGTGTGCGATGCGCGCCGTCTCCGGGATGAGGGAGTCCGAGCCGTAGCCCTCGCGGTTGTAGTCGAGACCTGCAATGCTCGTGCCGTAGCCGTGCACCCCGTGGTACGAGTAGGTGCGGCTCAGAATGAGCTTCTTATTCTCGCGACCTTCCAGTTGCCAATGGCGACGGGCGAGCTTGCAGGCGCTTTCGATCGCATCGGATCCCCCACTCCCGAGGATGACCTTGGCGTCCGCGAAGGGAGCGAGGCCCGCCAGCCGCTCGGCGAGGTCGAGAGCCACGTCGTTGGCGAAGCGATTGAAGACGTGGTACGTCTCGAGCTTCTGCATCTGCTCGTACGCGGCGCGTGCGATCCGCTCCCGACCGTGGCCGACATTGGCATGCCACAGACCCGCGGTGGCATCGAGGAGCCGTCGCCCGTCCGCCGTAGTGACGTAGGCGCCGTCTCCCCCGGAGACGACGATCTGCCGCCCGAGGATGCTCGGCATGTGCGCCTGCGCGCTCCACAGGGCTGGGCTTGATGCTGACATGCTGACTCCTTAGAAGTTGCGAATTGTCCTACAATAGAACACTAGGACGAAGTCTCTCGGACGTCTAGGCTGAAACGATGCGAGGAATCGACGGCATCGAGCTGCAGCGCAGCAGCACCGCGGAGCAGCTGGCCGCAGCCCTGACCGAGAAGATCCTCAGCGGCGAGGTTCGACCCGGGGAGGCGCTCCGCGAGAGCACGATCGCCGCAAGCCTCAAGATCTCTCGCAACACCGTTCGCGAAGCCGTACGCCTCCTCGAGCAGGGCGGCCTCGTCGACTACGAGTTCAACCGCGGCACCGTCGTCATCGTGCCCACGGTCGAAGAACTCACCGAACTGTTCCAGGTACGGCTCGCGCTCGAGAGTGCCGCGGTATCGCGCCTCCCGAGCACCGCCGGACTCCGACGAGTGCGGGACGCGTTCGACGGGTTCCGTGAGGCTGCCGAGAACGGCGCTCCAGAACAGATCGTCCGCGCAGACCTCGCCTTCCACGCCTCGATCGTCGCTCTGCTGGAGAGCAAGAGGATCGACGCCTTCTACGCCCAGGTCTTGCAGGAGCTGACGTTCTATCTCAGGGTCCTCTCGACGGAGGACCGTGAACACGAGCACGCCGAGAAGCTCATCGAGGATCATCGCCGCATCCTCGACGCGCTCGAGAACCCCGCACCGGGCCCGGCCGCCGTCATCGTCGAGGCTCATATCTCCGCGAACCGGGAGCGCCTGCACAGCATCCTGCTCGCCCGGCTTCAACCCCTGCCCGCGGTCGCCGCACCGCGGCGCACCAACTCCTAGGGCAAGACCCCCTCCGACTGCTCGACACGCGCCGCGACGGGAACGACCGAGAGCAGCTTGCGCGTGTACTCGTGCTGCGGATTGAGGAGCACATCCTCGACAGGGCCACCCTCGACGATCACGCCGCGATGCATCACGAGCACCCTGTCTGCGATGTTCCAGGCAAGACCGAGGTCATGGGTGATGACGAGAGCTCCGAGCCCCAACTCACGTTTGAGCTGGAGGAACAAGGCGAGAATCTCGCCGCGCGCCGAGGCATCGAGGGACGCCACAGGCTCATCCGCAACGAGGAATTGGGGGCCGAGAGCGAGGGCGCCCGCGATGACGACTCGCTGACACTGTCCGCCGGAGAGCTCCTGCGGGATCGCGCGGTAGTACTGCTCTGCGGGAGAGAGCTCGGCATCCCGCATCGCCTGGGCGACACGTTCGCGCTCGTCCCCCGGCAGAGAATGGATGCGGATACCCTCCGCGACCGACTCGTAGACGGAATGCTTCGGGTTCAGCGCTCCCGAGGGATCCTGCGGGATGAGCTGCACCAACCTGCGATACGCCTTCAGATCCTTGGTATCGGACGAGAGTCGTTGGCCGCGGAAGAGGACTTCCCCACTCGTCGGCTTCTCGAGTCCGAGAAGCGTTCGTGCAAGCGTCGTCTTGCCGGAGCCCGACTGGCCGACCAGCGCGATGATCTCGCCCTCGCGACACTCGATGTCGACGTTGTCGACCGCCTTGAGGTTTCCCGCCCGAGTCTGGAAGTTGACGCTCAGCCCCCGGCCCTCCAGCACAACCGCACCAGTGCCAGTGCCCGTGCCCGTGCCCGCTGAACGCTCATGGGACTCCGCGATCGAGGGAGATTCCGAGTCCCGTCGCGTCACCGGGCGGAACCTGCTGGCAGGATCGCCGATCTCTGGGAAGGCCGCAGCGAGTGCCTTGCTGTGCGGGTGCTGGGGATCGTTCACGATATCCGCGGCCGGACCGAGCTCGACGAGCTCGCCCTTGTACATCACCCCGATGCGCTCGCAGACGCTTCCGAGCACGGAGAGATCATGGCTGATCATGAGGAGCGAGATGCCACGATCGCGGACGAGCCCGCTCAGCACCTCGAGCACCTGGGCCTGCACGATGACGTCGAGCGCGGTCGTCGGCTCGTCGGCGATGATGAGGTCGGGATCGCAGGCGAGCGCGATCGCGATCATGACGCGCTGCTTCTGACCGCCCGAAAGCTGATGGGGGAAGGAGAGCGCCTTCTCCGGGAGGAGATCGACGAGCGCGAGAAGCTCGACCGCGCGCTTCTCCTGGGCCACCAGCGTGGGAAACGTCTTCTTGAGGTGCAGGTCCAGCGCTTCCGCGATCTGGCGACCGACGCGTTTGACCGGATTGAGCGAGTGCATCGCGCCCTGGAAGACGACGGCCGCCTCCCCCCAGCGCACGATGCGAAGCTTGCCCCAACTCAGTGAGAGCAGGTCTCGATCGTCGAGGAGGATCCGGCCCGTCACCGTGGCGTTGCGGGGCAGCAATCGGAGCACCGACATCGCGAGGGTGGATTTTCCGGAACCGGACTCCCCCGCGATGCCGAGGGTTCCGCCCGCCGGAAGCGAGAGGCTGATGTTTCGTACCGCGGCAACCTCCCCGCGGCCCGACTCACCGTGGGTTCGGTAGGAGATGCTGACGTCGTCGAAGGTCAGGGATGGCATCAGCGGCCTCTCAGGGTCGGGTTGATGACGGTCTCGATGGCGCGCCCCACCAGCGTGAAGGCGAGTACGACGGCGACGATCGCAATGCCCGGGGGAAGCACGAACCACCAGTACCCCGCCGTCGCGGCGCCCGTATCGAGCGAGAGCTTGAGCATGGATCCCCAGGAGACCTGCCCCGGATCGCCGAGGCCGAGGAAGGAGAGCGTCGACTCCGCGATGATCGCGGCGCCCACCGTGAGCGTGGTGCTCGCCATGATGAACGGCATCACACCGGGAAGGATGTGCCGACGCACGATGTGCCCGCTGCTCGCGCCCAGCGCGATGGAGCGCTCGATATAGGGGCGCGATTCGATGGTGAGGGCCTGCGAACGGACGAGTCTCGCCGTTCCCGCCCAGGAGGTGACCCCGATCGCGATGATGATCGTCCAGAGCCCGCGCTGCAGAACGCTCGAGAGCACGATGGCGAGCACGAGCGACGGCAGCACGAGGAAGAAGTCGATGACTCGGAGCAGAATCGCGGACCGCCAGCCGGTGAACCTGGCCGCGAGGATGCCGAAGACCGCGCCGAGCACCATGGAGACGACGGTTGCGGCGACGCCGACGAGGAGCGACATCCGCGAGCCCCAGAGCAGCATGGCGAGAACTGACCGCCCGAGCGGATCGGTACCGAGTGGGTTCTCCCAGCTCGGCGGCTGGTTGGCGGGATTCGTCACCTTCGTGACGTCGAGCATCGACTCGTCGGCGAGCACAGGTGCGAGGATCGCGGCGAGGACGACGACGACGAGGAAGATCAGGCCGCAGACGCCGCTTCGGCTCTTCGCGAAGGAGTGCCAGCTCACGGCGAACGCATCGATCCGACGTGGCCGTATCGCGACGCGGCCCGTGGGCTTCTCGGGCCGCTTGGGCTTCTCCGGCCGCTTGGGCTTCTGCGCCTGCTCGGACTTCGCCGCGGCTTCGAGTCTTGTCATGCGGCACGCACCCGTGGGTCGATCGTGCGGTAGACGAGATCCGCAGCGAGGTTCATGATGATGACGATCGCCGAGAAGACGACGAACGTTCCCTGCAGCAGCGGCAGGTCGGGACCGCGCAGGGCCTGGAAGGTCAGGAAGCCGAGGCCCGGCCAGGAGAACACGGTCTCCACCGTGACCGCTCCCGCGATGAGGCTGCCGATCTGGAGGAAGACGAGGGTCACGGTCGGCAGGAGTGCGTTGGGCAGGGCGTGACGGGTTCGCACGAGGTCCTCCGGAAGACCCTTCGCTCTTGCCGTGACGAGGTAATCGGACGTCATCTCCTCCAAGAGGGAGGCCCTCATGACGAGCATGTACTGCGCGTAGGTGACGGCCACCATCGTTGCGACGGGCAGCACGAGGTGCCGGATGACATCCCAGACATAGGCGAAGCCCGTATAGCCGGCCCCTGCGGTCACCATTCCGCCGATGGGGAGGATCTGCAGCATCCCCCCGAAGACCATGAGGAGGAGCAGTCCGAGCCAGAAGGTCGGCACCGACCACAGTGTGAGGGCGACAGCCGTGCTGCTCCGATCGAACCATTTGTCGCGGCGGGCGACCGCACGCTGACCGATCCAGAGACCGAGGGCGATCGCAAGCACCGCTGAGGTGCCCGTGAGCAGCAACGTGGGGAGGAGATGGTCGGCGATGAGCGCGGAGACGGGGGCCCGGAATGTGTACGAGGTTCCGAGATTGCCGTCGAACAGACTCTTGATGTAAAGGAAGAACTGGGTGCTGAGCGGCTGGTCGAGCCCGAACTGGTGTTTGAGGTTCTCGAGCTGCTCCGCGGTGATCTGCTTGCCGCGGGTGAGGCTTGCGACGGGGTCCCCCGGCAGGATCCGAAAGGCGAAGAATCCGAGAAGCACGACCATGACGAGGCTGATGAGAGCCCCGCCGGTTTTACGAAGAAGATACGACCAGAACGAGCTCGCGCGTGGCGCTTCCGCGCCCTCCTCCACGGCTGCGCCGTGGATGGATTCAAGGGCTGACACGGTTTCCCCTTCACTGCAGTGGGCGGACGTCGGATGGATGCGGCCCGTCAGCGCGAACGATGTCACGCTGACAGGCCACGGTGATTCCGACTACTCGCGATCCTCCGCGGTCTTCTTGCGCCGAGCGATCATCAGCGCCACTGCGGCACCGACCAGAACGACAGCACCGATACCGACGGGGAGCAGCCATCCCGCGCCACCGCCGCCGGCGGTCGCCGCACCAGCCGCGGGCTCGGCGTCGGCGTACGCCCAGTAGTAGTTGATGTCACCGGCGTACGGGGTGAGGTTGGTCACATGGTCCGACCGGTAGGCCTGGAGCGGGTTCGGGTAGTACAGGACGATCGCGACCGCAGACTCGTAGTGGAGGCTGAGCGCGTCCTTCACGAGGTCCTTGCGCTCGGCCTCATCGGTCTCCGTGTGCTGCGCGGAGTAGAGCGTGTCGAACTCCGGGTTGCACCAGTTGTCCGATGAGGGGTTGGCGGCTCCGGCCGACTCCGGCAGCGCCGAGCACGTGTTGATCGAGAGCATGTAGTCGGGGTCGATTCCGACGCCCCACTGGTTGATGTACATGTCGTACGTGCCCTCGGCGGCATCCTGAGCCATCTGGTCCCAGTCGGTCGGCTGGGAGACGATGGTGATACCGAGTTCTTCGAGCCAGGTCTGCACGAACTGCGCAGTCTGGGTGTCTTCCGTGCTCGAGGCGTCGAACGAGAGTCGGAGCTCGATGGGCTTGCCGTCGGCGCCGAGACGCGTGCCGTCAGCGCCGGCCGTGTACCCGGCGGCGTCGAGACGAGCAGCGGCGTCCTCAGGCGAGTACGGGTCGATCAGGTCCGTCTCGTCCCAGTAGTAGGCAGGGCGACCGGGGGGCATGATCTCCGCACCAACGGAACCGTGACCGGCGAGCACTCGCTCGACGAGCATCTCCTGGTCCATGGCCTGGCGGATCGCCTGACGGAACTCCTGGTCCTTGAGCACCGCCGCACCGTCGCCGATGGGGTTGCCCTGACGGTCAGCGGCACCGGGGTTGATCGAGAGGTCCTTGTAGTCCGTCGAATCCGCCTCGTTGCGAGTGATCCCGTCCACGCCGTCGAGAGAGTCGTACTGCGCGACGGTCATATCGCCGACGAGGTCGAGTTCTCCCGTGCGCAGCGCCTGGATGGCGGCGTCCGTGTTCTTGTACTGGATGAAATTGATGCCGGAGAGGGCGGGAGCGCCACGCCAGAACTTGTCGTTCGCCGTCAGGATGGCCGAAGTACCGCGCGAATACTCGCTCAGCAGGTAGGGGCCGGAGCCGACGGTCGGCTCCGTGTTCTCGAACTCGGCGGGCTTGTCGATGTCCTTCCAGACGTGCTCGGGAACGATCATGATTCCGGCAACCGGGTTGGGCGCCTGCGGGGACTTCGTCTCGACGACGATCGTGTTCTCGTCAGGGGCAGAGACTTCGGTCACGCTTTCGACGAAGCCGCCGTTCTGCGTTGCGAGCTCGGGGTTGTCGAGGATCGCGTTGTACGTCCACAGCACATCGTCGACCGTGAGCGGCTCGCCGTCGGACCATTGCAGATCGGGACGCATCGTATACGTCCACGTCGTGCCCTCCGCGGTCCACTCACTCGCGAGGTCGGGCACGTTCGTCGCATCCGGTCCGGAACGGGCGAGCGCCTCGTACTGCAGGGTGAGCACATTGAGTGCGGCCTGGTTGCTTGCGAGGAATGGGTTGAGTGAATCGATGGTTCCGCTGAGGTTGACGCTCATGACCGCATCACCGCCGGAATCCGCGGCGACGGCCGCGACTCCCGGACCGAGAAGGAGTACGGAAGAAACGAGTACTGCCGACGTTCGTCTTACGTATCGCATGCAATCTCCATTGTGTGAAGGGGGTGATCGTGGTGCAGGGCTCAAAGGGGCGCGCTGAGCTCTATTCGCGGATTGCCGGGTTCGCTGATGAGACTCGCCTCGACACCGAGCGGAAGGGAAAGTGCTCCTGCGCAATGCCCGAAGCCGAGCTGCCAGATGACCGGGATGCCGAGGGGCTCGACATACTCCTCGAGGAGCGCACGGATCAGTGCGTCGTCACCGCTCTCCTCCCACGAGCCGAGAGCTATGGCCGAGAGCGCGGCGAACCAACCGCTGCGCTTGAGTTCGAGTAGCAGCAGGTCGAGGCGGTAGGGCTCCTCGTAGATCTCCTCGATGAGGCCGATGCCGCCGTACGGCAGCGCGAACTCCGGTGCACCGACGCTTGCCGCGAGCAGGCTGACGTTTCCGCCGACGAGAACCCCCGTCGCGCGTCCGGCGACCATGGCCTCAGCCTCCGGTCCGCTGAAGACGGTCGTTTCCTCTGGGCTGAAGAGCAGGGCGTGGAGGTGGTCGCGCGCCGTCGCATCATCGAGAAAGGCTCCCGTCGCGGGCATCGGTCCGAAGACCGTTGCGACACCGAGTCGGGTGCTCCACGCTGAGTGCAGTGCGGTGATATCGCTCGAACCGATCAGCAGCTTCGGGGCCGCCGTCGCCAGCTCATCGAAATCGAGCAAGTCGAGCACTCGCAGGCTGCCGTAGCCGCCTCGGAGGCAGAACACGGCCGAGATGGAGGGGTCGAGCCAGGCCCCGCGAAGATCGGCTGCGCGCTCGGCATCGCTGCCGGCGAGGTATTCCGCACGCGAATCGACACGGTGCGCATTCGGCGCAACGATCGGCTCGAGTTCCCACGCCCGCAGCTGGGCCACGGCGCGCTCGAGAGTCTTGGGAGGGGTCGGGCCGGCGGGCGAGACGAGGGAGACGGTGTCGCCGGGGGCAAGGCGCGGAGGACGACGCCGCTCGGACAGCGCGCCGGATGACACCTCGGGAGTCGCGGGAAAGGTCACGAGTTCTGCACCAGTCTGTCGGGGATTCGCGGTGTCCGGGCTCACGCTGTGCGAGCCACGTCAACGGCACGGACGATCGCACTGAGCGGAGTCTGTGCGGTGAAGGCAGTGCTGCGGGAGCCCGCGATGATGACGGCCTCGAGTTCGCCGTCTTGCCCTCGGATGCACTGCACCAGCTCGCCGACCTTGCCGGATCCGCCATCGTCCTCGATGAGGAAGACGCCATCCGTGTCGGTCGGTGCGAGCCGCAGAGCCTCGTCGAGGGGGTCGGATGCGCTCGGGTCGAGAATGAACAGCACCGAGCCGAGCGGCACCAGATCGCGCACACCCCAGAGGTTGGCGAAGCGTCCGGAAAAGTTCGCGACGTACGCGGCGGCCGTCTCCGCGATTGCGCTGCCGACGCTGCGCTCGGCCGCATCGAGCAGGCGATAGAACCCGGCGCTCATGCTGTACGCCGGGGCGTCGATGGCATTCGCCAGAACAGAGACGGCGATCTCCGCCTCCCGGTCGAACATCGAGCTCGTGATGGTTCCGGGGAATCCGCCGCCATGGCCGCGGACCAGCCGTTCGCCCACCGTGTAGACGCCCATACCCAGTCCGTAGCGACTGCCATCCGGCTGCTGCGCGGCGGGGATCTGCATGAGGCGCTTGGATTCGTCGCTCAGCAGGAGGCCGGAACCGAGGAAGTGGGCGGAGAAATACTTGACGAGATCCTTTGCGGTCGAGACGACGCCGGTCGCGGGCGACAGTGCTCCGGTGTCGAGGTCGGCGAGCGGCACGCGGTGCTCCGCATAGCTCAGCGCGCTGTGGCCCGCTGTACGCCGGCCGCCCCGCGCCGTGTCAGCGTCTGGCGCGGTGTTGTGCAGTCCGAGAGGCTCGATGACCGCAACCATCAGATGCTCGTTGTAGGTGACGCCGACGCACGCTTCCACGATCTGCCCGAGCACGGCGAATCCGATGTTCGAGTACTTGAAGCGGTCGTTGCGGGGCAGGGTTCGAGCTTCGGCATCCACGAGAACCTCGCGGAGCTCCGCGTCGTCGAGGAAGCGTCCCTCGTGCTGCCAGAAGTCCGCGTTCTTGCCGTCGCGAATGGTGCCGGCGGAATGGCAGAGCAGTTCGCGGATGGTGGCATCCGCGAGCGGTGACCCCTGCTCGACGAGAGCGGGAAGCCAGCGGCCCGCCGAATCGTCGAGCCGCAGAGCGCCACGCTCCGCGAGCTGAAGCAGCACCGTACCGGTGAACGTCTTCGAGTGGGACGCGACACGGAACGTGTGGTCAGCGCGAAGCGGCTCCCCCGTCTCGATGTCGGCGACGCCCTCGGTGAAGGAGAGTGCGGTGCGTCCACCGGCGAACACCGCGGCCTGAATTCCGGGGATGCGCAGGAAACCGCGACGAAACGAGAGCCAGCGCGGAAAGTACTCGAGCACGGAGAACAGTGCCCGGTCCGAGGGGGAGAGGATGGCGCTCATACGGTCGTCAGAAACTGTTCGAGCATCCTGGCCCCAGCCTCGAGTGACGCAACCGGGACGCGTTCATCGACGCCGTGCATGCCGGAGCCGACACGCCCCTCGGGGTCGATCCCCTGGGGGGAGAATCCGTAGCCGATGATTCCGAGCTTCGCGAAGGCCTTGGCGTCGGTTCCCCCGCCCATGCAGAACGGCAGCACGACTGCTTCCGGATCCTCCCGCACGATCGCCTCGCGGATCGACTCGAACCACTCCGTGTCGATCGGGGCGGAGACGGAGGGCGCGTTCGAGATGAATTCCCGCGTCACGTGTTCGCCGAGCATTCTGTCGATCTCCGCGAGAACGAATGGCTCGGAGCCGGGCACAGTGCGGATATCGAGTTCGGCCTCCGCGGTTCCGGGTACGACGTTGACCTTGTAGCCGGCCCGTAGCACCGTCGGATTCGCGGACGGTCGCGATGCGGGCCGCACATAGCCCCGCAGGTCTTCCCCGATCCGTTCGAGTGCGTCCTCGACGCCGGAAACCGTACTGAGGTCGAGGGGCAGGCCGAGGGCCGTCGTGGTTCCGCGAAGGAAGGCCTCGACGGTGGGACTGAGCACGATCGGCCACGTGTAGTTGGCGATCTGGGAGAGAGCGTCGATGAGGTGAACGACGGCGTTGTCGGTTGTCGGCCGGGAGCCGTGCCCTGAGGTGCCGTTCGCGCGCAGGGTCATATGCAGCGTGCCGCGCTCCGCAGTCGCAATCGGGTAGAACCGTCGAAGGCCGCCATCCGCGGCGGCGGCCTCCACCGGGATACCGCCCGATTCGCTGATTCCGACGACGACGCCCTCGAAGAACTCGGGATGATGGGCGACCAGCCACTCGGATCCGAACTCCCCGTCTTCCTCCTCATCCGCCACGAAAGCGAAGACCATGTCCCGGCGCGGAGCCAGATCCTTCTCCTTCCAGCGCAGAAGGGTACTCAGCGTGTTGGCAACCATGTCCTTCATATCGGTCGCCCCACGGCCCCAGACGTAGCCGTCGCGCACGAGACCACCGAAGGGATCGACTGACCACTGGTCGGCTTCTGCAGGCACGACGTCGATGTGGCCGTGGACGAGGAGCGCAGGAAGACTGCTGTCGCTGCCAGCGACGCGCAGCACGACATTCGCCCGTCCGGGAGCCGACTCGAATAGCTCGGGCTCGTAGCCCGCCTCACGCAGAACAGCAACGATGTAGTCCGCGACCTCGCGCTCGCCCGCGCTGCCGGCAGAGCCGTAGTTGCTCGAATCGAAGGAGATCAGCGTGGAGCACAGCTCGACGACGGACGGCGACTGCTCTCGTGCGGCCGTACCGGGCGATGACGCGCTTGCTATCGACACAACCGGGACCTCTCCATCGTGAGAACCGAAGAATTTACGTTACGCAAATCTTGTTCCTGACAACCTATAGCCCCTTACTCTGAAAGAGAAAGGTCAAAGATGTAAAGAAATGCGTTGCGTATTTCTACACTTTGGCGCATGTTTGCCAACCGCGTTCACGACGTTACGATCTCGTGAACAATTGCTCCAAGAGATTCTCGTCACCGGTGAATGTCGAGCCCGGTCGGCTCACGACTCGAGGTAGAGGCCGAGGAGATTGCTCAGCCGGTCGCGCTCGGCGAGCCGGCGCCTGGCGCCTTTGGCGCTGGCCGTTGCGAGGGTCGTGATGAGATGACAGATCGAGGCGATCGCTGTGGGCGAATCGGCGGAGGACACGCTGTCGGTCGGCACGAAGATGCAAGCCTCAGCAACCTCGGTTATCGGCGAGTCCCGCTCATCGGTCACGCCGACGACGGTGCCGCCGGCCGCGACGAACTCCCGACAGAACTCGACCGTGTCCCGCCGGTATCGGCGGAAGGAGAAGGAGATGAGAACGTCCGTCGACTTCGTTTCGCTCAGTATGTCAACGGAGCGGATGACGGTGTCATCGACGAGGAATACCTGGGAGAGCCCCGCGGCAAGATCACGCGACAGCAGCGTCGCGTAGGTGAAGGACCTGCCCGAGCCGACGACGAAACGGCGCCGGGCGGCGACGACGATGCTCGTAACAGCGACCGCGGAGCCGTCGCTCCCCACACGCTCGAGCGCCTCGACGAGAACGTGCTGCTCCTTCTCGATCACCCGCTGCTGGAGGATGGTCGCCGCAGACCGCTGCTCGAGCCTCTCGCGATGGGGGCCGCCGGGTGTGCGCAATCGCCGATGCGCCTCGTGATCGGCGTCCAGGCCATCTGAGGAACCCGCTTCACTCATTCCTCGGAACCTCCTGCTCGGCTCAGCCGGAGGGTCTGCACTCGGGGAGAGACCGTCGGCGTCAGCAGGATCTGGCACCGCAGCCGACCCCGCTCGGTCGCCAGATGCCAGACGAGCTGAGACGGGTCCTCAGAGGTTCCCACCAGCTCGCCGGCATTCTCGTCGCCGAGAGGCCCGATCTCATTCAGGATGCCGGCGAGCACAGTCCGCCGCTCGGAGAACGGTGAGTCATGGGCCACGTTCTCGGCGAAGATCCGTGCGGCCTCGGCATCATCCCAGTGGCGCAACAGCGCACTCGCCCGCTGGGCGAGGTCTACGGTCTCGGGCCACGGCTGCGCGACCGGAGCGGAACTGTGCTGCTCGATGACGTGTCGCAATGCCTTCTCGGCCGGCTCCGAGACGCCGGCGTAGGTGGCGTTCTCGAACGCGACGATGCCCCAGCCACTCTGCTCGTGCCAGCGCATGTGCGCACTGAACCCGGGATATCCGCCGGAGTGGAACACGGTGCGGTCGAGGGCGGAGCGTTGCTCCACGAACAAGCCGAAACCGTAGCCGCGCACACTGCCGGCAACGGGCGGAGCCTGCACGGGAATCGCACGATGGATCTGCTGCATCTCGCGACGGCTCGCCGCGGAGAGCACATCCGCCCCGTGCTGCTCACGCTCAAGTGCGCCGCGGAGCCAGTTCGCCCACGCAGCCATCTCTCGGGGGGTGGCGAAGATGCCGCCGATCGGCGAGAACGCGCCGGGCTCCGAGAATGGCAATTCGAGCCATTCGCCGCCGCGCTTGGTGTAGCCGAGGGCGAGATCCGCCTCCGGAATGCCGTGCCCGTCGAAACGCGCCGTCAACCCCAACGGGCGCAGCAGGTCATCCGCAACCACGTCGATGAAACGACGGCCGGTCACAGCCTCGACGACGAGGCCGAGAACGGCGAAGCCCAGATTGGAGTACTCGTAGGCGGTTCCCGGTGTCGAGATGAAGCGGACACCCTCGTCGAGAAGACTGAGGAGTTCCTCCGTCGAGATCGACTCCTGCCGGTCGCCCCATGGATCGTCCGTTGGCAGGCCGGCGGACATCGAGAGCAGCATTCGCACCGTCGGTACGGTGCCGGGAAGTCCGCCCGTCACCCGCGTGAACCGCGGCACGAAATCGGTCACGGGGGCGTCCAGGTTCAGTTGGCCGCGATCCCGCAACAACAGAATCGTGGCCGCCGTGAAGCTCTTGGTGCAGGACGCGATGCGGAACGATGTCGACCCGGTCGGGGTGCTGCCACCGAGAACGCTCACACCGAAGCCGCGCTCGAACACAATTCCGTTCGGTCCGAAAACGGCGACATACGATCCCGGGCTCACCCCTTCATCGAGGCGCGCCTGAAAGATGTCGACGATCGCCGTGCGGGTGGCGTCATCGAGTACCGCTGAGCTCATACGCTGGTTTCGCTTTCGTGGTGTTGTCTCGGTGGGGAGCGCGGGCCGCGCGTGGCAGCCTCTTCGGCACACGGTGACGAGCGTACGACGAAAGAGCCGGACCTACCACGGACGATCTCTGAGGCGCGATTCGACGGCCGCACTCGCACAAGTCGTGCACGGCGCGCTCTGAACGTGAAAAAGCCCCGAACCCGGCGAGAGGTTCGAGGCTTAATCGTGCACCCCCTGGGACTTGAACCCAGAACCCACTGATTAAGAGTCAGTTGCTCTGCCGATTGAGCTAGAGGTGCATGCTTTCGCATGTCGAAGTTCGGATTTTTCAGCAACCCGAACCGAGGAACCACGTTATCAGGAGAACCCGCGGTTGCACCAATCGGGTCCGGAATCGGCGCGTCGCGGTCCCGGCGCGACATGCCGGTAGCCTGAACGACGTGACCGATGCCGACGCCAACGACCTCGCCGCCGAACTCGCGCTCGCCCTCGAACTCGCCGAATTGGCCGATGCCGTCTCCCTCGCGAGATTCCGTGCGATCGACCTCGACGTGCAGACGAAGCCCGACCGCTCCCCCGTGACCGAGGCCGATCTCGCGGTCGAACGCGCGATTCGCGATCGCATCGCCGAGGCCCGCCCCGGTGACGGCATCCTCGGCGAGGAGTTCGGCACCGAGGGCGAGAGCACCCGGCAGTGGATCATCGACCCGATCGACGGCACCGCCAACTTCCTGCGCGGCGTGCCGGTGTGGGGCACGCTCATCGCGCTGGCCGTCGATGGCGTGCCGGTCGTCGGCGTCGCCTCCTCGCCAGCGATGGGCCGCCGCTGGTGGGCCGCGACGGGTCTGGGCGCATGGACGACGGGTTCGGCCGCCGAGGCCGGTGCCAGCGAGCAGGGCACGGATGCCTCGTCCAGCCCCTTCCCCGGTGCCAGGCGCCTTCGGGTCTCCGGCGTCGAGACGCTCTCCGACGCCGTCTTGAGCTTCCAGAGCATCGCGCAGTGGCGCGACGCTGGCTACCTCGACCGGCTCCTCTCGCTCGCCGAACGCGTCTGGCGAGACCGGGCTTACGGCGACCTCTGGTCGTACATGCTGCTTGCCGAAGGCCTCATCGACATCACAGGAGAGTTCGATGTGAAGCCGTTCGACCTCGCCGCGCTCATTCCGATCGTCGAGGAGGCGGGAGGGCGGTTCACCTCCATCAGCGGTGAATCCGGACCGTGGCATGGCAGCGCCTTGGCCACGAACGGGTTGCTTCACGACGACGTTCTCGCGGCGCTCGACGGGAAGGCGTAGTCATGGAACTCTGCATCTTCACCGAGCCGCAGCAGGGCGCGAGTTACGACGACCAGCTCGCGCAAGCGAGCGCGACCGAGCGGCTGGGCTTCGACGGCTGGTTCCGCTCCGACCACTACCTCGCGATGGACGAGGCCGATCCGCTGCCCGGCCCCACCGATGCCTGGGTCACCCTCGCCGGCCTCGCGCGTGAGACCAGCCGCATCCGACTCGGCACGCTCGTCTCTTCGGCGACGTTCCGGCACCCGTCGGTGCTCGCGATCCAGGTCGCACAGGTCGATGCCATGTCGGGCGGCCGGGTCGAGCTCGGCCTCGGAACGGGATGGTTCGCCGAGGAGCACGAGGCGTACGGCATCCCGTTCCCGCCCAAGCGCTTCGGCATTCTTGAAGAGCAGCTCGAGATCGTGACGGGCCTCTGGTCGACTCCGGTCGGCGAGCACTACGACTTCGCGGGCGAGCACTATCGTCTTGTGCACTCACCAGCCCTGCCGAAGCCCGCACAGTCGCCACTGCCGATCATCGTCGGCGGCGCCGGGCCGCGGCGCACACCGGCTATCGCCGCACGGTTCGCGAGCGAGTTCAACATCGGGTTCCGCGACGAGCACATCATCGCCGAGACGTTCGAGGGAGTGCGGCGTGCGTGCGAAGAACTCGGCCGCGACCCGGGTTCGATTCGCACAAGCGTCGCGTTGCCCGCTGTGGTCGCGACATCCGACGCGGAGTACCTGCGCCGTCTCGCCGCCATCGGTGCCGATCCCGACGACTTCGCCGAGGTCAACATCGCCGGATCCCCGGCCGCGGCCGTAGAGAAGTTGCTGCGCCTCCGCGACCTCGGCGCCGAGCGGGTCTACCTGCAGCTCGTCGACATGCGCGATCTCGAACACCTCGAGCTCATCGCCGCCGAGGTGGCACCGCACTTGCGCTGAACCGGCAAGCGGCGCGTTCCCGAGTCCCGCTATGCTGACAGCGAATCACCCGGATGAGGCGGGCGCCGGTGTGTGACGGCCCTCTCGCGATCATCGATCCCCACCCCAACTGAGAGGCCCTACCCGTGAACTCTGCCACGCGCCGCCCCCTGACGCGCGCACTCGTCGCCATTGCCGCTGTCGCGGTCGCGATCCCGCTCTCCGGATGCAGCATCGTCGGAAACCTCCTCGGCGGCTCCGCACCGCAACCCGAACGCGACGAGACCACCCAAGAGATCGTCGAAGAGGGTGACGCCGATGTCTTCGCGCTCCAGGTCGGCGACTGCATGAACGAGGTCACCGAAGAGCTCGTCTCCGAGGTGCCCGTCGTTCCCTGCGGCCAGTCCCACGACGAAGAGGTGTTCTTCGACCTCACCCTCGATGGCGAGGAGTACCCCGGCGACGACGTCGTGGAGACTCAGTCCGACGAGGCCTGCCTCGCGCAGTTCGAGCCGTTCGTCGGCCTCGCCTACGAAACCTCGACGCTCGACATGTACGCGTACCGCCCGTCGCAGGAGAGCTGGGAGAGCCTCGACGACCGTGTGGTCTCGTGCGTGATCTACGACCCGGCCGGCCAGGTCACGGGCACCCTCGCGGGCGCCGCACGCTGATCAGCTGAGCCACGGATGCCGCGTGGTGCGCCTCCGGGCCGCACCACGCGGCATTTCTCATGCCGACCGGGGTTTGCGGCGGCTCCACGCGACGCCGGCGAGGCACAGCACGCCGCCGATCATGCCGAGCACGGTCGGCAGCTCGCCGAGCAGCAACCACGAGAGCACGACGACGATCGCCGGCACGGCGAGCGTGGCTGAGGCTGTCGCACCGGCGGAGCTGCGCTTGAGCACGTACGCCCAGAGCAGGAACGCTACAGCGGTGGGGAAGACCCCGAGGTACACGACCGCCAGCACGGCCGGCGTCGGGGCATCGGCGAGTTCACCGATGGTCTGCGGGAGAAATGGCAGCAGCGCCACGGCGCCGACCACGCAACCGATCCAAGTCGCGCTCAGCGCGTCGGCCTCTCGCAGGGCGACCTTCTGCACGAGCACCCCGGCGGCATAGAGCACTGCGGCGAGGATGCCGAGCACGATGCCGAGCGGATCGCTGTGCGCGCCGATGCCGCCCGTCGCGATGATCACGACGCCGGTGAACGCGATGCCGATTCCGACCATGAGCGGGCGCGGGAATCCCTCTTTCAGCAGCGCACCGGCGGCGAGCGCCACGAGGAGCGGCGCGATGTTCACGAGCATCGCGGCGGTGCCCGCGTCGAGGTGGCGCTCGGCGAGATTGAGCACGAGAGTGTAGCCAGCGAACCAGAGCAGACCGTAGATCGCGATGAGCACGAGCGCGCGTGGTCGAGGCAGCGGCGGGCGGCGCCAGATGGCGATCGCGACGAGCACGGTGGCACCGACGAGCTGTCGGCCGAGCGCGAGCGGCCCGGGCGAGATCGCATCCCCGACCCCTCGGATGGCGATGAATGCCGAGGCCCAGAGCACCAGCACGATGAGCATCGCGGTCAGCACCTTCCAGCCGATCGTGGCTGGTGGCACCGGTGATTGCAGCGCGTCGGGCGCGGCCGCTGAAGGGAGTCGCATTCGTACAGCCTGACGTGCAAATCACCTCAGTACAAGCGAACGATTCTTCCTATTCGTTCAGTAACACTGTACGATCGCGGCATGGTAGACCCGCATCGACTCCGCGTGTTCCGTGCCGTGGTGCAGACCGGCTCGATCAATCAGGCCGCGACCCGGCTCGGCTACACGCCCTCGGCGGTCAGCCAGCACGTGAGCTCGCTGCAGCGCGAGACCGGGCTGACGCTCATCGAGAAGCGCGGGCGCGGCATCGTGCCGACGTCGGCCGGCATCGCCGTCGCCGACCGTGCCGCTCGAGTGCTCGACCAACTCGCCGATTTCGACTCCATGGCCGACGACCTGCGCTCCGGCCGCAGCGGCACGCTGCGCATCAGTTGCTTCATGTCGTCGAACCGCGCCTGGATGCCGGCGATCGCCGCCACACTCTTGAGCGAATTCCCGACACTGCGGCTCGAGCTCAGCCTCGTCGAGCTGAGCGGACAACACGCCGGCGAGCCCGACATCGAGCTGTACGTCGCCGAATCGGTTCGCGGCGACCGGGACCCCGCTGTCGCAGATGGCGCAGCAGACGGCTACGAGATCGAAGAGCTTCGCACCGAGGGCTACGTCGTCGTCGTGCCGAACGGGCATCCGCTCACGGTGCAGCGCTCGGTGACGCTGCGCGAGCTCGCCGACGAACCTTGGATCGACAATGACCACGCTCACGGACCATGCCGTGAGATCGCGCTGTCGGCCTGCGCCGCTCACGGGTTCGCACCGCAGTTCCGCATCCAGGCCCCCGACTATGCGACCGCCTTCGATTACGTCGCCCACAACGTCGGCGTCACCGTGCTGCCTCGCCTCGGCGTGCTCGACCTACCCGACGGCGTCACCGTACTGCCCGTCGACGATGTCGACGTGCAGCGGCGCATCATGTTGCGAGTGAAGCGCTCGATGCGAACGCACCCCGCGGTTCTGCGCATCACGGCGCTGCTGCGCGAAGCAGCACGCACCTGAGACACGGATGCATGATGCAGCGCTGAACTGCTCCGACAGTGTGCGACAACGGCCGATGGTGGAGATGGGGGGAATTGAACCCCCGTCCATCGCTGTGATTCCACGCCTTCTCCGGGCGCAGCCTGTGCAAGCGTTCTACTCGGCCCCGACCTTTGCCACAGGCGCCTAGGTCGACGAGCCCAGCCTGAGTAAAGTCCCGCGTGTCGCTCAGGCGACCACACGCAGCAAGTTCCCTAGATGACGCCAGCTACCGGGGCGGGAACAGACCCGCGGGCTGACGGACTATCGAGCTCGCTTAAGCAGCGAGGGCGAAGTCAGTGCGCTTTGAATTGGCACTTATTGTTTTCCAGAGATCGTTAACGAGATAACCCTGGATCCTCGGCCCGCTTCTCGTGGGTTCGCAGACGATGTCGAAACCGATCATCCCCATGAATCGCCGTGACTGTCGCTCAGTCGGAACTGAGTGATGAGCCTGGCGGGCCGTTGTCGCACACTGTGGAGTTTTCAAACCGGAGCGCCGATCTTTGGATCGGTGGGTGCCCGGCCTTACAGTCTAGAACAGGCGCGGCCGCTCCGCCATTCCCGAGCGGATGAATCCGGAGGTCCATGTGGCTACCGTCATCGCCGTGCGCGGCAACGCCGAAGAACGCATCCTTCCCGAACTCGGCGCCGTCTCGTTGAGCGTCGGCGCGTCGGGGGCCGAGCGCGACTCGACACTGGCGAGTACGACGGCCGCCCACGAGCAGCTCATCGCCGAGGTGCGCGAGCTCGAGGCATCCGGCGCCCTCGAAACGTGGTCCGCGGGGCAGCTCCGCGTCTCCTCGCATCGCCCGTGGAACAACGAAGGCAAGCAATTGCCGGTCGTGCATCAGGTGAGCGCCGACGTCGAGGTCGTCTTCACCGATCTCGACAAGCTCGGCGAATGGGTCAGCGCCGTCTCCGTCAACGGTCGGGTCTCCGTTGGCGGTATCGAGTGGCGACTGACAGATGCCACCCGCAAGCGCACCCAGGAACTCGCGCAGCGCGGCGCTGTCGCCGACGCCGTCGCGAAAGCGACCGTCTACGCCGCGGCGCTCGGTCTCGGGGATCCCGCGCCCGTCGAACTCGCCGACACGGGCCTGCTCACCGCGCAGCCGGTCGTGCCGGGCGGTGGCGGCGCTGAGCGGATGTACGCGATGCTCGATGCAACGATCGACTCGTCGGGCGGCGGCCCGTCGCAGTTCACGCCGGCGCAACTCGTGATCGCGGCATCCGTCGACGCCAGGTTCGCGGCCGCCGCCGCGACTGCGTAGCCGGGTCGGTTCGGCCGACGTCGAGAAGCCGACCGAGATCAGCTGGGGTCGATCAGCAGCGTCTCGAGGGCGGCGAGCTCGGAGAGCCCGAGGCCTGAGGCGAGCAGGTATTCCCTTGTCGAGCCGTGGTCGCGTTCGATGATCTCGATCACGCCTTCGATCGCCTCCCGCGGGCTGCCGCCCATGAGGATGCGCAGTTCGGGGCTGTCGGGCACGCCGTACTGCACGACGAGGCCCACCATCTCTTCGAGCCACTCCCCTGCGAGGTTCGCCTCGGTCGAGGCGTAGTCGACGATGACGGCCTCTCGGTCGACACCGACGGCGAGGAGCGCGAGTGCGATGACGATGCCCGTGCGGTCTTTGCCGGCGGTGCAGTGCACGACGACGGCGCGGTCACCGGCGCTCGAGATCTCGCGCAGGGCTGCGACGACGACCGAGGCGTGCTGGGTGACGATGCGCTCGTACAACGCCTCGAGCGAGATGCCGGCCGGGCCTTGCGAGGCGCCGGACCCCTCGAAGACGGGAAGCCGGAGTACCTCGACCTCGAGATCGCCGAGATCATCGGGCATGAACTGCGCCTCGTTGTCGTCGCGCAGGTCGATGACGATGCCGACGCCGAGTTCGCGGAGTTCGGCCCTGCCCGCCGCGCCGAGCCGGTGCAGTCCGTCGGAGCGGTAGAGCACGCCATCGCGCACCGTGCCGGTCGGTGCCGGCAAGCCGCCGACGTCGCGGAAGTTGTACGTGCCGGGCACCGGGATGCGGGTCGAGGTCTCCATCGCGAAGAGCCTACATCGCGCACCCCTTCGACAGGCTCAGGGAACTCGACAGGCTCAGGGAACTCGACAGGCTCAGGGAATGATCAGTCGCCGAGGTTGCGCCGGCTCGCCATGGCCCGGTCGGCCTCGCGCTTGTCTTGACGCTCGCGCAGCGCCTGCCGTTTGTCGAACTCCCGCTTGCCCTTCGCAATCGCGATCTCGACCTTCGCGCGCCCGTTCGAGAAATAGATCCGCAACGGCACGAGGGTGTAGCCACCCTGGCTCGTGCGGTGGCTGATCTTCACGATCTCCTGCTTGTGCAGCAGCAGCTTGCGCTTGCGCCGCGGAGCGTGGTTGTTCCAGGTGCCCTCGGTGTACTCGGGGATGTGCACCGCGTCGAGCCACATCTCGCCGCCTTCGAGGAACGCGTAGCCGTCGACGAGCGACGCCCGACCTTCACGCAGCGACTTCACCTCGGTGCCGGTCAGCACGATGCCGGCCTCATAGGTGTCCTCGATCGTGTAGTCGTGGCGCGCCTTGCGGTTGGTCGCCACGACCTTCTGACCGGTCTCCCTGGGCACGAGCGGCTCCTTGCCTCGAAACGGATGCCCCGGGGCATCCGAAGCAGCCGTTCAGTCTAACGGATGCCGCGGCATCCGTTTCGCCGGACTCGGAAGCGGCAAACTCGGGAAGCTGCGAACTAGACCTTCAGATACCTCGTGATCGCGATGCCCGCCGACGCGGCAGCGAGCAGCACCCCCACGAGGATGAGCAACGGCACCACGATGAGCGCATCGCCGAGGTCGACGAAGGTGAACGACAGGTTGTCGGCGAGGTAGCCCTGCACGAAGAAGTGCACGATCGCGACCACCGCCCCGCCCGCGAGCACGGAGCCGATGAGCCCCGCGAACACGCCCTCGAGTATGAACGGGGTCTGGATGAACCGATTCGACGCACCCACCAGCCGCATGATGCCGAGCTCTCGCCGGCGCGAGAACGCCGAGAGTCTGATAGTCGTGGCGATGAGCAGGGCGGCGGCGACGAGCATGATCGCCGCGATCGCGATCGCCGTATAGCTCGCGGAGTTCAAGACGTCGAAGATCTGATCGAGATACCGGCGCTGGTCGACCACCCCCTCGACGCCGGCCATGCCCGCAAGACTCTCGACGAGCACGGCTGCCTGCGATGGATCGACGAGGTTCACCCAGAACGTCTCGTTCAGCACCTCGGGCGTCACGTAGTCGGCCGCGGGGGTGCCCTCGAACTGCTCCTGGAAGTTCGCGAACGCCTGCTCGTGGTCCTCGAAGTAGAACTCGTCGATGAAGGGCTTCAGCGTGTCAGAGCCCAGTTGCTCCTCGATCGCGGCCTTCTGCTCTTCAGTCGCTTCACCGTCGGTGCAGCCGGCTGTGGTCGACACGCCCGTGCAGAGATAGACGGCGACCTGGGCTCGGTCGTACCAGTAGTTCTTCATCTGGCCGATCTGCAGCTGCAGCAACGCCGCGGTGCCGACGAAGGTCAGTGAGATGAACGTGACGAGCACGACGGAGACCACCATCGAGGCATTCCGGCGAAGGCCGTTCGCCGCCTCGGAGAGCACGAGACCGATCCTCATTTCGTCGGCCCCACTTCTTGGTCGTCGTCGCCTTCCCGGGGGCCTCCCGGAGCGCGCAGTCCAAGCCGTTCGGCGAGGGTCAAATGTTGGGATGCTGCGCTCCCGGGTTTCTTCGTCTTCGACGCGTCGCCCTGGCCCTGCCCGTCGCCGGCCACGGGCACGGCAGCCGTCGCTGCGGCGGTGATCGCCGCCGCGGCATCCGTCACCTCGTCGCGCTCTTCGGGCTCGACGTAGAGCGGCTGGGCTTCACGCATGACCTCGGTCGTGACCTTCGGCGCCGCACTCGTGATCGGTTCTCCGGTCGGCTGGGGGCCGGTGCCGCTGCCGGTGCCGGCGCCGTTGTCTGCATGCGTGCGGGACTCGCGAAGCGCAGCACCGTAGCCGGAGCTGCGCTCGTCGCGCACGATGTCCCCGGCCGAGAGCTCGATCACCCGGCGCTGCATCTGGTCGACGATGCCGGCCTCGTGCGTGGCCATGACGACGGTCGTGCCACTCGAGTTGATGCGCTCGAGCAAGGTCATGATGCCGGCGCTCGTCACGGGGTCGAGGTTTCCGGTCGGCTCGTCGGCCAACAGGATCTGCGGGTTGTTCACGATGGCGCGAGCGATGGCGACCCGCTGCTGCTCACCGCCCGAGAGCTCGTGGGGCATGCGCTTGCCCTTGCCGTCGAGGCCGACGAGCTTCAGCGTCTCGGGCACAGCCGACTGCACGAAGCCGCGCGACTTGCCGATGACCCGCAGGGTGAACGCCACGTTCTCATAGACCGACTTGTTCGCCAGCAGCCGGAAGTCCTGGAAGACGACGCCAAGATCGCGCCGGAAGTAGGGCACCTTGCGACTCGAGATCGAGCCCAGGTCTTGCCCGAGCACATGGATCGCACCCTTCGACGGCTTCTCCTCTTTCAGGATCAGCCGGAGGAAACTCGACTTGCCGGAGCCTGAAGCGCCGACGAGGAAAACGAACTCACCGCGGAGGATCTCAACCCCGATGTCGTTCAGGGCGGGCCTCGCCTGGCCGGGGTAGGTCTTGGTGACGGAATCGAAGCGGATCATCGCCATCGAGCCTAAGCAGGGACGGGGTGAATCGGCGCAACGACTCGCCCATCGACAGGCTCAGGGACCGCCCCTGCCCCTACTCGGCGGGGCGCTTGCGCCACTTGATGCCGGCCGCGATGAAGCCGTCGAGGTCGCCGTCGAAGACGTGGCTCGGGTTGCCGACCTCGTAGTCGGTGCGCAGGTCTTTGACCATCTGGTACGGCGCGAGCACGTACGAACGCATCTGGTCGCCCCAGCTCGCGGTGATGACGCCGGCGAGTTCCTTCTTCTGCGCGGCCTCCTGCTCCTTCTGCAGCAGCAGCAGTCGCGACTGCAGCACCCGCATAGCGGCTGCACGGTTCTGAATCTGCGACTTCTCGTTCTGCATCGACACGACCGTGCCGGTCGGCAGGTGCGTGATGCGTACGGCGGAGTCGGTCGTGTTGACCGACTGGCCACCGGGGCCGCTCGAGCGGAACACGTCGACGCGGATGTCGTTCTCGGGGATCTCGACCGACTGCGCCTCTTCCATGAGCGGGATGACCTCGACCGCGGCGAAGCTCGTCTGACGCTTGCCTGCCGCACCGAACGGGCTCATGCGCACGAGGCGGTGCGTGCCTGCCTCGACACTCAGTGTGCCGAACGCGTAGGGCGCGTCGATCTCGAACGTCGCCGACTTGATGCCCGCCTCTTCGGCGTAGCTCGTGTCCATGACGGTGGCCTTGTAGCCGTGCTGCTCGGCCCATCGCAGGTACATGCGCATGAGCATCTCGGCGAAGTCGGCGGCATCGACGCCGCCGGCACCGGCACGGATGGTGATGACCGCAGGGCGATCGTCCCATTCGCCGTCGAGCAGGGTCTGCACCTCGAGGTCGCCGATGGCCTTCTGCAGCGACTCGAGTTCGGCACGCGCCTCTGCGGCGCTCTCTTCGTCGCCCATCTCGTTGGCGAGCTCGATGAGCACCTCGAGGTCGTCGAGCCGCGAGTCGATGCTCTTCACCCGGGCGAGCTCGGTCTGACGGTGGCTGAGCGCACTCGTCACCTTCTGGGCGTTCTCGGTGTCATCCCAGAGGTCGGGAGCGCCGGCCTGCTCTGAGAGCCGCTCGATCTCCGACTGGAGGCCGTCGACGTCGACGACGGAACGGATGTCGCGGAATGTGGATCGCAGCGCGGCGATCTCCTGTGTGAGGTCAAGATCCAACATGGCCTCCCAGCCTACGCGAGTCGCCCTTCCCATGACTGATGGAGCATCCGCTCGCCTGCTCGTGCGTGACGGCTCCGGGCGGTGGCGGTGCGGGTGTAGCGTCGAATCGATGTCCGATTCAGCGTCCCGATTCTCATGGCGCTCGATCATCCTCCCGGTCTACCTGCCGACGCTCGTCTTCTCGCTCGGCGAGGGGGCGATGATCCCGATCATCCCGCTCGTGGCGACCGAACGTGGCGCCCCACTCGCGCTCGCGGGCCTCATCGCGGCGATGCTGATGGTCGGCGAGCTCGCCGGTGACCTGCCCGCCGGCTGGCTCGTGGCGCGCATCGGCGAGCGCAACGCGATGATCGGCGCCGCACTGCTCGCCGTCATCGGGGTGCTCATCGCGCTCGTCTCCCCGACCGTCGCGGCGCTCGGCATCGGCGTGTTCCTGCTGGGTCTCGCGACCGCGGTGTTCGGGCTCGCCCGGCACGCGTTCCTCACGAGCTACGTGCCGGTGCGCATCCGCGCGCGAGCTCTCTCGACGCTCGGCGGCGTGTTCCGCGCGGGCTGGGCGGTCGGACCGTTCGTCGCGGCCGCGATCATCGCGGCGACGGGCTCGAGCGAGACCGTCTTCTGGGTGCTCGTCGCAGCGTGCTTCGCGGTGATCGGCGTGCTCGTGCTGTTGCCCGACCCCGAGCGGGTCTTCGGTGTGGCGAGGCTCGCCCGCGCGGCATCCGCTGCTGAACTTCCCGATACCGCGACGGATGCTTCCGGTGAGCCGCGCACGGCCGGTGAGGCCGAGGCCGCGGCCGAGTCGTCGTCGAGCGTGTTCCGCGCGATCCGCGAGAACAGCGCAGTACTCGCCCGCATCGGCACGGGAGTGGGTCTGCTCTCGGCGCTCCGCGCGAGCCGCACGGTCGTGCTCCCCCTCTGGTCGGTCTCGATCGGCATGCCTGCCGAGCAGGCTGCGCTCGTGATCGGCATCTCGGGCACGATCGACTTCGCGCTGTTCTACGTGAGCGGCCAGATCATGGACCGTTTCGGCAGGCTCTGGAGCGCGATCCCCGGCTTGCTCGGCATGGCCGTCGGCCACATCGCGCTCGCGTTCACGCACGACCTGCCCGATGCCGCCCTCTGGTTCACGGTCATCGCCATCTGGCTCGGCCTCGCGAACGGTGTCACGAGCGGCATCATCATGACCCTCGGCGCCGACCTCGCACCGAAGCAGAACCCCGCGCCGTTCCTCGGCGCGTTCCGAATGATCGGCGACACCGGCGGGGCCGGGGCGCCGCTCATGATCGCTGCCGTGACCTCGCTCGTGTCGATCATGGCCGCGAACGTCGTGGTCGGAGCGCTCGGCCTCATCGGCGCCGCGGTGCTCTGGCGCTGGATTCCCCGCTACGTGCCGCACCGGCGACGGCGCTGATGCCGCGTTCGGCGGGCTTCAGCCAGTCGTCGCGAGCGACAGCACGACGAGAATGAGCTGCGAGACGAACACGAAGCCTCCGACGGCGACGGCGCCGATCCAGAGCCATCCGGCGACGAGTGTCGGATCGTTCTTCACTTCACGCCGCGCACGCAACCCGAGCACGACGGCGAGCCCCGAGAGGGGCAGCGAGGCGATCGCGGGCGTGAAGAGTGCGACCGCGACGATCACGACCGCGACGATCGCCGTCCACGCGTATCCTCGCCCGTCAGCTCGTGCTGCCGGGCCTCGACCCGAGTTGCCGTCGCTCATGGGTCAGCGTCCGTTGACCTTCTCGATCTGCATCACGAGGATGACCCGGTCGGCCTTGTCGGCCGGGGCCTGCTGGTCGGCGTTGCCGTAACGCTGGCCGAGGTGAACGTAGAAGGCGCCTTCCGGGTCGGGGATGACCTCGGCGAGTGTGCCGCGCAGCTCGACGTACTTCTGCGGGTTCTCGGGGTCGGTCATCTCGAGGGTCATGCGGGGGTTCGCCTGCAGGTTGCGGAACTTCGCGCGCTTCGTCGTGTGCGTGAACCGGATCGTCTGCGTCTCGGCGTCGAACTCGAACCACATCGGGTTGACCTGCACTTCGCCGTTGGGGCGCACGGTGCCGAGGTGGGCGAACACCGGTGCGGTGAGGATGCGGGTGAAGTGGTCTGATATCTCAAGGGTCATGTTCCCAGTCAATCGCACGATGAGCTGTCAGCGGAACGCGCCGTCAACGGAACGAACCGTCAATGAGACGACGAGCCATCAATGGAACACGGAACGGGCCGTCGCCGTCACCTCGATCGGCACCGACAACGGCACGAGCTCGGTGTGGATGGGCGCATACCAGACGGCCCGCATCGTGATCGTCGCGCTCTGCCCGTCGTCGGATGCCGCGCGCACGAGTTCGACGTCGTGCAGGCCGTGCACCGCGTCTCCGAGATATTCACCGGCGACCTGCTGCACCTCTGCATCGTCGAGGCTGAGCGAGAGGTGGTCGCCATCGACCTGCACAGTGTCGAGGCTCCACGCCTCGGCTGCGGCGAGCGCGGCGCCGTCGGCGAGGGTGAACAGCCGTTTTCGCTCGAGGTAGAGCGAGGTCGCCGAGACGACGACGAGCACGAGCGAGAGGCCGAGGAAGCAGTAGAAGATCGTGAGCAACAGGGTCGAGCCGTGCTCGTCGCGATCGAGACACGCTCGCACACACCGAATCATGGGCGGGTGCCGCCTGTTGTCGTGGTCGCCGCGAAGCGCGACACGGTCTGGGTGGCGCTCGCCTCGAGAGGCACGCTCGTGGCCCGGTCGAGCGAGAGGAAGTCGGGCACGAGGGGCAGCGCCACGGTGGCCGTGACGGACACTCGGACTCGCTCGCCCGGAGCGAGGCAGTCGCCGGAGGGCGAGCACGAGACGGTAACGGATGCCGCGTCGGCATCGACCCCATAGTCGTCGAGCGTCACTCGCACGGCACGTTCGACCGCGGCATCCGCTGCCCCTGCATCGATCGCTTGCACGGCGACCCGCGCCGCCTGCCTGGCCGCGCCCTCGACTGCGAGCGCACCGCCCTGAATCGCCGCGACGGCGAGCACGAGGTAGACGAGCGGCACGAGCAGGATGATGCCGACCGTGAGGAACTCGAGCGAGGCCGATCCCGACTCATTCGAGAACTTCGAGCGCAGCATGCCCCGTCACCTCCAGCGCACGGTCGACGCCGAGCAACCCCACGACGGGCAGCGGGGCACGAACTGTCACCGACACGATGGGAACGCCGCCCACAGTGGTGATGCCCGCCTCGATGTCCTTCGCATAGTCGGTCGATACGGCAGCGGCGATGAGTTCGCGCGTGCGGGCGATGCCTGCGCCTTCGCTCGAGCCGGCGAGCGCGGCGTATCTGGCTCCCTCGGCTGCGGCATCGAGCACGGTGTTTCGCACGTGAAGGGCCAACGCCAGCTGCACCACGGCGAGCGCGAGCACCGTGAGCAGGATGCCCACGAGAGTGAACTCGGCGACCGCTGAGCCCCGCTCCTGCCTCGCAAGTCGCTGCGCGGACTCCCGGAGCCGTGCAGGAAGCGCCCGGCTGCTCAGACCCCGAGCACGCGGTTGATCGCCTGGTCGAAGACGCCGGACAGGGCCGGACCGGCGAGCCCCCAGATGACGATGACCAGTCCAGCCGTCATGAGCGTGATGAGCACCCAGCCGGGTACGTCGCCTCGTTCGTCGCGGATCCGTTGCTCGATCCATCTGCGCATTGGGTTTCCTTTCGTCGGTGCACCTGACTTCGGTGCACGGGGTTGAACGGTCGTCCTCATCGGTGCTGCGGTTCATCAGAATCCCGTCTGCAGCACGAGGTAGCCCGGGAACAGCGCGTACGCGACCGTGACGGGCAGGATCAGGAAGATGAGAGGCACGAGCATCGCGACCTCTTTGCGGCCGGCGAGCTCGATGATCGTGCGTTTGGCCTCCTCACGGGCATCACCGGCTTGCGAACGAAGCACGGCCGCGAGCGGGGCGCCGCGATCGAGCGCGCCCAGCACCTGGTCGAGGGCACGGGAGAGAGCCGGATGCTCCAGATCGTCCCGAAGCTGCGCGAGCGCCTGACCGAGCGGAACCCCTGTGCCGACCGCTGCAACGACTCCGGCGAACTCTCGCGGCAGTTCACCCGAGCGAGAGCCGACGCTCGCGAGACGACGGATCGCATCGAACATGCCTTCGCCGGCGGTGAGACTGAGCGTCAGGAACTCGAGCACTGTCGGCAGTTCGGCCGAGATTCGGGCGAGGCGCCGTCGGGCAGCGCGCTGCAGCACCCAATCGCGTGCGACCGCACCGAGCGCCGCCGCGAGGAACGGTGTGGCGATGCGAACGACCGCGGGGAGCGATCCGAACGCGGGTGAGAGGAGGGCGAGCGCGGAGGCCATGGCGAACGCCCCGGCACTCCACGCCAATTGCTCACCTCTGAACCGTTCGACCGTCGCAGTCGACCCTGCTTGTCTGAGGCGTCGCGCGATCGTGTCGGCACCGCCGAGCCACTCCGAGACGAGCGTTCGGAGCGCGCGGGCAGCAGGGCCGATGAGGAATCCCAGCACCGGCGTCGGGTCGGCCGGACGTCTCGCGAGCAATGCCCGCGCCTCGGCTGAGATGTCGGCGACGTACGGAGCGACACGATCGACCAGCCTGGGGCGGCCCACACGCGGCACAGCCGAGACGACGAGCCAGAGTCCGAGGCCGAGCACTGCGCCGAAGACGAGTCCGAGCGCCGAGACACCGTTCAGTGGAACCATCGGCGCTCCTCGGGCAGTCTGCCGAGGGCGACCATCGCCTGGTAGGCCACGATGGTCACGACCACTCCGGCGATGATCAGGGCGGTGCCGGCGGCGGAGTCGTAGGCGACGATCGTCTCGGGTCGCGAAGCGAGAACGAGCAGCAGCAGCCAGGGCGCTGCGACGCCGAGGCGGGCCGCGTTGCGGATCCAGGACTGCCTGGCGACGACTTCGCCGCGAAGCGCCGCGTCTTCGCGGAGATAGCCTGCGAGGCCTCGGAGCACCGCCGTGACGTCACTGCCGCCGACCTCACGGGCCATGCGGAGGGTCTCGAAGATGCGGTCGGCGACGGGGTCGGCCAGCGAATCCTTCAGACGGTCGAGGCACGCACCGAAGTTGCCCGTGCGCCGGTATTCGTCGTCGAAGGCGGCGAACGCCGGGCGGGTCGGTGCCGGACCGAGGTCGGCGAGAGCGCCGAGGCTGTCGGGCAACGACATGCCGGCTCGCACCGATGCAACGAGGTGGTCGACGACATCGGGCCATACCGCGCGATTGGTCGCCCGCCGGCGTGCGGCCCGCGCACGCACGAGCAGCGGGACGATGGCCGCGCCCAGCACCGTCGCAACCACGGTGAGCACGGGCACCATGAAGACCGCCTGTGCGACCGCGCCGCACACGATCGCAAGCACGGCGACGACGACCACGATGACGGCGACCGGCACCCCGCCGAGCCCGGCGAGGGCGAGCTGGTCGCGGACCCGTCCGCTCCCGGCACGGCCCTCGGCACGCGCACCCTTGGCCGGCCACATGAGCGGGGAGAAGGCCAGCAGCACACCGAGGCCCAGCAGCGCCCCGAGCACGAGGCTCATCGGTGGGCCGCCGGGAGCACGATGCCGGGGTCCAGCCCCGTGGCACGGTACTTCTCGAGTCGCGCCGGCGTCGCGCCTGTAGCGACGAGCTCGCCATTGCGCGAGACGAAGACCGCGTCGGCGTCGACGGACGCCCCGGTGCATCCGCCGGTCGGTGCGGTGATCTCGGAGACCCGACGATGACCGTCACGATCGATCGCGAGATGCACGACGAGGTCGATGCAGCTTGCGACGGTCGGCACGACGAACGAGGAGTCGATGTTGCGCCCCGCGAGCAGAGGCAGCGTGCAGAGCTTCGCGAGCGCGTCGCGCGCGGAGTTGGCGTGGATCGTGCACATGCCAGGCAGACCCGAGTTCAACGCGATGAGCAGGTCGAGACTCTCGGCTTCACGCACTTCGCCGACGATGAGCCGGTCGGGCCGCATGCGCAGCGCCTCTTTGATGAGCCGGCGCAGCGTGATCTCACCAGTGCCCTCGAGACTCGGTTGACGGCATTGCAACGCCACGAGGTCACGCACATCGAGATCGAGCTCGAACGTCTCTTCAACGGTGACGACCCGGTCACTCGCGCGCGCTCCGGACATGAGTGCGTTGAGCATGGTGGTCTTGCCCGTGTGCGTCGCACCCGATACGAGGATGTTGGTGCCGGCGAGCACACTCATGCGCAGGAACTCGGAGGCGTGCGGCGTGAGGGAGCCGAGCTCGATGAGCTGCGTGAGCGAGCGGATGCGGCGCTGGAACTTTCGGATGTTCACGGCCCAGTGCGCCCGCGCGACATCTGGGATGGCGACGTGCAGCCGCGAGCCGTCGGGCAGCGAGGCATCGACGAAGGGCGACGAGAGGTCGACGCGGCGACCCGAGTGCTGCAGCATCCGTTCGACGAGCTCTCGCACCTCGCGATCCGAGAGCACGACGGTCGTCAGCTCTGACACGCCGTGGCGGGCTACGAACACCTTGGTGGGCGCATTGATCCAGATCTCTTCGACCTCGGGGTCATCGAAGTAGGGCTGCAGCTGACCGTAACCGGTGATCGAGGCGACCACGTCGCGAGCGATGCCGTGCTCGTCGCCGAGCTGGGCATGCGCGCCGGCGAGTGCGCGCTCGCTGTAGCGCCGTACCTCTTCATGCGCGTAGCGCGCGGCCGCCGACTCATCGCGCGTGAGATCGACCCCGTCGCGGAGCACCCGTGTGCGCACCCGGTCGGCGATGGTGCGCACGGGATCGGTCATGGCATCCATCATGCGGTGCAGCGGATGCCCCGACCCGAAGTTATCCACAGGCGCGGACTTCGCTCCCACAAGGCTGCCCGCGCCGTCATCGCAGCCGACGCCCCGCTCACTATGATCGACACACCCGAATGGAGAACCCATGAGCATCGCCCTCGATTCCGACGTCGCCCGCGCCGCGCTCGCCAAGCGCGACCTGGTCGTCGATCTCGCCCGCGTCGCGTGCGTGCTGTTCGTCGTGGTGATCCACTTGCTCATGATCGGCGTCGGATTCGGCCCTGACGGGGCGATCATCGCCTCGCGCCCGCTCGAGGCGCAGCCGTGGTTCGCGGGCGCGACATGGGTGGGGCAGATCATGCCGCTCTTCTTCGCGCTCGGCGGCTTCACAGCGCTGACCGCTTGGCGCAGCCTCGAGAAGCGCGGGGGCGACCAGGTCGACTTCGTCCGCGGTCGCGTGCTGCGTCTCGCCCGACCCGCTCTGCCGCTCTTCATCTTCTTCTCGGTCGCCCTCGGAGCTGCGACGGTCGCCGGCGGCGACCCGGCACTGCTCGACACTGTGGCGACGGGCGTCGGTACCCCGCTCTGGTTCATCGCGGCGTTCCTGCTCGCGCAGGCGTTCGCTCCGACGATGCTTCGGCTGCACACCATCGCACCCACACGCACCATGCTGATTCTCTTCATCGGCGCCGTCGTGATCGATGCCGTCCGCATCACGATCGGCGTCACCGCGATCGGCCTCGTGAACCTCGTCTTCGTGTGGTTCTTCGTGCAGCAACTCGGGTTCTGGTACGCCGATGGCTGGTTCCGGGCGCAGCGCCTTACCTCTCTCCTCGGCGTCGTCGTGATCGCGTACGCAATGATCGGTGCGCTCGTGGCCCTCGGGCTGTACTCCCCCGATATGCTCGCAAACCTCAACCCGCCGACGTTGCCGCTCGCGCTGCTCGGCATCGCCCAGGTGTGCCTCCTCGCGGTGTTCCACCGCCCTCTCGCGGCCCTGATGCGGCGATCGTCGATGCAGAAGGCGGTGTTCCTCGTGGGCGCTCGCGCCATGACGGTCTACCTCTGGCATCTGCCGGTGATCATCGCGGTGTCGGGCGTCGCCTTGCTGCTTCCATCGCTCTCGCCGGTTCCCGGCAGCGACGCCTGGTGGGCGACGCGGCCGATCGTGCTCGTCATCGTGCTGGCGATCGCGTTGCTCATCACCGTGCCGCTCGCCCGATTCGAGACGGCGTCGACGGCCATCCCAGACGGCCTCCGGCGTCCCGATGCCGCGGCGACGTGGACTGCAGCCGCGCTCGCCTTCCTCCCGGCGTTCGCCGTCATGGAGTTCTTCCTCGACCTCCCCATCGCCCTCGCGGGCGCCGCGTCACTCGCTACGGCAGTGTGGTTGCTCCGAGGGCGGCGCCCGCTACACGCCTAGACTGATCGGGCACTTCGCGGGAGTGGTGAAATCGGTAGACACGCAGGATTTAGGTTCCTGTGCCTTCGGGCGTGTGGGTTCGAGTCCCACCTTCCGCACGATCGATCGTGCGAGCCGGCAAACACGGATGTCGCAGCTCGCGTTGTCGCGCTACGTTCGTCTCAGGGCCGTCATTCCGACGGCGTCAGACGAGAGGAAGCTGGCCATGACTGATTTCGTCGATCCCCTTGAAGAGCCGCTCGGTCTCGACCGCGATCCCAATCGCCCGCAGCAACAGTCGCCAGAGATCGACGACGACTGGATCGAGTACGACGCCGACGGCAATGAGATCGCGAAGGACGAACCCTCCGACTGAGCTCAGCCTCTCGGCGGCCCGGCGGCGATGCGCTCGCGAGCGTACGCTTCGATGCGCTCGGCCGGCACCGACCAATCGGACTCGAGCCACCAGGTGGCGCCCGCGTCGGCCCACTGCTGCACGATGGCAGCGTCGGCCGCGGCATCGGTGCCGCTCGTCGTGCCTTCTTGGATCACGTCGAACGGCTGATCTGCGAGACCCAGCGCTTCACGCTCAGCATGTATCCACGCGATCGCTTCGGCCGCGATCTCGGGAGTGAAGAGCCGCGCCTGCTCTTCGGGGCTCGCGGGCGACGCCCCAGGCGGTGCGTAATTCGGAATCCACCCGTCGTACGCCGCGACACGGCGCATCGACTTCATGCGCGGCCAGAGCCCGACGACCCACGTCGGAATGCGGGGCTGTTGCACGATCGCCGGCGGCAGCATCGAATCGGTGCGCGCGGCCCGATAGTGCTGCCCCTCGTATTCGAACGGCTCGGCGCGCCACAGCTGCTGCATGAGCTCGAGCGACTCGTCGAGCAGTTCGGCGCGATGCTTGCGGCCGGGGTCGTCTTCGAAGATCCAGAATCGGGGCTCGGCCTCGGAAACGCCGAGCCCGGCTGAGAGGATGACGCGGCCGCCCGAGAGCCGGTCGACGGTCATGGTCTGCCCGGCGAGCTCCCACGGGCGGCGGCGTGGCACCGGCGTGAGCATCGTGCCGAGGCGGATGCGCTCGGTAACCATCGCCGCTGCCGCGAGCGTGGCCCAGGGGTCGGTGGCCCAGATGCCCTCCCACACGAAGAAGCCGTGCCAGCCGGCCGCTTCAGCGAGCGGCGCGAGCTCGACCGCGAGGTTCGGATCGGTACCGGTGAAGATGAACCCGTGCTTCATGCGGGCGACGCTACAGCCGACCTCCGACAACTGGTTCGCTCCACGCGATCTCGTGGTTGTAGAGCCAGTCGTTGCGGGTGTCATCGCGGGCCTTCTTCAGGAACATCGGCAGCATTGCATCGCGCATGGCGATGCCGAGCCGCGACTTCGTGACGCGCTTCTGCTTGTTGATCGCCCGCGCGTACCCGACGACGGCCTCGGCGCGGGGCTGCCGCAGCCGTTGGTATTCGGTGAACGCCGCCGCACGGTCGGGCGCATCGCGCAGGCAGCGTGCGAGCGTGATCGCGTCTTCGAGGGCGAGGGATGCCCCCTGGCCGGCGCTCGGCGAGATGGCGTGCACCGCGTCGCCGACGGCGACGACGCGCCCTCGACTCCAGTGCGGCACGTGCGCGAGATCGTCGATCGGGTAGCCGCGCAGCTCGCCGTTCACGTGCTCGAGGATCTGCGGCACGGGAGCGGGGTCGTCGGCGTGCAGGTCGCGCAGCTGGGCGAGCCATTCCTCGCCCGTCACGGATCGCAGCTCGGCCCGATCGACATCGGCTCGGGTGACGTTCGCGAACCAGTAGACCTCGCCGTCGTCGCGCACGAGGTACCCGAAGAACGAGCGGCGCCCGAACACCATGTGCTGTGCGCTCGGCGTGGGCGCGAGACCGGGCACCTGGGCGAAGCCGCCGAGACCGACGAGTCCTGAATACAGGGGTGCCGGGGCATCCGAGTCGATGTGACGACGGGTGGGCGAGCCGACGCCGTCGGCTCCGATGAGCACGTCGCCCGTCACGGTGCGGCCGTCGGCGAAGATCGCCCGCACCGAGGCATCCGTCTGTTCGATGCGTTCGAGCCGCGCACCGAAGGTGAAGGCGATGCCGGCTGCCTGTGCGGCCTCGCGCAGCACACGGTGCAGGATACCGCGGCGCACCACCACGCTTCCCCGTTCGGGTTCGCGGGCGGGGCCGTTCGGCACGGTGCCGAGCTCTCGACCCGTGCTCGACCACATGACCATCTGGGGCGAGGGATGCCCCTCGGCCACGAGCTGATCGCGCAGGCCGAGCTCGTCGAGGACGGCGAGCCCGTTGGTTGCGACGTTCAGGAAGAGCCCCGCGTACGCGTCGGGCTCGGCGGTGGCCTCGAAGATCTCGATCTCCCACCCCGCACGCTGCAGGAAGAGGGCAGTGGCGGGGCCCGCGACGCCGCCTCCGATGATGAGCGCGCGTGGCATGGGATGCTCCTTCAGTAGACTGTGATGCGAGAGTCTCGATTTCCGAGCCTCTCGATAGTAGAGAGAATACGCGATGATGGCACAGGCGTCAACACGGGCGCGAGAGATGGAGCGCGCCGGCGAAGTGATGCGCGAATTCATGGCCCGCGCCGTGCTCTTCCAAGACGCCGTCGCGAAATGGGGCGGTCTGAACGGCACCGACCTGCAGTGCGCGAGCCTGCTGATCAGCGAGGGTCCGGCGACCCCCGGCGAGCTGGCCGATCGCGCCGGACTCACCGCCGGCGGCGCCATCACGACCGCGATCGACCGACTCGAGGGCGAGGGCTTCGTCACGCGCGACCGCGATCCGAACGACCGGCGCCGCGTCATCGTCACCGCGAACCCCGTCGCGATCTACACGCGATTCGGGGAGGTCTACGGCCGCGTCGGGGCCCGCTGGAACGCGTACCTCGACACCCTGAGCGACGAACAGCTCGCTTTCGCGAACGACCTCTTCGCGCGCGCGGCCGAGGTGAATCGCGAGGAGATCGAGTTGCTCCGCGGTCGCTGAAGCTTCCCACCGAGCCGTTCGCCCCGTAGGCTTGTGAGGTAACCCTTACCTAACTCACCTCCCAGGAAGGGTCGTCATGCCGATCGCTCCCCCGACTGCGCCACGCCCCCGGCACCGAACTCATCGACGTCGCTGCACTCGTGCGCGCGGCATCCGCCGATGACCACCGTGCCGCCGAATCACGCGGATACATCTTGCAACTCATGGGCGGCGAACTCTCGCTTGCGGAGTACACGCGCTATCTCGCACAGTTCGGCTGGGTGTACCAAGCACTCGAGGAGCGCGGTAGTCGCGACGGTGACCCCGCGGTCTTCGACCCCGCGCTCGCACGTCTCGCCGCGATCGAGACCGACCTCGCCGCACTCGGCGCCGCCGACTGGCGCACCACGCATCCGCCGCTGCCTGCAACAGCCGAGTACGCCGCCCATCTCCGCGCCATCGCCGACGACGACGTGCGCTTCCTCGCCCACCACTACACCCGCTACCTCGGCGATCTCTCGGGTGGCCAGGCCATCGCACGGCTCGTCGCGCGACACTACCTCGCTCTCTCGCCCGAGCAGGTCGACGAGCTGATCGCCGAGGTTCGCGAGTCATTCCGGCTCAATGGCGCAATCTTCGAGGCGCTCGCCGGCTGACCGGGCCTACACGCCGCCCCTACCCGGGAGCTACGGCCGCCTCGCCGGGTCATCCTCCAGTCGGATGTCGCCCGCATCCGCCCTCGGTAGACTGCAACGAAACCACGCCGCCTGCTGAGAACGCCACCATCGTCAACGCTGCGCTGTGCCCGACGACGACAGGAGATCCCTCCCCGTGATCCATACCGCGCTCATCCCGTGGCTCGACCCCGAGACGATAATCTCCGGCGCCGGCCCATGGGCACTCGTCGTGGTCTGCGCGATCGTGTTCGCCGAGACCGGTCTGCTCTTCGGGTTCCTGTTGCCGGGCGACACGCTGCTCGTGATCTCGGGCCTGCTCACGCACACCTCGCTCGTCTTCGGCGTCGACATCTGGTGGGTCTGCCTCGCGATCAGCATCGCCGCGTTCCTCGGCGGCGAGGTCGGCTATCTCATCGGCCACAAGTTCGGTCCGAGCATATTCGAACGCAAGGAATCCGGCCTGTTCAGCGTGAGGAACGTCGAACGCACGAACGCGTTCTTCGAGCGCTTCGGCGCGCTCGCGATCATCCTCGCCCGTTTCGTGCCGATCGTACGCACGTTCGCGCCCGTCGCCGCGGGCGTCGGGCACATGAACTACAAGAAGTACTCGCTGTACAACCTCATCGGCGCGCTCATCTGGGGCGCCGGGCTCACCTACTTCGGCTTCCTCGTCGGTTACATCGAACCGCTCTCCCTCTTCGTGCAGGAGTACATCGACGTCATCCTCATCGGCGCAGTTGTGCTCACCCTCATCCCCACGCTCTGGCATTACTTCGCCTCCGCGCGCAAGGCGAAAAAGGCCGCTGCGGCCGGCGCCGATGTCGTGACCGACCACGACGAGGCGGAGCAGCTCGTGCTCGACCCCGAGGTCTTCGAGCGCGGCCCCGAAGAGCGGTAGACACCGGCGCATGGCAGAGACTCGGCGGCACACCGCCGACGGGGCTACACTCGGCCGCATGAGCTTCCTCTACGAGGAGAAAGCCTCACGCTCCACCTTCGTCGACGTCATCTGGCAGACGCTCGATACAAGTGACGGCGTCTATCTCGCCGCCGCCGATGCGTGCTGGGACATGATCTTCTCGCGTCTCGCCGATGGCCCGCGAACCCTCTTGAGCGGCCCGTCATCGCAACCGACCTCAGTGCCGTACCACGCGGGCGGGCGGAACGTCGGCGTGCGGTTCGTGCAGGGCAGCTACTTCACGCACGTGCCCGCGTGCGAGATGTGCGACCGCACGATCGTGCTCCGGATGCCGGAGCCGACGGTCTTCGAATTCGCGGGCATCGCGTGGCCGTTCCCCGACTACGCCGCCGTCGACGACCTCGTCGACGGCTTCGCCGACCATGGCCTGCTCGCCCACGACCGCGTCGTCGAGGCCGCACTTCGCGGAGTCCCGTCACGGGTGTCCGCCCGATCCGTGCAGCGCCATTTCGCGAAGGCCACCGGGTTCAGCCCGAGACACGTACGACAGATCACGCGAGCCCGCGAGGCGGTCGCCCGGCTGCAGGCCGGCGCGGCGATCGCCGACGTCGCCTACGCCCTCGGGTACGCCGACCAGCCGCATCTCAGCCGCGATGTGAAGCGCCTCACGGGGTACACACCGGCGCAGTCGCGCGGGCGCAGCGAACCGGTCTGACCACCGCGGCGTGTCGCTCCGGTTCAAGACGTGCGCCGCGGCATCCGCTTCACTCGGCTGGTACCGACCGAACGGAGCCGCCATGGATGTCTTGCCGTACACGATCGCGATTCCCGAGACGGATCTCGCCGAATTGCGGGATCGGCTCGAACGCACCCGATATCCGGCCACGCTCTCCGACGACTGGCGACGCGGCACCCCGGTGCCGTACGCACGCCGGCTCGCACGCTACTGGCGCGACGACTTCGACTGGCGGGCCGCAGAGGCGCGCCTGAACGAGCTGCCGCAGTTCCGCGTCGAGGTCGACGGTCAGCCGATCCACGGCCTGCACGTGCGCTCGCCACACCCCGATGCGGTGCCGCTCCTGCTGTGTCACGGCTACCCGACATCGTTCGCCGAGTTCGCGGGCATCGCGGCCGAACTGGCCGGTCTGAACGGCACGGATGTCGCAGGGCCGGCCTTCCACGTGGTCGCCCCGTCGATGCCGGGGTTCGGGTTCTCGACGCCGCTCACCGGCCATGGCTGGGACATCGCACGCACCGCATCGGCCTTCGACCGCATCATGATGGCGCTCGGTTACGAGCGATACGGCGTGTTCGGCGAGGACGTCGGTGCCGGAGTGAGCGATCAGCTCTGCCTCGACGCGGGTGAACGCGTGCTCGGATCGATCATCGCAACCGATCCGGGGGCCATCGCGACGCAGTACACGCCGTCGACGAGCCACCTCACGGATGAGGAGCGCGAGCGGCACGAACAGTTGAAGGCTGCGCGCGGCGAGGACTTCGGCTACCTGCAGGTGCAGGCGACCCGGCCGCTCAGCATCGCGTACGGACTCACAGACTCGCCGATGATGCAGGCGACGTGGATCGTCGAGAAGTTCCAGGAGTGGACGGATCCCGCACGCACCCTGCCCGAGGACGCGGTCGATCTCGATGCCCTCCTCACGCTCGTCGCGGTGTCGTGGTTCGGCCGCGCAGGCGACGGTGCCGCCAACATGATCTACGAGGCGGCGCACGCCCAGGTCGCCTGGGGGCGCAGTCACGACCGCCCCGTCGGCATGTCGGCGTTCGGCGAGGAGCCGCTCATGCGGCGGATCCTCGACCCCGACGGGCATCTGCAGTACTGGAACGAGCACGCCGCCGGCGGGCATTTCCCGGCCATGGAGGTGCCGGCCGAGCTGATCGGCGACATCCGGGCGTTCTTCGCACGACTGCTCACCGTCTGACCGCCGGTCGACGGGCCGCCGGTCGACGGGGCCGCCGGTCGACGGGGCCGGCGATCTGCGCAGGTCGCGCCCGTCACGGATGCTGCGGCTGCTCCCGCTCGGCACGACCCGCCGGCTCGAGCTGGAACGTCGAGTGCGCGACGTCGAAGTGATCACTGAGACATCCGCCGAGCTCATCGAGCAATTCGCCGGCTCGGCCGGAGGCGAACACCTCGGGCTCCACCTCGACGTGTGCACTGAACACGTGCGAGCCCGAGGTGATCGCCCAGACGTGCACGTCGTGCACCGCCACGACGCCCTTCGTGCGCAGGATGTGCGCCCGGATCTCGGCGACGTCGGTGTCGGCGGGTGCAGATTCGAAGAGCACGCGCGCCACGTCGCGCAGCAGTGAGAGGGCCCGCGGCACGATGAGCGCCGCGATGGCCAGCGACGCGATCGGGTCGGCCGCGTCGAACCCCGTGAACACGATCACGAGCGCGGCCGCGATGACCATGACCGAGCCGATCATGTCGCCGAGCACCTCGAGATATGCGCCACGAAGGTTGATCGAGTCCTTCGCACCGCCGCGGAGCACGAGCATCGCGGCGACGTTCGCGGCGAGGCCGATGACCGCCACGACGAGCATCGGCACCCCCTGCACCTCGTGCGCCTCGCCCTCAGCGCCAGTCACCAGACGACCGATCGCGCCGATCGCCACTGAGACCGCCACGACGACGAGGATCACGCCATTCACGAGCGCGCCGAACACCTCGGCCCGACGGTATCCGTAGGTCTGCCGATCGGTCGCCGGACGGGCCGCGACGACCGCGGCCACGAGCGCGACGACGAGCCCGATGAGGTCACTCGTCATGTGGCCCGCGTCGGCGAGGAGTGCGAGCGAGCCGCTGATGAGCGCACCGATCACCTGCACGACGAGGAACGCGCCGATGATCGCGATCGCCACCCAGAGCCGGGTGCGATTCGCGGTGCCCGCGTGATCGTGATCGTGTGCCATGTCATTCCAGCGTAAGCCGGGAACCGGGGACCCGGCCCAGATAGGAATGAGTCGCGTTCTCAGGCCCGCAGGCGGTGCCGTCAGCCGAGTCCGCTGCGGAATCCCTCCCGCCAGCTCGGCCATATCGGAGCCCACCCGAGCTCTCGCTTCGCCTTCGCGTTCGACGAGCCGCGCACCTTCGTCATCATCGACACGCCGTGTTCGCCGATGAGCGCCTTGGCGACCCACGAGGGCACGTGCATCGGCGGCTTCGCACCGACCGCGCGTGCGAACTCCGGCAGCCACACCGATACAGGCGCGGGGTCGTCGTCGACGATGTTGTAGACGCCCGGCGCGCCGCGTGTGACGGCCGCAGCCGCCGCGGATGCCGCGTCGTCGATGTGGCAGAACGACCATATCCCCGTGCCGCCTCCCACGACGGGCAGCTTGCGTGCCTTGACCATCTCGACGATCGAGCCGCCACGACCGATGTCGTTGCCCGGGCCGTACAGGGTGCCATAGCGGAGCGCGAGGCCCCCGGCATCCGTCGTCCGCTGCTCGACGTACCGGATCCCGGCGAGCGTCTCGCGCGACGCCTTCGTCGGGTTCGAGTCGAGCGGGTCCTCCTCGGTCTTCACCCGCCCGCCCGTGCGCTCGTTCGGCCAGCCCGTGTAGCTCTGCGCGATGAAGCGCCCGACACCCGCCTCTGTTGCGGCTGCGAGCAGGTGGTCGGTGCCCCGCGTGCGCAAGGCGTTCGTCGCCGCGAAGCCCCGATCGAAGTGCTTCATGTCGCCGGCCTGCCCGCTGAGGGCGGTCAGCTGGTGGACGATCACGTCGGGCCGCGCATCGACCACGGCGGTACGCACGGATGCCTCGTCGAGGCCGTCCATCACGACGGCGCGTGCGCCGGCCGACTCGATCACCGAAAGCCGGTCGGGCTTCCTCGACGTGCCGACGACCTCGTGTCCCTCAGCGACGAGCAGCGGTACCAGTCTCGATCCGATGGCGCCCGTGGCGCCTGCGATGAACACTCGCATGTCGATCTCCTTCTCTCTCAACCCCTTCGACGATCGATCACCCGCATCTGTGACAGCGGGGGTCTGTGATAGCCGGAGTTCTGTGCCATCCTCGAACCATGGCGGTCACCGGCGAGGCGCAGAACGCACTGCGCCCGCTCATGTTCTCCATCGCCTACCGAATGCTCGGCAGCGTGGTGGAAGCCGAAGACGTCGTGCAAGACGCGTACGTGCGACTGCAGGAACGCCAGGCGGCGGGCAAGACGATCGACAATCCCGACGCTTTCGCCGCGACGGTCGCCACACGTCTCGCGATCGACGCGCTGCGCTCGGCCCGGCGCACCCGTGAGGTCTACGTCGGCTCCTGGATACCCGAGCCGCTGCCGGATGACGACGCCGACCCGGCACACCGGGTCGAACGCGATGAGACGCTCTCGTTCGCGTTCCTCGCGGTGCTCGAGCGGCTCGGACCGGTCGAGCGCGCCGTGTTCCTGCTGCGCGAGGTGTTCGCCTACGACTATCCGGCTGTCGCCCGCATCGTCGAGCGCGACGAGGCCGCATGCCGCCAGATCTTCCACCGGGCGAAGGCTCGCATCGCCGACGGACGGCCCCGATTCGACGGTGCGAGCGAACGCGACGCCGCACTCACCGACGCGTTCTTCGCCGCACTCGAGGCGGGAGACGTCGACCGGCTCGTCGGCGCCCTCGCCGACGACGTCGTGTTCTACGGCGACGGCGGCGGTCGAGCGCCGGCGATCCGTCAACCGTTGCGCGGCGCCGTCGCCGTCGCGCGGTTCCTGGTCGGACTCGCCCGCCGCGGGGAGAGCTTGGGTGTACGGCTCGAACGCATGAACGTCAACGGCGCTCCGGCGCTGCGGATCACGGGGCCCGACGGCGCGATCCTCAGCGTGCTGATGGTGCACGTCGAGGGCGGCTCGGTGCACACGGTCGCGAACCAGCTGAATCCCGACAAGCTCGGTCACCTCGGAAAGGTCGGCGACCTCACCGCGCTCATGAGTTCGGCCGACGCGGAGGCGTAGTCGGCGCGCTCGGGCTTCGCGCTCGGGCTTCGCGCTCAGTCGCCGCGCTCGGCGACGATGCGCTCGAGTCGGGGCAGCAACGCGCCGAATGCACGTGCCCGATGGCTGTGCGCGTTCTTCACCTCGGGCGCGAGCTCGGCGGCCGAGATCTCGAAGCCCTCGGGCACGAAGATCGGGTCGTAACCGAACCCGTGCACGCCCGCGGCATCCGTTGCGATGCGACCGGGCCATTCGCCGACCGCAGCGAACTCGAACGCGCTGCCGGTCGCCTCAGGCGCGACGAGAGCGATCGTGCAGTGAAAGCGGGCGCCCCGATGCGGGTCGCGGATGTCGCCGAGCTGCGCGAGCAGCAGTTCGAGGTTCGCCTGCGCCCCCTTGCCCGGCCCAGACCAGCGTGCCGAGAAGATGCCGGGTGAACCACCCATGACGTCGACCGCGATGCCGGAGTCATCGGCGAGCGCGATTCGCCCGGTGTGGTGAGCGGCGGCACGCGCCTTGATGAACGCGTTCTCGGCGAAGGAGGTGCCGTCTTCGACGGGTTCGGGGCCGTCGTACGGGAGCACGGTGACCCCCGGCATCCGCTCGCCCAGGATCTTCTGGAACTCGTCGACCTTGTGCTGGTTGTGGGTGGCGAGCACGATCTCGAGCGGCAAGGCGTCACTCCCCCGCGGCGGCGGTGGCCTCGGCGAGCACGAGCTGCTGGATGAGCGTGAGCTCAGCCGTGCCGGCGAGCGCGAGGTCGAGCAGCGAGTCGAGCTCGCGGCGGTCGAACGGCGCCCCCTCGGCAGTGCCCTGCACCTCGACGAACAGACCGCGTCCGGTCGCCACGACGTTCATGTCGGTCTCTGCACGTACGTCTTCGACGTAAGCGAGGTCGAGCATGGGCGTGCCGTCGATGATGCCGACCGAGACTGCCGAGACCGTGTCGATGAGCGGCTTCGCGCGCTGGCCGATGAACTTCTTGTCGCGCGCCCACTCGATCGCGTCGGCGAGGGCGACGTACGCGCCCGTGATCGCGGCCGTGCGAGTGCCGCCATCGGCCTGCAGCACGTCGCAGTCGATCTGGATCGTGTTCTCGCCGAGACCTTTCATGTCGACGACCGCGCGCAGGCTGCGGCCGATGAGGCGGCTGATCTCGTGCGTGCGACCACCGATACGGCCCTTGACGGACTCGCGGTCGTTGCGGCTGTTCGTCGCCCGGGGCAGCATCGCGTACTCGGCCGTCACCCAGCCCTTGCCCTTGCCGTTCATCCAGCGCGGCACGCCGTTCGTGAACGACGCGGTGCACAGCACCTTGGTGCGGCCGAACGAGATCAGCGCGCTGCCCTCGGCGTGCTCGCTCCAGCCGCGCTCGATGGTCACCTCGCGCAACTGGTCGACGGTGCGCCCGTCGGCGCGAATCACTGCGGTGGGCTCGGATGCCTCGGTCATGCGTTCTCCTGTCGAAGCCGGCTGCGGTTGCTGGCAGATCGGTGGTCTGGGATGGTGACGGCACCGGTCTCGACGAGCTCGACGCTCGGGATCTCGGGGCCGATGAGCCTGTGGGCGAGGTCGAGGAAGGCACTCGTGGAGTGACCGGTCGCCTCGTAACGGTAACTCGGCGGGGTCGCTGCGCGGCGCTCGAGTCCGGTACTGACGAGCACGCGGTAGACGTCGTTCGCCGTCTCGACGTCGCTTGAAACGAGCGAGACCGCTTCGCCCATGACGTAGGAGATCGCGCCTTTGAGGAAGGGATAGTGCGTGCAGCCGAGCACGAGGGTGTCGACACGGGCACGCTTCAGCGGGGCCAGATACTCCTCGGCGACCGCGAGCAGTTCATCGCCGGTCGTCACCCCGGCCTCGACGAACTCGACGAAACGTGGGCACGCCTGCGAGAACAATTGGAGGTGCGGCGCCGCCGCGAACGCGTCGTCGTAGGCGCGAGAGGATATGGTGCCGACCGTGCCGATCACTCCAACCCGCCCGGTCTTCGTCGCGGCGACGGCGCGACGCACTGCCGGCTGGATCACCTCGACGACGGGCACCTCGTAGCGCTCGCGTGCGTCACGGAGCATCGCGGCCGACGCCGTGTTGCAGGCGATCACGAGCATCTTCACACCCTGCGCCACGAGGTCGTCGAGCACGGCGAGCGCGTACCCGCGCACGTCGGCGATCTTCTTCGGACCGTAGGGCGAGTGCTCGAGATCGCCGATGTAGAGGATCGACTCATTGGGCAACTGGTCTTTCACGGCCCGGGCGACGGTGAGCCCGCCGACCCCGGAGTCGAAGATCCCGATCGGTGCATCCGTCACGACATGCAAGCGTAGCGGTCCCCGCTGGGCGCACCCTCCTCGATAGGCTTGCTCTGTGACCGGGTCTGCTTCGCTCTTCACCGATCGATACGAGCTGACGATGGTGGATGCCGCGTTACTCGACGGCACCGCCCATCGCGAGAGCCTCTTCGAGGCCTTCGCCAGGCGCCTGCCCGACGGCCGCCGATACGGCGTCGTCGCCGGCACGGGGCGCCTGCTCGAACTCATCCAGCGCTTCCGCTTCGAAGAGTCCGAGCTCGAATGGCTGCGCGAGCACGACGTGGTTCGGCCTGCGACGCTCGATTGGCTCGCCGACTACCGGTTCACCGGCGACATCTGGGGGTACCGCGAGGGCGAGGCGTATTTCCCGGGCTCGCCCCTCCTGACCATCAAGGCGAGCTTCGCCGAGGCGGTCATGCTCGAGACGGTCGTGCTCTCGACGCTCAACTACGACTCCTCGGTTGCGAGCGCCGCAGCTCGCATGGTCTCGGTCGCGCTCGGCCGGCCGATCGCCGAGATGGGTTCACGGCGCACGAGCGAGGGCGCGGCAGTCGCCGCGGCCCGTGCCGCGTACATCGCCGGCTTCGATGCGACGTCGAACCTCGAAGCGGGCCGCACCTGGGGCATTCCGACCATGGGCACCGCCGCACACGCGTTCACGCTGTTGCACGACACCGAAGAGCAGGCGTTCCGCGCGCAGGTCGATGCATTCGGCTCGAAGACGACGCTGCTCGTCGACACCTACGACATCGCGCGCGGCGTCGAGCTCGCAGTGAAGGTCGCCGGTACCGAACTCGGCGCCGTGCGCATCGACTCGGGCGACCTGCCGACCGTCGTGGCCTCCGTGCGCGAGCAACTCGACACGCTCGGCGCCGTCGACACCCGCATCACCGTCACGAGCGACCTCGACGAGTTCACGATCGCCGGGCTCTCGGGCGCACCCGTCGACGCGTACGGGGTCGGCACCGCGGTCGTCACCGGTTCGGGCTTCCCTGCCGCCGGAATGGTGTTCAAGATCGTCGCGCGTCGCGACGATGCGGGCGAGTGGGTCGCGGTCGCGAAGGCGTCGACGCAGAAGGCGAGCGTCGGCGGCAGGAAGAACGCCGCACGACGCCTCGACTCCACGCTCACGGCGCGTGAAGAGCTGGTCTTCGTCGGTGACGGCCCCGACGGTGAGGCCGAGTTCGAAGCGGGCAGCCGGTTGCGCCCGCTCATGGTGCAGCTCATGTCGGGCGGCCAGGCCGACCCTGCGTTCCTCGGGCGTGCCGGCACGGAGGCCGCGCGAGCACACCGCGCCGAGGTCATGCAGGAACTGCCGATCGAGGCGTTCCGGCTCGGCCGCGGCGAGCCGGTGATTCCGACGACGTACCGCTGAACCTCACGTCGGTCGCGTGCCGAGCGTATCGAGACCCGGAAACTCACGTCGGTCAGTAGCGAGCGCCAGCGAGCGTATCGAGACCCGGAGCCCCTACCGCTGAGCCCTTTACGCCGACTTCATCCGCTCGTAGATCTCTTTGCAGCTCGGGCACACGGGAAACTTCTCGGGATCGCGCCCCGGAGTCCATTTCTTGCCGCAGAGTGCCTTCACTGGCTTGCCCGTCATCGCCGACTCGAGGATCTTCTCCTTCTTCACGTAGTGGGAGAAGCGCTCGTGGTCGCCGGGTTCGATGGCCTCGTCTTGGAGGAGTTTCTCGAGCTCACGGTCGAGAACGGAGGTGCCGCCACCCGGGGAATCAGGGTCGGCGATGCTCACGCGCACGGATGAAATCATGCGTTCGATTCTACGCGCGGATCGCAGCAGCGAGGATCTCGGGACCACGCCGATCGAACACCCGGCCGCCGACCAGCACGCCCAGCACGAGCACGAGGATGCCGAGCCCGACGCCCGAGGCGAAGGATGCCGCGTGCCACGCCGGATCGACGAGGAGGCCGAGCCCGGCGAACACCACAGCTGGCAGCGCGATGAGCAGCGAACCGAGCATCGTGATCGACTGCACGAGCGTGGTGATGCCGCCCGTGGACTGCGGCTGCTGGAACGGGCTGTCACCGGGCTTCACTGCCGGGTACGGGAAGCGGGCCGAGGTGATCGACCCGACACCGAGGCCTGCGAGCAGCAGCGCGGTGCTCACTCCGAGGAGTGACGGCAGCAGCCGCCAGTCGTTCAGCACGAACACCGTCACGGCACTGCCGAGCCCGATCACGAGCACACCGGTGATGAGCACGGGAACGAGACGGCCGACACGATCGGCGACGCCGCGCACGCCCGACACCACGTGCAACCAGATCGCCGTCGAGTCGGACGCGGTGTCGTTGTGCATGCTCCAGCCGAGCAGCAGGCACATGAGCGGCACCGGGATGAGTCCGAGGTACAGGTTCGGGATGCCCGCGAGGCTGAGCGGCACGATGACGATCAGAGGCGCGATCGGCACGATCACGAGCGAGACCCAGTAGCGTGCGTCGCGGAACCAGTAGGTGAAGCTGCGTGCGGCGATGGCACCGGTCGCGCCCTGCGGCATCCGGTCGAACCAGCCGAGGCCACGATAGCTCTTGGCGGATGCTTCGCGGCCGGGTGTCGCGAGCATCTTCGCCACGAGCGACTGCCAAGCGAACCAGATCACGACGAGTGTCGCGACGGCGATGAGGAGCTTCAGGAACGCCGTGCCCCAATCACCTGATGCCGCGTCACCGGGAATCGCGAAGACCGCGCCGAGCGGGGTCCAGGCGAGTGCACCCGCCAACGCCTCCAGCACTCGGAGCCCCGTGTTCGCCCAGTCGACGGTGACCAGCACCACGATGAGCGGCGAGGCCATGACGATCAGCAGGAGGCCCAGCACACCGCTCAGTTCGCGGGCTCGCCGGGTGGCCAGAAGCAGGGATGCGAGCCCCGTCGACACGCGCGCGAGCAGAAGGCACGTCGCGAATGCCAGAGCCGCGGCGATGATCGCCGCGAGCGTCTCCCCGACTCCGCGCGACCACGTGACCACCGTGCCGAGGAGCACGATCGCGAGCACGAGCGCGGGGATGCCGATGACGGCGGCGACGGCGAGGCTGACCGCGAGGGTTCGATCGGGCAGTCCGAAGAGCGCGAACCGTCGCGGGTCCATGGTGTCGTCGACGCCGAAGATCAGCGGCACGATGATGAAGCCCAGCACGGTGACCGCCCCGGCCACGACGAAGCCGTCGCGAATCAGCTCGACGTCACCGACGAACCGCAGGCCGACGAGCGTCGCGAAGAGCAGCGCCGCAAGCCCCAGTCCGTAGATCAGCCCGATGACGATGCCGACGACCTGCCAAGGACTCCGCCGGAAGATGTTCCCGAGCAAGCGCAGTTTCAGTCGGAGAAACTGTGCAACCATTCCATGCCTTCCGCAGCCTTGCGTCCGCCGGCGAGCTCGACGAATCGGTCTTCGAGGGTCTGACCGGCTCGCACTTCGTCGAGCGTTCCCGCCGCGAGCATGCGCCCGGCGACGATGATCGCGGCCGAGTCGCAGACACGTTCGATGAGGTCCATGCCGTGGCTGGAGAGCACGACCGTGCCGCCGCCCGCGACGTAGCGCTCGAGAATCTCGGTGAGGTTCGCCGCCGACACCGGGTCGACCGATTCGAACGGCTCGTCGAGCACGAGCAGTCGCGGCGAGTGGATCATCGCGCACGCGAGGGCGATCTTCTTCGTCATGCCGGCCGAGTAGTCGGCGACGAGCCGATCGAGGGCATCTTCGAGGCCGAACGCCGCGATGAGGTCGGCGCTGCGCTCGCGCACCGTGCGCCCGTCGAGGCCGCGCAGGATGCCCGAGTAGTACAGGAGTTGCGCGCCGGTCAGCCGGTCGAAGAGCCGGAGTCGGTCGGGCAGCACGCCGGTGGCACGCTTGGCCGCCTGCGGGTTCGCCCACGCGTCGATGTCGTGGATGCGTACGGTGCCGCCGTCGGGCCGGAGCAGGCCGGTGACCATCGACAGGGTCGTGGTCTTGCCTGCACCGTTCGGGCCGACGATGCCGAAGAACGAGCCGGCGCGCACATCGAGGGTGATGCCGTCGACGGCGGTATTCTCTCCGAAGCGCTTCACGAGCCCCTCGATCGCGAGCACCTTCGGTGCGTTCGTGGCCGGGGCAGGTCGAGCCGGTCGCAGCATGCGCTTCTTGCGTGCGGCGGACTTCTTGGGCGCCGCGATGACGGCGACAGCCTGCTCAGCGGTTCCGGATGACGCGATCGTCGACCCCGCAACAACCGCGGAGGCCTCCACGACTGCGGATGCTTCGGGCACGACGGATGCCTCGGGCACGACGGATGCCTCGGGGACGGCGACGGCCGGCGCGGCCGGAGTCTCGACTGCCGGCGGAGCGGGCGCCGTAGCCTGAACTGCGGCCGCAGCCTGAACCGCAGCGGCGGTTCGAACCGGTGCGCGTTTGGGCACCCGTTCCACGGTCTCCTCGTCGATCTCCGATCGCGGGGCCGCCGACTCGGGCGTCGCGACAGGCTCAGCGACGACAGGCGACTCGAGGGCGGCGGCGGGCGACTCTTCGGTAGCGGCCTTGCGAGTCGTGCGCTCGGCCGCGGTGGTCTCGGTCGTCAGTGCGGCTGCGACCCGCTGAGCCTGACGCTGCGACGCCGCAGCGGCCGCCGTGCTCCGGCTGCTCGCGCTACCGACCTGGCTCTTCGCCGCCGAGGTGCGGGGGGTTCGAACAGTCTTGGCGGCGTCTCCGCGCGCAGCAGCGGCCTTCGTCGACGCCGAGCGCGACGCAGCGGTTCGCTTCGACGGCGCGGGACTCGTCACTTCATCGCTGTCGGCCACGTTCCCCGAAGCATCTTTCGTCGTCGCTGCGCTGGTCTTCGCCGCAGTGCTCTTCGCGGCTGTCGTCTTCCCTCCGGCGCTCTTCGCCGCAGTGGTCTTCGCCGCTGGCTTCGCGGTGGTCGTCTTCGCCCCGGCGCTCTTCTCCCCGGCGTTCTTCGCCCCGGCGCTCTTCTCCCCGGCGTTCTTCGCCCCGGCGCTCTTCGCCCCGGCGCTCTTCGCTGCAGCACTGCTCTTCGCGGCAGTCGCATCGCCGCCGTCGACAGCTTCGGCCGAGGCAATTTCAGCCGGTGCGGTTTCAGCCGGTGCGGCCGTCGTTTTCGCAGCGGTCGTACGTGTGCTGCGCGCTGGGCGCGTCGACGCGCCTGCCGAGCGAGCCGGTTGGGATCCCCGCGTGTCGGACGCCCCCGTGCCGGTGCCTTCGGCAGTTTCGTCGTCGTGTTCTGAGCGCGAAACGGAAGTCACCCAGACAACCTATCAATGAGCGCCGCCAAATCGAGCCTTGCGACGAGCCGATCCGCATTGACAATGCTGGGTATCACCTGAAGACAACATCACGATCGCACTACGACCTTGTCCCCAGTTGGTGGGCCACAGGCACCCCTCGATATCCTGAAGACCGGCATAACGGCGTGTCCATATGTGAACTTCCGGATGAGAATCGGGCGAAATCTCGGCGACGAGGGCGAACGCCCGTGGCATCCGACCCACCAAAGGAGATGCAGTGACCACCCAGATCGTGATTCTCGCGGCCGGCATGGGGAGCCGGCTCGGGCGATCCCTCCCCAAGCCCCTCACCGAACTCGGCGACGGCCGCACCATCATGGGCCAGCAGTTCGACAACATCGAGCACGCGTTCGGTGCGAACGCCAACGTCACGATCGTCGTCGGCTACAAGCTCGAGCACATCATCGAGGCATTCCCGCAGGCGTCCTTCGTCTACAACGAAGAGTACGACCAGACGAACACCTCGAAGAGCCTCATGCGCGCCCTCGCTGCCTCGCAGTCGGGCGGCGTGCTCTGGATGAACGGCGACGTCGTCTTCGACCCGCGCATCCTCGACCGCGCGCTGCCGTTCATCGCGCGCGACCAGTCGATGGTTACGGTCAACACCTCGAAGGTGTCCGACGAAGAGGTGAAGTACACCACGAGCGCCGAGGGCTACATCAAAGAGCTCTCGAAGACCGTCAGGGGCGGTCTCGGCGAGGCCGTGGGCATCAACTACATCTCGAGCCGCGACAAGGCGACCTTCCTCGCGCACCTGCAGCGCGTGGGCGATCAAGATTACTTCGAACGCGGCCTCGAGCTCGCGATCGAGAAGAACGGCCTCCTCGTCGAGCCGATGGACATCTCCGACCTGTACGCGGTCGAGATCGACTTCGCCGAAGACCTCGAGCGAGCCAACCACTTCGTGTGACCTGCACCACAGCACCGGTAATGCAGCACGGCAAGTAGCACAGCACCGCAAGTAGCACAGCACCGCAAGTAGCACAGCAGCAGAACAGAAGAGCGGATGCCTCGAGGCATCCGCTCTTCTCTGTCTCTGTCTCTGCGTCTCTGTCTCTGCGTCACCGACTTCGGCTCCGGCGCACAGCCCTCAGGTGGTGAGGTTGCGCGCAACTCCGGCCCGCGCCAATGATGCTGAGATCACTCGACCGAGCCAGGTGAACACGATCGGGCTGAGCGTGAAGAGCGAGAGGTAGAGCGCCCAGAACCACGGGGCGTAGTGCTCGGGGCCGAGCGCGATGAACGTGCCCGCGGCGAGCAGCAGTCCGGATGCCCCGGCGGCGACGTAGTAGAGCCACGCCGACCAGTTCTTGTACCGGGTGATGAAGAACGGCAACTCGAGCAGGGCGCCGACGAGGAGGCCGGTGCCGAGGAACCGGAGGATCCAATGCGGCGCGAACGCCGCGCCGACGAGGCCGGCGATGAACCCGGTGAGCAGGCCGACGCCCGGACGCTTCAGCAGCGCGAGGGCAACGGCACTCGGCAGGAAGTGAGAGCCAATGGTGATGCCGTAGAGCATCGGCGCGATGCCGGCGATGAGCCCGGCGAAATACCCCGCCCCGGCGGCGAAGAGCCCACCAGCGACGCCGATCGCGGCGCAACTGAGGATTACACGGGTGCTGGTGCGGTGCACGAGGCTCCTTCCGACTGGGCTCGGCACTTGCCACCCATCTGCGTTCAAATCTACCTCGCCGATGCATTTCCGTTGGAGGGTGGCATCTACGATGAGAGGCGTGATGAGCACCGCATCTGCCGCGTACGGCGACGCGCATCCGCTGCAGCGGACGGCGTGGGCCCGGTACCGGCATTCGCTGTGGCTGCTCACGACGCGCGATCTGAAGGTGCGTTACTCGACATCGGCGCTCGGTTACGTGTGGTCGGTGCTCGATCCGCTCGTGATGGCGGGCATCTACTGGTTCGTCTTCACGCAGGTGTTCCAGCGGCCGGTGGGCACCGATCCGTACATCGTCTTCCTGCTCTCGGCACTGCTGCCGTGGATGTGGTTCAACGGGGCGGTCTCGGACTCGACGCGGGCGTTCCTCAAAGAGGCCAAGCTCATCCGATCGACGAAGATCCCGCGCACCATCTGGGTGAACCGCATCGTGCTGTCGAAGGGCATCGAGTTCCTGCTGGCGCTTCCGGTGCTCGCGCTGTTCGTCATCGTGTTCTTCGTCATCGATCTCGGGCAATCGCTGCACTGGGAGCTCGCACTGTTCCCGCTCGCGATCCTGCTGCAGGCGGTCCTCACCGCGGGTGTCGCGCTCATCGTCGCGCCGCTCGTGGTCTTCTTCCGCGACCTCGAGCGGGCCGTCAAACTCGTGCTGCGGTTCCTGTTCTACGCCTCCCCCATCATCTACGGCGTCACCGACCTGCCCAGCGAGTTGCACTTCTGGGCGGCGTTCAACCCGCTCTCGGGCATCTTCGGGCTGTATCGCGCCGGCTTCTTCCCTGAAGAGCTCGACTGGTTCAATGTTGCGATCGCAGCTCTGATGTCGGTCGTGCTGCTCGCCGTCGGACTCTGGGTGTTCCGATCAGCCGAGCGCCAGGTGCTGAAGGAGATCTGACCAGGTGCTGAAGGAGATCTGAATTGGATGCCACGACCGCCGTCACCGCGGCACCCTACGCGATCCGAACCGATGGACTCGGCATCCGCTTCCGTCGCAACCGCCGAGGGCGCCGCTCGTTCAAGGACCTCCTCGCGGGGCGTCGCCGTCGCACCCGACCCGGAGAGTTCTGGGCGCTGCGGGATGTCTCGATCGAGGTGCGCCCCGGCGAGGCGATCGGCGTGGTCGGTCGCAACGGGCAGGGCAAGTCGACACTGCTGAAGCTCGTTGCCGGCGTCATGATCGCCGACGAGGGCACGGTCGAGGTCACGGGCGGCGTCGCCCCGCTGATCGAGATCACGGGCGGCTTCGTCGACGACCTCACGGTGCGCGACAACGTCTACCTCACGGCCGGCCTGCACGGAATGACGAACGCGCAGATCGACGAGAGGTTCGACGAGATCATCGAGTTCGCCGACATCGGCGATTTTCTCGACACTCCGTACAAGCACCTCTCGAGCGGCATGAAGGTGCGCATCGCGTTCGCCGTGATCTCGCAGCTCGAAGAGCCGATCATGCTGGTCGACGAGGTATTGGCGGTCGGTGACAAGGCGTTCCGCGAGAAGTGCTATCGACGCATCGACGAGCTGCTCGCTGGTGGCCGCACATTGTTCTTCGTCTCGCACAACGAACGCGACCTGCGACGGTTCTGCACGCGGGGGCTCTATCTCGACAAGGGCGCTCTCGTGCTCGACGGTCCGATCGACGAGGTTCTCGACCTGTACAACGCGCAGTACGCCACGTCGTAGCGCATCGAACGGCGCCACGGTCATCGAGAGCGCAGCGATACGCGCGCCTGCCGGACAGCGTCGTCGAATTCCCAGAGCGCGCAGGCATGTCGAACGTCGACGATTCCGCGGGAGGTCATGAAGCGCCGACACTCCTCGGCAATTCGCAATTGTGCTCGCGCATCCTGAAGCGGGAGACGGGGTGATCGTTCGAGACGCACGAACGAGCACAGCGAGTAGAGCAGATCTTCGCCGGTCGCGACCCGGAGCAATGCGCCGAGCGGTTCGACTTCTCGTTCGATCTCGAGCATCGCGATTCCGGCTTCGAGGAGCATCCCCTCGCCGAGCCTCTCGAGGTGCGCTTCGAGCTCGGTTCGCGCCCGATGGTAGCGCAGGCACGTCGGATGCGTACGCCCGTCGGTGAGTCGTTCTTGAGCCGCGGTGATGATCATCTCCGCAGTCGGTTCGGGTCGACGCACGGGTGTCAGGGGAAACGGCATGGCGAGCTCACTTTCGGGTTGGTGTTCGGATTCGTGCTGCAACGTTTCGTGCTGCACGTTTCGTGCTGCACGTTTCGTGCTGCACGTTTCGTGCAGCTTGTTGCGCGCACTCACTGCGTGCTCGACGGAGTTCAGGCGGCCGGCGACTGCGATGTCGGGGGTGGGGAGGGAGGCATCGCAGGCGGAGACGATCGAGACGTGAATCGCACCGACTCGCTCACGTGATCGCGCCCGGCAGGGCTCGTCCAGCGGATTTCGCCACCGACCCCCTGTCTCACGCGCCAATGTGTCAGATGTTTCAGTCGATGATGCTTTCGGCACAGGTGCGCGAGATTCAGGTGCGTCGTCTCTCCGCCGTGCTGCCAATCGATGTCGCTGCTCGCTGCACTTCGACCGCAGCCCGGGAACCGGCACGTGCCGTCGCGGAGCCGCAGGAAGCCGGCGAGATCGGCCGGCACCCGGTACCTGTCACGACCGAACGAGAGGTACGCGCCGGTCTCGGGATGGGTGAGGATGCGCTGGAATGAGGGTGCGTGCGCGGCGAGCTCGCGTGCAGTTTGCGGGTCGATCGGCCCGTACCCGTCGAGCTCGGCGGGCTCTTCGCCGTACCCGAGGAGAGTCAGCACGGGCACGGTGACGTAGATCGTCGGCCGCACGACGCCGAGATCGGTCGCGGACCCGGTCGCAGTCGCGGTCGCGGTCGCATCCGCTGAGGGAGTGGCGTTCGCCGGTGACGAGCCGAGCAGGAGCGTGGCCGCGCAATCGACCTCGCGCTGCCGTCGCGTGCGCGGGTCGTTCGCCTCAGCACGCGAGGCGCACTGCGCGACGTGTGCCAGGATCGCCGCTGCACGCTCAGCCTCGAGGAAGAGGTGCAGCCATGCCATGCCGTCGGCATCGGGCTCGAGTGCGATGCGCCGCTCTGAACGGGCCGACTCGCGGCGCTGCTCGAGATTCTGCGGATGCATCCGCTCGCGCAGTCGCCTCGCCGCCTGCCGGAACGCAGGCGGAGTCATGCACGCGGCCTTTTCGAGCGCGACGCCCTCGAACTCACTCCGCGACGCCTCAGGCAAGGTGTGCGAGGCGTCGAGCAGATCGCGCAGCTGCGTCAGACTGATCACCCCCGAGGCGAGTGCCTCGTGTGTGGCTTCGAACCCGTGCGCGAGATCGTCGGCATCGGCGAGCATGCGGGACGCGGTGCGCTCGTGCACCCGGAGCGTGGTCGCGAGTTCGGAGACCATCGCTCGGCGGATGCACTCGTCGTCGTCACGCCGCGAGCGTGACGGGTGCGACTCGATCGCCGCCATGTGCTCGTGCGCGAGGGCGATCTGTCGAAGCTGCTCGGCTTGCGCGGCCCGGAGCTCGGATTCGAGACGAGCGATGACGACGAGCGCAGCGTCGAGTGCGGCATCGAGCGAAACCTCTGGCGCGAGCGCTGCGCGCGGCCCGGCTGCCGTCTCGGGTGCCGCGTGCGATGTCGTCATGAGATGAGTCAAGCACCACCCACCGACATCCTGTTCGAGTGGAAACAGCCGGTCAGCCTCAGTAAATCTGTGCAGAGATCGACGGCCACGTCACCTGTGGAGGACGAGTCGGTTGCTCGAATACACCCAGCCAGCTCACGTATCATCGCCACATGCCCGACCGAGTACACAGGATCACCTCGATGAAGACGGATGCCCCCCAAGAGGAGCATTCGGTTCCCGGTGCGCAGGGCGACGCCCAAGACGGCGCACAGGAGCCCCGTGCCCACGGCATGGAGCGCGGCATCGACCGGGTGCTCTCGATACAGCGCCCGATCGTCGTGGCCCACCTCCGCATCATCCGCAGAAGGTCGCCCAATGCCACGCCCGAGCAGATCGTGCGCATCCTCGAACGCCGTTACCTCGCGGCTGTGACCACCGGAGGCGCAGCCGTCGGCGCGACCGCGGTCATCCCGGGCATCGGAACCGGCGTGACCCTGGCACTGTCGGGCGTCGAGACGGCCGGCTTCCTCGAGGCCACCGCGCTCTTCGCCCAGTCGGTCGCCGAGGTGCACGGCATCGTCATCGACAACCCCGATCGCGCCCGCGCGCTCGTGATGACCCTGATGCTCGGCAACGAGGGCGTCGATCTCGTGCGCCAGCTCGCCGGGCAGGCCTCTGGCACCGGCGTCGCTCGCAACGCTTATTGGGGCGAGCTCATCACCAGCAACCTGCCGAAAGCCGTCATGGGCACCGTCGTCGAACGCCTTCGCAGCGTGTTCATCAAGCAGTTCGCGGTGCGCGGCGGCGCCGGCATCATCGGCAAGGCGATCCCGTTCGGCATCGGTGCAGCCATCGGCGGCGCCGGCAATCACATGCTCGGCCGCCGTGTGCTGCGCCAGTCGCGGCTGGCGTTCGGCCAGGCGCCTGCGGTGCTCCCGTTCGAACTCGAGCCGCGTGAAGGCGACTCGATGCTGCGGGCCGCCGGGGCACGGATGTCGCGGGTCAGCGGCGCCGTCGGAGGCGCTGCCCTCTCGGCGAGCCGTGGCATCCAGTCGGCTGGGCGTGCCGCAGGGCGGGCTGCCCGGGGTGCGATCACACGGCGTTCCGACGACGAGGACACTTCGGAGTCTCCCGACGCAGCCGGAGAGACCCACGACCCGAGCTGAGGTTTGCTATCTTCAGAAGATGCTGAATCTAGATCGCACACTCGATCGTCCAGGTGCGACACTCCGTTTCGCGGTGCTCGACGGTCACGCACAACCGGCCGTCTTCGTGCACGGCGCCGGTATCGACCACTCCATGTTCACCGCGCAAGCGCTCGCCCTGCACGAGGCCGGTCACCGGGTGGTGAGCTTCGATCAACGCGGGCACGGCGAATCGCAGCTCGCACCCGGCATCCGATTCACCGCCGATGCCGCACTCGACGACCTCGCGGCGCTCCTCGATCACCTCGATCTCGAGCGTCCGGTGCTCATCGGGCACTCGCTCGGGGGAAACCTCGCCCAAGCCCTGGTCCGGCGCGAACCGCGACGAGTCGGTGCGCTCATCGTCATCGACTCGACCTGGAACACCGGCCCGCTCTCGCGCGGCGAACGCCTCGCACTGCGGCTCGCCGCCCCCGCACTGTCGCTCATTCCCGCTGCACGGCTGCCCGGCTTGCTCGCTCGCGCCTCGGCAGTGACGCCCGACGCGATCGCCGCCGCCGAAGCGGTCTTCGCGCGCATGCCGAAGCGAGTGTTCCTCGATGTCTGGCGTGCCACCGTCGAGTTCGTCGAGCCCGACGCCGACTACCGGGTGCCCGTTCCGCTCGGCCTCGTCCGCGGCGAACTCGACCGCACCGGGAACATCGCCACGGCGATGCCGGCCTGGGCGAAGGCCGAAGGCGTCGCCGAGCGAGTGATCGCGGGCGCAGGTCACGTGGTCACCCTCGATGCGCCCGAAGCGGCCACGGCGGCGCTGTTCGACATCCTCGCGGCGGCGCCACGTGCCTGAGCACGACGAACGGGCGGAGTTCATCGAATCCGTCGGCGATGCGCTCGCCATCTGGCGGCTCTCCCGCGCGACCGGTCGGCTCTACGGATACCTGCTGCTCAGTACCGAACCGGCCACGCTCGACACCATCGGCACCGAGCTGGGCCTCAGCACCGGCAGCGTCAGCACTGCGGTTCGCGAACTGGTGTCGTGGGGACTCGCTCGAACGATCGCCCAGCCCGGGAGTCGGCGCCTCCGCGTCGAGGCGGTCGGCGGATTCGAGCAGTTGCTCGCGGCGAGCCACGAGCGCACCCGAATGTTCATCCGCACGCTGCGCTCCGGTGAGTCGCTCACCGGCGACGCGCGGGCGGCTGAGCGCCTCCGCGCCGTCACCGGACTCTTCGAGGGCTATGTCGACGCCGGTGACGAGATGCTGCGCCGGCATCGGAGCATCGAGGCCGGCTGATCCGCGATCCTGCGGCGGGCACCGGCACGCAGCGCCGGCACCCGGCGCACCCGCGCGGCACACCCGCGCACCGCACCCGCACGGCGCACCCGCGCACCGCGCACCGCGACGAATCAGACCGCGATCGTGTCGCCGTCGTCTTCGTCGTCGTTCGCGCGCACGTCGCGCTCATCGATCTCACCGTCGGCCTCGTGCAGGGCGGCGAACCGCTCCCATTCGCTCATGAGGTGATCGATGGCCGAGTGGAATCGCGCCGTGGTGACGCCCGGAGTGGTGTCGCCGAAGTATCGCTCGACCCACACGCCGAGCCGCTCGAGGGCAGCGTCGTCGTGGGCGACCTCATCGACGCGCGCGACCATCGCCGCGCCATCCGTCACCTCGAGCCATTCGCACGCCTGCAGGTAGCCCGAGGCGTCGATCTGCGCCTCAGGGTTCGCCGGCCGGGTGACGAGCAACGGCTTGCCGGCGGCGAGCCGGTCGTAGACCATCGCGGAGATGTCGACGATCGCGACGTCGGCCGCCGCGAGTTGCCAGCCCAGCTTCGGCCCGTCGTCGTAGATGTGCTGTGCGGCCGGGTCGGCTGCATTCGCGGTCGCGATCGCGGCGATGATGGCACGGTTCGCCGCGCCGTACGCGGGGTCGACGACTCCCGACCGCGGATGCGGACGGTAGATCACCCGGTGACGCCCCGTGGCGATCAGACCCTGCACGAGCGACACGCCGTGCGAGGCGATCGAGCCGTAGGCCGCGGCATCGCGGTCGCCCTCCCATGTCGGTGCGTACAACACGACCTCACGACCGTCTTGCGGGTACGGCAGCGAGGTGTCATCGAGGTAGTGGTCGGCCTGCGGGCGTCCGATGGGGATCGCACGCTTGTCGAAGTCATAGTCCCAGAGCACCTTTTCGAGCCGCGCCTTCGCAGCATCCCCAGCGATCAGGGCGTAGTCGTAGGCCTTGAACTGGTTGGTGGTCATGTACATCTTGTCGGACTCGCCGTGGTTGATGAACACGTGCCAGCGACGCCCGTAGCGCATCATCTGGAAGTTCTTGGCGTTCTGGTTCACGTAGAGGATGACGTGGAGGTCTTGCTCCTGGATGACCTGTTCGAGATCGGCCACGCGGCGCACATACGCGACCGGCAACGGCGACTCGTCGAGCAGGGCGAGTGCCGCGCCCGATGCCCGGCTCAGCACGAGCACTGGGTGGCGTTCGGCGAGTTCGGCGAGCGGGGCGTACCACTGCCGCAGCTGGTAGAGATTGACCTTGCCGTCGGCGAAGTACACCCCGATGCGGAAGCGGTGGGGCGGCAGCGGCTGCTGCTCGGCGAGTTTCACGCCGAGCGAGCGCTGCGCACGCCTGGACCACATGATGTCCTTGGCCAGCTTGACGGCTCGACGCGCGTCTTTCCTCAATCCCACTTTCCAAGGGTAGCGAGGCCGGGCTGAGCGGATGCCTCGTGGCGGGCGCGGCGGGCGCACTGAGAGCCGATCGTTACCGGGTCACACGCGAGAGGGGGAATAGGCGGGTCGCCCGACCTATCCCTTCAGATCAGAAATCGGAGCACCCTCAGTGAACTCGAACGGTTCCACTCCTCGGGCGACGAAGTCACACCAATGGCGGCCGGCCGGCAAGGGTCATGCGCCACACCGTGCGCCATCGCATCGGGCGGCGCTCCCCCGGGTACTCACGCCACCCGGCACGCCAGCCGCCGAACCACGCGCGGAGGGCAGACGGGTTGCGCGCCCACCGCAACACTTGGATCGCGGTCCACGAGCCGACGTAGAGGGGCACGAGCACGGCAGGCAGGTTGCGGCGCGCGAGCCAGACGCGGTTCCTGGCATTCAGCCGGTAGTAGTACGCGTGCCGGGCCGGATCGATGACCGGATGGGCCGCCTCGAGGTCTCCGGCGTACCAGGCGACGTGCCCGGTGTCCCACACCCGCCACGCGAGCTCGATGCCCTCGTGCGCGTAGAAGAACGGGTCGGCCCAGCCGCCGGTCGCATCGAACACTGCGCGCGGCATGAGCACCGCACCCTCCCAGCACGAGAACACGTTGCTCGAGTGGGCGGGGTCGCCTTTGCGGATGCGCGGAATCCAGCGCCGCGGTGAGACCCGGCCAGTCGGGTCGACGACGCGCGGCTGAAGCAGGCCGATCTCTGACCGGTCGGCGAGCACGCGGCATCCGTCGGCCAGGAAGGTCTCGCTCGGCAGGAACGCATCGTCGTCGAGGAAGAAGAGCGACTCGCCCGTCACGAGCGGCACCCCGCGGTTGCGGCCGGCCGGGATGCCGAGGTTCTCGGGCAGGTGCAGGGTCTTCACTCCAGCCGGCAGCGCCGGCGAAGCGGTCGCCGGGTCCCAGCCGTTGCCGACGCAGACGACGTCGGTCACGACCCCCTGCTGGGCGAGAATGCTCCGGATGCCGCGGGCGAGGTCATCGGGACGGGTGCCCATCGTGAGCACCACGACACCGACGCGGGGCAGTTCGCTTGCTGAGCCTGTCGAAGCGGGCGAGTTCCCTTCGACAGGCTCTGGGAGCTCAGGAACGGACACGACGAGAGGCCATGATCGCGACGAAGTGCCCGATCACGGAGAGGATGGCGAGCGGCAGCAGGGCCGCGAGCACGATGCGGTCGACGAGGGGCTGGCCGGCGATGAGCCCGACCAGCGCCGCCGCGAACACGATGAGCGTGAGCTCGACCGAGTGGTACAGGCGATGGAACGGCAGGAACCGCGCCGTCTTGCGGAGCTTGGCGACGAGCCCGCCGCGCGGAGCGGTCTCGCCGTGGGTGTCGGCGAGCTTCGCGAGACCGGCGTTGGCACGAGCGACGTGCACCATGTCGTTGAGCGCCTTGTTGAGCACGATCACGAGGGCGAGGAGTGCGGCAATCGTGGTCCACAGGAAGTCGGCCGGGAACTCGAGCGGATACGCCGCTGCGCGGATGCCGAGCGCGAGCGGAATGAGCGCCTCGGTCGTGTAATGCCCCACCTTGTCGAGGAAGACACCCGCAGGCGACGACGTACGCCGCCAACGCGCGACCTCGCCGTCGCAGCAGTCGACGAGCATCTGCAGCTGCCCGAGCACCACGGCGAGAAGCGCGCCCCAGATGCCGGGGATGAGCAGGGCCGCGGCCGTGGACCAACCGACGAGGATCATGAGCCCCGTCACGCCGTTCGCCGAGATCGAGGTCTTCAGCAGCATCCACGTGAGGTATGGCGAGAGCTTGCGGAGGTAGAGCGACGCCGTCCAGTGCTCGGCGTTGCGTCGACCTCTCACCTCGGGCGGCTGGGTCACCTCGCGCAGCTCGGCGATGCTCGTGGGCCTCGTGGTGACCGGACCGGCTTGTGACATCGACGTCACCTTCCCGTGTGCCTTGCGATGTTGCTCGTCAGCGCCAGGTATCCGAGCACGAACCCCACTCCCCACGAGACGTGTATGCAGGGCAACACTACGAGAAACCACGCCGCCGTGCTCGCGCCGCGCCCTCGGGCGTACACGAGCACCGCCGCCACCACGAACAGCAGGTACACGATCGGCGCGGCGAAACCGAGGAGCAGCCACGGCGCGACGCCGAGTGCCGCCTGCACAAGGCCGCCGATGCCGGCGATGAGGCCGATCGCGACCCCCAGCACCATGACGGGCGGTACGAAGTAGCGGATGCCGTTCGCCGACGGGAAGCGACGTGCGAGTTCGCCGCGCCAGAGCCCGGTCGAGAACATCTGCCTCGCGAGCCGGCCGAGGGAGGAGCGTGGCCGGTACGTCACGCCGAGGCGCGGGGTGAACCACACGGTGCCACCGGTCTCGCGGAGGCGCCGGTTCAGCTCCCAGTCTTGCCCGCGCTTGATCGTCTCGTCGAAGAGCCCCACCCGAAGCAGCGCGGAGCGGCGGAATACGCCGAGGTAGACCGTTTCGGCGGGGCCCGCCGTGCCGCCGACGTGGAACGCGGAGCCGCCGAGACCGACTTTGGTCGTGTAGGCGAGGGCGACGGCACGTTCGAACGGCGTCTCGCCCTGCGCATCCATGATGCCGCCGACGTTGTCAGCGCCGGTGCGCTCGAGCTCTTCGACCGCGATGCGGGCGTAGTCGGTCGGCAGCATCGAGTGCGAGTCGACTCGCACGACCACGGGGTACTGCGCGGCCCTGATGCCGATGTTCAGCCCGGCCGGCGTCGAGCCGACCTCGTTGTCGAGCACGCGCACGCGCGCATCGCGTGCCGCGAGGTCGGCGACGAGCTCGTTGGTGCCGTCGATCGAAGGGCCGAGAGCGATGAGCACCTCGACTGGGCCGGAATAGTCTTGCGCGAGGATCGACTCGACGGCGGCCCGAACATGCGTTGCGTCGTTCAGCACCGGCATGACGTAGGAGACGCCGAGGAGCGACGCAGGCATCGCTTCAGGGTGTTGCTCGGGCATGTTCCTCACTCGCGCTCGGGTCGATCGAGCCTAGCAGCCGGTGCCTGCGAGAACACGGGATGGGCAGACGGCGACGGCGAGCCCGGATCCCTTCGGATCCGGACCCGCCGCGCGGGTCGTCGTTCGATCAGCCCTCGAAGGTGCCGAGGGTGACGGTGACCGTCTGCGACGAACCGTCACGCGTGTAGGTGAGCTCGGCCTCGGCGCCACCCGGGAGGGCGCGCACCTGCGCGGTCAGGTCGGTCTGATCGGTGATCGGCACCCCGTTGAACTCGGTGACGACGTCACCCGCCTTCAGGCCCGCCTTCGCGGCCGCACCGTCTGCCGGCACATCGGCGATGAGCGCACCGACGGTGTCGCTCGATCCCTCGGCCTCGGCCGACGTGACCGTCGCGCCGAGCAGGCCGTGGCTGGCAGAACCGTCTTCGATGATGTCATCGGCGATGCGCTTCGCGAGGTTCGACGGCACTGCGAAACCGACGCCGATGTTGCCGGCCGTCTCGCCCGATGCCGCGCCGCCCGTGGAGAGGATCGCGACGTTCACGCCGATGAGCTTGCCCTCGGAGTCGACGAGCGCGCCACCGGAGTTGCCCGGGTTGATCGCGGCATCCGTCTGGATGACCGGAAGCGCGACCTGTCCGGCGGATGCGCTCGGCTGCTGCGGCTCGCCGCCGTCGGGGTCGGGCAGGTCGAAGAAGAAGTCGAACGGGCTGTCGGATCCGTCGTCGCCCTGCTCGCCCTGGCCTCGCTGCTCGCCCTGGTCGCCGCTGTCGCCCTGGTCGCCGCTGTCGCCCTGATCGCCGCTGTCACCCTGCGAGTCGTCGGGGGTCGTCGGCGCAGCAGAGGAGGCAACGTCGATCGAACGGTTCAGGGCGCTCACGATGCCGTTGGTCACAGTGCCCGAAAGGCCGAGCGGCGCGCCGATCGCGATCGCCGTGTCGCCGACGTTGAGCTTGTCGGAGTCGGCGAACTCGAGCGGGGTGAGGCCCGATGCGTCGACGAGCTTGATGACCGCGAGGTCGGAGAGCGGGTCGGTGCCGACGAGTTCGGCCTCGTAGAGGTGGCCGTCGTTCGTCTTGACCTGGATGGTCGGCTCGCCGGTCGCTCCGTCGAGCGTGACGACGTGCGTGTTCGTGAGCACGTAGCCGTCATCGGAGAGGATGATGCCCGAACCCGTGCCACCGGACTCGGAACCCGACACCGAGATGGTGACGACGCTCGGGCTCGCCTTGGCGGTGGCAGCCGTGATCTGGTTGACCGAGTCGGTGTCGTTCACGACGATGTTCTGCGCTGTGCCCGCACTCTCGCTCGCCGGCGTGCCGTTGTTGTTCGCGATGAGCGCGGTGATGCCGGCGCCCGATGCGCCGCCGATGAGGGCGGCCGCCACGATCGCGGCGGCGACGCCGAGACCGACGCGTCGCTGCTTCGGAGCGGTGGGAGTGCCGTCGTCGGCGCCCTGGATCGGCACGCCCGCGAGGGGCACGGTCGGCTGGGTCTCGTGCTGCTGGGTCTCGTGCTGCTGAGCAGCAGGCCCGCCGAAGGCAGGCGGAACCTGGCCGGGCTGGGCGGGCGCCTGAGCAGGCTGCGGGGCAGCGGATGCCACGGCCGCGGGCTGAGCCGGCTGCTTCGTGTATTGCGGGGCGGTGTAGGGCTGGGGCTGCTGCCCGGGCTCGTACACCGTGCCCGTCGCGGCCGGAGCGGGAGTCGCCGGGGCCGGAGTTGCCGGGGCGGATGTCGCGGAAGCCGGAGCTTCAGGCGCGGCCGAAGGGGCGGCGGGCGCTTCAGGCACAACCGGAGCGACAGGCGCAGCCGGCGGTTCGGTCTGCGCTGCGGCGACCGAGTCGGTCGGTGCAGCGGAAGTGGTGGGGATTGCAGGGGTCGCGCTCGCAGCGTCTGCGGGCGTTGCAGCGTCTGCGGGCGTCGGGGTGACGTCGGCCTCGCGGGGCTCCCCCGTGGCGCCATCTGTGGTGTCGGTCATGGTGTGCTCCTTCCAAGCGATGCCAGCATCCCGCCGCAAGCTGTGTACCTGATCGGCGGAGTCTATGACTCTGCTATCCCCGAGCCGGGATTCGTCCGAACACGACCCGGGAGCGTCGCTGCCTGCGCCAGCGTACCGGCCCCACCCTCGCGTACGGTGAGAACGTGAGCGACTTCTCCCCCGCATCGAGCCTCGCCCCATGGCAGCGCACCGCGGCCGGCGCCGGCCTCCTCTCGTCCGAGGGCACGATCGCCGCGACGATCTTCGCCGAGATGAGTGCGTTGGCCACCCGAACCGGGGCGATCAACCTCGGGCAGGGGTTCCCCGACGAAGACGGCCCCGCCGAGGTGCTCGAGGCCGCTCGCCAGGCGATCGCAGACGGAGTCAACCAGTACCCGCCGGGCATGGGCATGCCGGTGCTGCGCAAGGCGATCGCCGCGCACCAACAGCGGCGATACGGCATCGAGCTCGACGCGGCATCCGAAGTGCTCGTGACGGCCGGCGCGACCGAAGCGCTCGCGGCCACGCTGCTCGCCTTCGTCGACACCGGCGATGAGGTCGTGACCTTCGAGCCGTACTACGACGCGTACGCGGCCATGATCGCTCGTGCCGGCGGCGAGCATCGCACGGTGCCGCTCCGGTTCCCCGACTGGCGGCCCGATCCCGACGAGCTTCGCGCGGCGGTCACCGATCGCACGCGCATCATCCTCGTGAATTCGCCGCACAACCCGACCGGAGCCGTGCTCGACGCCAAGACTCTCGCGCTCATCGTCGAGCTCGCCGAACGGCACGATGCGCTCATCGTCACCGACGAGGTCTACGAACACCTCACGTTCGGCGTCGCACACACGCCGATCGCGACACTGCCGGGGGCGCGTGAACGCACGATCTCGATCTCCTCGGGCGGCAAGACGTTCTCGACGACCGGCTGGAAGATCGGCTGGTTGACCGCGCCGGCGCCGCTCGTGACGGCCGTGCTCGCCGTCAAGCAGTACCTCACGTACGTCAACGGCGCGCCGTTCCAGCCGGCGATCGCGGCCGGGCTCGGCCTGCCAGACGCATTCTTCACGGATGCCGCGGCGACCCTTTCGGCCAAGCGCGACCTGCTCGCCGCCGGTCTCGCCGCTGCCGGGTTCACGGTGTCGCTCCCGCCGGCCGGATATTTCATCGTCGCGGATGCCGCGCCGCTCGGTGCATCGGATGCCGCGGCGTTCTGCCGCGAGTTGCCGGAGCGTGCCGGGGTCGTGGGCGTGCCGGTCACGGCCTTCGTGCACGCCGATCGCCGGCCCGCGTACGCGAGCCTCGTGCGATTCGCGTTCTGCAAGCGGCGTGACGTGCTCGAAGAGGCGAGCACCCGGCTCGCCGCGCTCAGCGCGGCGTGACGTCGAAACGGCGCAGCGCGAGCGCGGGGTTCACGGCGCGCACGGCATCGATGCGCTCCTTCGAGACCCAGGTGACCGCGACATCCGTAGCCTCGCCGATCGTGGCGAGCTCGACGCCCATGGGGTCGACGATCATGCTGTTGCCCGCGCCGACGGGCGGAGCGTGGTCGGCGGCGGCGACGTAGATCGTGTTCTCGAGGGCGCGCGCCGTGATGAGCACTCGCCAGTGCGCCTCTTTCAACGGTCCGCGCACCCACTCGGCGGGCATGCAGACGACATCGGCGCCGGCATCGACGATGCGCCGCGTGACCTCGGGGAATCGCGCGTCGTAGCAGGTCTGCAGGCCGAAGCGGAGGCCGCCGGCCTCGAAGATCTCGGGTGGCCCGATCGCTCCAGGGGCGACCCAGGCCGACTCCTGCTGCCCGAAGGCGTCGTAGAGGTGGAGCTTGCGGTAGCGGGCGACGATGCCGACGCCGGGTGCGAGTGCGACGACCGTGTTGGAGACGCGGCGGTCGTCGCTCTCGCTGTCGCTCTCGCTCTCGCTCTCGCTCTCGAGCCGCTCGATCATGCCGGCCACGAGGTGCACGCCGAGACGGTCGGCAATGGCGCTGAGATGTGCCGTGAAGTCGCCGCCGAGGGGCTCTGCCGCCACCCGCCAGTCGTCACCGGGCTCAGGCGTGAAGTAGCTCGAGTACTCGGGAAAGACGACGAGTCGGGCGCCACGCGCAACCGCGAGCTCGGTGAGGCGCGCGATCTCGGTGCGATTGCGGGCGACGTCGTCGTTCGGCGCGAACTGGGCGACCGCGACGCCGAATCCCTCGGTCGTGCTCTGCATGTGCTCAGCCTATTTGCTCGAGGCGGCACGCCCGGAGCCGCGGACATCCCAGGCCTTTCCTGATTCCTCAGCCTCGCTCGCTAGAATGATCGTCTGGCCAACTCCGATGTTGGCGTGGTCGAGCCGCCGGAGGGCGCAACGATCCGGGCTGGAAACCCCGGCATTCACGCGTTCTCATTCGAAAGGCGGGCTACGCCCATGTCCAAATCCTCCTCCCGGCGCTGGTGGGTTCTCGTGATCCTCGCGCTGACGCAACTCATCGTCGTGCTCGACGGCACCATCGTCAACATCGCGCTCCCCCAAGCCCAGATCGCACTCGGGCTCAGCGACGTCGAGCGCCAGTGGGTCGTCACCGCCTACGCCCTGGCATTCGGGGCACTCCTCCTGTTCGGCGGACGCATCGCCGACTACTGGGGGCGCAAGCGCACGTTCCTCGTCGGCATGGTCGGCTTCGGCGTGGCATCCGTCATCGGCGGAATCGCCCAGACCGGAGGCGAACTGATCCTCGCCCGCGGCCTCCAGGGCGTCTTCGCCGCCCTCATGGCGCCCGCGGCGCTGGCACTCCTGACGGTCACGTTCCCCGGGGGCCGTGAGCGCAACACGGCATTCGCCGTCTTCGGCGCGGTGGCCGGCGCGGGCGCAGGCGTCGGTCTCTTGCTCGGCGGCATCCTGACCGAGTTCGTCGACTGGCGGTGGTGCCTGCTCGTCAACGTGCCCATCGTGATCGTCGTCTTCGTGGCGGGTGCACTCCTCGTGACCGAGAGCAAGGCCGAGGGCAAGAACCGCTACGACTGGCTCGGCGTCATCACCGTCGCCCTCGGCCTCGGCTCCCTCGTCTACGGCTTCACGCTCGCCGAGGAGAGCTGGGTCTCGGTCGGAACGATCGGATTCATCGCCGCCGGCGTGGTGCTGCTCGCCCTCTTCGTCTGGATCGAATCTCGCGTGGCCCAGCCGCTGCTTCCGCTCCGCATCGTGCGCGACAAGGTGCGGGGAGGTGCGTTCCTGCTCCAGGCGATCGCGGGGAGCGCCATGATCGGCGCGACCGTCTATCTCACGTTCCACCTGCAGATCGTGCTCGGGTTCTCGCCGCTGTGGGCCGGGCTCGCGAGTCTGCCGCTGGCGATCGTGATCTCACTCGTCGCTCCGCTCGCCACCAAGTTCCTGTCGCGGTACGGTGCCCGGCCGCTCATGATCGGCGGCCCGCTGTTCGCCGCGGTCGGCCTGTTCTACCTGAGCTTCATCACCGTCGGCGGCAACTACTTCGTGCATGTACTGCCCGCGCTCGTGCTGCTCGGCATCGGCATGGCGATGCTCTTCGTCCCGATGCAGAACCTCGCCCTCGCCGGCGTGGCCCCGCACGACGCCGGCGCTGCGAGCGCCACTGCGAACGCCGCGATGCAGATCGGCGGCTCGCTCGGTCTGTCGATCTTCACGACGGCGTACGCCGCAGCAGCCGGAGGCGTCGCGGTCACCAGCTCGGCGAGCCAGCTCGAGGCGTTCGTGAGCGGCTACTCGGCCGCCTTCGTCGCCGCGGGCGTCGCGATGCTCGTGGGCGCCGTGCTCGCGATCGTGTTGATCCGCCCGCGGACGTCCGAAGTCGAGGTCGAGGCCGAGGTCGAGGCCGAGGCCGAGGCCGACACGGCCGTGACCGTCGCCGTAGGCGACTGACAGCCGGCATGGGGATGGCCCGGACCCCTGCGGTTCCGGGCCATCCTCGTTGCGCAATTGGTAAATCCAGAAAGCCTTGTGCTTGCTGGGCACTTTCAGCGTTGGTGAATGAATTCGGCCCAGACCGGACCCAGCTGGCGCAGAAGCCACGAATGTCCGGTATTGTCACACGATCGACCGACCCGGCATGATGTTCTCAGGCCGCAGCCGGCTGTCCCGGAACCCGACGAGGAGAACCCAGACCGTGACGCAGACGCCGCCCGGACCCGGCACCTCCTTCTTTCGACGTCCGGTGTTCTGGATCAGCGCGTCCGTGGTGGCCGTCATCGTTGTCGTCGCATCCCTCGTGTTCGTGCTGACCAAGGCTGTGACGGAAGCCAATGCTGCACCGCCTGCATCGTCGGCGCCTCAGAGCACCGCGCCACAATCGACGCCGCCGGCGACCGAACCGACACCGCCGGCCGACCCGGCCACGGTGACGCTGCCCGCCGATTGCGCCGGGATCTACACACGCGACCTGACCCCGGACTTCGGCGGGCTGGTGTTGAACCCCGCCTGGGCCGTCGACGCCACCCCGAAAATGTACGGGTCGAACGACGAGGAAGCCATCGCACTGCTCAGCGACGTGTCGCAGCTCTCATGCCGTTGGGGGAACCCTATCGGCGGAAGCGACCGGAGCCTCATCACGAATGTGTCAGCGGTCACTGCCGAGCAGTCGACTGCGATGCAGGCACGGTTCGCTGAGGTCGGGCACTCCTGCTACGAAGAGTTAGACGGCGTCCGCTGCGTGACCGAATCGCCGAAAAGCAACGACGGCCAAACCGGCGAGTCCCACTTCTTCCGCGAAGGGGTGTGGATTGCAACGAAGTGGATGAACACCGGCCCTGACGGGTACACGCACGACATCATCGCAGCGATCTTCGGGTAGCGACCCCAAGTAGCACCGAAGGAACGGAAGAGGCCGGGACTGAATTCCTTCAGTCCCGGCCTCGACTGAGCGATCTCACGAGAACCGGAATCCGATTCTCCAATACCGCCTTGAACGGCGTTGCCGCTCTCCGTGATGCACGTCCGTCACCTTCAGCGAGAAGTGTCGGTCACCTTCGGCGGGAGGGATGAGGGACCTCCGGTTCTGCGAATCACCTCAACTGCGTGAGGCGGCTTCACGCCGACTGTCGTCCAATGGTCTGAGGCATCGCGGCGTTCACTTCAAGGCCCGCCATTCCTCTGGCAGCCGGAACACCGCCCGACCGAGAGATGAGGAGGACGACGTGGCGTCGGACTACACGGAGCGGCTACGTCGCTTGGCGGTCAATGAAGCGGATGCCGTCGATGAAGGTGACGCCTTCGCCTCGCGCGCGACCGCACTCGATCCGAAGACCCTGGCGCTCGCGAAGCTCGGGGCCTTGGTGGCGATCGGAGCTTCGGAACCGTCGTTCGGCGAGTTCGCCGACGCCGCGGTGAGTGCTGGGGCATCCGCCGACGAGATCGTCGATGTGCTCATCGGCGTCAGCTCTGTGGTCGGCATCCCCCGCGTGGTCGCCGCAGCACCGAAGCTCGCCTTGGCCCTGGGATACGATCTCGACGACCTGAGCGAGTGATTCACCCGCCGAGGGTGATTCACCCGCCGAGGAGACCGAGAAGTACGGCGCGATCGACAGCGCCGCTCCGCGATGAGACACCCAGCTTCCGGTAGATGGATCCGACCTCCGAGCTCACCGTGTTGCGGGAGACGAACAAGCGTGCCCCGATCTCGGGAACGGTGAGGTGGGTCTGCAGGTACGGCAGCAGGCGCAGCTCCGCAGGGGTGAGAGGCGGAGCACCGGTCGCACCGTCCGCTCCGTCGACGCTCGACTCGATGACGGATCGCAATCGAGCGACGTCATCGACGAGCGTTCCGAGGTCGGGGCGACGCGCGAGGACCCCGTCGATCTCTCGCACCAGGTGTCGAGCGGTCGCGCGGTCACCCATCGCCACGTAGGTCTTCGCCAAGCACACGCGAGACCGAACGGCCAGGGCCGGCGCGGCGTACGTGCAGAACTGTCGTGCACGCATCGCCCTCGTCAATTCACGGTTGGCGGCGAGGCGATCGCCACGGTGGAGCCACGATCTCGCAGCCGCAGCGAACGCCAGCGCCGAGACGGCGTAGTCATCGAGACGATGATCTTCGATCGCTGCGAGTGCCTCGTCGACGAGCTGCACCGCTTCCACCCACCGGCTACCGTCCATGGCGATCATCGCCCGTTCCGAGTCCGAGAGCACCTGCACGTCGTGATTGCCCGCGATGCCTGCCAGGTCGGATGCCTCGGCGAACAACGACTCCGCCTGATCGACGTGGCCGATGAGCAACTGGGCCTCTGCGGCCAGGCAGACGGCTTGGTCTCGCCAGGCGCTCCACAACGGCTCCTGCGCCATACCGAAGGCTGCGTCGGCGACGGCCTGGGGCGATCCGCCCCTGCACATCATCGAACGCAACATGGCCCTCGCAGATGCGAACGAGGCTGTTCCATCCGCGGGCGGATGGTCGAACGACGCTGCGTCGATCACGATCGCCCACCGCTCGGCCTCCCGAGGTTGGCCGGACATCACGGCGATCCACCCTGCGAGAACCGCCAGCGGCGGATACTCGGCGACGGCATGGTCGCCGAGCGTCGTCATCCAGCGCTGCACCGTCTGCATCTGGCCGGCCTGATAGATCGAGAGCGCCACTTGCGTGACGAGACGGATGCATCGATCACCCGCGGATGTCTCGAGGAGATGCTCGATCGCCATCCCCGGCGACCCATGGGATTCGTACCAGTCTGCTGCCCGGACATGGAGGTCCTCGATCAGGTCGGCTTCAGTGCGTCTGAGCTCGGCAACGAGGAACTGCCTGAACAAGGGATGGTATCGGTACCACCCGCGGTACCGATCGAGGGGCACGAGGAAGACGTTGGATGCCTCGAGTTCGCGCAGTCGGCCTTGAGAGCCCGTCGCACCGAGCACCGCGTCGCAGAGCTCAGCAGAGAACCGATCGAGCACGGCAGTCCGCCGGAGGAAGACTTGAGCGTCACTCGGAAGGCCGACCAGTGACTCGCGATACAGGTAATCGGCGATGAAGCGGTCGTCGCCCGACACGTCGACTGTCCCGTCATCGCGATCGCGCGCGATCATCGCTGCCAGGTACAGGCCGACCGGCCACCCTTCGGTGCGATCGGTGACTTCGCGTGCGCGATCAGGCGTCAACTCGATATCCGCCGATGCGAAGATGTGCCGCGCGGCGGCGGCGTCCATCGCGAGTTCGTCGACGCCGAACTCGAGCGCGTCCCCAGAGGCCCGAAGACGGGGAACGTGCGGTTGCTCGATACGACTCGCCGTCACCAACTGCGATCCATCGGGGATGCCCGGGATGATCACGCTGAGCACGTCGTGGCAGGCCGGCGAGCCGAGGTCGTGGAGATCGTCGAGCATGAGCACGAACGGCATGGGGCTCGCCCGCAGTGCGGTGGCGAGACGCGGGGCCGCCCGACCGAGCGCCGACGTGCCGTGTCCGCGCATGTCCGCCACCAGAGCGGGGTCGGCCCCGGTTGCTCGAACGTATGCTGTGGCCAACAAGGAGAGCAAGGTCATCGGGTCGTTGTCGAAACGGTCGAGGGACACCCAGGCCACCCGACGGTCTTCGGCGGCAGCCCATTCCGACAGGAAGCTGGATTTGCCGTAACCCGACGGCGCGCTGACAGCGACTACGCGACGGTTGCTTTCGCGGCCGGTGGCGATGAGGGTGCTACGACTGACGAACCCGGCCCGTGCGAGGGGGAACGTCAGTTTCGTGTCGAGCAACAGCTGATCGAGCGCGATCGCTCGCGGAGCTGCGGCGCGAGCTGTCTCGGCCACGCTCGCATTGTATGGCCGTCGTGTCTCGGTCTCAACGCCCGGGTGCAAGCGGCAACCTCTTCCCGGCCGACCTCGGTCTCGCCTACTCGTTCAGACGGGTTCGATCTCGCTCGGTCGCCAGGTCTTGTCGAAGAACGGCTGCAGTGGGCTGTAGAGACGGAGGATGACGAAGTATCCCTTGCCGGGCACGGTCTGCAGCCAGTTGTTCGCCTTCTCCGACGGCGCGGACGGCCCGAAGTAGATATCGGTCGATCCGTCGGGGTTCTCTTCCACAGTCCCTGACTGGCTTCCGATATCGGGCTTGGACTGATCAGTCTGCAGCATCGAGCGGGTCTGGTTGTCGTAGACCATCACCGACCAGAACCGGCTCTGGGGGATGTCGGGTGGCAGCGTCAGGCGATAGTTCCGGCTTCCGTCGAGGAAGACGGCATCGGCGTCGCGCATGGCCCAGACGTATTGCGATCCGATGCCGGTCAGTCGCATGCACATCGCCGGCGTGATGCCCGTGTACGGGTAGAAGAAGGCGATCCGGGCGTTGAGCTTGCGTGCTCCGTCGCTCGGTGTGGGAACGACACCCTGTGCGGTGATCTGCGGCGGCGGGTCGAGGAAGGTGAAACCTCCGGAGAAGAGCACGTTCGTCCATTGCGAGCCCGGGTAGAACGCCCATCCTTCCTCCTCGCGCGGAGCAAAGGCCACGGCGCGCGCGGTCGCGTTGCCCACGACGACCGAGTCCTCGAGTACCGTCCGTGTTCGCCCGGTCGGAGCGAACGGCTCGCCCTTCACGATGCCCACGGCGGCCAGCAGGCCGAGCAGATCAGGATCACCGGCGCCGACCGGCTCGGACTGGACGAGCTCGTTGACGACGTTCCAGTAGTTGAAGTCGACAGGCGGAACCGTGTTGAACGCAACTCCCGAGCCCTCGATGAAGGGGGTGTCGGGGAACGTCGGCTCTTGGGCCATCGGCGTCCTGCCCGCGAGGAAGCTGGCAACGGCGGTGCCCGCGCCGCCCGGCGTGTAAACGTGGATGCGCAGGCCGTCACGCAGCGTCTGGGCAGGCACGGACGGGCTGTCATCGACCATGAACGCACGAAGGAGGAGCAGCACCCGGGTGGTCCGCGCGTGCGAGACGTGAAAGCCGCTGTCGGGAAGAGGCCCGTCGTAGCCCGGACCGACGAACAGGTAGCGGCCGCCCGTCGTGCGGTCGGGCCCAGGCAGGCCGATATCGGTCACCCAACGGAACCACATGTCGTCGACGGTGCCGAGGATCCCCGATGGCGCGGGAAGAGCGGGGACTTCGACCACCATCGGTCCGTTGCTCAGGTCGACGAAGCTGAGCGCGTAGAGCGTGTCGCAGTTCGCCGTCAGGAACAGCGACGCCGAGTCCATCAGGTCGGAGAAGATCAGGACCGAGTTGTCCTCGACGCCGATCGACTGGAAGCCGCGATGCAGCGCCGTCGTCGACGCCCCGGGGAACGCCCCGATGAATGCCTCGACGCCGTGGAGGAAGTCGAGATGGTCGTAGAGCAGCGCCGCGGTCGCATCGGATGGCGCACCATCCGTGAACTCCAGCGCACCGAGGCGACTCTCGACGCGGTCGGGCGTCGAGATCGACGCGAGTGTCTCAGCTGAGATCCCTGGTTGTGACTTCATCACGTACCCCTTCGTTGGCGTCGTCATGACCGTCCACACGCTAAGCAGCGGGTCCCGATGCCGCATCACACCATTTGCATGATCTGAGGACCTTCGACCTTCACCCAATCCGCGTGATGACCGTCACCTGCGTACTCACTACGTTGCCCGTGAGACGAACTCAGCGAGCAGGAGACCGTGATGCCAACCACCGATGCAACCAGGACGCCAGTGCCCGCCTCTGTACTGACGCCGTCGAGCGTCGCCGCCGGGATCGGGACGTTGGAATTCACCGACGGATACCCGACGAGTGAGACCTCGGCGATGCTGCGCAACCACTTGGACTACGTGCACGGCGTCGAAGCATTCATGAACACCGTCCAGGGGGTGTCGCTAGTTGCGCTGCGAAACGGCTTCCACGATGCCGGGGTTGATGATGGCGACGTGCTCCTCTACTCGAGGTTGATGGACTCGAGGTCGTTGTTCCTCACCGGCAACGCGGACACAGTGTACTTCTAGGCGTTTCTCGATCTTTCGCAGGGACCGCTCGTGGTCGAGACTCCGTCGGAGACCCTGGGCGTCATCGACGACATGTGGTTCCGATGGATCACCGACTTCGGGCTGCCAGGGCCCGATCGAGGCGAAGGTGGGACGTACCTGTTGGTGCCGCCTGCATATGAGGGGCCGCTGCCCGAGGGCGGATGCTATGTGCGCCATTCCCGTACGAATCGCGTGGTGTTCTTGGGGCGGGCGTTCATCAACGAGTACCCGGGCAACGATCCCACCCCCGCCGCCGACCGGATCCGAGAGCAGCTGAAGGTGTATCCGTACGCACCGGGTGGTGTGGGGAGCAGCATCGGGGCGTTCCTGACCGGGAAAGGGCCTCTTGGCCAGCTCGTAGGATCGAAGAGTCCTCGCTTCGTGGAGGGCAGCGGGCTCGCGATGAACACGCTCCCGCCCACCGACTTCGGCCACTTCGAGATGCTCGACGCGCTCGTCCAATTGGAGCCGGCCGAAGCACTCGATCCCGACGTGGCGGGCGACTTCGCTGCAATCGGGATTGTCAAGGGCGAGCAATTCGCGCCGAATGCCAGGCTGCGCGCCATTCTCGACGAAGCATCAGCCGTCGGGAATGCTGCCTCGCGCACGCTGGGGATGGGTGCTCACCCGTCGGACGACTTCCGGTACTACGACGACTCCGCCTGGTGGAACATGCTGTTCGACGGTGGCTACGAGTTCCTCAACCCCCCGCCCCTGATCACGGCCGATGGGGTGGAGCCCTTCCCCAACAAAGGGGCACGCACGCTCCACGCACGCACGTCGTTCTTCTACACGGCAACCGGCGTCACACCGGCGATGTGTATGCGCCTGACCAACGCCGGGTCGCAGTACCTCGTGGCGAATGTCGATCAGCATGGCGGCGCATTCGACGGCTCGAAGACCTATCGGGTACGGCTGCCGAAGGACATTCCCGCTGCCCGGTTCTGGTCGCTGAACGCCTACGACAACCAGACTCGTTCCCTGCTGCAGACCGACCAGATCTACCCGCGCGCCGGAAGCCAGGAATACCCGTCACCAGCCGCGCATGCTGAGACCGACGGTTCCACCGTGGTGTACTTCGCGCCGGCCCAGCCCGATGGCGTCCCCCGTTCCAATTGGATCCAGACCGACCCGGAGCGAGGCTGGTTCGTGCTCCTGCGCCTCTACAGTCCGCTGCAACCCTTCTTCGACAAGACGTGGAGACCCGGCGAGTTCGAGGTCGTGAGTTGACCGGTGAACGCGGCAACAGGAGACCATCGCAACGCGTTCATCCTGCTCGGGCTCGGGAGCGCAGTGCTCGTGGGGTTCGGCCTCGCCGGACTCGGGGCGATCGTCGCCCCCGTCTTCCTCGCCGTAGTGCTGACGATATGCATGCATCCGCTCCGGATCTGGCTGGAACGACGCCATGTTCCGCGCGGAATCGCCACCGGAGCCGTGATTCTGGCTGTCATTCTGCTACTGCTCGGCTTCGGCTACGCGGTGCTCGTCGCGTTCGGCCAGTTCAGTGCGCTGCTCCCGCAGTTCGCTGACCAGATCGCGGCGTTCGGTCAAGACGTGGTCGCGTGGCTGAACTCCCTCGGCATCACGTCGAGAGAGCTCAACACCCTCGTCGCGAACTTCGACCCGTCTTCACTGGTCGATTTCGTCGGCGGCTTGATCGGCGGACTGGCCGGCATCGGCTCGGCGCTGGTCATCCTCCTCACGATCGCACTGCTGTTGGGCATGGATGCCGGCTACGTGCCGACGGTGCTCGCTCAGACCAGCAAGACCCATCCAATGGTGGTGACCGGTCTGTCGAACTACGCCGCCAACGTGCGTCGGTACATGGTCTGGACGACCTTGCTCGGACTCCTGCAGGGTGTCATCGACTTCATCGCCCTGATCCTGCTCGGCGTGCCCGGCGCGTTCATCTGGGGACTGTTGGCGTTCCTGTGCAGCTTCATCCCGAACATCGGCTACTTCCTTGCGCTCGTGCCGCCGATCATCTTCGGCGCACTCGTCGGCGGATGGCCCACGGTGATCGCGGTCATCGTCTTGTACGGCGTCATCAACGCGGTCGTGCAATCGGTCATCCAGCCGCGCGTGATCGGCAACGCCGTCTCACTCAGCCAGACCATCACCTTCTTCTCGGTGCTCTTCTGGGCCGTCATCCTCGGCCCGATCGGCGCCATCCTCGCGATCCCGCTTACGCTCCTCGTGCGCCTGATGCTCGTGGACACGTACCCACCGGCCGGCTGGGTACGTCCGCTGCTCGGCGACCTCAGCGAGACGAAGGAACTCATCGCCGAGGAGGACGCCGCGATCAAGGGTGCCCGGAGGACTCGCTCGACGACCTCAACCCCAGCCGACGCCCCACCCCCACCCCCACCCCCACCGTGACCGATCGGACCGCCGCTGCTTCTCCGCGGAGAGAGAGAAGGCCCGGAACCTTGCGGTTCCGGGCCTTCTTTGTTGCGGGGGCAGGATTTGAACCTACGACCTCTGGGTTATGAGCCCAGCGAGCTACCGAACTGCTCCACCCCGCGGCACCGACCGCCTTGCGGCGATCATCCTCGTAGCAACGCTCGTCAGATCATGTTTCTCAGTCGACCTGATGCGATGCTCCCTTGAGTCTACGTCACCGCTCGAGTCCGCTTCGACCATCATCGCTTCAGTTCTGTCATCACGTCACCCGCGATGCCGGCCGCCGTTGTGCAGAATCTGCAGCGATGCGATAATCCAAAAGTGCAGCAAGCACAAGGGCAGCGTCAATACAGAAGCCCGGTTTCGCCCTGGGGAGAGGCGTCAGCGAGAGGCATCAGCGACGGGCCTGATCGCACTGTGAACGGCGTTGCCGCTCTCCGTGATGCACGTCGGTCACCTTCAGCGAGAAGGATGAGGGAGCTCCGGTTCTTCGAGAAAGGCTTCTGGGGTCTCGGTGAGACGATCTGTGTCCTTGAGTGACGAGTACTGGAGAAGGCCAAATGAGTGATTCGCCCGCTTCCGCAACGCCGACTGCCGCCGCCGTCGCGGCCCACAAGAAGAGCATCTTGTTGGTTTTCGCGGGACTCATGCTGACGATGCTGCTCGCGTCCCTCGATCAAACCATCTTCAGCACCGCGTTGCCGACCATCGTCGGGGATCTGGACGCTGCCGACGAGATGGGCTGGATAATCACGATCTACCTGCTCACATCGACGATCGTGCTCCCGATTTACGGAAAACTCGGTGATCTTGTCGGTCGCAAAGGCATCTTCATCACCGCGATTTCGATCTTCGTCATCGGCTCGACCATCGGCGGTTTCGCTCCCGACATGACCTGGTTGATCATTGGTCGCGGTGTGCAGGGCCTCGGTGGCGGCGGGTTGATGATTCTGTCTCAAGCGATCATCGCCGACGTGGTGCCCGCCAGAGAACGCGGTCGCTATATGGGAATCATGGGCGGCGTCTTCGCGGTGTCCTCGGTAGCGGGTCCATTGCTGGGCGGCTGGTTCACCGACGCCATCGGCTGGCGGTGGTGCCTCTGGATCAACATCCCCCTGGGCATCCTCGCGATCATCGCGGCCGTGGCCTTCCTTCACCTGCCGAAGCACAGCACCACCGGGTTGCGGCTTGACGTATTCGGAGTGGCGCTCCTCGCGCTTGCCTCGACCGGACTCGTGCTGATCAGCACGTGGGGTGGGACAACCTACGATTGGGACTCCCTCGTTATCATCGGTCTGATCATCGGAACAGTTCTCGCCGCGGGTGGCTTCGTCCTCGTCGAACGACGCACTGCGGAACCGGTCATGCCTCTCGACCTGTTCCGGAGGCGCAACTTCAATCTGAGCACCAGCGCAGGTCTCTTGATCGGCGTCGCCATGTTCGGCACCCTCGCATACGCGCCGACCTACCTGCAGATGGTGACTGGCGCCAGCGCAACACAGGCGGGACTGCTGATGGTCCCGATGATGGCTTCGTTGCTGGTCGCCTCGGTCGCCTCCGGGCAGATCGTGAGCAGAACCGGCCGCTACAAGTGGGCGCCGATAGCGGGGACGCTCGTGACTGCTGTGGGCCTGTTTCTGCTTTCGACGATGTCGTCGACGACGGAGGTATGGGTGACCTGCGCATATCTGAGTGTCATGGGCTTGGGCTTGGGCATGTGCATGCAGAACCTGATACTCATCGTCCAGAACACGTTCCCGAACGCCGTTGTCGGTACGGCGACAGCGACCAACAACTACTTCCGTCAGATCGGTTCGTCGCTGGGTGCTGCCATCGTCGGCGCCGTGTTCACGTCACGGCTCGCGACCCTTCTGGCGGAACGACTGCCATCAGACGAATCAGCAGCCGCCGGCTCGAGCAACGCATTCACACCTGAGTCTGTAAAAGATCTGCCTGCGCCGATCCGCGACATCATCGTCGGTGCGTACGGCGACGCTCTCACACCCGTATTCTTCGCCATGGTTCCACTGATGCTCGTCGCGGCCATCATTGTTTCGTTCCTCCGCGAGGACCCACTGAAAACGACGTTGGACCATGGCGACGTGATCTCAGGCAGCTTGGAGATCGACGGAGCGAGCGCCGCGGCACTGAGCACTGCATCGCTGGCGATTATCAGTCAGGAGCAGATCGACTCCGAGCGGGCGCAAAAACGGTAGCCGCTGGACGGGGCCACCTGGCTGGTCAGACCTGCACTACCGCAGTGGCATCGCATTTGCGAGAGCGACGACTCTCCGTCTGTCAACGCAAAAGTCCCGGCCTCATACGAGACCGGGACTCATGGCGCTTCTGATAAACACAGCGTTGCGGGGGCAGGATTTGAACCTACGACCTCTGGGTTATGAGCCCAGCGAGCTACCGAACTGCTCCACCCCGCGGCACAAGAATTGACTCTAGCACGGCGCAGAAGCGCCGTCCAATCGAGGGCATCCACGACGACGGATGCCCCGGCGCATCCGATTCCCGACCGCGACGACGGGCGCCCGGAGCGCACGAACTCGATCGCACTTTCTTTGTTAGGACTCTTTCCAAACGGGTCGAGCGTTGGTACTGTCGCCGCAACAGTTCGCATTCAGCCGTCCCGGCCATCGGGATCGGCATGGCCAGACAACGATCGATGAGGATTCACATGTCACCACGCCATCTGTTCCGTGGAGCGGCCATCACCGCCGTCGCCACCGCACTCCTCGCCGCTGCTGCGGTCTCCCCCGCCCTCGCCCACGGCAACGGCCATGGGAATGGGCACGGCAACGGCCATGGGAATGGGCACGGCAACGGCCATGGACACGGCCACTCCGACTCGGCCGGCCCCACCGACATCAACGGGTACCGCTCGGTCGGCTACCTCATGTCGGACACCCCGGTCACTCGCGATTACCAGATCGAGGACCTCCTGCGCACAGGCGCGATCGAGGATGTCACGCACCTCAACTACGCCTTCGGCAACGTGACGACGAACCTCACGTGCGAGATCACCGACGTACCCGGTGAAGGCGACGCGCAGAACGACTACCTGCGGCTCGTGTCTGCCGCCGATTCGATCGACGGCAAGAAGGACAAGACGAACAAGCACCAGCGCCTGGCGGGCAACTTCAACCAGCTGCTGAAGCTCAAGAAGGAGAGCCCAGACACCAAGGTGCTCATCTCCCTCGGCGGCTGGACCTGGTCCGACAATTTCTCGGCCGCGGCCTCGACACCTGAGAGCCGTGCCACCCTCGTCTCCTCCTGCATCGACGTGTACCTCAAGGGAAACCTCCCGCGGGTCGGCTCGCTCGGCGGCCCCGGCGCCGCGGCAGGGATCTTCGACGGCATCGACGTCGACTGGGAGTGGCCGGTCAACGGCGGCGAGACCGCGAACGCCAAGCCCGAAGACCGCGAGAACTTCCTGGCCCTCATGGAGGAGTTCCGCGCACAGCTCGACGCCTACGGCGCAGAGACCGGCGAGGAGTACCTGCTGACCGCCTTCGCCCCGGCGGGGGGCTGGAACACCAACGCCGGCGGCTGGACCGACCCCCGGCTCTTCGCCGTCATCGACTGGCTGAACGTTCAGGGCTACGACTACGCAGGCGGATGGACCGGCACCACCGGTCACCAGGGCAACCTGCACCCCGACGGCGACCACAACTGGGGGCTCGCGATCGACAACGCCGTCGGCCTGTACACGGCCGCCGGTGCCCGACCCGACCAGCTGAATGTGGGCCTGGCCGCCTACGGCCAGGGCTGGGCGGGCGTCACCGTCGGCGACTCGGCGTGGCAGGCGACCACGGGTTCGCTCGGAACGAAGCCGTACTACGAGATCCGCGACGTCGGCGAGGGCTACTTCGACCCCGCCCTCGGCGCTTCATGGCGATTCGACGCGGCCACCGGCGAGTGGTGGAGCCTCGACGACCCGAAGTCCGTCACCGCGAAGGCCGAATGGATCGCGAGCCAGGGCTTCGGCGGCGCCATGTGGTGGGATCTCTCGGGCGACTACCGCAATGAGCTCGGCGACGCGCTGGGCGACGCGCTCCGCGACGCCGACGAGGGCCCGCTCGACTGAGGCCGCGGCGCGGCGACCGCGTCGGGCAGCACTCAGCTGCCGGTCGCGGCCGTCGACGTCTGCGGCGACGCCACGATCTCGAATGACAACGGCAGCCAGCGCTCGGCGGGCCAGCCGTACATGCCCTCGCCGAGGTCGACCGTCGCCGGGAACATACGCCACGGCACGCGATAGTGCTCCTGGAAGGAGTCGATGGCGAGGCCTGCACCGCGCACAGCGTCGAACACCTCACTGAGCGGATGCATCCACTCCCACGTGCGCGAGTTGACGAGGGCGGCATCGGGGTCGGCGTAGTCGCTCGGGTCGTCGATCACGTCGGGCTCGGCATTCGCATACGGGTACGCGAACGTCGGCATGCCGCCTGGACCGCCATCGTCTTCGAAGACGAGAGCCGCCGGGTGACCGTCGGCGAAGTAGAACCGACCGCCGGGCTTCAGGAACCACGACACGATGCGCGCCCACTCCGCGACATCCGGAAGCCAGATGATGGTGCCCCAGGTCGTGAAGACCAGGTCGAACGACTCGGGCTCGGGCAGCATGTGGCGAGCGTCGTAGACGTTCGCCTCGATGAACCGGGCACGTTCGGCGAGACCGAGCTCGTCGGCCATCCGGCGGGCCTCCGCGATCGCCGAGGGCGAGAAGTCGATGCCCACGACGGTCGCGCCGAGGTTCGCGAGGGAGAGCGTGTCGGAGCCGAAGTGGCACTGCAGGTGCAACACCCGCACACCCTCGAGCCCGTCGGGGTAGAGGCGCTCGATCGCCGCGCGCGTGATCGGGTCGAGCACTCCCCCGCCGGCGCGCAACGGCTCCTGGTCGTAGAACTCCGACGCAACGTGCACGCCGACGCGTTCATCCCAGTTCGCGAGATTGTCATCGAGCCATTCGCCGCCCCGCAGGTCGACCTCCACGTCACTCCTCAGAGGTGAGCACGAGCAGTTGCGCGATGATCTCCGCAAGCTGGGCATCGGCGGCGCCGTAGGCCGCCCAGTCTCCGTCGGTGAGCGCCGCCTGCTTGTTCTTCAACGCCTGCGACGCTTCGTTGAGCAGGGCCTGCACCTCTTCGGTCGGAGTCGCGGGCGTCGTGGGCTCGTCGCCCTCGGCTGGCGGCGTCGGCTCAGCTTCGGGATCCACCTCGTTGTCTCCCGCATCAGCCCCGGAATCACCGCCGAAGAGCACGTCGAGCGCGAGGTCGAGCGTGTCTTGGAAGGCGATCTGGTCGCCGAAGGCGACGAGCACCTTCTGCAGGAGCGGATAACTGGTGTTACCGGTCGACTCCACGAACACGGGCTGCACGTAGAGCAGACCGCCGCCCACCGGCACTGTCAGCAGGTTGCCGTTGATCACGTTGGACTGTCCCTGTTTCAGCAGGTTCAGCGACTGGGAAACCGTGGGGTCGGAGTTGAACTTCGCCTGCACCTGGCCCGGGCCGGGCACGTTGTCGTCTTCCGGCAGGGTCAGGAGCCTCAGGTCGCCGTACCCCTCTGCGCGCTTGCCGTCGGCGGCGCCCGCATCGGCATCGACCGCGAGGTAGCCGCGAAGCACGTTCCGACTCTGGTCGCCGCGCGCCTCAGGGATGAACGTCGAGTACAGCGAGTAGCTCGGAGCATCTTGACCCGGCATCTGCATGGTCAAGTAGTACGGCGGCTGCAGCAACGTGCTGCCGGTCTCGGCGGTCGGGTCCTTCGGCGTCGTCCAGGCGTCTTCACGCGAGTAGAACGGAATCGCCTCGGTCACGTGGTAGCGGCCGAGCACCGAGCGCTGCACCTTGAACAGGTCGGACGGGTAGCGCACGTGGCTGATGAGGTCGCCCGACATCTCGCTCATGGGCTCGATCGATGTCGGGAAGACCTTCTGCCAAGTCTTCAGGATCGGGTCCTCGTCGTCCCACGCGTAGAGCTTGACGGTGCCGTCATAGGCGTCGACCGTCGCCTTGACGGAGTTGCGGATGTAGTTGATCTCGTCGAACGCCAGAGTGGGGGCGAGCCCCTCGCTGTCGGCGATCGCGTCGCTCATGCTGACCTTGTTGGAGTACGGGTACTGGTCGGAGAGCGTGTATCCGTCGACAATCCACACGATGCGCCCATCGACGACCGAGGGGTAGACATCGGAATCGAGCGTCAGGTACGGCGCGACCTTCTGCACCCGTTTGAGCGGCTCGCGGTCGTAGAGGATCTGCGAGTCGGTCGAGACCTGGTCGGAGAGGAAGATCTGCTCTGACTGGAACTTCAGCGCGTAGACGAGTTTCGTGAACGCGTTGTCGAGCTTCGGGCCGCCGTTGCCATCGAACGTCGTCTGGGTCTGATCGGCGCCCTCGGTGCCCGACGGGTAGTCGAGCTCGATCGGCTTGGCATCCGTCGGCGCACCGACGATCGAATAGGGCGGCGAGCCCTCTCCGAAGTACACGCGCGGCTGGAAGTCGCCGAGCACGCCCGATGACGGGATGCCGGACTGCAGGAACACGGGTTGCCCGTCGACTGAGCGCTGATTGCCTGCAGCGGCCACGAGCCCGTACCCGTGCGTGTAGACGAGATGCGAGTTGAACCAGGTCTCTGCGTCACCGAGGCCCGAGATCTTCACGTCGCGCACGGCGACGACCGTGTCTTGCGTCGCGCCATCGATCTCGTAGCGGTCGACGTCGAGCTGCTCGGGGAACTGGTAGTACTGGCGGAACTGTTCGAGCTGCTGGAAGGCCGGCGAGATCACGAGCGGATCCATGAGGCGGATGCTTGCCGTCGTTGCGGCATCCGCACGCAGCGCGCCCGACTCGGCATCGGTCTTCGCCTCGAACGGGATCTCTTCGACGTCGGCGACGCCGTAGGCATCACGAGTGAGGTCGATATTGCGCTGGATGTACGGCTCTTCGAGCGAGCGAGCGCTCGGGTCGACCTGGAAACGCTGCACGACCCACGGGTACAGCGAGCCGATGAGCAGGCTCGAGACCACGAGAAGGGCCGTTCCGACGAGCGGCAGACGCCAGCGTCCGATGATCGCGGTGATGAAGAACAGGATGGCGACGACGGCCGCGATGGCGGCCAGGATGCCGCGACCCGGGATCGTCGCATTGACATCGGTGTACGAGGCGCCCGTGAAGAGAGAACCGGTCTCGGTGACGGTCGCGTACTGGTCGAGCCAGATGCTGACGGCCTGGAGCAGCAGGTAGAGCCCCGCGGTGACTGCGATCTGGATGCGCGCCGACTTCGAGATGACGACCTCGCGGCCGCTGACCCGCAAAGCGCCGTAGAGGTAGTTGGTGGCGATGACGAGCAGCACCGACAACAGCAGCACTGCCGAGGCGAACCCGACGACGGCACGGAAGAACGGAAGTTCGAAGACGAAGAAGCCGACGTCGAACCCGAACTGCGGATCGGTGGTGCCGAACGGCGTGCGGTTCAACCAAGCGAGCGTGAGCTCCCAGCGGCTGGACGCCGAGACGCCGGCGAAGATGCCGAGCACGACGGGGATGCCGTACATGGCGAGCCGGCGCAGGGGCTCGAAGACCTCTTGGTAGCGGTCGAGCTGTGAATTCAGCTTCGCGTACACCGGGCGCGAACGATACGCGATCTGAATGGAACCCCATACCGGCAGCGCCATGGCGAAGAAGCCGACCGCGAAGAGCACGATGCGGGCGATCCACTCGGTGGTGAGCACCGAGAGGAAGCCGAGCTGGTCATACCAGAGCACGTCGGCGTAGAGCCCTGCGAAGGCGAAGAAGGCGATAACGAGAACTGCCACCACACCGATCGTGATGGCGATCGGCGCGCGACGGCGCTGAGTCCTCGGTTCCTGCGGCTGTGCTGACACTCTCGGCCTCGTGTTCGGTCGGGTTGGGATCGAGACTCCATCCTAGAGTCGCGTTCCTTGGAATCGGCTGTTCAGGCGGCCGGGCACGATGGGTAGGTGCCCGTGATCTGCCCATCTGCGACGTCTTCGACGATCGAACGCGCCTGATCGAGGGTGGACACCGCGAAGACGTAGACCCCGTCGGGAACATTCCCCATGACCTCGTCGCAGTTCGCCTCGGGAGCGAGGAACCAGTCGGCACCGGCTCTTTCGGCACCCCAGAGCTTCTGCTGGATGCCGCCGATCGGCCCCACGGCACCGGCCGAGTCGATCGTTCCCGTACCCGCGACGATCTCGCCGCCCGTCATCGCACCCGGCGTCAACTTGTCGACGATGCCGAGAGCGAACATCATGCCCGCACTCGGTCCGCCGACGTTGTCGAGTTGCAATTCGACATCGATCGGGAATTCGTAGTGCATGCGCACCCCCACACCGAGCACGGCGACTCCGTCGCGGGAGACGGGGGTCACCTCGACGGTCAGCGGGGAACCGTCGCGGATGAGTTCGATCGTCGCAGGGGAATCCGAACCGTGCTCGCGCACCGCCGCTTGAAGCTCGCCGATCGAATTCACCTGGGTGCCGTCGAGCGAGACGATCACGTCGCCCGCCTCGATGATGCCGTCGGCCGGCGACCCCTCGAGGAGCCCGGCGACGGTGACTTCGCGCGGGAAGTCGTACCCGAGCTCGACGAGCGCCGCCGCGATCGCATCCTGTTGCGAATCGACCATCGCCGCTTCGTTCTGCGCGTCACGATCTTCGTTGCTGACGCCGGGCGGGAAGATCGCTTCGACCGGCACGACCGAGCGTGTGCGATCGAACCAGGCAGCAAGCACCTCGAGCCAGCTCGGCGTCTGGCCGGGCCGACCGACGATCGAAACGGTCAGGAGGTTGAGCTCGCCGTCGGTGGGGAAGGTGGTCTCGTCGAGGATCTCGATGAGCGGCACTTCTTCGTCGTCGCCGTTCTCGGCAACGCCGAGCGTGTCGTAAACGGGTCCGGGCTGCTCGATCACGTACGGCGACGGCAGCAGCGCGAAGACAATGCCGATCACGATCGCGACCGTGAGGGCGCTCCAGCCGATGCGTTCAGCGAGCGAACGGCGACCGTGGCGCGCCGGCTGCGAAGACGACGCCGATGGCTCGTCGGAGAAGAGGGCCATCCCACATTCCTTCCGGGGCGACGGGTCGTCGCTGTTGCAAGCGCCGGGGCCGGCGCTGTTCGCGAAGGGCGGACACCCGGAACGCCCAGCCTAGGCCATTTCCCAGACACACGGCCGTGCCTCCGCGTTACGGTTGACATGACGCGACTGGGAGGTGGCGAGAGTGGCCGATCGGCATGATGAGCCCGACGACCGGAGCCCCGAAGACGAGTTCCGAGAGATGCTCCGCGAGCTGCTCTCGGGTGAAGGCGGCATCGATCCGTCGAGCCTCGCGGGCGCCGCAGGTCTGCCCAACGACCCGGCGAGCCTCGCGGCGCTGTTCGGGCAGTTGCAGCAGGCGATGAACCGCGCCGATGACGGCATCGACTGGAGCGTCGCTCTTCGCCAGGGCGAAGAGCGCGCCGCGACCGACCAGCGCCAGATCACCGATGAAGAACGTGCCCGGCTCGGCCAGGCATTCCAAGTGGCATCCCTGTGGCTCGATGAGGCTGTCGATTTCGGCGCACTGCCCGGCACCCCCGAACTGCTCACCCGGCGTGCGTGGGTCACCGCGACGATGCCCATCTGGTCGCAACTGGCCGAGCCCGTCGCGCTCTCCATCTCCGATGCGCTCACCCGGGTCATGAGCGAGCAGGCACCCGAAGAGATGCGCGAGATGATCGAAGGCGCGAGCCGCATGATGCGCGGCATCGGCGGTGCGCTGTTCGCCATGCAGCTCGGGCAGGTCGTCGGCCAGCTCGCCACCGAGGTGGTCTCCGGCGGCGACGTCGGCATCCCGCTGTTCGACGACGGACGCGCTGCGATCCTGCCGCAGAACGCGGCGACGTTCGGCGAAGACCTCGACATCCCGACCGACCAGGTCGAGCTCTACCTCGCCGTGCGTGAACTCGCGCACGCGCGACTCTTCCGGCACGCACGGTGGTTGCGGCTCCACCTGATCACCGCGATCACGACGTTCGCCCGCGGCATCGACATCGACACCGACCGGCTCGAAGAACTCGCCGAGGGGTTCGACCCCTCGAACACCGAAGAACTCCGCAACGCGGTCGTCAACGGCGCCCTCATCCGGGCCAAGAGCGAACCGCAACAGGCCGCCCTCGCGCGGCTCGAGACGATGCTCGCCCTCGTCGAGGGCTGGGTCGACGCGGCCACGGCCGATGCGACCGGGCGACTGCCGAAGTCCGACGCGATCGCGGAATCGATCCGTCGTCGTCGCGCCTCTGGCGGCCCGGCGGAGTCCGCATTCGCGACGCTCGTCGGTCTCGAGCTCCGCCCCCGCCGCCTTCGTGAGGCGACCGCCATGTGGCGGGCCGTCACCGACGCCGTCGGCGTCGAGGCGCGCGACGCTCTCTGGTCCCACCCCGACCTCCTGCCGACCTCTGAAGACCTCGACGATCCGGCTCGCCTCGTCGCGCGCCTCACGGGCACAGACACGGCCGAGGCCGAAGCCGACGACGAGTTCGACCAGGCGCTCGAGCAGCTCCTCCGCGGCGAGACACCGGCAGCACCGGGCGAAGACGGCGAGGAACCGACCGCCTGAGTGGCAGCGGCAGGCTGCTTCGGGCGCAGCCTGTGGAGGAATTCCACGGTGACCCGCGCGATTCGGGCAAGCTCTCGGCATGTCACCGCGCATCGATCCGAACCTCCCCCTCGTCTGGCGCACGCCGACCGAGCTGCAGCTCGGAGCAACGCCGCGCGTGGTGCTGAGCGAGCCGGGTGAGTTCGAGACCGGACTGATCACGGCCCTACGTCACGGCGTCTCGGTGCGCACGCTGCAGACGATCGGCGCGGGGCTCGGCGGTTCGGCGGGCGACGTGCAAGCATTGCTCGACGTGCTCGCGCCGGCGTTCGAGGCAGCACCCCCGACTGCGCCCGAGGCGGCACGCCGGGCAGCACCTGAGACGACCGCCGCCACCGCATCGGGTCCCGCATCGGGTCCTGCATCGGGTCCTGCATCGGGCCGAGCGGATGCCGCGGCATCCGCTCGCTCACCGCTCCTCGTCGCCCTCGACGCACCACCCGCCATCGCGCGCCTGCTCGCCGCGAACCTCGCCACCCTCGACTACGAGACGCTGCCCGCTGAGGAGGCCGCTGCCGCAGCCGACCCCGGCGACATCGCACTCGCCGTCATCGTCGCCTCATGGGTGATCTCCCCCGCACGGCACCTGCCCTGGCTCAGGGGCGACGTACCTCACCTCGCCATCGTCTTCGACGATGAGGGCACGCGCGTCGGTCCGTTGGTCGAGCCCGGGCGCGGTCCGTGCCTGCGCTGCCTCGACCTCGCCCGGCGCGACGACGACCCGGCGTGGCCGGTGGTCGCAGCCCAACTCGCGGGGCGACCGGCGGCGAGCTGCACGCCGCGGGCGGCGCACGATGCCGCCGCCCTGGCCGCATCCCTCGTCGACGATCGACTCGCCCACGGGCTCGAGCGACTGCGCGACGCCTCGCTCAGGCTCGCGCAGCCCGGCGCCCGCGTGCGGCAGACGCTCCACCCGGCGCATCCCGAGTGCGGGTGCCGAGCTCCTGCAGGAACCGTGACGGCTCCCGTTCGCCTCGGTATCCGCCGCCCTGGCGCGGCCAGCTCAGTTCGAGGCGCAGCCGTGCCCGCGTGATGCCGACGTACAGCAACCGCCGCTCTTCGTCGATCGCCTCGAGCCCCTTCGCATATGCGATCGGGAGCATGCCCTCCGTGAGGCCGACGATGAACACCTCGTTCCACTCCAGGCCCTTGGCCGAGTGCAGGGTCGCGAGCGTCACCGCGGCGACCGTCGGCTCGTGTTGCGCCTCGGCGCGGGCGCGCAGCTCGTCGGCGAAGGTGCGGAACGTGGTACCCGGCGGTGCGTCGTCGACGAGTCGGGCGATCGCATTCAGCGACTCCCAGCGGGCGCGCACCGCGCCGGGGCCGTCGGGAGCCTGCGCGGTCCAGCCGAGGGCGCGCAGCACATCGCTGACCGACTTGAACAGCGGCTCGCCCGCGATCGTGAGTGCGGCCGCGCGCAACGCGTGCACCGCCTCGCGCACCTCGGGCTGGTCGAAGAACCTTGCGGCGCCGCGCACCCTCGACCCGACGCCGACCTCCTCGAGCGCACGCTCGAGGATCGCCGACTGGGAGTTCACTCGCATGAGCACCGCGATCGACTCGGGCGGGATACCCGCATCGATGCGCGCGCGAACGCGAGTCGCGACGCCCCGAGCCTCGGCGAGGTCGTCGGCGTACTCGACGATCGTCGGCTCGGCGGAAGCCGCCGGCGCCGGGGCAACCGCTTCGCCGACGACCGCCTCGAGCCGCAGGGCGCCCGCACGACCGCGCATGAGCCGGTTCGCGACGTCGATGATCGCCGCCGTCGACCGGTAGTTGCGTTCGAGGCGCACGACCGTCGCGCCCTCGAACCGACGCTCGAAGTCGAGCAGGTAATCGGCGCTCGCGCCTGCGAACGAGTAGATCGTCTGGCTCGCGTCGCCCACCACGCACAGATCGCGACGACCACCGAGCCAGAGGTCGAGCAACTGCTGCTGGGCGGGCGAGACGTCCTGGTACTCGTCGACGATGAAGTGCCGATAACTCTCGCGCACATGCATGGCCACGGATGCCTCGGACTCGATCATTCCGGCCGTCGCGAGCAGCACGTCTTCGAAGTCGAGCATTCGCCGCTCGTCTTTCAGCGACTCGTAGGCGTCGACGAGTGCGAGGAACTGCTCCGCCGTGAGATTGCCGGGAACCCCGCGGGCGGCGAGCCGTGCCGTATACGCGTCGGGCCCGACGCAGGCGACCTTGCGCCACTCGATCTCGGCCGCAACGTCGCGCAGCGTCGCCGCGTCGACTCGCACTCGTGCGCGTTCAGCGGCCTGGCCGAGCAGCCTGCCCTTGTACTCGAGCACCCGCGGCGCACCGCCGCCGACGACGATGGGCCAGAAGTGGTTCAACTGCGCCAGCGCCGCAGCGTGGAACGTGCGCGCCTGCACTCCGCCGGCACCGAGCGCCCGCAGCCGCGCCCGCAGCTCGGCGGCGGCTCGCGACGTGAAGGTGAGCGCCATCACGCGCGCAGGGTCGTAGGCGCCCGACGCCACTCCGTACGCGATGCGGTGCGTGATCGCCCGAGTCTTGCCCGTGCCTGCACCCGCGAGCACGCACACCGGACCGAGCAATGCCTCGGCCGCGACCCGCTGCTCGTCGTCGAGCGCATCGAGCAGCGGGTCGGATGCCTCGGTCACGACGTCGACCATGCGGGCCCGATCCCCTCGGGGTCGAGAGGTCCGCCGTACCAGCGCTCGAGCAACCAACGTGCGATCGAAGTCTCACCCGGCAGGCCGACATCGGCACGCGCGGCAGCGAGCTCGTCACGCGTGAACCAGCGCAGCTCGAGGATCTCCTCGCCATCGGGCACCGCCGATGACGGTGCGACCGACGGCGCTACCCGCGCACTGAAGCCGAGCATGAGACTCGCCGGGAACGGCCACGGCTGGGACGCGACATACTCGACCCGGTCGACCTCGATGCCGGCCTCCTCACCGATCTCGCGGATGACAGCGGCCTCGAGCGTCTCACCGGGCTCGACGAAGCCCGCGAGCAGTGAGAACCGGTGCTGCGCCCAGAGCGCGTTCGAGCCGAGCAGCACCCGGTCGTCGTCGTCGGTCACGAGCACGATCACGGCCGGGTCGGTACGCGGGAAGTGCTGGCTGCCGTCGGCGGTGCAGCGTCGCGCCCAGCCCGCCTGCTCGCTCTCGGTCGCCGCCCCGCATCGCGGACACCGCACGTGCCGCTCATGCCAGTTGGCGAGCGCCAGCGCTTCGGCGAAGAGGCTCGCATCCCGTTCGCTGAGCACCGGCGCCGCGTCGCGGAGGCCCTGCCAGCGTGCATCTTCGGGTTCGATCGTGCTCGCGGCATCCTCGTCGAAGACCCGCAGCTCGAACCTGACGTCTGCCTCACGACCGAGGTAGCAGCGAAGGAGGGGCGCCGGCAACCCTGCAGCGACGGCCAGTTGCAGCGCCGGCGCCGAACCGTCGACCCGTTCGGCGATGAGGGCGCGGCCTCGGTGCACGGCGATGACGCGGGTCTCGGGGTCGGCATCGAGCGACGCCTCGAGCCCTGGATCGGCCCGCGATGCGGCATCCCGGTCGATCGTCGAACGCGCGAAAACCGGCGATGTCGTTTCGGTCACATGCCACCTCTCGATGCCCGGGTCGGAGTCGGAGTCTGCCGGAAGGCGTGGCGGTCGCTCCCAGCCGCGAGAAGCCCGCTTAAGCTGTGTGCCATGGCCAGATCTCCACTCACTCTAGCCGCGTTGGCCACGGCGGCGGTGCCCGGACTCGAGGTGCGCGCGGTTCGATCGCACACCCGGAAGAGCCACGGCGCGTTCGATGCCGTGCTGCTGCGGAGCACCGACGATCGCCTGCTCGTGCTGCGGATTCCGCGATCGCAAGCCGCCGAATCCGAGCAGTCGGCCGATCTCGTCGCACTCCGCGCGCTCACCCACGGCATCCGCTCGCTCATGCCGTTCGGCGTTCCCGAAGTGGTCGGCCAGGCACCGATCGACGGCACCCGTGCGGTCGTCACGAGCTACGTGCCCGGGGCTGCTCGAACCGCCGACGAGCTCACCGAACACGACGGCATCGCCACCTCGGTCGGCCTCGCCCTCGCCGCGGTGCACAACCTGCCGAGCGCGTTCATCGCCGACGCAGGCCTGCCGCGACAGACGGCCGACGAAGCGCATGACGCCGTCGTCGACGTCATCGATCGTGCCGCTGACACCGGCCGCTTGCCCGCCGCCCTTTTGCGACGCTGGGAGGAAGCGACCGACGACGCCTTGCTCTGGCGCTTCCGCCCTACCGTCATCAACGGGGCACTCGCCGCCGACTCGCTGCTCGTCGATGGCGAGACGGTGACCGGCCTCATCGGGTGGTCGGCGCTCGCCCAGGGCGACCCGGCACGCGATATGCACTGGCTGCTCACCTCGCGAGGGGCCTCAGCCGAGCGCGCCCTCGACGACTACTTCGGCGCGCGCGATGGCGGCGCCGACGCGCACCTGCCGCAGCGTGCGCTGCTCTACGGCGAGCTGGAGCTCGCGAAGTGGCTGTTGCACGGCGTCGAAGTGCGCGACGACGCCATCATCACCGACGCCGTCGCACTGCTCGACGGGCTCGTCGAGAGCGTTCACGACCGCTCGAGCGAGCCCCTCTCGCCCGAGACCGGCCCGATCCTCACGGTCGGCGACGTCGAGCGGCTCCTCGACGAGACGCCGCGGGAGACGTTGCCGCGCGAGGGTGGGGCGAGTCTCCTGACCGACAGCTATGACTTCTCCGAGCTCGAACGACGCGAGGCCGGTGAGCGCGACACGGCCCCGTTCGACGCCACCGCCCCGATTCCGCTCGATCTTTCCGACTGGGGTGACGCAACGCCCGAGCGTGGGAATGCGGCAGGGACTCAGCGAGACGACGAGGCCGCCGACGGCGCCCGAGCAACGCCGGATGCCGCGACCGACGCCCACGCGCGTCGCAATGCCGCTTCGTCGTAGATCGCATCGGGCCTGATGACCCGGTCGTCTTCGACGAAGTAGAACACGGCGTCGATCTGCGCGGGCTCGATGCCGGCCCAGTTGGCGTACGCGAGTCGGTAGAGCGCGAGCTGCGTCTGCTTCAACTCCAGATCGTGCGCGTCACGCGGCGCCTTGCCCGTCTTCCAGTCGACGACCTGATAGCGGATGCCGCGGCGCCCGAGTTCGCTCGAGGGCGCCACCTCGTACACCGCGTCGAGCTTGCAGACGAAGACGTTGTCACCGATCGGCAGATGCAGCTCGATCTCGACCGCGGACGGTTTGCGGTTGCCCCACTCTGACGCCTCGAATGTCGCCTGCAGCGTGCGCATCCGCTCGGGTGTGGCATCGGTGATGCCCTCGTCGCGGGCCGCATCGAGTTCGGCGAAGGCATCGAGACCGTCGAGCGAGCCGAACGCATCGATCGCCGCAGTCTCGTACTCGCCCATCGAACGCTGCTCGACCCACTGGTGGAACAGTGTGCCGATGCGGGTGGCCCGGAACGGTCGCTGCGGCATCGGCCTGCGCAGCTGCGCGGCGACGGCCGCGGGGTCGTCGACGTAGTCCTTGAACCGGGATGCCGGCACGCGTACGGGCACCTCGGCGTTCGCGGAGCCCTCAGCACGGAGGCGGCGCTCTTCGAGGAGCATCCGGATGCGATCGGCCAGAACCGGGCCGATGCCCTCACCGCTCGGGCGTTCGGCCGCGGCGCGCACCGCGGTCGCCGCCGCGGTGACGGCGTGCCGGCGAGCGCCAAGCGGGTCGAGCGGCCAGCGCACGCGCTCGGTCGACCCCGCCCTGGGGTTCTCATCGGACTCGGGTGCGACGGGAAGCACGCTCGCATCGAGCACACCGGCGGTCACGAGTTCGCGAAGGAAGGGGCTGGGCTTTCGCGGCGCCTTCTGGCCCGCCCACCATGAGCCCGATACGAGGAGGTCGCTGCGCGTGCGGGTGAGTGCGACGTAGGCGAGGCGCCGCTCCTCTTCTGCGTGACGCTCGCGGTTCTCTTCTGCGAACGCGGTGACGGCACGGTCGAAGTCCGCCTGGCTCTGCGAGCCGCGCCACGCCAGCTCGGGCAGTTCATCGGCATCGCCCCTGAACTCGTTGGGCAATTCGCCGAACGCGAGCCACCCTTTCGACGATCGTGGCTTCGACGGCAACTCGTCGTCGACCATGCGCGGTATGGCCACGACATCCCACTCGAGGCCCTTCGATCCGTGGATCGAGAGCACCTGCACGGCGCCAGGCTCGGGTTCGTCTTGCCGGGGCGCGAGCCGGTCGCGCTGCTCTGCTTCGGTGAGCCAACCCAGGAACGCGCCGAGTGTGGGGTGCTCGGAGACCTCCGCGAAACCGGCGAGCAGTTCGTCGAACGCCTCGAGGCTCGGCGCGCCGAGGGGCTGTGCGGCATTGGCTGCGACCTCGATGTCGAGCAGTAGTTCCTGCTGCACGAGGCTGACGAAGTCGATGAGACCGAGCCCTGCGCGGCGTCTCAGCGACTGGAGTTGCGCGCCCGCCCGGCGCATGCGCGCGAGCCCGACGTCGCTGAACCGGGCGAGAGCGGAATGGGAGTCGGGTGCCACGAGCAGGAAGTCGAGGGCGTCCACGATCGACGGCGATTCGTCGGGCGCGATGGAGGCGCGAAGCCCGGCTCGCACATCGTCGCCGAGCTTTCGGGTGGCGAGGTCACGGTCGGCGAGCCACTTCGCAAGCCCGTGCAGCGCGGCGAGATCGGCGGATCCGATGCGCCACCGAGCACCGCCGAGCACTCGCACGAGTTCTGAGCCCGCCGTCGGGTCGTTCAACACCCGGAGCACGCAGACGAGGTCGGCGATCACGGGCTGGTCGAGGAGACCGGCCATGCCGAGCACGTGCACCGGAACCCCTTTCGCCCGCAGCGCCGCCGAGAAGACGCCGACATTGGCGAAGGTGCGGCAGAGCAGGGCGCCGCTGCGGGCGGCTTCGCGCGGGCCGCCGTTCGTGCCGCGCCCGAGGCGCTCGCGGAACCACGCCGCCACGAGTTCGGCCTCGTGCTCGATCGTCTCCGCCCACGCGGCATCCAGTCGCCCCGGCTGCGCGAACGGCGACGCGCCGAGCGGCGCCTTCGGGATGCCTGCATCGAGCGGCTGGATGAGCGTGTTCGCCGCATCGAGCACGACGCGCGGATTGCGCCAGCTCGTGGAGAGGTCGTACACGGCGGCGTCAGCGCCGGCCGCGAAGTCGGGCCCGAAGCGTGCGAGGTTCGCGGCGCTCGCCCCGCGCCATCCGTAGATCGACTGGTCGGGGTCGCCCACCGCCATCACGGGCTGCCCGCCGAACAGCTTGGCAAGCAACCGGGTCTGCACGACGCTCGTGTCTTGGTACTCGTCGAGGAGCACGGTGCGGTACCGCTCGCGATGCCCGGCGACCACCTCTGGGTGCCCTTCGCAGATCGCGAGTGCGAGCGCGACCTGGTCGGAGAACTCGACGAAACCCTTCTGCTGCTTCGCCGCCGAGTACGCATCGGCGAGCTCGAGCAGCGGCGGCAATGCGCCGACGACGCCGAGTGCATCGACGAACGAGGTGAAGTCGGTGCGCTTGCGCGGAGCCTCGATGGGCAGCCCCTGCATCGCGAGGAAGTCGCGGGTCATGGCACGCACGTCGCGGCTGTCGGCGACGTTCTCGGCGAGCGCCCGGCTGAGCGCGAGCACGGCCGCCGTGACCTTGTCGAGCGAGGCGTCGAGTTCGACGAGTCGCGGGTCGGCCGATGCCGCGACCACCGAGCGTGCGAGCTGCCACGCGGATGCCTCGCCGAGCACGGCGGCGTCGGGCTCTCGACCGATGAGCATGGCGTGCTCACGGTAGATCGCGCTCGCGAACGCGTTGTATGTGCCGACCGAGGCGGACTCGAGCGGATCGAGGGACACCTCGGCGATGCCGAGCGAGACGAGTTGCGCGATGCGCTCCCGGATGCGCTCGGCGAGCTCTCCGGCTGCCTTGCGCGTGAAGGTGAGGCCGAGCACCTCGGGCACCGCCACGTGCGAGTTGGCGAGGAGCCAGACCACACGGTTCGCCATCGTCTCGGTCTTGCCGCTGCCCGCGCCGGCCACGACGATGCTCTGCCCCAGCGGATCGGCTTCGATGACCGCGCGCTGCTCGGCGGTGGGCGCATGCAGGCCGAGGCGTGCGGCGATGTCGGCGGCGGCGATCACGCCGAGACCGCCGGCACGAGATGCACCCGGTACTGCCAGCCGCCGAATCGCGAGCGGTAGCCGAGTTCGGCCGGTCCCTCGAACTCGCTGCCCGCCATGATGCGCGCCACTGCGCCGAGCCGCTCGCGGAACGCCACCTCGGCGTCGTCGTCGAACGGTTGCTGCGCTCGTTCGGTGAAGGCCATACCGCGGGTCGGCTTCGCGAGGTAGACGAGCTTTGCGCCGCCGTGCGTGCCGGCGTCCGGTGCTTCTGGTGTGCCGGCGTCTGGTGTGCCGCCGTCTGGTGTGCCGGCACCGGGCATGCCAGCTGGCACCTTCCCGGCCCGAGCGGCCAGCTGGTATGCGGCGAGCTGCGGGTGGGCTGCGGTCTCGGCCGCCGAGGGCGGCGTGCGGCCGGTCTTCAGGTCGACGATCACGGTGATGCCGTCGGGTGACGCTTCGACCCGGTCGATGGTGCCCGAGATGCGCACGCGATCGACGATGAGCGTGAACCGGCCCTCGGCGCCCAGCAGCACTTTGCCGTCGTCGGCGAAGTTCGTGAGGTAGTCGGACGCTCCTTCGGCCATGCGCCGCGCACCGCGGCGTTCGCGCTCGGCCACCCAGCCGGCCTCGAAGCGCAACTCGCGCCAGCGCTCCTCGACGGCCGCCCAGAGCGTCTCGACGCTCGTGTCGCCGTCGTCGCGGGCACCAGCCTCTTCGACGACGGCGTGCACGATCGTGCCGATCGAGGCGGCGAGCCCCGATGGCGGGGACGCGACATGGTCGATGAACCAGCCGAGTGGCGACTCTTCGGCGCGATCGATCTGCGATGGCGAAACGGCGACGAGCGCCTCGGGATCGCCGTCGAGATCGACGAGTGGCGCCGTCGTCGAGGGCTCGGCGAGCCCGTACCACTCGTCGGGGTGTGCCCCCGGCACCCCTTGTTCGGCGAGGAGTGCGAGCGCGGCCGACGCTTCACCCATCGCTGTACTCGTCGCCTCTTCACGCAGCGCGCCGACGAGTCCGCGCAAGTGCAGGGGGCGCCGACGTGCGGCCTTGATCCGTTCGGTCGCGTACCCCATGAGCATCGACGGCTGCTCATCGTCGTTCGCGGTGCAGCTCAACACGAGTTGCCGGTTCGCGCGCGAAGCGGCGAGCACGAATAGCCGCAGTTCGTCGCTGCGCACCGAGACGCGCGCCTCGGCGACCGTCTCGGGCGCCGGAAGCGGAGCCCCGGCGCGCGCGGCAGCGACCACCCGCGGCACGAGCGCTGCATGCAGGAGAGTGCCCCGAGGGCGCAGGTTCGGCCACACGCCGTCTTGCAACCCGGCGATGACGACCACGTCGAACTCCCGGCCGATGACGGCGGGCGGGGTGGTCACGAGCACGGTCTCGGCTGAGCGTTGCGGCGCGAGCGAGTCTTCGGGCAGCTCGCTCGCGAGCACCTCGTCGACGAAGCGCACGGCCGGAGCGTCTGGTTCGCGTTCGACGAAACGCTGGGCCGCGGCGAACAGGGCGACGGCCGCGTCGAGGGACCGGTTGGCCTCTTCTGCCAGCACGCCCGTGCCGGCCGCTTGGGCGCCCCACTCGGTGGGGAGTCCACTGGCCTCCCAGAGCGACCACAGCACCTCTTCGATAGTGCCACCGCGCTGCGCGACGCCGCGAGCGGTCGAGAGGAGCTTGGCCAGGCGTGCAGCCCGTCGGGCCGGCGCCGCGTCGATCGTCTCGAACCCGCCGGGCACTGCGAGCGCTTCGACGAGAAGTTCGTCGGCCGTGCGCGAGCCGTCGACCGCGAGCTCTTCATGCCGCAGTGCGAGCCGCAGTCGGCGAAGGCCGACGCTGTCGAGCCGGCCGAGCGGCCCGGTGAGCACGGTGACCGCGAGTTCGGGCGTGAGCAGCTCGCGATCGAGTACCAGTGATGCCGCGGCAAGCAGCGCAGCTGCCGCGGGTGCGTCGCGGAGGGCCGTTCGTGCGGCACTCCCGGCCGTGGGAACATCGGCGAGCGCGAGCCCCCGCTCGAAGGCGGGCACGTCGCCGCCCGAGCGCAGCACCACAGCCATCGACGACCACGGTACGCCGTCGAGCAGGTGACGCTCTCGCAGCACGGCCGCGACGGCCTGGCACTCAGCGGCATGCGACGGCGCCTCGATGCCGAGCACTGCGGCGAGCGGGTCGGGCTCGGTCGCCGCGTGACGCTCGGCCGTGCGATGCGTGCCGCCGAGTGCCGTGCCGATGTGCTGGCTCACCGACTGCACGATCGTGCGCAACTCGGGCCGACCCCGGTAGACGACGGGCAGCTCGACGCGATGCACGAGCTCGCCGCCGAGCACCGAGCCGAGTGAGCCGAGCAGCTCGGCGCGCCCGCCGCGGAATCCGTTGGACGCGACGTCAGGGTCGCCGAGCGCGACCACGGCGACGCCGCGGGCAGCGAACGCGCCGAGCAGCGCAGCGGTCGTCTCGGTCGCCTCCTGCGCATCGTCGACCACGACGAGGCGCACCCGTGCGAGTAGCCCGAGTGCCGCCGCGGCGGAGGCGTCCGTCGTGCTGCGCCTCACGATCGCCGCCGCGAACGCCCCGAGCTCTGAGGAGTCGTACTGGGTCGGCCGCAGCTGCGCCTTCACCTCGTCGTACTCGTCGAGGAATCCAGCGGCCGCAACCCAGTCGGGCCGGCCTGCACGTTCGCCGAGCGTCGCGAGTGCGCTGGCGTCGACGCCGTGTTCGACGGCCCGCATGAGCAGGTCGCGCAGCTCCGAACGGAAGCCTCGGAGCACCCGCACGTCGGGAGTCAGCGGGTCGGGCCACTCGGGCCCGAAGCCGTCTCGGATGCCGCCGTCGATGAGCTCGCCGATGATCTGGTCGTGCTCGGCGCCCGTGAGGAGTGTGACGGATGCGCCGGTGAACGCCCGCACCAACTGGAAGGCGATGGAGTTCGCCGTGCGGGCGAGCGGACCTCTCGTCGTCGTGCCGAGACGCACCGCGAGCCGGTCGCGGAGCGACGTCGCGGCGGCACGCGTCGCCGAGATCACGAGTACCTCGTCGGTGGCGTACCCGAGCCGCTCGACGCGGTCGGCGACGAGCTCGATCGCGAACGTCGTCTTTCCGCTGCCGGGAGCCCCGAACACCGCTGCATGCTCGCCCTCGGCGAGCCTCGGGAGTAGTGCTGCGGATGTCGCGGTGGCCTGCATGTTGGCAACGTTAACGGGTTCCGCCGACAGTGAACGGGTACGGGCCCGGCCAGCCGGTGTCGTAGTGTTTGAGCAACAGGAGAAAGGCGCACAGTGGACGTTCGCATCGGTATTCAGAACTCCCCCCGTGAACTCGGTTTCGAGACCTCGCAATCATCGGCCGAGGTCGAGCAGGCGGTCGCCGCCGCTCTCGCGGGTCAGTCGGCGCTGCTGAAGCTCACCGACGACAAGGGCACGCTCTACGTGGTTCCGGCGGCGGCACTCGCCTACGTCGAGATCGGTTCAGAAGAGTCGCGTCGCGTCGGGTTCGTCGCCTGACATGGAACTCATCTTCGTCGTCGTGGGCGGTGCCATCCTCGGTCTGGCTGCACAGTTCGTGCTGCCGCTGCGGCACCTCCGCGGCGTCGCAGTGGGCCCCGCGATCGGAGCGGCGGTCGCCGCGGTCGTATGGGTGGCTCTGACCTGGCTGGGCTGGGCGTGGGACGGCGGCTGGATCTGGGTCGTCTCGCTCGTCGCGGCCGGTCTCGTGCCCGCGGCGTTCCTGTACCTCATCTCCCCGCGACGTGAGCGAGCGGATGCCGCGCTCTTCGAGCGTCTCTCCCGCCCGGGCGTCGTGCGCGCCTGACGCGCAGCGCAGTCGAACGGGCTCAGGCCGTCAGGCCGAGCGCGTCCATGCGACGCGTATGCGCAGCGATCAGTTCGGTGAAGACCGGTTCGACATCTGAACCGCGAGCCGCCGAGTCCGTCGCGCGAAGCGCGGAGCGGGCGATCAGCAGGGTGTCGCCGACGAGGCTCCGACCCCAGAGCGCCAAGCGATCGGCCAACCCGGGTTCGGCCTCGATCGCGACGCGAAGCTCTTCGTGCAGCACTGCGCCCGAAACCTCCTCGGCGAGGATCGCGCGCGCTCGCGAAGCGAGGTCTGCCGGAAGACCCTCGGCCAGTCGCGAGAAGTAGTCGTCGAGCATTCCCGACGTGACGTGGATGCCGAGCAGCAGCTCGTACCAGTCGGCCCCTGCGCTCGCCTGGCGGAACCGGTCGGCCGCGGGCGCGAACGGCGCCATCACGTCGTCGGGCTCCACGTCGAGTCGACGGATCTCGGCGATGAGCGCGTGATGCTTGCGCAACGCGATGCCCGCCGCGCGACTGAGTCCCTCTTTCGACGGCAGGGTCGGCGCCGTGGCCACCGATCTCGCGAGACTCTCGAAGAACTCGAGCTGAATGTATGCGGCCTGGCCGAGGAACGGCACGGGCTCGGGCACGAGTTCGGTGAAATCGACTCGTGTGAGATCGGTCGGCGCGACCCGCGGGCGCAGCCGCGGCAGTTCAGGGCGCGGGATGCGCCGCTTCGACCAGAGGACCACGCAGACAGCCTATCCGAGGCACTCAGACAGTCTCGGATCCAGAAGACCACGCAGACAGCCCGCGCTCACAACCCATCCGAGGCACTCAGACAGTCTCAGATCCAGAAGACCACGCAGACAGCCCGCGCTCACAACCCATCCGAGGCACTCAGACAGTCTCGGATAGGGTAGAAGGTGCATGCGGGCGATGGATCCGCTAGCCGTGCGCCTGGGGTTGAGAACAGGGCGCATCTCCGACCGCCACCTCGAGCAACACGAACAGGCAGACTTTTGACCACTTTCACCGACCTCGGCGTCGCGTCCGATATCGTCGACGCCCTCGCCGGGAAGGGCATCATCGATGCCTTCCCCATCCAGGAACAGACCATCCCCCTCGCCCTCGCCGGTCAAGACATCATCGGCCAGGCCAAGACCGGCACGGGCAAGACCTTCGGGTTCGGCCTGCCGATAATCCAGCGCCTCGGCGACAACCCCGAGGGCGGCGTTCAAGCGCTCGTCGTCGTGCCGACCCGCGAGCTGTGCGTGCAGGTCACCGAAGACCTCGAGCTCGCGACATCCAACCGCCCGACGAAGATCGTGTCGATCTACGGCGGCAAGGCGTACGAAGGTCAGATCGAACAGCTCAAAGCCGGCGCGCAGATCGTCGTGGGCACCCCCGGGCGTCTGCTCGACCTCGCCTCGCAGCGCCTGCTCTCGCTCAAGAACGTCAGCGAACTCGTGCTCGACGAGGCCGACAAGATGCTCGACCTCGGCTTCCTCGCGGACATCGAGAAGCTCGTCGCCCAGACACCGCCGACCCGGCACACGATGTTGTTCTCCGCCACGATGCCCGGCCCGATCGTCGCGCTCGCGCGCCGGTTCATGACCCGCCCGATCCACATCCGGGCGACCGATCCCGATGAGGGCCTCACCCAGGCGAACATCAAGCACCTCGTCTACCGCGCGCACTCGCTCGACAAAGACGAAGTGATCGCCCGCATCCTCCAGTCCGAGGGCCGCGGCAAGACGATCATCTTCACACGCACGAAGCGTGCAGCGGCCAAGCTCGTCGAAGAGTTGAACGACCGCGGCTTCAACGCCGCCGCCGTGCACGGCGACCTGAACCAAGACCAGCGAGAGCGTGCGATGGCCGCGTTCAAGGCCGGCAAGAAAGACGTACTCATCGCCACGGATGTCGCGGCTCGAGGCATCGACGTCGACGACGTGACGCACGTCATCAACCACACCATCCCCGACGACGACAAGGCGTACCTGCACCGCGTGGGCCGCACCGGCCGAGCAGGCAAGACCGGCATCGCCGTGACCTTCGTCGACTGGGACGACCTGCACAAGTGGGCGCTCATCAACCGCGCCCTCGAGTTCGGCCAGCCCGAGCCCACCGAGACCTACTCGTCGAGCCCGCACCTCTTCCACGACCTCGACATCCCGGCCGGCACCAAGGGTCGATTGAAGCCCGCCTCCGCGGTTGCCGCACCGACCCGCTCGGCAACGGCCGGTCGCAGCGAGGGTCGCTCCGGTGGTCGATCCGAGGGTCGCTCAGAGCGATCCGATGCCGCGGCAGAGACTGCGCCCCGCAACCGCACCCGCAGTCGCACTCGCGGCGGCAAGCCCGCCGGCGACGCCACCGCGACGACCGAGTCCGCGGCCGCTGCGCCCGAGGCCTCCTCGGCCGACGTTGCCGTCAAGGAGCCCGGCACGGGCACCCACGACGGCAAGGGTCACGAGCACCACGACGGCAACGCGGCTCCGCAGCGTCGCCGCCGTCGTCGCGCGCCTCGCACGGGCGGCACTGCTCCGCAGGCGTAGGCAGCAGCTCTACGATTCAGCGCCCGCTCGGCTTCGTCCGGGGTCACGGGGTCTGACTCGGTTCCAAGACCAACCGAAGAGCGGATGCCACGCGGCATCCGCTCTTCGTGGTCTGCGGGGCGCCCGTCGCCGTCGGTCACAAGCGACCGGGTGGACCCGGGCCGACCGATCTGATCGTCTCGGATCGTGGCGGGTCGTGGTCACGGCGCTACGGCAGCACCGGCGCCGAACCGCGCCCCTCTGCGATGATCTCATCGACGACATCAGCGGCCGTGCGGCACTCGCCGAGCCGGTTTGGCTTGCCGGTGCCGTGGTAGTCGCTGGAGCCCGTCACCCGGAGCCCGAACCGCTTGGCGAGTTCGCGCAGCCGGGGCTTCGCGTCGTCGCGATTCTCGGGGTGGTCGATCTCGAGCCCGAAGAGGCCGGCCTCGACGAGCTGCTCGAGCCGCGCGGGCGGGATCACCCGCTCAGCGCCGCGCGTGCCGGGGTGTGCGAGCACGGGCACGCCGCCGGCGGCGCGGATGAGGCGAACCGCGGTCAGCGGATCGGGCGCGTAGTGCGGCTGGGCGTAGCCCGCGCGCGGATGCAGGATGCCGTCGAACGCCGCGGAGCGGGTGGCGACGTGGCCTCGGGCGACGAGTGCGTCGGCGATGTGCGGACGGCCGATCGTCGTGCCCTCGACTGTCTGCGCGAGCACGTCGTCCCAGGTGAGGGCGTAGTCACGCCCGATGCTGCGAACGATCGCTTCGGCGCGCGTCATGCGCGACTCCCGGATGCGCGCTGTCTCGGCCAGCAGAGCCTCGTCGAACGGATCGATGAGGTAGGCGAGCATGTGCACGCTCGTGTAGCCCTCGCGGGTCGAGAGCTCCATGCCGGGGATGAACGCGACGCCCGTCTCGGACACGGCGGCCGCCGCTTCTGCCCAGCCGCTGGACGAATCGTGGTCGGTCAGTGCGATGCCCCAGAGGCCGGCGCGAGCCGCCTGCCGCATGAGCACGGCGGGGGCTTCGGTGCCGTCGGAGACCGTCGAGTGCGTGTGCAGGTCGGCTTCGCCCGCGACGACGACGGTGGCTTCTGGCATCCTGCCATGCTATCCGTGGCCCGTCGGTGACCGGTCTCACCGGGGACTCCCAGCCGATCGGCAGCGCGTTGCCCGGCGCCGAGCATGCGCGCTCGCCTAGGGTGGATGGAATGCTCCCCCGCATCCTCGGCTGGGCCATCGTGCTCGGCACCGCCGTCGTGGCGCTCATCCTCCTCTGGCCGCAGGGCTTCGGCCTGCAGAACCAGTGGGTGGCGACGCACGTCGTCGCACTTCGCGGCACGGCTGCCGCTGGTGGAGTCGTCGCACTGGTCGTGTTCCTGCTGCTCGCGCTCGCGCGGCCGCTTCGAGTCTTCGCGTTCGCCATGGCTACGGTGTTCGCGCTCTTCGCCGTGGGCAATGTCGCGGTGCTGGTCTCGCGCGGCTTCGGCGGTTCGAGCACCGAGTCCGGCCCAGACACGGTGACGGTGCTCTCGTGGAACACACTCGGCGAGGTGCTCGAAGCGTCGACGATCGCCGATCTCGCGATCGAGCGCGGCGCCGATATCGTCGTGCTGCCCGAGACGACCGACCCGCTCGGCGAAGAGGTGGCGATCGAGATGCGCGAGGGAGGCAGCCCGATGTGGGTGCACACGCTCGCGTACGACGACGTCGCGAAGGCGCGCTCGACGACCATCCTGATCAGCCCCGACCTCGGCAACTACGAGGTCGTCTCGGCGGATGTTCCCGGCCCGCCCGGCAACACGAACACCCTGCCGAGCGTCGTCGCCGACCCGGTGAGCGGCGACGGACCCCGCATCGTCGCCGTTCACGCCGTCGCGCCGATCCGATGGGAACTGCGCAACTGGCGCAGCGACCTCGACTGGCTCGCCGAGCAGTGCGCCGGCGAGAACGTCATCATGGCGGGCGACTTCAACGCCACAGTCGATCACTTCGCCGGTCACGGTATCGACGGCGGCGACATGGGCCGGTGCTCGGATGCCGCGGTCGAGGCCGGCGCAGCGGGCCTCGGCACTTGGCCAACCGACGTGCCGCCGTTCTTCGGCAGCCCTATCGACCACGTGATGGCGACCCCGAACTGGAGTGTCGAGGCGTTCGAGGTGCTCGACGGCTACGACGACGCGGGCAGCGATCACCGGCCGATCGTCTCGACGCTCGTCGCTCGCTGAGATCGTCGCTCGCTGAGCCTGCCGCTCGCTGAGCCTGTCGAAGCGCTGGGCACCCTTCGACAAGCTCAGGGAACAGGGCTCGCGAAGTGCGAGAATGGTCGGCATGGCGAACACCAGCGACACCTCCACGACTGAGACGGCGACTCCCGCCACGACCGCGAACGACGAGACGGTGCGCGATGCGAACCGCTCGACGACGCCCGGCTCAGAGGGCTTCAAGAACTTCATCGGCAGCGGCTGGGCCGAGCGCGACGAGACGCTGCCGCCGGCGCGTGAGCAGGCGGTCTTCGCCGCCGCACGCCGAGCGAAGGTCTCGGTGGCATTCACCGGCCAGCGCCTGATCGTTCCCGCCGGCGACATGAAGCAGCGGGCCAACGACACCGACTACCCGTTCCGGGCGCACTCCGCGTTCGCTCACCTCACGGGCTGGGGCTCCGACTCCGAGCCCGGCGCGGTGCTCGTCTTCGAGCCTACGGCCGACGGGCACGAGACGACCGTGTACTTCCGAGAGCGCGCAGGGCGCGACTCCGAGGAGTTCTACGCGAACCCCGCGATCGGCGAGTTCTGGATCGGCGCGCGTCCCTCGCTTGCGCACGTCGCCGCCGATTTGGCCGTCGCGACGCGTGCGCTCGAGGCGTTCGACCGGGTGATCGACTCCGTCGACACGGCGACCCTCGTGCTGCGTGAGGCCGACGCATCCGTCACCGAGCGGGTCGACCACGCACGCATCCGGTTCGCCGCCGAGCAGGCGCTGTCGACGAACGCGTCCGACGCCCCGTTCTCGCTCGAGGTGGGCGGCGAGCACGAGCCCGACGCCGAGCTCGCTCGGATGCTCTCAGAGCTGCGGCTCGTGAAAGACGAGTTCGAGGTCGCCGAGATGCGCGCCGCGATCGATGCGACGCAGCGCGGCTTCACCGAGGTGCTCGAGGAACTGCCCCGCATCACGGCGGAGGTGCGCGGCGAGCGCGTCATCGAGGGCGTGTTCGCCACCCGCGCTCGACTCGACGGCAATGACGTCGGCTATAGCTCGATCGCCGCTGCCGGCCCGCACGCGACCGTGCTGCACTGGACCCGCAACGACGGCCCGGTGGTGCCCGGCGACCTCGTGCTCCTTGACGCCGGCGTCGAGATGGACAGTTACTACACCGCCGACATCACCCGCACCTTCCCCGTGAACGGCACGTTCTCGGTTGTGCAGCGTCAGGTCTACGAAGCGGTGCGCGAGGCCGCCGATGCAGCGTTCGCGGTCGTGAAGCCGGGTGCGATCTTCCGCGAAGTGCACGCCGCCGCGATGCAGGTCATCGCCCGCAAGACCGCCGAATGGGGGTTCCTGCCGGTATCGGCTGAAGAGTCGCTCGAGCCCGAGAACCAGTTCCACCGCCGGTACATGGTGCACGGCACGAGCCACCACCTCGGTCTCGACGTGCACGATTGCGCGCAGGCACGGCGCGACATGTACATGGACGGCGTGCTCGAGCCCGGCATGGTGTTCACGATCGAGCCGGGTCTCTACTTCCAGCCCGACGACCTCACCGTGCCCGCGGAGTTCCGCGGCATCGGCGTGCGCATCGAAGACGACATCCTCGTCACCGAGGGCGGCGCCGAGAACCTCTCATCGGCCATCCCCCGCACGGCCGACGAGGTCGAGGCCTGGGTGCGCGGCACGCTCGTCTGACCGACCGAACGACTGCACCGCGGGCGTACGCGAAAGTGCCGTCCACGCCTCGGGAGTGCAGTCTTCGCCCGGGACCGGGCGGAGACTGCACGCTCGTTCAGGCCGTCGTGCGAGCGGCGCGACGTGCCTGCCACCACGCCCAGAAGCCGGCCAACTGGCGCTTCGTGAATGCCGCGAGGCGCTTCGCCCAGGCGAACTCGGTACCGAGGATCGCAAGACCCAGGAAGACGACGAGCCAGCCAGGCCCGGGCAGCGGCACGAGCAGGAGCCCGAGCAGGGCGATCGCGCCGCCGAGCACGCCGACGGCGACCCGGTAGGCGCGGCGCAGGCCAGGGCGGCGTTCGATGCGTCGACGGATGCTGCGAAGCATCCGCCTGATCGGTCGGTCGCTCCGCTCGCCCTCGGCGATCTCGCTGTCGAGCTCTGCCTGGGTCACCATGCCGGTCACGATATATCGCGAGTCTGGGAATGTGCCGCCCGGCCGGGAACCACAGTCGCGCGGCGGCTCAGCGCTCCGAAGCGGGCGGTTCCGATGCGGCAGCGTCGGTGTCAGCCTCGGGCGCAGCGGATGCTTCATCGCCGCTCTCCGCCGTCGGTGCCAGCTCCCCGTAGCGCGGTCGGGCGGGCGGCTGCGCGGCACGAGCCGCATCGACTTGGGCCCGCCGCGCGGCATCCGTCGCCTCGCCGTAGCTCATCGGCTGCGACGTGGGTGCCGATGACGTCGGCTGCGGCGACGCCGCCGATCGTTCGGGTGCCGGCGCGTCGACGCCGAGCACGCTGCGGGCACGCTCGACATGGGCCGTCGCGGCGATGATCGCATACCGGCTCGCGAGCACCTGCATGACCGAGGTGAAATCGCGTCGACGCCGATTCAGCGAGTAGGAGACGACGCTGAAGATCATGCCGAACCCGGCGCCGATGAGCACCGCCGAGATGAGGATGCCGATCGAGGCGCCGGTCGGCGCGAAGATGAAGAACAGCAGACCGAGGAACGTGCCGAACCACGCTCCCGACAACGCGCCGGCGCCTGCGGCCCGCCCCCAGGAGAGCTTGCCGGTGATGCGTTCGACGCTCGTCAGGTCGGTGCCGACGATCGCGAGCTCCTTCACGGGGAACTCCGCCTTGGAGAGCGCATCGACGGCAGCCTGCGCCTCGGCGTAGGTCTCGAAGCTCGCGACCGTCTCCCCCTTGGGCAGGGTCGGGAATGCTCGGCCCACACGTCCGCCGAACGGCGATTGATTACTCACCCGGTCATTCTCCCACGGCCACCTGCGCCACAGGCCGGGAAGCGGACCGCACGCGGCATCCGGCACTAAGTTGGTAGACGTGAGCGCTACGAGAGTCTTCGTCGCCCGACTCGCCGGGTGTGCCGTCTTCGACCCCGCCGGCGATCGGGTCGGCAAGGTGCGCGACGTGCTCGTCGTGTACCGCAAGAGCGATCCGCCCCGGGTGGTCGGCCTCATCGTCGAGATCCCGGGCAAGCGCCGCGTGTTCGTCTCGATCGGGCGGGTCACTTCGATCGGCGGCGGCCAGATCATCACCACGGGCCTCATCAATCTGCGCCGATTCGAGCAGCGCGGCGGCGAGGTGCGCGTCATCGCAGAGATGCTCGGTCGCAAGGTCGCTTTCGTCGACGGCTCGGGCGAGGCGACGGTCGAGGATGTCGCGATCGAAGAGCAGGAACCCGGTGAGTGGGAGGTCGACCAGCTCTTCGTGCGTCGACCGAAAGGCGCGTCGCCGTTCTCGAAGGGCCAGTCGGCGTACGTCACCTGGCGCGAGGTACGCGAGGTGAACCCGAGCGGCGAGGCGCAGTCGGCCGAGCATCTCATCGCGAGCTACTCCGAGCTGAAGCCCGCCGATCTCGCGAGCACGCTGCTCGACCTTCCAGCGCAGCGACGCCAGGAGGTCGCTGAGGAGCTCTCCGACGATCGGCTCGCCGACGTGCTCGAAGAGATGCCCGAGTCAGACCAGGTCGTGATCCTCGCCGGTCTCGGCGATGACCGGGCAGCCGACGTGCTCGACCACATGCAGCCCGACGACGCGGCCGACCTCATCGCCCAGCTGCCCGAAGAGCGCGGCGAGCACCTCCTCGAGCTCATGGAGCCCGAAGAGGCCGAAGACGTGCGCTTCCTCCTCTCCTACGGGCCAGACACCGCCGGCGGTCTCATGACGACCGAGCCGATCATCGTCTCGGCCGACGCGACCGTCGCCGAGGGGCTCGCGCTCATCCGCCGCCACGACCTGCCCCCCGCGCTGGGTGCGGCGGTCTGCGTCACCCTGCCGCCCTACGAGCCGCCCACTGGCCGCTTCCTCGGCTTCGTGCACTTCCAGCGGATGCTCCGCTATCCCCCGCACGAACGTCTCGGCACGCTCATCGACCAGGGCCTCGAGCCCGTTCGCGCCGACACCTCCGCCGCCGAGGTGAGCCGCATCCTCGCGAGCTACGACCTCGTCTCGGTGCCAGTCGTCGACGAGAAGCACCGTCTCGTCGGGGTGGTGACGATTGACGACGTGCTCGACTACCTCCTGCCCGATGACTGGCGAAGTCATCCCGAAGATGCCGAGGTGGGCCGCCGCGCAGCAGCGCGGGCCCAGCTGACGACGGGGAGCATCCCCGTCCCACACGGAAGGAGGGCAGGAGATGGCACGCGCTGACGCCGACGACCGGCGATTCGAGACCCCGAAGGGCATTCGCCGTTCCCCGTCCTTCCGTGGTTCGGGTGACAACGACCGGTTCGGTCGCTTCACCGAATGGGTCGCGCGCGGCATGGGCACCCCCGGGTTCCTTCTCGGTCTGTCGGTGTTCGCGATCGGCTGGATGGCGTGGAACACCTTCGCCCCCGAAGAGCTGCGCTTCGACTCGTTCGCGATCGGCTTCACGGCGCTCACGCTCGTGCTCTCGCTGCAGGCGTCCTACGCCGCCCCGCTCATCCTGCTCGCGCAGAACCGTCAAGACGACCGCGACCGCGTGCAGATCGAGCAGGACCGCCAGCGCGCCGAGCGAAACCTCGCCGACACCGAGTACCTCGCCCGCGAGGTCGTCGCGCTCCGCCTGGCCGTGAAAGACCTCGCGTCGAAGGAGTTCATCCGCGCCGAGCTTCGCGCGATCCTCGAAGAGCTCGACCGGCGCGACGAGGAGGACGCGGAGCATGCAGCACGCTGACGCCGGGGCACCCGGAGCGCCCGGAGCGCCCGACGCGGCGACGCTCGAGGCCGCGGTGCGCGCCGCGCTCACGGGCGTGATCGACCCCGAGATCCGCAAGCCTGTCACCGAGCTCGACATGGTCGATCGAGTCGTCGTCGGCGACGACGGTCGCGTCGAGGTCGGCATCAGATTGACGATCGTCGGATGCCCCGCATCCGAGCGCATCGAGCGCGACGTGCGTGAAGCGGCCGAGTCCGTTGCCGGAGCGGGCAACGCCGACGTCGTGCTCTCGGTGATGACGCCCGAGCAGCGCGCCGCCCTCACCGAGCGACTCCGCGGCGGGCGTGCCGCCCGAGGCAATCCCTTCGGCCCCGGCAGCCTCACCCGTGTGATCGCAGTCACGAGCGGCAAGGGCGGCGTCGGCAAGTCCACGATCACCGCGAACCTCGCAGTCGCCCTCGCGGCACGCGGACTCTCGGTCGGCCTCGTCGACGCCGACGTGCACGGCTTCTCGATCCCCGGGCTGCTCGGCCTCGTCGACGCATCCGGACTCGCGGCGCGACCGACGCGCGTCGACGAGATGATCCTGCCACCTGTCGCGCACGGCGTGAAGGTCATCTCGATCGGCATGTTCGTCGAACCCTCCGAAGAGGGCGGGCGCGCGTCATCCGTCGCCGTCGCCTGGCGGGGGCCGATGCTGCACCGAACCCTCTCCCAGTTCCTCACCGACGTGTACTTCGGCGATCTCGACGTGCTGCTCGTCGACCTGCCGCCCGGCACGGGCGACGTTGCGATCTCGCTCGGGCAGTTGTTGCCGAACGCCGAGGTCGTCGTCGTGACCACGCCGCAGCCCGCTGCTGCTGACGTCGCCGAGCGTTCGGGCGTCGTCGCGCGTCAGACCGGCCAGAAGATCGTCGGCGTCGTCGAGAACATGGCCGGCTTCGCGCAGCCCGACGGCGAGGTGTTCGACCTCTTCGGCGCCGGTGGCGGCGCGATCGTCGCCGAACGCCTCTCGGCGGGCCAGCCCGCCCCGGTACCGCTCCTCGCGAGCGTGCCGCTCAGTGTAGCGCTGCGGCGCGGCGGCGACGACGGGCTGCCGATCGTGCTCGCCGAGCCCGACGACCCGGCCGCGCGCGCGATCGAACAGGTCGCCGCGCAGCTCGCGGCCCTCCCCCGCTCACTCGGCGGCCGACGACTCGACGTCACGGTCCGGTGACTGGATGCCGCGCGCCCGCGTGACCCGCCGGCCCGCGATCCTCTTCGCCATCGCGGCCGTCGGCACGGTCACGCTCGGACTCGGGGCGTGCGCCCCGCAGCCGACGCCACCGTCGACCCTGCCCGACGGGCTCTCGGCGAGCATCCAGCAGGGCCGCCTCGACATCGAGGCGAACCAGCTCGTCGTTCGCGTGGCGAACGAGGGCGACGGGCCCGTCACGGTCGAGCACCTCGAGGTCACGTCGCCGACGCTCGCGCCCGGGATGGTGCTCGACGAGCCGTTCGATGTGGCAGCAGGTGGTGCGCTGCAGGTTCGCGTGGATCTCTCGCAGAGCGAGTGCGATTCCCGGGGCGAGACCGCCGCGAAGGCGGTCGCTGCGGTGCAGCTCGACGTCTCGACGGAATCGGGCCTCGCCTCTGGCGAACTCATCGCCGACGATCCGTTCGGCACGATCGCCCGGGTGAACAACAGCAGTTGTCTCGCCGAGTCGGTCGACGCCGTTGCGGCGATCGAGATGCCCGAGCATCTCCGTTCGACCGGCAGCGGCACCGAGCGACGTGGGTTCATCGACGTGGTCGTCGTGCCAGCGGCATCCGTTCAGGCTCACGACGACGACGACGCCGGCGCCGGCGCCGGCGCCGGATCGTTCGTCATCGACCGCGTGTACGGCACGACCCTGCTGAACGCCGAGGGCGGCGTCGACTGGCCCGTCGGCGCCGAGGTGACGACCGGCGGCGAACCCTTCACGATCTCGTTGCCGGTGCGTCCGGCTCGATGCGACGCCCATGCGATCGCCGACGACAAGCGCGGCACGATCCTGCCGTTCGAGATCCGCGCGAGCGATGGACGCGAGGGTCGACTCGATCGTTCGTCGGGCGACACCCTGAAGGCCGAGCTCTACGCCTACTACGGCGAGCGCTGCGGGCTCGAGTGAGGCCGCCTCGCCGCGCGGCGAGACTCTGGGGTGGTTGGCCCGAAATGAGAATCGTCGTCACGTGCCATGCCTCGGCCACCACTCTGCCACCCTTGTGACGCCTGTGGCGCACCCGGTCGAACGCCGGTAAAGTTCGGGCATGAGCACCCCGAATCCGTCCCCAGCAGCGCTGTCCGACGAGTCGCGCGCCCAATTGCTCAATGCGGAGGTGGCGAAGTACGCGCAGCGCGGTTGGACGGTCCAGTCCGTCGCCGCAGGCCAGGCCGTGGTCTCCAAGAACAAGCGCATCGGTTGGTTCTGGAACCTCATCCTCGTGCTGCTCACCGGCGGCCTCTGGCTGATTTACGTGATTTACCGCGCACTCAACCGCAAGGTGCAGACCGTTGTCATCACGGTCGATGCCTACGGCAGGATCCGCACGAGCTGACGGCTCGTCTGCACAGCTGAAAAAGCAGACCAGCTACTGTTCTGCACCCGTTTGAATTTCGGTGTGCGGTGTCAGAGCCGTCTGCGCTACATGCCGCCGGGAATGACGCCCTTGCCGTCGACGCGCGGAATGGCCGCGAGGAGACGCTGGGTGTACGGATGCGACGGCTCGTTCCAGATCTGCGCGGTCGGCCCGGTCTCGACGATCCGCCCAGCCTCCATGACCGCGACGCGATCGGCGATCTCACGCACCACCGAGAGATCATGGCTGATGAAGATCATCGATGCTCCCGCCTCGATCGCGAGGTCGCGCATCATCTTCGCGATGCGCGACTGCAAGAAGGCATCGAGCGAAGCGATCGGCTCATCACCGATGAGCACCTTCGGCCCGGCTGCGAGCGCGCGAGCGATCGCAACCCGCTGCCGCTGCCCGCCGGAGAAGGCATGCGGGTAACGATCGGCCGCGTTGGCGGGAAGATCGACTGCGTCGAGCAGGGCGTCCACCGTCCAACGATGCGCGGAATCGAGCGCGAGCGCATCCTCGATCTGGGCGCCGATCTTGCGGCGGGGATTCAGGGACGCGTATGGGTTCTGGAACACCATCTGGATACCCGTGTCGCTCTTCGGGCGGGTGCGAAGCCCGAGTGGGCGCACATCGTTGCCCTGGAACGTGATCGATCCCTGCGAGGTCTTCTCGAGACCGCAGATGAGCTTCGCGAGCGTGGATTTGCCGCACCCCGACTCTCCCACGAGCCCGAGCACCTCGGATTCACCGAGTTCGAGGGAGACACCATTCACGGCCCGGAAGCGCCCGCCACCGTTGAGTTTGTATTCGCACCCGACGCTGTCGAGTGTCAGCAGAGCATCATTCGAGCTCACTGGAGGACCTCCGTTCCCGGCAGGGACTCGATGAGTGAACGTGTGTATTCGTGCTGCGGCGCGGTGATCACCGATTCCCGGTCGCCCATCTCGACGACCACGCCGTTCTTCATGACGACGATCGTGTCGGCGACGGAGGACAGCACCCCGAAGTCGTGCGTGACGAGCAGCACCGCGAGATTGAGCTCGTCGCAGAGGTCGCGCAGCAGGCGCAGAATGCCCGCTTGCACCGTGACGTCGAGCGCCGTCGTCGGCTCGTCGGCGATGAGCACACGCGGATCGCAGATCACCGCCGAGGCGAATGCGATGCGCTGCAGCTGTCCACCGGAGAACTGATGCGGATACTTCTTCACCGCCTCCTCGGGGTTCGGAACCTTCGTCCGGTCGAGCATCTCGATCGCGCGCGCCATCGCCGCCTTCTTGCCGATCTTTCGGTGGTGGCGCAGATGATCGGTGAGCTGCTGGCCGACCGAGAGCATCGGGTGAAACGCCGAGGCCGGATCTTGAAACACCATCGCGAGCTGCACGCCCCGAAGCGCGTTGTGCTTCTTTGACGGCATGCCGACGAGCTCCGTGCCGTCGAAGTCGATGCTGCCCGAGAGCTCTGCTCCATCTGGCGAGAGGCCCATGATAGCCATGCCTGTCTGGGTCTTCCCCGATCCGGAAGCGCCCGCGACGCCGGTGATGGTGCCGGCCTCGAGGGGGAACGATACGTCCCGCAGAATGTGGTTCGAACCGACGGTGAGGTTGAGTTCGCGTACCGCGACGACACTCATACGTTGGCCCCCTCGATCTGTTTCGCCGTGCGTGGATCAAGCGCATCACGCAGGCTGTCGCCGATGAAATTGAACGCCATGACGACGGAGAGCACGCAGATGCCCGGGAACAGTGCGATCCACCAGGCGTTGAACTGGGACACGCCCTCACTGATCATCGCGCCCCAGTCGGGATCGGGCGGCACGACTCCGAGCGCCAGGAACGACAGCCCCGCCATCGACAGGATCGCGTCGCCGACGCCGAGGGTGGCGAGCACGACGACGGGCGAGGCGACGTTCGGCAAGATGTCGCGGATGAGCGATCGCCAGGGGCTGAAGCCCAGCAGACGCCCCGCGACCACGTACTCGCTGTTGCGTGCGGTGATGACGAGTGCGCGCGTGGTACGCGCGTAGCCCGGCCACGACACGATGAGGATCGCGATGATGGCGTTCTTGAGCCCGGGGCCGAGTGCCGCCGCGATCACCATCGCGAAAATGATGGTCGGGAACGCGAAGAAGAGGTCGGCGATGCGCATGATGACCTCGTCGACGACCTTGCCGAAGTAGCCCGCGATCGCACCGAGCACGGAGCCCACGATCGCGGAGCATGCGACCACGAAGAGTGCTGCGGGAAGCGTTGTGCGGGCAGCCATGATGACGCGCGAGAGCACGTCGCGCCCGAGGCTGTCGCTTCCGAGCACCGTGTCGACGCCGGGAGCGGTGAGTCGGGGGAAGATCTGCGCGAGGGGATCCTGCGGAGCGATGAGCGGTGCGAAGATCACGACCAGCAGCCAGAAGGCGAGGACGATCACCCCCGCGATGCCGAGCGGAGTGCGCAACGACTTCGGGAAACGGAGCCCCCAACGCCAACGCTTGACGCCGAGCGAGATGGCCACGGTGGCACTTGGAGTTGTCATTTGACTCTCACTCTCGGGTCGATCAGACCATAGATCACATCGACGAGGAGGTTCATGCCGATATAGATGATGCCGATGACCAGGCCGACCCCCATGATCACGGGAAGGTCGAGAGCCGTTGCGCCGCGGAAGGCGAACTGGCCGAGGCCACCCCAGGCGAACACCGTCTCGGTGAGTACGGCTCCCGACAAGAGGGAGCCGAAGGCAAGCCCGACGACCGTGATGATCGGAACCATGGCGCCACGGAAGATGTACGTGGAGATGATCCTGTGCGCAGGGAGCCCCTTCGCGCGGCCTGCGGTGACGTAGTCCAGATTCATGACGTCGAGCACGCTCGAGCGACTGAAGCGCGCGAGCAATCCGACGGTGAACAGTGCCAGCACGCACGAGGGCAGCAGCAGGTGGGACAGTGCGTTGCCGAACACGGCGGTATCGCCCGCGACCAGCGCGTCGACCGTATACAGGCCCGTGACAGTCGGTGGCGGGGTCATCCACGGGTCGAGCCGGCCGGCACCGCTCACCACGCCGAGCCTGAACGACAGGAAGTAGTAGCTGATCGTCGCCACCCAGAAGGTCGGCGCTGAGATGCCGATCAGGCTGACCCCGCGGATGATGTGGTCGATCACCGTGTTGTACTTCAGCGCGGCGAGCAGACCGAGCAGCAGACCGAAGACGACCGCGATGAGGATCGCGCCGAGGCCGAGCTCCAACGAAGCGGGAAGGACCTTGCCGATCGACTCGAGCACCGGCACGCGGGTCTGGTTCGAGACGCCGAGGTTTCCGTGCAGCAGATTGGTGAGATAGGTCCAGTACTGCACGATGAGCGGCTGATCAAGGCCGAGCTCTCTCCGAGTCTGCTCCACGATCGCGGGGTCGGCAGACGCGCGGTCACCGAGGATCGCCTGCACCGGATCGGCGGGCACGAGATTGGTGAGCAGGAATGTCACGACAGTGACACCCCAGATCAGCAGCACGCTGATGCCCAGGCGTATGAGGATGTATCTCAGCAGCGGATGAAGCTTGGGCGGCTTGATCCGCTGCTGCACACCAGTATCGATCGCAGTCACGCGATATCGGCTCCTTATGCAGCGCGCGCGATTCGAACACGGATTCGGTGTTGGATTCGCGCCGAGTGATGGAAATGCCAACAGAGAGGCACGGCGCCGAAACGACAGTGCGAGGTATCGCTGACGGTGGGGTGACCGGGCGCGGGGTTCGCTCCATTGCGGCTTCCTTCTCTTTCAACGTTCGAAAGAGAGGCGTTCTTCACCCTATCCATCAGCGGGTCTCAGTTCAACGAAACTCGCAAAAGGGTTCGGGGTTATTGGAATCATATCCTCTCACCTTTGCGCGAAGCATGCGCGTAATACAGGGAGACTACCGGAAGTCTCGAGGCGTATACGATACGCAAAGCAAGGTGCGGGCAGGGGTGCGACGAGCCGGATCACCCGGATCCCGCGGCTCCCGTCAGCGAGATTCACCCCCGGAAAACCGCTCGGCGCGACGGGTGCGCCAAGGGGCCGGGGAACCCCCGAGCATTCCCCGCCCCGGCGCGCCTACAGGGCTCCCCGAACGGGGCGGGCCTCCGTTGCGACCACCGCTACTTCGCGAGTGCGAACTCGAAGCTCACATCGGCATTCGACACGAAGTCGGTGATGTTCTTGCTCACCACGACGGTCGCAACGGGCTGAACCAGCGGGATGAACGGGCCGACCCGTGTGGCCTCGCGGTACAGTTCCTCGTAGGCGGGTCCACGGTCAGCCCCCGAGGTCTTCGCGGCCGCTTCAATGAGCGGAGTCAGCGTCGGCGAGGCTTCGGGCAGCCAGCCCGCGCGCTGAGCCACACCCTCACCCGCGGGGGTGAATACCAGGTAATTGGTGGGATCCGGGAAGTCCGCTCCCCAGTTTCCGATGCCCATCGGCTGCGTGCCTGAACGGTAGCCGTCGAGTTGCGTCGCACCCGGTGCCGGCATGAGCTCGAGCACGATACCCGCATCCTTCAGCTGCGCCTGCAGCGATTCGGCAAGGAGCGCGACATTCACGCCGTTGATGCTCTGGTCACTGGCGTAGTGGAACGGAATCGGCTCGCCGGTGTAGTCGGTCTTCGCGAGCGCCGCCTTCGCCTTCTCGAGGTCACGCGCCGGCGCTTCGTCGGCGGGCACCTTGCCGAGGAACTCGTTCGGCACGATGCTCGCGAGCCGCTGCGACCCCTCACCCGCCAATTCGAGCACCTTGTCGTAATCGATCGAGTACCGAATCGCGTCGCGGAAGTCCTCGTTCGAGGTGAACTCGTTCACCTCGGGGTTATCGTTCGAGAAGAGATAGATGCTCTTCGTCGACGGCTGCGACGACACTTGAGCATCGCTGTCGGCGATGCTCGAGAGCTGATCCCGGCTCAGATCGAAGACCACGTTCGCCTGCCCCGACTGCACATCCGACAGCTGCGTGTCCTTGGCGACGTTCTTGAGCACAACGCGCTTGAACGCGGGTACGGGTCCGGTGTAGTGCTCGTTGTAGGTGAGCACGACCTGGCTGTTCGCGTCGTAGCTCTCCACCTTGTACGGCCCCGACCCCTGCGAATCGGTGTTCAAGAACTGCTCGGCCTCGTCGGATTCGTCGATGGTGCCGCCATTCTCCTTGACCACCTTCGAGTTCAAAATGCCCATGTTCGAGTTCGGCAGAATGAACGGGATCGCCGGGTTCGGAGTCTCGCTCGTCAGCGTCACAGTGTTGTCGTCGGCCTTCGCCACGGTCACACCGTCAAGGTAGAACGCGGGGTTTCCCTGCACCCCTTGGAGGCGCTGGTAGGAGAACACGATGTCGTCCACCGTCACCGGGTCACCATTGGAGAACTTCGAATCCATATCGTCGCAGTGCAGCGTGGTCACCGTGCTGTCGTCTGAGATCTCGTACGAGCACAGTCCGTCGCTCGGGTTCGTCAGATCACCATCGGGAAACACCAGCGCCGTCTCGTACAGCTCGTTGTCGAGAATGGAGCCGGTGAACTCGAACTGACGCGCAGGATCAATCGTCATCAAGTCGAAGGTCGTTTCACCGACGATGGTGCCGCTCGCATCATTGCCGCCGGAGTTGCCTCCCTCGCCGCTGCACGCGACCATTGAGGCCGCGAGCCCCGCGGTCACGGCGACCGAGACCAATACTTTCGGAATTCGCTTCATCGGGTGTTCTCTTTCTCTGCTGCCGTGACGTCGGATCGAACGTCACCGCGTGGTCCGACATTTCCCTGGACTTGACGCTTTCCGAAGACGTAACTCTTCGGTCATCACCACGAAATCTGATTCGTATCACGGAACGGCTCGCTGCCTGTCTCCACCGTGAATTTTCAGCAATCTAGCACGTGGCAATTCGGGGTTGCGGCACGGAACTTGTACGAGTCACAGGATCGTTGACCCTCGGAGCAAGACATTCTGGTGCTCGCTTCCGCTCTTGCGCACCTTCATTCCCACCATGCGTCGCGTAACACCGACCCGCTGCATCGGCGGCGTCACGAAATCGGCATACACTGCATCGAAGCTGTCGACCCCAGTTCATGAAGAATCAATAGTCTTTACGTGACGTAACTTGTCACTCTTGCGCGCGACAGCCGCGTGACAGTGCTTCGGCGCCGACCACGGGAGGAAACGATGGAAGCTACGGACGACGAAGACACGGTGAGTGCCGAACCCACCGAAACCTACGATCTGCCGCTCGATCCCGTGCACGGCGGTGTGCTCGCCGAGCAGTCGGACGGGGTGCCGATGATCTCGTACGCGCTCATCAAGAGCGACGGAACGCCCCTGCGCCTCTACGATGCCGAACGGATCTACTACTCGGCCTCGACCGTCAAGGTCGGTGTGCTCATCGCCGAGCTGCTCGAGATCCAGCACGGCCGGTGGAGCCTCGATGACGAGAAGACCGTCACACGAGAGTTCGCGAGCCTCATTCCCGGGGCGGACCACTTTACCATGGTCGACGGCTACTACGACGCCGGCCTCGGTGAGCCCGGGGACACCGTCTCGCGCGCCCGGGTGCTCAACCGGATGACCACCGTCAGCGCGAACTGCGCGACGAATATCTGCTTCGAAGAGCTCGGCCCCGAACGGATCGCTGCGGTGTTCCAGGCCGCGGGTGCTCCAGAGTGCGGGCTCGGCCGCCCATATGCCGATGAGGCCGCCGAGGCCGCCGGGTATACGAACACGGTGTCGGCGATCGGGCTGACCCGTCTCATGGCCGCCCTCGTGCGTGGAGATCTCCTCGATGAGGAATGGACGGCGTACGCGATGCAGCTGCTGCACGATCGTGAGGGGCCGGTCATCAGCGCTGTCGCACTGTCGCAGGCCGACCGCCGTGGCGAGACGATCTACACGGGCGGCAAGGGCGGCAGCGTTGACGGCATCAAGCACGACTTCGCGTTCATCGAACGCGAAGGCGAGACGCTGTGTTTGGCCGTGTGCACCCGGGGCTATACCGTACCGCAGGGTGCCACGGTGATCACCGCGATCACGAATGCCCTGCTCGAGGAGGCGCACGGCTGAGTTCGACCGCGGCTTGCGAGGCCCGCGCGCATTCACCACACAGGAGACCCCCGAACCGAAGCGAATTCCTTCGGACCGGGGGTCTCATGCGTACGCGAGGTTCGACCTACTTCGCGAGCGCGAAGTCGAACGGCACGTCAGCGTTCGACACGTACTCGGTGATGTCATTGCTGAACACGACGGTCTGCACGGGCTGGACGAGCGGAATGAACGGTCCGGCCTCGGTGGCCGCGGCGAACGCGGTTTCGTACGCGGCACCGCGTGCATCTCCTGAAGCCGCTGCGGCCTCGGTGAAGAGAGCGGTCACGGCGTCATCGGTGACCCAGCCTGCGTTTTCGGCAGATGATCCGCCCGGCGCGAAGACCAGGTAGTTCGTGGGGTCCGGGAAGTCGGCGCCCCAGTTGCCGATGCCCATCTCCTGTTTTCCCGCACGCGCTCGCTCGAGGGTCGTAGCGGAGGGCGACGGGTTCAATTCGAGGTTGATGCCGGCTTCCTTGAGCTGCGCCTGGAGCGATTCCGCGATCAGGGCCAGGTTCACGCCGTTGACGCTCTTGTCGGTCGCATAGCTGAAGGGCACGACTTCGCCGGTGTATCCCGCCTGCTCGAGCAGCGCCTTCGCCTTCTCAAGGTCACGCTCGGGCGCTTCGCTTGCGGGGCGGGCACCGAGGAACTCATTCGGGATCACGCTCGCCATCCGCTGCGCACCCTCACCCGAGAATTCGAGGATCTTGTCGTAGTCGATCGCGTAGCGAACCGCGGCACGGAAATCCTCGTTCGCAGTGATGCCGCCGACATCGGGGTTGTCGTTGGCTGCGATGTAGATGCTCTTCGTCGAGGGGAGCGAGGCGATCTGGGCGGCTCCCTCGGGAAGGTTCGCCACCTGATCGGGACTCAGATCGAGCACGACATGGGCCTGCCCCGACTGGATGTCGGTGAGCTGGGTGTCGGCGGTGACGTTGTTGATCACGACGCGCTTATACGCCGGCTCGGGGCCCGTGTAGTGCTCGTTGTACGCGAGCACGACACTGTTCTCGGCGTCGTAGCTCTCGACCTTGTACGGTCCAGACCCTTGCGAGTTGTTGTTGAGGAACTGCTCGGCGTCGTCGGAGGCGTCGGTGCTCCCCCCATTGGCCTGCACCTCTTTCGCGCTGACCACACCGAGGTTCGGGTTCGGAAGGATGAACGGGAGAGCCGGATTCGGAATCTCGCTGGTCAGCGCGATCGTGCCGTCGTCGACCTTCTCGACGGTGACCCCGTCGAGATAGAACGAGGGATTTCCGTTGACGCCCTGCAACCGCTGGTATGAGAAGACGATGTCGTCCACCGTCACCGGGTCGCCGTTCGAGAACGTCGCATCGATGTCATCGCAGTGCAGTGTCGTGACAAGGTTGTCATCCGATATCTCGTACGAGCAGAGGCCGTCACTCGGCTCCGAGAGATCGCCATCGATGAATTTCAGTGCGGTCTGATAGATCGCCTTGTCGATCGTGATTCCGGTGAACTCGAACTGACGAGCCGGGTCGATGGATTGCAGGCTGAAGTTCGTCTCGACGACCAGCGTTTCGCCGCCGCCCTCACCACCATTTTCGCCGCCACCGGCGCATGCCACCATCGTGACCGCAAGTCCCGTCGCCGCAAGGACCGACATGAGCACTCGGGGAGTTCGCTTCATTGCTGACCTATTCTTCCTTCGTTACCTGAGCAAATCAGCCCTTACGCTATCCGTCCGCGCTCTGCATTTCAATGAAATCTGAGAAACTTTCTCAAAGGATACGTCTCGTATCATCATCACGTGAAACTCCCGTGGCAGTAGAATATGAGCTTTCGCATTCGAACCTTACTCTCGTTACGCTACGCAACTTTGCGTCCCCTCACCGTGAGCAGGGCTCTCCTCTTACTCCTCGAGCGCGCGACCCGCGTGCTCCACAAGCCCTCAGGTCGCTGCGGCGCCGGTCACGAAGTTCACTGCGAGCCCGACGAAGCGAGAGCGTCGCCGATGCTGGAGGATGAACACGACTCGGTGCGTTCGCGCCCAGACGCTCAGCATCACGACGATTGGAGAATCGTGGCAGTACCTGCCGACTGGATCGAGCATCGCCGCGGCGACGGTGAACTGCTCGGGTGGATGCGCCCCGAGGGCGAGGGCTTCGTCGTCATCGACCTACTCGGTCGGCCACTGACCGACGCGATCGACTGGCTGAGCGCCGAGGAGACGCTCGAGTCGACGGGCATCGGCTATCTCGCCGATCTCTACGAACTGCGCCTCGACGACGGCCGATGGCTTCGTGTGCGCATCACCGAGGTCTCCTCGGCGGTGCTCAAGCTGAAGAAAGACGACTTCGGCGCCATCGATGCGCCCGCGCTTCACTACGAGTTGCCGTTCCCGACCGACGACCGGCTCCGCCCCCTGACCGGCGAGCGAGCGTTCATCCTCGACCTGTGATCGACTGACCGACGTCAGGAAGCGGCAGCAGGCTCCACGACGCGTGCGAGTAGCTCCACCAGCAAGCGCTCGGTCAACTTCGGCGGCAGCGCACCGACGAGTGCGAGCACGGGGGCGAGCCGGTCGGGCAGCGCACCCTCGGCACCAGACGGCAGGGTGTCGTCGGCCGCAGCGCCGCCGCCGCTACCACCGCCCAGCAGGCCGAACGCGCGCAGCAGCGCCGCCGCGCTCTCCGAGTCGAGACCAGCGGATGCCGCGGCGAGCGCGGCGATGCCACCCGGCAACGACTCCGCGAGCCCGGCCAGGAGCACGGCGCCGTCGACGGCCGGCTCGCCGCGCACCGCGTCGGCCGCGGCGACCAGCACGGCCGAGAGATCGGGCACGACGGCCTCCGTCACCGGCGTCACCGTGAGGTGCGTGGTGTGCGGCAGGCGAGTGCCGTCGGCCTGAGTGAGACCGGGCTGCAGTTGCAGGTGCCAGCCCTCGGCACGCGCGGCATCCGCCCAGTGATGCGGATCGACCCGGCGCGAGGCCGGCACGCTCTCGTCGGTCGCGACGGCGAAGAGCGGCCCGGTCGGCGCGCCCACCACCCGCAAACCCTCGATGCCGTCGACGACTGCGCGGAGCGCATCCGTCGCGCGCGCGGTGCGCGCGACGAGCGACGTGAAGCCGTCTTCGCCGAGCGCCTCGGTGATCGCCCACGCCGCTGCGAGCGGACCGGCGGGCTTCGAGCCCGTGAGTGTCGGGTTGACGACGGGGTATCCGGGCCAGGCGGTGGTCGCGAAGTACTGGTGGCGCTGGCGGTCGCGCCCACGCGTGAGCAGCACCGAGACGCCCTTCGGCGCATAGCCGTACTTGTGCAGGTCGGCCGAGATACTCGTGACGCCCGGCACCCGCAAGTCCCACGCCGGCAGTGATTCGGGCCAGAAGGCGAGCGCGAACCCGCCGATGCAGGCGTCGACGTGCAGTGCGATGCCCCGCCTCGCCGCGATCGCCGCGACATCGACCACGGGGTCGAGGCCTGCGAACGGATACGAGGGCGCGCTCACCACGACGAGCGCGACGTCGTCGCCCAGGCGTTCCTCGAGCGCGGCCACGGAGACCGCACCCGTGTCGGGATCGACGGGCACCAGGTCGAGCTCGAGGCCGAAGTACTCAGCGGCCTTGTGGAAGGCCGCGTGCACGGTGACCGGCGCGACGATGCGCGGCACCCGCGGGGAACCCGCGCGGGCCTCTCGCCACGCGTCACGTGCCGACTTCACCGCGAGCAGGCAACTCTCGGTGCCGCCCGAGGTGACCGAACCGACGATGTCGTCGTCACCGGCGCCGCCCAGCACTCGCCGGGCGAAGCCGACGAGACCCGACTCCATCACGGCGACCGAGGTGAACGTCGTCGGGTCGAGGCCGTTCACGGGTTGCACGAGACGAGCGGCGCGGGCCGCGAGCTCGTCGAGCTCCGGCAATCCCGAGTCGTAGACGTACGAGAGCACGCGGCCCCCGTGAGTCGGCGCATCGGCGGCGCGCAGCGCCTCGAGTTCGACGAGGATATCGGATGCCTCGCGCCTGAAGCCGAGCATCATGCCACCACCGTTTCGTTCGCCGCCGCGGCATCCGCTTGGATGTCGCCGCGTCTGAGCGGATATCGACGAATCGCGACGAGGCTCGCCGCGACGAGCAGTGCGGGGATCACGCTGAAGCTGATCGCGATGCCGACGACGGCCGCCGGCGATTGCGTGACCGCCTCCGAACCGGTCGACTCGACGTACCCCGTGATCGCGAGCACGATGGTGAGCACCGTCGCGCCGAGCGCCATGCCGGCGGTCTCCCCGGCAGTCCAGACTCCGCCGAAGCTGCCGGCGCGCCCGACGCCGTGCGTGCGGGCGTCGTGCGAGATGACGTCGGGCAGCATGGCCATCGGCAACGACTGCATGCCCGCATAGCCGGCACCCGCGAGCGCGACCGGGAGGTACACCCAGGCGCCCGGTGCCCAGATCATGCCGACGAGGGTCAGCGCGGCGAGGCCGAAAAGTGTGCTCGCGAACGCGAACCCGCGCTCCTTGCCGACGCGCGCCGCGACCGCCTGCCAGACCGGCGCGCACAACACGGCCGGTGCGATGAGCGCGACGAAGAGCAGGGTCACGGCGCGCTCGTCGCGGAGCACCCAGGTCGCCACGAACTGGGCTCCCGCGAGCATGAGTCCCGTTGCGAGCCCCTGAAGTACGAACGCGGCGAGCAGGGTGCGGAACGCCGCACTTCGACGCAGTGCGGCGAGGCCCTCGGCGTAGCCGGCGCGGATGTCGCGCCCCGGCGGGGCATCCGTGGAAGCGATGCCCTTCGCCGCCGTTGACGTCGCGACGAACATGCCCGCCGCGATCACGAGACCGGCGACGAGTGCCATCACGAGGTAGCCGGTGTGCTCGTCAGCGAACGCAGCCCGGAGTTCGGGTCCGCCCGCTCCGAAGAACAGGATCGCGATCGTCAGCACTACGACTCGCCACGTCAGCAGCCGCGTGCGTGCGTCGTAGTCGGCGGTGAGCTCGGCGGGCAGTGCGATGTAGGGCACCTGGAAGAGACTGAACGCCGTGGCCGTCGCGAGGAAGGCGACGAAGACCCAGATGCCGGATGCCGCGGGCGCGAGCCCCGCCGGAACCGCGAAGGTCGCGACGAACCCGATGGGAAGAGCGAGAGCGCCGACCACCATCCATGTGCGCCGGGTGCCCGTGCGGGCGAGCGCACGGTCGCTGCGTTCGCCGATCCACGGGTCGATCACGACGTCCCACACCTTCGCGGCGGTGACGACGAGACCGGCGATGAGCGCGGTCACGCCGAGCGTGTCGGTCAGGTAGTACACGAGCACGAGCCCGGGCAGCGTCGCGAAGCCACCGGTGCCGATGGAACCGATCGCGTACCGGGTCACGACACCGCGGGAAATACTTCGCTCCATTGCGGCCATGGAGGCAGTGTACTCACCCGACGGCGAAGTGGGTCACTTGTCCTAGACTGTGCCCATGCGCGCCCCCACGGCCTCCCCTGAACTGTTCGAGAGCCTCACCGACGATGTCGTCGCCTCCGGCTCCGAGACCATCCCCGTGCCGACACCCTCGACCGGCGAGACGCTGCACGAGCTGCCGCGCTCGAGCGCCGACGACGTGCTCGACTCCGTCGCTCGCGCTCGTCTCGCGCAGCTCGCCTGGTCCCGAGCCGGTTTCGCCGAACGCCGACGCGTGCTGCTGCGCGCACACGACCTCATCCTCGAGCGTCGGGATCTGCTTGTCGACCTCATCCAGCTCGAGAGCGGCAAGACCCGCGGTCAGGCGTTCGAAGAGATCTTCGGCGCGGTCTCGGTCATCCGGTACAACGCACTCGCCGCACGGCGCGTGCTCGGCGGCCGCCGGGTGCGTTCAGGACTGCCGGGCTTGGCGACCACCCGTGTGCGATTCAGCCCCAAGGGCGTCGCGGGCGTCATCACTCCGTGGAACTTCGCGTTCAGTCTCGCCGCCATGGACGTCGCGCCGGCGCTCGCGGCCGGTTGCGGCGTCGTGCAGAAGGCCGACGACCAGGGTGCGCTCTCGATTCTCGCCCTGCGCCGGGCATTCATCGACGCGGGCGTGCCTGCGGCGTTGTGGGCGGTCGTCACCGGCCCGGGCTCCGAAATCGGCGAAGCGCTGACGGATGTCGCCGACTACATCTGCTTCACCGGTTCGACCGCGACCGGCCGCACCATCGGCGAGAAGGCAGGCCGACGGCTCGTCGGCGCTTCGCTCGAACTCGGCGGCAAGAACGCCCTCCTCGTGCTCGACGACGTCAACCCCGTGACGGCAGCGGCGAACGCCGCACACGCTGCATTCTCAGCGATGGGCCAGCTCTGCGTTTCGGTCGAGCGCATCTACGTGCATCAGAAGGTCGCCGGCCCATTCCAGCGCGCCCTCGTCGACTGGCTCCGGAGCGCGAAACTCGGCTCCGGATTGGGCTTCGACGCCGACTTCGGATCGCTCGCGAGCGCCGATCAGCTCGCGCGAGTGCAGGCCCACCTCGACGACGCGATCTCCAAGGGCGCGACCGTGCTCGTCGGCGGCAACCACCGGCCAGACGTCGGTCCGTGGTTCTTCGAACCGACAGTGCTGACCGGTGTCACCCCCGAGATGCATGTCTACGCCGAGGAGACCTTCGGCGCGATCGCCTCGCTCTACCTCGTCGGCAGCGACGAAGAGGCAGTGCTCGCCGCGAACACGAACGAGTACGGCCTGAACGCGGCCGTCTTCACTGCCTCGGCCCGTCGCGCGCGCCGTGTCGCCGACGCCCTCCAGGCGGGCAGCATCAATATCAACGAGGGCTACCGGGGTTCATTCGCTTCGATGGCTGCGCCGATGGGCGGGGTCAAGCAGTCCGGCCTCGGCCGGCGCAATGGCGAGGCGGGCCTCCTCCGCTTCGTCGAGCCGGTCACGATCTCGTCGGCCACCGGACTGATTCAGCTGCCGCGCACCGCGCACGAGTACGAACAGCTGGCGCCGCTCCTCGTGCTCTTGGCCCAGGCTCTGAAGGCGCTGCGCAGACGCTGAGTCGGCTCGGTGCCGACCCTGACGCGGTGCCGATCAAGTCGCTTCGGAGTCGAACGGTGCCGTCTCGTCGGCGCCGAGCGGTTCGCGCTTCCGCCCGCGCTGCAGGTATGGGGAGTTCTCATCGACTGATGCGCGAGCCACCACGGGTGCCGCCTTCTCGTCGGCGAAGGGGTCGGCGTCGGTCAGTGCCTCACGGATGATGCGGCGCGGATCGTACTGGCGCGGGTCGAGCTTCTTCCAGTCGACGTCGTCGAAGTCGGTGCCCATCTCGTCGCGCATGCGGTCTTTCGCGCCGTTGGCCATGTCGCGCAACGATCGCACGAGACGACCGAGTTGGGCCGCATAGTGCGGCAGCCGCTCGGGCCCGAGCAGGAAGACGGCGATCACCCCGATGATGAGGAGCTTCTCGAACGTCAGACCGAACACCCCTACAGGATAGTCGGCGGCGAGGCGTGCAGAGACCGTGTCGCCCGCGCTCTAGGCTTAGGGGCTGGAAGAGTCATCCCGGGAGCCGCCACGTGTCCGATCACGACCTGAACTGGAAGTACGTCGACGACTCGGTCGCCGTGCCCGAGTCGATCGCCAAGGCGCGCCAACAGTCACTCGAGCTCGGCATCGAACCGGTCTCGCCCGCTGTGGGCGCGCAACTCGCCGTGCTCGCTGCCGCCTCACGCGCCCAGTCGATCATCGAGGTCGGCACCGGCGTCGGCGTCTCGGGGCTGTGGATGCTCCAGACTGCGCGCCGGGCACTGCTGACCTCGATCGACACCGAGACCGAGTATCAACAGCATGCCCGCCAGCACTTCGCCGATGCCGGCATCGCGGCCGCTCGCGTTCGCCTGATAGCCGGGCGCGCGGGCGAGGTGCTGCCGCGAATGAACGAGAGCTCGTACGACATCGTCTTCATCGACGCCGACGCGCCGTCGGTCATCGAGTACGCCGAGCACGGACTGCGCCTCGCCAAGCCCGGCGGCATCGTGCTCGTGGCTCGCGCGCTCTGGAAGGGTCGAGTCGCCGACCCGGCACGCCGCGACGAGTCGGCGAGCGCCTATCGCACGCTCGTCGCGGAACTCGCGACCTCGACTGCCGTCGCGACGGCCATCTCGCCGGCGGGCGACGGCCTGCTGCAGATCGTGAAGCTCGGCGCCTGACACGCGGTCCGACTTGACCTCAACAGAGGTTGAAGTTGGAGACTCACCGAATGGAAGCAATTCGCCTGCACTCGTTCGGCCCGCCTGAGAACCTCGTCCTCGAACAGGTTCCCGACCCCGCACCCGGCCCCGACCGAGTCATGATCTCGGTGCGCGCTCACGGTGTGCATCTGCTCGACACCACGCTGCGCCGGGGCGAGAGCGGCGGCCCGCTCGGGCTGCCGACGCTGCCGACGATTCCTGGCCGCGAAGTGGGCGGCACTGTCATCGAGGTCGGCGAGGGGGTCGACCCTGCGTGGATCGGGCGGCGCGTCGCCGCACATCTCGGCGCAACGCCCGATGGCGGCGGGTACGCACGCCTGGCCGTCGCGCCGGTCGAGGCGCTGCATCCGATTCCCCTCGGACTCGACGAGGCGGATGCGGTCGCGATGATCGGAACCGGTCGGATGGCGGCGTACACGCTCGAGATCGCCGCGCTCCGCCACGATGACATCGTGGTCGTGACGGCTGCGGCCGGCGGCCTCGGATCGCTCTTCGTGCAGGCAGCCCTCGACGCGGGCGCGCGCGTGCTGGCACTCGTCGGTGGTGACGCGAAGGTGGGGGTCGTCGAGTCGCTCGCCCCCGATGCCGGGGCACGCCTGAACGTCGTCGACTACCGGCATGCCGATTGGCTGCCGACGGCCAGAACCGCACTCGGCATTGCTGCCGACGATGACGATGCAGCGCATTCCGCGGCCGGCAAAGTGGGAGCCACCGTCGTCTTCGACGCCGTCGGTGGCGAACTCGGGTCCGCGGCCGCGTCGCTACTCACCTCTGGCGGTCGGCTCGTCGTCTACGGCTGGGCATCAGGGGCGGCGAACCCGTTCGCCGACTCCGACCGGGCCGCGGCCGCCGGCATCGACGTGCTCCCAGCGGTCGGCCCCGGCGCGCCCCGACCCGGCGACATGCGCCCGTATCAGGAGCGTGCACTCGCGCTTGCAGCCGCGGGCACGTGGCAGGTGGTGACCCACCGGGTACCGCTCGCCGAAGCCGCGCGAGCCCACCGCGAGCTGGAGGAGCGCCGGACCACGGGCAAAGTGGTGCTCGTCTGACGGTCGGTGAAACGACTCGAGCCCCGAGGTGACTCGGGGCTCGACTCGAGGAGTGATGTTGACTCAGGCGGGCTTCACGACGCCACCGAGGACGTCGTGCAGCTCCTTGGCCTCAGCGTCGTTCACCGAGACGACGAGGCGGCCTCCACCTTCGAGCGGAACTCGAACGATGATGAGCCGACCCTCCTTCACAGCCTCCATTGGCCCGTCTCCGGTGCGTGGCTTCATGGCCGCCATTGAGCTCCCCTTTCGTGGCTGAGCTTCCATTATCGGCCATTACAGGCGGTGCTGGGAAATCGCCGCGAGTTTGTGGACAACCTGGTTGAACCGATTCGACAGCTCGAGGGTGAGGTCGAGGCAGCGGATTCATGCTCCGATCAGGGCGGCGTCCAGTCGCGGCCGTCAATCCCCCATGCGATGAGCAGCCAGCCCAGTTGCAATATGAGGGAAAGCGCTACCACGCCCCAGCGGTACCAACCGGCTCGCGGCTGCGCCAACGCGCCCACGAGGGGGAACATCGGGGCCAGGATGCGGAAGGTGCTCGATTGCGGGAAGAATACCGCGAGGAGGTACAGCGCGTAACTCGCCAGCCACAGCCGGAGGTCGATGCCGAGCCGCCGCACCGCCGGCAGAAGCAGCACGAGCGCGAACCCGATAATGAGCGCAGCCACCGCGATCGTTCCGAACGGCTGGCCCAGCCACCAGTCGCCCGACTGGAACCAGGCTGTGAACGGCACGAGTTCCTGGTAGCCGATGTAGGCCGATCGCCAGGCGAGCTCGGTGGCGGTGTACCCGTGCAGGTCACCGGTCACGACCCAGACGACGCCCGGCCATGCCAGGCCGATGAGCCCCGTGAACACGGCGACGGATGCCGCGAGCACACGTTCCCGCATCGGGAACGGGTCGCCCTTGCGTGAGAACCACCGCCACAGCCAGTGCAGTCCGAGGGTGAGCGCGAACGCGAGCGCCCCGGGGCGCGTGAACGCCCACACGGTGATCACGGGCACGAGCCATCCGTAGCGTCGATCGACGAGCAGGAGCAGCGCGAGGGCGAGCCACAGGAGGCCGAGGGATTCGGCGTAACCGAACTGCATGATCGGCGACGCCGGTGCCACCGAGAAGAGCACGACCGCGAAGAGCGCCCGGTCGGGCTCCATGAAGCGCGACATCAGTCGGTGCACGACGAGGGCGGCACCGAGTCCGGCGAGCAGGGCGATGATGGCGGATGCCGCATTCCACGGCACCCCGAACCAGGTCACGACTCCCACGAGCAGCGGGTAGACGGGGAGGAACGCCCACGCGTTCTCGGCGACGTGCCCCGTCTCGGTGAGCGGGAGCTCCTGCGGATAGCCGCCGAGCCAGATGATCTGGTACCACCTGGCATCCCAGAGGTTGGCGTACTCGAAGTAGCCGGGTTTCGCTCCGGTCCACGGGTTCGCCCCCTGCACGCTCGCCATGACGAGCACCATCACCGTCGTGATCGCGCGCGCGCCGAGGTAGATGAGCGCGACTTTCGCCCACCAGGGCGCGATTCGCCAACGCACGCGAGGTGACCATCGCGTCACGCGGAACGGGTCGGGTTCGCGGATCGCGGCCGACGACGTGTTCATGCGTGCCTCGTTCGGATCGTGCCGCTCAGGCGGTCGTGCCGGTCAGCCAGGCTCGGAGCGCGAGCTCGGTGTGCCGGATCTGCGACACCTCCACCCGCTCGTCGTCGGCGTGCGCCTTGAGCGGGTCGCCGGGGCCGAAGTTCACCGCCGGGATGCCGAGGGCGCTGAAGCGCGCGACATCCGTCCAGCCGTATTTGGGGTGCGCCTCGGCGCCGACGGCGTGCACGAACTGTTGCGCGAGCGGGTCGTCGAGTCCGGGTCGTGCGCCTGCTGCGCTGTCGACGATCGCGACGTCGAAGCCGGCGAAGAACTCGCGCACGAAATCGGATGCCTCGGCGACGCTGCGGCTCGGCGCGAAGCGGTAGTTCACGGTGAGCACGGCGTCGTCGGGGATCACGTTGCCCGCGATGCCGCCCGAGACGAGCACAGCGTTCAGCCCCTCGCGGTAGGCGAGGCCGTCGACCTCGACGGTCTCGGCCTGGTACTCGGCGAGGCGAGTGAGCGCCGGAGCGAGCTTGTGGATCGCGTTCTCGCCGACCCAGCTGCGCGCCGAGTGCGCCCGCAGCCCGGTTGTGCGCACCTCCGCACGGAGGGTGCCGTTGCATCCGCCCTCGACCTGGCCGTTGGAGGGTTCGCCGAGGATGGCGAAGTCGGCCTCGAGGAGGTCGGGTCGGGTGCCGGCCAGTAGGCCGAGCCCGTTGAGGTCGGCAGCCACCTCTTCGTTGTCGTACCAGAGCCAGGTGAGGTCGACGACGGGCGAGGCGAGTTCGAGTGCGAGCTTCAGCTGCACGGCGACCCCAGCCTTCATGTCGACCGTGCCGCGGCCCCAGAGGTACTCGACGCCGTCGATCGTCTCGAACCGCGTCGGCAGATTGTCGTTGATCGGCACGGTGTCGAGGTGCCCGGCGATCGCAACCCGCCGTTCTCGGCCGAGGTCCGTCCGCGCGACGACGGTGTTGCCTGAGCGGATGATCTCGAGGTGGGATGCCCCGGCGAGCGCCTGCTCGACGAGGTCGGCGAGCAGAGATTCATCGCCCGATACGCTCGGCACGTCGCAGATCGCGCGAGTGATGGCGACGGAATCGGCTGACAGGTCGAGCGGCGGCACGGTCGGCACGGGAGGCATGCCCTCGATTCTACGGTCGCGCTCGCTGCGCTCGTCGAAGCGCAAGTTTGCGCGACACGTCCCCTGCAGCCGGCTCAGAGAACGGGGCCGATACGCTGGACGCATGCCCGCGAACGACGACTCCAACCCGCCCCGCATCGCCCGGGGGGCTGCACTCATCACGGTCGCGGGCGATGGCACCGTGCTCGACGCCTGGTTCCCGGCACCGTCCCTCGGCGGCGACACCGCCACCCCGCTCTCAGCCGAGCACGTCGCGCTCGCCGGAGCCGACGAACGCCGTGGCGTCACCATCGAGGCCGTCGACGTCACGATCGATCTCGACGCTCCGCCCGCCGGCACCACCGACGCCTACCTCCGCCTCCACGTGCTCTCGCACCTGCTCGCAGCACCGAACACCGTGAACCTCGACGGCATTTTCGCGCACCTGCCCGCCGTCGTCTGGACGAACGCGGGCCCGGTGCATCCGAAGGACTTCGACCGTTTGCGGCCCGCCCTGCAGCGCGCCGGCATCCAGGCGACGGGCCTCGACAAGTTCCCGCGCCTGCTGGATTACGTCACTCCCGACCGGGTGCGGATCGCGGATGCCGCTCGGGTGCGCCTCGGCGCGCACCTCGCTCCCGGCACCACGGTCATGCACGAGGGCTTCGTGAACTTCAACGCCGGCACGCTCGGCACCTCGATGGTCGAGGGCCGCATCTCCCAGGGCGTCGTCGTCGGCGACGGCTCCGACATCGGCGGCGGCGCGTCGATCATGGGCACCCTCTCCGGCGGTGGCACCCAGCGTGTCAGGATCGGCGAACGTGCGCTGCTCGGAGCGAATTCCGGCATCGGCATCTCGATCGGCGACGACAGCGTCGTCGAGGCCGGCCTCTACGTGACCGCGGGCACCAAGGTCGTGCTGCTCGGCGGGGCGGGCGAGCGACCCAGCACCGTGAAGGCCGTCGTGCTCTCGGGGGTGCCCAACCTCCTCTTCCGTCGCAACTCGCTGAACGGTCAGGTCGAGGCCATCTCCCGCACCGGCGAGGGCATACTGCTGAACGCATCACTGCACGCCTAGCGGCCGGCGAGGTGTCGATCGCTCGCTGCGCTCGCTCCTCAACCCACTGGGGTCAGCACACATCACAGCCCTGCAACGACCCGCCGCAACGCGCGCCGTCTCGGCTACAGTTGGTGACTCGGGCCGCCATGTGGCGGCCCCTCGTCTTGCGCATCACGAAGGAGTGGCGTGGGTACCGACGCACCGAGAACCCGCCGGCATCGGGGAGTGAGCTTCCTCATCGGCCTGCTCGTCACCGTGCTCGTGCTCACCGTCGTGGCGGCGGGGGTCGGCTGGTGGACGGTGCAGCGATCGTTCCCGACGACGAGTGGTCGCATCGAAGTTCCGGGCCTCACCGCGGAGGCCACCGTATACCGCGACGATGCCGGCATCCCGCAGCTCTACGCCGAAACCGACCACGACCTCTTCTTCGCCCAGGGGTATGTGCATGCCCAAGACCGGTTCTGGGAGATGGACTTCCGCCGCCACGTCACCGCGGGCCGTCTCGCCGAGCTGTTCGGCGAGTCGCAGGTCGGCACCGATGCATTCATCCGCACCCTCGATTGGCGTGGCATCGCCGAGCAGGAGTACGGCTTGCTCGACGAGGTGTCGAAGGCGTACTACGACGCCTACGCCGAGGGCGTGAACGCCTACCTCGCCGAGCGCAGCGGCGCCGACCTCTCCCTCGAGTACGCCGTGCTCGGTCTGCAGCGGCCGGGCTACTCCCCCGAACCATGGTCGGGCGTCGACTCGATCGCGTGGCTGAAGGCGATGGCGTGGGACCTCCGCTCGAACCTCGGCGACGAGATCGATCGAGCGCTCCTGTCGACGGTGCTCCCGCCCGAAGAGGTGGCACGACTCCATCCCGATTTCGCCTGGGGGCAGATGCCGACGATCATGGGCCCGCCGCCCGTTGCGGCGCCGGCAGCGCTCTCGGTCACACCGCTGGCCGCGGCCGACGACGAGTCGAGCGAGGGCGAGTCGAGCGAGGGCGAGTCGAGCGAGACGGATGCTCCGGCGGCATCCGGGCTCGACGCCGACTACGCTGCTGCACTCACGAGCCTCAGTGCGGCGATCGACGGAGTGCCCGAGATGCTCGGGCCCGAGGGCGGCGACCTCGGTTCGAACTCGTGGGTCGTCTCCGGCGCTCTGACCGAATCCGGGCTGCCCCTGCTCGCCAACGATCCGCACCTCGGCCCGGCCATGCCCTCCATCTGGACGCAGATGGGCCTGCACTGCGTCGCGATCACCGACGAGTGCGGGTTCGACGTCGCGGGGTACTCCTTCTCGGGCCTGCCCGGCATCATCATCGGGCAGAACGACAGCATCGCGTGGGGGTTCACCAACCTCGGACCCGACGTCGCCGACCTCTATCTCGAGCGCGTCGACGGCGACGCGTACGAGCTCGACGGCGCCCTCATACCACTCGAACTCCGCGAGGAGACGATCGAGGTTGCGGGCGGCGATCCCGTCACGATCACCGTACGATCCACCGCACGCGGACCGATCGTCACCGACATCGGCGAGGACTTCAGCAGGCTCGCGAGTGAGTTCCCGGCAGCATCGGGCCAGGCCGATGGGCAGTACGCGGTCTCCATGCAGTGGACCGCGCTGACAGCAGGCAAGACGGCCGGTGCGATCTTCGCGCTCGACCGCGCGCGCGACTGGAATGCGTTCCGAGCGGCCGCGGCACTCTTCGACGTGCCGGCGCAGAACCTCGTCTACGCCGACATCGCCGGCAACATCGGCTACCAGGCACCAGGCCGCGTCCCGGTGCGAAAGTCGGGCGACGGCACAATGCCCCTGCCCGGTTGGACGAGCGCCAACGGGTGGGCGGGAACCATCCCCTTCGACGAACTCCCGTCGGAACTGAATCCCGCCGCGGGCTACATCGTCACGGCCAACAACGCCGCAGCCGGCCCCGACGGGCCGATGCTCACGAAGGACTGGGACTACGGCTACCGCGCCGCCGGCATCGACCGCCTCCTCACGGAGCAGATCGACTCCGGAGAGAAACTCACCGTCGACTCGCTCGCCGAGATCCAACTCGACACGAGTGACGCGAATGCCGAGGCGTTCCTCCCGGTGATCGCGTCGCTCGACCTCATCGGCGATGCCGGGCACGGAGCCGACCTCCTCCGCGGCTGGGATGGCACGGCGGACGCCGACAGTGCGCAGGCCGCGTATTTCGCAGTCTTCTGGCGCACCCTGCTCGACGACATGTTCGGCGACCTTCCCGAGGCGACTCGACCCCAGGGCGGCGACCGGTGGTTCGACGTCGTGGGCACCCTCCTCGACGAACCGGATTCGACCTGGTGGACGGACGAGGACCAAGACGTCAGCGGCCGTGACGCGATGATCGCGCACGCGCTCGGCGCGGCTTGGCGCGAGTCGGCGAACCGCATGGGATCCAACTCCGACACCTGGCGCTGGGGCCGCTTGCACACCCTGACGCTCACCAGCCAGAGCTTCGGCGAGTCGGGCATCGCCCCGATCGAGTGGCTCTTCAACCGCGGCCCCTACGAACTCGGCGGCGGCTCGGCGATCGTCAACGCGATCGGCTGGGACGCGAGCGTCGGCTACGGCGTCGACTGGGTGCCATCGATGCGCATGGTCGTCGACCTCGACGACCGCGATGCGTCTCGCTGGATCAACCTCACGGGCGCGTCAGGTCATGCCTTCCACGCGAACTACGCCGACCAGGCCCCGCTCTGGCAGCACGGCGAGCTTCGCGACTGGGCGTTCACCGCCGACGCCGTGAAAGTGAGCGCCCGCGACACCCTGACGCTGACGCCGGGCGGCTGAGACGGCGAACGCCCGCCGAACAGGGAGACGTATCGAGCCCGCCGAAGGCTGGTCTCGATACGCTCGCTGGCGCTCGCTACTCGACCGGCGAGGTACTCAGAACGCTGAGTAGCTCAGGCCGAGGGGTAGTGCCGCTCGGCCTCGCCGATGTACAACTGCTGCGGGCGACCGATCTTCGTCTGCGGGTCGAGGTTCATCTCGCGCCAGTGCGCCATCCAGCCGGGCAGTCGGCCGATCGCGAAGAGCACCGTGAACATGCGCGTGGGGAAACCCATCGCCTTGTAGATGACACCCGTGTAGAAATCGACGTTCGGGTAGAGGCGTCGCTCTTTGAAGTAGTCGTCTTGCAGGGCGAACTGCTCGAGTTCTTTCGCGATGTCGAGCAGCGGGTCGGCCACGCCGAGCCCCGCGAGCACCTCGTCGGCCGACTGCTTGACGATCGTCGCGCGGGGGTCGTAGTTCTTGTAGACGCGGTGCCCGAAGCCCATGAGCTTGACACCATCTTCTTTGTTCTTCACGCGCTCGACGAACTTCTCGACGCCTTCACCGGAGTCGCGGATGCGGGCGAGCATCTGCAGCACCGCTTCGTTCGCGCCGCCGTGCAACGGGCCCGAGAGCGCCTGGATGCCCGCGGAGATCGAGGCATAGAGGTTCGCACCGGTCGAGCCGACGAGCCGCACCGTCGACGTCGACGCGTTCTGCTCGTGGTCTTCGTGCAGAATCAGCAACCGGTCGAGCGCGGTGGAGAGCACCGGGTCGACCTGGAACGGCTCGGCCATGTTGCCGAAGTTGAGCTTCAGGAAATTGTCGACGAACGACAGCGAATTGTCGGGGTAGAGGAACGCCTGCCCGACCGACTTCTTGTGCGCGTACGCGGCGATGACCGGCAGCTTCGCGAGAAGGCGCACCATCGTCAGCTCGACCTGCTCGGGGTCGTGCGAGTCCGAGGAGTCTTCGTAGTACGTCGAGAGCGCCGACACGGCACTCGAGAGCACCGACATCGGGTGAGCCGTGTGGGGCAGTGAGGAGAAGAAGCGCTTGAGGTCTTCATGCAGCAGCGTGTGGTGCCGGATCTTCTCATCGAATTCGCCGAGCTGATCGGCCGTCGGCAGTTCGCCGTAGATGAGCAGCCACGCGACTTCGAGGAACGTCGAGTTCGCCGCGACCTCTTCGATCGGGTACCCGCGATAGCGGAGGATGCCCTGCTCGCCGTCGATGTAGGTGATCGCCGATCGCGTCGAGGCGGTGTTCACGAACCCGTAGTCGAGCGCGGTGAGTCCGGTCTGACGAGTCAGCGTCGACACGTCGATGCTCGGGTTGCCCTGCACAGCGGCGCGGACGGGGAATTCGGCGGTGGTGCCGCCGAAGCTGAGGGTGGCGGTCTGGGGGTTCTCCCCTGCCGCACTGTTCACGACGTCGCTCACGGCGCCTCCTGTGATCGTCACTTGCGCGGTCACCTGCTTTCCGGGCATGACCGTTAGGGGCGGTCCACGGCCCGACTACAGCCTAGACGCGCTCCGAGCACACTGTTGCATCCGCCAATAGATCAGGGCATCCATTGGCGGTGATCACAAGACGGGCGATGAAACGGCCCAGCGAGCGGATGTCACGCCGCAGCGGCGGCCCCGAGTCGCCTGGCGGCCGCCTCGACCCGCTCATCGCTCGCGGTCAGCGAGAGCCGAACATGCTCGGGGTAGTGAACGCCGTAGAAATGGCCCGGACCGGCCACGATGCCGAGGTCGGCGAGGCGCCCGATCGAATCCCAGGCATCGCGACCCTCGGTCGCCCAGAGGTAGAGCCCCGCTTCGCTGCGGTCGATACGGAACCCCGCCGTCTCGAGAGCAGGCTTCAGAAGTGCGCGACGGGCCCGGTATCGCTCCTTCTGCACGAAAACGTGCTCGTCGTCGCGGAGCGCTGCGAGCATCGCCGCCTGCAGCGGCTGCGGGACCATCAGTCCGGCGTGCTTGCGCACCGTCGTGAGGCGACCGATGACTGTGCTGCAGCCGGCGACGAACGCGGTACGGTAGCCGGCCATGTTCGACTGCTTCGACAGCGAGTATGCGACGAGCGTGTTGCGGCGGCTCTCGCCGATCACCCGCGGGTCGAGCAGGCTCGGCACAGGGGCATCCGCCCATTCGCCCTCCCACCCGAGCTCGGCGTAGCATTCGTCGCTCACGATGACCGCGCCGAGATCGAGCGCCCGCTGACGCGCAGTACGCAGCTCCTCGATCGTGAGCACGCGGCCGTCGGGGTTGCCCGGGCTGTTCAGCCAGACGAGCTTGGTGGCGGCGGGCCATTCGGCCGGGTCATCGGAGGCCATCACCGTCGCACCGACGAGCACGGCGCCCATCTCGTAGCTCGGGTACGCGGCACGCGGGTGCACGACGACGTCCCCCTCGCCGAGTCCGAGGAGGAACGGCAGGAGGGCGACGAGCTCTTTGGAACCCACCGTCGGCAGCACGTTCGCCTCGGCGAGCCCGGTCACGCCGCGGCGACGCGCGAACCAGTCGACGATGGCGGCGCGGAGCTCTCGGGTGCCCGTCGTCTGCGGGTAGGCGTGCGCGTCGCTCGCCTTCGCGAGCGCTTCGCGCACGAGCACCGGCGTCGGGTCGACGGGTGACCCGATCGACAGGTCGACGACCCCATCGGGGTGGACTGCGGCACGCTCACGATACGGCGCCATGAGGTCCCACGGGTAGTCGGGCAGCTCGCCGCGCGCCATGCTCAGTGCGCCTGGGGAGGAAGCACCGCGATCACCGGGTGATCCTTCGGGATGACGCCGATCTTCGCCGCGCCGCCGGGCGAACCGATGTCGTCGAAGAACTCGACGTTGGCCTTGTAGTAGTCGGCCCACATCTCAGGGAGGTCGTCTTCGTAGTAGATCGCCTCGACGGGGCACACGGGCTCGCACGCCCCGCAGTCGACGCACTCGTCGGGGTGGATGTAGAGCGAACGCTCGCCCTCGTAGATGCAGTCGACAGGACACTCGTCGATGCACGCACGGTCTTTCACGTCGACGCACGGAAGGGCGATCACATAGGTCACGGTGGTTCGCTGTCCCTTCGGAAGGCTGGAACTCCAGTCTAAGCGTCGCGCGGCCGCGCCGATGGCAGCTTCGGCCAGGCGACCACGAACACCGCGATGAGCGCGGGCGCGATCGACCACACCGTGCCGGTGAGATCTCCGACGATGATCACGGACCCGCCGGGGCCCGGCAGCGTGAGCACGGCGACCGCGACGATGATGCCCGCGGCCGCAGCGGCGGCGGCGAACCGACCGCCCGCGACCAGGCGCATTCCGAGGAGCAGCGCCGCGACGCCGACGAGCGCTGCGACGAGCCCCAGTGGAATCGTGAGGTCTACGATCTGCAGGGTCATGCGGTGGCCGACCGTTGCGAGGGCGCCGTAGACAAGCCCGATCAGGAACGAGATGACGACGGTGCCGATGCGGTTCGCCGCCTTCGTCATTGCGGCTGCTGCGTCACCGTGTACGAGACGGTATCGCCGTCACCGGCCACGAGCACGAAGTACTCGCCATTCGAGAAGACCATGGCGTCGGCACCTTCGCCTGACAGGCTCGTGTCCTTCGTGAACCCTGCAGCCTCGAGGGCGCTCGCGGCGTCGGCGACCGGCTCGGCGGCCGTCGAAGTGATCATGACGATCCAGCCTTCACTGCCGCCGGCACCGGCGGCGAACGCGATCTCGCCGTCGATCAGCGCGACCGGCTCGGGGAAGTCGGCGGGCAACTCGCCGCCGAGACTCACCTCGCCACCCGTCGCGTCTTCGACGGCGTCTTCGAGGCCCTTGTCCACGAGGTCGCCCGGGTTCGGGAAGCAGCCCGACAGGAGCGTCATGGTCACGGCCACGATCGCCGCGGCGGTGCCCACGCGACGACGCGTACTGGAGTGTCGCATGGCTGGCTCCTCTGGTGCGAGCGATCAGGTGAAGAGTTCGGGGAACGGCGGAACGCAAGCATCCGCACCCTCGATCGAATTCTACCCGCCCCGCCGGGTGGGGGCGATGGCGTACCGTGGACCGGGACACGGAACGGACCGTGCGGGAAGGATCGACGACGATGGCCGAAACCGGTACCGAGGCATCCGCACCCGAAGTCCGCGTGGAACGCGACGACACTCTTGCGATCGTGACGATCGATCGGCCCAAGGCACTGAACGCCCTCTCGCCCGCCGTGCTGACGGCGCTCGACGGGGCATTCGAAGCCCTCGCCGCCGGTGGCCCCGCCGTGCGCGGCGTGATCCTCACGGGCGCCGGCGGCCGCGCGTTCGTCGCCGGCGCCGACATCCGTGCCATGGCCGACTTCACTCCGGAGCAGGGCGAGGAGACGGCGCGGCTCGGTCACCGTGTCGCGGACGCCATCGAACGCCTGCCCGCTCCGGTCATCGCCTGCGTCGACGGATTCGCGCTCGGCGGCGGTCTCGAGCTCGCCCTCGCCTGCGATTTCATCTACGCGACGGATGCCTCGATCTTCGGCCAGCCCGAAGCTCACCTCGGTCTCATCCCCGGTTTCGGTGGAACGGTGCGCCTGCCCCGCGCCGTGGGCCTCGCCCGGGCGAAGGAACTCATCTACACCGGCCGGCGCATCGATGCGGCCGAGGCGGCATCAGTGGGTCTCGTCAATCGCACCTTCACCGATCGCGAGTCGCTGTTCGAAGGCGCCCGGGCAACGCTCGCCGAGATCGGCGAGAACGCCGCGCCGGCGGTCGGCCTCGCGAAGCGAGTGCTCGTCACCGCGGCCGGCCGGCGCACCGAGAGCGCGAGCGAACTCGAGATCGCCGGGTTCGGCGACGCGTTCCGCACCGATGACATGCGCGAAGGCGTGGCCGCCTTCATCGAGAAACGCGAGCCGCAGTTCACTGGGGCGTGACCGGCGGGGCTCGACAGGCCCCTCTGCAGAACGATCCGTCACGTCGAATGGGTTCTGCATTCCCGGTTTCGGGCTGGGCCAGCCGGGTCAGGCGACGTGGGCGCCAAGCCAGGCGAACCCGTCGAACCGCACACCGTCGACGCCGAACATCTCGAGGTGCATGTGCGGGCCGGTCGACTGGCCGGTCGTGCCCACGAGGCCGACCTGCTGCCCGGCGACGACGCTCTGGCCCACCGAGACGGCGAGCGACCCGAGTTGCATGTGTGCGTACGAGCTCGTGACGAGTTCACCGCCGATGTTGTGCTGCACCTCGACGTTGACTCCGAGACCGCCGCCGGCCTCGGTCGCGAGCACGACCACACCGTCGGCGAGCGACATCACCGGGGTTCCGTTGCCCGGGTTGAAGTCGACCCCGTCGTGGTTCGTCGAGCAGCCGGCGCAGGGCGCGGAACGCGGGCCGAAACCCGAACTTCGACGCTCGGGAGTCAGCACGGGCCAGACGACCGCCCCGGTGTCGATGAGCGAGACGCTGCCGAGGCTCGCCACCTGCGAGGTGATCGGCGGTGGCGCTGCCTCGACGTTGTAGGCCTCGGCGGCGAGCGTCGACATCACACCGTCGCCGCCGACCTCGATGGTCTGCGGTTCGTAGTGCAGCGTGTCTTCAATCGGAGCGTAGACCGAGGCGCGCGGCTCTGCGTCGGTCGCCGTGATGGCCAGGGCGGGAACGCTCGTGGCGACCATCATCGCACCGACGAACGACATCGCCACGACGGAGAAGATCGGCCGGAACGAGGCGCGCGCTCCGCGAGGCGCGCGCGGACTGCCGGAGACGGCAGTGGTGGGCGTGGGGCGGGCAGGAGCGGGTGCGGCCGCGCGGCGGCCGTGCATGGGGGAAGGCATAGATTGAGTGCGTCGCGTATCTGTGGGGGTAGGTTCGAGACAGTTCGGGTTCGAGACAATCTCAGCTACCGTACGTAGCGACTCTGGGAGGAACCTTCGCGGAGCATGCGTGTTCCCCGAGTGCCGCTGAGAGCGGTCTCACGGCGGCCCGCCGGGAACGACGAAGCGGATGCCGCGGGCCCGTGTGGCCCGCGACATCCGCTCGCTTCACTCAGTACTGCTGCGCGCCGCTCAGCCTTGCTTCTTCAGGCGCGACGTCGCGCGAGCGCGTGCGGTGGCATCGAGCTCGACCTTGCGGATGCGCACGATCGCCGGGGTCACCTCGACGCACTCGTCTTCACGCGCGAACTCGAGGCACTGCTCGAGCGAGAGTTGACGCGACGGGGTCATCGACTCGAACGTGTCGGAGGTCGACTGGCGCATGTTCGTCAGCTTCTTCTCTTTGGTGATGTTCACGTCCATGTCGTCGCTGCGCGAGTTCTCGCCGATGACCATGCCCTCGTAGACCTCTTCGGTGGGGTTCACGAAGAAGGTCATGCGCTCCTGCAGGGCGATGATGGCGAAGGGCGTGACGACGCCGGAACGGTCGGCGACGATCGAGCCGTTGTTGCGCGTGACGATCGCGCCTGCCCACGGCTCGTAGCCGTGCGAGATCGCGTTCGCGATACCTGTGCCGCGGGTCGTCGTGAGGAACTCCGTGCGGAAGCCGATGAGGCCGCGGCTCGGCACGATGAACTCCATGCGCACCCAGCCCGTGCCGTGGTTCGCCATGTTGTCCATGCGGCCCTTGCGCCCGGCGAGCAGCTGCGTGATCGCGCCGAGGTACTCTTCGGGGGCGTCGATCGTCAGGTGCTCGTAAGGCTCGTGCACCTTGCCATCGACCTGCTTCGTGACCACCTGCGGCTTGCCCACCGTGAGTTCGAAGCCCTCGCGACGCATCTGCTCGACGAGGATGGCGAGTGCCAGTTCACCACGGCCCTGCACCTCCCACGCGTCGGGGCGGCCGACGTCGACGATCTTGAGCGAGACATTGCCGACGAGTTCGCGGTCGAGGCGGTCTTTGACCATGCGGGCAGTGAGCTTGTGACCCTTGACCTTGCCGACGAGCGGCGAGTTGTTCGTGCCGATCGTCATCGAGATGGCCGGCTCGTCGACCGCGATGATCGGCAGGGGGCGCACGTCTTCGGGGTCGGCGAGGGTGTCGCCGATCATGATGTCCGGGAAGCCCGCGACAACGGCGATGTCGCCGGGGCCGGCGCTCTCGGCCGGGTAGCGGTCGAGAGCCTTCGTGAGGAACAACTCGGTCACACGCACGTTCTCGACGGAACCGTCATGCTTCACCCAGGCCACCGTCTGGCCCTTCTTGATGGTGCCGTGGAAGACGCGGAGGAGCGCGAGCCGGCCGAGGAACGGTGACGCGTCGAGGTTCGTGACGTGCGCCTGCAGCGGGTGCTCGTCATCGTAGACGGGGGCCGGGATGTGCTCGAGGATCGCCTCGAAGAGCGGCTCGAGATCGTCGTTGTCGGGAAGCTCGCCGTTGGCCGGCTTGTGGTGACTCGCGGCGCCGTTGCGCCCCGATGCGTAGACGACGGGCACGTCGAGGATCGCGTCGAGGTCGAGGTCGGGCACGTCGTCGGCGAGGTCTGAAGCGAGACCGAGCAGCAGATCTTGGCTCTCGGCGACGACCTCATCGATGCGCGCGTCGGGGCGGTCGGTCTTGTTGACGAGCAGGATGACGGGCATGCGGGCCTCGAGCGCCTTGCGCAACACGAAACGGGTCTGCGGCAGCGGGCCCTCGCTCGCGTCCACGAGCAGCACGACACCGTCGACCATCGACAGGCCGCGCTCGACCTCACCGCCGAAGTCGGCGTGGCCGGGGGTGTCGATCACGTTGATCGTGATCGGACCGTTCGTCGCGTGCGTGCCCTTGTACGAGATCGCCGTGTTCTTGGCGAGGATCGTGATGCCCTTCTCACGCTCGAGCTCGTTCGAGTCCATGGCACGCTCTTCGAGGTGCGCGTGCGCGGCGAACGAGTCGGTCTGTCGGAGCATGGCGTCGACGAGGGTCGTCTTGCCGTGGTCGACGTGTGCGACGATCGCGACGTTGCGCAGATCGTTCCGGGTGGCGTTGGCCATAGTTGGTCCTCGAGGATGCCGGCTGCCGAGCCGCCGCCCGCCAGGCTTGCGCACGGCACAGCGACAGCGTGGAAGCGCTGAGATGTAGATCTGTGGGGAGCGCAGGATGCCGCAGTGACGGTGTGCGCCCCACTAGCCTACCCTGCCGGAGCACCCCGATGCTGGGAACGCGGAACGCCCGGCATCAGTGGGTACGGATGCCGGGCGCTCGCGTTGTGCGTATGCCGGAACTGCCTACTATGCGCCGAGCTCGATGTTTGCACCCGGGATCGCCGCGAGGAGATCCTTCGTGTACTGCTCCTGCGGGTGGTCGAACACCTCGTCGGTGGTCGCTGCTTCGACGATCTTGCCCTTCTGCATCACGCAGACGTTGTCTGCGATGACCCGCACGACCGCGAGGTCGTGCGTGATGAAGAGGTACGTCAGCCCGAGCTCTGCCTGCAGGTCGGCGAGCAGGCGCAGGATCTGAGCCTGCACGAGCACGTCGAGCGCCGAGACTGCTTCGTCGAGCACGACGATCTCGGGTTTCAACGCGAGCGCACGCGCGATCGCGATGCGCTGACGCTGGCCGCCCGAGAGCTCGTTCGGGTAACGGCTGATGAGCGTGCGCGGCAGCGACACCTGATCCAGCAGCTCGTACACCCGCTCGCGTCGAGAGTCCTTCGAACCGACCTTGTGCGTGAACAACGGTTCGGCGATGGTGTTGCCGATGTTGCGCAGCGGGTTCAGCGAACCGTACGGGTCCTGGAAGACCGGCTGCATGCGGCTGCGAAGGTCGAACAGCTCTTTGCCGGTGACGCTCGCGAGGTCGTGCCCGCCGACGACGATCTTGCCGCTCGTGGTGTCTTCGAGCTTCAGCAGCATCTTCGCAACGGTCGACTTGCCCGAGCCGGACTCGCCGACGAGCGCCGTGGTGGTGCCCTTGGCGATCTGGAACGACACATTGTCGACCGCGGTGAATGAGCCCGAGCCGCGGATCTTGAAGACCTTCGTGAGATCTTCCACCACGATCGCCGGCGGTGCGGGCGGAGCGGCCGCGAGCGCCTCGGCACGAGCCTCGGCAGTGGCGATCAGGTCGATCGTGTCGCCCGCGGCAGACGCTGCACCCTCGACCATCGCGGACTCTGCCGCCGCGAACGATCCTGATGCCTGGATACGGCGCGAGGCGAGGCTCGGTGCCGCCGCGACGAGTCGCTGCGTGTACGGGTGCTGCGGGTCCTGCAGGATGTCGACCGACGGACCGGACTCGACGACCTTTCCCTTGTACATGACCACGAGCTGCTCGGCGCGCTCGGCTGCAAGGCCGAGGTCGTGCGTGATGAACAGCAGGGTCGTGCCGAGTTCGCGGGTCAGCGACCCGAGGTGGTCGAGGATGACCCGTTGCACCGTGACGTCGAGAGCCGACGTCGGCTCGTCGGCGATGAGCAGCTGCGGGTTGGCCGCAAGGCCCATGCCGATGAGCACGCGCTGGCGCATGCCGCCCGAGAACTGGTGCGGGAACTGCTTCATGCGGCGGTCTGCGTCACCGAGACCGGCCTCTTTCAGCACCTCGATGGCCCGCTTCTTGACCTCTTTGCGACCGGTCGCGATGCCATTGGCCTTGATGGCCTCTTCGACCTGGAAGCCGATCGACCACACGGGGTTGAGGTTCGACATCGGGTCTTGTGGGACGAAGCCGACCTTCCGGCCGCGGATCGCCTCCATGTCTCGCGGCGTGGCCTTCGTCAGGTCTTGGCCGTCGAGCAGGATCTGACCGCCGGAAACGTGACCGGTGCCGGGGAGCAGGTTGATGATCGCGTGCGCGGTCGTCGACTTGCCGGAACCCGACTCCCCCACGATCGCGAGGCTCTGCCCGCGATAGAGGGTGATGTTCACGCCGTCGACGGCCTTGACGATGCCGTCTTGGGTGTTGAACCCGACCTGCAGATCTTTGATCTCGAGGAGCGGGCGTTCGGCGCCTGCGGCGCGTTCTGATTGCACGTTCGATCCGTTCGAAGTCTCGCTCATCGCTGTGCCCTCGCCTTCGGATCGAGCGCATCACGCACGACCTCGCCGAGCATGATGAAGCTCAGCACGGTGACCGACAGCGCGATCGAAGGAAGGATCAACGTCTGGGGCGCGGTGCGCAACGACGTCTGCGCCTGGCTGATGTCGTTGCCCCACGACATGATGTCGGTCGGCAGGCCGACTCCGAGGAACGACAGCGTCGCTTCTGCAACGATCGCCGATGCGAGCGAGATCGTCGTGATCACGATGACGGGCGCGATCGAGTTCGGCAGCACGTGACGCACAAGGATCCGCAACCGCGAGACGCCGAGCGCCGTCGATGCCATGACGAAGTCGGCATTCTTCACGCGGAGGATCTCGGCACGCAGCACACGTGCTGTAGCGGGCCAGGCGAACAATCCGATGGCGAGTGAGATCACCCACACGTTCCGATATCCCGAGAACACCGACATGATGACGACGGCCGCGAGGATGTAGGGGATCGAGAAGAAGATGTCGCCCAGGCGCGAGAGCACCGAGTCGAGCCACCCACCGTAAAAGCCCGCGAAGGCACCGAACACGACGCCGAACAGGGCGACGAGGAACGTCACGATGAGGCCGACGGCCAGCGACGTCGACGTACCGTGGATGATTCGCGAATAGATGTCGCAGCCCTGCTTCGTGAAGCCGAGCGGGTGGCCCTCGGCCGGGCCGGCGTTGCTGTTCGCGAGGAGGCAGTCGTTGTTCGGCGGCGTCTGCGTGAACAGGCCGGGGAAGAGTGCGACGACGACCACGAGGAGGATCAGCACTGAGGAGATCCAGAACATCGGGCGTTTGCGCACGTCGTTCCAGGCATCGGTCCAGAGGTTGGAGGGCTTGCCCTCGGCCTTGACCACGTCGATGCCGACGAGCGGCGTCTCCTCGAGCGGAGCGACGAAGTGCTGCTGGTCTGGTCTGGTGTTACTTTGCATAACGGATCCTCGGGTCGAGAACGGCGTAGAGGAGATCTACCAGCAGGTTCACCACGAGGTAGATCAGCACCATGATCGTCACGAAGGAGACGACGGTCGGTCCCTCACCTCGGATGATCGCCTGATAGAGCGTGCGGCCGACTCCCGGCACGTTGAAGATGCCCTCGGTGACTGTGGCGCCGACCATGAGCGTGCCGAAGTCGACGGCGAGGTAGGTCACCACGGGGATGAGCGAGTTGCGCAGGATGTGCACGGGAACGATGCGCCGACGGGAGAGACCCTTGCTCGCGGCGGTGCGAACGAAGTCCTGCCCATCTGTATCGATGACCGACGCCCTCGTCAGTCGAACGATCTGGGCGAAGCTGATGGTGGCCAAGACTATGGCGGGCAATATCAAGTCTTGCGTTGGCGCGCCTGTACCGACCGTGGTTCTGAACCACCCCAGATAGATGCCGAAGAACCACTGCATCACGAACGCGAGCACGAAGATCGGCAGCGAGATGAGGATGAGGCTCACGACGAGCGCGCTCGCGTCGAAGATGCCGCCCTTGCGGAGGCCGGACACGAGGCCGATGGTGATGCCGGCGACCATCTCGAAGAACACGGCCATCGCCGCGAGCCGGAGCGTGACGGGGAACGTGGCCATCAGGATCTCGGAGACGGGCTGGCCCGAGAACGAGACGCCGAGGTCGCCCTTGAAGATGTTGCCGAGGAAGATGAAGTACTGGATGATGAACGGCTGGTCGAGGTGGTACCGCTCGCGCAGGGAGTCGATGACGGACTGCGGCGGAGTCTTGTCGCCGAACAGCGCGACGATCGGGTCGCCGGGCATGGCGAAGACCATGAAATAGATCAGGAACGTGGTGCCGAGCAGGACAGGGATCGCCTGCAGCAATCGGCGCAGGATATAGCCGGCCATGGATCAGGCCCTGCAATCTGCGAATGTGGACATGTTGAAAGAAACCTCACCGTTGTGCGAGTTCGACTCCACGATGTTACGCCGATCAGACGAACACCGGGGATACGTGGGAGTGGGGCGGCAGCCTGCTCGGCTGCCGCCCCACGGGCGCCTCAGAGTCTAACCCCGAGGCGTCCTCGATCGAGAATTACTCGCTCTTGGTGATCTGGTTGTACAGCGGCACCGAGTTCCAGCCGAACTCGACGTCGTTGACCAGTTCGCTCCATGCGCCGTTGACCGTGGCGTACCACAGCGGGATGACCGGAAGCTCCTGGAACAGGATCTCCTGACCGGCCTGGAATTTCTCGTTGGCGGCGGCGACATCGGTCTCCGCGAGGCCCTCGCTCAGCAGCGCGTCGAACTCGGGGTTCGAGTAGTCGCCGTCGTTGGAGCCTGCACCCGTTCCGTAGAGCGGGCCGAGGAAGTTGAAGAGCGCCGGGTAGTCCGCCTGCCATCCCGAACGGAATGCCGTCTGGATGGTGCGGTCGGTGATCTTCGTGCGAGCCTCGGCGAACGTCGGGTACGGGTCGCCCGAAGCGTCGATGCCGAGGTTGTTCTTCAGGTTGTTCGACACAGCGTCGACCCAGGCCTGGTGGCCGCCGTCGGCGTTGTAGGCGATCTTGAAGGTGCCGTCCCAGGGGGCGATGGCGTCGGCCTGAGCCCACAGTGTCTTCGCCTCTTCGGGGTCGTAGTCGAGCACCTCGGCACCCGGGATGTCTTCCGAGTAGCCGTCGATGACCGGCGACGTGAAGTCGTGCGCCGGGGTACGGGTGCCGGCGAAGATCACGTCGGTGATCTCTTCACGGTTGATCGCGTGCGAGATCGCCTGGCGGCGGAGGCTGCCCTCTTCACCCGAGAAGTGCGGCAGGCGCGCCGGGATCGTGAACGACTGGAAGATCGCAGCGGCCTGGGTGACCGAGCGGTCGGCGAACTCGTCTTCGAAGGTCTCGAGAGCCGAGTCGGGAATCGCGTCGAGCACGTCGAGGTTGCCGCCCTGGAGGTCGGCGTACGCGGCATCCTGCGAGGCGTAGAAGATGATGCTCAGACCACCGTTGACCGCCTTGCGGGGGCCGTCGTAGTCGGGGTTCACGACGAGGTCGATCTTCTCGTTGTGCTTCCAGGCGCCTTCGCCGTCGAGCATGTACGGGCCGTTGCCGACGGGGTTCTCGCCGAAGGCCGCGAGGTCTTCGAACGCCGACTCGGGCAGCGGGTAGAAGGCCGAGTAACCGAGACGCAGCGGGAAGTCCGACTCGGGCTGGCTCAGCGCGACCGTGAAGGTCGTGTCATCGACGACCACGAGGCCCGGGAGCTCGGGCACGGACTCGTCGTAGCTGAAGCCCTCGATCGACTCGAAGAAGTACTGCGAGAGCTGCTCGTTGGCCGTGTCGGCGCCGTAGTTCCACGCGTCGACGAAGGAGTTCGCCGTGACGGGCGAGCCGTCGGAGAAGGTCTGGTCGGCCTTCAGCGTGATCGTGTAGTTCTGCGCGTCGTCGGTCGTGATCTCGTCGGCGACGTCGTTGTGAGCAGCACCCTTGGCGTCGTAGTAGACGAGGCCCGCGAACGTCGCGTCGAGGATCTTGCCGCCACCGACCTCGTTGGTGTTGGTGGGGATCAGCGGGTTCTGGGGCTCGTTCCCGTTGGTCGTGATGATCGCTGTGGCGTCGCCCGCGGGTGCCGACGGGTCAGCGCCGCCGCTCGTGCAGCCCGACAGCGTCAATGCGCCGGCGGCAGCAAGAGCAATGGCGGCTACGCCGATTCTCTTGATCTTCAATGTTCCTCCTGATGAGATGTGCGACGGCAGCACGGCTCGTGGCCGCGCTGGAGCGCTGGTAGATCGAGACTATGAACCCGGTCACCCCGAAGCAAACCAGATGGGCAAACCGTTACCGACGCGCAACCTAGCGACACGCACCTCGCCGGAATTCGTCATCTCTTCGCACGATTCTTGCGTCACGACCCTTCATGCGAAGATTGCCACATGTCTTCTGCACGACGACTACGGCTTGAGGTCGCCATCGTGCTCGGGTTGTCGCTCGGGGCATCCGCAGTCTATTCGATCGTCTCGATCGTCGCGAAGCTCACCGCCGAGAGGCCGCTCGGCGAACAATCGGTCGCCCTGAACCCGTCACGAGCACCGCGCGAGTGGCTCGATTTCACCTACCAGTTCCTCGACGTCTTCTTCGGCGTCTTCGCCGTCGCTCTTGTGCTCTACCTCCTGTGGCAACCCGGCACGAACCCGTTCCGGCGCATCGGCCTCGACCTCACGAGACCGGGTCGTGACGCGGCATCCGGAGTGCTGCTGGTGGTCGCGATCGGCGTGCCGGGGCTCGCACTGTACGCTCTCGGCCGTGCCCTCGGTCTCACGGTCGCCGTGGAGGCCTCACCGGCCGATTGGCTGTGGTGGACCGTGCCGATCCTCGTGCTTCGGGCGCTCGAGGCGGCCCTCACGGAAGAGATCATCGTTGTCGGATACCTCTTCACCCGATTCAAGGAACTCGGCGTCGGCCCATGGGCGACGATCGTCTCGAGCGCCCTGCTCCGCGGCACCTACCATCTGTACCAGGGCATCGGGCCGTTCTTCGGGAACGTCGCGATGGGCGTCGTCTTCGGCTGGTGCTATCAGCGGTGGGGGCGCACGATGCCGCTCGTCATCGCGCACTGGATCCTCGACGTCGTGTCCTTCGTCGGCTATCCGGTCGCCGTGGCGTGGTGGCCCGCGTTCTTCGCAGCGTCGACGAGCTGATCCGGCGACCGACCGGGTGAAGGGGTCGACGGGGCCGGCGACGGCATCGGTGCATGAACGGGCGATGACGGATGCCGCCGGCGCGGCGTCTGCGGCATGTGCTCGCTCCGCGCGAGTGCGATGACCGTTGCGGGCATGGGCGGCAGCACTTCCTCGGCCGGCTCGACCCGCAAGTCGGAGTCCGTGCCGCGCACGCGCGCCATGTCGAGGCTGCTGCGCCGGGTCGGCGTGCAGACCGCGGAGAAGCCCTCACCGCCGTAGAGCCCGGCGCGTGCGAGGTCGCCGAACGATTCGCCGCGGCGGAGCGCCTCGGCCATGCCGGGATCGCGCCGCTCGACGAGGCCGGCGCGCTGCTCGAGGCCGAAGATGCGCGAGGCCGCGACCGAGCATCCGACGAACGCGCCGACGAAGCCGACAGCGGACAGGAGGGCGAGGAGATCGATCGATGACATGAGCACCCCCAACGTGCGAGTGAACCTCAGTGTAGACCTGAGGTTCACTCGGGTACAGGGGTGTCTCAACCCTCGACACGCGAACGCCGTGACTGCAACCGGCGAAAAGAGTCGCCGCTGCATTTCCCTCGAGGCGTCCGCTACGCGAACGCCTCGACCGGCGGGCAGGCGCACACGAGGTTGCGGTCGCCGTAGGCCTGGTCGATACGTCGCACCGGAGCCCAGTACTTGTTCCGTACGAGTGCGTGCACAGGGTAGACCGCCTGCTCGCGGGTGTACGGGTGCGTCCACTCCCCTGCGATGACCGACTCGGCGGTGTGCGGCGCGTTCACGAGCGGGTTGTCGTCGGCCGGCCACTGCCCGCCCGCGACCGCATCGGCCTCGGCCTTGATGAGCACCATCGCCTCGACGAAGCGCTCGAGCTCGGCCAGGTCTTCCGACTCGGTGGGCTCGACCATGAGCGTGCCCGCGACCGGGAACGACATCGTCGGCGCATGGAAGCCGTAGTCGACGAGGCGCTTGGCCACGTCGTCGACCGTCACGCCCGTCGCCGCCGTGAGCGGCCGCAGGTCGAGGATGCACTCGTGCGCGACGAGTCCGTTGTCGCCCGTGTAGAGCACCGGGAAGTGCTCGCGCAGGCGAGAGGCGACGAAGTTCGCCGCGAGCACCGCCGACGCGGTGGCCTGCTTCAGCCCCTCGGAGCCCATCATGCGCACGTACGCCCACGAGATCGGCAGGATCGATGGGCTGCCGTACGGCGCCGCCGAGACGGGGCCACCGTCGTGCGTGACGCCGCCCGAGTGGTCGGCGCGCTGCGCCATCGGGTGCCCGGGCAGGTAGGGCGCGAGGTGCGCCTTCGCGGCGACCGGGCCGACGCCCGGACCGCCGCCGCCGTGCGGGATGCAGAACGTCTTGTGCAGGTTCAGGTGCGAGACATCGCCGCCGAAGTCACCGAAGCGCGAGTAGCCGAGCAGGGCGTTGAGATTCGCGCCGTCGACGTAGACCTGGCCACCGGCGTCGTGCACGGCCTGGGTGATCTGCTTCACCTCGTGCTCGTAGACGCCGTGGGTCGACGGGTAGGTGATCATGAGCGCGGCGATGCGGTCGGCGTGCTCGGCGATCTTCGCTCGCAGGTCGGCGAGGTCGACGTTGCCGAGCTCGTCGCACGCGACCACCACGACGCGCATGCCGGCGAGCACCGCGGATGCCGCGTTCGTGCCGTGCGCGCTCGAGGGGATGAGACAGAGGTCGCGGTCGGCCTCGCCGTTCGCCTCGTGGAAGCCCCGGATCGCGAGGAGGCCGGCGAGCTCGCCCTGGCTGCCGGCGTTCGGCTGCAACGACACGGTGTCGTAGCCCGTGACCTCGGCGAGCCAGCTCTCGAGCTGCTCGATGAGCCCGAGGGTGCCGACGACATCGGCCTCGGGGGCGAAGGGGTGCAGGTTCGCGAATTCGGGCCAGGTCACCGACTGCATCTCGGTGGCCGCGTTGAGCTTCATGGTGCACGAGCCGAGCGGGATCATGCCTCGATCGAGCGCATAGTCGCGATCGGCGAGGGTCTTCAGGTACCGCATCATCTGCGTCTCGGAGTGATGCGTGTTGAAGACGGGGTGCTCGAGGTAGCCGCTCGTGCGGCGCAGCTCGCCGCTCGCGACGGCAGGCGCGATTGCGGTGTCGATCGCGACCTCGGTGCGCTCGGGCAGCCCGAACGCCTGCGCGACGAGGGAGAGCTCCGCCTCGGTGGTCGTCTCGTCGACGGCGACGTGCACGGTCGCCTCATCGGCCTCCCACACGTTCACGCCGAGCTTTCGGGCGCGCTCGACGATGTTGCGGGCGAGCCCGGGCACGTGCACCCGGATCGTGTCGAAGTAGTCGTCGTTCGCGAGCGTCAGTCCGTAGCCGGTGAGCACCTCGGCGAGCGCGGTCGCCTTCGCCGCCGTCGACACCGCGATGTGACGGATGCCCCGGGGCCCGTGGTACACGGCGTACATCGACGCCATGACGGCGAGCAGCACCTGCGCGGTGCAGATGTTCGAGGTCGCCTTCTCGCGGCGGATGTGCTGCTCGCGGGCCTGCAGGGTGAGCCGGTACGCGGGCGCGCCGACGGCGTCTTTCGAGACGCCGACGAGGCGACCGGGGAGCTGGCGTTCGAGGCCCTTGCGCACGGCCATGTAGCCTGCGTGCGGTCCGCCGAAGCCCATGGGCACGCCGAAGCGCTGCGTGGTGCCCACTGCGACATCGGCGCCGAGCTCGCCCGGGCTCGTGATGAGTGCGAGCGCGAGCAGGTCGGCGGCGACGACGACGAGACCGCCCTGCGCTTTCGAGGTTGCGATGACGGATGCCGGGTTCCACACGCGGCCCGAAGCGCCCGGGTACTGCACGAAGAGGCCGAAGTGCTCGCCGAGGCTCTCGAGGCTCGGGCCGTCGTCGCCGATGCGGGCGAGGTCTGCGAGCGGTGCGACGACGAGCTCGATGCCGACCGCCTTCGCGCGGGACTCGAGGAGCGCGTGCGTCTGGGGCAGCGTGTCAGCGTCGACGACGAAGCGATTCGAGGTCGACTTCGAGGCGCGGCGGGCGAGGAGCATCCCCTCGACGACCGCGGTGCCCTCGTCGAGCATCGACGCGTTCGCCGTGTCGAGGCCCGTGAGGTCGGTCACCATCGTCTGGAAGTTGATGAGCGCCTCGAGCCGTCCCTGCGAGATCTCGGGCTGGTACGGGGTGTAGGCGGTGTACCAGCTCGGGTTCTCGAGCACGTTGCGCTGAATCACCGACGGCGTGATCGTGCCGAAGTAGCCGAGGCCGATCATCGACGTGCGCACGGTGTTCTGCTCTGCGAGCGCCGCGAGCTCCGCGAGGGCCTCGCGCTCGGTTGCGGCGGGCGGGATCGCCGAGTTCAGCACCTCCCCCATACGGATCGACGTGGGCACCGCGGCGGCCATGAGAGCGTCGAGGGAGTCGTAGCCGAGTTCGGCGAGCATGAGCCCGTGGTCGCTCGGGCTCGTGCCGATGTGGCGGCGGCCGAACGCGTCGAGGTCGAAGGCTGAGGAGGTGGGGGTGCTCATGTGATTCGTTACTCTCCGACCAGTGCGCGGTACTCGTCGTGCGTGAGGAACTTCCGAAGGCTCGAGGCGTTCACCTTGATGAGCCAACCCTCGCCGAACGGGTCGCTGTTGACGAGTTCGGGCGAGTCGACGACGGCCTGGTTCGCCTCGACGACCTCACCGCTGACGGGGGCGAACAGCTCGCCGACCGACTTCGTCGACTCGATCTCGCCGACGACGGTGCCCTCGGTCACGGTCGTGCCCGCCGCGGGCAGTTCGACGAAGACGACGTCGCCGAGCTTGTCGGCGGCGTAGTCGGTGATGCCGATCGTTGCGACGTCGCCGTCGAGCGCGATCCACTCGTGTTCTTCGGTGTAGTGCAGTGCGGTCTGGTCGGTCATGGGGTGCTCCTCGCGGTGGATTGTACGTTTCGTTCGAATCATCCGAGTTGCCCGAATATGTACGGAGTCGGGCAACTCGAGGTCAGGCGGTGCGCTTGTAGAAGGGCAGGGCGACGACGGATGCCGCGACGCGCGTGCCGCGCACGTCGACGAAGAGTTCGCGTCCGGCTTCGGCGGCGTCAGGGGCGACGAAGGCCATCGCGATCGGGTGGCCGAGCGTCGGCGACAGCGCCCCGCTCGTGACGACGCCGACACGAGTGGCGGAGGCGCCCTCGCCGTCGAACACCTCGTAGTCGGCACGGGCCGCACGACGGCCCTCGGCGGCGAGACCGACGAGCACCGGGGCATCCGCTGCAGGGCCCTGCTCGATGGCGGCGCGGCCGACGAAGTCGTCGGGCTTGCCGAGTGAGACGACCCGGCCGAGGCCGGCCTGCACCGGCAGGATGTCGCGGCTGAGCTCGTGGCCGTAGAGCGGCATGCCCGCTTCGAGGCGGAGCGTGTCGCGGCTCGCGAGGCCGCACGGGGTGACGCGCGGGCCGCCGGTCTCGGCGAGCGCCTCCCAGAGGTGAGTGGCCCGCTCAGGGGCGAGGTAGAGCTCGAAGCCGTCTTCACCCGTGTAGCCGGTGCGGGCGACGAGCACGGGCTCGCCCTCGAAGGTCGCGGGGAATGCACGGTAGTACTTGAGGGCTTCGAGCTTCGCGTCGAAGTCCTCTTCGTCGTTGCCCGGCCCTTCGACGCCGAAGCCGGGCGTCTCGAGCAGGACGGCGCGTGCGTCAGGCCCCTGGATCGCGATGAGGGCGATGTCGTCGCTCTCGTTCTCGATGATCGTGTCGAAGCCCGCAGCCCGGGTGCGGAGCTCGTCGGCGACGACGTCCGCGTTCGAGGCATTCGCGACGACCATGTAGCGGTCGTCGCCCGTGCGGTAGACGACGAGGTCGTCGATGATGCCGCCGTCGTCGTCGAGCAGCAGCGAGTACTTGGCCTGGCCGATCTCGATCGCCGAGAGCTTGCCGGCGAGAGCGTGATCGAGTGCAGCCGCGGCCTCGGGACCGATGAGCACGATCTCGCCCATGTGGGAGAGGTCGAAGAGGCCCGCATGCTGCCGCACAGCGTGGTGCTCGGCGAGGTCGCTCGAGTAGCGCACCGGCATCTGCCAGCCGGCGAAGTCGGTGAAGCTCGCGCCCGCAGCGCGGTGCACGGCATCGAGGGGGCTGAGCCGCTCGGGGCTCGGCTGCCCAGAACTCGACTGCCCAGGGCTCGGCTGCCCAGGGTTCGGCTGTTCGATGCTGGTGGTACCGGGGTCGTTGGTCACGAGAGTTCTCCAGACGTGCCGGCGGTCGCCGGCGTTGTCACGGTCGCGGTAGCTTGCCGTGTGGGAACTCCCCCTCTGTCATGAGCCTGAGAGTTTCACGCGGGTTTTGCGCTTTCACCGTGGGCGGCCCGTGTTCGCACGAAGCTCTCGATACGCGTCGCCTTCGGCGTCGCTGCTCGATCTGCTCCGTGCTCCGTACGGAGCACTTTTCAGAGCGGCCTCGTCATCGCGGTGTATTGACCTGAGAGATTGGCGGGGAGGCTTGCTCCTTCGGTGCCGGCGGAGTTGCGTCAGCGCACTGCGTTGACTGAACTGCCCGGCTCTCCCGCGACGCGTCGATGGCCCGGTATGAGATTGTACGGCGATCTTAGCAGCGGGGCCGGCCTGCCGCGTCGAGCATCGGCCGGACGACAGGGGGCGAGGCCCGCGGCGCACGGGCGGTGTTCGAGTCGAACTGACTGTAAGCTGACCACGTGGAGTTCGAGTCAGAATGACCCGAAGACCGGAGGAGGTACGGATGCCGCAGGCTCCCGGAATGCAACCGGACGCGCCGACGCGCCTCGCCGTCTCGACGGTGATCTTCGCATTGCGCCCGGATCACACCGGTCGGCCGGTGCTCTGGACCCCGCTCGTGCGCCGCACGCGCGAGCCGCAGCTCGGCCTCTGGGCGCTGCCCGGTGGCTGGTTGCCTCCGAACGAAGAACTCGAAGCCGCCGCCGCGCGCACCCTGCGGTTGACCACGGGCCTCGCGCCCAAGTACCTCGAGCAGCTCTACACGTTCGGCGAAGTCGACCGCTCCCCCGGCATCCGCGTGGTCTCGGTCGTCTACTGGGCGCTCGTGCAGAGCGACGAGGCCGCGCGCGCGACGGCAGGGCCGAACGTGCGCTGGGTGCCGGCCGACACCCCGCCGAGGCTCGCGTTCGACCACAACCGCATCGTCGAGTACGCGCTCTGGCGCCTGCGCACGAAGGTCGAGTACGCCGAGATCGCTCATGCGTTCCTCGGCGAGACCTTCACCCTCGCCGAGCTGCGCGAGGTGTACGAGGCCGTGCTGCAGCGCCCGCTCGATCCAGCGAACTTCCGGCGCACGATGATCGCGTCCGGTCGACTGCGCGAGACCGGCGAACGACTGGCCGGTGCTCCGCACCGCCCCCCGAAGCTCTACAGCTACGACCCATCCGCCATCACGGCCGGGGCCGTCGAACCGTTCACGCGAACCGAACCATTCATGAGGGAGCGACCCGCATCATGACCATCTCCATCGACGACACGCGCACCGGCGGCGACACTCGCGCCGCGGCATCCGTCGACCGCACCATCCGGCTGATCACCGCAGGCTCGGCCGTGGGCGAGACGTGCGCCCCCGATCTCGCGAACGGCCCGTGGACGTTCGACCAGGGGCCGGCGGGGTACGGCCCCGGCTCGTCGATGGGCGACGTGATTCCGACCGGCTCACCCCGTCAGGGCGCGCTGCCCGAGGCATACCGCGCCGCGTCGAACGACGAGCTGCACGCTCGCATCCGCGCTGCGAAGGCGACCCTCGGCGACCGGGTCGTCGTGCTCGGCCACTTCTACCAGCGCGACGAGGTCATCGAGCACGCCGACTTCACGGGCGACTCGTTCCAGCTCGCGAATGCGGCGCTCGATCGGCCCGATGCCGAGGCCATCGTCTTCTGCGGCGTTCACTTCATGGCCGAGACCGCCGACCTGCTTTCACGCCCCGAGCAGGCCGTGATCCTGCCGAACCTCGCCGCTGGCTGCTCGATGGCCGACATGGCCGACGAGTCGAGCGTCGAGGAGTGCTGGGAGCAACTCGAGCAGATCTACGGCAACCTCGACGCGGTCGACACCGACGGCCGCGTGCCGGTCATCCCCGTGACCTACATGAACTCGAGCGCCGCGCTCAAAGGCTTCGTGGGTCGCCACGGCGGCATCGTCTGCACCTCGTCGAATGCTCGCACCGTGCTGGAGTGGGCGTTCGAACGTGGACGGCGGGTGCTGTTCTTCCCCGACCAGCACCTCGGCCGCAACACCGCGAAGGCGATGGGGGTGCCGCTCGAGCAGATGCCGATGTGGAATCCGCGCAAGGCGCTCGGCGGCAACAGCGCAGCCGAGCTCGACGACGCCCGCGTAATCCTCTGGCATGGCTTCTGCTCTGTGCACAAGCGGTTCACCGTCGAACAGATCGCCGCGGCTCGCGTATCGCACCCCGGCGTGCAAGTCATCGTGCACCCCGAGTGCCCGATGCCGGTCGTCGACGCAGCGGATGCCGCGGGCTCGACCGACTTCATCGTGAAGGCGATCCAGGCGGCACCGGCAGGCTCGACGTTCGCGATCGGCACCGAGATCAACCTCGTGCAGCGGCTCGCGGCGGAGTACCCGCAGCACACGATCTTCTGCCTCGACCCGGTCGTGTGCCCATGCTCCACGATGTACCGCATCCACCCGGGCTATCTCGCCTGGGTGCTCGAAGAACTCGTCGCGGGCCGCATCGTCAACCGCATCACCGTCGCCGGGGACGTCGCCGACCCGGCGCGTCTCGCGCTCGAACGCATGCTCGCGGCGACCCCCACCACTGCTGGTCGAGTAGCGACGAAGGAGCGTATCGAGACCCCCACCACTGCTGGTCGAGTAGCGACGAATGAGCGTATCGAGACCCCCACCACTGCTGGTCGAGTAGCGACGAAGGAGCGTATCGAGACCCCCACCGGAAGTCCTGACACGCTCGCCGGCGCCCACCCCTCGACCAGCGAGAACGTGGCCTGACATGGCGCACGTGCTCGTGATCGGCGGCGGCATCGCGGGACTCTGGACCGCGGTCAGAGCCGCCGACGCGGGGCACGCCGTCGAGCTCGTCACGAAGGCCGATCTCGCCGAGGGCAACACCCGCTACGCGCAGGGCGGCATCGCCGCGGCGCTCTTCCCCGACGATTCGGCTGAACGGCACTACGCCGACACGATCGAGGCCGGCGCCGGCCTCGCCGATCCGGCCGCGGTGCGCGTGCTGGTCGACGAGGGCCCCGAGCGGGTGCGCGACCTGATCCGATTCGGGGTGGCGTTCGACCGCGACGAGTCCGGCCTCGAGCGCGGCCTCGAGGCCGCGCACTCCCGGGCCCGGATCCTGCACGCGGGCGGCGACGCCACCGGCGCCGCGATCGAACGGGCGCTCGTCGACACCGTGCGGCGCCGCGCCGTGCGGATCGATGAGAAGGCGATGCTCGTCGACCTCGTCGTCGAGGGCGGCCGCGCTGTGGGTGCACGGCTGCTCGAGGCATCCGGAACCATCGTCGCGCGTCGCGCCGATGCGATCGTGCTGGCCACCGGCGGCAATGGATGCCTCTACCGGCATACGACGAACCCGGCCGTGGCGACCGGCGACGGCGTCGCTGCCGCTTGGCGTGCGGGCGCGGTCGTCGCCGACCTCGAGTTCACCCAGTTCCATCCCACCGCTCTCGCAGCCCCCGGTACGCCGCTCATCTCCGAAGCCGTGCGCGGCGAGGGAGCAGTGCTGCGCGATGCGCAGGGGCGCCGATTCATGTTCGATGTCGACCCGCGCGGTGAGCTGGCTCCCCGCGACATCGTGGCGCGCGCAGTGTGGCGGCGTTCGCTCGAGCAGGGCGGCACTCCGGTACTGCTCGACGCGACGATGCTCGACGGCCAGACACTCGCGCGTCGCTTCCCCGGGCTCGACGCGGTCGTGCGCGCCGCAGGCTTCGACTGGTCTCGCGAGTCGGTGCCGGTGACGCCTGCCGCGCACTATGCGATGGGCGGCATCGTGACCGATCTCGACGGCCGCACGAGCCTGCCAGGCCTCTTCGCGGTCGGCGAGGTGGCTCGCACGGGTGTGCACGGTGCGAACCGGCTCGCCTCGAACTCGTTGCTCGAGGCGGCGGTGTTCGCCGAGCGCGCTGTACGGGCGATCGGCAACGAGTCGGCCAGCGCGTTCGCGCACGAGTCCGCGCACGCGGCGTCTCGTGTGCACAACTCCGGAGATGCGACGCGACTCGCCTCGCCCCGAACACCGACACACGGTGCAAGGCTCGAGTCCTCCGGAGTTGTGCGCGACGATCACTCGGACGCCGGAGCCTCGGCGGCACGCGCAGACTTCGATCGCGAGCAACTGCGGGTGCTCATGTGGCAGCACGTCGGGCTGGAGCGCGACGAGGCGGGGCTCGGCGAGGCATCCGCTCGGCTCGGTGCGTGGCGCGCCCCTGAACCGCGCGACCGCTGCAGCGCCGAGGATCGCAACCTGCTCGACCTTGCACGGCTGACTGCCCAAGCCGCTCGAGCACGGCGCGTGAGCAGCGGCGCCCACTTCCGCACCGACGACACCGGAGCACCCGGCGCCGCCGGAGCACCCGGCGCCGCCCGCGAGCACCCCATCCCGACGACACTCGACCGAGAGGCCGCCTGATGACCGACGCACGAGAGATCGACCGCATCGTCGGCACTGCGCTCGACGAGGATGCCCCGTGGGGCGACCTGACCTCCGAGACGCTCATTCCCGCCGAGGCGACGGCGACCGCGGAACTCGTTGCGCGTGAGCCGGGCGTGCTCAGCGGCATCGACGTGTTCGCGTCGGCCTTTCGCCTGATCGACCCGACCGTCGTGGTGGAGGCACTCGCGACCGACGGCGACGCCTTCACCGCCGGTGCGGTGCTCGCGCGCGTCAGCGGGCCGGCGCGCGGCATCCTGCGTGCCGAACGCATCGGGCTGAACTTCGTGCAGCGGATGTCGGGCATCGCGACCCAGACGGCCTATTACGTCGCCGAGACCGCGGGCACTCGCGCCCGTATCGTCGACACTCGCAAGACCACGCCGGGGCTGCGCAGCCTCGAACGCCAGGCGGTGCGCGACGGCGGCGGGCGCAACCACCGGCGCTCCCTCTCCGACGCGGTCATGGCGAAGGACAACCACCTCGCGGTGCTCAGGGCGGGCGGCCACGACCTCGCGACCGCCCTGCGGGCCGCGCGCGAGCGGATGCCGCACACCGCGCACCTCGAGGTCGAGGTCGACCGGATCGATCAGGTCGAAGCGGTACTCGCCGGCGGGGCCGACACCGTCATGCTTGACAACTTCTCGCCCGACGAACTGCGGGCGGGCGTCGCGCTCATCGCCGGACGCGCGATCGTCGAGGCATCCGGCGGAGTGACGCTCGAGTCGGTGCGCGCGATCGCGGCGACCGGCGTCGACGTGATCTCGGTGGGCGCGCTCACGCACTCGGTGCGCTCGCTCGACCTCGGCCTTGACGTGGTGGTCGAGACAGCGGTTGGCGAAACAGCGGTGGGCGAAACAGCGGTGGGCGAGACAGCGGTGGAGAGATGATCTTCCTCGACCACGCTGCGACCACACCGGTGCGCCGGGAGGCGCTCGAGGCGATGTGGCCCTACCTCTCGGTGGCGTTCGGCAATCCGTCGAGCCGGCACGGCCTCGGTGACGAAGCGGCCCGGGCGCTCGCCGGTGCGCGCGCCGAGGTCGCCTCGGTGATCGGCTGCCGGCCCGGAGACGTCGTGTTCACGAGCGGCGGCACCGAGGCCGACAACCTCGCAGTGAAGGGGCTCGCGCTGGCGAACCCGCGAGGCCGGCACATCGTCATCTCGCCGATCGAGCATGAGGCGGTGCTCGAGTCGGCCGCCGCTCTCGCGCGGTTGCACGGCTTCGAGGTGTCGGAGGTCGCCGTCGATGCCGGGGGTGTGGTCGAGATTGAGGCGCTCGCCCGGGTCCTCCGCCCTGACACGACGCTCGTCTCCGCGCAGCTGGCCAACAACGAGATCGGCACCGTGCAGCCGATCGCCCGGCTCGCCGAGCTGGCGCACGCGGCAGGCGCGCTGATGCACACCGACGCGGTGCAGGCGGCCGGCTGGCTCCCGCTCGACATCGATGATCTCGGCGTCGATGCCCTCTCGCTCGCGGGCCACAAGGTCGGTGCTCCGAAGGGCACGGGCGCACTCATCGTGCGGGGCCGGCTCCCGCTCGAGGCTGTGCTGCACGGCGGCGGGCAGGAACGAGGGCGACGCTCGGGCACCGAGAACGTCGCGGGCGCGGTCGCCTTTGCGACTGCATTGCGCCTCGCCGAGGCCGAGCGAGCGGATGCCGCGGCGCGCGTCGGCCGTCTCGGCGCGGTGCTCAGCGCCGGCGTCGCCGCGACGGTGGCCGGTGCACGCCTCACCGGAGACCCCGTGCGCCGGCTCCCGGGCACGGTGTCCTTCGTCTTCCCCGGCACGAGCGGCGAGGCGGTGCTGCTCGAGCTCGAGCGCGCGGGCGTGATCTGCTCCAGCGGTTCGGCGTGCGCGGCCGGCAGCGATGAACCCTCGCACGTGCTCACGGCGATCGGGGTGCCGGCCGAACTCGCGCAGACGGCGGTTCGGTTCACGCTCGGCGCCGAGACGACGACGGATGATGTGACGGATGCCGTGGCATCCGTCGCCCGTGCAGTGTCGGCGGTGCGCGCTATCGTGGAGTCATGAGCAATTCGATTCCGACCCCTGCAGGCGACGACGAGCTCAACAGCGGAGTCGCCGATGCCGATCTCGGCGCCGATGTCGGTGCAGAGCTCGCGCCCGAAGAGCAGCTGCTGAAGGGCTGGCTCCCCGAGCCGACCCCGACCGACGGTCCGGCCCCGGCTCCGTAACCCACCCCACGACTACAATTCCCCAGCGGATTCGATTCATCGACTGAGCGCAGTTCCATAAGTTCCGATCGATGTCGGAATCGGGGAATATCGCGTGACCCTTCGCGGGTTGACTCACCTATTCGACGCTCTCCCTGGCGCAGCTCTGCGCCAAATTGATTGGACGCATTTTTCCTTGACCGAACGAGCCGTTCCCGAACTCCGTGACCCCGGCGTCGCCTCAGCAGGCGACGCCCCGATGCATGAACACTCCGATGTCGAGGCGCTGCACGGCGCCCGCAACAACCGAGTGATCTGGCTGCTGCTCGCGGCTTCCTTCGTCGTCATCCTCAACGAGACGATCATGGGCGTGGCGATCCCGCAGCTCGTCGACGACCTCGACATCTCCATCTCCGCCGCCCAGTGGCTCTCCACCGCGTTCATGCTGACCATGGCCATCGTGATTCCGATCACGGGCTTCCTGCTGCAGCGCTTCGCGACTCGACCGATCTTCATCACGGCGATGAGCCTGTTCTCGGTCGGCACGCTCATCGCCGCCCTCGCACCGGGCTTCGAAGTGCTCCTCCTCGCCCGCGTGGTGCAGGCGAGCGGCACCGCGATCATGATGCCGTTGCTCATGACGACGCTCATGACTCTCGTTGCGCCGAGTGATCGCGGGCGGCTCATGGGCCGGGTCTCGATCGTGATGTCGGTCGCACCCGCCATCGGCCCGACCATCTCGGGGCTCATCCTGAACTCCCTCTCGTGGCGGTTCATGTTCTGGCTCGTGCTGCCGATAGCGCTCGTCATGCTCGTCATCGGCATGCGCCGCGTCGAGAACGTCAGCGAGCCGCGGGTGATCCCGATCGACGTCTTCTCGGTCGTGCTCTCGGCGTTCGGCTTCGGTGGCGTCGTCTACGGGCTGAGCCTCATCGGTGCCGAGACCGACGGCAGCGTCCTCGGCGCTGCGCCGATGTGGATCGCGCTCATCGTGGGCGCCCTCGGCATCGCCGCGTTCATCTGGCGTCAGATCGCGCTGCAGTCCGACGATCGGGCGCTGCTCGACCTGCGTACGTTCCGATCGGGCAACTTCGCGATCTCCGTGGGCCTCATGACGATCATGATGGCGGCACTCTTCGGCACCATCATCCTGCTGCCGATCTACCTTCAGAACGTGCTGCACCTCGAGCCGATCACGACCGGGCTCCTGCTGCTGCCGGGCGGACTCACCATGGGTCTGCTCGGACCAGTCGTCGGGCGCCTCTTCGACCGGCTCGGGCCGACTCCGCTCCTCGTGCCCGGCTCGATCGTGGTCAGCGCTGCGCTCTGGTCGCTCACCCTCGTGACCGACCAGACGTCGCCCTGGCTGCTGCTGATCGCGCACGTGGTGCTCTCAGCAGGCCTCGCGTTCATGTTCACGCCGCTCTTCACCTCGGCGCTCGGCTCCGTCGAGCCACGCCTCTACTCGCACGGGTCCGCGATCGTCGGCACGGTGCAGCAGGTGGCCGGTGCTGCCGGTACCGCCCTCTTCATCACGATCATGGCGGCGCAGTCCCTGACCAGCGCCGCGACGGGGGTGACGGCCGAGGCTGCCGCGGCATCGGGCGTTCGGTCCGCGTTCCTCGTCGGTGCGATCCTCTCGCTCGCGGCCATCGTCGGTGCGTTCTTCGTGCGCAAGCCCGCAGACATGATGGAAGGTGCGCCCGTCGCGCACTAGCGACGACGCTACCCGCAAGCACAACGAACGAAGGGCCCGGCAATGAACTGCTCCCCTGGAGTTGGACTGAGAAATCAGTTCTGAATCCAGGGGACCAGCTCACAATGCCGGGCCCTTCGTCATGCACTCCTCGGCTCTGGCGGCTCAGCCGCAGTTCGGCCGGCAGCTGCGCTGCGAGAGTGCGTCGACGAGCACGATGCCGAGGTCTTCGGGCTTCGACGCCGAGTAGGCGGCGCCCTTCGTGGCCTGCGCGATGCGCTGCATCGCCGCGAGGTCGGTGTCGGGGCCGAAGCCGATCATGATGACTGGCACCGGCTTCTTCGGGTCGTCGATCTTCGCGAGCTCGGCGAGCAGGGTATCGATGTCGATGCCGTTCTCGTCTTCGTTCTTGCCGTCGGTGAAGAGCAGCACCGAATTGACCTTCTCGGGGTCGTACGTCTCCCGCACCCGCTGTACCGCCGCGAGGGTCGTGTCGTAGAGGCCCGTGGCACCGCCGAGCCTGTCGGGCAGCGATTGGATGACGCCGGCGATCTGCTGCATGTGCGCTGCATCACCGAGCGGAGCGATCGGGGAGAGGTCTTCGTAGTCGAGGTCGCCGTTGCGCGCCGTCGAGAACACCCAGACGCCGAGCTCGACCTCGCCCGAGAACTTCTGCATCGCGCCGACGGCGGCCTGCTGGAAGATGTCGATGCGGCGGAGTCCGTTCTCGGCGGGCTCCTCCATCGACCCCGAGACGTCGATGACGGCGAGCATGCGCGAGCGGAGCGTCAGCACGCTCCAGGCGCGGAGGATCTCGAGCTGCGCGGCGCCGTCGAGCGCGGCTGCCACCGGGGGCGAGTCCGCACCGATACCGGCGATATCGAGCTCACCGGATCCGTCGGGCGCGCGGAATCCAGCTGCTGCGAGGGTCTTCGCGCCCTCGCGCACCGCTGCCTCGAACGCGTCGATCAGCTCGGCGCGCGATGCCGTGCCCGCGTCGGTACCTGCGTCGGCGTCGGTACCTGCATCGGCGTCTGCGTCGGCCGAGTCCTCGTCGGCGTCTGCTGATTCGTCGGAGGTCGCCGCAGCCGCTGCCCCGAGTCGCACGAACGGGTAGTCGAGAGCGACCGTACCGTCGACCGGGTAGGCGGCGACGAGCCCCTCTGCCGGGTCGTCGAGGTTGTACGCGGCCACTTGCGCCTCGCTCGCGACGACGACGGCGGGTTGCCCGCTCGCACTCAGCGCGCCGAATGCCGCACTGGTCGACGCCGGGATCGACTTGCCGAGCTCGATCATGGCACCGGCGAACTGTCGCGGGTCGTCTGGTGAGGAGTGGCCGCGCAGAGCGAGAAGGCCCGCAAGGCTCGCAGCGGATGCCTCGGGGTCGGGCAGGATCGTCGGCAAAGTGCCGCCGAGCACTCGTGCCCAGCTCACCGGCTCGGCCGCGAGTTCGGTGGCTTTCGCCGCGGCGCCGGCGAACACGACCGGCGAGGACGCCACCGATTCGCGGACGTCCACTTCGGGCGTGCTCTGCCCGAGCGAGGTCGCAGTCGCGTTCATGCGATCGAGCCACACGGTCGACTCGGGCACCCAGGCGTCGGCATCCGAACTGCCGGTCGCGACGATCGCGGCGGTGTCGGCTGAGTCTTGGGCGACGATCTCGGTGGTGGCGCACAATTTCGAGCCCTCGTCGAACGCTGCAGCGAGATCGGTGAGTGCGGGCGCGATCGACGTGTCGGCGACGACGACGATCTCGTCGGTCTCGGCGCAGCCGGCCTCGGCCGAAGCGAAGATCGGGTTCAGGTAGCCGCCGACCCAGAGGAACACCCCTGACGCGACGACGCCGACCACTACGACGGCACCGATGATCGACAGAATGAGCTTGCGGTCCGGCATCTTCACCGGTGCCGCGACAGTATGACGCCCCACGGACACTCCAAGCCGACGGGTCGGGGCCCGTCGAATCCTTAGTTCGGGTTCCCCTCTCGGGGAAGGATTGCGTTTAGTGTAGGCGACGAGTCCCAGTAAGCGAACTTCACTCGTCTTCTTCACAGCCGGCCGTGAACCGACAGCGACTCGACACCGACCCGCCATCGCCCCGCCACCCCGTTCAGGCGCCGGGTCTAGGGTCGGAAACATGGATGCCGCAATGCCGCTGCTGATCCCCGCCGGAACTGTCTTCACGAGGGACGACATCACCCACTTCGCGGGCAAGGGCGAAGACGGCGTGAAGCTCGATGAGGCGATCGCCCGCGCCGACGTGCTCGTCACCGCCCCGCACGCGGGCGCAGCGATCCCAGAGGAGCTCGCGGCGTTCCTCGCGCCCGGGTTCACCCGGCGCCTGCAGTTCGACTACACCGACTGCTCGACGAGCCCGATCGTGCGGCGGTGGGCCGAGATCGACCCGCGCATCGTGGTCGTCGAGAATCCGCATCCGCGTATGGTGCGCGACCCCAACCGCGAGAAACCGGCCGACCTCGCCGCCACTCTCACGGAGGCGTTCGCTCGAGTGCGCGCCGCGGGCGCCTGGAATCCCGTCGATCTCACAGGCGTCGACGCGATCCGCCCGGTCACCTTCTCGTTCTTCCCGTTGCTGCGTGTGCCGCAATCGGCGACCGAATTGCACGAGCTCGTCGACCAGTTCTCCGAGGTCGCCGAGCGCGGGCTCGGCGTCTACGAGCTCGCACGCGACGAACTGATCGAGCGTTTCCAGCAGCGGGCTTTCGCGCTCGCCGCGCCGGGCTCACCGACCGCGTTCACGATGTTGGCCTTCCACGACACGATGAACCACACGACGACCCGCGATGGCGCGATCTCCGTCGAGCGCGCACCCGAGGCGCGTTTGCCCGACGTCGTCGCCCTGTCGAACCGCGGCGATCACCACGGCGACCCCATCGGCGACTCCCCCGTGACGATGCGCCCCGATCTGCTTCGCCGCCTCGCGGATGCCGCTCGCCGCGCGTTCGATGTCGACGCGCCCGATGCGGTCGCCCCCAACCAGCCATATCTTGGCAGCTACGAGATCATCGCGGCCGGCCGCCGCTTCGGCGACGTCGCCGGGCGAGCGGATGCCGCGGGCGTCGTGCTCTCGGCGGTGCAGGCCGAGTTCCGGCGCGAGTTCCTGCTCGGCGACGCGAACACCCGTGTGCTCATGCGACCCGGCACGGGGTGGATCGAGCCCGACGCGGATCGGGTCGACGCCATCGCCCATGCCTGCATGGCGATGTTCGATGACGTGCGGCCTGGCCTCATCGCATCGCGCGACTGACTTCCCGCCACCGGCATCGCGCGCCGTCGCCCCGGCCAGCTCGGCCGCCCCGGCATCGCGCTGCCGCACGAGTGCGCCCCCTTGGCAGCGCGCCGTCGCGGTGCGACCATGGAAAGGGTCGACGGGTCCGCGACCGACGGATCCGAATCGATGCTTCAACGGATGCGCACAAATGGAGCAGTTCCGCAACCGGACGGATGCCGGTCGGCGTCTCGTCGCCGCACTCGAGGAAGTCGACCTCGAGCGGCCGGTCGTGCTGGGACTGCCGCGCGGCGGCGTGCCGGTCGCTGCGCCGGTCGCGCGAGCGTTGGGTGCGCCCCTCGACGTGCTCGTGGTGCGCAAACTCGGAGTTCCGGGCCAGCCAGAGGTCGCGATGGGCGCGATCGGCGAGCAGGGTGCCCGTGTGTTGAACGACGACATCGTCGACGCCGCGTACCTGTCGCCGGGCGAGTTGCGCGACATCGAGCGGGTCGAACGGGTCGAGCTCGAGGCGAGAGTCGCTCGTTTCCGCGGAGCCGAGTCGCCCGTGGCCCTCGAGGGGCGCACCGCGGTGATCGTCGACGACGGCGTCGCGACCGGGGCGACCGCACGCGTCGCGGCTGCGGTCGCGAAGGCCAGGGGTGCCGTGCGAGTGGTGCTCGCGGTGCCCGTCGGCGCCCCCGAAGCGCTCGCGACGATCGCCGCCGAGACATCGGTCGACGAAGTGGTGTGCCTCTCGGTGCCGCCCGGGTTCATGGCGGTCGGCACGCACTATCTCGACTTCGCGCAGACCACCGATGACGAGGTCGCCGCACTGCTGGCGGCCGCGCACTCAGGCGGCTGAGGCCCGCTCACCGATCACGAGCGTCGCGTCGGCTTCATCGTCATGCAGGATGCGCGCCGAGAGTCCCGCGGCCTCGAAGAAGTCCGCCGCCACGGGCGCTTGCCGATCGCTCGTCTCGATCAGCAGAGTGCCGCCGGGGGCGAGCCATGATCGAGCGGATGCCGCGACCTGTCGATGCACGTCGAGCCCGTCGCTCCCGCCGTCGAGTGCCATGCGGGCTTCGTGGTCGCGCGCCTCGGGCGGCATCATGGCGATCGCGTCGCTCGGCACATAGGGGGCGTTGACGGCGAGCACGTCGATGCGCCCTCGGAGGTCGGCCGGAAGCGCAGCGAAGAGGTCGCCCTCGAAGACGAGACCGCCCAGCGGCTCGAGGTTGATGCGCGCCGCCTGTACGGCGACCGGGTCGAGGTCGGCGGCGACGAGATGCACGGGCGCCGCGGCTTCCGCGATGGCCGCACCGATCGCACCGGCGCCGCAGCACAGGTCGACGACGACCGGCAGGTGTGCCGAACCGTCGTCATCGCGCGCGAGCGCGGCGTGCGCGACGAGGCGGGAAGCCTCGGCCGCGAGGAACTCGGTGCGCCGGCGGGGCACGAAGACACCCGGCAGCACGCGAATGCGCAGCCCCGCGAACTCCGCCCACCCGAGCACCTGCTCGAGCGGCTCACCCGCGACGCGGCGTTCGACGAGCCGATCGAGTTCCACCGGATCCGGAGTCGCCTCCACGAGGAGTCTGGCCTCGTCTTCGGCGAAGACGCATCCTGCTGCGCGCAGGCGGGTGACGATCTCGGGTTCAGCAGGCATCCGTCGCAGCCTACTGCGGATGACCGTCGGGCGTCGTCGTCGGGCGCGCTGTTCGGGCGTGGTGCTACAGTGCTCTGCATGACCACGTCGAACCAGAACTGGTGGCTCGCCTCCTAGGCGGCCACGCGTTTCGACGTACTGACGACCGCCCGAGGGCGGTCGTTTTTCGCGTTTGCGGGAGGGCCGAGCCGAGGGCCCGACCGGAGAACACCATGACGCGACTGCTCGCTACCCTGCTCGCCGCCGACGAACCTGGGCCCTTCGCGGTCCTGCGCCGCGAGAACGAACCTCGACTCGACGTACTCATCGGTGACGTCATCGACGTCGACCGACTCGCCGACATTCCACTCGACGGCGCTGAGGTGCTCGCCCTCGTGCCGTTCCGCCAGGTGCGCGAACGTGGTTTCGTCGCTCACGACGACGGGGCTCCCCTGCGGTGCCTCGTCGTGCGTGAACGCGAGTCGATCGACGTGGATGAGGCCATCGGCATGCTGCCGGAGCATCCGCTCGCCGTCGACGACCTCGCAGTCGACGTGAGCGATGTCGACTACGCCGCCCGAGTGCGCCGGGTGATCGATGAGGAGATCGGCCGGGGCGAAGGAGCGAACTTCGTGATTCGACGCGAGTTCGCAGGGTGCATCGGGGCACCGGCCGGCCGAGCCGTGCTCGGCTGGCTTCGTGCGCTGCTCGAGCACGAATCGGGTGCGTACTGGACGTTCGCGGTGCACACTCGCGGTCTTTCCGCAGTCGGTGCGACGCCCGAGCGGCACGTGAGCTCGATCGACGGGGTCGTGTCGATGAATCCGATCAGCGGCACCTTCCGCCATCTCAGCGGGCCGCCCTCCGACGACGAGCTCGCGGTGTTCCTCGATGACGTGAAAGAGCGCGAGGAGCTCGTCATGGTCGTCGACGAGGAACTGAAGATGATGAGCTCCATCTGTCCTGAGGGCGGGCGCATCCGAGGTCCGTTCCTGAAGCGGATGTCGCGGCTGACGCACACCGAGTACCTCCTCGAGGGGCGAAGCGACCTCGACCCGCGCGAGGTGCTGCGGCGCACGATGTTCGCCCCGACCGTGACGGGATCGCCGCTGGGCAACGCCTGCACGGTGATCGCACGCCACGAGGCGACGCCGCGGGGCTATTACGGGGGCGTCCTTGCCCGCTTCACGCCGACCGCAGCCGGGTACGACCTCGACGCACCCATCCTGATCCGCACCGCGTACGTCGACGGCGCCGGCGGGGTGCGCGTGCCGGTCGGTGCGACGCTCGTGCGGCACTCCGATCCCGACGGCGAGGTCGCGGAGACGCACGCGAAGGCGGCGGGCGTGCTGACCGCGCTCGGCGCCATCCCGCGCAGCGGCGGGCCGGTCGCGGCGGTCGTCACCGCCGGGGGCCGCGACGACGACCGCATCGCCACCCTGCTCGCCGCCCGCAACGGGCATCTCGCGGCGTTCTGGAGCACGCCGCAGGGCGCTTACGCCTCGCGCGGAGCCACAGCGCTCGTCATCGACGCCGGTGACGACTTCACGACGATGCTCGCGCACCAATTGCGCCACCTCGGCGTCGCAGCACGGATCGTGCCGTGGAACGAGGCCGCGCCCGAGGTATCCGACGATCTCGTGGTCTTCGGCCCCGGGCCGGGCGACCCGCGCGACCCCGACGACGAGCGCGTCGCGCGCTTGCGCGAACTCATGGCCGCGCGACTTGCGAGCGGAGCGCCGCTCCTCGCGGTGTGCCTCAGCCACCAGGTTCTCGCCGATCTCGCCGGTCTGTCGATCGAACCGCTGGCCGCGCCGCATCAGGGCCTGCAGCTCACGGTCGACCTGTTCGGCGAACCGGCCGCGATCGGGTTCTACAACACCTTCACGGCGTCGGCATCGAACCGCTCGATCACTCCGCGACTCGACCTCGAAGTGGCATCGAATGCTGCGACGGGTGTGGTGCACGCGCTCCGCGGTCCCGGCGTGGCATCGGTGCAGGGGCACCTCGAGTCGGTGCTCTCACCCGACGGGCTCAGCGTGCTCGAGCGGCTCCTCGACGGACTGCTTGCTCCAGACCGGGCCGGGCTCGTCGGGGCCGGAGGTGCAGCCTGACCATCGGGATGTCGGGATCGACCAGGCCGGTGACATCCTGAATCGACCGTTGCAGCATCGCCCATGCCTTGGGCCGATTCGCGGCGTACCGCAGCAGCAGCTCGCGACTTTCGTCGGGGTCCAGTAGCTCCGCGCGGGCGGCACACGCCGCCGCCAGCCGGTGCTCACACCGCAGCGCGATTCGGCCGCGAGATTCCGGTACCACTGCGCGCGGGTGCCGAACCCGGAGGCCACGACGACGCGGCCGGATGCTTCGCGCCTCTCCGGCCGGATCATCCCGCACTGCGGCCGGTTCCGCAAGGCGTTGCCACGCCGGGCCGGGCACGCTTGGCTTGGCGTGACCGACCTGAGGAGGCGGATCACCGTGGATACCACCATCGTCTGGATCATCATCGGCATCGTCGTCGTGATCGTGATCATCGTCATCATCGTCATGGCAACGAATCGGCGGCGCCGAGAGGCCCACGCCGAAGCCGGGCGCAGGAAGGCCGCGGATCTGCGGCAGGGAGCCGCCGAGACGGATGCCACTGCGCGGCAGCGTGACGCGGATGCCGCGAGCGCAGCTGCCGCGGCGAAGCAAGCCGACGCTGAAGCTGCGCAGGCCCGTCTCGAATCGCAACGGCTCTCCGACGAGAGCGCCGATCGCCAGTCCGCTGCCGCCGGCCTTCATGCCGAAGCCGACGATCGACTCCGCAAGGCCGACGCGCTCGATCCTGACGTCGACGTCTCAGCCGACGAGGCCGTCGACGACGGTCGGCGCGGGGAGTCTCCTCCGAGGTGACCGTCGGAACACCTTGACACCGCGCGCGTGAAAAAGCGCAAGACCGACATTCGGCTGACTGCCGAGAGCCCGTTCAGCCGAGTGCGATGACCGCGTCGAGTGTTGCGTCGTCGAGGGAACGATCGGCGAAGATCACACGCTCGAGATGCGTCGTGCCGCCGGCGTGCGATTCGTTCACGACGTCACCGCCGAGTCGCGCTGAACGCCCGCTCCACTGGTGCACGAGGCCAATTCGTTCGAGCACACGGATCGAGGCGAGATTGCTGGCGAGCACCCTGGCGGTGACCGGGGTAGCGGGCCGCGTCGCCTGAGCCGCGGCGAGTGCCGCCGTCGCGGCTTCGCTCGCGATTCCAGTACCCCATGACTCAGGAGCGAACCGGTAGCCGAGATTCCACGCATCGAAGTCGAGCATCTTGGCACCGGCTGATCCGATGAAGGTTCCAGCGGGCAGATCGCGAACCGGCTCGCGGAGCACGACTGCGCAATGGGCGAAGCCGTAGGCGCGACGACTCTCGAGCGATGCCTGAATCGCTCGGACGGACTCGGCACGTGTCGTGTGGCGACCGCTCGGGAGATGCTCCCAGGTGCGCGCATCTCCGTAGACCGCGAAGTACTCGTCGACGTCGTCGAGGGTGAGGGGTCGCAGCAGCAGCCGGTCGGTCTGGAGCGTCTGGAGTTCGTCGATCATCCCCAGAAGTCTCGCAGCAACATCCGACAGTCAGCTGTCGCTGACTCGCCCGGCTTCGACGTGCCACCGGCGGTCGAGCCGGACGTTCGCGAGCATCCGTCGATCGTGCGTGACGAGCAGCAGGGTGCCCTCGTATGATTCGAGTGCCTCTTCGAGCTGCTCGATCGCGACGAGGTCGAGGTGGTTGGTCGGTTCGTCGAGCACGAGCACGTTGACACCGCGCGCCTGCAGCAGCGCGAGCCCGGCACGGGTGCGCTCGCCCGGCGAAAGCGCGTCGACGGGTCGGAGCACGTGGTCGGCCTTCAGCCCGAACTTCGCGAGCAGGGTGCGTACCTCTCCGGCCGAGTACTCGGGCACGAGTGCTTCGAAGGCATCGGCGAGTGCGGCCTCTCCCGTGAGTTGGGTACGGGCCTGGTCGATTTCGCCGATGGCGACGGATGCACCGAGGCTCGCGGTGCCGGCATCCGCATCACGCCGACCGAGGAGGAGGCCGAGGAGCGTCGACTTGCCCGCCCCGTTCGGGCCCGTGATGCCGATACGCTCCCCTGCATCGACCTGCAGCGAGACCGGGCCGAGCGTGAAGTCGCCCTGCGTGACCACCGCCTCGTTCAGGGTCGAGACGACCGAGCTCGATCGCGGCGCCTGGCCGATCGTGAACTCGAGCTGCCATTCCTTGCGCGGCTCCTCGACCTCGTCGAGGCGCGCGATGCGGCTCTCCATCTGGCGCACCTTCTGCGCCTGCTTCTCGCTCGACTCGGTCGCAGCCTTGCGCCGGATCTTGTCGTTGTCGGGAGACTTCTTCATGGCGTTCCGCACGCCCTGGCTCGACCACTCCCGCTGGGTGCGTGCGCGCGAGACGAGATCGGCCTTCTTCGACGCGAACTCCTCGTAGTCGTCGCGCTGCTGCCGTCGCGCCGTCGCGCGTTCTTCGAGGTAGGCGTCGTAGCCGCCGCCGTAGATGCGGTTCGAGTGCTGGGCGAGGTCGAGCTCGAGCACGCGCGTCACCGAGCGGGCGAGGAACTCTCGGTCGTGGCTCACGAGCACCACCCCGCCGCGAATGCCGCGCACGAACGACTCGAGCCGGTCGAGACCATCCAGGTCGAGGTCGTTCGTGGGCTCATCGAGCAGCACCAGGTCGAAGCGGGAGCACAGCAGTGCGGCGAGACCGACGCGAGCGGCCTGCCCGCCCGACAACGACGTCATCAGCGAGTCGGCCGAGAGTTGGGCGTCGAGTCCGTCGAGGGTCAGCCCGAGCTCTGCGAGCACGGCCGGCAACCGCTCGTCGAGGTCGGCGGCGCCCGATGCGAGCCAGCGCTCCAGGGCGACGGAGTACTCGTCGGCAGGGTCGGGGGCGCCCGGCGCCGGGACATCCGTCGAACCCAGCGCGGTCGCTGCGGTATCAAGGCGAGCGGATGCCTCGGCTGCCCCCGTGCGCCGTGCGACGTAGGCGGCGATGGTCTCGCCTGGCACGCGCTCGTGCTCTTGCGGCAGCCAGCCGACGAACGCGTCGGACGGCGAGAGGTGCACGGATCCGGCTTGCGGCCCCAGCTCGCCGGCGAGGATGCGCAGCAGCGTCGACTTGCCCGCCCCGTTGACACCGACGATGCCGACGACATCGCCCGGAGCGACGGTCAGGTCGAGGTCTTCGAAGAGCGTTCGGTGGGCGTAGCCGCCGGCAAGGCCCTGAGCCACGAGTGTTGCAGTCACCGGTCAACTGTAGTCAGCCCGCGCTGCGAACTCACCGCGCGGGTCACCGCGCCGCGCGCCACTCCTCGTCGAGGATCGCGTAGGTGTAGCCGTCGATCCAGCCGAGCTCCGCATGCCACGAGTCCTGCACCCCGTGCTGCTCCCGCCGCATACCGAGCTTCTCCATTACCTTCCACGAAGCGATGTTGTCGGCGAAGCAGCCCGCCGTCACCCGGCGCACGCCGAGCTCGCCGAACGCGAGGTCGAGCAGTGCCCGGGCGATCTCGGTGGCGTAGCCCTTGCCCGCATGCGCGGGATCGAGCAGGTACCCGAGGCCCGCCTCCGCTCGGCGCCACGGCCCCTGGTCGACGTGCGACTGCCCCATGGCGTCGGTGATCCAGAGGGAACCGGTGCCGAGAACTTGGCCGTCGATCAACGCAACGGCCGAGTGGTCGTTCGGGTCGTCGATGCCGCCGAGCCAGTTCGCACGGAATGCCTCGGGGTCGACCTCAGTTCGTATCAGCCAACGAGTGACCTCCGGGCGGTTGCGCCACACGAGAACCTGGTCGAGGTCGGCGCTCGTCGGAGGGCGGAGGATCATTTGGCCAGCAGGGCGCGGCCACTGCACTTCAGGGGTGGTCATACCTTCTGCTTAGCAGGTTATGGGCTACTTCAGGAGTCGCGACAACACCCGGTCGGCAAGCGGCTTGCCACCCGTCTGGCACGTCGGGCAGTACTGGAAAGTCGAGTCGGCGAAGATCACCTCGCGCACGGTGTCGCCGCACACCGGGCAGGCCTCGCCGGTGCGGCCGTGCACCTGCATGCGTGTGCGCTTGCCGTCTTTCAGTTCGTCTGGTCGTTTGCCGGATGCCCCCGCGACCGCCTCGCCGAGCGTGGTGCGCATCGCGTCGTAGAGGCGCTCGACCTCGTCTGGGCTGAGCTTCGCGGCGAGCGCGTACGGGGACATGCGCGCGGTGTGCAGGATCTCGTCGGAGTAGGCGTTGCCGACTCCCGCGAACACCGATTGGTCGCGGAGAAGTCCTTTGATGCGGGTGCGTCGGTCGTGGAGGATCGCCGCGAAGTCGTCGAGGGAGAAGTCGGGTGCCGTCGGGTCGGGGCCGAGCCGCGCGATGCCGGGTACTTCGGCGATGTCACGCACGACATAGACGGCGAGCGACTTCTTCGTGCCGGCCTCGGTGAGGTCGAAGCCCGAGCCGTCGTCGAGCCGCACACGGAGCGCGATGGGCGACTTGCCGGGCTTGATGATCGTCTTCGGCACCTCGTCGTACCAGCGAAGCCAGCCGGCGCGCGCGAGATGGAACACCAGGTGCAGCCCGCCCGTGTCGAGGTCGAGGAACTTGCCGTATCGATTCACCCGCTCGATGCGTTCGCCATTGAGCGCCGACAGCGGCGGATCGAAGGTCTTCAGCGCAGCGATGGCCGCCACCGAAGCCGACGAGACGGCTCGACCCACGGCGTGCTCGCGCAGGAATCCGGCGAGCGCTTCGACCTCTGGGAGCTCGGGCACACGACCATCCTGCACCCGGATACCGACAACGGCACCCCGGAAACCAACTCGACACCGGAACTTCGACGAGCACAACGAGCGCGGCCGCAGCTATGGTCGACCCATGCGCACCGAAGAGAGCAACGGCACCAGGGTCCTGCACGTCCCTCTTGATGGGCCCGTCATCTCCACCCCCGACGATGCAGCCGATCTCGTGGGTCATGCCTGGGCGCACGCCGCCACGCTCGTCGCTGTGCCCGTCGAGCGCATCGACCCCGCGTTCTTCAAGCTCGGTTCGGGAATCGCGGGCGAGATCACACAGAAGTTCGTCAACTATCGACTCCGGCTCGCGATCATCGGTGACATCGCTGAGCATGTCGAGGCGAGCGACGCCCTGCGCGACTACGTCTGGGAGACGAACCGCGGCACGCAGGTCTGGTTCCTGCCCGACGGTGCTGCGCTCGACGAGAAACTCGGCCGACGCCACTGATCTCGTCACATCATTTCGAGCTGAAGTCGAGCATCGAGTCAGCGACCGCGATGACCGACCACGTGCCACCCTCGGCATCGGTGAACTCGTAGGCCGGAACGACGAGTACGGCGCCGTCGGGTTGCCAGTGGCTCGCGAGACCGAGGCGCGCGCTGACGATCTCGACCTCGTTCACAGGCCATGAGAGCGACGTGCCCTTCGTCGGGGTCACCGGCGGCTCGGTCGGTGGCACCCACTCCTCTGCGACAGCCGGCTGCTCGCGCAGGGCGATCGGCAGGTTCGTCATCTGCGCACCGAACCGCGGGTCCGAGAGCCGCTCGAAGGCCAGCTGCTCGCTGACGATGGCGTAATCGCCCACCGTGACGAGGTCTGCGAGTGCACCGTTGACGGTGAGCACACCGCCCTCAGCCAGCTCGAGCGACCAGGCCTGGTCAAGGCGCTGCCCGTTGACGACGGGCCACGCCTGGGCGGTGCGCGTCACCGCCCCCTCCCAGGTCTCCGACGTGAACTCGAAGGTCTCAGGATCACGCCCCGCCGAAACGACGAACGAGCGAAGCGCATCGATCGCTGCCTCCTCGCTCGGAATCTCCCCCGCCGGTTCGCAGACGTCGTCGACGCACTGCCACGGGTCGTTGAGCGGGTTCCAGAACGAGAAGTTGAGCGCGCCGTCGAGCCCGACGGTGAGGGACGGGCCGGTGCCGTCCTGCGTGCCGACCGTCCAGCCGCCGTTCTGCAGCACGGCCGTTCCCTCGATGCCGAGCGCGGCCGCGAGTGCCGTGACGGTCTCGGAACTCAACGAGCCCTGCGCGTCGAAGGCGTACGCGGGCGAGGTGCCCTCGCTGCCGGCGAGCCCGGAGGCGCTGAAGCTGTTGCGACCGAATCCGGAGGGGTACATCAGGTCGGTCACCCCCGAACCCGCCATCTTCCGGCCGTCGATGCCGATGGCCTCGGGCCCGGCGCTCTGCATCGCACCGTCCTGCGTGGCACCCTCCTGCATCGCATCGCCCTGCAACGAGATGGGCGGGGCCGCGGCCCCATCGGCGAGATTCGAAGCATTGCCGTTCGCCGCACCCAAGCCGTATCCGACGCTGCCGACGATTGCGATCGAGGCGGCAACGGCGGCGATCGGCAGCCACCGGGGGCGACGACGGGTACGCTCGACGGCCAGATCGGCCGCCGCGGACGAACCATCCGTCGGCTCGGCCGTCGCACTCGCGACGACCTCGTCGGCGAAACCCGCTCGGGGTTCGACACCGGCAGCTGGGTCAGCCGCGCGCAGTCGCGAAATCGGGTCGAGCTCGTTCTCGTCGTTCATGTCGATCATCCTCCGTGCGTGCCGTTCACCTACGGATATGTGCGGCGCGACCCGAACCTTGCACGAGCAGTCAGAACGACATCCGTTCGCCCCATGCGTCCCGCAATCGTTTGCGGGCTCGGGAGAGCGCGGCATCCGCACCCGACCGGGAGATGCCGAGCACCTCGGCGAGCTCTGCTCCGTCGAGGCCCTCCCAGGCGTGCAGCAGCAGAATCCGCCGGTCGCGCTCACCCACACTGGCGAGCGCACCCCGGAGCTCGGCGTCGAACAGGGCACTCAACTCGGGGTCGTCGGCGACGCGCACCGCTCCCGACTCGGGCACCTCGTCGACCGGAAGGTCGATGCGCTTGCGGCGCTGGTTCGCAAGCGTGAAACCGGCTGTGCGGTAGAGCCACGGCAGCACGGCATCTCGGGGAACGTCAGCGCGTCGACGCCACGCCGTCGCGAAGACGTCGGCGGCGAGATCCTCGGCATCCTGCCGCGGGCCACGACGAGCGAAGTAGCGCACGAGCGCGGTCGAATGCTCGCGAACGGTCTCGGTGAACCATGCCGCGTCTGCGTTCATCACGGGTGGTTCCGATCGCTCGGGCATCGCCACCCCCTCGGCCACATCGGCGCTTGCTGCGGTGCTGGCGATCCTCACACCAGGTATGTGTCTCGTCAGCCGCGAGTCTTGCACGTCGCACGCGCAGAGTCCGCTCGCACGCGCAGATGTTCCGACGACGGTTCGCGCGCGCGAGGACGCTCCCCGATCACCCGCAGCGACGCAAACCGTCGTCGGAACTGCCGCGCCTCACGAAACCAGGGGGTACCAGTGGCGCTCTCGCAGCACCGCGGCATCACCCTCGATGCTGAACCACTCACCGGCGATCACTGGGTCGCCCTCCACCATCCACACACCGAAGTACGCCAGCGGGGTCGGCCATTCATAGTCCGCCTGACGCGCCCCCACGATGTTGCGCACGGCACCGACGAACGTCGGATGATGTCGGCGGCCGGTCACCTCCTCGATGAGGACGCCGATCGATCTGGAACCATCTGCATCGTCCGCCTCGACGGCGCGCGTCGGCAGGTCGAGCTTCCCGGTCGGATGCCTCGGTACACAGAAGACAAGGTCGCCGCGGCGGAGCAGCAGTCGAACGAGGCTCATGGGCCGCGGCGGCACGACAGCTCGAACGACCTCGGCGCGCCCGCCGCGCGGAAGCCAGGACGCGTCGACCGTCGAATGAACCACGAACTCCCCGGCATCCACCACTTGGGCAGCCTAACTCGTGTGCGCCTCGTCCGTTCCGACGACGGTTTGCGCGCGCGAGGACGCTCCCCCAGCACCCGCAGCGACGCAAGCCGTCGTCGGAACGGCGCCTCGGCAACGCCTCGGCAACGCCTCGCGCGCTATTTCGCGGGGCGGAGCGGCAGGTGCTCCCCACCCGTCTGACATGTGGGGCAGTACTGGGCCGTCGTGCTCGCGAACGAGAAGTCGCGGATCGTGCCGCCGCACACCGGGCACGCCTCCCCCGCGCGTCCGTGCACCCGCATCGACGCGACCTTCGCCGCCTTCAGTCGATCGATCGGCACCCCGCGCTGCGCGGTGATCGCGTTCCTGATGGTGCCGACCGTCGCCTCGAACAGGCGGTCGAGCTCGACGCCGGTCAGCGAGGCGGCGTGCACGACCGGCGAGATCTTCGCCGCATGCAGGATCTCGTCGGAGTACGCGTTTCCGATGCCCGCGAGCGACTCCTGTTCCTGCAGCACGGCCTTCACCTGCTTGCGACGGCCGACGACGGCCCGATCGAAGTCCGCGCGCGAGAATCCGGCATCGGCCGGGTCGGGTCCGAGTTTCGCGATCGCCGGCACTTCGGCCGGGTCGTCGACGACCCAGCAGCCGAGCGACACCCAGCCACCGGCATCCGTGAACTCGACGACCGTGCCATCGTCGAAGGTGAACACGACAAGGGCGGGCGGCGCCTCGGCGGCGGCATCGGATGCATCCGCCCCACTGCCTGCGTACCGCGTCCAGCCGTGCCGGCCGAGCGAGACGACGAGGTGCGCGGCGTCGCCGACGGCGAGGTCGACATGCTTGCCGTGCCGCGAGACGCCCGTCACCCGCTCGCCGACGAGCGTCGACGGGGGGCGAGTTCGTGTCTTCGTCGCGCGGAACTCGACGACGTCGACGCCGCTGATCTCATGGCCACTCAGTCGGGAGTCGAGATCTTCGACGAGTGCCTGTACCTCGGGTGACTCTGGCATGACGTCAGCCTCGCACAACCCCCCACCACTGGGGAGCGTTCTCGCGGGTCACGATCGACGCGACGAACCATCGATGAGGCAGGTGGTTTGCGGTGTCATGCGCAGAGAAGGTCGAGCGGATGTCGCGGCCCCCGCATGCGACATCCGCTCTCTTCCCTCAGGCCTCACCTCTCAGGAGGTGTTGCCTGGCCCTCGGTCCGTGTGACTGCTGCCCGGCCACCGGATCGGCGGTCGCGCTCGTCGTGGAGTTGCTCCGACGACGCCGCATCATGAAGACGAGACCGAGGATGATGACCGCCCCCGCGATCATCAGGACGTAGCCGACGAGATCGAGGTCGATCCAGTCGGCGGTGATATTCAGCGCGAAAGTGAGTACGGCGCCGGTCGCCACGAGCGGAATGCCGAGTCCGATGCTCATGTCGTTGCCTATGGTCCTGCTCGATCGTCAGATCTACTTCTACTTCGTGCCGTCCTTGAAGGCGTCCTTGACGTTCTCAGTCGCCTTCTTGGCGTCGGCCTTGACCTGGTCGGCCTTGCCCTCGGCCTCGAGCCGCTCGTTGTCGGTCATCTTGCCGATGCCCTCCTTTGCCTTGCCCGTCAGTCGTTCGGCAGTATTGCCGAGATCGTCCTTGGCGCTCATGGCGTCCTCCTCAGGAATCGGTGTCGCCGCGCGTATCCTGCGCGTCGGTGTTTCCACGTTAGGCAGCCGTGCTCGGGTCGACAACGGGTTGACAACGCGCCAGGTAGCTCGTAAAGGCACACGTTCGCCATCTACGAGGTCACCAAGCTGACGCGCATCGGCCGCGGCATTCGGGGTCCACTACATCGCCACCGACGGCGCAGCCGGGCGGTTCACTGCCGCGCCCGAAGCGGTCAGCCGAGTTCTGCCCGTCCTCGCAGAGGCGTCGGACTCGCACGTCGCCTGACGCGGTGCCGAGGCCTGTCGTGCGCGGCGCCACAGCGGCGCGCTGGTGCGTCTGATCGCACGGCGGTAGCCTGACCACATGACGGGCGGCCGGCGTCTTCTGCGCGGGACTCTCACCGTCAGCTGGCATCATGACCTCATCAGTCGAGCTCGATCGCGGCCGGACCGCCTATGCGGAGCATCGGTGGAACGATGCGTTGCGAGCCTGGAAGGATGCCGATCAGGTCGGCGAGCTCCCTGCAGAAGATCTCGAGCGATTCTCCACGGCGGCCCTACTGATCGGTCAGGAGACCATCGGTATCGACGTTGCGACTCGGGCGCACCGGGAGTTCCTCGCCATCGGGAATCTCGTGGGTGCCGCCAGAAGCGCCGGATGGATCGGCATCTACCTGATGAGCGTCGGCGAGATGGCAAGGAGCGCCGGCTGGTTGGCACGTGCCCAGCGAGTCCTTCAGCAGAACGCTGAGCCCAGTTCGGTCGAGGGATTCCTCCTCATTCCCGTTGCACTCGAGAAACTGCGGTCCGGCGATCCGAACGGGGCGGCAGACAGCTTCGACGAAGCATTCGCCGTTGGTGATCGCTTCCGCGACCCCGACCTGATGGCCCTGGCCCAGCTCGGGCAGGGTCAGGCGAAGATCATGCTCGGAGAGCTGAACGAAGGGCTGGGCCGGCTCGACGAGGCGATGGTCGCGGTGACAGCTGGCGAAGTCTCACCGGTTCCCTCAGGCATCGTCTACTGCGCCGTGATCTGGAGCTGCTACCTCGCCTCTGACGTGCGCCGCGCCCAGGAGTGGACGATTGCACTCGACCACTGGTGCGGCGCACAGCCGGATATGGTCCTGTTCAGCGGTCAGTGCCAGACGCACCGTGCCCAGCTCTACTTCCTGCACGGCGCATGGAGCGACGCGCTCGCCGCCGCTCGCGCGGCACAGGAACGAGCCCGGCGCGGGGACCGGAACGCGGTCTACGGGGCCTGGTATCAGCAGGGCGAAGTGCAGCGGCTGCGCGGAGAGATCGACGCGGCCGAGGAGTCGTACCGTCAGGCCAATCGATCAGGGTACGAGCCCGAACCGGGGCTCGCGCTTCTCCGTCTGGCTCAAGGCAAGCCCCTGCTCGCACAATCATTGATCCGTCGAGCCATGGACGGCGTCGACCCGGCGACCCGACGCCAGCTTTTGCCGGGGCGGGTGGAGATCGAGCTCGCGGCCGGCGATGTCGCAGCGGCGCGAGAGGGAGCGGAAGAGCTGACCGGGATGACCCAGGCTGATGCAATGCCGATGGCGCAGGCCATCGCCGCCCAGTGCGAGGGCGCCGTGCTTCTCGGGGCGGGTGATGCTCGGGGTGCGCTGACGAGCTTGCGTCGAGCGTGGTCGCTCTGGCAGGAGGTCGATGCTCCCCATGAAGCCGCGCGCTGCAGGGTACTCACGGCACGCGCTTGTCGCGCTCTCGGTGATGAGGACTCGGCAGCGATGGAGCTCGAGGCGGCAAGAGCGGTCTTCGTCGACCTTGGCGCGGAACCCGCGCTCGTCGAGATCGTCGCCTTGTCACGGTCGGGTTCCGAAGATGCCAGCGGCCCCCTGACTCCGCGGGAGATCGAGGTCCTGCGCCTGGTGTCTGCAGGCAGAACCAACCGGGCCGTCGCGACCGAGCTGTACCTCAGCGAGAAGACCGTGGCCCGCCACCTCAGCAATGTGTTCACGAAGCTCGGCCTCTCGTCGAGGTCGGCCGCGACCGCGTACGCCTATCAGCACGGGCTGGTCTAGTGTTCCCCTCCGGCGTTCATTCGGGCTCAGGGCTGGTGCACTGGCGCCTCGATTCCTCAGGTCGCGTCGTCGACCTCACCGGGTAACGAGACGGGCGAGCGTAGCGGCTCGTACGCCTCGCGGAAAGCTCGAGGGCCGAGAACCGGTCCGACGACGTCACGCAGCCAGATCGGCAGCCCTGCGATGCGCGACATCCTGTCGGTCGCGGCCCGAACGAGCTCCACCCGGGGGCGCCTGAGTCTCTCGAACTCGGCGCCCACTGCGGCCCAGTCGGAACGATTGCTCAGCAGCCCAGCGAGGACGAGGCCATCCTCGAGTCCCAGACCGGCGCCCTGCGCCCAGACCGGCCCCATGGCGTGAGCCGCGTCACCGATCAGGGTGATCCGCTGCCGACTCCAGTGCTCGGCATGCACCTCCTCCACCGGTGAGTGGTAGAGCCCGTCTCGGGTGGCCAAGGCGACAGCGACCGCCTCTCGCACCGGTCGCGGAAAACGCGCCGACGCGTCCGCGAGCAGTACGGGGTCGTCGATACTCACACCACGCCGGGTAGTCGATGCGTAGCCGTAGACGTTCTCCCGATCGATCGGAATGAGCAGGAAAGTATTGTCGCGACCCGACCACACGGTCCAGCACTCCACCCCGGGATTCGGCGCGAGGAAGCGCCAACTCGTGGCCGACATCAGGGAGAGGCCTACTCCGTCGTCACCCGCCACCGCAGAACGCACAGCCGAGTGGACTCCGTCCGCGCCGACGACGTAGTCGTACTCCTCGGTGGATCCTGATGCCAGCTCAACCCGAACACTCCTCTCAGCAGGATCCACTCGGACGACCTCGGTGCCCCACCGAACGGTCGTGTGAGTCGCACCCGTCCGCAGCACGTCGAGGAGCGCTGCCCTGCGCAGACAGACCGAGGCACCGACATCACCCCAGAACGACTCCTCGTCCACGGCGAACAGTACGCGACCCGATCGGGTGCGGTACTCACGTCGCCGTATCCTGCTCCCCGCCTGCGCCACCTCCTCGGCCACGCCGAGCATGTGCAGAGCTCGAAGTGCATTGCCGGGAAGGTTCATGCCGAGGCCGGATTCCGAAGGTGCCGGCATCCGCTCGACGATCGAGCACGACACTCCGCGGAGCGACAATGCTCTGGCCAGACCGAACCCGGCGATACCGCCGCCGACGATGAGCACGCCGCCTGGCATCAGCGCACCTGCTGGTCTGCCGACACGATATTGCGGTTCGTCCGGAACAGGTTGTCGGGATCGTATCGGCGTTTGATATTCGCGAGCCGCTCATAGTTCACGCCATAGCTCGCCCGCACGCGGTCATCACCCTCCTCGGCGGTTTGGAAGTTGATATACGTGCGGCCCGTCGCGAATGGGCGCTGCCGCTCCCATGCATCACGGATCCATCGTCGGTATGCGACCGCCTCAGGCTCATCCGGCTCCCACATCCCGTTCACTCCCAGGACGTAGCGGGCGTTTCTGTTGCCGACGACTCCATCGTCCTCGGCGCGTTCGTTCAGGGCGCCGCCGATATGGAGGAAACCCAGTTCCGCTCCCGGGACGGGACACTCGGCGAACTGCTCGCTGACGGTCGCGAGGAGTTCGTCGCTCAACTCGACGGCGAACTCGGTCTTCCAGTAGTAGTGCAGGCCCTTGGGCTCACCGTCGTCGAGGTAGGACTGGATCTGTGTGTACGGCTGCTCGGCGAGCAGATCCACGATCGGCGCCCCGATCGTGCGGATCGGCGCGAGCACGTCCTCGATCCGATCCAGCCCGCCGCTGTAGCAAACGGTCATGGCGCAGATCTTCCTGCCATGCCATTCCTCCGGGATGAACGGCTCCGATGGTGCCTGAATGAGGAGAAGCCATACGGCGAGCTCTCGCGGAGCCGCACTCGTCATCGTTCGGTAGGCCCGGAGAATCTCGTCCGTTCGATCGGACGGCCACGCGATGAAACCGCCGAACACCGTCGGGCCGACCTCGTGCAGCCGGAGCGTGAATCGGGTGACAACGCCGAAGTTGGCGCCGGCTCCGCGTACCGCCCAGAACAGATCGGAGTTCTCGGCGCGACTGGCGATGCGGATCTGGCTGTCCGCTGTCACGATCTCAACCTCCTCCAAGTTGTCGACCGTCCATCCGAACCGGCGGGTCAGATAGCCCAGGCCACCGCCGAGGGTGAGGCCGGCGACGCCGACCTCGGAAATGAAGCCGAGGACGGTCGCCAGCCCGTGCTCCTGGGTGGCCCGGTCGACGTCGTGGAGTAGGCACCCGGGTCCGACCTGAGCACGCATGGCGCGCGGGTCGACGGTGATGGCATCCATGAGGGACATGTCGAGGGCCAGCCCGCCGTCGGCGAGACCGGTGCCCGCGATGTTGTGACCACCGCCCTTGATGCTCAGCAGCAGTTCGTGTTCTCTCGCGAACCGAACAGCCGAAGCGACATCGCGTGCGTCGCGCGGCCGAACGACGAGGGCAGGCGACTTCGTCGTGTCGCCGTTCCAGAGTTGGATGGCTTCATTCCAGCCGTCGTCGTCGGCATGCAAGAGCGGGCCGGCAAGACCCGAGGCGAAGCCTTCGAGCTGCTCATCCGTCAGGTGAACCTCCACGCCCCTGAATCCGGTGAGGTCGAACCCGCTCATGATCGCGCCGCTTCCGCCAGTACGGTTTGCCTGGTTTCCATCGTGGCCCTCCCCGGGTGTCGAGCGAGATCTCGAGCACGAGGCTAATTGTCGGCGGCGGGATGGCGCGTCGGGTGAACTGCTCACATCGTCTGCCTCGCCGAATGGGTGATCTTGCCCAGTCCGGCGCGACTGGGCCGATCAAGCCGGCGTGGCGATTGCTACAGGTCGTGCCGCGACCCGGCCGGCGGCGGCGAGGCGCGCGCGTCGCGCGCCGCGGTGACGAGTACGGCGTCGAGCTCCGGCCCAGAGCAGTCGTGTCCTGCGTGGGCGATCTCCACGAGGCGCGCATCAGGAAGAAGTTCGCAGATCTCCACTGAGGCGCTGAGCGGACTCCGCGCGTCGGCGACGCCACGCACGACGACGGTCGGCGTTCGGATCGTCGGCAGGCCAGGCCGGAGATCCTGCACCATCACGTCGAGCAGCGCCAGCGTTGTCGCGGGCCGCCAGTCGCCGAGAAGGCTGCGAACGCGAGCACGACGCTCCGGCGGCGCATCCGGCGCGAACACGGAATCGAGGAAGTCGTCGGCCCACTCTTCGATCGGGTGCTCGAGCGTGAATCGCGTCGCCGCGATGCGCTGTTCCAGCGACACAGCATCGAGGGACCCGCCCCAGCCCGCGTAGGCGCCGATGAGCACAAGTCTGCCGACGGAGGCAGGATGGTCCCTGGCGAGCAGCAGCGCAATCATCGACCCGAGCGAGAGACCCGCGACGGCGGGACTCCTCAGGCCCAGGGCGGTGATGAATCCGGATGCCGCGTCCGCCCAGTCCCCATCACTCCACCCTCGGGGCACGTCGTCCGAGGCGCCGCACCCCGGCGCATCCCACGCGATCACGTCGACGAACGGGCTGAGGGTCTCGAGCTCCTCCGCCCAGGCCCGAGAGTCCTCGAATGCACCATGGAAGAGCACGAGCGGTGCCCCGCGCCCGCGCCGTCGGTACGCGATGCGCACCCCGCCGACGACGACCTCGGCCATAGCGCGACAGTACACCTCAACGCGCCGCACGTCGCGGGCGGTCGCCCGATCGTTCAGTCGTCGACCTGAGAGGCACACATCGAAGCGGAACTCCACCGCGTTCGGCACGGAGAAACGTGACCCTTGCGAAGCTGCCGCCCGCCCGGGCCGATCGCGATCAGCGTCGCCGAGGCCCGTCGCTGCTTCGATGCTCCCGCCGTCACCGCAGGTTGACACCTGGGCCCGGTCCCAGGAGTGCCCCACGGGCAGGGCGTGGATGCGCCGGAAGGTCAGCACCATCGGCGTTGCCGAGGAGGCTGCGAAGACTGTCGTCCCAGCCGTCGATCAGGTCGAACGCGAGCGTCTTGGTGCCAGCGGTGTCGGTGACGTCGACCTGGTCGATCCAGTTCTCGTCGACGCGATACTGTGCCGGGTCACCACGATCCGAGCGGGGTTTGCTCCGCATCGGCGATGACTCGGTCGATCCATTCGAACCGCGAGAGTTCAGCGATCGCCGCTGCCTCGAACCACCCCACTTCCGAGAGCTCGTCGGCCTCGAGCGAGTCGGGGGTGCCGACGATGCGGCAGCGGTACGCAGTGGTGACGTACGCGACGATGTCGCCGTTGTCGCAGGTGTTCACGAGTTCGGGGCCGCCGTAGGCACCCAGGATCGAGAGGATCTCAACCTCGGTGCCGAGTTCCTCACATACCTCGCGAATCAGGGCATCCCGTGGCTCCTCGAGCGGCTCGGCGGCACCGCCGACGAAGCCCCAGCGGTCGCCATCGACGTGCTTGGCGAGGAGATACTCACCGCGTTCGTTCGTGACGACCGCGGTGACGCCGGGAAGCATCAGGAGTTGTGTGCCGATCCGGCGACGGATCTCGGTGACGTACTCGGAGGCGGGCATGCGTCGAGGCTAGGACATCCGAAGTGCCCTGCGATACGCACATCCGGGTGGGCCGTGGAATGTCAGTGGTTACTGAGACACTCTCACTATGGAGACGATCGAACTGCGACAGACCCGGCACCTCGCCGTCGGCGACACGCTCGTCAACGCCGCCGGCGCCACCTACGAGGTCACCAAGCTCACACGCATCGGCCGCGGCATCCGAGTTCAGTACACCGCCGCCGACGGCGCGGCCGGGCGCTTCACCGCAGCGCCCGAAGCGATCAGCCGAGTGCTGGGTGGCCGAACAGGTGCTTCGACCTCGCACGTCGCCTGACGTCGGGCGGCGAACGAAGTGTCGATTCGTCCAGACGCTCCGGATGTACGACATCGTCGCCGGCCAGACGATGCCCGCCGTGAGTGGCAACGACGACTACCCGCTGGCCTGGATCCTCGACGTCACCTGTCACGACCAGCCCGAGTAGGCAACGGGTCGAGGCGCGCTTCAACGGCCGTCGAGCAGACGCTCATCCTCCAGGTAGGCGGTACCGAATACATCGATGCCGAGCTGTCCCAATGAGGCCAGGAGATCGCGGGCATGACGAATCCACCCTGAGTCGAATCAGAATCGCCGTCCCACCAGATCCTCAGGTCGCAATCCGCACGGAGCCCATCGACGGCGGCGCGGTTCGGTGCAAGTACGTCGACAAGGCGACGTAAGGATCCCGTCCCCGTCTCGTCCGCTGATTCACTCGGATCATCCGAAATATCGAGGGTCCACACCGAGCGGCCCGTGGAAGCGCGCTTCTTGTTCGCAGCGCTCGCCGATCGACGCATCACTCGAAGACCGGCGAGACGAACCGCCGCTCGTAGCGACGGATGCACTTCGTCTCGGCGGCGAACTGGATTGCCTCGACGCATTCCGGGTCGTCGGCGGCGGCCAGCCGGTATCGCTCGTAGTCGGGCGAGCGAGGGGAAGGTGAACAGCGCGAATGCCTCATCACTGTCGCCCTCGCTCGGCAGGAAGTAGCCGTGATGCACGCCGCCGAGCTTGTTGACCAGGCGGATCCAACGCTGGCCGTACTCACGGAATTCGGCGAGCTTGTCGGCGTCGATTTCGTATCGCAGGTGCACGGTGATCACGAGTTCGGCTCATTTCAGGTCGGGCGGGCTGTCGCGGCTCCCGTCATGGGAGGCCGCGCTCAATTCAGATGCTCTCACGTGACGAACACCGACCCGCGTAACCTGAAGAATGGGCCGCGATTCGCGCGGACCGACGAAAGGCTCCCGTGAACATCATCCTCCTTCGACGTTTCGTCGCAGTCGCCGAGGAGTTGCACTTCCCGCGTGCCGCAGACGCCCTCGGCATCCCGCTCGCTTCGCTCTACTCGTCGATCGAGAAACTCGAATCCGAGGTCGGGCACCCGCTCTTCACCCGGCACGGCGAAACCCAGCTGACCAAGGTCGGAATCCTCTTCCTCGACGAGGCCAGGGCGGAGCTCGCCACGGCTCCCGTTGCCGCCGAGGCACCAGTGGTGAAGGCCGGCGGCAAGGCGAAAGCCTCGAAGGGCAAGGGCCGTGCCCCCGTCGTGAAGGGGCAGCCCAAGCCGTACAAGAGACGTCAGGGGCGCTGATCCGAGAGTGCGTTGACGCGGGAGAGTCCTCACTGCGATCTCAGACAAGGGAGTCCGCCCGAGTTCAGAACGACCGCACGCCTCCTGAACTCGGGAAGGTGCGTCACGTCAGCAGCTCACTGCGCACTTCGGAGGCGCGCTCAAGAAGGCCTTCGATCAGGCGACTTACCCCCGCGCAACGCGCATCGGCTCAGCCGCCGGTGCAGCGCAGAGTCCCGCTTGGAGCGGAGACAGCGCCTGGTTCTTCGGTTTAGAACGAACGCTCGACGGTTTGGCAGCACTCATCGACGGGCGCAAAGACACATCAGTTTCGGCAGACGAGGCACGAACGCTTCGATGGGCTCACCGAGCATGGTGGCCAAAACCACTCCTCTGAGGAATGCGCCTCAGCGTGGCCGTAGTCCCGTCAGCGCAATGGTGAGCACACCGTCGGCGAATTTCTCGTCCAGGTCACCGGTTCGCAACAGCCAGCGGTGGAAGATCGACCCGAACAGCAATTCAACCGCCAGTCCCGGATCCACGGACTCGTCGACCTGGCCGGCCCGGATACCGACCGTGATCCGTGCGGCGATCGCATCGAGCTGCGGGCGGAGCAGCCGACGCACCAGTTCCTCGGCGACCACGATGTCGGTCTGGATCTCTGCGATTATCGCGCGTTGAAGGCGGTCGCTGGCCGGCTCGATCAGTGCGGCGACGGCTTCCCGGAGCACCAACCGAAGATCGGATTCGAAATCTCCGGTATCCGGCAGCGTGACCAAGCCCGCCTCCTGCGAGTTGGCATCAAGGATCGCGTCGAAGAGCACGGCGGCCTTCGAACGCCACCATCGATAGATCGTCTGCTTGCCTACGCCCGCTGCGGCGGCGATTCCCTCCATGGTCAGCCGGGTGTATCCCACCTCGGCAACGAGGTCCCGCGTCGCGTCGAGAATCGCCCGACGGGCTCGGTCGCTTCGCCGAGTGACGTCGGGGCCAGGCGCACCGGAAAGCGCGGGGCCCGAAGGGATGGAAGCCATGGAGTCATGCTACATCCCGGCGAGACGAGACGCACCGTCTTGACAGTGCGATCAGCCACATATATTCTGACGAGACGAACCGTATCGTTGGAAGGAACTCAATATGACCCAAGCGTCACGCTCTACTCGCACCTGGCTCATTACCGGAGCCGGGCGCGGGCTCGGCCGGGCATTTGCGCAGGCAGCCCTGCAACAAGGAGATCGCGTCGTCGGAACGGTTCGCCACCCCGGAGCGATGGCGGACCTGCAGGCCGGCCACCCGAACTCGGTGCAGGAGATCCTGCTCGATGTCCGTGACGCCGCCGCAGTCGCCACTGCTGTCGATAACGCGGCGCAGGTCTTCGGCGGCATCGACATCGTCGTCAATAACGCGGGCGGCGGGCTCGTCGGAGCCATCGAAGAGCTCGACGAACAGCAGGCCCGTGATCATCTCGACCTGAATCTGTTCGGCGCGATGTGGGTCTGTCGGGCTGCGATCCCACACCTGCGGGCCCGCGGTGGTGGCGATATCGTGCAGATTTCGACGGTCGGTGCCATCGGCTCGATGCCGACGTTTGGCCTGTATAACGCGGGCAAGTGGGCGCTCGAAGGTTTCAGCGAAGCCCTGTCTGCCGAGGTCGCACAGTTCAAGATCCACGTGACAATCGCCCAACTCGGCGGATTCGCAACCGACTGGGCAGGGTCGAGCATGTCATTCGCGACCCCGAAAACGGAGTATGACGATCTCCGCAATGCGATGTTCGGCACTGCGGAGATCCCTTGGCCGACAGTCGACCCCGATGCGCCTTCGACAGACACCGATCCGCGCACTGCGGCCGAAGCGCTGGTCGCACACCTGTCAGACCCCGACCGCCCTCTGCGGGTGCTGATCGGTGACGATGCACGAGAGCATGCAGCCCTGGCGTACACCTCCCGCCGCGATTCCTACGGTGAAGGCAGGGACTTCAACTGGCCGTCGTGAACACCGGGATCCAAGGTTCAGTCCCACCCCGCTCCTGTGCCGTCATTGGCACGATACCGTCGGTACATGGTGGAGATTCACGGACTCGACGACCTTCTGGCGGCATTGAACGCCGGGGAGACGATCCCGGGAAGTTCGCCGCACCACGCAGCCATGCACGCCACGAGCCAGGAGTCGCTGCGTATCACCGCCGAGCTCAACGGGCGATACCACTCTCCCGATGGGGTACGAGCCCTGATGAGTGAACTGACCGGGCGCGAGGTCCCCGAGTCCTTCCAGCTCTTCCCGCCATTCAGCGCTGACTTCGGCAAGAACATCCGCTTCGGTGAGGATGTGTTTGTCAACAGCGGTTGCCGGTTCCAGGACCAGGGCGGAATCGATATCGGCGATGGCGCGCTCATCGGCCACAACGCCGTCATTACGACGTTGAACCACGACATGTCGCCCAGTCGACGTGCTGACATGCACCCGGCGCGAGTAGTCATCGGCCGAGGCGTGTGGTTCGGGGCGAACGTGACGGTACTACCGGGCGTGTCGATCGGCGATGGGGCGGTAGTGGGCGCGGGTGCGGTCGTCACGAAGGACGTACCTGCGGGGGCAGTGGTCGTTGGCGTGCCAGCGAAGCAGGTCGGCACGGTGTCGGACGGGTAGTCGAAGCGCACTGTCCGCAACGATGCGGTCGTATTGGCTCATCGTGTGCGGAAACTAGGCAACTCCGCTCAGCCAATCGACTGCGCAGCGTTATTGCACGAGCGGAACTCACCCGTTGAAGCGGAACTCCACGACGTTCAGTCACTAAACAACCTCAGCGCAGCCTCTCTTGGTCGTCGCTGGCTGTGGTCGGCCATGGCTCTCGCCCTGCCACGTTCGGCAACAACTCAGCCAGTTCTGCGAGGCCTTGCACGAAACCACTGGCCCAGACGACGGCTTCTTCAACGGACGACAACACGTCGAGGCCTTCGACTGCTTCCGCATAGAGAGTGCCCCAATGGTCACCTGCGACGATGAGCGGCGGCCAGGTTCGTTGCCGCCGGTAGTTGAAGAGCCGGACGCACGTCGCGGCTACCCGTGCAAGGTCGAGATCCTTACTCTTGTCGAGAAGTTGGAGGTCAACGAGGTCGCGAGCACGTTCGCTTCCCTCACTGGAAACGGCGTGGAGCTTCTGTGACTCGCGCAGCATCAAGATCCAAGCAAGAACGGCGAGAGCACCTGGCAAATCATTCAGTCACCGAGAGTGCGACGGTCGACCGAGCTCTGAAACGGATCAGGTAGCCGTCGGGTTCAGTCACGAGAAATTGCCGTACCCCTGCATCTTCACCGTCGCTCACGCGGTAGCGCTTCGTCCCAGGCTGCGAGGAGGAAGCGCAATACATTTGGCCCAAGACGTTGAACCGGAACGCGACTACACGTTGAAGCGGAACTCCACCACGTCGCCGTCGTGCATGACGTAGTCCTTGCCCTCCATGCGGGCCTTGCCTTTGGCGCGGGCCTCGGCGACCGAACCGGTCTCGACGAGGTCGGCGAAGGAGATGACCTCGGCCTTGATGAAGCCGCGCTCGAAGTCGGTGTGGATGACGCCCGCGGCCTGCGGCGCCTTCGTGCCCTTCGGGATCGTCCAGGCGCGCGACTCCTTCGGTCCGGCCGTCAGGTAGGTCTGCAGGCCGAGGGTGTCGAAGCCGATGCGGGCGAGCTGGTCGAGACCTGACTCCTCCTGCCCGGTCGAGGCCAGCAGTTCTGCGGCGTCGGCGGGGTCGAGGTCGATGAGCTCGGACTCGATCTTCGCATCGAGGAAGACCGCCTCGGCGGGAGCGACGAGCGCTGCGAGCTCGGCCTTCTTCGCGGCATCCGTCAGCACCGCCTCGTCGACGTTGAAGACGTAGATGAACGGCTTCGCCGTCAGCAGGCCGAGTTCCTTGATGGGCGCGAGGTCGACGGATGCTGCGGAGAGCGGCGTGCCCTTCTGCAGCTCCTCCTGCGCGGCCTTCGCAGCTTCGAGCACCGAGGGGTCGATCTTCTTGCCCTTGAGCTCCTTCTCGAAGCGCGGGATGGCGCGCTCGAGCGTCTCGAGGTCGGCGAGGATCAGCTCGGTGTTGATCGTCTCCATGTCGGACTTCGGGTCGACGGCACCCTCGACGTGCACGACGTCGTCGTCGGTGAAGCCGCGCACGACCTGCGCGATGGCGTCGGCCTCGCGGATGTTCGCGAGGAACTTGTTGCCGAGCCCTTCGCCTTCGGAGGCGCCGCGCACGATGCCTGCGATGTCGACGAACGAGACGACGGCGGGCAGGATTCGCTCCGAGTTGAAGATCTCAGCGAGCGTCTCGAGCCGCGGGTCGGGCAGATTCACCACGCCGATGTTCGGTTCGATCGTCGCGAAGGGATAGTTCGCCGCGAGCACCTGGTTCTTGGTGAGTGCGTTGAACAGGGTGGACTTGCCGACGTTGGGCAGGCCGACGATGCCGAGAGTGAGAGCCACGGGGGTCTATCGTACCGGCAGGCTGCCCGGGGCATCCGCTCGACTGCGTCGCCCGACCCTGAGGGTCAGGTAGACGCCGACGATCACGAGTGCTCCGCCCGCCATCGTGATGGGCTCGAGCGACTGGCCGAGCAGCACCGCGATGAGCACCGTGAAGACCGGCAGCAGGTTCAGGAAGATGCCGGCGCGGGCCGGGCCGACCGCTCCCGCGCCGAGGTTCCAGAACGCATACCCGAGCATCGACGGGAAGATCACGATGTACGCGAGCCCAAGAGCGCCGCCCGTCGAGGCGGGGAGCGTGACGCCGACGACGGCGATGAGCGGCAGCATCGTCACGACGGCCATCACGGCCTGCACCGCGGTCGCCGTGATCGGCGGGGTGGTGAGTCGCCGGGAGAGGATCGAGTACGCGCACCACGAGATGACGGCCGCCACGATGAGGAGGTCGCCGATCTGGAAGCCCTGCCGCACGACGGCGATCACGTCGCCGCCGGTGAGCACGAGCAAGACGCCCGCGAATGCGACGACGAGACCGGCGATCTGCGGGCCCCGCAGCCGCTCGTGCAGGAAGATCGCCGCAGCGAGCGCGATCGTCGCGGGGTTGATCGCCGAGATGACGGAGGCGTTCACGGCCCCGGTGAGCCCGAGCCCGCTGTAGAGGAACAGGGTGTAGCCGGTGAGACCGAGCACCGAGAGCAGCAAGTGCCACGGCCACTCGCGGGCGGCGCCGCGCCAGTCGGGGCGTTCGATCGCCCACGCGAGCACGAGCAGCGGAACCGCGGCGAACGCCCAGCGCCAGAAGGTGAGCGAGACGGGCGAGATCTCGGCCGTGACCATCTCTGCCGAGATGTAGTTGCCCGCCCAGAAGAGATTGGCGAGCGCGAGTGCCAGGTACGCCCGTCCGCGATTCATCCCGTTCACGATACGGGCATGCCGCGGTTCACTTCGCGAGTACGGTGCGGAAGCACCGGGTGACGTACGGCACGACGAGCTCCTCGGCGCCCGCGAGGTCGGGATGCGTCGTGAGCAGCGTCTCGAGGGCCGCGATGGTCGCCTTCTGTTCGTCGGATGACGCGGTGATGAAGTAGCTGCGGGAACGCACGAGGTCGAGGAACCCCTCACGAGACATCCGTGCGCCCCATTCGACGGTGTGTTCGGCGATCTCGCCGAACGGCGGCCCGACCTTCGCGTAGCTCTCGAACGTCGCGCTCGCGTCATGCCGCTCGTGCATGATCTCGCCCGCCTCGCGCTGCCAGTCGACGCTCGTGTCGCGACTGTTCCACACGAGGCCGAGCACGCCGCCGGGCTTCAGCACCCGGGCGATCTCGGGGACCGCACGATCGGGCTGGAACCAGTGCCACGCCTGACCGACGACGACCGCGTCGACCGCGGCGTCTTCGATCGGGATGTCTTCAGCCGTGCCGAGAATGCGCGGAACCCCGGGTACCGCGACCTCGAGTTCCTCGAGCATCTCCTCGACGGGGTCGACTGCGATCACCTCGCGGTCGAGCGCGACGAGCGCTTCAGTCAGCTTGCCGGTGCCTGCGCCGAGGTCGAGCACGCGCGTCGCATCGCCGATGAGCCAGGCGACGGCTTCCATCGGATAGCCGGGCCGGGCCTGATGGTAGACGGATGCCGCGGCGCCGAACGAGCGCGCACTCTCGAGCGTCTCGGGGTCGGTCGGGTCGGCGACGAGACCGTGCTCGCGCGCCGCAGCCGCCTCGGGATTCTCGTGCATTCTCAACCTCTCCTCCCTGAGCCCGTCGAAGGGAACCTCCCGCTCAGTGGTGCCATTCCACGCCTTGCCCGGGGCATCCGTCAACCTCGGCGTTCTCGGCGCGGGCGGCGGGCGGTGTCAGCCAGGCGTGCGACGATGCCTGTGTGCCACTGGACTTCACCGCGATCGACTTCGAAACCGCCAACTCCTCTGGCGCCTCCGCCTGTTCGGTCGGCCTCGTGAAGGTGCGAGACGGGCAGGTCGTCGATCGCGAGCACTGGTACATCCGCCCTCCGTTCCCGCACAACGAGTTCTCTGAGTGGAACGTCCGCATCCACGGCATCACCCCCGACATGGTCGCGGGTGCATCGGACTGGCGGGTGCACCTGCCGGCGCTCCGGGAGTTCGCCGGCGATGACATGCTGGTCGCGCACAACGCCGGTTTCGACATGGGCGTCATCGCCAAGACCTCGACCGCATTCAGCCTCGACGTGCCCGATTTCCGCTACCTCTGCAGCCTGCAGGTCGCCCGGCGCACCTACCACCTCGACTCCTACCGGTTGCCGGTCGCGGCGATGGCCGCGGGCTTCGAGGGCTTCTCGCATCACGACGCGCTCGCCGATGCCGAGGCGTGCGCCGCGATCGTCGTGCACGCCGCGACTCGCCACGAGGTCGACGATCTCGACCGGCTCGCCCACATCACCCGCGTGAAGATCGGCGCGATCGGGCCGGTGGCCACGCGCGATGATCGTGCCGCGCACGGCCCCATGGCGCTGCAGTAGTCACCATTCTCTGCCCTTTCCCGCTGGCCCCTCCCCGCTGATCCCTCCCCGCTGGCCGAGTAGCGAGCGCCAGCGAGCGTATCGAGACCCCGCCGCCGGTCGAGTAGCGACCGACGAAGGAGGCCACGTATCGAGACGCTCCGCCCGCGCCGACGCCCGATGTCGGCAGCCCCTGCGACACTGTCGACATGGACATCCTCGCCCTCGTCATCGGCCTCATCGTCGGCGGTGCCATCGGCGCACTCGTGGCCACGCTGCTCATTCAGCGCCGCACCACCGCCACCCCCACCGAAGACCCCGCGCTGATCGAGGCACGCCACCAAGCGCAACTCGCCGAGGTCCGTGCTGCTGAGGCTGCGGCGCTCGCCGAGCAGCGAGCCCACGAGCAAGAGGTGCGCGCGAGCCTGCAGGCCGAGCTCGCCTCGACGCTCTCCACTGTCGACGCCCTCGAAAAGCAGATCGACGAGCATCGCGCCCGCTACCGCGACCTCGTCGAGCAGCAGCGCACCGACCAGACCGAGCGAACCGAGCGGGAGAAGCGCGAGAGCGCAGTGCTCCAGGCGCTCAGCCCCGTTCGCGAGACACTGCAGACGATGCAGACCAAGGTCACCGAGCTCGAGCGCCAGCGCAGTGAGCAGTACGGCTCGCTCGCCGAGCAACTCAAGCAGGCTCAGGTCTCCGGCGCCGAACTGCGTGCCACGACCGAGTCGCTCGCGTCCGCGCTGCGCTCGAACAGCACGCGCGGTGTGTGGGGTGAGACTCAGCTGCGACGCGTCGTCGAGGCCGCAGGCCTCACGCAATACGTCGACTTCTACACCCAGCAGAGCATCGTGACCGATGCCGGCTCCGGCCGGCCCGATATGGTGGTGCGCCTGCCCGGCGGCAAGTCCATCCCGCTCGATGCCAAGGTGCCGCTCGAGCACTACCTCGAAGCGAGCCAGATTCCCGTCACCGCCACCGGCGACGAAGGCGCCCGTCGCAAAGAACTCGTGAACCGCCATGTGAAGGCCGTGCGCGGCCACATCGACGCGCTCGCGAAGAAGACGTACTGGGAGGGGCTCGACGCCAGCCCCGAATTCGTCATCGCGTTCATCCCGAGCGAGTCACTGCTGTCATCCGCACTCGAGGCCGATCCGGCGCTGCTCGACTACGCGTTCGGCAAGCGCGTCGCGCTCGCGTCACCCGTGAACCTCTGGGCTGTGCTGAAGACGGTGGCGTTCACGTGGCAGCAGCAGGCCGTCTCCAACGAGGCGAAGAAACTCTTCGACCTGGGCAACACCCTCTACCAGCGCATCGGTACCCTCGCAGGGCACGCCGATGGGCTGCGCAAGGCCATCGAACGCACGGTCGACAGCTACAACAAGTTTGCGAACTCGCTCGAGACTCGTGTGCTGGTCACCGCCCGACAGTTCCCGGGCATCGACGAGACGAAGATCGAGCTGCTCACGACCCCTGCTGCCGTGCACGAGCAGCCGCGTCGGCTGACGGCACCCGAGGTCACGGGCGGCGACACCGCCGACGCCTTCGACGAACGCGACGCCGAGGGCGAACCGCTCCTCGAGCTCGACCCCGACATCCGTTCGATCTGACGGTCTGGTCGGGTACTCGGCCGTCGGGTGACAGATCTCAGTCGTAGTACAGGTCGAGGCTCTCGCTCAGTCGATCCCGTTCTCGCAGACGCCGACCCGCGCCTTTCGCGCTGGCAGTGGTCATTGTGACGAGCAGGTGTATGACGAGCGCAACCGTCGTCGGCGAGTTCGCGAACGACGCACTCTCGGTGTTGACGATCAACGTTTCCTGCGCCACGGACACGAGCGGCGCGTCCGGTGAATCGGTGATGACGATGACGGTGCCGCCCGCCTCGGCGAAGCGACGCGCGATGTCGACGGTGTACCTGCGGTACCGCGCGAGCGAGATCGCCACGAGCACGTCGGTCGAGCGTACGTCGCTCAGTACGTCCAGCGGACGCACGATGGTGCCGTCCATGAGCGTGACGTTCGCGAGGCCGGCGCTCAAGTCGATCGCGAGCAGCGACGCGTACGTGAACGACTTGGCCGCGCCGAGGATGAACCGTCGACGGGATGCGACGATCAGCGCTGCGATGCGCTCGAAGGAACCGTCGTCGCGCGCCCATTCCAGCGCGGCGAGGTAGTGCTCGCGTTCCTGGTCGACGATGCGGCGCTTGAGGAGGATCGCGGAGCGGCGCTGCAGGCGCGCGTCGAACCGCTCATGAGGACTTCCGAGACCTTCTGGCGACATGTCACCCCTTCCGATGCCATCGTGCCCGGTCGGCGCGGCGCGGACAACCGCGACACCCCGGATTGGGGGTATGTGCGCCGGTTCACCCGATCGCGAGGTGCGGTGTAGCGCCCGCATGGAGCGTGCCGCGCACCCCGAGCGGGATGCTCGATGCGTGTGGCCCGTGGCCGAAGCCGAGTTCCCAGACCAGCGGAATGCCGAGCGGAACGAGCATCTCCTCCACGAGGGCGCGCACCTCGGCGAGTTCGCCGCACGTCTTCCAACTCCCCAGTGCGATGCCGGCCAGCCCGTCGAACCACCCCGCCCGGAGCAACGAGGAGAGCAGCCCGTCGAGACGATAGACCTCCTCATCGACGTCTTCGAGCAACGCGATGCACCCGCCGTTGTCGGGTGTCCGGCGCCCTCGAGCCCCGAGTGTCATGGCGAGCAGACTGAGGTTGCCGCCGACCAGTCGGCCGCTCGCCTCACCGGAGACGAGCGTCTCGGCGGCAGGTCCGCTGTAACGCCGGCCATCGACGGGCTCGAAGACCGCACATCTGAGACTCGAGATGGCTTCGGGATCGTCGAGCAGGTCGGCGGTCGCCAGCATCGGGGTGAACCAGGTGGCGAGGCCGAGGTGCTCGAACCAGTACTCGTGAATACCGGTGATGTCGGAACTGCCGTACAGCGGCTTCGGTCTCGCGGTGGCGAGTGACTCAGGGTCGAGCAGATCGAGGATGCGGACCGATCCGTACCCACCCCGCGCACAGAACACGGCGTCGATCGACGCGTCGCACCAGGCCTCCTGCAGGTCAGTGGCCCGCTGCCGGTCGGGGCCGGCGAGATAACGCGCTCTCGGGTGCGCTGCAGTCGCGCTCGGGTACACGACGGGATCGAGTCCCCATTTCGCCAGCAGGTCGACTGAGCGCGCGAGCAGCCCCGCCGGTGGCGGTCCGCTCGGTGTGACGAGGGCGACGCGGGCTCCGGGAGCGAGCGGTCCGAGTTCAGCGGCGGTCATCGCGGGCATCTCTTCCTTCAGTTGGGTGGCAAGCATACGTTCCGCATTCTGCTGCAACGACAACCCGGATGGGGCGATCGAACCACGAAATCGATGAGCACGGGTGCGGAATCAAGCCGGGCGATTGCGCGGGCGTTGCTCGATGATACGGTGCGTAACAGGCGCACTCATGACTTCCCGACTCTCCGGCGCCGCAGACCCCCGAAGGAGCCGGCATGGCCGATCAGTGGACGTTGCAGGGCCTCGATGACGCGATCTCGGACGACGCCGAGAACCTCGGGCCGGTCGAGTGGTCCGCCGCCGTCGCAGATGCTCGTACGGGCGGCGTGCTCTGGTCCCACGACGCTGAGCGGGTGCTGAAGACCGCGAGCGTGGGCAAGGTGTTCCTCCTCATCGAAGCGGCACGTCGAGCGGAAGCCGGCGAGCTCGACCTCGACGAGCGCGTGCAGCGCACTCCGGAAGACCTGGTCGCCGACTCCGGTCTCTGGCATCTCCTCGACGCCGGTGACCTGACGATCCGCGACGCGTGCTCGCTGATCGGCGCAGTCAGCGACAACCTCGCGACCAACGTCCTCGTGCGCCGACTCGGCATCAACCGAATCGGGCAGACCAGTCAGGCGCTCGGGTTCACCGGCTCGGCGCTGCTCGACCGCGTGCGTGAAGACCGCGGCCCGGAGCATCCGCCAACCCTGTCGCGCGGCAACGCTGCCGAACTCGTACGGCTCATGGCCGATCTCTCCCGCGGCCGGATCATCTCACCGGCGGTCTCGGCACGCGTGCTCGATTGGCTCGCGCTCAACACAGACCAGTCGATGGTCGCCGCTCCGTTCGGCGTCGATCCGCTCGCCCACACCGAACCCGACAACGGCTTCGTGCTGCGCAACAAGACCGGCACGATCAGCACCGCACGCATCGACATCGGCGTCTGCGATATCGCCGACGGCGGCGGGCTCGCGTGGGCAGTGCTCGCGAACTGGAGCGACGCGGTCGACGGGCGGGATGCCGTGCTCGCACGCATGACGGCTATCGGAACGATACTGCGTGGCGCACTCGAGGAATCGGCCGCGACCACCGCGAACGCCGGGTGACGCGCGTCAGCCGACGAGCACGCTGAGCACGTTGCCGGCCGGGTCCGTGAACCAGGCGATGTCGGGCCCTTGCCCTGACGCCGAGCCTCGCGCGATTCCGCGTTCGTCGGTGCCGAAATCGTCGGGAGCCGCGTAGATCTTCGTCACGACACCAGCAGCATTGAGCTCGTCGACGGCACGATCGATGTCGTCGACGACGAGGTTCAGGATCGTGAAACTCGCAGGCGTGTGGTTCGGCTTCGGATAGATGAACACACCCTGGCCCGATGGCAGCGTGATGCGCAGCGCGCCCGCCCCCCGTTCATCGCCGACGGGCAGCCCCAACTTCGTGCCGTAGAACTCGCGTGCCGCCTCGATGTCATCGACGCTGAACCCCGGGAATGCATCTCGAACCGTGACCATCGTGGTCTCCCCCTCGCAACCGTTGTGCCCAGACTTGCACGATGCGATGCCGGCGTCGACCCCTGGCGTTTTCGCGCTATCGTCGCTCGGGGTCGACCGGGGGCTCGAAGCCCGCAACGGCTTCCGCTCCGGTCACGGCGTCGGCCTCGGCCTCGGCGTCGAGCGGATGCGCGAGCTCGTCTTTGCCGAGGCGGGCGAACGCGAGCGTCGCGAGCGCGAGCAGCGGCGCGACGAGCCCGGCGATGAGGAACGTCGGTGCAAGGCCGATCCATTCACCGACCGGGCCCGCGACGGCCATCGAGATCGGCATGAGCGCCAGCGAGACGAAGAAGTCGAGACTCGACACCCGACCGAGCATCGAGGGCGGCACCCGCCGCTGCAGCAGTGTGCCCCACACCACGCTCGCCGAAGAGAACAACAGTCCGCAGATGAAGAGCGCCACGACCATCACCCAGAGCAGCGACGTGAAGCCGATGATCGCGAGCGGGAGGCATCCGAAGCCCCACGCCAGGATCATCAGGGTGAGGTAGCGGCGAGGCAGCCGCATCGAGGCGACGGCGAGCGAGCCGATGGCGCCGCCCACACCGAACGCGGCGAGCGCGAGCGCGAATGCCCCGGCCCCTCCCCCGGTCTGGTCTTTCACTGCGAATGGCAGGAGCACCTCGATCGGCCCCATGATGAGGAAGACGAGCACGATGGAGAACAGCAGCGTCGCGAAGAGCCAGCGGGTGCGCAGCAGGTAGGCGAAGCCGTCGCGCAGGTCGATGAGCGTCTGGCGCACCGGATGCACCGGCGGCCCGTCGAGCTCACGGCGCACGGGTGTCGTGCGCATGATCGCGAGCACGGCCGCTGCAACGACCTGCAGGCCGGCAACGACCGCGAAAGCGAGCCACGGCCCCTGCATCGCGATGAGCGCGCTCGCGACCGCCGGCCCGGCGGCGTTCATCACCGACGGCCGCAGCACACCCTCGATGCCGTTGGCGGCGAGCAGCTGCGACTCGGGAATGATCGCGGGAAGCCACGCCGAGTACGCGGGATAGAAGAAGCCGTCGGCCAACCCGAGTGCGAACGAGATGACGGCGATGTGCCACACCTCGATCTGCCCGCTGATCGCGAGGAACGCGGCGACAGAGAACCCGACGCCTCGCACGATCTCGACGGTCAGCAGGATGCGTCGCTGGGGTATGCGGTCGGCGGCCACCCCGCCGAACAGCACAGCGAGCACGAGCCCGAGGCTCGAGCCCACCGCGACGAACGAGAGATCGATCGGCGTGCCGCCGAGCTCGACCACTTGCCACACCGCGGAGACGATCCAGGCGCCGGCACTCAGCAGCGATGCTGCGAGCGCCGCCGTCAGCAGGCGATACTGGCTCGACCCGAACGGTCGGAGCGCCCGCGGCAGCCGGTCGACAGTGGTCACCGATCCATCATGGGCGGCGGCACCGACATCCGCACTCTGCCGAAAGCGAACGACGGGCGGGCAGCACGCGGCTGAACCTCAGAGCACGTCGTCGACGAGCCACTTCGCAGCGAGGTGATCGGCCCGCACACGCCGGATCGTGCCCGACTTGCCGCGCAGCACGATCGACTCGGTGCGGATGATCGGCCCTTTTCGCGAGACGCCGTCGAGGAGCTCGCCGTCGGTGACCCCCGTCGCGACGAAGAAGGTGTTGTCGCCCTTCACGAGGTCGTCGAGCTCGTAGACCTGGTCGCAATCGAGGCCGGCCGCCTCGCCGCGCGCTCGCTCAGCATCGTCGCCCGGCGCGAGCCGGCCCTGCATGAATCCGCCGAGCGCCTTGATCGCGCAGGCCGTGGTGATGCCCTCGGGGCTGCCGCCGATGCCGACGCACATGTCGATGCGCGACTCGTAGCGTGCGGCGTTGATGCCGCCCGCGACGTCGCCGTCGCTGATGAGGCGGGTGCCTGCCCCCGCCGCACGGATGTCGGCGATGAGCTGCTCGTGACGCGGACGGTTCAGCACCGTCACCCGCAGCTCGTTGACCTCTTTGCCCTTGGCCGCGGCGAGTGCCCGCAGGTTCTCGCCGATCGGCTTGCGGATGTCGACGACGCCGATGCCCGCGGCATCCGTCACGATCTTGTCCATGTAGAAGACGGATGACGCGTCGAGCATCGATCCCCGGTCGGAGACCGCGATCACCGAGAGCGCGTTCTGGCGCCCGGCCGCGGTCAGCGAGGTGCCGTCGATGGGGTCGACGGCGATGTCGCACGCGGGGCCGCGGCCGTTGCCGACCCGCTCGCCGTTGAAGAGCATCGGGGCTTCGTCCTTCTCGCCCTCGCCGATCACGACGACGCCGTCGAAGTCGACCGTGCCGAGGAATGCGCGCATCGCGTCGACCGCCGCGCCGTCGGCGCCGAGCTTGTCGCCCCGGCCGATCCACGGGTACGAACGGATCGCCGCCGCCTCGGTGGCGCGCACGAGTTCGAGCGCGATGTTGCGGTCGGGGTGCAAGAACAGGCTTGCCGTATCGGTGCTCACCATCGAGGGTCCTCCCGGACGCTAGTGCGATCGGCCCGTCGAGGCCGGCATGGATGGACGATCGTCCGCCTTCAGCCTAGGCAGCGACGGTGCGGAAAGCCGCTCGGATCAGGCCGAAGGCGATGAAAGAATGTGCATTCTTAACGCGTCGTTCAGGGAAGCCGCGACTCGACGAGGGTCGGGCCGACACCCGGGCCGGCGTACCAGGTGGCGACCTGCGCGCTGCCATCCGGCGCGAACCGCACGCCGGCCACAGCCGCCCCACCGGGTGCGCACTCGGTCACAGCGCTGAGGAACACCCACGCCGGTGCCCCGCACAGCGCGGTGAGCGGCCACACACGCTCGAGGTCGATGCCGGCCGCCACGAGCCGGTCGCGCTCGGCGCCGGATTGCGGGGCGAGCCTCGCCCACATCGAACCGCCCAGCGCCCGCACGGCGGCGGCGGTCAGCACGCCCTCGGGAGCTCCGCCGATACCCGACACGAGATCCAGCCCCGAGCCTTGTTGCGCAGCGCGCAGGCTCCGCTCGACGTCGCCGTGCGCGAAGAGGTCGACGGATGCCCCTGCAGCCCGAGCCTCGGCGGCGAACCGCTCGTTCCTCGGCCGCTCTTGCACGGCGACGTGCACTCGGCTCGCAGGTACGCCCCGCGCCGTCGCGATGCGGGCGACGAGCTCATCGACGGGGGCGCCGGCCGGGGCATCCGGAAGCCACGTGACGTGCTTCTCGAGGTAGTGGGCGGCGCCGAGTGTCGCGAGCGAGCCACGCGGGGCGACCGCGAGCACTGCCATCGCGCCGGGCTCGCCGGCCGCCGCGAGCCGGGTGCCGTCAACGGGGTCGACCGCGAGATCGACGGCGACCCCCGACTGGGGCGACCCATCGGAAGCACGGCCGAACCGCTCACCCACGTAGAGCATCGGCGCTTCGTCCTTCTCGCCTTCGCCGACGACGACCACGCCGTCGACCTCGAGCCGGCCGAGCGCCGAACGGAGCGCTCTCACCGCACGCTCGTCGATGCCGTGCCCATCTCCGGAACCGACGAGCGGGGCTGCGGCGAGAGCGGCGAGAGCCGTCGCACGGCCGAATCCGTCGACGAGTCCGCGTTCGCTGAGGCGGAGCGGGTCGGTCGTCACGAGTCCATCCTGCCGTGCGCGAGCGCGCTGAGGCATCGCTGCCCCCTCGACACCGCGGCCGACACGTGAGCACCCCTCGGCAAGTCGGTAGACTGGACCCCAACCCCACTGTCGTCCGAAGGAGCACCATGCCCATCGCAACACCTGAGCAGTACGCCGAGATGCTGGACACCGCGAAGGCCAAGGGCTTCGCGTTCCCGGCCTTCAACGTCTCCTCCTCGCAGACGCTCAACGCGGTGCTGCAGGGCCTCACCGAGGCGGGTTCCGACGGCATCATCCAGGTCACGACGGGCGGCGCCGACTACTTCGCCGGCCACACCGTGAAGGCCCGCGCCACCGGCGCGCTCGCGTTCGCGCGCTTCGCCCACGAGGTCGCGAAGAACTACCCGATCACCGTGGCGCTGCACACCGACCACTGCCCGAAGCCTGCACTCGCCGACTTCGTGTTCCCGTTGATCGAGGCCTCCGAGGCCGAGGTCAAGGCCGGCCGCAACCCGATCTTCCAGTCGCACATGTGGGACGGCTCGGCCGTGCCGCTCGACGAGAATCTCGAGATCGCGAAAGAGATCCTCCCCCGCATGAAGGCGATCAACGCCATCCTCGAGGTCGAGATCGGCGTCGTCGGCGGCGAAGAAGACGGCGTACAGCACGAAGGCTCCAACGACGCGCTCTACACCACGCTCGACGACGCGATCGCGACCGTCGAGGCGCTCGGCTTCGGCGAGCAGGGCCGCTACATGGCCGCCCTCACCTTCGGCAACGTGCACGGCGTCTACGCCCCGGGCAACGTGAAGCTGCGCCCCGCGCTCCTCAAAGAGATCCAAGACGGACTCCAGGCCAAGTTCGGCACGGCCGCGAAGCCGCTCGACCTCGTCTTCCACGGCGGCTCGGGCTCGACCGACGCCGAGATCGCCGAGGCGGTGGCCAACGGAGTCGTGAAGATGAACATCGACACCGACACGCAGTATGCGTTCACACGTTCGATCGCCGGCTACATGTTCGACAACTACGACGGCGTGCTGAAGGTCGACGGCGGTGTCGGCAACAAGAAGCAGTACGACCCGCGCGCGTGGGGCAAGGTCGCCGAGACCGCCATGGCCGTGCGCGTCGGGGAGTCGACGCGTCAGCTCGGCTCCGCCGCCCAGTCGATCAGCGCGTAAGGCCCGGATGTCGCAGAACGAGACCGCTCGAACGCCCGACGAGTCGGGTGACGCCGCAGTGACGCACGGCGGCGGTGCGGCGAACACACCCGCCGCTCCGTCATCGCGCGACGAGCGGCCTCGTCCGCAGTACGGCGAGTACGCCCCCGAGGGTTGGACGTGGACCCCGCCGGTCGACCCCGTCGCGGCGCCGGATGCAGCGGCCGAGCCCGCGGCTGCCGCGCACGCCGCCGCTCAGAGCACCGGCGCGAGCGTCTCCGCCCCGAGTGCGCGCCCGATCGACCGTATGTGGACCATCGCACTGCTCGTGTTCGGCGTGTTCGGCGCGCTCTACAACAGCCTGGTGCTCTTCCAGCTGCCGACCACGGCGCTCGAGTCTGCGAAGCTGTCGGCGTCGATGCTCGGCGTCGACGCACCGACCGAATTCACTCCCGGCCCGGTCGTGCCTTCGGCCATCATCGTCGGCATCGCCCTGCAGCTCGCATTGTGGATCGGAGCCTTGCTCTGGTCGCGTACGCGCCTGCGCGCCGGCCGATCGGCATGGTGGATCCCGCTCCTCGCGGGCGTCGCGGCGTTCTTCGTGGTGTTGATCGTCGGCTTGATCGTGTTCGCGAGCGACCCCGCGTTCCTGCAGTCACTGACCCCGACTCAAACGTAGGTCGCTTCGAAACCGGGCGTGTCCGCCGATGGCGAACTGCTCGATCAGGCTCAGCACCCGTTCACCCGTTTCGCAGCGGGTGATGCTCGCGACGACGTCAGCGCTGGGCGCGATCCCGCCCGCCGAGCGCCCGTGCATCGAGCTTGCCCGCGAGATCTTTGCGCAGCTCTTTCGGCAGCGAGAACATGAGGTCTTCTTCAGCCGTCTTGACCTCGGCAACCTCGCCGTAGCCGGCATCGGAGAGCGCTTCGAGCAGCTCGTGCACGAGTTCTTCAGGCACGGATGCCCCGCTCGTCACGCCGACGGTCTCGACGCCGTCGAGCCACTCCTGCTTGACCTCGCTCGCGTAATCGACCCGGTAGGCCGCCTTCGCACCGTATTCGAGGGCGACCTCGACGAGGCGCACACTGTTGGAACTGTTCGCCGAACCGACGACGATGACGAGATCGGCGTCTTGCGCGACCTTCTTGATCGCGACCTGACGGTTCTGGGTGGCGTAGCAGATGTCGTCGGACGGCGGGTCCTGCAGGTTCGGGAACCGCTCGCGGAGGCGCCGCACGGTCTCCATGGTCTCGTCGACCGACAGCGTGGTCTGCGAAAGCCAGACGACCTTGTCGGGGTCTTGCACCTCGATGTTGTCGACATCGTCGGGGCTGTTGACGATCGTGACGTGGTCTGGCGCCTCGCCTGCCGTTCCCTCGACCTCTTCATGACCCTCGTGGCCGATGAGCAGAATCTCGAAGTCGTCGCGCGCGAAGCGCACGGCCTCGCGGTGCACCTTGGTGACGAGCGGGCAGGTCGCATCGATCGCGTGCAGGCCTCGGTCGGCTGCGGCGTTCACAACGGCGGGAGACACGCCGTGCGCACTGAAGACGATGTGCGCGCCCGCCGGCACTTCGTCGACCTCCTCGACGAAGATCGCGCCCAGGGCCTCGAGCTCGGTGACCACGTGGATGTTGTGCACGATCTGCTTGCGCACGTAGACCGGTGCGCCGTAGTGCTCGAGCGCCTTCTCGACGGCGATCACGGCACGGTCGACGCCGGCGCAGTAGCCTCGCGGCGCTGCGAGCAGTACACGCTTGTGTCCGGGGACCGGGTTATCCTTGAGCCGGCCGCGCACGCCCGGAACTCTAGGCATGCCAAGGCCGATTCGCGGGGCACCAGTCAAGCTCGTCACGGTGTCCATCCTACGTGGCTGAGACGGGCGGGTGGCTGGGAGGCCCAGATGACGGATGCACCGGCGACACGCGATGCGCCGTGGCCGGTCGCGCTCCTCTCGGGCAAGCTCAAGCAGTACATCGACCGCCTCGGCACGGTGTGGGTCGAGGGCGAGATCACGCAGTGGGGGGTCTCGGGCGGCAACGTCTACGGCAAGCTCAAAGACCTCGATGCCGAGGCGACCCTGTCGTTCCAGGTGTGGTCGTCGGTGCGCGCACGCTTCGACGAGCAGTTCAAGCAGGGCGACCGGGTGATCGCGCTCGTCAAGCCCAGCTGGTGGGTCAAGGGCGGTTCGCTGTCGATGCAGGTCTTCGAACTCAAGCACGTCGGCCTCGGCGACCTGCTCGAGCGACTCGAGCGGCTGCGGGCGCAACTCGCCGCCGAGGGGCTCTTCGACGTCGGGCGCAAGCGCCGGCTGCCATTCCTGCCCGGAGTCGTGGGGCTCATCACCGGCAAAGACAGCGACGCCGAGAAAGACGTGCTGCGCAACGCCCGCCTGCGCTGGCCCGCCGTCGAGTTCCGCGTCGTGCATGCCGCGGTTCAGGGTGATCGCACGGTGCCCGAGGTCGTGGCGGCGATCGAGCGGCTCGACGCCGACCCTGAGGTCGAAGTCATCATCGTCGCGCGCGGCGGCGGCGACTTCCAGAACCTGTTGGGGTTCAGCGACGAACGCGTCGTGCGGGCGGCCGCCGCGGCATCCACCCCGCTCGTGTCGGCGATCGGGCACGAGGCCGACCGCCCGCTGCTCGACGAAGTCGCCGACCTTCGGGCCTCCACACCCACCGACGCCGCGAAACGTGTCGTGCCCGACGTGAATGAAGAGCTCGTACGGGTCGAGCAGGCACGCGCGCGCCTCGGCATGCGGCTGCAGGCGATCCTCTCCCGCGAGATCGACCGCATCGGCCACCTCCGTTCGCGCCCGGCGCTGGCCGAGACTTCGTGGATCGTCGACCGGCGTGCGGAAGACCTCACCCGCTGGGTCGCCCGTGGCGCCGAACTCGTCGAGCGCACCATCGACCGCCAGACGCACCGCGTCGCGGAACTGCGCGGGCATCTGCGCGCGCTCTCCCCGCAAGCGACGCTCGATCGCGGTTACGCCATCGTGCAGGGGCACGACGGCCACGTGGTTCGGGGGCCCGCAGGTGCGCCCGATGGCGCGGAGCTCACGCTCACGCTCGCCGAGGGGTCGCTCGCAGCGGTGTCTCGCGGCGCTGTGACATCGGTGCATGACGAAGCGCTGGTGGGGTCGTCGGCATCAGCCTCACCGCCGATCGGTCCTGTCAGCAGCGGCGAATAGAATGGATGCCATGCCCACCCCCACCGACGTCGCCGAGCTGAGTTACGAGCAGGCGCGAGACGAACTCGTGCAGGTCGTCGGCGAACTCGAGCAGGGCTCCGCGACCCTCGAGCAGTCGCTCGCGCTCTGGGAACGCGGCGAGGCCCTGGCGGCTCGATGCGAAGAGTGGCTCATCGGCGCGAAGGCGCGCCTCGACGCGGCTCGCGCCGGCACCGCCCGCGCTGCTGCCGACGACACCGGCGCCCGCTGATGGCGACGCGCCCGCCCCAGGTGGTCGCCGAGCTCGGCCGACCCGAGACTCCCGAAGAGACGGCAGCCCGCAAGGCCGAGAACTCGCAGAATCACCGGCAGCGTCAGAATCTGAACAACCTGCTCCTCGCGCTGGGTGCGAGCCTCATCGTCGTGCTCGTCATCGTGCTGCTCGTGCCGCGTACCGACACGGCCATCGAGCGCGACGTCGACGTGGCATCCGTCGCCCAACAGGCGCAGGTCGCCGGCGACGACCCGTTCGCCGTTCCCGAGCTGCCCAATGGGTGGCGTGCCAACGCGGCAGAGCTGCGAACGAGCCAGGCCGACGACGTCACTGCATGGTACGTCGGCTACCTCACACCCGGCGACGAGTTCATCGGGCTGTATCAAGGGCTCGATGCGAACCCGACCTGGACGGCCGCCCTCCTCGCTCGCACACTCGCCGCGGGCACCACCACGATCGACGGCGTCGAGTGGACGGTCTACGACAACCGCAACTCGGCCGCCGACGTCGGCAATGCCCGCTACGGCCTCACCACCGAGGCGGGCGGCAGCACGTTCGTGCTGCTCGGCACCGCGACTCCCCAAGAATTCGAGACGCTCGCGTCGGCGCTCACGCCGACGATCGAGGCGCAGAACTGAGAGGCACGCCGTGACGACGCAGCCGATCGACCTCCCCGAGACACCGGCCGAGACGTGGCGCGAGCTTCGTGCCGGCAACGCCCGCTTCGTCGCGGGCAACCCGCAGCACCCCCGCCAAGACGTCGACCGGCGAGCTTCGCTCGCCCACTCCCAGCGCCCACTCGTGACGATCTTCGGTTGCAGCGACTCCCGCCTCGCCGCCGAGATCATCTTCGACGTGGGCCTCGGCGACGCCTTCGTCGTACGCAATGCCGGGCAAGTGGTCACTCCGTCGGCGCTCGGCTCCCTCGAATACGCCGTCGGCCTGCTGCACGTGCCGCTCATCATCGTGCTCGCCCACGACGAATGCGGTGCCGTGCGTGCCGCGATCGACTCTGAGGCCGCCGACGCCGCGCCGCTGCCGCCGTACATCGCCGGTCTCGTCGAGAAGATCGTGCCCGCCGTGCGCAAGGTCGCAGGTGGCGAACCCGGCACCCCCGTCGACGCCGATCACGTCGATGTCGGCTTCGTCGGTCGCGAGCACCTGCGCAACACCGTCACCGAGCTCGTCGAGTCGTCCGAGATGATCAGTGACGCGATCGCAGCAGGTACGCTGGCTATCGTCGGAGCGAACTACCGACTCTTCGAGGGTCGCGTCGAGACCGACATCGTCGTCGGCACGGTCTGACGGTTGACACGGCCGCACGAGCGGCATCGGCCGGGGCATCCCGGCAAGCACATCGAAGGGAACACACCGTGGTGGAAAACGCCGCCGACTATCGCATCGAGCACGACACTATGGGCGAGGTGCGGGTGCCCGCATCGGCGCTCTACCGGGCGCAGACGCAGCGCGCAGTCGAGAACTTCCCGATCTCCGGCGCGGGCCTCGAGCCCCAGCAGATCCAGGCGCTCGCACGCATCAAGAAGGCGGCCGCGCAGGCGAACGCGCAGCTCGGCGTGCTCGATCCGGCCATCGCGAAGGCCATCGAAGACGCCGCCGACGAAGTCATCTCGGGCGTGCACGGCTACAGCGAGCACTTCCCGGTCGATGTGTACCAGACGGGTTCCGGCACCTCGTCGAACATGAACATGAACGAGGTGCTCGCCACCATCGCGACGGGCAAGCTCGGCAGCCCAGTGCACCCCAACGACCACGTGAACGCATCGCAGTCGTCCAACGACGTCTTCCCGACCTCGGTGCACATCGCGGTCACTGCGGCGCTCATCGACGAACTCATCCCGGCACTCGACCACCTCGCCGTCGCCCTCGAGGCGAAAGCCGTCGAATGGGCCGACGTCGTGAAGGCCGGCCGCACCCACCTGATGGACGCCACCCCGGTCACGCTCGGCCAGGAGTTCGGCGGCTACGCCCGCCAGGTGCGTCTCGGCATCGAACGTGTGCGCACTGCCCTCCCCCGCGTCGCCGAGGTTCCGCTCGGCGGCACCGCCGTCGGCACCGGCATCAACACCCCCGCCGGCTTCCCGCAGCTCGTGATCTCCCTCCTGCAGGCCGAGACCGAACTGCCGATCACCGAGGCCGCCGACCACTTCGAGGCGCAGGCCAACCGCGACGGCCTCGTCGACGCTTCGGGAGCACTCCGCACGATCGCCGTGAGCCTCACGAAGATCTCGAACGACCTCCGCTGGATGGGCTCCGGCCCGAATACCGGTCTCGGCGAACTGCGCATCCCCGACCTGCAGCCTGGTTCCTCGATCATGCCGGGCAAGGTCAACCCCGTCGTGCCCGAGGCAGTACTCATGGTCTGCGCCCGGGTCATCGGCAACGACGCCACGATCGCGTGGGGCGGGGCATCCGGTGCCTTCGAACTCAACGTGCAGATCCCCGTCATGGGCACTGCACTGCTCGAGTCGATCCGCCTGCTCGCCAACTCGGTGCGCGTGCTCGCCGACAAGACCGTCGACGGGCTCGAGGCCGACGTCGAACGGGCGACCGCACTCGCCGGCATGTCGCCGGCGATCGTGACGCCGCTCAACAAGCTCATCGGCTACGAGGCCGCCGCGAAGATCGCGAAGCACTCGGTGGCCAAGGCCATCACGGTGCGCGAAGCCGTGATCGACCTCGGCTACGTCGAGCGCGGCGAGCTCACGCTCGAGCAGCTCGACACCGCCCTCGACCTGCTGTCGATGACGCGCCCGCCGCAGGCGAAGTAATCGCTCGGCACCTGAGCCGAACCGAAGCGCCCCGCCGATCCGGCGGGGCGCTTCGTCGTTCGCGGCGGCGTCAGGTGGATGTCTCGCTGACGTCATGCCCCGCGAGGAAGTCGATGATGTCGACCGATGCTTCGGCGAGCGTGCGAAAGTGCAGGTGGGCGCCCGCAACCGGCATCGCGCCGTTCACGCTCCACGTCGTCATGCCGGCAGCGAGTCCCGCGACGACGCCCGAGGGAGCGTCCTCGACCACGAGGCAGTCGCGGGGCGCCGCGTTGAGACGACGCGCCGCGAGCAGGTAGGGGTCGGGCGCCGGTTTGCCTGCGGGTGTCGCCAGGTTGTCGACGATGACCCCGGGCAACGGCAGCCCGAGTCGTCGGAAGCGCGCCGCCACTCGACGCTCGGCGTTCGAGGTCACGAGGGCCCAGGTGTTCGGCTCGAGCGCCGAGAGGAGTTCCGCCGCCCCGTCGATGCCTCGCAGATCTCCGTGATCGGCTTCGGCATCCTCGAGCCGGTCGAACGCGGCGACGAGTGGAGCGGGGTCACGCCCCGGCAGCAGTTCGGCCACGGTCTCGATCGGCCGCGTGCGCATCGCCGTCTCGTAGACGAGCGACGGGTCGAGACCGAACTGCTCCGCCCACTCGTGCCAGATGCGCCGCTGTCCCGCCATCGCGTCGATCAGGGTGCCGTCGACATCGAAGAGCACCCTGCGTTCGATCGTCATGCTCCAAGCATCGCAGGCGCCGAGGAGGGCGGCGAGTCGGGCCTCGTGCACGGCGTATCCTTCGCGTCGGCACGCGTGCCTTCGCAAAGTGAATCAGCGGCCCGTCCGACGGGCGTAGCTTGGAACCATGGAACACGGAGGCACGCCAGTCACGACCATCGACGAACTCGAGGAGATCCTCGGCCAGCCGTTGCCCGCCGTTCGCGACAAGACGCGCGCTCGACTTCACGACCTTGATCGGCAGTGGCTCGTAGCATCGCCACTGTGCTTCATCTCGACGGCGGATGCGGCCGGCAACGCCGACGTCTCCCCCAAGGGCGACCCACCCGGGTTCGCGATCGCGCTCGACGACTCGACGATCGCGATTCCCGAGCGACCCGGCAACCGCCGCGCCGACGGCTTCCACAACGTGCTCGAGAATCCGCACGTCGGACTGGTCTTCGTCATCCCCGGCCGGGGCGACTCGCTCCGCATCAACGGCCGCGGCCGGCTGCTGCGCGATGCGCCCTACGCCGACCGTATGCAGGTGCGCGGCCACGAGCCCGCGCTCGTGCTCGAGGTCGCGATCGACGAGGTCTTCTACCACTGCTCCAAGGCATTCCTGCGCTCACAGGCGTGGAAGCCCGAGACGTGGGATGCCGCCGCCGCACCGCGACGTGCCGTCATCGCACAGACCCTCGAACGCCCGGGCGACACGCTCGAGGTACTCGACGCGCACTACGGCCCCTCGTACGACGCGAAGATCTACGGCTGACGGATATCCACGGCTGACGCGACGCGGGCCCCGGTTCTTCGGGGCCCGCTCGCTGCCGTCGATCGCGGCAGCTACGCCAGTTCGTGCCCGTCGAGCATCTCGGAGACGAGCGCCGCGATCGCCGAGCGCTCCGATCGGGTCAGTGTGATGTGGGCGAACAGCGGATGCCCCTTCAGCGTCTCGATCACGCTCGCGACTCCGTCGTGACGGCCGACGCGCAGGTTGTCGCGCTGGGCTACGTCGTGGGTGAGCACGACCCGCGAGTTCTGGCCGATGCGTGAGAGCACGGTCAGCAGCACGTTGCGCTCGAGCGACTGCGCCTCGTCGACGATCACGAACGCGTCGTGCAGCGAGCGGCCGCGGATGTGGGTGAGCGGAAGCACCTCGAGGATGCCGCGGTCGATGACCTCTTCGAGCACGTTGTCGGAGACCACCGAACCGAGGGTGTCGAAGACGGCCTGACCCCACGGGTTCATCTTCTCGCCCTGGTCGCCCGGCAGGTAGCCGAGCTCCTGCCCGCCGACGGCGTAGAGCGGGCGGAACACCATGATCTTCTTGTGCTGCTGGCGCTCGAGCACCGCCTCGAGGCCGGCGCACAGCGCGAGCGCCGACTTGCCCGTGCCTGCGCGCCCGCCGAGCGAGAGGATGCCGATCTCGGGGTCGAGCAGCAGGTCGATCGCGAGCCGCTGTTCGGCCGAGCGTCCGTGCAGACCGAAGACCTCACGGTCGCCGCGCACGAGCTTCACCTCGCGCTCGCCCACGACCCGGCCGAGCGCCGAACCGCGGTCGGAGTGGATGACGAGCCCGGTGTTGATCGGCTGTTCGATGTCGGCCGGCAACATGAGGTGTTCGTGTTCGTACAGCTTGGACATGTCGTTGGACCCGAGGTCGAGTTCGGCCATGCCGTTCCACCCGGAGTCGATCGCGAGCTCGTGCCGGTACTCCTGCGCGTCGAGGCCGACCGAGGCGGCCTTGACCCGCAGCGGGAGGTCTTTCGAGACCACCGTGACGGCGAGGCCGTCGTTGGAGAGGTTGAGCGCGCACGCGAGGATGCGTGAGTCGTTGTCGGAGAGCCGCAGCCCAGACGGCAGCACGCTCTGGTCGCTGTGATTCAGCTCGACACGCAGCGAGCCGCCGTCGCCGACGGTGATCGGGAAGTCGAGCCGCTCATGTTCGACGCGGAGTTCATCGAGGATGCGCAGCGCCTGACGGGCGAAGTAGCCGATCTCGGGGTCGTTCCGCTTGGCCTCGAGTTCCGTGATCACCACGACGGGCAGCACGACGGCATGCTCGTCGAAGCGGAACAGGGCCTTCGGATCCGACAGCAGCACCGAGGTGTCGAGCACGTAGGTGCGCTCCTGTTGTGCTGCTGCGGCATTCGCCGCGAGATCGGTCGACTTGGAGGTAGAGAGTGACACGCCAGCTCCCGCCCCGAGCTTCAGCTCGGCATTCCGCGCCGGCGGCGATCCTCCCACGAGCGGTTCACGAGCCGACTCGAACAGACGCTTTGCCTGTTGAGCCGAACCTACGTCCGTCTCGCGAGAACCCGGGAAGCGACACGCGGCAGGTCGTCTCGCGTTCATTTTCTGCGGGTTGAGCTTATCGAAACCCCAGGTTCGAGCAAGCGGTTTCGACAGGCTCAACCCGCAGAAGTGACAAGCTCAACCCGCAGAAGTGTCAAGCTCAACCCGCAGAAGTGTCAGTAGCTCGCCGCCGTGCCGTACGACACGAACGCCGCTCGCAGCATCTCGAGCGTCTCGTCGGAGGTCGCCGCGTGCACCGACAGCCGGACGTGCCCCTGGCGGGTCGTCGCCGTGACGCCGTGGTTGTGCAGCGACGCGGTCAGCAACGTGACCTGCTCGGTCGGCGGTTCGAGCACGACGATGCCGGCTCGCTCGCGCTCGGCGCGCGATGAGATGACGGCGATCGCATACTCGTCGGCCAGTTCGATGGTGCGGCTCACCCGGTCGGCGACGGCCGAGTTGATCGCGGCGACGCCGACACTCGCGATCTCTTCGAGGCCCGCAGCCAGGCGTGCTTCGGCGATCGGGTCGGGGCTCGACACGCGGAACGCGCGGGCGTCGGCAGCGGGCGGCGGCACCTCACCCCACACCTCGGCCTCTTCGGTGCCGGTGAAACCGGAGAATACGGGCGTCAACTGTTCGAGCGCGCGCGCTGAGACTGCCATGAAACCGGTGCCCCAACCGGTGCGGCACCATTTCTGACCACCGGTGAGCACGATGTCGGCCGCCTCCCATGGCGCGTCGACCGCGCCGAAGCCTTGGATCGCATCGACGATCAGCAACCGGTCGCCGATGACTTGCCGGATGCCCTCGATGTCGCACAGGTAGCCGGTGCGCGAGTCGACGAGGCTCACGGCGACGGCGGCGACGTTCGACTCGAGCTGCTCCCGGATCTGACCGGGAGTCACCTTGCCGTGGTCGGTCTCGAGCCAGACCGGTTGCACCGTGTGCAGCGCCTCTTGTGCGCGCACGGCTGCGATGGGCAGGCTCGGGAACTCGTCGGCGGAGAGCAGCACGCCGCCGGTGAGACCGAACATCGCGTGCATGATGCCCTGTGTCGTGTTCGGCTGGAAGACGATCTGGTCTGCGGGAAACCCGGTGACGGCCGATGCGGCATCGCGCACCCGTCGATCTTGTTCGGTGAACGCGTCGAGGCTGCCGTAGCGCGCGCGCTGGAGCACTTGGGTGAACACGAGGGTCTCTTCAGCCGCGACCGTCGAGAGCGGCCCCACCCGGCCGTAGTCGAGGTAGCCGGGTTCGGCGGTGAATCCGGCGATGAAATCGTCAATGGTCACGTGAACGTGCCCCTTCGTCCGAGGCAGAGATCTGCCAGCCCACACAGTCTTTCAGACCGAGGCGACGCTGGTCACCCTCCGAAGCGACCCCGGTCACCCTCCGAAGCGACGCCGGTCACCCTCCGAGGCGACGCCGGTCACCCTCCAAAGCGACGATGACGCTTCGCGTAGTCGCGCAGCGCCCGCAGGAAATCGACCTTGCGGAGGTCGGGTCCGAGCGCCTCGACGAAATAGAACTCGCTGTGCGCGGCCTGCCAGAGCATGAAGTCGCTGAGCCGTTGCTCACCCGAAGTGCGGATCACGAGGTCGGGGTCGGGCTGCCCGACCGTATAGAGGTGCTGGCCGATGAGGTCGGGGGTGAGTCTCTCGGCGAGGTCCTCGAGGCTGCGCCCTTCGGCGTGGTGGTCGGCGACGATCGACCTCATCGCGTCGGTGATCTCTTTTCGGCCCCCGTAGCCGACCGCGAGGTTCACATGCAGGCCGTTCTTGTCGGTTGTGCGGTGCTCAGCGGCGTCGAGCGCGGCGACGAGCGGCTCGGGCAGCCCGGCATCCGACCCCACATGCTGCACGCGCCAATCGCGGTAGTGCGAGAGCTCTTCGGCGAGCTCGGCGATGATCTCGATGAGGTCGGCGAGCTCGGCGCTCGACCGGTTGCCGAGGTTGTCGCTCGAGAGCAGGTAGAGGGTGACGGTCGCGATGCCCGCGTCATCGCACCATTCGAGGAACTCGCGCATCTTCGCCGCGCCCGCACGGTGGCCATGCGCCGCGGTGTCGTAGCCGAGCTGCTTCGCCCAGCGCCGGTTTCCGTCGATGATCATCGCGACATGGCGCGGCATCGTCGCCGGGTCCAGTCCGCGTCGGAGCCGGTTCTGGTAGAGGCGATAGAGGATGCCGCGACCGAGGGGCTGATCGCTCGTCTGCACGGCACTACGCTACCGCTCCGGCGCATCCGCCACTCGCAGACGGGCGTGACGGAGAAGGCGGATACGCTGTCTGCATGTCCTCGAAGCGCCGCCGCGCAGCACACGATCCAGCGGAAGAACTCTCCCGCCCGGTCGCGGCGGAGGATGTCGGCGATACCGCAGTCTCCCGCGAGGCGCACGGCCCCGACCTGCCGAACATCCCCCTACTCGACGACTCGCTCGCCCATCCCGGCGAGGTGAAGCCGACGTGGCGGGGCTGGATCCACGCCGTCACGTTCCCCATCACCGTCGTGGCCGGGGTCGTGCTCATCGTGCTCGCCGATGGTGCGCCGGCGAAGTGGGCGTCGGCGGTCTTCGTACTCACCTCGATGCTGCTCTTCGGCAACTCCGCGCTGTACCACCGGTTCGACTGGGATCCGAAGACCAAGCTCGCGCTGAAGCGCATCGACCACGCGAACATCTTCCTGCTGATCGCCGGCACGTACACGCCGCTCGCGATTCTCGCGTTGCCGCCCGACAAGGGCTGGCTGCTGCTCGGCCTCGTCTGGGCCGGCGCGCTCCTCGGCATCGGCTTCCGGGTGTTCTGGATCACCGCACCGCGTTGGCTCTACGTGCCGCTCTATCTCCTGCTCGGCTGGGCGGCCGTCATGTACCTCGGCGACCTGCTCGCGGTGAATGCCACGATGATGGTGCTCGTCATCGTCGGCGGCTTGCTCTACACGGTCGGTGCGATCGTCTACGCCCTGAAGAAGCCGAACCCGTGGCCGGGCGTCTTCGGCTTCCACGAGATCTTCCATGCCTGCACGGTGCTCGCGTTCATGTGCCACTGGACCGCGACGCTGCTCATCGCGATCGCACCGGCGTACCATCTCGGCTGAACGCTCCCTGAACCTGCCGAAGCCCCCTGAGCCTGTCGAAGGGGCCGGCCTTCGCTTCGCCGGGCTCAGCGAACGAAGATTCGGCGAACGAGCCCCAGGTCAGCGAGCGGATGCCCCATCGGGGCCGTCGTTCGCGTCGTTCGGCGTCTCGCCCGAGGCATCCGTCGCCTGACCGTCGGCCTCCCCCATCTCGGCGTCGTGCTCCCCTGCCTCGAGGCGCTCCGCCTCGAGCCGCTCAGCCTCGAGCTGTTCGCGCACCTCGGCACGGTAGTTGACCCTGCGGATGCGTCGCACCATGTCGATCACGAGGAGCACCACGACCAGCATGACGAGGAACGTGAGCACGAACCCCCAGATGCCTGGCGTGACGGTATCGGGGTCGAATTCCTCATCGTCTGCCAGGAGGATCAGCGTGGGCAGGACGAGCATCGGACTCTCTTTCACGGGCGAACTCCGGCTCGACCGGGCGGGTTAAGCTTGGGTACAAGACTAGACGATCGAAATCGAAGGAGCCGTGCGGTGGCAGAGCTCGAGAACGACGCGCTCGCCGCGCGATACGGGCGCACACGCTCGCATCGCACCCGTGATCGACTGCTGCTGATCGCCGGTGCGGTGGCCGTCGCGATCGTGCTCGTCGCATGGGTCGTCTGGGCCGGTCTCGATGGCCAGAAACCGCAGATCGAGGTCACCGACACGGGTCACCGTCTGATCAACGAGGAGCGCGCGGTCGAAGTCAGCTGGAACCTCTCCGTACCGGCCGGCAACGACACAGCCTGCATCGTGCAGGCGCTGAATGAAGACTTCACCGTCGTCGGCTGGAAGGTCATCGAGGTGCCGGCCTCGACACGGCATATCCGCAGCCTCACCGAGACGGTGCGGGTCGCGCAAGAGGCGAACACGGGTTTGATTTACCGCTGCTGGCTCACCTAACATGGGACATTCGCCCCGGCATTCGTCGGGGCGTCACGTCTATACAGCATGAAGAACGTATACAGCGTGAAGAACGCGAAGCGTGAAGAACACGGGAGTGTGCATCATGGCCCAAGACGCCACCGTCACCTGGCTCACCCAAGAGGCCTACGACCGCCTCGCGGCGGAGCTCGAGCACCTCTCCACCCGCGGCCGTGAAGAGATCGCGAAGCGAATCGAGTCCGCGCGCGAAGAGGGCGACCTCAAGGAGAACGGCGGCTACCACGCCGCCAAAGACGAGCAGGGCAAGCAAGAGGCCCGCATCCGCCAGCTGAAGGAGCTGCTGCGCACCGCAGAGGTCGCCGACGCACCCGTGTCCACGGGCGTCGTCGAGGCCGGCACCGTCATCACCGCGATCATCGCGGGCGACGAAGAGACGTTCCTCATCGGCAGCCGTGAGATCGCCGGCGACTCCGAGCTCGACGTGTGGAGCACCCAGAGCCCGCTCGGTGCCGCGATCCTCGGCCTGAAGGTCGGCGCGAAGACCAGCTACACCGCACCCAACGGCCGCGAAATCCCGGTCGAGGTCACGGGCGTCGCAACCTGGGGCGGCCAGTAGTCGAGACGCGTCGGTTCTGACCCCGTCTACTCGTTGTAGATGACCGGTTCGTATCCGGCACGGCGCAGCACCGCGACGACCTGCGCGCGATGGTCGGGGCCGCGAGTCTCGACCGAGAGCTTCAGCTCGACCTCCGAGATCTGCAGGCCAGAACCGTGCCTGGTGTGCAGCACCTCGATCACGTTGGCGTTGGCTTCCGCAAGCAGCTCTGCGATGTGCGCGAGCTGCCCCGGGCGGTCGGGTAGGCCGATTCCGAGCGTGAGATAGCGGTCGGATGCCGCGAGCCCGTGCGCGATCACCCGTTGCATGAGCAGCGGGTCGATGTTGCCGCCCGAGAGCAGCGCGACGACGGGGCCGTCGGAGGAGATCTGGCCGGTCATGATCGCGGCGACCGACACCGCGCCGGCAGGCTCGACCACGAGCTTCGCGCGCTCGAGCAGCACGAGCAGCGCCCGGGCGATGTCGTCTTCGGTGACGGTCACGACCTCGTCGATGGCCTCGCGGATGATCTCGAAGTTCAGCTCTCCGGGCCGATAGACGGCGATGCCATCGGCGATCGTCGGCACCACGGGTACCCGCTGCGGCGACCCGGCCGCAAGGGACGCGACGTACGGCGCCGCGTTCTCCGCCTGCACCCCGACGACCCGGATCGTACGTCCGAGTTCGGCAGCGCGTTGCTTGACCGCGCTCGCGATGCCCGCGGCGAGGCCGCCGCCGCCGATCGGCACGACGATGGTCGCGACATCCGGCGACTGCTCGAGGATCTCGAGACCGAGGGTGCCCTGGCCGGCGATCACGTCGGGGTGATCGAACGGTGGAATGATGACCGCGCCCGTTTCATTCGCGAAGGCGGCCGCAGCTTCGAGCGTCTCGCCGACCGAGTCGCCGCGAAGTACGACTTCGGCCCCGTACGCGCGGGTCGCCTCGAGCTTCGGCAACGCCACACCGACGGGCATGAAGATCGTCGCGCGGATTCCGAGCTCACGCGCCGCGAACGCGACGCCCTGGGCGTGATTGCCGGCCGAAGCCGCGACGACGCCTCGTGCCCGTTCGGACTCGGTCAGTGCCGAGATGCGGTGGTAGGCGCCACGAAGCTTGTAGGAGCCCGTGCGCTGCAGGTTCTCGCACTTGAGGTGAACGGGAACGCCCAGCAATTCAGCGAGGAAGCGGGACGACTCCATCGGAGTCACCCTCGCGACGGTGGAGACCACGCCCCGCGCGTGCTCGAAATCGTCGAGGCTCGGCCCGGGGATCGCAGTCGTCAACTCGTTCATTCTCCTCGCTTGTATCCGGGACGTCGCGGCACGGTGTGCCAGAGCGGGGCGCGCCCCGGCGCCGTGGGCGGACTCGCATCGCCTTTCCATGCGCCACTTGCGACGGAGAGGATCATGACATTGAGCACTGCAGCCACGGGCACGGCGAACAGCGCGCCCGGAATGCCGGCGAGGAACCCTCCGGCGGCAACTGCGAGGACGACGCCGAGCGGATGCACCTTCACGGCCGTGCCCATGATGAGCGGCTGCAGCACGTGCCCCTCGATCTGTTGCACGAGCAGCACGATGCCGAGCATGATCACTGCCGGCCAGAACCCGAGGTAGACGAGCGCGACGAAGACCGCGAGCGCGCCGGTCGCCACCGCACCCACGATCGGGATGAACGAACCGAGGAAGACGAGGATCGCGATCGGCACGGCGAGCGGCACGCCGAGGAAGAACGCGCCGAGGCCGATGCCGATCGCATCGATCGTGGCGACGAGGATCTGCACCTTCACGAAGTTCTGGAGTGTCGTCCACCCCGCGTTGCCGGCATCGTCGATGGCGGTGCGGGCCCGTCGGGGAAAGATCCCGACGATCCAGTTCCAGATGCCGCGGCCGTCGATGAGGATGAAGAGCGTCGCGAAGAGCGCGAGCAGCATGCCTGCGAGGAAGTGGCCGAGGCTCGAGCTCAGCGAGAGCGCACCACTCACGAGCACGCCGGTGTCTTGCTGCGCGGACTGGATGATCTGATCGACCCAGTCGTTCAGTTGGGACTCGGTGATGTGCATCGGACCCTCGAGAAGCCACTCGCGGAAATCGTCCCATGCGACGAGCGACTGCGCGGCGAGCTCACCGGAGCCGCGCACGATCTGCGTGATGCCGAGCGTGAGCAGGCCACCGACGACCACGAGTGCCGAGAGCATCGAGGCGGTCACTGCGAGCCACTTCGGCCAGTGGTGCTTCTGCAGGAAGCCCGAGAACGGCACGAGCAGTGCGCCGACGAGCACCGCGACGAGGATCGGGATGACGATGAGTCGCAACTGGATGATCAGGAAGACGACGACTGCGAGCACCCCGCCGATGAGCAGGAGCCGCCATGCCCAGCCGGCCGCGAGTCGCACGCCGAACGGGATCGACTCGGTCACTTCGTCGGGTGCATCCTCCGTCGGCTGCGCCGGTGCCCGAGCATCCGTCGCGCGCCGTGACAATCGCCCCCGTATCCGCCCCCTGGAGTCCGTCATCGCTCCAGTCTAAGCGCGGCGTATGGACCGCGGGGCATGCGACGATGGATGTCTTGCGGCCGCCCGAGCGATGAGTGTCGGCGGCCCCGGCTATCGTCGAACGCATCATGGTCGACGCCGTCAGCCCAGCCCTCGCCCGCCGCATCGCCCTCGCCGCGCAGGGCTTCGCGCGGCCGCTCCCCGAGGCGCCGGGCACTCGCGCCGTCAACGGGGTGATCGATCGACTCGGCCTGCTGCAGATCGACTCGGTCAACGTCTTCGAACGCAGCCACTACCTGCCGGCGTTCAGTCGCGTGGGGGCGTACGACCGGGGTGCGCTCGATCGCATCACTACGGGTCGTCACGGGCGCATGGTCGAGTATTGGGCGCACCAAGCGGCGTACATCCCCCGCGAACTCTGGCCGCTCTTCGAGTTCCGGCGCACGGCATTCCGCACCAGAGGCACCGACTGGGGCGGGTGGGTCGCCGAGAACGCCCCGTTGGCCGAGTGGCTCAAGGCTGAGCTCACCGCGAACGGCCCCATGCGGGCGAGCGAGATCGAGCACGACGCCAACGAACGGCGCGGCCCGTGGTGGGGCTGGTCCGACGTCAAGCGCACGCTCGAGATGATGTTCCGCACCGGCGAAGTCGTGTGCGTCGAGCGGCGCCGCTTCGAGCGTGTCTACGCGTTGCCCGAGCAGGCGTTGCCGGGCCACCTGCTCGGCGTCGCCCCGATCGAGGCCGACGCCGTGCGCGAACTCGTCGCGCTCGCGGCATCCGCGCTCGGCATCGCTACCGAGGCCGATCTCGCCGACTACTGGCGCATGAAGCGCGTGCCGGTGCGGCAGGCGATCGGCGAGCTCGAAGAGGCCGGAGTGCTGCTGCCGGTCGAAGTGCCCGGGTGGAAGATCGGCGCTCGCCAGACGCCCGCGTGGCTGCACCGTGACGCGAAGCGGCCGCGTCGCATCGAGACGGCCGCGGTGCTCTCACCGTTCGACCCCGTGGTGTGGTTCCGGCCGCGCACCGAGCGGCTCTTCGACTTCCATTACCGCATCGAGATCTACACGCCCGAGCCCGATCGCAAGTTCGGGTACTACTCGCTGCCGGTGCTCATCGACGACCGTGTCGTCGGTCGCGTCGACCTGAAGAGCGATCGCAAGGCCGGGGTGCTCAGGGTGCAGTCGGCCTGGACCGAACCGGGGGCGCCGGCAGACACCGCCACGCGACTCGCGCCCGTGCTGCGCAGGGCAGCGGCATGGCAGGGCCTCGGAGACGTGACCGTCACCGGTCGCGGCGACCTGTCCCCTGCGCTGACGGCCGAACTCGGCGCGTCCGTCTGAGCGGGTGGTCGCCGCGACCAGTCATCGACGAGCGGCGTCCTGGCCCGGCCCATCCGGCCTACCGTCTTCCGCCGGTCTGACGGCCCGGCCTCACTTCAGATGCCGGGCGAAGAATCTGGCCGCGTCATGCCCCGCGAATTGCGGGACACCGGTGTGGCCGCCCATGTTGGCATGCAGCGTCTTCTCCTGGGAGGCGAAGGCGTCGAACAGGTCCAGTGCCAGCTGCCGATCGTTTCCTTCGTCGTCCCACTGCAGTAGGACGTGCAGCGGAATCGTGACCTGTCGGGCCTCGTCGAACATGGAGCGGGGCACGAAGCTCCCGGCGAAGAGACCGGCAGCCGCGAGGCGCGGTTCGATCAGGGCCAATCGGATGCCGATGGCGATCGGCCCACCCGAGTACCCGACCGGGCCGCTGATCTCGGGCAGTGCAAGGAGGGCGTCGAGGGTCGTCTGCCATTCCGGGACCGCGTTCTCCACCAGCGGGAGAACCAGCCGGTCAACGATCTCGTCGACCGGCTCTCCGGCCGCCAGCGCCCGGTGCAGATCGGCGCGCGCCTGCTCTGCGTCGGCCGATCGGGTCCGGTCACCGCCCCCGGGGAGCTCGATGGTTGCGGTGGCGAAGCCGTCTGCCGCGGATTGCCGGGCTCGCCCCGCCAGTCGTGGGTACATCTGGCGCAGACCGCCGGGGTGGCCGAGCAGGATCAGCGGTGTTGGCGAGGACGCGGGCGTCCACAGGATGCCGGGGATGTCGCCGAGGACGAATTCGCGTTCGAGGACGCCATCGTCGAGGAATTGTTCGGAAGTGAAGTGCATGGTCGTGCCTTTCGGGAGTGCTCGTTGAACGGCGCTCCCGGACGACCTATCGCCCGACCGTGACCCCGAAGAGGAGCACCCACGTCAATTCGTTCACGGGTACCACCTCCTTCTTCTCTCGCACGGACCTCGGAGAATAGCAGTGCTCGCCTCGGTCCGTCAACGTCTAGAACGCTCCGCCCATCTGCTCGAGCCGCTTGACGCGCTCGGCGATCGGGGGGTGGGTGGCGAAGAGCTTGTCCATGATGCCGGGCTTCAGCGGGTCGGCGATCCAGAGGTGGGCCATCGAAGAGTTCTGCCGCTTCATCGGCCGCCCGTAGGTCTCGAGCTTCAGGAGCGCGCTCGCGAGGGCATCGGGGTGCCGGGTGGTCATCGCACCCGTGGCATCCGCGAGGTACTCGCGCTGGCGCGACACCGCGAGCTGCACGAGGCTCGCGACGAACGGGGCGATGAGCATCGCGACGAGCCCGAAGATCATGACGATCGGGTTGCCGTTGTTGTTGCCACGGCCGAAGAACGCCATGCGCACGAGCATGTCGGAGATGAAGCCGACGGCCACCACGAGGCCGAACACGACCATCGAGAGCCGGATGTCGTAGTTGCGCACATGCCCGAGTTCGTGGGCCATGACGCCCTCGAGCTCGGCGTCGTCCATGATCTCGAGGAGACCGGTCGTCGCCGCGACGACGGCGTGTTCGGGGTCACGCCCCGTGGCGAATGCGTTCGGCGCTGAGTCTGAGATGACGAAGACGCGCGGCATCGGCGTGCCGGTCGTGATCGAGAGGTTCTCGACGGTGCGCCAGAGCCGCGGGTGGTCGGCCTTGGACTGCAGCTCGACCGCGCCCGACATCGAGAGCGCCTGCCGATCGGCGGTGAAGTACTGGAACAGCGCGTAGGCGCTCGCGATGACGAGCGTCACGATCACGATCGTGACGTCGCCGTAGATCGCCGCTGCCAGCCACCCCAACCCACCGATGATGGCGAGGAAGAACAAGATGATGAAGACGGTGTTGCGTTTGTTCTTCGCGATCGCGCGGTACATCAGCGACCCCCGGGGGTCTCGATACGCGTCGCGCTTCGCGCGGCGCTACTCGACCTTGATGGGCGCCTGATGGCGTGCATCAAAACTGAACGCGCGGCGGCTCTGCAATGGCCGCGGGCTCCGTGACCTCGAAGAAGTCGCGCTCGTGGAAGCCGAGGTTGCGCACGAAGAGCGTGTTCGGGAACACCTTGATCTTCGTGTTGAGCTCGCGCACACCGCCGTTGTAGAACCGGCGCGACGCCTGGATCTTGTCTTCGGTGTCGACGAGCTCGGACTGGAGCTGGAGGAAGTTCTGGCTCGCCTGCAACTGCGGGTACGCCTCGGCGACGGCGAAGATCGACTTCAGCGCCTGCTGCATGTGGTTCTCGGCGGCACCGGCCTGAGCTGGACCCTGTGCCGACAACGTCTCGGCGCGCGCCTGGGTGACAGATTCGAAGACCGACTTCTCGTGCGCCGCGTAGCCCTTGACCGCCTCGATGAGGTTCGGAATCAGGTCGGCACGACGCTTCAGCTGCACGGTGATGTCGCTCCACGCCTCATCGACCCGCACGTTCAGCGTGACGAGGGAGTTGTAGGTCGCCCAGAGGTAGATGCCGATGATCACCACGAGCGCAACAACGATGATGACGGGGATGAGCCATTCCATGGCACGGACTCCTAGCGCTTCGAGCTTGCTTTGCTGTGTGCGTCCATCTTATCGAGGGCGTTCGTGGCCACCCGTGCTTCCCATGAGACTCGGAGGAACCCGACGGCCCGCTTCGGGCATAGGCTCAGCCTGTGACGGAGCACGCCGAACCCCGACGTCGTGGCCGGCCCCGCGGCGCGAAGGCCGGCGACACCCGCGCGCGCATCCTCGAGGCGGCGACCGCCGAGTTCGGCGAGCACGGCTACGAGGCGGCGTCGATGCGCGCGATCGCTCGGCGCGCGCGGGTGGATCCCGCGCTCGTGCACCACTACTTCGACGACAAGCAGTCGCTGGTGGCGGAGGTCGTCGAGGTGCCGTTGCGCCCCGACCGTGTGGTGCGCGACGCACTCGCCGCCCCGATCGACGAAGTCGGCGCACGGCTCGTGCGCGCGGTGCTCGGCGCCTGGGATTCGGGCGCGGTGCGTCCGGCGGCGGTCGCGGCACTCCGCTCGGCGATCGGTCAGGGCCCCGTCTCCCGTATGCTGCGCGAGTTCCTGCGCCGCGAGATCATGCAGCGAATCGCGTCGGCGCTCCCTGATGCCGACGACGCGGATCTGCGTGCGGAGCTCGCCGCCTCGCAGCTGGTCGGCGTGATCATGATGCGGTACGTGCTCGAGTTCGAGCCGGTGGCATCGGTCAGCGTCGACGAGCTCGTGCGCCGGGTCGCGCCCGCGGTGCAGTGGCACCTGACCGGGCGTCCCGACGCACTTGACAGCGTCGTTCGCCCGGCACACAATTCAGCACATGATGAATAGCTCGGATGCCGCGGCGGATGCCGCACCCGGCGCCGGGGTCATCGTCGAGAACCTCACGATCGTCCGGGGCGGCGCGACCGTGCTCGACCGGCTCTCGCTCGCGGTCCCCCGCGGCCGCATCGTCGGTCTGCTCGGTCCGAGCGGCAGTGGCAAGACCACGCTCATGCGTGCCATCGTCGGCGTGCAGGTCGTGAAGTCGGGCACCATCGAGGTGCTGGGGCTGCCGGCGGGAAGTCGCCCGCTCCGCAAGCGCATGGGATACGTCACCCAGCAGGCGAGCGTCTACGACGACCTCACCGTGCGCCAGAATCTCGCATACTTCCGGCGCATCGTCGGCGCACCGGCATCCGACATCGACCGTGTCATCGAGCGCACCGACCTCGGCGCCGTCGCCGGCCGCCTCGTCGGCTCGCTCTCGGGCGGGCAACGCAGCCGGGTCTCACTCGCGGCGGCGCTCCTCGGCCGACCCGAAGTGCTCGTACTCGACGAGCCCACCGTCGGCCTCGACCCCGTGCTCCGCGTCGAGTTGTGGGGCCTGTTCCGGAGCCTCGCCGATGACGGCACCACCCTGCTGATCTCGAGCCACGTCATGGACGAGGCCAAGCGATGCGACCGCCTGCTGCTCCTGCGCGACGGCCGGCTGCTCGCCGACGACACGGTACGCGGCGTGCTCGAGATCACCGGCACCGACGATGTCGAGCAGGCGTTCCTGCGCCTCATCGAGCGCGGCGAGCCCGACCTGCGGCCGACGAGCGAGACGGAAGCGCAGCGATGACACTCACGCGCACGTTCGCGACCGCGGGCCGCGTGCTCACCCAGATCCGCCATGACCCGCGCACCGTGGGCCTCCTGCTCATCGTGCCGAGCCTGCTCATCGGCCTCGTCGCGTGGATCTTCACCGACACCGACGTCTTCTCCGACATCGGCCCCGCGATGATCGCGCTCTTCCCGTTCATCGTGATGTTCCTCGTGACGAGCATCTCGACCCTTCGTGAGCGCCGCAGCGGCACCCTCGAGCGTCTCCTCTCGATGCCGATGGGCAAAGGCGACTTCATTCTCGGCTACGCCCTCGCGTTCGGCTTGCTCGCAGTGTTCCAGACCGCGATCGCCGTCTCGTTCGCGGTCTGGGTGTGCGGGCTCGAGATCGCGGGGTCGATCTGGCTGCTCTTCGCCGTCGCCGTCGCCGATGCCCTGCTCGGCACTGCGCTGGGCCTCCTCGCGAGCGCCTTCGCGCGCTCAGAGTTCCAGGTCGTGCAGTTCATGCCCGTGCTCGTGTTCCCGCAGATCCTGCTGGGCGGCATCTTCATTCCCCGCGACCAGTTGCCCGAAGCCCTCGAGGTGATCGGCGAGTGGTTGCCGCTGAGTTTCGCGATCGACGCTCTACAGGCTGTCGCCGACGACTCCGAGAGCGCCGCGTGGATCACGGCGAAGCTCCTCGTGATCTGCGCGTGGATCGTCGGGTCGATCGTGCTCGGTTCGGTGACCCTGCGCCGGCGCACTCCCTGACCCTCGCGCTCCAGCCTCTTGCCCTCCCCGACCTCGACTCCCGGACCTTGCTCTTCGGCCCGTAGGACGTTCACCTCTTTGTAGGTCGGAAACTGCGAAGAACGTCCTCCGAACTGGACGACGTCCTACAAACACCGCACGAGGAGAAATGCCCGCAGGGCGACGCACGGCTACTCGCCGAGCACTCGATCGAGGTACGGGTTCGCGAAGCGCCGTTCGGGGTCGAGCTCGTCGCGCACCCGCACGAAGTCGTCGAACCTCGGGTAGACCTCGCGCAACGACGCGGCATCGCGCGCATGCATCTTGCCCCAGTGCGGCCGGCCGCCGAAGCCGCGCATGATCGCCTCGACCGCGGTGAAGTACTCCGTCGGGTCCTCGCGGAAATACTTGTGCACGGCGATGTACCCGGTCTCGCGGCCGTACGCCGTCGAGAGCCAGTTCTCATCGGATGCCGCGGTGCGCACCTCGATCGGGAAGCTGACGCGCCAGCCCTTCCGCTCGATGAGCGCGCACACCTCGCGTACCGCATCGGGAACCGCCGCGAGCGGCACGGCGTACTCCATCTCACGGAAGCGCACCGTGCGGTTCGTCACGAACACCTTCGGTGAGAAGTCCGCGAAGTCGCGGTTGCCCGTGAGCTTCTCAATCTGACGCGCGATTCCCGGGATGGCTCCGGGCGCGACCCGGCCGAGCCCGCAGACGCCGCGATAGAGGCCATTGGCGAGCATCTCGTCATCGACCCAGCGCGAGAACCGGCCGAGTGGATGCCTCGGGGCATCGCCGGGAAGCCGGATGTTGGTCTTCGTGAGCGCCGTCTCAGTGTGCGGGAACCAGTAGAACTCGAAATGGTCGGCAGAGCGCACACGCTCCTGCCACCCATCGAGCACCTCGCCGAGCGGCGCGGGCTTCTCGATGGCGTGCAATACGAACCGCGGCACGAGTTGCAGTGTCACCTCGACGAGAACGCCGAGTGCACCGAGCCCGAGTCGCACCGCCGGCAGCAGTTCAGGTCGCTCGGTCTCGCTCACCGTGACGAGCTCGCCGCGGCCCGTGACGAGCTTCACGGCCACGATCTGCGTCGCGAGTCCGCCGAAGCCGAGGCCCGTGCCGTGCGTTCCCGTGGAGGTCGCACCGGCGATGGTCTGCCGATCGATGTCGCCCATGTTCGGCAGGGCGAGGCCGTACGGCGCGAGCAGCGCCGGCAGCTCGTGCAACCGGGTGCCGGCGCGGAGCGTCACCCGGCCGGTCGCGCTGTCGGCGTCGACGACCCCCGACAGTGTGGTGAGATCGAGCTGCACCCCCGGCGCGACAGCGATGCCGGTGAAGCTGTGGCCCGCACCGACCGCCTTGATGCGCAGGCCGGATGTCGCGGCGGCGGCGACCGCCCGTTGTACCGCGCCGGCGGTGGCGGGCCGCTCCACGCGAAGGGGCCGAACCGATTCCGTGCGACCCCAGTTGCGCCATGTGGCCCCGGTCGCCGTCACGACAGAGCCCTTCCTCGACGCCCGGTCAGCACACGCCACGTGGCCCCGGTCGCAGTCACAGAAACGCCTTCCCTTCGCCCCGATAGCTCGGGATCATGTCGACCACCTCGCCGGCCTCGACGACGGCGAACTCGTTCAGGTGCTCGGAGATCTCGCCCGACTTCGTGTGCCGGAACCACACCCGATCGCCCACCGCGAGGCCGCGAGCGGCCCGCCCGCTCACCGGTGTCTGCACCTCACCCGCCATCTCGCGAGGTTGCATCTTGAGATTCTCCGGCCACGCGATCTTCGGCAGCCGGTCTCCGGTCGGTGGGCCGGAGGCGACCCATCCTCCGCCGAGGATCGTCGCGTGATCATGGCTCGGACGCCGAACGACGTCGAGCGCGAACGCCGCGGCCGGCGCCGGCGTGAAGTGCTGGTAGCCGTCGAACAGGTGACCGCCGAAGATGCCCGAACCTGCGGCGATCTCGGTCACCGAGGCGTCCGCCGCCGTGACCTCGAGTGAGCCGGTGCCGCCGCCGTTCACGAATTCGAGATCGGCGAGCTCGCGCACCGCGGCGACCGCGCGGGCGCGGCGTTCGACGAGTTCGGGCATCGAACGCGACTGCATCCAGCGATTCACCGCACCGTCGAGGGGCCGGCCGGCCGGCCGGTTCACGACACCGGCGATCTGCGCCTCGTACGACATCATGCCGACGAGCTCGAATCCAGGCCGCTCCACGATGTAGGCGGCGAGCGCGGCGGCGTCTTCGGGCGCATGCACCGGTGAACGACGCACGCCGAGATGGCCGAGCACGGGAGCGTTCCACGAGGCGTCGAGCTCGAGGCACACCCGGATCGACTCGCGCCTGCCGGGCGGCAGCACCGCGTCGATGAGATCGAGCTGCGCGGGCGAGTCGACCATGAGGGTCACGCGCGCGGCGAAATCGGGGTCGCTCGCGAGCCGGCGGATGCTCGCCCGCTCAGCGGTCGGATAGCCGACGACGATGTCGTCGACCGTGTCGGCGAGCCAGAGCGCCTCGGCGAGCGTGTAGGCGAGCACCCCGTGGTATCCCGGCATCGCGAGGAGCGCCTCGACGACACCACGTACTCGAAGCGACTTCGACGCGACGCGGATCGGCTTGCCGTTCGCCCGGCGCAGCATATCGAGGGCGTTGTGGCGCAGCGCCCCGAGGTGCAGCGCCCCGACGGGGGCGTCGAGATGCGAGGTCGCGGCGCTCAGTGCCGGCCAGTACCGCTCGGGTCGCAGCCACTCCGCGGCATCCGTCGCCGGCACACCCGTCTTGCGCAGGTCGAGACCCATCAGCGCACGCCCCTCACTCGGGCGACGGCGAAGGCGCCGGCGAACGAGAACGCGGCACCCAGTAGGAACACGAGCATGAACGAGCCCGAGACGACCACCGCAGCCGCGCCGATCATCGGAGCGACGGCCTGCGGCACGGCCGAGGCGATGTTCATGATGCCGAGGTCTTTGCCTCGCGAGGCGGCGTCGGGCAGCACCTGGGTCGCGAGCGCCTGGTCGACCGACAGGAAGCACCCGTAGCCGAGCCCCAGGAGGCCGGCTGCGACCATCGCGACGGTGAAGTCGGGGAAGAGCGCGAGCAGCAACGCCGCGATGCCCTGCAACGCCGAAGCGAAGAAGACGAACATCTTGCGACGGCCGAGTCGGTCGGAGAGCTTCCCGAGCAGCAGCGAGGCAGCGATCACGAACACCATGTAGATGAGCGTGAGCACGATGAGATTGTCTTCGGCGTGCGCGTCATTCAACTGGAACATCAGGAAGTAGAGCAGCAGACTCGTGCCGAGCGCGTTGCCGACGGAGACGAGCACTCGGCTGAGCAGAGTCCAGCCGAAATCGGGGTGCTTCCGCGGGCTGATCCAGAACCCGGCGACGATGCCCTTCGCCGTGACGCGGGCGCGCTCGGCCGTCGCGAGCGGCTGATCGGCACGGAAGAGGAACGGAACGGCGAGCACGACGAGGATCACGGCGAGCAGGATGTAGCCGAGTGAGGCGTCGGTCACGAGTTCGGTGACGAGCACGAGCCCGACGATGATGCCGACCGCCTGCGGCGCCGACATCCAGCCCGAGACGAAGCCGCGCTGGTTCACGGGCACCTGGTCGGAAATCGTCGCCGTGAGTGCGGCGGTCATGATGCAGAAGCCGACGGATGCCGCGACCCACGCCGCCCCGATCGCCCAGATCTCCGTTTGGAAGCCGAGCGAGACGAGCGCGATCGCGAAGACGACCGCGCCGATCGCGATCCACGGCCGGCGGCGCCCGAACCGCGACGTCGTGCGGTCGGAGATTGCACCGGTCAGCGGATAGGCGATGATCGTTGCGATCGCGGCGATGCCCGAGATCGTGCCGAACGCGACGACGCTGTCGATCCAGTTCTCGGGGTGCAGTTGCGCGTCGATCTGGGCGGGCAGCAGCAGCTGCACGGGCGTCAGCTGCGCCATCCAGATGCCGAGCCAGACGGTCGCGAACGAGGCGATCCAGCCGGCCGAGACTCGTCGAACCGGCTCGCCGAGCGCGGACGCGGGCGGTGGCACGGGAGGTTGCGCCGAGGGCGCGGCGTCGAGACTCGTCATCGGGGTTCGGCCATTCTCGAGAGGGCGTCGGCGGCCGCGTGCGCGACCGCCCGGGAAGCGGCATCGTCTCGGTCGACGAGCCAGGTGAGTGTGAGCCCGTCGGTGAAGGCGACGAGCACGCGGGCGACCTGCTCGACGGGGACGCGCCAGACGGTGTCGGCCGCGCGGGCGGCCGCGTCGAGGGAGCGGGCGGCCAGTTCGGTGTACCGCGCGTATTGCGCTGCAGCGAGCGGATGCCGCTCGGGCGAGCGCAGCGCGTACTGGGTGAGCTCGAGCATCGCCTGTTCGTGCTCGGGGTCGGCGCGAAGGTGCTCGAAGTACCGCAGCAGCCCGGCCTCGAGCATGTCGCGCAGGTCGTCGCCCTCGAGCTGATCCGGCAGCACGGCTGCCTGCTCGCGGGCGACGACCGTGGTGATGAGCTCGTCGATGAGTTCGTCGCGGGAGTCGAAGGCGTAATGGAAGCTCGCGAGCGACATGCCCGCCTCTGCGACGATGGCTCGGGTGGTGGCCTGCGCGATGCCACGGCGCGAGACGACTCGCAGGGCCGCTTCGACCAGGGCGGCGCGCCGCTCCGGTGCAGGGATGCGGGCCACACGACTCCTCTCGACACCATTGCCGCGAAGTGGGACGCCTGTCCCAGTCGCATCAGTATGCACGAAAACCGTTACGCTCGCACCATGCGCCTCGGAGTTCTCGACGTCGGTTCCAACACGGTGCACCTCCTCGTCGTCGATGCGCATCGCGGTGCCCGGCCGGTCCCGATGTCATCGAACAAATCGGTGCTTCGGCTCATGCGCTACCTCGAGCCAGACGGCGCGATCAGCGAGGTCGGCGTCAGCGCGATCATCGAGGCCGTGGGCACGGCGGTCGACGCGGCCGGTCGAGCCGGACTCGACGAGCTCCTCGCGTTCGCGACTTCGGCGATCCGAGAGGCCGCGAACGGCGAGGCGGTGCTGGACCGCGTCGCCGAGGAGACCGGCGTGCGCCTGAGCGTGCTCTCGGGCGAGGAGGAGGCACACCTCACGTTCCTCGCCGTGCGCCGCTGGTACGGCTGGTCCGCGGATCGGATCCTGGTCTTCGACATCGGCGGCGGCTCGCTCGAACTCGTGCAGGGACTCGACGAGATCCCGGATGTCGCGCGTTCGCTCCCCCTCGGCGCCGGCCGGTCGACGATCGAGTTCCTGCCCGACGACCCGCCGTCGACCGAGCAGGTCGCCCACCTCCGGGGGCACGCCCGCGCCGTGCTCGCGGAGGCGATCGCGCCGTTCCGCGAACTGCCCTCACCCGATCACGTCGTGGGCTCGTCCAAGACGATCCGATCGCTCGCGCGGCTCGCGGGCACGGTAGAGGAAGGTGTCGGGTCATCCGATCGGATCGTGCTCACGCGCCGCGCTCTCGACGACTGGACGCCACGCCTTGCGAAGATTCCCGCTGATGCGCGGCCCGCGCTCCCCGGTATCACCGCCGACCGAACCTTCCAGATCGTCGCAGGCGCCGTCGTGCTCTCCGAGACGATGCGCGCGTTCGGCGTCAACGAGCTCGAGGTCTCGCCGTGGGCGCTCCGCGAAGGGCTCATCCTCCGGCGACTCGATCGGCTCGGCTGACACCGATCACGTTTCGGGGCGGAGCGGGCCGGCGACACCGGCGGGGCCCGTCGGTTCACCCGCGAGCGGGTCGACCGGTTCGGGAAGCTCGGGCTCGATCACCTCGCGCGCGGTCTTCGCCCAACTCGTTCGCCCCGTCCAGTGGCGCACGAGCGCCGTGAGGAAGACCGGGAAGACGATCCAGGTGTAGGCGGCGTACGGCACCGTCTCGACGAGCGCGAGCAGGAATCCGCGAATGCTGCGACGACGGAGGAAGAGCGTGATGAAGCCCGGGCCGAACCCGAGCGTGAAGAACAGCAGGAGGATCGTCAACGTCGCCGGGAGGATGGGCACCTGTAGCACTACGGCCAGCACGATGGTCGCGAAGAAGTTGAGCCCGGCGACGGAGATCAGCACGGGCGTCAGCATGTAGAGCACGGCGTCGATCCTCGCGATCGGGCCCTGCTCGATGCGGGTGGTGCCACCGAGCAGGCCGAGCGCCTGCCAGCCGCCCTGCGCCCAGCGCACCCGCTGGCGGTAGAGGCGCCGCAGGGCGGGAACGCCCTGCTGGTCGATCGCGGCGCCGTTCTCCTGGGCGCCGCGCCATCCCTCCTGGATGAGCCGCACGCCCAGATCCTGGTCCTCGGTGAGGCGATCCCGCCACGGCCCGTCGTCCACCGTGATCGAGGTCAGCGCGGACAAGCGGTTGAACTGGCCGTTGCCGCCCATGTTCGCCGTCCCCCACGAAGCGCGCCCGGCTTGGTAGACGAACCCGAACGACGAGAACTCGACATCCTGCGCCCAGGTCAGGAATCGATTCGAGTTGTAGATGCGTACGAGCACCTGCACTCCGGCCACGAGCGGATCGGCGAAATGCCATGCGACACGGCTCGGCGCATGTCGCTCGAGTCGACCATCGGCGTCGACGATGCCGACGATGACCCGGTCGTGTGGGATTCCGCTGAACGCGGGCTCGCTCAGCAGCTCGTCGCGGATGTGATGGTAGGCCTCATTGAGGGCGGCCGCCTTGCCGCGCCGAGCGTTCGGAGGTGTGCGGGTCAGCACCCGCAGTCTCGGGTCGTCGATGCCACGCAGGATCTCTCCGGTCCGGTCGGTCGACCCGTCGTCGACGACCAGGATGACCGCGCGAAGTGCGTCGGCGACGCGGAGGCGCGCCACGCTGTCGGCGATCGTCACCTCCTCGTCGAGCGCCGGCACCACGAAGACCCAGAGGAAGTCGTCCGCGTCCGGCGCGCCCTCGGGAATCGGACGACTGCGGCCTCGCCGATACCGGTAGCCCGCGATCGCGAGAGCCGAGATGGAGACGAAGGAGATCACCGTCAAGGTCAACGCGATCCAGAAGAGCACCTGGAAGACGACCGGAACCCCGGCGAACAAGTCGCCCCAGACGATCGGTTCAAGCACCCGCGACACCACCGAGGCCGTCGGCGACACCATCGTGGTGGAGCTCGGCGAGATCGTCGGCCGGGTCTTCGAGGTACCCCGCCGCGCGAAGCACGCCCTTGCGGTCGAGCCCGGTGCCGAACTGCTGCGGGGCGCGACCGTCGAACACGACGTGCTCGGTGAGCGCGAGAATCCGTTCGGCTGCGTGGCCGTCGCCGTACGGGTTCGACCGAGCCGAGCGTCGGGTGTACTCCCGCGGATCGTCGAGCAACAAGGATGCGGCCGAGATGATGAGTTCGGGGTCGGAGCCGACGAGCTCGACCGTGCCCGCCTCCACGCCCTCCTGCCGCTCCGTGGTCTCGCGCAGCACGAGCACCGGCCTGCCGAGCGCCGGCGCTTCTTCCTGAATGCCGCCCGAGTCGCTGATGACGAAGGCGGCTCGACCGAGGAGCCGCGAGAATCCCGCGTAGCCCATCGACTCCACCAAGGAGGCATTCGGGCGGGATGCCAGGTGTCGGCGCAGCACCTCCTGCACCGCCGGATTCGGATGGAGCGGCACGATGAAGCGCACGTCGGGATACGCCGCTGCGAGGTGTGCCACGGCCCCCGCGATGCGCTCGAGCGGATCGCCCCAGTTCTCTCGTCGGTGGGCCGTCACCACGACGACGCGCGTCGTCTCGTCGTCCTCGAGGTCCTCGAGGCCGGCGACCCCGTAGGGTACGTCGAGCGAAGCCGCGAAGAACAGTGTGTCGATCGCGGTATTGCCGCTCACGAAGATGCGTCCCTCATCGATCCCCTCGAGGATCAGGTTCTGCTCGTTGCGGAACGTCGGGGCGAGGTGGAGCGCAGCGATGCGCGAGATGAGCTGACGGTTCAGCTCCTCGGGGAACGGCGAGAGCGTGTCATCCGTGCGCAACCCGGCCTCGACGTGCACGACCGGCACCCGGGTGTGGAACGCCGCGAGCGCCGCCGCTGCAGCACTCGACGTGTCGCCGTGCACGAAACAGGCCACCGGGAACCCATCGGGCGGCGCACCGTAGTTCGTCTCCCGAGTGGGCCCGAACCCCTCGAAGACACGGCTCATGCCGCCGAGCACGTCGGCGAAGAGCTGGTTGAGGCTGCGTCCGGGCGCTGCGACATCGAACGTGACGTCTGCCTCGACTCCGCCCAGGGCGAGCACATCCGCGACGAGCTCGGCGTGCTGACCCGTCGAGACGACGAACGAGGCGAAGCGGCTGCTGTCGCGGAAGGCCCGGATGACGGGCAGCATCTTGATCGCCTCCGGCCGCGTGCCGACGACGAAGACGACGACGAGCGTTCCCTGCACGGCGTTCTCCATGCGCCCACCGTATCCATGTGACGCGACCGGTGCCAGAGACGCGCGATCGGATCCGTCGCGCTCGTCGGCATCCCAGACGGGGTCCGAATCGCACGGGAATGGTGGAGCGCGAGGTGCTCCCGCTGGGACTCGAACCCAGACTGAGGCGATTTTAAGTCGCCTGCCTCTGCCGATTGGGCTACGGGAGCGCGGCGCCACCCGGAGGGCGGCGCCGCGTCACAGCATAGTCAGAGCCGTCGCTACTTGGCGGCGACGGTCTCTCTCTTGGTCGACTTGCTCGCCTTCGAGGCTGCATCGGCAGCCGGGACCGGCGCCTCGACGGCCGGCGGCTTCGGACGCGCGGCGAACAGCTCGAACTGTGCGCGCGGCTGCTGCACCGCAGCGAGCGAGACGATGTCGCGGCCGAGCCAGAAGTTGTTCCACCAGCCCCAGAAGACGCGGAACTTGCGCTCCCAGCTCGGGATGGCGAGGCCGTGGTACCCGCGGTGAGCGAACCAGGCGATGAGGCCCGTCAGCGCGAGCTTGCCCGACTGGAAGACGCCAGAGCCGATGCCGAGACCGGCGACCGCGCCGAGGTTCTTGTGGAAGTACTGCTTCGGCTCTTCGCCGCGCAGTACCGCGACGATGTTCTTCGCGAGGTGCTTGCCCTGACGCACCGCGTGCTGGGCGTTCGGCACGCAGTAGCCGCCGACGCCGCCACCGGTCAGGTCGGGCACCGCGGCGATGTCGCCGGCTGCCCAGGCGTCGGCCACGAACTCCTCGTCGTCGCCGATGCGAAGGTCGGCGCGCGTCTTGATGCGGCCACGCTCTTCGACGGGCAGGTCGCTCGAGCGCACGATGGCGGGGTTCGCCATGACGCCGGCGGTCCAGACGATGAGGTCGGTCTCGAAGCTCTCACCGGTCGACAGCTCGATGACGCCGTCGACGGCGCTCGTGAGCTGCGTGTCGAGGTGGATCTCGGCGCCGCGCTGGGCGAGGTGCTTGATGACCCAGTGGCTCGTCGGTAGGGACACCTCGGGCATGATGCGCCCCATGGCCTCGATGAGGTGGAAGTGCGTCTCGTCGAAGGTCAGCTGCGGGTAGTACTCGAGCAGTGAGCTCGCGAAGGAACGGAGCTCGGCGAAGACCTCGATGCCCGCGAAGCCGCCACCGACGACGACGAACGTGAGCAGCCGCTCGCGCTCGGGGCCGGGGGGCAGGTTCGAAGCCAGGTCGAAGTTCGTGAGCACGCGGTCGCGGATCGCGACCGCCTCTTCGATCGACTTGAGGCCGATGGCGTTGTCGGCGATGCCCGGGATCGGGAAGGTACGCGAGACGGCGCCGCCCGTGACCACGACGACGTCGTAGTCGAACTGCCACGGCTCGCCCAACTCGGGCGTGATCGTCGCGGTCTTGGCCGCGTGGTCGATTCGGGTGACCTTTGCGGTCACGACGTTCGTCTTCTTCAGGTGCCGGCGCTGTGCGACGACGGCGTGCCTGGGCTCGATCGAGCCGGCCGCCACCTCGGGCAGGAACGGCTGGTACGTCATGTAGGGCAGCGGGTCGACGATCGTCACCTCGGCCTCGCCGGCACGCAGCCACTTCTCGAGCTTCCACGCCGTGTAGAACCCCGCATAGCCACCGCCGACGATGAGAATCTTGGGCACGGTGAATGGACTCCTCAGTTTTGGAACGTGCGGGCTGATTTGCGTGCGATCACTGCTCGCGAATGCGGACAGTCCGCCTGGTATGCCGAGTGGCGCCGATGCCCAGCAGCGCTGCTAGCGTACCAAATCCTGCGACCAGCGAGAGCGGCACCGTGATGTAGGCGAGCGTCCAGGGCGTGGGCAACAGCGTCTGCGCGCCATCCGACCTCGGCAACGGCGGATCGGCGATCGGCACGATCGGCGCTTCCTCGCCGCCTTCTTCGGTGGGCGTGACCGCGGCGCGGCGATGCAGGGTGATCCAGTCGGCGAGGCTGCCGAGCGGATTCTCGTCGACCTTGGTCACATGCGCCGTGAGAGCGGCGACGGGGTCGATCAGGCCGTAACCGTAGAGCGCACTGGGCACCGCCTGGTCGTTCGGGTCGGCCGTCGCGATGAGACGTTTGATGACGTTCGCCGCGTCGAGCTCGGGATGCTCGGCGCGAATGAGCGCGACGAGCCCCGAAACGATGGGCGCCGCACCGCTCGTGCCGTCCCAGATCACGTATCTGCCGTCGGGTTGCAGACCGACGAGCTGTTCGCTCGGCGCCGCGACGGCGATCGTGATGCCCTGAGAGCTGGCGTCGAGGCTCGCGTTCTTCGACTTGTCGACGCCTGCGACCGTCAGCACGCCCGGGATCGTCGCCGGCGCGCCGACCTCGCTCGTTCCGCTGCCTCGGTTGCCGGCCGCCGCCACGACGACGACGTCGTGATCAAACGCGTACATGAACGCGTCGTCCCAGCTCTCGGGCCAGACGCGGGTATTGCGTGTCAGTGACATGTTGATGATGTCGGCGCCGTTGTCGACCGCCCAGCGCACCGCCTCGGCGATCTGGTCGTCGTTCGACTTCACCGCGCCGGTGTCTTGACCGAATGCGACCGAGACGGTCAACAGCGACGCCTCGGGGGCGATGCCGATCATGCCGTTGCCCTCGCCGGTGCCGCGACCGGCGAGCAGGCCCGCGACCATGGTGCCGTGGGTGTTGTCTTCGCCCACAGGCGTCTGCCCGTCAGGGGTGCCGAGTCCCGAGACATCCGTGCCGCCCGTTACCGCGCCTCGCAGCTCGGCGACGTTGCCGTTGACGCCCGTGTCGATGACCGCCACCGTGACGCCCTTGCCCCGGGTGGTGTTCCAAGCGGTCGTGAAACCGTAGTCGGTGAGCCAGTACTCGTAGTCGCGCACGAGGTCGGCGTGCGCCGGCGCCGCGCCCGCGAGCGCGAGGAGGGTCGCCGCAGCGACTGTGGCAGTCGCCCGCGCGAGCAGCGCGAGAGGGCGGCGGCTGCCGTGCACACCACGAGCACGGCGCGCAGGACCTGGCGGGCGCTCTGCAGATCGAGTGCGACGACGAAGAATCACGCGGTCGTACCCCCGGCCGCGTCTGCCTCGAACTGCACGTCGTCGGCCCCGGCCGCGTCCGCCTCGACCTGCACGTCGTCGACTCCGTAGTCAGGGCAACGGCACACTGCGGGCGACCAGCTCGAGCGCTCGAGCGCGATGTCGCCCATCGGGTTGGCGCCCGGCCCCGCAGCAAGCGCATGTGCAGCGACCGCGTGCAGGCACTTCACACGCGTCGGCATGCCGCCCGCGGAGATCCCGGCGAGCTCGGGAACCACCGCAATGGACTCCCGGTCGGCGAGGTAGTCGCGATGCGCGCGCCCATAGGCGTCGGCGACCTCGAGATCGCTCTCGAGAAGCTCGCTGCACTCGACCATCAATTGCGCCGCTTCGAGGAACGACATCGCCGCGGTCGCGACGGGGTGCGAGAGGTAGTAGAACGTCGGGAACGGAGTGCCGTCGGACAGGCGCGGGGCCGTCGAGACCACGGTCGGCGCGCCGCAGACGCAGCGGGCGGCGATGCCCACGACATCGCGCGCGGGGCGGCCGAGCTGTGCCGAGACGATGCGAACGTCGCGCTCGCTCACCGTCTCGAAGGGCGGGCGGCTCATCGGATCTCCTCGGCGGCGGGCGGCGCGGTCGTCGCCGCGGGGTCGGTCGGAGCGGGGTCGGTCGGCTGCGGCACGGCTTCGGGCGCCAGCCCCGCGGCCAGCGCGGAGTCGAGCAGGGTGCGCATCCAGTCGCCTTTCGATTCGGTCACGTCGGCGGAGACCTCGGCCGTGGCATCCGCCTTCACCGCTGCCGTCCGGTCGTCGTAGACGAGGTAACTCACCTCGCCCGGCATCACGTAGTAGAGACGCTCTCGCGCCTGGGTCACGATGAACGTCTCGTCGTTCCAGCGCTCACGTTCGTCACGCAGACGCTGCACCTCCTCCTCTTGTGCGGAGACGGCGGCGCGGAGCTCTGCGATCTGCTGCCGCTGTTGCGCGTACGCCCCGATGGTCGGCGCGAGCACCACCACGGCGAGCACGAGCACTCCCATCATGATGAGGGAGAAACCTGAGAATCGGATGCCGCTGAGCCAACCCGATCGCACCGAGCCGGTCGCCTTGGCGGGCCCACGGGTGCGTGCGGCGGCCTTCGCGGAGCCATTCGCCTTCGCGGCGCCCTTCGGCTTGCCGGCCCCCGTCGCCTTCGTGGAGCCCGTCGCCTTCGTGGAACCCTTTGGCTTGCCGGCCCCCGTCGCCTTCGCGGAGCCCGTGGCCTTCGCGGAGCCCGTGGCCTTCGCAGTCGCCGCGGGCTTCGCGGAGCCCGTCGCCTTCGGGGTCGAGGCGGGCTTCGGCGACGCGCCCGCCCCCCGCTTGGTCGAGGCGGGCTTCGGGGTCGAGGCGGGCTTCGGGGTCGGAACCGTCGGACGTCTGGGGGCACGGCCGGAGCGACCGGTGTCGTCGCGCATCGCCCCTCCTCGTCGTCGACCCGGAAGAACGCGATGACGGGGGCGGCCACTCGGCCGCCCCCGTCACGCGAACTGCTCTAGGCCGTGTAGCGGGGGAACGCCGTGCGGCCGGCGTACACCGCGGCCTCACCGAGCTCCTCTTCGATCCTCAGAAGCTGATTGTACTTGGCGACTCGCTCGCTGCGGGCGGGCGCGCCCGTCTTGATCTGACCGCAGTCGGTCGCGACCGCGAGGTCGGCGATCGTCGTGTCTTCGGTCTCGCCGGAGCGGTGCGACATGACGGCCGTGTAGCCCGAGCGCTGCGCGAGCGTGACCGCGTCGAGCGTCTCGGTCAGTGTGCCGATCTGGTTCACCTTGACGAGGATCGAGTTGCCGGTGTGCTTGGCGATGCCCTCGGCGAGGCGCTTCGGGTTGGTGACGAAGAGGTCGTCGCCGACGAGCTGCAGCTTCGTGCCGAGCTCAGCGGTGAGCTGCGCCCAGCCGTCCCAATCGGACTCGTCCAGCGGGTCCTCGATCGACACGAGCGGGTATGCAGCGGCGAGCTCGGCGTAGTACGCGCTCATCTCGGCCGACGTGCGGTCTTTGCCCTCGAACTTGTAGACGCCGTTCTCGTGGAACTCGCTTGCCGCGACATCCAGGCCGAGGGCGATGTCGGTGCCGAGCGTGAAGCCGGCCTTCTCGATCGCCTCGGAGATGAAGTCGAGCGCTGCACGGTTGTGCGCGAAGTCGGGGGCGAAGCCGCCCTCGTCGCCAAGGCCGGTCGACAGGCCCTTGGCCTTCAGCAGGCCCTTGAGCGCGTGGTACGTCTCGACGCCCCAGCGGAGGCCCTCGGAGTAGGTGGGTGCACCGATCGGCAGCACCATGAACTCCTGGATGTCGACGCCGGTGTCGGCGTGCGCGCCGCCGTTGATGATGTTCATCATCGGCACGGGCAACACGTGCGCGTTCGGGCCGCCGAGGTAGCGGAAGAGCGGCAGGTCGGCCGATTCGGCGGCGGCCTTCGCGACGGCCAGGCTCACGCCGAGGATGGAGTTGGCGCCGAGGCGGCTCTTGTTCTCGGTGCCGTCGGCCTCGATGAGGGCGGCATCGACGAGGCGCTGGTCGGCGGCGTCGAGGTCTTCGATGGCGGGGCCGAGGTCGTCGAGCACGGCGTCGACGGCCTTCTGCACGCCCTTGCCGAGATAGCGGTCGTTGTCGCCGTCGCGCAGTTCGTACGCTTCGAAGGCGCCGGTCGATGCGCCCGAGGGCACCGCGGCGCGAGCGAGCGAGCCGTCGTCGAGCAGCACCTCGACCTCGACGGTCGGGTTGCCGCGCGAGTCGAGAATCTCGCGTGCGCCTACAGCTTCGATGATTGCCACAGTGAACTCCTCTGTGATGGGTGGGTGTGCAGCGGACGACTCCGTCGTGATCCGCCAGCCAGTCTAGTAATGCTCACGACTGGCGCTCGTCCCGGCCGGACGACCTGCCCTCCGGGGCATCCGCTCGCCGCAGTGAGCTCGCGCTCGAAGCCCGCCTGCATCCCTGCGTCCACCCACCGCACGCGAGACGTCGCAGATGGCGACTGCTGGGGCGGGACGTCGCCATGTGCGACTTCTCGGTGAGCTCCCCAGCGTTCAGTGGGCGATGCGGGCCTCGGCGAGCGCGATGAGCGATCGGACCCGGGCGATGAACGCCGCCTGGTCGACGAAGAGATCGTCTGCCGTCACGCGGATCACGATCCAGCCGGCAGCCTCGAAGTCGCGCTTGCGGCGGATGTCTCGCTGCCAAACTGCACGGTTCGTGCGGTGACCGTCGCCTTCGTACTCGAACACGATCCGCCAGCGCTCCCACTTGAGATCGGGATGCAGCACGGAACCGTCCGTCATGGGCGTCGGGTCGTTGGGCACCGGCTCGGGGAGGCCGTGCGCGACGAGCACGAGGCGAGTGAGCGACTCGGGTCGCGACTCGGCTCCGGCCCTGACCCTCGGGAGCGCCCACGCGAGGTTGCGTGCGCCGCGGCGCGCTGCCCAGCCGTCGACGGCCCGCGCGAGCTCCTCGAGGCTCGTGAGCGCCACGCTCCGCTCGCTTCGCGTGCGGGCTCCGGTCACGAGCGCATCGCCGGCCGCGACGAGGTCGTCACGATCGAGCGAGGCGGCGAGCTGACACCACATGAGCGAGGGTTCCGCCACTGGCAGACCGTGCTGCAGCACCAGCGGTACAGGTGCATGGCTGGTGTGGCCGGCGACCCCTCGCCCGCGTGCACGGACGAGCCCGGGAGGTGCGATGACGTGGAGCAGCGGAGCCGGCGCGGGCAACGGGACCCCGAAGAGCAGTGCAGCCGTCTCGTGGCTGAATGCCTCACGCGGCCGCAGAAGCGGCTCGTAGGCGCGGCATCGATCGAACGTCGAATCGAGATCGAGCCCGATCGAGCGCACGGCCGTGAACGGATGCTGCACGTCACTCGCGCGGAGTCTGCTCCGACTCGATTCGTGCAGGTCGACGTCGCGCACGTGGAACGCGAGGCCGGTCAGGAAGCCGGGCAGAGTTGATCGATGCCGCACGACAACGACTTTGGCCGTCAGGCCGGAGTCGCGGCTCGATCTCTCCACAGGCCCGTCAACGCGCACGTCGAGAAGTCGCAGATGGCGACGAAAGGGCGGAGAATCCGCCATCTGCGACTTCTCGGTGCACGAGAAGACCATGAGGGGGAGAAAAGAGGGAGAAGAGCGCGCGGCGCGCTACGCGCCGAGGTCGCGGAACGCGAGGGACGCTGCATCCGTGGTGCCGACGCCGACCTGCGCGAAGGCGTCGAAGCCGTCGGCGGTCACGCGGTCGAGCAGGGCGCGCAGGTTCTTCACGCGACGCTCGAGACGAACCCGGGTGCCGGATGCCACGAGCTCGCGTTTCAGGGCGAGCAACTGTGCCGCAGGGACATCCGCGTCGTGAACGAGCACGACGGCACGGGGACGCGCCTCGTCGCGCACGGCCAGCAGGTCCGCGATGCGCTCGAAGCCGATCGAGAAGCCGCACGCCGGCACCTCCTGGCCGAGGAAGCGCCCGATCATGTGGTCGTAGCGGCCGCCGCCGCCGAGCGAATAGCCGTAGTCGGGGTGGGCGATCTCGAAGATCGTGCCGGTGTAGTAGCCCATGCCGCGTACGAGGGTCGGGTCGAACTCGATCGCAGCATCGGGCAGGGCCGCGCGCAACGCGAGCAGTTCGGCAAATGCCTCGCGGTCGAGCCACGCTGGCGGGGGCATGACGCCATCGGCCAGGTGCCAATCGGCGGCGGTCAGCGCCTCGAGCTCGGCCGCGACATCCGCATCGCCGGTGACGATGCCGAGGTCGGCGAGCTCGCTCGCCACTGCCCCGGTGCCGATCTTGTCGAGCTTGTCGATCGTGATGAGCGCGCGCTCGCGGAGTTCGTCGGGCACGCCCCACGAGCCGAGGATGCCGGCGAGGATGCGGCGGTCGTTGAGCCGGATCGTGCACCCGGCGAGACCGAGCGCGTCGAGCGTCGCGACGGTCGCGGAGAGCAGCTCGAGCTCGGCGAGCTGCCCCGACTCGCCGATGATGTCGATGTCGCACTGCACGAACTGGCGGTAGCGCCCCTTCTGCGGGCGCTCTGCGCGCCAGACGGGCGCGATCTGGATGGCCCGGAACACGGGCGGCAGGGCGGCCCGGTGCGTCGCGTAGAACCGGGCGAGCGGCACGGTGAGGTCGTAGCGCAGGCCGAGATCGGCGAGCGAGAGGGCATCGTCCGATGCCGCGGCGCGCGCCAGGTCGTCGGCGGTGAGACCGCGCTTCATGACCGCGAAGGCGAGCTTCTCGTTGTCGCCGCCGAGACCGGCGTGCAGGCGCGACGCGTCCTCCATGACCGGCGTCTCGATCTCGTCGAACCCGTGCGCCGCATACACGTCGCGGATCACCCCGAGCGCGTGCTCGCGGCGGGCCTTCTCGGCGGGCAGGAAGTCGCGCATTCCGCGCGGTGGGGTGACGGATGCGGCCATGCCGACCATTCTTCCAGCACGGGTGGCGTCGGCGGTGCGTGGGCGCGCGCGAGCCACGCCCGGCGCCAGAACCGCGTCGGGCGCGGCCTCAGCCGAACAGGTCGAGATCGACGCCGCGCGCGCGGGCCGCCCGTTGCAACGCGTCCGCCTCGTCGATGCCGACCGCGAGATAGACGTGCAGGCCGTCGGCGTCATCGCGCACGAGGTACTCGTAGTCGGTTGTGACGATGACCTCATCGTTCGCGTCGAGGTAGCTCCACCGCACACGCACGGTCGAGATGGTGTCGGTGAGCGCGCTCACTGCGAGGAGTTCTGGCACCGCCGACTCCAATCCGAGCCGACGGTAGATGGGGTACGACGATGCGAGGCCCGCCTCCATGTCGGCGCGACTCTCGAACGCGCCGGCGTATTCGTCGGTCATGATCATCCCGGGCAGTCCCCAGAGATGTGCGGTCGCGTCCGCGTCGAACTCACGGAGCGCTGCGGCATACGCGTCGAAGAATTCGGCCAGCCGCTCCGATGCGATCCCCATGGGGCCCTCCCGATGCCGATGACCCGACGGTACGCCGGCTTCGGGGCATCCGCGATCATTTCCGTGCGAGCCGCGGCGTCCTGTCGCTGCACGCGAGCGCCTGGCCAAGTGTTGCGGGCGCGACGACTCTCGCCCGTCGCCCGTCGCAGCGTGGCCGCGGGCCCGAGTCAGGGCTGTTTCGTCTCGCCGTGGTTGTCGTCGATGACCCTCGGCGGCCCCTCGGGATCGAATGCTCCACCTTCGTTCACCCAATCCGCGATCTCGGCGGCGTCTTCCTTGGTCACCGGCCGACGTCGGCGGAAGAGCGCCTTCACCCTGTCCGTGAACTTCGACATACCTCGGACCTTAGCCCACAGCGTCGGGCGCCGCCTCGGCCTCAGCCTCACGCACCTCGTGTTCGAACGCGCGCACCGCGTGCCGCAGTGCCCGTTCGGCATCGAGTCCCTGTGAACGAGCGGATGCCACGAGGGCGAACAACGTTCGGCCGAGCTCCTTCTCGGTGGCGGGCGAGATCGTGCCCGCGGCATCCGTCACCGAATCGGTGAGAAGGGCCTCTGACGTGACGCCCGCCCGCTCGGCCTTGCCGAGCACCTTCTGCGCGAGCGCGAGTGCCGGCATGCCGCGCGGGATGCCGTCGAGCACGCTCGTACGGTGCGGCTTCTCATCGGCCTTGAGGTCCTCCCAGAAGGCGACGACGTCGGCGGCGGTCTCGGCTTCGCGATCGCCGAAGACATGCGGATGCCGCGCCACCATCTTCGCCGTCATATGACGGGCGACATCGTCGATGTCGAAGTCTTCACCTGGCGTCTGCGCGGCGATGTCGGCGTGGAAGAGCACCTGGTAGAGCACATCGCCGAGCTCTTCGAGCATTTCCTCGCGACTGCCGGACTCGATCGCGTCGATGAGTTCCCAGCTCTCCTCAACGAGGTACTGCACGAGGCTCTCGTGGGTCTGCTCCGCATCCCAGGGGCATCCGCCCGGCGCACGGAGCCGGGCGACCATCGCGACCAGCTCCGTGAGTCCCTCGTGCGTTTCGCGGGACTCGGCCGATGCGTGTTCGGTGCGGGCGTCGCTCATGCCTGCCAGCCTACGTCGGCCCCACCCCGATAGGATCGAACACGGAGCGCCGGGAAGTCTGGTCGGCCGACGGGAGACCGTCGTCATCGTCCCTTCGACGTCGCAGGCGGTCTCCGTGACCGATGCGCACGAGAGTTCCTTGGAGTCCCACATGAACTTCCTTCGCTCAGAACGCTGGTCAGCGGCCCTCCTCCTCCTCGCCGCAGTGCTCGGCCTCGTGATCGCGAACCTGCCCGTGGGCGCCGAGCTCATCGCAATGAAGAACGAGCACCTCGACCTCTCGTGGCTCGGCCTCGACCTCTCGGCCGGGCACTGGATCAGCGACGGGCTGCTCGCCGTCTTCTTCTTCATCGTCGCCGTCGAACTGAAGCGTGAACTCGTCATCGGCGAGCTCAACTCGTTGTCGAAGGCGCTGCTGCCGGCGATCGCAGCGCTCGGCGGCGTGGTCGTGCCCGCGCTCATCTTCCTCGCGTTCACGGCGGGCACCGAGACAGTCGACGGATGGCCCATTCCGACGGCGACCGACATCGCCTTCGCCCTCGGCGTGCTCGCGATGTTCGGCAAGTGGATCCCGACCCGCGTGCGCATCTTCCTCCTCGCGCTCGCGGTGCTCGACGACCTCATCGCGATCCTGATCATCGCCTTCTTCTTCACCGACGACGCCGATCTCGCATCACTCGGCGTCGCCGGCATCGCCATCGCCCTCTTCGGCGCGGTCAGTCGCATGATGAAGCCGCGCTCGACTTGGATCCTCTCGCGACGGCCGCAATGGCCGATCGCGCTCGTGCTCGTCGCGCTCGGCGGGCTCGCCTGGTACTTCGTCTACCAGTCGGGTGTGCATGCGACGATCGCGGGCGTCGCGCTCGGCCTCGTCATGTCGCGTCGCCCGGGCGGGCGGGCGGTGCACTCGCTCGAGCCGTGGTCGAACGGCGTCATCCTGCCGCTGTTCGCGTTCTCAGCGGCGATGGTCGCGGTGCCGCAGGTGCAGCCGAGCGAACTCGACCCCGCGTTCTGGGGCATCCTCGTCGGGCTGCCGGTCGGCAAGATGGTCGGCATCTTGCTGGCCGGCAGCCTCGGCACGCTCGTCGTTCGCCGTCGCACCGGAATCCCGCTCACGCTCGGCGACCTCTTCGTCGTGGGTACGCTCGGCGGCATCGGCTTCACGGTCTCGCTGCTCATGAACGAGCTCGCCTTCGCCGGGCTGCCAGAGGTCGCCGACGAGGGCACGCTCGCGGTGCTGCTGGGCTCGGGTATCGCGATCGCAGCCTCTGGCGTCGTCGTGAGTCTGCGCTCGGCGCAGTATCGCAAGCACGGCGGTCACGCGGGCGTCGGCGGAGCGTTCTCGCGCTGACCGCGTGCCAGACCGAGCCCACGTGTCAGACTGATCTGATGAGCGACAGCACGCCCGCCGCCCGCTACCTCCGCGCTGAACTGCACGAACCGCGCCGTCGGGGCCTCGGCAAGGCGTGGCACACCGCCCTGCTGCTCGCGGGCGAGGCAACTGGTCTCGGCGGGCCGTCGATCGCCGACCTCGTCGTGATGCGCGCGGGTACCGGCTCGCCGGTGATCCGAACGAAGGCAGGCACGCTCGACGAGGCCGACGCCCTGCTCCGGGCGGTCAACGCCGATCTCGAGCGGATGTCGGTCGAGGAGTTCCTCGCCGAATGGGGCCACCTGAAGGTCTAGCTCGCGGCGTGGTTCCGGCACATCCGTGGGCACTTCGCTCCGGGTTCCGGCACTTCCGAGACCAGCTCGCTCCGGGTTCCGGCACTTCCGGGGTCAGCTCGCTCCGGATTCCGGTACCTCCGGGTCAGCTCGCTCCGGATTCCGGTACCTCCGGGTCAGCTCACGGCATCGGTCGGAGCCGCCGCGGCATCCGTCGATTGCGCCTCGGGTACCGGGAAGATCGCGATGATGAGACGCGATACCCAGTCGATGAGGTCGGCGTCACCCGGCAGCTCGCCGTTGGTGACCGGAAACGGCACGAGGATCACGTCGTTCTGGGCGAAGTGCTTGGCGCCCGGGTACATGCGCTCGAGGCGCACGCGGCGCGAGTCGGGAATGTTCGCGGGAGCGATGCGGAGCTTCGACCCGGTGGCGATGACGTCGGAGAGGCCGGCGCGCTGTGCCTCGCGGCGCAGTCGGGAAATGGCGATCAGGTGCTTGACCTGCTCGGGGGGCTCACCGTAGCGATCGACGAGTTCGTCGAGCACCTGGTCGATCTGCCCGTCTTTGGCGGCAGGGCCGCTCGCGGCGGAGAGCTTCTGGTAGGCCTCGAGCCGCAGTCGTTCACTGTCGACGTAGTATTCGGGGATGTGTGCGTCGACCGGCAGTTCGAGCCGGAGCTCGGTCTGCCCTTGCGCCACATCGCCGCGGAACGCGGCGACCGCTTCGCCGATCATGCGCAGGTACAGGTCGAAGCCGACGCCCGCGATGTGGCCGGCCTGTTCGGCACCGAGGAGGTTGCCTGCACCACGGATCTCGAGGTCTTTCAGCGCAACCTGCATGCCGCTGCCGAGCTCGTTGTTCGCAGCGATGGTCGAGAGGCGGTCGTGCGCGGTCTCGGAGAGCGGCTTCGCCGGGTCGTAGAGGAAGTAGCCGTACGCGCGTTCACGGCCACGGCCCACGCGGCCGCGCAGCTGGTGCAGCTGGCTGAGCCCGTACTTGTCGGCGCGATCGATGATGATCGTGTTCGCATTCGTGATGTCGAGGCCTGTCTCGATGATGGTCGTCGAAACGAGCACGTCGAACTTGCGCTCCCAGAAGTCGCTCACGATCTGCTCGAGCACGTGTTCGTTCAGTTGGCCGTGCGCGACGGCGATTCGCGCCTCGGGCACGAGCTCGGCGAGTTGCGCGGCGGCGCGGTTGATCGAGGAGACCCGGTTGTGCACGAAGAAGATCTGCCCCTCACGGAGCATTTCGCGGCGGATCGCCGCGGAGACCTGCTGTTCTGAGTACGGCCCGACGAAGGTGAGGATCGGATGCCGGTCTTCGGGCGGCGTCGCAAGCGTGGACATCTCGCGAATGCCGGTGACGGCCATCTCGAGCGAACGCGGGATCGGAGTCGCGCTCATCGCGAGGATGTCGACGTTGGTCTTCAGCTTCTTCAGTGAGTCTTTGTGTTCGACGCCGAAGCGCTGCTCCTCATCGATGATGACGAGGCCGACGTCTTTGAAGATCACCTTCTCGGTGAGGATGCGATGCGTGCCGATGACCATGTCGACTGTGCCGTCGGCGAGCCCCGCGATGGTGTCCCTCGCCTCTTTGTCGGACTGGAACCGACTGAGGGCGCGCACGTGCACGGGGAATCCGGCGTACCGCTCGTTGAACGTCTCGAGGTGCTGCTTCACGAGGAGCGTCGTGGGCACGAGCATCGCGACCTGCTTGCCGTCTTGGATCGCCTTGAACGCGGCGCGAACGGCGACCTCTGTCTTGCCGAACCCGACGTCGCCCGCGAGCAGGCGATCCATGGGGATCGGCCGCTCCATGTCGGCCTTCACCTCGTCGATCGTCTGCACCTGGTCGGGTGTCTCCACGAACGGGAATGCCTCTTCGAGTTCATGCTGCCAGGGCGTGTCGGGCCCGAACGCGTGGCCCTTCGCCGCCATGCGCGCCGAGTAGAGCTTCACGAGCTCGACGGCGATGTCGCGCACCGCCTTGCGGGCACGGCCCTTGGCCTGAGACCAGTCGCTGCCGCCCATCTTCGAGAGCGACGGGGCTTCGCCGCCGACGTATCGGGAGAGCAGATCGAGCTGATCGGTCGGCACGAAGAGCCGGTCGCCCGCGTGACCTCGCTTGGATGGCGCGTACTCGATGACGAGGTACTCGCGCACCGCGGTCGGCTGCTGCTGGATGCCCGCAGTGCGGCTCGGTCCGGTCGGGCGTGAGCCGGTGGCTACCTCGCGCTGGACCATCTCGATGAACTTGCCGATGCCGTGCGTCTGGTGCACGACGTAGTCTCCGGTCTTCAGCTGCAGCGGATCGACGACGTTGCGGCGACGACTGGCGAGCTTCTTGCCCTGCCGTGCGTCGTAGCCGGCCGAGCGACCGTAGAACTCGGCTTCGGCGATGAGGCCGAGCTTCAGCTCGGGCACTTCGTAGCCGCGCGCGGCATCGGCCTGCACGAGGTAGGCGACGCCGGGCTCGAGCTTCGGCGGAACCTCGTCGACGATCCGCGCGGCGAGTCCTGCTTCTGCGAGCACGTCGCGTGCGCGCTCGACGAGACCGTGACCGGCGGATGCCACGACGAGACTCCACCCGTCGCGCAGGCGTTCGCCGGCGTGGTCGACCGCGCCGGCGACGTTGCCCTGGAAGCTCGGCATCGCGTTCGCCGCCAGACGCAGCGTGGCCGAACCGCCCGCAACGCGGGCCGCGGTCTCGCCGCCGGCCGCCGCGACGACCTCGGCCGCATCGCCCATGTCGAAGCCCGAGAAGTTCCACCACACCCGCCGGGGGTCTGGCTGCCCTGGCGCACTGAACAGCACCGAATCGCGCAACTGGCGCACCGTGAGGAAGTCACCTGCCGCGAGATCGATCGGCGCTTCGGCGCCCGCTGTGGCTGCGCTCCAGGCAGCTCCGAGGAACTCGCGGTTGGTCTCCCCAAGGCTCACGGCCCGGCCGGCGACACGCTCCGGCGCGAGCACCGCGACGGCGGCCCCCTCCGGCAGATAGTGCGTGAGCGGCACGAGCCGGTCGAGGAGTGCCGGCGCGAGCGATTCCATGCCCTCGACGGGGATGCCTTCCGAGATCTTCTCGAGCAGCCCCGACAAGCTCGGGAACTCGTGCACCATCTCGCGGGCCCGCTGGCGTACGGGCCCGGTGAGCAGCAGTTCACGGCTCGGCGGCAGTGAGACGCGCTCGATGACCTCGGGCAGCGAGCGCTGGTCGGCGACTGAGAACGCGCGCAGCTCTTCGACCTCGTCGCCGAAGAACTCGACCCGCATGGGGTGATCGGCGGTGGGCGGGAAGACGTCGAGGATGCCGCCGCGCACGGCGAACTCGCCCCGACGCGCGACCATGTCGACGCGGGCATATGCAAGGTCGACGAGCTTCGTTGCGAGGTCGCCGAGGTTGTACCCGCGCCCTCCGGCGACGAGCTCGACGGGCTCGAGCGAGGCGAGATTGTCAGCGAGCGGCTGCAGTGCCGCGCGCACCGAGGCGACCACGACGAGCGGATGCTTCGAGCCGGCCGCCGCCCAGTCGTGCATGCGGCGCAGCGCATGCAACCGTCGGCCGACGGTCTCGGCCGACGGGCTCAGCCGCTCATGCGGGAGTGTCTCCCATGCGGGGAACTCGAGCAGCTCTGCATCGGCGAGGTACGGCGCAAGCGACGCCCTCAGGGATTCGCCCTCACGGCTCGTGGCGGTGATGACGAGCAGCGCCGGCGGGAGTCCTGCCTCTGCGCGGCGCTGCAGGAGGCCGGCGAGCAGTGGAGCGTCGAGGCCGTCGGGGGCCGAGAAGTCAGCGTTCCTCTGGGCTTCGGCGAGCGCGGCGTCGACGGTTGCGGCGCGCGAAAGCGCCGTGAGAAAGCCTTGGAGGTTCACCCGACGAGTCTACGCGGCACCTCCGACACACGGTCCGGCTTCGCGGCTCCCGAGACGATCCGCACGCGACCTGCCGCCGCACGCGCGCACGGCGTCGCGCCGATACGATGGGCGCGCACGTCGAACGCCAGGAGGCTCCCGTAATGATCACCGCTGCCGCAGACGGATCCGCCCTCGGCAACCCAGGCCCGGCCGGCTGGGCCTGGTACGTCGACGACAGCTGCTGGGCCGCCGGCGGGTGGAAGCACGCCACCAACAACCAGGGCGAGTTGAAGGCGGTGCTCGAACTCTTCCGCGCTACGGCCCACCTCGACGATGACCTCCTCGTGCAGTGCGACAGCCAGTACGTGATCAACTCGGTCACCAAGTGGATGCCCGGCTGGAAGCGCAAGGGCTGGCGAAAGGCAGACGGCAAACCGGTCATGAACATCGAGCTCCTCCAGGAGCTCGACGAAGCGCTCGCCGGGCGCCGCTACCGCTTCGAGTGGGTGAAGGGCCACGTGGGCCACGAGCTCAACGAGGCGGCCGACGTGCGCGCTCGCGCAGTCGCAGAGGCGTACCAACGCGGCTTGTCGGTTCCCGGCGGCCCGGGGTGGAGCGGGGCCTGTGCGACAGACGGCTCGGCGACGATCGCCGAACCCGCGCCTGCAGCCGACGCCGTACCGGAACCCGCGCCAACACCCGACGCCGTCGCGCCCGCCTTCGACGACGGCGCGCTGTTCAGCCTCGACCCCGAGCCCGAGGCGTGGCACAGCATCACGCTCGAGCTCTCGACCGAAGAACTCGATCGGCTCCGCGTGCGCGCCCAAGCCGAGGGCCTTCCGCCCGACGAATTCCTCCGCGGGCTGATCTGAGTCCGCGGCGAGCTGATCCTGTCGTCCTGCACCTAGCCGGGCGCGTGGAACCGCTGTTGCGCCGCCACGAGCCCCTGAGTCCGCGGCGAGCTGATCCTGTCGTCCTGCACCTAGCCGGGCGCGTGGAACCGCTGTTGCGCCGCCACGAGCCCCTCGCTCGCCACCGCCTCGACCGCGTCCGCGGCATCCGACACCAGGTTCGGAAGGTTCGAGCGCTCGGCGCTCGAGAAGTCCTTCAGTACGAAATCGGCTGGGTCCTGCCGGCCGGGAGGGCGGCCGATGCCGACACGCACGCGCGTGAACGGCCCTGAATCGGTGGCCTTCTGAATATCGCGGAGCCCATTGTGCCCGCCATGCCCGCCGCCCTGCTTCAAGCGCACGGTGTCGAACGGCAGGTCGAGCTCGTCATGCACGACGATGAGTCGCTCCGGCTCGACCGAATAGAACTTCAGGAGCGCCGAGACCGGCCCGCCCGAGGTGTTCATGTAGCCGTTGGGCTTGGCGATGACGAGCTTCGGGCCGCCCGGGCGGAGGAATCCCTCGGCGACGCGCGACGGCGTCTTGTGGCTCTTGAACTGCGCTCCGAGTCGTGCGGCGAGCTCGTCGGCGACCATGTGGCCCACATTGTGCCGGTTGCCGGCGTACTGCGCGCCGGGGTTGCCGAGGCCGACCACGAGCCAGGTGTTCTGGGCCACGGTGTCGTCCTTCCGGCGAGGGCGCAGCAGGTCGAGGAATCCCATCTGACCTCCGAGCGAGCGAGAAACGGCCGGAGCCCCGCGCCCCGCATTCCGAGCGTACCCGGATGCGGGAGGCGAGGCCCCGACGCGGTAGTGGTGCGAGTGCAGTGGTGCGAGTGCTACTCGGCCGCCTCGGCCTCGGCCTCTTCGGCGCCTTCAGCTGCTTCGCCCTCGGCGGCCTCTTCAGCGGCCTCTTCGCCCAGGTCGACCTTCTGCGGCGTGTGCACGTTGATGACGAGCGCCTCGGGGTCGGACAGGAGCGTCGAGCCCTTGGGCAGTTCGACGGCGCCCGCGAGGATCTGCGCGCCCTCTTCGAGGCCTTCGACGTTGACGACGACGCGCTCGGGGATGTGCGTCGCCTCGGCCTCGAGCGAGAGGGTGTGCTGGTCGAGGTCGGCGATCATGCCCGGGGCAGGCTCGCCCTCGAGGTGCACGGGCACCTCGACCTGGACCTTCTCGCCCTTCTTGATGACGATGAGGTCGAGGTGCTCGATGACCTGATGCACCGGGTCCTTCTGCACGTCCTTCACGAGGGCGAGCTGGCTCTTGCCGTCGATCTGCAGGTCGAGCACGGCGTTCGCCTTGCGGAGGATCAGCCCGATCTGGTGCGCCGGGAGCGCGACGTGCACGGGGTCGGTGCCGTGACCGTAGACCACCGCGGGGATCTTGCCGGCGGCGCGGAGCTTGCGGGCCGCACCCTTGCCGAACGATTCGCGCGCGTCTGCGACGACCTTGTTGTCTTCAGCCATTTGTTTCTCCTTGCTGGGCCCGGCTTTGGAGGCGCTGGCGGCCCAGATCGTGTGTCTGTTGTCTCGACTCGAACGCGCGCAACGAATGTGCGCAAATGCGTGAGGAAAAGCCGTGGAGCCTGCTCCTACCGCGTCGATCACGGATGCCGCCGCCCGCTCTCGCGACCAGTGAGGCATCCCTCGCCGAAGTCCAATGGACAAGTCTACCGGATGCCGCGCGGCCTCGTCACCGCGGCCGCCACGACCTCGTCTGCGGGAGCGCCGACATCGACCCCGGCCCCGGCCCGACGACCGCGCGCGACTCGGTGTTCAGAACGCGGTGTTCACCAGTCGTGGACTGTGCCGTCCGCAAGTCGGTTGTACGGGAGGTAGGCCTGCTCGTACGGGTACTTCCCCGCTTCATCCACGTTGAGGTCGACGCCGATGCCCGGGTTGTCACCGGGGTGCAGCAGTCCGTCCTTCCAGGTATAGGACTGCTCGAAGACCGCGTCGGTCTTCGAACCGTGCTTCATGTACTCCTGGATGCCGAAATTGTGGATTGCAAGGCCGAGGTGCATGGCTGCGGCCATACCGACGGGTGAGATGTCGGTCGGCCCGTGCATGCCCGACTTGATCTGGTACTGCGCCGCGTAGTCGAGCACCTTCTTCAGGTGCGAGATGCCGCCCGTGTGGGTGACCGCGCTGCGCACGTAGTCGATGAGCTGCTCACGGATGATCTGCTGGTAGTCCCACACCGTGTTGAAGATCTCGCCGATGGCGAGCGGGGTGGTCGTGTGCTGGCGCACGAGCCGCAGCGCCTCGGGGTTCTCAGCGGGCGTGCAGTCCTCGAGCCAGAACAGGTCGTAGGGCTCGAGGGATTTGCCGAGCTGGGCGGCCTGGATCGGCGTCATCCGGTGATGGCCGTCGTGCAGGAGCGGCAACTCCGGCCCGAACTCCGCCCGAACGGCCTCGAACACCGTCGGCACGTGGCGCAGGTACGAGCGGGTGTCCCAATCCTCCTCCTTCGGGTACGCGCCGCGCTGGGCGGGCTCGTAGTCGTAGCGAACGCCCGTGTTCCCCTCGAGGGTGGCATTGGAGGCGATGCCGTAGATCGACTCGAGACCGGGCACCCCGGTCTGGATCCGGATCGCCCGGTACCCCTGTTCCTGGTACGAACGCACGCTGTCGAACAATTCCTCGTTCGACTTGCCAGAGGCGTGACCATAGGCGAGCAGACCGGTTCGCGATGCCCCGCCGAGCAACTGGTAGAGCGGCATCCCGGCGGCCTTCGCCTTGATGTCCCAGAGCGCGACATCGACGGCCGCGATCGCCGCCATCGTGACCGGACCACGACGCCAGTACGCGCTTCGGTAGAGGAACTGCCAGGTGTCCTCGATCTTCGACGCATCGCGGCCGATGAGCAGAGGCACCACGTGGTCCTTGAGATAGCTCACCACCGCGAGCTCCCGGCCGTTGAGGGTTCCGTCGCCGAGCCCGGTGATGCCCTCGTCGGTCGTCAGCTTGAGAGTGACGAAGTTGCGATCGGGGCTGGTGACGATGACTTCCGCGCGTTCGATCTTCATGATGGATCCTATTCTGCTGAGAGTGGCTCTGGCCGGCGAGATCTCCGGGTCATCTCGTCACCATTCCGCCAGGGAACCGTCGTCGTGCCGCCAGATCGGCGAACGCCATTCGTGCCCGGCCCTGTCGGCCGCTCGCACGGCGGCCTCGTCGATCTCGATGCCGAGGCCCGGCCCGGTCAGTCGCTCGATGGCGCCGTCGACGAATTTGAGCGGCCCCGTGTCGAGCACGTAGTCGAGCACCTCGGCGCCCCGGTTGTAGTGGATGCCGATGCTCTGCTCCTGGATGAGGTAGTTCGGCGTCGCGAAGCCCACCTGCAGGCAGGCAGCGAGCGCGAGCGGCCCGAGCGGGCAGTGCGGCGCCAACTGCACGTCGTAGGTCTCGGCGAGGGAGGCGATGCGACGCACCTCGCTGATGCCGCCGGCGTGCGACAGGTCGGGCTGCGCGACGGCGATTCCGGCCGCGAGCACGGGAAGGAACTCCTGCCTGCTGTACAGCCGCTCGCCCGTCGCCACGGGGATCGTCGTCGACGAGACGAGTGCACCGATCGCATGCGAGTTCTCGGGCACGATCGGCTCCTCGAGGAAGAACGGGTGGAACGGCTCGAGCAGCGGCGCGATGCGGCGCGCGGTCGCGAGCGTGAACCTCCCGTGGAGGTCCACGGCGATGTCGCGGGCCGGGCCGAGCACCTCACGGGCAGCGGCGACCCGCTCGACGACGGCATCCAGTTCAGCCGCCGAGCCGTTGCGGCTCATCCGGCCGCTCGCGTTCATCTTCACCGCGGTCAGCCCGACATCGAGCTGAGCCCCGATGGCATCCGCGATCTCCGCCGGGTCGTCGCCGCCCACCCAGCCGTAAGCCCGGATGCGGTCGCGCACCGCTCCGCCGAGCAGTTGATGCACGGGCACGCCGAGGTGACGTCCGGCGATGTCCCACAGCGCCTGGTCGATACCCGAGACGGCGCTCGAGAGCACCGGCCCGCCCCGGTAGAAGCCGGACTTGCTGAGTACCTGCCAGTGGTCCTCGATCGTGAGCGGGTCGCGCCCGATCAGGTACTCGGCGAATTGCTCGACGGCGGTGCGGACCGTTGCCGAGTGGCCTTCGAGGGATGCCTCGCCCCAGCCTGCGACGCCCGAGTCCGTCTCGATGCGGACGAACAGCCAGCGGGGCGCGACCATGAAGGTCTCGACGCGATCGATGAGCACGGCGGGATCAGCCCTTCGTCGCGCCGGCGGTGAGCCCCGACACGATGTACTTCTGGGTGAACAGGGCGATGACCATGATCGGCACGGTCACGACGACGGCGGCAGCCATGAGTCCTCCCCAGTCGATGCTCGCGTACGACACGAAGTTGAAGATCGCCACGGGCAGGGTTTTCGTGTTGGCGCCGGAGAGCACGAGCGCGAACATGAAGTTGTTCCACGAGAAGATGATCGACAGGATTCCCGCCGTCGCGATACCGGGGGTCGACAGCGGCAGCGTGATCCTGAGGAACGCGCCGATCGGTGTGAGCCCGTCGACCTGCGCCGACTCTTCGAGGTCCTCCGGAAGCGAGTCGAAGAACGACATCATGATGTACACGATGAGCGGCAGCGCGACGAACATGTGCGAGAGGATCAACACGCTGTAGTCGCCCACCATGCGCAGGTTCGCGAAGATGAAGTACCACGGTACGAGCAGACTGACACCGGGAATGATGCGTGCCAGCAGCACGATGCCCGCCGACTTCTGCATGCTGAACCGGCTCATCGCGTAGGCGGCCGGAACCCCGACCAGCAGGGAGAGCGCCGTCGAGGCGAATGCGATCCAGGCGCTGTTGAAGATGAACTGGAAGTAGTTGTCGCGCCCCAGCACGTTCGCGAAGTTGTCGAGCGTGGGCGTGAACGCGAGCGTCTTGCCGACGTCGTAGATGTCGACGTTCGTCTTGAACGACGACAGCAGCATCCAGGCGAGGGGCAGGATGAAGACGACGACGATGACGATGAGCGAGACGGCGCGGAACCACTTGTAGGCGCGGGAGCGCAGTGGCGTGCGCCGACGGGCCGACGGCGGAGGCGGTGAACTCGCTGGGGCAGCCTGTGTCGTGGTCGATTCGACGGTCGTGGTCATTGCGACGCCTTCTCCTTTCTTCTGAACGTGATGGCCCACATGATCGCGATGATCAGCAGGAAGAAGATCATGAGCACGGCGGATGCGACGCCGTAGTCGTTGTAGTCGAAGCTGAGCCCGTAGGCGTAGACGTTGAGCGTCTCGACCTCGTGGAACGAGCCGCCGCCCTTGCCCTTCGTCGCGTACAGGATGTCGAAGGTCTTGAGCGCATCGATGCTGCGCAGCAGGATGGCGACGATGACCGTCGTCCTGAGCAGCGGCAGCGTGACGTACCAGAAGCGCTGCCACGCGCTGGCGCCATCGATACGGGCCGCCTCGTCGGGCTCGTCGGAGAGGGAGGTGAGGCCTGCGAGCAGGATGAGCACGACCATCGGCGTCCACTGCCAGATGTCGACGAACATGAGGGTCGGCAGGGCCGTCAGCTCACCCGACAGCCACGGCTGCGGTGGGATGCCGAAGAAGCCGAGCAGCTGGTTGGCGAAGCCGATGTTGGGGTCGAAGATGAGCTTCCACATCATGCCGACTGCGACGGGGGTCGCGACGAGAGGCAGCAGGATGGCGACACGCACCCAGCGCTCGCCGCGGAACGGGCGCCAGAGGAGCAGGGCGATGGCCATGCCGAGCACGAGTTCGACGATGAGCACACCGCCCGTGAACAGGAAGGTGCGCCAGACCGCCGGCCAGAAACGGTCGAAGTCGGTGAAGACCTCGGCGTAGTTCTCGAAGCCGATGAACTCGTGCTCGGCACGCACCGATCCTTCGGAGTTGGTGAAGCTCAGATAGATCGTCCAGACGAGCGGGATGGCGACCAGCAGGCCGACGATGATCATCGCCGGGGAGGCGAACAGCCACTTGCGGCGGCGATTCGCCCAGTCAGAGAACGCCTTCTGTGGCGATGGGCGGATGCCGGTCTCTGCCGCTGTACGGGTGCTGGTCGTCGCAATCATCGTTCACCTCCTTGTGAGTGAGAATCCAGGGTTGGATGCTGGGTGCTGCTACTGGTTCTCTTCGTCCAGGAGCGCCTGGAGCGCCTCGTTCGCGGCATCCGCGGCGGCATCCGAGTCTCCACCGGTGATGGCGACGACGATCGGATCGCCGACGATCTCACGCGCCTCGGGGACCTTGATGACGAGCGGTCGGTCATGGCCGACGCCGTTCTTGGTGCTGATGGCGATCGCCTCGGCGAGGTCGGTCGGGTAGGTCGAGATTCCCGCAGGGTCGTCCCACACGGAGGCGCGGGCGCCGGGGACGCCGGCCTGCTGGATCTCGAGCGTCATCTCCTGGCTGGTCGCCCATTCGATGAACTTCCAGGCGTTGTCCTGGTTGGAGGAAGTCTCGTTGACGCCGAGCGCCCACGAGGGCACGTTGTATGCCTTGGAGCCGTCGGGACCGGCCGGGATGGGGGCGAAACCGACGGTATCGGACACCTTCGAGTTCTCGGGGTCGGTCGCGTTCTTGTAGAGGCTGTCAGCCTCGGTATAGAACGCCGCACCGCCTTGCGTGAAGATGGCCATCGCCTCGGACCAGCTCATGTCGGTGCTGACGTTTTCGGGGCCGAAGTCGTGGATCAGCTTGCCGTAGGTCTCGTACGCGGCCTTCGCTTCGGGCGTGTTCACGCTCGCGTTGCCGTCTTCGTCGATGAAGTCACCGCCATAGCTGTACAGGAAGCTCGAGAACTGGGTGACCGCCGCGGACTTGCCGGTGCGGGCCACGAAGCCCGCGATGCCGGGGTTCTCGTTCTTGATCTGCTCCGCCGCGGCGAGGAGGTCGTCCATCGTCTTGGGAACTTCGAGGCCGGCTGCCTCGAGCAGATCCTTGCGGTAGTAGAGCACCTCCTGCTCGGTGATGATCGGCACGCCGACGACCTGGCCGTCATAACTCGTCGAGCTGACGGGGCCCTCCTGATAGTCGGACCAGTCCCAGTCGCTGCTCGCGGTGACGCGGTCGCTCAGGTCGGCCATGTAGCCGTTCTTGGCGAAGAGCTTGCCCTCCTGGAGGGGGCGGTACATCATGACGTCGATCTCGTCGGTGCCCGCGTTGAGCTTGACGTTGTACTGGTCGGAGAGCTGGTCTTCTCCGAACTGGGCGACCTCGACCGTGATGCCCGTTTCCTTCTCGAACTCGGGGATCTTCTCCTTGATGATGTCGGTCCACACGTGGTTGACGAGCGTGACGCGCACCGTGTCGGAGCCCTCCCCGCCATCGCCGCCCGAGCTGCAGGCCGAGAGCCCGCCTCCCAGGAGCAGGGCGGCGGTCGCAAGCCCGGTGATTCGGATGACAGATCGCTTCATTACGACTTCCTCTGTGTCTTGGTGATGATGCACTCCTCGGTGCACGAGATTCCGCACTTCACGATCGCTACGTCATCTCAATGCAGGCAACATAACAAATAACGTCATACTTATTCAACTCACAAGCTGGTCCGGTATGATTTATACGTGACTATCGACGCAAAAGGGACGGCCGTCGAGAACGACCACGGCCCCGCCTCCCCCGTGATGGGCCTCCACGCGCAGGTCCTCGACAGGCTCGGCCTCGCCCTGTGTTCGGGAGAACTTCCCGCAGACGTCGTCGTCCGCATCGACGAACTCGAGCAGCGCTACGACGTGTCCCGCTCGGTCGTGCGTGAAGCGCTCCGTGTGCTCGCCGCGATGGGCATGATCTCCTCGCGGCGTCGCGTCGGAGTCAAGGTGCTGCCCCAGTCCGAATGGAACCTCTACGATCCCCAGTTGATCCGCTGGCGCCTCGCATCCCCAGGCCGCATCGCCCAGCTGCGATCGCTGACGGAGCTGCGCACGGCGGTCGAGCCCGAGGCTGCGCGGCTCGCCGCCATCCGAGCCCCCCTCACGGGAGCGAGCGAGCTCATGGGCCTCGCCGGCAAGCTGTGGGCGGCGGGCCAAGAGGGCGACAGCGAGCGGTTCCTCGAACTCGACATCGAGTTCCACCGCCTGGTGCTCACCAACTCGGGCAACGAGATGTTCGGCAAGCTGCACACCCTCGTCGAGGAGGTGCTCGCAGGACGCACCCACTACGGGCTCATGCCGACGAATCCGCATGTCGAAGCGCTGCAGTTCCATGTCGACGTCGCCAGCGCCATCCAGCGTGGCAACCCCGAAGACGCACAGGCCTCGATGCTGCGGATCATGCAACGCACCTTCCTCGAGATGAGTTCCATCTGGGAGGGAGGGGAGGCGGACGCCGTCTCCGGAACCTCGGGACCCCGCGTGCTGGGGCCGAATGAGACGCCGGGCTCGAATGAGACGGTGGCCGGATGAGACGGTGGCCGAATGAGACGGCCTGACCGGCACCCCGGCCCGAGGCTCAGCCTCTGACCGACGACGCGGCCTCGCCCAGACGCCGAACGGACGCCACCAGGTCGTGCACGACGGCGAGCTGTTCGACGACGGCGTCGCGGAACTCCGTCGAATTGCGCACGGGCTCGGGGAACACCTCGCCGATCGCGAAGAAGCGGTCGACGATCGCACCCGGCTCGTCGGCGAGCGCCGCAGGTGTGCCGACTGCTGCGTGCAATCGGCCGGCCAGCGGATCGTCGAGCGCGGGGGCATCCGGCTCCAGCGACCTCGCGACGTAGGCGATCCACGCAGCCACGACGAGCGCGAGCCCGGTCGGCACCGCACCGGCGGCCAGCCGGTCGGCGGTGGTGCCGAGCACCCGGATGGGCAGTTTGTGCGATCCGTCCATCGCGACCTGGGAGGTGGCGTGCGCGAGCGCCGGATTGGCGAACCGCGTGAGCACGCTGTCGCGATACTCGGCGAGGTCGATGCCCGCCGGCGCCGAGAGCGTGGGCAGGATGTCGTCGTCGAGTACCCGGCGAGCAATGGCGTGAAGGCGCGGATCGGCGATCGCCTCTGCGATCGTGGCGTACCCGCTGAGCGAGCCGAGCCAGGCGAGCAGCGAATGCGTCGCGTTGAGCACTCGGAGCTTCACCTGCTCGTACGGCGTCACGTCATCGGTGAACGTCGCCCCAGCGAGCTCCCAACGCGGGCGGCCGGCGGCGAAGTCGTCTTCGATCACCCACTGCGCGTACGGCTCGGCAACGACGAGCGCCTCGTCGCGGAGCCCCAGGAGCGAGGACGCCGCCAGGCGGTCGGCCTCGGTCGTCGCCGGGGTCAGTCGGTCGACCATCGACGACGGGAATGCGACGGATGCCTCCAGCCAGGCGCGGAAATCGCGACCACCGGCGCCGACCGCCTCGGCGATCGAGAGCACGAGCTCACGTGAGACGGCGCCGTTGTGCGCAAGGTTGTCGCACGAGAGCACGGTGAACGGGCCGCCGCCTGTACGGAAGCGGCGGGCGAGCCCTCGCACGAGGAGCCCGAGCGGGGTGCGTGACGCCGATGCCCCCGGCATGGCTGCGAGTTCGCCGGCGATCAGGTCGACGTCGTTCGCGATGCCGAGATGACGCCGATCGATGCCGCCCGTCTCCGCCCGGTGGTAGCCCCGCTCGGTGAGAGTGAGGGTCGCGAGCTGCGTCGACGCGGCAGCGAGCGTCGCGACGATCCGTTCCGATTCGATGCCCGGCCAGGCGCAGTCGACCACCGAGCCGACGAGCCGCAGCGACACCTCGTGCTCCCCCGAGACGAGCACGCCGTAGAGGCAATCCTGCGGTCGCAGTTGTCCCACCACCCGGTCACTGCGACCGGTGACGCCGAGGATCCCCCAGCAGGTCTCGCCGGTCGCGGCCGCGGCATCCTCGGTCAGCAGAGCCTGATGACTGCGGTGGAACGACCCGATGCCGAAGTGCACGATGCCGACCGTCAGCTCGGCGGGATCCACTCGAGGGCGGGTCACCTCTGCGGGGACCTTCGAGGGCGGCAGCGCCGCGAGCGCCTCGCGAGTCAGACGCGGCGGCGCAGCATCACTCATCGCGGGACTCCTTGACCTGTGCCACGAGTTGGGTCGGGTTGATGAAGCGCAGAGCGATGATCAGGATGAGGAGCATCAGGCCGGTGTAGACCACGCCCATCGAGGAGATCAGCTGTCGTGCCTCTCCGCCGCCGGCGCTCGTCATGGCCCGGTAGATCGCGACCACGAGCGTGTCGGACGTCGGACCCGACACGAGGAACGTGAGCTCGAACATCCCGACGGTTCGGACGAGCACGAGTATGCCCGCCGCAAGGATCCCGGGGATCAGGAGCGGCGCGAGGATTTTGGTGAAGACCTGCATCATGTTCGCCCCGCACATGCGAGCGGCATTCTCGATCGACGGGTTGATCTGCTCGATGAACGGCGTCATCGTGATGATCACGAACGGGATCGACGGCACGAGGTTCACGAGGATCACGGCGAGGATCGTCCGGCCGAGGCCGAAGTTGTACATGACGGTCGCGAGCGGGATGCCGAAGGTGATCGGCGGAATCAGGATCGGGAGCAGGAACAGCAGCAGCACGAGCCGCTTGCCCGGGAAGTTGCTGCGCGCCAGCACGTACGAGGCCGGCACGCCGACGAGGATCGACACCACGATCACCGCGAACGCGACGAGGAGCGTCACACCGATGATCTGGCCGAGGTCGAAGCGAGTCCAGGCCTCCGCGTACCAGTTGAGCGTGAAGGTCTCGGGCAGCCACGTGTTGAACCAGGGCTTGCCGAGTGAGTCCACGAGCACACTCAGCACGATGCCGAAGAGGAACACGAAGAACACCGCGATGCCGGCCCAGACGAACCATGTGCCTGGGGAGGCGGCGAGCGAGCGCTCGCCGGGAGGCATCTTGCCGCGCTGGGTTCCGGAGATGTCGACCGATTCGGTCGGGGGCCCCGCATTCGCGGGAGGCGTGGTGAGTGTGGAGACGGACATCAGCCCTTCCCTCCTGTCGAACCCTTGTAGAGGAAGGAACGGCCGAGGAACACGATCGCGATGACGATCAGTTCGACGACGCCCATCATGATGGCGATGGTGGAAGCCATGCTGTAGTCGAGCTGCTCGGCGAACGAGCGGTAGGCCATCAGCGCGAGCACGCGCGTTTCGCCTGCCGCGTCACCCACGAGTCTCGCCGAGGGGAACACGCTGAATGCGAGCACGAAGGTGAGGATGAAGGTCGTCGCGAGGCCCGGTGCGAGCAGCGGAAGCGTGATGCGCCGGAAGCGTTGCTGCCAGTTCGCACCGAGCGTCTTCGCGGCAGCTTCGAGCGACGGGTCGATGCCCGAGAGGTACGAGGAGATCAACAGGTACGCGAACGGAAATCCCGAGATCACAAGTGAGAAGAAGACGCCGAGGTAGTTGTTCACGAGTTGCAACGGCTCCGAGATGACCCCGATGTCGAGCAGGAATCGGTTCAGCCAGCCCTGCCGCCCCGCGAAGATCAGCAGCCCCTGCGCCGTGAGCACCGTTCCCAGTGCGATCGGCAGCACGAGGAGCGTCTGCATCGTGCGCTTTCCCCTGAACTTGCCGCGCAGCTTGTAGGCGATCGGAATCGAGACGATCACGTTGAACAGCGCCGCCGGCAACGCCAGCCGCATCGTGAGCCATACGGAGTCGAAGATGAACGAGTCCTGGAAGAACGCGATGTAGTTGGCGAACGGCCCGCCGCCCCAGCTCTGCTGAGTGGTCGCGAGCGGCTGAAGGGTCAGCCCGATGCCGTACGCGAAGGGATAGACGAACAGGGCGAGCGCGAAGACCACCGCCGGAGCCAGCAGCCAGAGTTTCGGGTCGATGCCGCGCTCGGCGAGCCGGTGCCTGCGGCTCGCCGAGCTCTTCGCCCGCGAAGCCGCATCCGTCGACGAGGTCACCCCCGCACCTCCGCGAGCGGAGCCCGCTCGACGGGGGCGGGCTCGAGTGCGGTGTCGAGTTCGCTGCGATACACGAGCGCGCGGTCGGGGTCGACCGAGAGTGTCACCGTGGCACCGGGAGCAGGTGCGAAATCAGCGTGCACGTGCAGGTTCACGCCCTCGCGTGTGGTGACACCGACCGCGAACTCCCTGCCCTGGTACTCCACGACGTTGACTGTTGCCTCGATGGCATTCGTCGGCGGCGTGGCCGCGGTGTGCACGGTCAGGTCGGAGGGCCGGATGGCGAGCCGGATGCGCTCACCGACCGCGGCATGCTGCACGAGGCTGCCGACGAGCGAGAGCCCGTCGCCCGAGACGCGGGCGTGGCGTCCGTCCACGGTCTCGACGGTGAGGTCGAGAAGGTTGCGATAGCCCATGAAGTCGGCGACGTGCCAGTTCGCGGGATGGTCGTGCAGTTCCTCGGGAGTGCCGATCTGCTGCACGCGACCCTCCCGCAGCACCACGAGGCGATCCGCGAGCGAGAGCGCCTCCTCCTGATCGTGCGTGACGTAGACGGTGGTGAGGCCGAGCGACTGGTGCAGCCGCCGGATCTCGGTGCGCATCTCGAGGCGGAGCTTCGCGTCGAGGTTCGAGAGCGGTTCGTCCATGAGCACGAGTCGCGGCTCGAGCACGATGGCTCGGGCGATCGCGACGCGCTGCTGCTGTCCGCCCGAGAGCTGGCCGGGCAGCTTCTTCGCGTGCTCCTCGAGCTTGACGAGCGCGAGGCCCTCCGCCACCCGGCGGATGACCTCCGCGCGCGGCAGCTTGCGCATCTGCAGGCCGAACGCGATGTTCTTCGCGACGGAGAGATGAGGGAACAGTGCGTAGTTCTGGAACACCATGCCGAAGTCGCGTTTCTCGCTCGGCAGCACGTCGATGCGCTTACCGTCGATGCGGATCTCGCCATGGGTGAGCGGAAGCAGCCCGGCGAGGCAGTTCAGCGCCGTCGACTTGCCGCAGCCCGACGGTCCGAGCAGGGCGATGAACTCCCCCGCTCGGATCGTCAGGTTGAGGTCGACCAATGCCTCTCGACCGCCGAAGCTCCGCCCGACATCGTTCAGCTCAAGGGACTCGAATGCATTGGCCGTGAGTGGCATGATCTACTGCGCCTCGTACTTCCCGGCACCGATCTCGCGGTCCCAGATGTCGAACGCCTTCACCAGTTGCTCGGCAGGCAACGGGGTCGCCTTCGGCATCTCTTCGATGAGGTCGTCGTACCAGTCACGACCGAACTCGGCGATCAGGTCCTGGCTGGCCTGCGGCGCCTTGTCGAGCGTCGCGCCCTCGACCGCCGGGCCGGGGTAGAAGTACCCGCTGTCATACGCCATCGCGTTGACCTCGGGAGTCAGGATGTAGTCGAGCAGCAGCAGGATCGCCGACAACTTGTCGGCTGACTGCCCCTTCGGGACCAGCGCGTAGTGCGCGTCGGTCACCCAGGTGAAGTCGTCGAACGGCGCGGCTTCGATCGTCGCAGGCTCCTTGGCCGTCGCGCGAGGCTCGATGTCCCAGCCCGTGGTGGTGGGGATCAGCGCCCAGCTTCCATCGGCCATGTTGGTGATGACCTGGCCGGTGCCCGTCGGGTAGTTGTCGATCGTGGCGCCGAGTTCCTTGAGGTAGGCCCAGGTCTTGTCCCAGCCGTTCTCGGGATCGCTGGGATCGTCGTCGCCGAGGATGTAGGGCAGTCCCTGCAGGAACGTGCGGCCGGGGCCCGAGTTCGCGGGCCGTGCATACCCGAACTCGCCCGGGTTCGCCTGCGCCCACTCGAGCAGTTCCTCGGGTGTCGACGGCACGTCGGTGACGACGGCCGGGTCGTACTGCAGCAGCGGCCCGGATGGGTAGTACGTCGTGACGACCCCGTAGTCCTCTGAGAGTTCCTGCATGGCCGCAGCCGGTTCGAGGTAGTTCTCCTGGTTCGACACGCGATCGCCGTAATCGGTGACCAGCGGGATCCAGAGATCTTGGGCGATGCCCGCCGACAGACCGTCGGTGCCGCTCATCACGAGATCGACCGAGAGGTTGCCGCTGTCGACCTGCGGCTTGATGGTGCCGACGACGTCGGGTGCGCCGGCGCTCTCCCAGGTGACGGCGGAGACGACGTCGGGGTGCTCCTTGATGAACTCGTCGACCATCGGGCCGGTGAGCTTCTGGTTGCCCGCGACGTCGAGGATGTTCAGGGTGACCGGCGCCGAGGGCTTGTCGGGCACCTCGTTCGGGTCGCTCGCCGCGCTCGCGTCGCCGCCGCCTGTGTTCGGGGCGGTGCAGCCGGTCAGCGCGAGGGCCGTGACAGCGGCGAGTGCAGCCGCGATCTGGGTGGTACGTCGGATGCGCATTGGTGGTCCTTCCTCTTCTCTGGGTTCCAGACACCGCTGTCTGGAAGAAGCTCAGACGCTGAGTGCGCCCGAATGCGGGGTGGGCTCCGCGGTCGCGACGGGCGCGACGCCGGTCGACTGCCGCACGATGAGCTGCACGGGTACGTCGGGGAGTTGCTTCGCCTCTGTCGAACGGCCGAGCACCGTGTCGAGCAGCGTGTCGACACACGAGCGACCCATCTGCACCCGCGGGTTCTCGACGGTCGTGAGGTTCGGCCAGATCATGGTGGACACCGGGATGTTGTCGAACCCGGTGACGCTGAAGTCATCGGGAACGCGGGCACCGCGCTGGCGCAGCCGATCGAGGAGGCCGAGCGCCATGAGGTCGTTGTATGCGACCACGGCGGTCGCACCGGAGGCGATCGCAAGGTCGGCCGCCTGAACGCCACCGGCGAACGACGGCGGGAAGGTGCCGAGCTCGACGAGCGTCAGCCCGGCATCCGCCTCGCCGAACGCGGTGAACGCCGCGGCGCGTTGCGCGTTCGACCAGGAACTCGGCGGGCCGGCCGCATAGGCGATCGACCGGTGCCCGAGCGCCACCAGGTGCGCCATGATGGCGCGAATACCGCTCGCGTTGTCGAAATTGATCGAGGGCACGCCGGGCACCGACCGATTCAGGAGCACGAGCGGCGTCTCGGCGGCGAGTGAGAGCACCGTCTCTTCGCTGCCTCGCGCCGAAGCGAGGATGACGCCGTCGACCTGTTTCGCGAGGCTGCGCACCACCTCCGCCTCGAGCACGGGGTCTTCATCGCTGTCGGCGATGAAGACGGCGTAGCCGGCGGCTCGGGCGCGATCCTGCACGCCCTTGCTGATCGAGCCGAAGAACGGGTTCTCGAGGTCGGGTACGACGAGACCGAGGCATCCGGTGCGCCCGGTGATGAGCCCGCTCGCCGCGCGATTCGGACGGTATCCGAGATCGCGGGCCGTCTGCTGCACCTGCGTGCGGGTGGGTTCGGCCACCAGCTCGGGCGAGGCCAGGGCACGTGAGACGGTCGAGATCGACACGCCGGCGGCCTTCGCCACGTCTCTGATCGTCACAGCCATGTCACACCGCCCTGTGCTTCGACCGGCGCACGCCGCCGGCAGTCGATATATTCTGCAAACCTTTTCAGAGTTCTGTCAAGCAGTTCGCGCAGAATGCCCGACATCGAGTCGATGGCCGCACCCGGCATCACGACGAGCCGCAGAAATACGCCTATAGTGTGGGATCAGATGCCGTACGCAGCGGCAGGCCGGGACGTTCGACGCTTGAAACAACACTGCGCTTGTTTCACTGCATGATCGAGCCGATACAAGAGCCGATACTTCGACAGGGGGCGGACATTGCCTGCACCATGGACACTTCACCCCGACCGCGCGCTGCCCGTCGATCCGGGCCAGCGATCGATCGCGCGCGAGATCTATCGAGAGATCGCCTCGCTCCCGATCGTGTCCATGCATGGTCACGTCGACGCCGCGGCACTCAGTCGCAATGAGCGCTTCGGTGATCCCGCCGAGCTGCTCATCATTCCCGACCATTACCTGGTGCGCATGCTCGTGTCGCAGGGACTCCCCCACCGTGACCTCGGCATCCGCCCGCTCGACGGGTCGGCGATGGAGACCGACCACCGCCGCATCTGGCGTCGGTTCGCCGAGAACTGGAAGCACTTCCGCGGCACGCCGACTCGCTATTGGCTCGAGCACGTCCTCGTCGAGGTGTTCGGCGTCGCGCAGCCACCAAGCACTGAGAGCGCCGACGCCCTCTACGACGAGCTCGCCGAGAAGCTCGCCCGCCCCGAGTTCCGCATCCGCGAGCTCTTCGATCGGTTCGGCATCGAGATACTGAGCACGACCGACTCGCCCGACTCGGATCTCGCCGACCATGCCGCGCTCGCGGCGGAGGGCTGGGGGGAGCGCGTCGTACCGACCTTCCGTCCCGACTGCCTGTTCCTCCCCGACCGCGCAGGGTGGCGCAGCGACCTCGAGTCGCTCGAGGCGAGCGCCGACCTCGAGATCGTCGACTACCCGGGCTTCCTCGAGGCGCTGCGAATCCGGCGCCGGGCGTTCGTGGCGGCGGGCGCCCGGGCGAGCGACCACGGCCACCGCACCGCCGACACGACTCCGCTCGAACCGCACGAGGCCCGCCGACTGTTCGCAGCGGCGCTCCGCGGCGGACTCGACCGGGCCCAGTCCGAGGCGTTCGCTGCGAACATGCTCTTCGAGAGCGCTCGGATGTCGCTCGACGACGGGCTGGTCATGCAGCTGCATCCGGGGGTGTCCCGCGATCACTCCGACACGATCCTCGGCACATACGGCGTCGACCAGGGTTTCGACATCCCCGAAGCGGTCGAGTTCACGCGTTCCCTTCGGCCTCTGCTGAACGCGTTCGGGCACGACCCCCGGTTCCGCCTGATCCTGTTCACGATCGACGAGACCGTCTACTCACGAGAACTCGCCCCGATCGCAGGGGCCTACCCGGCGGTCAAACTCGGCGCACCGTGGTGGTTCCTCGATTCCCCGGCCGGCATGACGCGCTTCCGGGAACTCGTGACCGAGACGGCGGGCTTCTCCAACACCAGCGGGTTCGTCGATGACACCCGGGCGTTCGCATCGATCCCCGCCCGCCACGACCTCGCGCGTCGAATCGACGCCGGATACCTCTCGAAGCTCGTCGCAGAGCATCGCCTGCCGCACGACGAGGCGATCGAGACCGCGATCGAACTGAGCTACACGCTGCCGCTCGCGGCATACGCTCGGCGCGACTGATCCCACCCACGGCCCTCACCGAAACAGCGCGCAACGGTGAGGGCCGCTCAGACTACGCTGGATTACGGAACCCATCCCGTGTCGAGGAGATCATTCGTGCCTGTCACCCCTTCAGCAAACATCGGCGTCGTCGGCCTCGCGGTCATGGGGTCGAACCTCGCCCGCAACCTCGCGAGCCGCGAGGGCAACACGGTCGCCGTGTTCAATCGTTCCCCCGAGCGCACGCACACGCTGACGAGCGAGCACCCTGAGGCCGGGCTCGTCGCGTCCGAGAGCTACGACGACTTCGTCGCCTCGCTCGTCAAGCCCCGCACCGCGATCATCATGGTGCAGGCCGGCAAGGGCACCGACGCCGTGATCTCCGAACTCGTCTCCCGCTTCGAGCCGGGCGACATCATCGTCGACGGCGGCAACGCGAACTTCCACGACACGATCCGCCGCGAGGCCGAGATCAGCCCGACGGGCATCCACTTCGTCGGCACCGGCATCTCGGGCGGCGAAGAGGGCGCGCTCAACGGCCCGTCGATCATGCCCGGCGGCAGCGTCGAGTCGTACAAGACCCTCGGCCCGATCCTCCGATCGATCGCCGCCATCGCGCCCGACGGCGAGCCGTGCGTCACGCACGTCGGCACCGACGGCGCCGGCCACTTCGTCAAGATGGTGCACAACGGCATCGAGTACGCCGACATGCAGCTCATCGCCGAGGCGTACGACCTCATCCACCAGGGCACCGGCAAGTCCCCCGCCGAGATCGCCGACATCTTCGCCGAGTGGAACACCGGCGAACTCGAGAGTTACCTCATCGAGATCACGGCCGAGGTGCTTCGCCAGACGGATGCTGCGACGGGCGAGCCGCTCGTCGACGTCATCCTCGACGAGGCCGGCGCGAAGGGCACCGGCGCGTGGACCGTGCAGAACGCCCTCGACCTCGGCGTGCCGACCTCGGGCATCGCCGAGGCGGTCTTCGCGCGCAGCCTCTCCTCGAAGCGCGCCCAGCGCGAAGCATCCGTCGATCTGCCCGGCCCTTCGACCGAGTGGAAGGTCGACGGCGCCGACGCCGACGCGTTCATCGAAGACGTGCGCCGCGCCCTCTACGCGTCGAAGATCATCGCCTACTCGCAGGGCTTCGACGAGATCGTCGCCGGCGCCGAGCAGTACGGCTGGGACATCAAGAAGGGTGACATCGCGAAGATCTGGCGTGCAGGCTGCATCATCCGCGCCCGGTTCCTGAACCGCATCGCCGAAGCGTACGCCGACGACCCGTCGCTCGTGGCGCTCGTCGTTGCACCCTACTTCCGCGACGCCGTCGCCGGCACGCAGGAGTCGTGGCGCCGAGTCGTCGCGATCGCGGCACAGGCCGGCATCCCGACGCCCGCCTTCTCCTCCTCGCTCGCCTACTACGACGGGCTCCGCGCTCCACGGCTCCCCGCCGCGCTCATCCAGGGCCAGCGCGACTTCTTCGGCGCACACACCTACAAGCGGGTCGACAAGCCCGGCGTGTTCCACACGCTCTGGTCGGGCGACCGCTCGGAGATCGAGACGACTCCCTCGTCGCACTGACCCAGGCAACGACCGAGCTGGAGTACACCGAGACGGAAAGGCACCCGCGTGGGCGAGCCGAAGTGGCGTGAAGAGGGCGAAGAGCCCGACTACCGGTTCACGCTCGCCAACGAGCGCACCTTCCTCGCCTGGATTCGCACAGCACTCGCGCTCCTCGCGGGCGGCGTGCTGCTGCACCAGTTCGCGACCGAGCTCGACCCACGGCTCGTCGTCACGGTGCTCTCCGTCGGCTTGGGGCTGGTGGCCGCCGTGCTCAGCTTCATGTCGTACACGAGATGGCGAGCGAACGAGATCGCGATCCGGCGCGGGCGCCCCCTGCCGTTCAGCTGGGTGCTGCCAGGGCTCGCCGCAGTCTGCCTCCTCACGAGCGCCGTGCTCGTGGTGCTCCTCCTCGTGGCGTGAGCGTCGGCGAAGTGAGCGTCGGCGAAGTGAGCGACTGAGGTGGCCTCGTACAGCGTGCCCGCGACCGGCGATCCTGGCCTGCAGCCCGAACGCACGGCGTTGTCGTGGAGCCGTACCGCCTTCGCGCTGGCCGTCAACGCCCTGCTGTCGATGCGGTCGGGCCTCGTCGCCGGTGAGCCGTGGCTCGTCGCGGTCGGGGCGCTGCTGTTCGCGGCATCCGGAACCGCGGTCGCAATCGGTACCGTGCGTCGTCGGCAGCTTGCCGGCGACCACCTCGTGATCACTCCCCCGCGCGGCGCTCTCGCCGGTGTCGCCGTCGCAACGCTCCTCGCAAGCGTCGGCGGCATTGCTTCGATCCTCGCCGGCGGTGCCCCGTGAGCGACGTGCATCCCGAGCTGCAGGGCGCCGACGATGACGGCGACGGCCCCGTCTTCGGCGAACGTCGGCGCCGAATCATCCGTGTCACCGTGCTCGTCGCCCTCGTCGCGATGCTGCTGCCTGTCGTGCTCTCGGTCTACGGCACGGCGCATTCGGCGGCCCAGCGCGCGTGCGCGGTGTACGTGTCCGTTTACGACACGGACGCCGCGAGCGCACGAGTCTCACTCGAGCTGTTCAGCTCGACCGGGCCTGGCTGGCAGTGCTTCGCCGTGTCCGCGACCGGCAACCAGACGCTCGTCGCCGAGCTCGGATTGCTGCCAGGGGCACCGCGACCGATCGATGCGGACGAGCGCGACGCCTGATCGTGCCGCGTCGGCCATGTGGCGGCGCACGCCGCGTCATCATCGGGCCGCCTCTGGCTGCTGCACCTGCCCGATGACGCGAAGCAGGTCGAGGCCCGCTGCCGCCTGGCTCCCGACCTCGGCCGAGTAGGCGACGATCCGCAGGTCTGCGCCCTGCACCGTGAGCACGTCGCAGTCGAGGGTCAGCGGCCCGACCTCCGGGTGCTCGATCGTCTTGTGATGGGCGGTGTGAGCCGCCACCTCGGCATGATCCCAGAGGTCGGCGAACCGTGGGGATCGCACCTGGAGGTCGCGCACGAGATCGGCGAGTTCCCGGTCGTGCGGGTAGCGGGCGCTCGCCTGTCTGAGGTCGGCGGCGACGTCGGCCTCGAGCGCCGACCGCTCCGCGGGGCTGTGCCGCACCCGTCCGACGGCACCGAGGAAGAGCTGCCACGGCAGGTTGCGTTCACGTGCTGTGCCCCCGAGCGTCGAGCCCATGAGCGCGTTCCAGAGCGGGCTCGCGGTGACGAGCGTCCACCGAGCGTCGTAGACGGCGACGGGCAGGTCGCGCATGCGCTCCACGAGCCGTTGCACGCCGGGCGTGAGATGCGAGTCGACGACCCCGGCCGACGGTGCGAGGAGCCCGGCGAGCAGGAACACGTGATCCCGCTCGGCGACGGTCAGCCGAAGGGTGCGCGCCAGAGCGGAGAGCACCTGAGGCGACGGATGCAGCGAACGGCCCTGTTCGAGACGGGTGAGGTAGTCCACCGAGACTCCCGCCGCGAGGGCGACCTCCTCCCGTCGGAGTCCGGCCGAGCGGCGGCTCGGACCGACGACGATGCCGACCTCGCGCGGGTCGGCGCGATCGCGCCACGCGCGCAACATCCTGCCGAGTTCGCGCTGCTCGTCATCCATGCTTCGAGTATCTCCCCGAACACGACCAGACGGGCACCCGAGGGTGGTACCGCCGGTCCCAGGATCACGGGGCTACTGGGCACACCCGCGATATCCGACGATGGAGCCATGACCATCACGCTCATCACCGGAGGCAACAAAGGCCTCGGATTCGAAACCGCCCGCACACTCATCGAGTCCGGTCACACCGTGTACCTCGGCTCCCGCGATCCTGCGCGCGGCGAACCGGCGGCCACCGTGCTCGGCGCCCACCACCTCACGCTCGATGTCACCGCCGACGCCTCCGTCACTGCGGCGGCCGATGCCATCGCCGAACGCGAGGGGCATCTCGATGTGCTCGTCAACAACGCCGGCATCGCGGGCTCGTTCGCCGCGCCGCGGGACGTCCTGGCGCACGAAGTGCAGCACATCTACGAGACGAACGTATTCGGCATCGTTCGCATGATGCATGCGTTCATTCCGCTGCTCGAACGGTCGGCCACCCCCGTCGTCGTCAACGTCGGCAGCGGAATGGGATCGCTCGCGGTCACGACCGACCCCGAGCGGCTCGAGTCCGCGTTCATCGGCATCGGCTATCCATCCTCGAAGACCGCGGTCAACATGCTCACCTCGCAATATGCGAAGGCCTTCCCGCGGTTCCGCATCAACGTCGTCGACCCCGGCTACACCGCGACCGATCTGAACGGCAATCAGGGCACGCAGTCCGTCGCGGAGGGCGCGGCGATCATCGTGCGCATGGCTCGGATCGGTGAGGACGGCCCGACCGGCTCATACTTCGCCGCTGCCGGGCCGGTCGACTGGTGAACCGCATCGCCGAACGGTGAACCGGATCGCACCGACGTCGCCTCAGCGTTCGTCGGATTCGCGGGACTCGTCGGGGAACACCCGCTTGTACTTGCGTCCGTCGGGCAGTTCGACGGTCTCGGCGCGCAGCAGCCCGCGCGTGACCCGCTGGTAGATCGCCTGCGGCGTCACGCCGAGCTGCGCGGCCGCCTCGGCGACCGAGCGTCCGGGCAGCTCGGTCGGCACACTCGAGGGCCGCTCGCGCTTCCGCTTGCGGCTCGCCTCGTGCCGCGCGGAGATCTCGTCGTCGTCACCCGCCCAGCGGTACTTCGCGGCCGAGGGGCTGAGCCCCGCGGCATCCGCGATCTCGTCCCACGACCGGCCGGCCTCGAGCGCCTCGCGCACCGAGGCGAGCGACGCCGGGTCGGCCTCGAGAACGGCACTGAGCGAGCGGATGCCTCGGAGCCGCTCGAGCGGCGAGGCATCCGTCTCGTCATCGGAACCGGAGTCCGTACCGGGGACTGCGAGCGCATCGAGCGCCATGAGCTCGGCGAGCGCACGGGCCGTCTCGGCGGAAAGGAAGGACACCTCGACCCCGTTCAGCCGTTCAGGAGGCCGTTGCGCACCTCGCGGCGCAACACCTTGCCGATGAGCGACTTCGGCAGTTCATCGGCGGCGAGCACGCGCTTCGGCACCTTGTAGGCGGTGAGACCGTCGCGGGCGAAGTTGCGAAGCTCCTGCTCGTCGAGCGTCGCACCGTCGCGCAGCACGACGACCGCGACGACCTGCTCGCCGGAGTGTTCGTCGGGCAGGCCGACGACTGCGACATCCTCGACGTCGGGGTGGGCGCGCAGCGCCTCTTCGACCTCGCTCGGGGCGACGTTGAAGCCGCCCGTGATGATCAGTTCTTTGATGCGATCGACGATACGCACGAATCCCTCGGCGTCGATCGAGACGATGTCGCCCGTGCGGAACCAGTCGGCACCGCCGTCGGTCGCGGGCACGAACACCGCCTCGGTCTCCTCGGGCTTCTGCCAGTAGCCCGAGAACACCTGCGGACCACGCACGATGAGTTCGCCCTCGGCGCCCGCAGCGACATCCGTGCCCGGGGAGTCGGGGTCGACGACGCGCGCCTCGGTCGAGGGAAGCGGGAGCCCGACCGTGCCGACCTTGCGGTTCGGCGCGACGGGATTGGCCATGAGCACGGGCGAACACTCCGAGAGGCCGTAGCCCTCGACGAGGTAGCCGCCCGTCTCCGCCTCCCACGGCTCGACGACGGCCGCCGAGAGCGGCATGGCGCCCGAGATCGCGATGCGGATGCCGGCGAGCGAGACACCCTGGGCGACGGCCGCCTTCGTGAGCCGCTCGTAGATGGGCGGCACGGCCGGCAGGAACGTCGGCGGATGCCGCTTCACGACCTTCAGCACGAGGTCGGGTTCGAACTTCGGGAAGAGCACGAGGCGGGCACCCATGCTCATCGCGAAGGTGAGGCAGAGCGTGAGTCCGTAGGCGTGGAACATCGGCAGCACCGCGTAGACGACCGCGGTACCCCGCTCGATCTCGGGCACCCAGGCGCGCGCCTGCGCGGCGTTCGCGCCGAGGTTCGCGTGCGTGAGCGCCGCGCCCCTGGGGCTGCCCGTCGTGCCGCTCGTGTACTGGATCACGGCGACGTCGGAGACGCCGGGCCCGATGATGTGCGCATCGATCGGGTCGGCGCCGACGATCTTCTCCCACGGCGTCGTGCCGCGCACGCTCGTAGTCAGCGCCGCGCGCGACTCGCGCGCCTTCGCGATCGGCAGGCGCAGCATCGCACGCATCGAGAACGGCATCGCGCGAGTCACGTCGACCGAGATGATCGCCTGCACCGCGACATCCGCCGGGAACGCCTGAATCGTCTCGACGACGCTGTTCCAGGCGATGACGACTCGCGCACCGTGGTCTTCGAACTGGTGCCGTAGCTCACGCGGGGTGTAGAGCGGGTTGTGCTCGACGACGATCGCACCGAGGCGCAGTACCGCGTAGAACGCGACGATGTGCTGCGGGCAGTTCGGCAGCACGAGCGCGACCGGGTCGCCCTTCTGCACCCCGAGAAGCCGCAGGCCTTCGGCGGCGCGCTCGATCTGCTCACCGAGCTCGGCATACGTCGTGGTGCGCCCGAAGAACTCGAGGGCGACATGGTCGCCGTAGGTGTCGACGGATGAACGGATCAGGTCGCAGAGCGAGCCGGTCTCGGCCGGGAGCTCAGCCGGGACACCCTCGGCGTAGCTCGCGAGCCACGGACGAGGCGTCGTGATCGACATGAGCCGGCCGGCCTACGCCGCGCCGTCGAACATGCTCGTCACCGAGGTGTCTTCGAACACCGCGTGGATGGCCCGGGCGAGGAGGGGCGCGATCGGCAACACGGTCAAGCGGTCCCAGCGCTTCTCTTCGGGAATCGGCAGCGTGTCGGTGACCACCACACTGTCGATGAAGTCGGACTGCAGGATCTCAGTGGCGGGGTTCGAGAACACCGCGTGGGTCGCCGCGACGACGACACCGATCGCGCCGGCGGCCTTCAATGCCTCGGCGGCCTTCACGATCGTGCGCCCCGTGTCGATGAGATCGTCGACGAGCAGGCAGATGCGGCCGTCGACCTCGCCGACGATCTCGTGCACCGAGATCTGGTTGGGCACGAGGGGGTCGCGGCGCTTGTGGATGATGGCGAGCGGCGCGCCGAGCTTGTCGCTCCAGATGTCGGCGACGCGCACCCGGCCGATGTCGGGCGAGACGACCGTGAGCGTCGACGGGTCGAGCTTCTCCTTGAAATGCTCGAGCAGCACCGGCATCGCGAAGAGGTGGTCGACGGGGCCGTCGAAGAAGCCCTGGATCTGCGCGGCGTGGAGGTCGATCGACATGATTCGGTCTGCGCCGGCGGCCTTGAAGAGGTCGGCGACGAGACGGGCCGAGATCGGCTCGCGGCCGCGGCCCTTCTTGTCTTGCCTGGCATACGGATAGAACGGCGCGACGACGGTGATGCGCTTGGCCGACGCCCGCTTGAGCGCGTCGATCATGATGAGCTGCTCCATGAGCCACTCGTTGATCGGGGAGGTGTGCGACTGGATGACGAACGCGTCGGAACCGCGCACGCTCTCGTCGTAGCGTGCGTAGATCTCACCGTTCGCGAACGTGCGCGCGTCGGTCGGCACGAGGTCTGCGCCGAGCTCGTCGGCGATCTCGATCGCGAGCGAGGGGTGCGCACGACCCGACACCAACACGAGGCGTTTGGATCCGGTGGTCTCGATTCCCGACATTTCTGTCCTCTCCACCCGCGGTCTGCCGGTGCGTCAGTCGGCGGTGGGGCCGGATGCCTCTGCGGCCGCCTCGGCTGCCTCAGCAGCCGCGGTGCCGGCTCGATGCGTCTGGACCCATCCCTCGATGTTGCGTTGCGGGGCCACATTCACGGCGAGCGCGCCTGCCGGAACGTCTTTGCGGACGACGGTACCGGCGCCCGTGTAGGCCCCGTCAGCAATCCTAACGGGCGCGACGAACACCCCGTGCGACCCGGTTCGCACGTGCGAGCCGATCTCGGTGCGGTGCTTGTTCACTCCGTCGTAGTTCGCGGTGATCGAGCCGGCCCCGATGTTCGACTGCTCGCCGACCGTCGTGTCGCCGATGTACGAGAGGTGCGGCACCTTGCTGCCCTCGCCGATGTTCGCGTTCTTCGTCTCGACGAAGGCGCCGATCTTGCCGTCGGCACCGAGCACCGTGCCTGGACGAAGGTAGGAGAAGGGCCCGACGGATGCCCCGGGGCCGACGACGGCGAGGGTGGCGTCGGTGCGCTTCACCTCGGAATTCTCACCGATCTCGCAGTCGACGAGCGTCGTGTCGGGGCCGACGATCGCGCCGGTCGCGATCGCCGTCGCACCCTTCAGCTGCGTGCCGGGGCGGATCGTGACATCCGGTTCGATGCGCACCGCGAGGTCGATCCAGGTGGTCGCCGGGTCTTCGATCGTGACGCCGTTCAGCTGCCAGCCGCGCACGATGAGCGCGTTCAGGCGAGCAGCGGTCTCAGAGAGCTGGGCCCGGTCATTGATGCCGGCGACGAGCCACGGTTCGGAGACGGGCACTGCCTCGACCTCGGAGCCGGCTGCACGGAGCAGGCCGATCACGTCGGTGAGGTACTTCTCGCCCTGCACGTTGTCGGTCGTGAGGTTCGCGAGCTGGTCGCGGAGCGCGGCCGCGCCGAACGCGTAGATGCCCGCGTTGATCTCGGCGATGGCGCGCTCGTCGTCACTCGCGTCCTTCTGCTCGACGATGCGGTCGAAGAGGCCGGCGTCGTTGCGCACGACGCGACCGTACCCGCTCGGGTCGTCGTACACGGCGGAGAGCACGGATGCCGCCGCGGCATCCGCGCGATGCTGCTCGAGGAAGGCGGCCAGCGTGTCGGCGTTCAAGAGGGGCACATCGCCGTTCAGCACGAGCACCTCGCCGTCGAAGTCGGCGGGCAGCGCGGCGAGCGCCTGCTCGACGGCACGGCCGGTGCCGGGCACCTCGTCTTGGTCGACGATGATCGTGCCGGGCAGTTCGATCTCGACCGCTGCGGCGACGAGGTCCCGCTCGTGGCGGACGACCGCGATGATGTGCTCGGCGTCGAGCGCGCGAGCCGTGGCGAGCACGTGCGCGACGATCGGCGCACCGGCGAGCGGGTGCAGGAGCTTCGGCACCGCCGACTTCATGCGCGTGCCCTGGCCGGCGGCGAGAACGATGATGGCGAGGTTCTGGTCGGTCATTCGCGCCTATTCCTATCGGTGCAGTCTGTGGGGTGCATGGCGGCCGTTCCGGCTCCGCCACCAGGATTCGAACCTGGACCGGACAGCTCCAAAGGCTGCCGTGCTGCCGTTACACTATGGCGGATCACTCGGGCCGACGCCCGTGCGCGACATCCAGTCTGCCATGTTCCTCGGCCGCTCCGACGCGTTCCGATCGTTGCCATGTCGTGAGATGCGCTCCCTGAACGCCGTGACGATCACGTCTCGCAGAACGTGCTCACGTCACTCCGCCCGGGCGGAGAGGACGCGGTGAGATCGCTGCTCGAGACGGGCGAAGCACTCGCGCATGCGAAGTGAACGACTCCGCGACCCGAGCGGCGCGATAATGGCTGGATGACCGATGCTGACGAGGTCGACCGAATCGTGGACGACTGGGAACGCGAGCGCCCCGACCTCGATTTCTCGCCGCTGCAGGTGCTCTCGCGTGTCGCGCGACTCTCGAAGCACCTCGACCGCGCCAGACGGCAGGCGTTCACCCGGTCCGAACTCGAGTCGTCGGAGTTCGACGTGCTCTCGGCGCTCCGGAGGGCCGGATCGCCCTACCGACTCTCCCCCAAGGCGCTGCTGCTGCAGACGCTCGTCTCGAGCGGCACCATGACCAATCGCATCGACCGGCTCGTCGAGCGCGGACTCGTGACGCGCCAGACCGACCCGAACGACGGGCGCGGCATCCTCGTCGAGATGACGTCGGCCGGGCTCACTCGCGTCGATGCCGCGATCACGAGGCTCGTCGACGCCGAGGCCGAGCTGCTCGGCAGCCTGCCTGCGGCCGAACAGAAACGGCTGGCCCGGCTGCTGCGCAAACTCAGTCTCGGATTCGACTGAGCGCGACGGGCTCGCGCAGGCGGCTTGTACCGGCGCGGCTCGCGCCGGCTCGGCTCGGCTCGCACCGGCGCGGCTCGCGCCGGCTCGGCTCGGCTCGGCTCGGCTCGGCTCGGCTCGTGCCAGCGAGGCTCGCACCGGCGCGGCTCGCGTGCGAGTAGAGGTGGCGCGCAGAGGTGGCGCGCAGAGCGGATGTCGCGGGCATGATCGCGCCCGCGGCATCCGTTCGATGCTCGTGCCACGGGTCGGAGAAGTTCTCCACAACCATCGAACATACGTTCTGGGTATCTGCTTAGCTGAAGTGTGCCTTCGTTGACCCGGTCCCGGCATGTTCCGCCATGTCGGGGCCGCCCGACGCCTTCACGAGTTGCGATGCCCTGGATCCACGACGGCCCCTCTTCGTTAGCAAACTGAGACCGCGAATACAAGGTTGATCTTGATCAACATTCCGAGGATGGTGCAGGTACCAGACCAAGGAGGTTCGTTGAAAGTGTCGGCGACAAGGAACTCAAAGAAGATCGGTTTGCTGCTCGCAGCGACATCACCGACGACAGTGGACCAGTGGTTACTCCACTTTGGTCTTGGTGGGGATGCGACTGGCGAGGCGTCGCAGATTATCCGCACGTGACCAATGGCGACGCATCGGTTCATGGCTATTGGGTCAAGGATGGCGGCACCTGCCCAGCCACGGGCACTGTGACCGTCGAACTCCAGGCCCTTGGATGCAGTTCCCTCGGGTGCAGCTGGATCACTCAAGCAACTTCCACCGTCGAGGGCGTCACTTCCGGATCAGGCACAGGGCATTGGGCGACTCCCCACAAGGCATGTGCAAACTCGAACGTGGTCGGTTGGCGAGGTCGCGTCGATACCGCCCTAACGGATTTCTACGATCCCTTCGGTTGGGACGACGGTGTGCAGAAGGATCTGAACTGCTCCCCTGCATGAGTGAGGATGAGCAGATTCGTTTTGTGCCGAGCCGTGTGGACGAGATGGGGTCCGGAGCAGCCAAGCGCCTCCCCTTCGACATCGCAAAGCTGTCGGTGACTGGTCTGGTTATCATCTGCGAGCTCGACGAGCACCCGCGGGGAAAACCCAGACCGTCACTGAGTATGAAGATTACTCAGTACTTGCGATTGTCGGATGACTCGATGCTCCGACTTGACATGGACCGCGGAGTCTCCTCCTTCAAACACGGCAACGTGGAGGCCGTATCGTGGAAGCGCACGCCGGCGGATGTCGTCTCAGAAGTTCTGACGTTGGTAAAAGCCGATGACCCCCATCCCGGGTCGTTCCCCTGGGAGGAGTACGTGCAGGCCGCGAGGCTTCGCGGAGTCTCTACTCAGGCCGAGATCTTGCGCAATCTCCCGTGCACGGTCTTGCTATCAGACGAACTCGCAACGATTTTTGAGTTCTGACTGAAGAGTGGGGAATGAGGGACCGCATCACGCGCTACGGTCCTTCATTCCCGCACGCAGTCGTAAATCAGTCACTGTCAGTCATTCGCGCTGAGGTGTGGATTCGAGTCGGGGTCGAGGAGGTCGTCGAGCGGGTGCGGGTCGGTGTGTACGGCCTGTTGCAGGAGCCGGTAGAACAGCAGGCCGCGACTGGTCGCGTTGCGCCGGTTGAATCGGAACGTGAACTCGTCGAGGTAGTACGGCAGCTGATGCTCGGCGACGCCGTAGTGCAGGGTACCCGTCAGCCAGCGTTTCAGCAGTGACGCGGTCAGGTGCACGCCCGGCAGCACCGCGGATGGGTCGGGGGCGTTGTACCCGGTGGCGTACTCGTGCGCGTAGCCGAGATCGGACAGCCGGCGCATCATCCGGGCACCGTCGGTGTGGATCGTCGAGCCCTGTACGACGCTGTTCTGCGCGAAGGCGACCAGTCCGAGCGTGTTCGGCCGGTCCGCCACCCCGAGCCGAATCCGGCCGAGCTTGCGACCTGGCCCGGGCTTTTCAACGGCGACCATCACGACCGCCTTCGTGGAACTCGCGCCGGAGCGCCCGATGCTGACGCCGCCGACGAACGTCTCGTCCACCTCGACCACTCCCTGCAGCAGTTCGCGTTCCGGGCGCACCATCGCCCGGCGCAGTTTGTGCATCCACGCCCACGCCGTCTCGTACGACTTCAGCCCCAGGACCCGTTGCAGGCTCTGCGCGGACATCCCGTTCTTCTGCGACGTGATGAACCACGCCGCCGCGAACCACGTCGACAGCGGGGTACGAGTTCGATGGAAGATCGTGCCCGCAGTCACCGACGTCCGCCGCCCGCACGCCCGACACATCCACAAGCCCGCACCCGTCGCCCAGGATTCACGACCCATGCAGCCAGGGCAGATGAACCCGCCTGGCCACCGCAGCAACGCCAGATACTCCAGACACGCCGCGTCGTCGGGGAACCACTCGCGCAGTTCTTGAAACGTCCGCGGGTAGTCGACCCCGCCGACCGGATGAGCAGACTCAGCCACGGCCACGAGTCTACTTCAGTTAGACAGATACCCAGAACATACGTTCGAATTCTGGTAGAATCGAGTCATGCAGCCGCCACCCGTGATTACCAGATCAGACGGTAATTCTGGGCGTGATTCCGGGCGCAATGCGCGGCATGATTCCGGGCACGATTCCGAGCATGATTCCGGGCACGATTCCGAGCACGATGCGGGGCATGATTCCGAGCACGATTCCGGCCACTTCGATACTCAAGAGCGGTCGCCGTATGCGATCGCGCAAGACGGCCTCGCCGAACTCGTCGAAGCCTCCGTGCAGGCGCAGCGCATCGAAGCGATGAACGCGGCGATGCGGGTCGATCTGATCTTCTTGACGGTGTCATTTGCGCTTCGCGCCGAGCAGGCGTTCGTCGCCCCGACGCTGTCCCCCGAACGACGACGAGAGATGGCGCATCGCAGCGTCACCGCCGAGCTCGCGACAGCACTGCATGTGCCCGAGCGCACGATGCAACATCAGATCGATGACGCCTGGGCACTGTCGACTCAGCTTCCCGCAACGCTCGCGGCGCTGCGGTCCGGAGCGATCAGCCTGCAGCATGCGCGCGTGATCGTCGAGGCCGCCGCCGAGCTCGATGACGAACCCCGCGTCCGGGCCGACCTCGATGAAACACTCGCGGTCTACGCGGCCGACCACACGCCGCCGAGCGTTCGTCGCCGAGCACGTTCATTGCGCGAAGAACTGCAAGCGCAGACTCTCGCCGAACGCCATCGTGCCGCCCGGGCGAAGCGTCGCGTCGAGATCGAGCCGGCTCCCGACGGCATGGCCTGGCTGCACGCCTACCTGCCGGCGGCAGACGCCCTGCTCATCAGAGATCGCCTCGATCACGTCGCTCGTGAGGTCGCTTCCGCACGCCACCACCGTCACGCGGCTCGATCCGATCATGATGGCAACACCGGGCGCACCGATGATGTCACGGCGAATTTCTCCTCATCGACCCGCGACAACGCACGCGCCGACGCCGCACGCGATCTTCTGCTGTACGGCGGGCTCGGCGATGACTCGCCCTTCGCGGCTGCATGCGACCGGGTGCGACCGAGCGTGCACGTGACCGTGCCTGTGCTCACGCTCATCGGCTCCTCGTCCGACCCCGGCATTCTCGACGGCTACGGTCCGATCGACGCAGAGACGGCTCGCCGCCTCGCTGCTGATGCCCCGTCCTTCGTGCGCCTGCTGACCGATCCGATCACGGGCGCGGTGCTCGACGTCGATCGCACCAGCTACCGACCGCCGGCCGACCTTCAGCGGTGGCTCCAGGTGCGCGACGAGACCTGCCGATTCCCGGGCTGTCAGCGCGACGCCAGACGCAGCGATCTCGACCACAGCATCGACTGGGCCGATGACGGCCGCACCGCATTCGACAATCTGGCCCACCTCTGCCCGCTGCATCATCACCTCAAGCACGAGTCATCCTGGTCGATGCGGCATCTGGCCGGCGGAGTCCTCGAGTGGACCTCCCCCGCGGGTCGCCTGCACCTCACCCACCCGGCGCGCTCGATCGAGGTCGATGGCGGCAGCGACGAAGCGGGCGGCAACGTTCCCGGAGTCCGGCAGCACCATCATGGTGTCGCTCCGCCCGGTGTCGATGCCGGTGTCGATGTCGATGCCGATGCCGATGCCGATGCCGATGCCGACACGGTACGTGCTGGCGTTCAACTCACGCCTCTCGGCGTCGACTTCCAGACGAATGCCGGCTCTGCGCCGACCTCCCAAGTGGAATTCCCTGAAGCACCTCCGTTCTGATCGCGCTCAGCCCGCGTGATCGAAGCGCGGTGACCTCGCATCGCAGCCCGTTGTCGCGCATCGTGTCACGCATGGCAGTGTCACGCGTGACCATGTTGGGCAGTGTCACGCGTGACCGTGTCGGGCATGGTCGCGTCAGGCATCATCGCGTCAGGCATGGCATGGTCGCATCGTTCAGGTCGTGACGGGCAGGGCAATGTCAGTCAGAGCAGCGCCACGCGCGGTGGTGTCAGGCACGGTCGTGCCCCCTGCAGAACAATGTCAGGCAGAACAATGCCCCGCGAGGCAGCGTCAGGCACGGTCGTGCCCCCTGCAGAACAATGTCAGGCAGCACAATGCCACGCGCGGCAGCGTCAGGCGCGGTCGTGCCCCGGCAGAACAATGTCAGGCAGCACAATGCCACGCGCGGCAGCGTCAGGCACGGTCGTGCCCCGGCAGAACAGTGCCAGGCAGAATGCAAGGCGCGGTCGGGTCAGGTACAGCGCCGTCACATCGGTTCGTGACGAGCTTCCCTGTCACGCATAGTCGTCGGGAGCGAACCAGCGAGCGCCCCCATCGTGCAGGATCAGCTGAGCACGCACAGCTACACCCTCGGCGCGGCACGCCTCGCCGAGTTCACGCGCCCACACCCGATCCGCCGGGGTCGATTCGGCACCGCCGGGTCGCTCCCAGACGAACACGAGCTTCGCGGCACCGATCTCCTGCACGATCGTGGCGAGCCTGCTCGCCATCAGACCGGCGGCGGTGCCCGACTCGGGCGCTGGCTCATCGGGTGACTCCGGGTAGCCGGCCATCGGCATGATGAGCGGACTCTGCATGTCGTGCTCATCGAGGTAGAGGGTCCACCACTGGCGGCGGATCGCACGATCGAGCAGCATCGCGACACGCTCGAGCACGTCGTGGTCGGTGGGAATGGGCAGCCGGGTCGCCTCGTCGGCGTCGAGTCGGGTCATGCCTCGATCGTCATGGACAGGACTGCCTCACCGTGGGGAGCGCGCCTCGTTGTGGAAGCTTCGCGCCTTCTCGCCGCTGTCGAGGAGCAGTCGAGGAGCAGTCGAGGAGCAGTCGACCAGCACGTCGAGGAGCAGTCGACCAGCACGTCGACGGCCAGCACATCGACGACGAGCACATCGACGACCGGCACGTCGACTATCGGCGCATCACCTTGCGTGCCAGCCAGTTGCCGAAGAACTGCGCGACCTGCACGAAGATCACGATGAGCACGATCGCCGCCCAAGTGATGATCGGCTCGAACTGACGGTACCCGTAGACCTGCGCGAAGGTGCCGAGGCCGCCACCGCCGATGAAGCCTGCGACCGCAGTCATGTCGATGATCGCGACGAGCACGAAGGTGTAGCCGAGGATGAGCGGCCCGAGCGCTTCGGGCAGCACGACCGTGCGAAGTATGCGGAACGGGCCGGCACCCATCGCGCGAGCGGCCTCGATTACGCCGGGCGTGACGGTGAGCAGGTTCTGCTCGACGAGTCGGGCGATTGCGAAGGAGGCCGCGATCGAGAGTGCGAACACCAATGCATCGTTGCCGATGCCGGTGCCGATCACGTATCTCGCGAGCGGTTGCACCGCAGCGATGAAGATGATGAACGGGATCGGGCGAAAGAAGTTGATCACGACGTTCAGAACGTTGAAGACCACCCGATTCGAGAGCAGACTACCGGGCCGTGTCGTGTACAGCACCATGCCGAGCAGAAGCCCGGCGAGCCCACCGAAGAACAGTGTGAGCGCCACCATGTACAGCGTCTCGACGGCGGCGACCCAGAACTCGCCCTGCAGTTCGAAGAGCCGGTCCATCACGACACCTCCGTCACGTCGACGTTCGAGGAGATTTCGGCGAGCACCGCGTCGATCGCGGCATCCGTGCCCCTGATCGCCAGAGTGAGATGCCCGAAGGCACGACCCTGGATGTCGTTGATGCCGCCGTAGACGAGCTCGAACTCGACGCCCGCGGTAGCGAGCGCGACGAAGACCGCCGCCTGTGACGCGTCACCGTCGCGGAACGAGATCGTGACGATGCGACCCTCGTGCCGCTCGCGCAGCACGGCGAGTTCGGCAGGCGACGGAATGCCCTTCACGACCGTTGCGACGAACCGCTGCGACGATGGGTTCTGCGGGTTCGAGAAGACGTCGAACACGCCGCCGGCCTCGATCACGCGCCCGCCGTCCATGACGGCGACCTTCGTGGCGATCGACTGGATCACGTCCATCTCATGGGTGATGACGATGATGGTGACCCCGAATTCGCGATTGACGCGCTTGAGCAGTTCGAGCACCTCCCCCGTCGTCTCAGGGTCGAGGGCGCTCGTGGCCTCGTCGGCGAGCAGCAGGCGCGGCGAGGTGGCGAGCGCTCGCGCGATGCCGACGCGCTGCTTCTGGCCGCCCGAGAGCTGATCGGGGTAGTTCTTGGCCTTGTCGGTGAGGCCGACGAACTCGAGCAGCTCGGCGACCCGAGCGGCGATCTCCGGCTTCGACGCACCGGCGACCGTGAGCGGATAGGCGATGTTCGCCCAGACCGTCTTCGAGTTGAAGAGGTTGAACTGCTGGAAGATCATGCCGATGCCGAGACGGATGCCCCGGAGCTCGCGTTCGGGCATCGTCGTGATCTCGCGGCCGTCGACCTCGATCGAGCCCGAGGTCGCGGGCTCGAGCGCGTTCACGAGCCGCACGAGCGTGGACTTGCCGGCTCCCGAGTAACCGATGATGCCGTAGACGTCGCCGGGTTCGACTTCGAGGCTCACGTCGTCGATCGCGACGACGGGTGAGCCTCCCTTCTCGGATGCCGGGTACGTCTTGGTGACGTTTCGCAAGGCGACCAGCGCCATGGTGAACTCCTCTTTCAACGCCGAACCGGGCGGCGGTCACCGAGCGTGTCGGTGACCGCCGCCCGAACGGCGTGCGATCGATCGCGCGTGCGCGATCAGCCCTTGGCGGCCTTGGTGTCGGCCTCGACCTTGGCGAGGGACTCCTCGAGGTCGGCGACGGGGGTCTGCACGGCGACGCCGGTGCTGCCCGACGCCTCGATGAGGCCGGCCTGCACCTCGGGGTCGGTCTGGAAGATCTCGACGAGCTTCAGGTAGGTCGCGTTGTCCTTGTCATCGGCGCGGGTGGCGAAGATGTTGACGTAGGGCAGCGCGTTCAGGTCGGTGGGGTCGTCCTGCGCAATCGCGTCTTCGAAGGTGAGGCCCGCGTCTTCGACGAAGTCGTTGTTGATGACGGCGGCGGCGAGGTCGGGCAACGAGGTCGGCGTGAGCGAGGCCTCGAGCGCGGTGACCTCGACCTTCGACTTCGCCTCGTCGACATCGGCGAGGTCGGAGAAGATCGTGCCGCCGCTCGAGAGCTCGATGAGGCCGGCCGACTGCAGCACGAGGAGTGCCCGCGCCTGGTTCGAGGCATCGTTCGGCACGGCGACGGTCTCGCCCTCGGGAATGGCCTTCACCGAGTCGTACTTCGTCGAGTAGAGCCCGAGCGGGTAGATCGCGGACGACCCGATGGGCGCGAGGTCTTCACCGCTCGACACGTTGTAGTCGGCGAGGTAGACGATGTGCTGGAACTGGTTGAGGTCGAGCTCGCCCTCGGTGGTCGCCGGGTTCGGCTGCGCGTAGTCCGAGAAGTCGACGATCTCGATCTCGATGCCCTCGTCGGCAGCAGCCTCTTCGAATGCAGCCCACTGCGGGTCGGCCTTGCCGACGACGCCGATCTTGATGACCTCGTTCGAGGCTTCCCCGCCTTCGCCGGCCGCCGGCGTGGCGCATGCGGCGAGGCCGAAGATGAGCGGCGCTGCGGCGAGTGCGGCGATGAGCCTTGTGCGACGTGACGAGTGCTGTGACATGGTGGTTCCCTTTCGCTTCCGGCGCACGCAATCGGGTGCTGATGGCGTGGAGCAGGCATGGCTCCGCCACGGTTGGTAACGGTGGGGGCTTCGATGCCGCGATCGCGGGTGCATCTCTACGCTAAGCGAAGATTCTTTGCCTGTTCCCCAACGAGGTCACAGGGAGTCACAGCTTCTGCGACGTCAAGCTTCCAGCGACTCGGAAACTTCGAGCCAGCGGGTCTCGAGGTCGGCGACGGATGCCTCGAGCGCACGCACCGCGTCGCCGAGCGCTGCCAGCCCGACGTAGTCGCCCTGGTCGTGGCGCGCCAGATTCTCGTGTTGCTGGGCGATCTGGATCGCCAGCTTCTCGAGCTTGCGATCGATCGACGCGAGCTCCTTCTCTGCGTTCCGGCGATCGGCGCCGGCGAGCGGCGCAGGGCCGTTGCCCGACCCGCTCCCTGAGCCCGTCTTGCCCACTGAACCCGCCTTGCTCCCTGAGCCCGCCTTGCTCCCTGAGCCCGTCGAAGGGGCCTTCGCACCGCCCTCGCTCGCTTCCACAGGCTCAGCGAGCGACGCCTTGCGCAATTCGAGGTATTGCTCGACGCCGCGCGGCAGATCGCGCAGATGGCCGTCGAGGATCGCGAACTGACGGTCGGTGACGCGCTCGATGAGGTATCGGTCGTGCGAGACGACGAGCAGGGTACCCGGCCACGAGTCGAGCAGGTCCTCGATCGCGGCGAGCATGTCGGTGTCGAGATCGTTGGTCGGCTCGTCGAGGATCAGCACGTTGGGCTCCTGCAGCAGGATCAGCAGCAGCTGCAGGCGCCGCTTCTGGCCGCCCGACAGATTCTTGACCGGGGTCGACAGCTGCGCCGTCGTGAAGCCGAGCCGCTCGAGGAGCTGGCCGGGGGTCATCTCCTTGTCACCCACCTGGTAGCTGGTGCGCTGCTCGGCGACGACCGCGGAGACCCGCATGTCGGCCCACTCGGTGAGTTCGTTCAACTCTTGACTGAGCGTGGCGATGCGCACCGTCTTGCCGCGCTTCACACGGCCCGTCGTCGGTTGCACCGCTCCCGTCACGAGCCCGAGCAGGGTCGATTTGCCTGCACCGTTCACGCCGAGGATGCCGGTGCGCTCGCCCGGAGCGATGCGCCACTCGATGTCGCGCAGCACGGTGCGTGTAGCAGGCGCGCCGCTCGCGACATCCGCGCCGTCCTGAGACTGTCGAAGGGTCATCGGCTCGCCGTCCCGAGCGGGATAGGCCACGGACACATCGAGGATGTCGACGACGTCTTTGCCGAGACGTGAGACGGCGAGCCGGTCGAGCTCGACCTTGTTGCGCACGGGGGGTTCGTTCTCGATGAGCTCGTTCGCCGCGTCGATGCGGAACTTCGGCTTCGAGGTGCGTGCGGGCGCGCCGCGGCGCAGCCACGCGAGCTCTTTGCGCATGAGGTTCTGGCGTTTGGTCTCGGATGCCGCGGCGGAGCGATCACGTTCGACGCGCTGCAACACGTATGCGGCGTAGCCGCCCTCGAAGGGCTCGACGATGCCGTCGTGCACCTCCCACGTGCCGGTGCACACCTCGTCGAGGAACCACCGGTCGTGGGTGACGACGACGAGCGCACCGGAATCGGTCGCCCAACGGCGCTTCAAGTGTCCGGCGAGCCAGGCAATGCCCTCGACATCGAGGTGGTTCGTCGGCTCGTCGAGGAAGACGACGTCCCAGTCGCCGACAAGAAGCGACGCGAGGCCGACGCGCCGCCGCTGCCCGCCCGAGAGGTTCGCGATCTGTCCGTGCCAGGGCACATCGCCGAGGAGGCCCGCGATGACGTCGCGCACCTTCGCGTCGCCCGCCCACACGTGCTCTTCGATGCCGCCGACCACGAACTCGGCGACCGTCTTGCCAGGGTCGACCACGTCGGCCTGATCGAGCGTGCCGATGCGGATGCCGCGACGACGCGTGACCCGGCCGCCATCGGGGTCGAGGCGGCCGTCGAGAAGCTTCAGGAGCGTGGACTTGCCGTCGCCGTTGCGGCCGACGACGCCGATGCGATCGCCCTCGTCGATGCCCAGGGTCACCTCGTCGAAGACCACTCGCGTCGGGAATTCGAGGTGCAGGCGCTCAGCGCCGAGGAGATGTGCCATGTCCTGACGAGCCTAGCTGTGATGTCCGGGGAGGTTGTTGAGCCTGCACATTCCTGCCGAGACTGGGCGTTCCTGCTGCGCCCGCGCGTTCCCTGCCGCGGTCAGGGTCGTGACGGGAACACGTGCGCGAAGCCGTGCACCGCCCGGCGGTCCGTGCCGTCGTCGGGAATGTCGCGCCGGCGCCACGACAGGAAGAGCTCGTCGAGCTGTCGGCCGAGCTGCGCGAGCTCTTCCGCGTTCAGGTGGAGCCAGTAGTGCCCGGAGACCGCGACGTCGTCCCATGGCGACTCAGCGGACTCGACGAATTCACGTGCCCGTTCGAACTGCCGCTCGAGCATGACGGCATCTGCAGATGACGCTGCGAACTCTGCGGCCGGGCGGTCGCGGAACTGGCCTGCGGACCAGCGCATACCGCGACTCACGAGCTTCCAATGACGCTCACGGAGGTCTGACGGATCCTGCGGTGCGCGGGCGACGAGTCCTGCGTCGGTGAGCACCTTCAGATGGTGCGACACGCTGCCGGTCGCCACGCCGAGCGCACTGGCGAGTGCGCCGGTGGTCGAGTCTCCGTCGACGGCCAATGCGTCGACGAGGCGCGAGCGCAAGGGATGCGCGAGCGCCGCGAGCGCCCGCACATCGTCGATGGTCCGTACATCCCCTGGTTCCTCGTGATCTGACTCCTCGTGCTGCATGCTCCGAGTCTACAGATTCCGCAAATGTATTTGCGCAACTCGCCTTGCGGAGATATCTTCCTCACATGAGCAGCTCTGAGATGACCGGCTCCGGCATGACCGAAGCCGGCATGACATACACCACGCTCGGTCGAACCGGCATGACGGTGTCCCGCTTCGCGCTCGGCACCATGATGTTCGGATCTGCCGGCAATGCCGATCACGACGAGTGCGCGCGGATCATCCATGCCGCGCTCGATCGGGGCATCAACTTCGTCGACACCGCCGACATGTACTCGGGCGGGGAGTCCGAGATCATCGTCGGCGAAGCACTTCGCGGTCGCCGCGATGACGTGATTCTCGCGACGAAGGGGCACTTCGCGCTCGACGAAGGTCGCAACCGCAGCGGCAACTCCCGGCGCCATCTGCTCCGTGCCGTGGAGGCCAGCCTGACCCGCCTCGGCACGGACTACCTCGACCTCTACCAAGTGCACCGACCCGACTTCGACACCGACATCGAGGAGACGCTCGGGGTGCTCACCGATCTCGTGCATGCGGGGAAGATCCGCGCTTTCGGCTGCTCGACGTTCGCCGCCCACGAGATCGTCGAGTCGCACCGGGTCGCCGGAGCACGCGGCCTCATGCGGTTCCGCACCGAGCAGCCGCCCTACAACATCCTGGCGCGCGGCATCGAGCGCGACGTGCTGCCCGTCGCGGAGCGCTGGGGAATGGGGGTGCTGACCTGGAGCCCGCTCGCGTTCGGTTTCCTCACCGGGCGATATCGGCGCGGCATGAGCACCCCGGCCCCCGAGGGGCGGGCAGCTCTCCGCCCTGCCTGGTTCGATCCCGACGAGCCCATCACGGCACGCAAGCTCGACGTCGTCGAACAACTGCTCCCGATCGCAGAAGAGCTCGGCACGTCGCTGCCTGCACTGGCTGTCGCGTTCCCGCTCGCCCACCGCGCGGTCACCTCGGTCATCCTGGGGCCGCGCACCATGCCGCAGCTCGAATCATTGCTCGAATCGGTCCATGTCGAGCTCGACGACGACGTGCTCGACCGCATCGACGAGGTCGTGCCGCCGGGTACCGACGTGTATACGCCCAACGCGGCCTTCGCCCTCCCCTGGCTCACCGACCCGAGCCGGCGGCGGCGCGGCAAGGGGCGGGTTGCCGGCGGGCCCCCGAACGACTAGGACGCGTCCCCCATCTCGGTGGCGGCTGGCTACGCCGAGAGAGACCCGCCTTCGGCATTACTGGGTTCAGTTGCAATAGTGTGCGTCGCACAGTATTATTGTCGGCATGAGCGAGCCAGAGGGATTCGAGACGCACCGCCACGAGCTGCGGCGCGGCACCGTGGTGCTCGCATGTCTGCGGATCCTGCGAACGCCCGGATACGGCTACGGGCTGCTCGAAGACCTCGCTGTGCGCGGCTTCGAGACCGATGCGAGCACGCTGTATCCCCTGCTGCGCCGGCTCGAGAAGCAGGGCTGCCTGACAAGCGAGTGGGACACCGACGAGGCCCGGCCCCGCAAGTTCTACCGCACCTCCGATGTCGGGGATCGCCTCGCCGAGACCCTGACCTCCGACTGGCGTGCGCTGACCCAGGCGATCGACGCGCTGGCCGACTGAAGAGAGAGAACCGAGATGACCCCCGAACCGATCACCAGGGACGAGTACACCGAACGCTACGTCGAAGCAGCGACGAGAACGCTGCCGGTCGATCAGCGCGACGACTACGCCGACGAGCTGCGCACGTCGATCCGCGACCAGCTCGACGATCGCATCGAGCGAGGCGAGGAGCCGGCCGCCGCCGAGAAGGCGGTGCTGAACGGGCTCGGCGACCCCGCCGTTCTCGCTGCCGGCTACGCCGACCGACCCCTTCACCTCCTCGGCCCTCGGTGGTACCCGACGTGGCGGCGGATCCTGCGGATCATCCTCTGGAGCGCACTGCCGGCCGTCGCGCTCGGGGTGGCGATCGGCTTCGCCGTCGAGGGCAGACCCTTCTGGGGGATCGTCGGGCCGATGGTCGGCATCACGCTCACCGCGGGAGCATGGATCTTCACCATCACCACGATTACCTACGTCAGGCTGGACCGAGCCGATGCGCCGGTGGGACCGTGGACGGTCGACTCTCTCCCTGCCCATGACCCGAACGAGGGGAAGCCGTCCGGCCGCGCTGAGCGGGTTGTGGGCATCGTCTTGGTGGTCCTGGCGATGGCCGGGCTCGTCGTCATCAGCATCCCGTGGGACGTCCCCGACGTCGGGCGGATGTCGGTGCTGAACCAGGCGCTGTGGCCGTGGAGCCTGATCCTCGGCATCGTGCTGATCGCCGCCGGGGGTCTCGTGACGGCGCGGGCCCGGGCGCTCGGGCGGTGGACGATCGGCACAGCCGTCCTGAACGCCGTGATCGCGACCGTGTGGGCGGTGCTCATCATCGGCCTGACGGTGACCGGACGGCTCTTCGACCCGTCGTTCGTGGAGTTCATCGACATCGATCTCGACGCGCAGCGCGTGATCGCCGTGTGCCTGGTGGCCGGCACGATCGCACTTGGCTGGAGCGCCGTGAACGGGTTCCGACGGGCTCGCCGCCCCTGACTGGTCGCGGCCGCGATCCTCATCCGGCCCTGCACATCAGAGAGTCACGCCAGGCTCCGCACATCAGAGAGAGTCACGCCAGGCTCTGCACACCAGAGAGACACACGCCAGGCTCTGCACATCAGGCTCTGCACACCAGAGATGTCACGCCTTAGATGATGCGCGCCCCGTGCACCGGCCCATGCACGTGCACCGCGTTGAGCCGGGCGGCGGAGAGTGCGACTTGCAACTCGAGGGCGGCGTCCGTGTCTTCGACGAGGAACGCGACCGTCGGCCCCGACCCGGAGACGAGTCCGGCGAGAGCGCCGTGCGCCTCGCCGAGTTCGAGGATGCCCCCGAGCCCCGGGGCGAGGCTCAGCGCGGCCGCCTGCAGGTCGTTGTGCAACGACTCGGCCAGGCGCGCGGCGTCGCCGGCGCGAAGTGCCTGGAGCACCGCAGTGTCGACGACGGGCGCCGTGCCGTCGGGCACGAGGGTGAGGCGGGAATCCCGTTGGTGATCGAGCTCGCGGTAGACCGCCGGCGTCGACAGCCCGAACTCGGCGACGGCGAGCACCCAGTGGAATGACCCGGTGGCAAGCGCGGGGCTCAGGCGATCACCCCGCCCCGTACCGATGGCGGTGCCGCCGGTGAGGGCGAACGGCACGTCGGCGCCGAGCTTGGCCGCGAGGGCGTGCAGTTCCTCTTTGGCAAGGGCGGTGCCCCACAGAGCGTCGCACGCGACGAGGGTGGCTGCGGCATCCGCCGACCCGCCGCCCATGCCGCCGGCGATCGGCACGTGCTTGTCGATCTCGAGGTGCACACCGCCCGGCACGCCGGCGGTGCGAGCGAGGAGCTTCGCGGCCTTGATCGCCAGGTTCGAGCGGCCGGTGGGCAGACCCGAGGCGTCGACGCTGCCGCCGAAGGTCACGCTGAACTCATCGTCGGGCCAGGCGCGCACATCTTCGTACAGCGAGACAGCCTGGTAGGCGGTGGCGACGTCGTGATAGCCGTCGGCCTGCACCGCGCCGACGCGCATGAAGACGTTGATCTTGCCGGGCGCCCGAACGTGCACTGCCTCGTCGGTCGCCGCGATCGTCATGAGTCCACGCTAACCGACCGACTCGATGGTCACGGAGTCGAGGCAACCCCGAAGCGTCGCCTCGGCCTCGACGCCGAGCGCATCGTCGCCGACGCCGTCGGCCGATGCCCCCACCGAGTGCTGCTTCGGTACACCCTGCTTCCCCACGGCACCACGCTAGCGCGTGATCAGGTTGCGCGGGCGATGCGGAGGAAGTCGGCGACCGTGAGTTGTTCGCCGCGCTCCTGCGGGTCGACGCCGGCCGCCTCGAGCACCGCCGAGGCCTGCGCTGCGGTCCCGCCGAGCACCGAGGAGAGGGACTGCCGCAGCATCTTGCGCCGCTGCTGGAACGCAGCGTCGACGAGCCGGAACGTGGCAACACGCTCGGCCTCGGTGCCGGGGACATCCGCTCGCTCGAAGCCGACGAGTACCGAGTCGACGTTCGGCACCGGCCAGAACACCATGCGCGAGACCTGGCCGGCCGTGCGCCAGCGTCCGTACCAGGAGGCCTTGACGCTCGGTGCACCATAGACCTTCGAGCCGGGCTCGGCCGCGAGCCGGTACCCGACTTCGGCCTGCACCATCACGATGCCCGACTGCAGCGAGTCGAAGTGCTCGAGCAGGTGCAGCAGCACAGGCACCGAGATGTTGTACGGCAGGTTGGCGACGAGTCGCACGGGCTCGCCGGGCAGTTCGGTGACGCGCATCGCGTCTTCGGTCACGACTGTGAGCGACGTGCCCGGCTGCATGATGTCGGCGGTGTGCGGCAATTGAGCGGCGAGGCGCTTGTCGATCTCGACTGCAATGACGGATGCCCCGACCTCGAGCAGCCCGAGCGTCAGGGAGCCCAGCCCGGGGCCGATCTCGAGCACGGTCTCGCCGGAGCGCACGCCGGCCGTCTGCACGATGCGACGCACGGTGTTGGCGTCATGCACGAAGTTCTGCCCGAGCTTCTTCGTCGGGGTGACGTCGAGCATCTCGGCGAGGTCGCGGATCTCGGCCGGTCCGAGCAAGCGCGGCGACACCGCGACACCCTCACCCTCATGCCGATGCGCGTTCATACTGCAGCCCCCACCACGGGCTCATCATGCCACGAGCCGTACACGCGCACGGTGTTCGACGCGAGCTGCGCGCAGAACTCGTCGAGCTCGGCGCCGAGCACCTCGGCCATGAATCGCACCGTGTGGGGCACGAGATACGGCGCGTTCGGGCGCCCGCGCAGCGGCACGGGAGTGAGGTACGGGGCATCCGTCTCGACCAGTATGCGGTCGCGCGGGGCGACCCTGAGCGCCTCGCGCAGGTTCTCGGCGTTCTTGAATGTGACGTTTCCGGCGAAGGAGAGATACCAGCCTTCGCCCGCCGCGAGTCGGGCGAGCGATTCGCCGCCCGAGAAGCAGTGGAACACCGTGCGCTCGGGCGCGCCGACCCGCCGCAGCGTCGCCACGACCTCGTCATGCGCGTCGCGATCGTGGATCTGCAGTGCAAGCCCGTGCCGCTTCGCGATGTCGAGGTGCGCCTCGAACGAGCGGAATTGCGCACCACGACCCTCCTCACCGGTGCGGAAGAAATCGAGGCCCGTCTCACCGATCGCGCGCACTCGCGGTCTGGCTGCCAGCTCGTCGATCACGGCGAGAGCATCGTCGAGCGTGCCAGCCCCTTCGAGCTCCGGCGCCTCGTTCGGGTGCAGTGCGACCGCGGCGAGCAGTCGCGGCTCACGTGCGGCGACCTCGGCCGACCAGCGGCTCGTCGCAACATCCGTGCCGACCTGCACTGCGCCTGCGATGCCGACGGATGCCGCCCGCTCGAGGTGCTCGTGCACGTCGATCGGAAGAGCGCCGTCGGCGATCTCCAAGTGCGTGTGATTGTCGTAGACCGCGACCGGGAGCGGTTCGGGCAGCGGCGGGTATTCGGCGGCCCGATCGCTCCCTGAGCCTGCCGAAGGGCGGCGAACCCTGAGGTGCGCGGCACCTTCGCTCCCCATCGGCACCGCCGTCACGTCGCTTCGCGCACCGGAACCGGCCGTTGTGGGCCCAGGCTCAGGGAGCAAGGTCACTCCACGACCTCGACGCGCGGGAAGAGCGCCTCGAGTGGCGCCACCTGCGTGCCGAGCGACCACTCGTTCGCCTGGTCGATGCGCTGCTCCTGCACGGTGCCGGTGCCGCCGAGCGCGGTCCATAGCTTGGCCGTCGCGACCGGCAGCACCGGCGAGAGCAGCACGGCGAGAGTACCGAGGCCGTGGTAGGCGGTGGCGAGTACCGTCTCGAGTCGATCGCGCTTGGCGGGATCCTTCGCGAGCGTCCACGGCTCCTCGATCGTGAGGTAGCCGTTCAGCGCATCGACGAGCTCCCAGGCCGCGCCGATCGCGTCGTGGATCGCAAGACGATCGATGGCCTCCCACGAGGCATCCGTCACTCGACGCTCGACGCCGCCGATCTCGATGTCGGCCGCCGTCAAGGTGCCGGCCGATGGCACGGCGCCGTCGCAGTAGCGGGTGATCATCGCGACCACGCGCGAAGCGAGATTGCCGAAGCCGTTCGCGAGTTCGGCCTGGTAGCGCGCTGCCAGGTCTTCCCACGAGAAGGAGCCGTCTTGCCCGAACGCGATCGCACGCAGGAAGTAGTAGCGGAACGCGTCGGAGCCGAACGTCTCGGTGATCTGCTCGGGGGCGATGCCCGTGAGCTTGGACTTCGACATCTTCTCTCCGCCCACGAGAAGCCAGCCGTGCGCGAACACGCCACGGGGCACCTCGAGGCCGCCCGCGAGCAGCATGGCCGGCCAGATGACGGCGTGGAAGCGCAGGATGTCTTTGCCGATGATGTGCTGCGCAGGCCACCGCCGAGCGAATTCGGCCTCGTCTTCGCCGTAGCCGACCGCGGTGATGTAGTTCAGCAGTGCATCGAACCAGACGTAGAAGACATGGCTCTCGTCCCATGGCACCGTCACGCCCCAGTCGAACGTCGAGCGCGAGATCGAGATATCCGAGAGTCCGCGGCTCACGAAGGAGACCGCCTCGTTGCGAGCCGACTCGGGCCGCACGAAATCGGGCCGCTCCTCGTAGAGCGCGAGCAGCTGGTCGGCGAACGCCGACATGCGGAAGAAGTAGTTCTTCTCGTGCAGCAGCTCGACGGGCTTCGAGTGGATCGCACAGACGAGCTGCCCGTCGTACTCCCCCGTGCCCGGAACGAGCTCCGACTGCTGCTTGTACTCCTCGCAGCCGACGCAGTAGTAGCCGTCGTACTCGCCGGCGTAGATGTGGCCGTCGTCGTAGAGCTTCTGCAGGAACTTCTGCACGTTGGCCTCGTGCCGCACATCGGTCGTGCGAATGAAGTCGTCGTTCGCGATGTCGACCGTCTTGAGGAGCGGCTTCCACGCTTCGGCGACGAGCTTGTCGGCCCACTCCTTCGGCGTCACGCCGTTGGCGGTCGCCGTGCGCAGGATCTTCTGGCCGTGCTCGTCGGTGCCCGTGAGCATCCACGTGTCTTCGCCCGCCTGGCGGTGCCAGCGCGCGAGCACGTCAGCGGCCACCTCGGTGTAGGCGTGCCCGATGTGGGGCACGTCATTCACATAGAAAATGGGCGTGGTGATATAGAACGAGGAGCCGTCGGCCATACCCCCAATCCTACGGGCGAGCGGATGTTCCGGGGTTCCGGTTACGACTGGGCGAGCGGATGTCCCGGGGTTCCGGTCACCACGGCGTGCGAGACCGACGGCTCGCGCGCTCGCCTACTCGGCGCGAGATCCGGACTCCGCCTCCCGCTGCTCGCGGCGACGGCGGCGAACGCTCCCGTCGAGGATGGCGGGCGGCACCGCCTCCTCGACCTCGAGATGCTCGTGCGGCGTGGGCACGCCGAGCGTCACATCCTGTTCCTTGATCGCCGGCTCATGCACACGCTGGCTCGCGTAGCCGACGATGCGCAGCCCGAGCACGATCTTGCCCGGCGCCTCACGGCGGTCGAGGGCGCGATATGCGTCGGCGACGGCGTTGAACGGAAAGATGTCGGCGATCGGCAACCGTGCGCGCCGGGCGGCGACGAGCGCGGCGACCCTGCCGAGAGCCACGACGTCTCCGGCGTTCGCCTTCACTGCCGCGTCCTGTTCGACGGCGGCCCAGTCGAGGGTCGTGAGGATCCTGGTGCGCGGAACGCCGAGCGCAATCGCCTCTTCGGCCTGGCCGCCGAGGAAGTCGAGGAACCCGGTGATCGGTCCCGGAGCGAGCGGCCGCACCCGTTCGGCGAGGTCGGGTCCGTAGGCCACGGGCAGCACCCCGAACTGCCGGAGGAAGTCGAATCGCATCTCGGCACTCGAGCCGATCACCGTGGCGCCGCGCATGCGGGCGAACTGGGCGGCGAGGCATCCGACGCCGCCCGCCGCCGCCGTGATGACGACCGTGTCGGAGGGTCCGAGCGCGAGCCCCTCGACGGCCGTCCAAGCGGTCGTACCGGCGACGTGGAGGGATCCGGCCACCTCCCACGTCAGCTCGGGCGGCTTCGGCAGCAACTGTCGTTCCGGCACCGCGACGTGAGTGGCGTGCGCACCGCGTTCGACGAAGCCCATGACCTCTTCACCACGCGAGAAAACCGACGCGCCGGGGCCTGTCGCCACGACGACGCCCGCGAGATCCTGACCCTGCGGTGACGGAAACGTCACCGGCCAGCGTCCGGGATGCTCGCCGCGTCTGATGCCGCTCTCCACGGGGTTGAGCCCCGTCGCGAACACCTCGACGAGCACCTCACCCTCGCCGGGCAGGGGCATCGGAACTTCGACGACTTCGAGCACCTCCGGCCCACCGAACCCGGAGAATCGGATCGCGTGAGCAACGTCGTGAGTCAGGTCGTGAGTCATGTCGCACCTCCACCGCGCCGTGTGGTGTAGCCCATCTTCGCGGTACTGCCATTGTCCGCTTTCGGGGCCGATTCCGACAGGGCTGGTCATCGCGGGTGCTGAGGCAGTGCCCGACTCAGCTGCGCTTGCGCGACTGCAGCGCCGCCTCGTAGAGATCGCGGGTGCTGAGCGCGCTTTCGGCGGCCACGAGGGCCGCAGCGTCTTTCAGGCGGGTTCCGGATGCCGCGAGCGCGAGTACCCGCTCGAGGGCGTGTTCGGGGTCGGACTGTTGTTCGGGGGCACCCCCCACGACGATGACGATCTCGCCGCGCACTCCGCCCTCGGCCCAGGTCGCGAGCTCGCTGAGCGGGCCGCGGCGCACCTCTTCGTAGAGTTTCGTGAGCTCACGGCAGACCGCCGCCGGCCGATCGGCACCGAACGCCTCGGCGAGCGCGGTGAGACTCACGGCCAGCCGGGACGGCGCCTCGAAGAAGAGCAGCGTGCGCCGGTCGCCGGCGAGCTCGGAGAGTCGGCGGCTGCGCTCCCCCGCCTTCCGCGGCAGGAACCCTTCGAACGCGAACCGGTCGGTCGGCAGCCCCGAGACGGCGAGCGCGGTGACCACTGCCGAGGGCCCCGGGATCACGGTGACCCGCACATCGGCGGCCGCAGCGGCAGAGACGAGCTGGAACCCGGGGTCGGAGACCGTCGGCATGCCCGCGTCGCTCAACACGAGGAGGTCGGTATCGCGGGCGAACTCGACGAGCTCAGCCGCCTTCTGCCGCTCGTTGTGCTCGTGCAGGGCGATGAGGCGCGGCCGATTCGCGATGCCGAGTCCCGCGAGCAGGCGCTGCGTCACTCGGGTGTCTTCGGATGCCACGACCACGGCTGTCTCGAGCGCCTCCCGCAGCCGCGCAGAGGCGTCGCCGAGGTTGCCGATGGGCGTCGCCGCGAGGATGATCATGCTTCAAGTGTGTCGCACCGGGTGCGGGTTCGGGTCGCGATGCGGGGGTCTACCCCCACACGAAGACGCGGACAGCAGGGCGGCCGCGCCGACGTCCCCGCGCCTGCGGTGAGTCCAATGAGAAACGCACTCACGTTCGGTTGGAACTCAGCCGTGAGCCTGGTCCTCGACGTCGTGCTCGGAAGCCTCTGGTTCGTCTTCGTGTTCACGCTCGGTACAACGCCCTCCTCGAGACGGATGTACCGCCGATCGTGCGCCGACCGACGACCGTGGACGGGCGACGACGCAACCGCCCCTCGTCCACCCGAGGTGCTCACCGCCCACCCCGTCCTCGCGGATAAGGTGGGCGCATGAGTGTGCTGGCCGCGTCGGGAGCTGACGGCGCCGATCGCCAGCCCGTCGGCACCGAGATCGACGCCGACGGTGAACTCGGCCCAGACGCCGAGATCGAAGCCGACGCCGGGCTCGACCCGGACACCGAACTCGACCCAGACACCGACACCCGTCCCGACCTCGACCTGGACCTCGACCCGGTCGAGGAGTCCCGAGGCACACGGCTCGACGACTGGTGGGGGCGGGTGCTCTCCACCCCGAGACGCCGAGCGCTCTGGTACTGGGGCGGTCCGATCCTCGTGACCCTCATCGCCGCCGTGCTGCGGTTCTGGAACCTCGGCCATCCGCACGCGATCATCTTCGACGAGACGTACTACGTGAAGGACGCGTGGACACTCCTGCAGAACGGTTACGAGTCGAGCTGGCCTGAGGGCTCCGATGCCGACTTCGCGGCGGGCGACACCGGCATCTACCAGGACTCCCCCTCGTACGTCGTGCATCCGCCGCTCGGCAAGTGGATGATCTCGCTCGGCATGGCCGCCTTCGGCGCCGGCGATGCATTCTGGTGGCGAGCGTCGACGGCCTTGGCCGGCACGCTCGCGGTGTTCCTCATGACCCTCGTCGCACGACGTCTCTTCGCCTCGACGATCCTCGCGGTCATCGCGGGTCTGCTGTTCGCGGTCGACGGCAACGCGATCGTGATGTCGCGAGTGGCCCTGCTCGACAACTGGCTCATGCTCTTCGCCCTCCTCGGGTTCTGGTTCGTGCTGATCGATCGCGATCGATCGAAACGGCTGCTCGACTCGCGGCTCGCCGACTCCCGCGCCGCCGGACGCGAACCGCACTACGGACCGGCGCTCTGGGGGCGCCCATGGATCGTGGCCGCCGGCATCGCCTTCGGCGCGGCGTGCGCCGTGAAGTGGTCGGGCCTCTGGTTCCTTGCCGCGTTCGGCCTCTACCTCGTGATCGTCGACGCCGTCGCCCGGCGCCGCGCGGGCCTGCCTTTCTGGCTCACGGCCGCGCTCCTGAAGCAAGCGCCCGTCACGTTCGTGCTGCTCGTGCCGGTCGCGGCGGCCGTCTACCTCGCCTCATGGACCGGCTGGCTGGTCACCGACGGCGGGTACTACCGGCACTGGGCCGAGGAGGCGGGCAACGCCGCAACCGGCTGGCTCTCATGGGTGCCGCTCGCCCTGCAGAGCCTCTGGCATTACCATGAGGCGGCCTACGGTTATCACCTCGGGGTCGCCAGCCCGCACCCGTGGCAGTCGAACCCGCTCACCTGGCTCTTCATGATCCGGCCGACGAACATGTACTTCTCCTCGACCGACGACGGTTCGGGCGGGTGCGGTGCCGACACCTGCTGGTCGTCGATCATCGAAGTGGGCAACCCGCTCATCTGGTGGGCGGCGGCCGCGGCATCCGTCTATCTGGTCTATCGGCTCGTGCGATACCGGGAATGGCAGGTCGGGGCGATTCTCGTGGGGCTCGCGGCCGGGTACCTGCCGTGGCTCATGTACTTGAACCGCACCGTGTTCCAGTTCTACTCGATCGCGTTCGAGCCCTTCACCGTGCTCGCGCTCGTGTTCGTGATCGGGCTGATCCTCGGCCGGCGCGACGACCCCCGCTGGCGTCGGGAGCGCGGCATCGCCGTCGTCGTCGTCTTCCTCGGGTTCGTGGTGCTGGTGTCTGCGTTCTTCTTCCCGATCTGGTCGGGCATCCCGGTGACCCCGACGTTCCGGCAACTGCATTTCTGGCTGCCGAGCTGGGGTTAGCGTAGGAGAATGCGTGAACGGATGCCGGGACTTCTCGTCGCGGCATCCGCGGCACTCATCGCGTGGCTCGCGCACCTGGCGTTGCCCGCAGTGCCGATCCTCACCGCGGCGGTCGCACTCGGCATCGTCGTCGGGCAGATTCCGGCCGCGCAACCCGCGCTCACGGGCGCACTCGCACCTGGCCTCAAGATCGCCGCGCGCCGCCTGCTGCGCGTCGGCATCGTGCTGCTCGGCCTGAAACTCAGCCTCGTCGACATCGCCGCGCTCGGCTGGGTGTCGATCGTGACGACGGTCGCCGTCGTGGTGCTCACGTTCGTCGGCACGATCGGTCTCGGCCGTGCCCTCGGCCTGCCGGGGCACCAGCCGCTGCTGATCGCGAGCGGCTTCTCGATCTGCGGCGCATCCGCGATCGGGGCGATGGGCGCCGCCGTGCGTGCCCGTGACGAGGAGCAGGCGGTGCCCGTGGCGCTCGTCACCCTGTGCGGCACGCTCGCGATCGCGGTGCTGCCGGCGTTGTGGCATCCGCTCGGCTTGTCGGCCACCGGCTTCGGGCACTGGGTCGGTGCAGGTGTGCACGACGTGGGCCAGGTCGTCGCGACCGCGCAGATCGCCGGCACCGCGGCGCTCGCCGTGGCCGTCGTCGTGAAGCTCACCCGGGTGCTCATGCTGGCACCGATGGTCGCGATCACTTCAGCGATCGAACGGCGCAGGGCGACGGATGCCTCTGGCCCGCGCCCCGCGATCGTGCCGCTCTTCGTGGCGGGGTTCCTCGCCGCCGTGCTGCTGAACACGTTCGTGCCGCTGCCCGAGTGGATGCTCGTCGGTGCCGACCAGGTGCAGACCGTGCTGCTGGCGATGGCGCTCTTCGCGCTCGGCGCATCGATCCGACTCGGTGAGCTCGCGAGCACGGGATGGCGCGCGCTCGTCGTCGGGCTCACGTCGTGGGTACTCGTGGCGGCACTCGCGTACGGTGCGGTGCTGCTCGGCTGAAGCACGGTGTCGCCCTGCCGGGCCGTGCTCAGACCTCGATGACGACCTTGCCGCGCACCTCGCCCGACTCGAGTCGCGCGAGGGCATCGGCGGCGCGTTCGAGTGGGAACACCTCGTCGACGATTGGCACGACCTCGCCCGCGTCGATCCTGCGTGCGAGCTCGGCGAGATCGTCGCCGTTCCGAGTGGCCAAGAGCGGCCGGAGGCGTTGGGAGACGAACACCGACACGATGGACGCCCGGATGATGCGCCCGAACGGGCCGAACACCGGGCCACCCGTGCCCGACGAGAGCACGAGCGTGCCTCGCGGTGCGAGCACGCGACGAACACGGCTGAGCGGGTGGTCGGCGACGAGGTCGAAGATCACGTCGTAGCGGGCTCCGCCCGCGGTGAAGTCCTCGCTCGAGTAGTCGATGACGTGGTCGGCGCCGATCGCGCGCACGTGCTCGGCCTTCGCAGCGCGGCACACGCCGGTCGCCTCGGCACCCATCGCCTTCGCGAGCTGCACGGCGAATCCGCCGACGCCACCCGAGGCGCCGTTCACGAGCACGTGGCTGCCCGGCCCGACACCGGCGAGCCGGAGTCCCTGGAGCGCGGTCGTGCCCGACACCGGCACTGCGGCCGCGTGGATGGCGTCGACGGTCGTCGGTCGCAGCGCCACGAATCGCTCCTGCACCGCGACGAACTCCGCATAGCCGCCCTGATCCGACTCTGCGTACACGGCGTCGCCGACGTGGAAACGGGTGACCTGCGCCCCGACCGCCTCGACCTCGCCCGCGACATCCCGCCCGATGGTCGGCTGCTTCGGCCGCCGCAGCCCGAATGCGAGACGAACCGCACGCGGCACTCCGCGCATCACGAGGGCGTCGCCGGCGCTGACGGCGACCGCACGAACGCGGATGAGCACCTCGTCGGCCGCCGGAACCGGAGCGTCGACGTCGGCGAGCGCGAGCACCTCTGGTCCGCCGTAGCGGTGTTGCACGATCGCCCTCATGACGACGCTCCCCGCGTCGCGGGCGCCATCGCGACGACGACGCTCCCCACCTTGTGGCCCGTGTCGACCCTGCGATGCGCCTCGGCGATGTCGTCGAATGGCACGAGCCGGTCGATGACCGGCACGAATGCGCCCGTCTCGACGAGCTGGACGAGGCGCGCGAGTTCGTCGGCCTTCGTTCGCGCGTCGCGCAACCCGGTGAAGGCGATCGCCGCGCGGCGACCGCGACTGAACCAGCGCGTGAAGGGCGCCTGCACCAGAATCAGAGCCGAGGGCACCGTGGTGAGATAGATGCCGCGCTCGGTCAGCGACCGTCGGCTGGCTCCGAATGATCGTTTGCCGACCGCGTCGAACACGACGTCGTACGCGCCACGGGCTGCGGCGAAGTCCTCCTTCGTGTAGTCGATCACGCGGTCGGCGCCGAGCGAAGCCACGAGCGCCGCGTTGGCTCCGCTGCAGACGCCGATGACGGTCGCCCCGAAGTGCTTCGCGAGCTGCACGGCGGCCGAGCCCACAGTGCCGGACGCCCCGTTCACGAGCACCACCTGGCCGGGTCGCACCTGCGCGACTTCTCGGAGGAACGGCCATGCGGTGAGGAATCCATCGATGGTCGCGACGGCCTCGGCCTGGTCGAGCCGCGCCGGGGCGCGCGCGATCACGCCGTCTTCGGCGACGCGAACGAGTTCGGCGTGCGCGCCACTGTCGAGGTCGACGAGGCCGAACACGCGATCGCCCGGCACGAATCGCCCGACGCGGCTGCCGACGCGTTCGACGACGCCCGCGAAGTCCCAACCGAGCACCGGATGCTTCGGACGCCTGAGGCCGAAGAACAGGCGGGCGAACTTCGGGGTGCCAGAGCGCGACACACTGTCGGTCGCGCCGACCACGGACGCGTCAACGCGCACGAGCACCTCGCCGTCGTCGATCTCCGGATCGGCGACCTCTCGGATGCGCACCACGTCAGGCCCGCCGTATCGTTCGCACACTGCTGCTCTCATGACGCCGTCTCCTCGCGGTCGGGGTACTGGAACACTTCGTCGAGCTGAACGCCGAACACCCGCGCGATCTGGAAGGCCATCTCGAGCGATGGCGAGTAGCGCCCCTGCTCGATCGCGATGACGGTCTGACGGGTCACGCCGATGCGTTCGGCGAGCTCGGCCTGGGTCATCTCGCCGTGGCGGAAGCGCAGGGCCCGGATGTCGTTGGTCACGCTCGACACGTTCAAGGTGAAGCATTCTTTCCACGACGTCAAGTCGTTCTTGACAATCGATGGCTTCGCACGCCGAGCCGGGATGGCCGGTCCCGTGCAGCCTCAATCGACGCGGGTGACCTCGGCGAAGTGCTCGACCGTCGGGAACGGCTCGTAGAACTCGTGCAGCAACGCCCGCCACCGCTCGTATTCGGGCGAGCCGCGGAAGCCCAGCTCGTGCGCCTCGACGCTCTCCCAGTGCACGAGCAGCAGGTACTGGTTCGGCGACTCGATGCCACGCGAGAGGCGCAGGTCGACGAACCCGGGCATCCCCGCGATGATCGACTTCGCTTCGGCGAACGCCGCTTCGAACTCGGTTTCCCGGCCGGGCACGACGGGCAGGAGCGCATGTTCGAGGATCACCCGAATACCGTAACGCGTCTCGAAACCGGCATCCGCGACCCGTGACGTGACGTGGCGTGTCTGCCTGTTCTCGTGGTCAACCGGCCAAATCCGCCTGTTCGCGAAACTCGGGTCTCGCGATCGGGCACGATGAAGACATGCCATTCGACGACAATGCCCGATTCGACGACAACGCCGCCCTCATCGTGATCGACGTGCAGCAGGCCTTCGACGACCCCGTGTGGGGCGCCCGCAACAACCCCGAGGCCGAGGCGAACATCGGCCGCCTCGTCGAGGCATGGTCGGATGCAGCGCGGCCGATCGTGCTCGTGCGCCACGACTCCGTCTCGCCCGGGTCGCCCCTCGCTGCAGGCTCCCCCGGCAACGCGCTGAAGCCCGTCGTGGCCGAAGCGCCGCACGAACTCTTCGTCACGAAGCACGTGAACTCGGCGTTCTACGGGGATCCCGATCTCGGCGCCTGGCTCGAGGCGCGCGGCATCCGCCAGCTCGTGATCTGCGGCATCCAGACGAACATGTGCGTCGAGACGACCGCACGCATGGCCGGCAACCTCGGCTACGACGTGACCGTGCCGCTCGACGCCACCTACACCTTCGACCTCGAAGGTCCCGGCGACCTGCGCCTCACGGCCGACGAACTCGCGCGCGCGACCGCGGTGAATCTCGCGGGAGGCGGCTTCGCACGCGTCGTGACGACCGAGGAAGTGGTTGGAGGCTGATTGCCTCGGGTTACGCACATGCCGGAGCCTCCGCCGCGCGCTCGGTAGCGTTGCCCCCATGGCAGACCGCGAATTCGGCTTCAAGACCCGCGCCATCCACGCAGGCAACATCCCCGACCAGGTGACTGGCGCCCGCGCGCTGCCGATCTACCAGACGAGCGCGTACGTCTTCGATGACACCGCAGACGCTGCGGCACGCTTCGCCTTGCGGAAGTACGGCAACATCTACTCGCGACTCGCGAACCCCACAGTCGCGAGCTTCGAAGAGCGCGTCGCGAGCCTCGAGGGCGGGCTCGGCGCCGTCGCGACGGCATCCGGCCTCTCCGCGCAGTACATCACCTTCGCGAGCCTCGCGGGCGCGGGCGATCACATCGTCGCCTCGGCGAACCTCTACGGCGGTTCGATCACGCAGCTCGACGTGACCCTGCGCCGCTTCGGCATCGAGACGACCTTCGTGCGCAGCGCGAACGCCGAGGACTACGCCGCCGCGATCACCGACAAGACCAAGGCGCTCTTCGTCGAGACGATCGCCAACCCCTCCGGCGAGATCGCCGATCTCGAGGCGCTCGCCGACGTCGCCCACGCACACGGCATCCCCTTCATCGTCGACTCGACCATTCCCACGCCGTACCTGAACCGGCCGATCGAGTGGGGCGCCGACATCGTGACCCACTCGGCGACGAAGTTCCTCGGCGGCCACGGCACCACGCTCGGCGGCGTCGTCGTCGAGTCGGGCCGCTTCGACTGGCACTCCGAGAAGTTCCCGCTCTTCGGCCAGCCCGTGCCGAGCTACGGGGGCCTGCAGTGGTCGGGCAACTTCGGCGAGTACGCGTTCCTCACCCGGCTTCGCGCCGAGCAGCTGCGTGACATCGGCCCGGCGCTCGCACCGCACTCGGCCTTCCTCCTGGCGCAGGGCGTCGAGACACTGCCGTACCGCATCCAGGCGCACGTCGACAACGCCCGCGCGGTCGCGGAATGGCTCGAGTCCGACTCGCGCATCGAGCGTGTGCTCTGGGCGGGACTGCCCGATCACCCGCATCACGACCGCGCGCAGAAGTATCTCCCGAAGGGTGCTGGATCCGTCTTCAGCTTCGAGGTGAAGGGCGGCCGCGCCGTCGGCCAGGCCCTCATCGAGAACGTCAACCTCGCGAGCCACCTCGCCAACATCGGTGACGCCAAGACCCTCATCATCCATCCCGCATCGACGACGCACGCGCAGCTGAGCGAGCAGCAGCTCGTCGACGCGGGCGTCCTGCCGGGGGTTGTGCGCCTGTCCGTCGGCATCGAGGATGTGGAAGACATCATCGACGACCTCGACCAGGCCCTCACGATCGCGACGGGAGCAGCACGATGACGACACTTCGACAGGCTCAGGACGGCGTGGATGCAGGCATCATCGACGAGGCCACCACTGGCGACGACACCACCGGCGACACGACCGCCGGCGACGCCACGGAGACCGTGCGCCTCGTCAACGGCCTCTCCTGCGAGCTGCCTGCGAGCTCACCGCTCGCGAAGCTCTTGAAGTCGCAGCGCACCTGGACCGGGCCCGACGCGAAGCAGCGCCTCGCGATCCTGCGCGCCGCGAAGTCGGTCGCGATCGTCGGCGCCTCGCCGAACCCGGCCCGGTCGAGCTTCTTCGTCGGCACCTACCTGCAGCAGTCGAGCGACTACCGGCTGTACTTCGTGAACCCGAACGCCACCGAGATCCTCGGGCAGCCCGCGTACGCGAGCCTCGCCGACTTGCCCGAAGTGCCAGACATCGTCGTGGTGTTCCGCCGCGGCAGCGACATCCCGCGGGTCGTCGACGAGGTCGTGGCATCCGGTGCCAAGACCATCTGGGTGCAACTCGGAATCTGGAACCAGGAAGCCGCGTACGACGGTGAGGCGAAGGGCCTGACCGTCGTCATGGACCGTTGCATCAAGGTCGAGCATGCCCGCTTCCACGGCGGCCTGCACTTGCTCGGTTTCGATACGGGTCAGATCACGGCCCGCAAGACGGTGCGCTGACGGAACCGGTCAAGCGCTCGCCGACCCGCTGCAACGCCTCCACGCACGAGCGAGCCCAGCGGCATACGGAGCTGGCCGTATACCGCTGAGCTCGCTGAGCGGGCCCTGTCGCCGGGCGCGTGGCGGCGCGCTTTCCCGACTGGCGGGTCAGTTGCCGGGCCACACCGTTGCGTCGAGGTCGGGCAGGGTTCCCGGGCTCAGGTTCTCGGTGTCCTTCTCGGTCAGGTGACCAGGCCCGAAGCCGGCCATCGGGCCCGAGATCGGAAGGTTCAACCTCGAACTGCTCAGAGCGACCGTGTACGGGGTCGCCGCGTTGTCCACGGCCACGACACCGTTCCGGCTGCCGCTGATCACGATGCCGAGCTGGTGACCTGCCGGCACGACGACGTCGTTGGCAGCCAGTTCGACCGTGACCTTGTGGTTGCCGGCCCCATCGAGGCGAGCCCATCCCCGGGCCAGCACCTGCAGTTCGGTGGTCGAGATGCGCTTGGCGACGTCTTGGTAGCAGGCGTCGTCGGTCGCGGTCGCCGGGCCCCAGCAGGACTCCGTGCTCAGCGTCTCCGCACCGTCACCGGAGGCGCTGACGCGGTCCATCACGCCGTAGTCGACCAGCATGACCGACACCTGCCCGACCGGGGCCGTGTGCGTGACATCGAGGTCGAGGGTCGGCGTGCCCGAGATCCGCACGTCGTGCTTGATCGTGCCGGTGAGGAACTGCAGTCGGTTCGCATTGTCGCCGATCCTGATCGCGTTCGCCTCGCTCAGCGACGTGGAGTTGACATAGCCAGCCGTGGAGCGATCCTTCTTGCCGAGCATCATCGTGCCGTCGGCGTGCAGGTTCAGCGTCTGGGTGCGAGCTGACGAGATCGGCCAGGTGTCGGACTGCTCCCACTGGTTCGGCGCGGTCTCGACGCTCACGGCGGGCTCCCGGTCGATGCCGTTGTCGATGTCCATGAGCTCGTGGTCGAACCATCGGTGCAGGGTCTCGACCCACAGCGCGCGCTCGGAGTCGAAGGGGTCGACATGCCCGAGGCGGGTGAGCCACATCTTGCGGTCGACACCCTGCTCACCGAGGTCCTCCCACCATTTCGAGGCGTTCATCGTCTTGACGTTGTTGTCCTGCAGTCCGTGCATGACGAACACGCTGGCCGTGACCTTCGACACGTCGTAGATGGAGCCCGCGCGGTAGTCGCGCTCAGCCCAGAAATCGGTGTAGGCCCCCGTCTCGTCGCCGTCGTTGGCGTTCATCCAGTTCAGCCGCGCCGAGCAGTCCGTCGCGATGGTCCGGTTGGAAGCGACCGACCGGGACAGGCCGCTCGGATAATTGAAGGACTTCACCGCGCCCTGCCAGCGGTTGTAGTCGTACCACGAGCTGATCGCACTGATCGGCACGATCGTCTTCAAGCCGTCGACGCCGGTGGCAGCGACTCCGTTGGCCAGGGTGCCGTCGTAGGACTTGCCGATCATGCCCGTCTTGCCGTTGCTCCAATCGGCGTCGACGACCACGCCATCGGCATCGTGGGCGACGCCCGTGCCGTTCAGCCACTCCACGACGGCCTTGACCGACTCGATGTCGGAAAGGCCTCCCTCATCCGTGCAGCCGGTCGACCGTGCCGTGCCGGCCATGTCGACGGCGACGAAGGCGTAGCCACGGGGCACGAAGTAGTTGTCGTAGTAGAGCGGGAACTTGACCAGGTTGCCGTCGGCGTCGTAGACCTTGCGCTCCGCCTCGTTGCCTCGTCCGGAGCTCAGGTAGTAGGGGCTCGCATCCATGATGATCGGAACCCGGGCGTTGCCGTCGAGTTCGCGGGGGCGGATGATGTCGGTGGCGATCCGTTCGTCGACACCATCGCCGTCGAGGTCGGGGGCGGTGACCCAGATCGTCTCCCGGATGGCGCTGGCATAGTCGTAGATCGGCGCGGTGACGTTGTCGACGAGGCTGACCGGCGGGTTGTCGGCCGGCACCGCGATGGCCGCCCCCGCCCCACCGAGTGCGAGTGGTGCCGCGATGGCCGCCGCACCCACGAGGGCGAGAATTCTGGATTTCACAAGGAGGTCCTTCCGTCGCAGGCCGGGATGTTATGTGGCAACTTACGGTGCTCGAGCCTGATTGGTCAACAATCTCGACGGTCGAGTCGCGCGTCACCCGACCCGCTGCAGCGCCCGCTCTCGGCGCTGGGCGACGCGCGAGCCCGACTCCCGCCGCGCCATCCGTCGCAGCACGATCGGGGCCAGGATGAGTCCGGCGATCGCCCACGCCCCCAGCACCGCCGCCGTCTCGAACAGCCGCCACGATTGGCCGATCTCGACGAGCCCCGCGTCATCGGGCAGGAACGCCGCACGCATGCCGAGTCCGAGCCAGTAGATCGGGAAGACCTGCGCGATCCACTGCAGCCAATCTGGCAGGCCGGTGATCGGAGCGAAGATGCCCGAGATCGCGATCAGCCCGAGCACTGGGAGCGAGAGGTACCCCGCGCCGCGCGGGGTCGCGATCAGGGAGCCGAGCATCGCCCCGATGGTCTGCGTCGCGACGAGTCCGAGCACGAGCACCCACGCGAAGGTGGCCCACGACCTCGGATCGGCGAGATCGAGGCCGTCGACGAGGAACACCCCCGGGATCAGCAGGATGGCGAGGTACGCGAGGATCGTCGCGGAGATCTGCACGATCTTGCCGACGAGGTAGGCGCGGATGCCGTTGGGCGTCGCCTTGGCGCGGAGGAGGGTGCCGTCCTCTCGGTCGGCGGCCAGCTGCTGCACGACGAGCAGCACGCCCAGCGCGACGAACATGCCGAGCGCACCCGGGAGGATGACCATGCCGAGCCGGTACCCGGTGTCGCCGATCGTCAGGTCGCGCAGGAAGAAGACGGCCACGAGCGTGGCAACGGGCCAGAGCAGCTGATTGACGAGTTCCATGCCGCTGAATGCCTGCCGGAGCTCGATCAACCCGCGCCGGAAGCCGGCACGAAGCGCGATCGTCGGCGCGGTCATCGGGATGCCTCGGCGAACTGATTCGCGTCCGTCTCCGCGTCCCGCACGAGCGTCAGATACGTCTCCTCCAGCGAGGCGCGCCGTAGCTCGAGCTCGCTGATCTCGTCGCCGTGCCGCGCGAACAGCTCGCGTGCGTATGTCGTCGAGTCCGCAACGTGCTGCACCGAACGCACGCCGTTCCGCACCCAGCTCACTTCGTCGTGACCGACGATCTGCCGCGCGAGCTCATCGGGAGTGCCGTTCGCGATGATGTGCCCCCCGGTCAGGATGACGATGCGGTCGGCGAGCTTGCCCGCCTCGTCGAGATCGTGCGTGGTGATGAGCACGGTGATGTCGAGGTCGTCGCGGATGCGCCGAACCAGGCTGTGGAAGTCTCGACGCGCCTTCGGGTCGAGGCCCGTCGTCGGCTCGTCGAGGAACACCAGTTCAGGGCGCCCGACGAGCCCGATCGCCACGTCGAGTCGTCGCCGCTGCCCGCCCGAGAGCAACTTGACCGCCTTGTCGGCGTGCTCGGTCAGGCCGACGGCCGCGAGCAACTCGTCGACGTTCCATGGGCGGCGAATCTGCGCCGTCGAATACGGTTCGTACAGGGATCCCTGGAATGCGAGGAGTTCGCGAACCCTCCATTTGGCGTGGTCGCGCCACGACTGCAGCACGACGCCGATGCGGGCGCGCCAGTCTTCGCCTCCGTGGGCCGGGTCACTGCCCAAGACCTCGACCCGGCCCGCCGAACGCATGCGGAAGCCCTCGAGGATCTCGATCGTGGAGGTCTTGCCCGCGCCGTTCGGCCCGAGGAGGGCCAGCACCTCTCCGCGACCCACATGAAAGCTCACGTCGTGCAGCACGTCATTCGCGCCGTAACGCATTCTGAGACCTTCGACCTCGATCGCGAGGTCCTCGGTCATCGTCATCGCGTCCTCCATGTCATCGGTTGACGGCGCCATCAGCTCGACGTCGTAAGGCCCGCTCGAGCGCGGCGATGAGCGCGGCGCGGTCGACGCCGGCGTAGGCGAGCGCGCGAGGGACGGTACCGAGGTCGGCTCGCAGGATGCCGCCGAGCGCGTCGGCGACGGCGAGTCGTTCACGCTCCGCGCGGCCACGTTTCCGGTGGGTCTTGAAGTCAGCACGCCGCAGCGCTTCGCGCACCGTGGCCCCCCACGTCGGACGCGACTTCCGAGTGGCGGCCAGTCGGTCCTCGGCGACGGGTTCGATTCCGGCTGCACGAAGCGAACGTTCGCGTTCACCGCGAAGCGCGGCGTCGACACCGTCGTGGTCGAGGCCGAATTCCGCGAGCGTGTGGCCGGCGACGTCGTGGCCGGCCGAGATCGCGAGCAGCAGGTGCTCGGCCTCGACGCTGGAAGCGCCGCGGTCGATCGCCTCGTCGATCGCGTTGATGATGACCTTCTTCAGCGTCGGGTCGAGAGCGTCGTCTTCCAGGCGGTCAGGCATTGCGTCTCCTCAGTTCGATGCCGGCGACTTCGAGCCGTCGGTGGTGCTTCTTGTGCACTGCTTGCCGGGTGACTCCGAGTGCCTCTGCGACCTGCGTCCAGCTCCAGCCGGCTCGCATGGCGCGCTCGACGGCAGCATCTTCGAGACGGTCGGCGAGCTCGCGCAATGCGACGACGGCGGCGAGGTCATCGGCTTCGGCGCCGGTGGGGTCCGGACTCTGCGGAATCGGTGGGGGCGGGGTCATAGAAGCAACTTAGGTTGCTTATATTGGCTTGTCAACCATAGTTGCTTATCCCTCGTCGTCACACAGGCCGCCGACCTCGAATTGGCCGTTGCTCCGCGCACGAAACTGCGATTGCATTGAAAGATGCACGACGACCTCGAGTTCTCCGCCGACCCCGCACGCCTCGACCTCGATCAGGTGCACACGTGGCTCGCCGACGAGTCGTACTGGGCGATGGGTCGCTCGCGGGCTGCACTCGAGGCCGCAGTCGCCGCTTCACGAAACTACGGCATCTACGACGCCGAGAGCGGCGCGCAGCTCGCCTACGCCCGGGTCATCACCGATGGAGTCACCTTCGCCTGGCTGTGCGACGTGTTCGTCGACACCGAGGCTCGCGGCCGCGGCATCGGCGTGGCACTCATCGAGCAGATCATGGCATCCCTCGAATCTCTCGGGCTCCGACGCATCGGCCTCACGACCGCCGATGCGCACGGACTCTACGAGCGGTTCGGATTCCGGCCGCTCGACCAGCCCGAGCAGTGGATGGCGCTCACGGGACCCATGAAGTCGACCTGACGGCCGCGATGAGGCCCTTCAGGCCGCTCCAGCCTCACGTCGAACTCCATCGATGACGACATCCCGCCCGTAGGCGATCATGAGGAAACTCGTGCCATCAGGGCGTTCGAACGTGAACTCGCGCTCGTGCAACCGGCCGAACCCGATCCGCTCGTAGAGGCGCTGGGCCGCGACCATGTCGGGTCCGGTGTTCAAGACGACCCGGTCGATTCCACGGATCCGGGCGAGACGCATCACGTGCCCGACGAGCAGTTCGCCGATGCCGCGGCGGCGTGCCTCGGCTGCGACCCCGAGGAAGCGGAAGTCGAGTTCGCCGTCGCGCGCGAGCGGCGAGATCGAAGCACCCGCCACGGGCGTCGAGACGGTGCCGAGCAGCGCGCCGCTCGCGACATCCGACGCGACCCAGACCTGGTGGTCGCGCGCTCGCTCGGCGACCGCAGCGATATCCGCCAGATACGCCGGGTTCAATTCGAAGTCGTTCGCGTACGCACGCTGGACGAGTTCGGAGACCGCGCCGGTCTCATCGGCCAACATGAGCCGCACGCGCACGTCGTCTCGCGCCTGCAGGCTGAACCCGTATGCGAGCGACTCGACCTCGTCGCCCGGGTCTCGCTCGGGGAACCGTTCGAAGCCGAGTCGGCCGTAGAGCGCCTGCGCCCGCGCGTTGAGTTCACCGGTATCGAGCACCATCGCATCGGCGCCCCAGACGAGCGCGGCCTCCATGCTCGCCCGCACGAGCGTCTCGCCGACACCTGCGCCCTGCGCCGAGGGGGCGACGGCGACGAGACGCACCTCGGCCTCGCCTGGTCTCGCGACCCGTGCGTACGGAGTGCCTGCGCGCAAGACGCTCGCCGTGCCGAGCAGCCGTTCGCCGTCGACCGCGACGAGCACCGCTCCGGATGCCGCTCGCCCCGTCGTGTCCCGTTCGAAGGCGCGCCGCTCGGCGCTCACGGGCCGATGCCCGTACGGGCCCGACGCGAACGCCTCTTCGATGATCGCGGACTCGGCGACGGCCTCGCCGTCGCGGATCGGACGGATGGTGAACGGGGCGGAGTTGGTCTGCGACATCGCTCTCAAGCCTACGACGACCCACTCGCATTAGGCTCGACTGCGTGCCGCAGACCCCGACCGACGCACCCCGCGTCGCCCTTCTCGGGCCAGTGCTCGTCGAGGCCAGGAACGGCACCCTCGTCGAACCACCCGGGGCATTGGCGAAGGCCCTGATCGCGCTGCTGGCCGAGGCCGCCGATCGCCCCGGCGGGCGTGGGCTGAGCACGAATGCGATCACGGCCGAGCTCTGGGGCGAGGCCCCACCTCGAAATGCGAAGGCCGCGTTGCAGACCCTCGTCTCCCGAGCACGCGGCGCGACCGCCGAGGGCCTGATCGTCTCCACGACATCGGGGTACGCCCTCGCCGCCGACGACCGAGCGAGCGACCTCGCCCTCGCGAGGTCGCTGCTCGCGCACGCGCGATCGTTGCTCGATCGCGACCCGACCGAGGCATCACACGCCGTCGATCGTGCCCTCGCGCTGTGGCGCGGTGAACCCGGCGCCGACCTCGGCGATTCCCCGATCGGGGCGCAACTCGCCGGATCCGCGGCGGCGCTCCACGATGAACTCCGCGAGGTACGGGCGCGTGCCCGCCTCGCAACCGGAAACCCCGGCGGCGCCGTCGACGACCTCGAACGTCTCACGACGGTGCATCCGCTGAACGAACGACTTCAGCTCCTGCTGCTGCACGCCCTGACCGACGACGGACGCCGTCAGGAGGCTCTCGAGGCGTTCGGCCGCTTCCGCGAGCGGCTCCGCGACGAACTCGGCGCCTCTCCCGGCGCCGAACTCGTCGCGCTCAACACCCGGCTGCTCGACGATGAACCACGAGCCGAGACCCGCGTGCGCCACGGCCTCCGCGCCGAGCCCAACCAACTGCTCGGGCGCGAAGCAGACGTCGGCGCCATCGAAGCGCAATTCCACTCCGCGCGCCTCGTGACCGTGCTCGGCCCGGGGGGTCTCGGCAAGACGAGGCTCGCGCAAGCCGTCGCCGCCCGGGCCGCCGACCCCGTCGTCGTGGTCGTCGAGCTCGCGAGCATCCGCAGCGACGACGACGTCACCCTCGCTCTCGCGTCGACCCTCGGCATCAGCGAACCCTCGGTGAGCACGCGCCTCGCCGACGCAGCGCCCCGACCCGACCTCGCGACCCGGGTCGTCCAGCAGCTCTCCGAGGTCCCGACACTGCTCGTGCTCGACAACTGCGAGCACGTCATCGACGGCGCAGCCCGCTGGACGGCGACCCTTCTGGCGTCGGCCCCCCGACTCAGGGTGCTCGCGACCAGTCGCAGCCCGCTCGCGATCACGGCCGAGCACGTGTACCCGCTCGACGCCCTTCCGACCGTGACCCCCGAGGGAACGCCCGGGGCCGCCGTGCAGTTGTTCCTCGATCGGGCGAGCTCCGCGCGACCGGGCGTCTCCCTCCCCCGCGATGCCGTCGAACGCCTCTGCGCCCACCTCGATGGCCTCCCCCTCGCCATCGAGCTCGCGGCGGCGCGAGTGCGCTCGATGTCGGTCGAGCAGATCGAGAAGCGCCTCGAGCACCGCTTCGCCCTACTCGTCTCCGGCGACCGGGCAGCGCCAGAACGCCACCGCACGCTCCAGGCGGTCATCGAGTGGAGCTGGCGTCTGCTCGAACCGGCCGAGCAGCGCGCCCTTGCACGTCTCTCGCTCTTCGTCGACGGATTCGGCGTCGACGCAGCGGCAGGCATGATCGGCGACGACGGCTCCACTACCGACTTCATCATCGATGCGCTCGTCGCACAGTCCCTGCTCGCCGTGGCGGAGCCGCCCGGTTCGACCGCGCCCCGCTTCCGCATGCTCGAGACCGTGCGCGAGTTCGGCCAGCTCGAGCTCGACGCCGCCGGCGAGGCCGACGATGCACGCAGCGCGATGTTCGAGTGGGGCGCCGAGTTCGCGCTCGACTCGATCGCCCGAACCGGCGACCACCGCCAGATCGACATGCTGCATCACGTCGCGCTCGAGCACGACAATCTGGTGTCGATCCTGCGGTGGGCGATCGCCGAACGCGACGCACGGGTGGCACTCGCCGTCTTCGCGGTGCTCGCGTACTCATGGTCGGTGCGCGGCAACCACGACGAGGTGCTCGCCTTCATCGGCGACGTGCTGGCGGCGAGCGCCGACTACTCTCCCGAACCACGATTCGTCGGGCTGACGGCGACCGCGTACATCACGATGTCCTCGACCGCCCTCGTCGCCGAGCAGCGCAACGGGCTCATCGCACTCTCCCGACTGCGCCGGATGGTGCGCTCCGGCGCCGAACTCGCGCCGTGGCAGCGGGGAGCTGCCGAGTTCGTGCTGTCACTCTCCGACCTCGATCACGCCCGCACGGCACTCGAGCGGATGACCTCGTCCGACGATCTGACGGCGGCGCTCCTCGGCGGTATCATCGCAGCCCAGATCGCCGAGAACGAGGGGGATATCGAGGAGGCCGCGACGGCGGCACGCCGCGCTTTCGAACTCTCGGAGCGGAGCGGCGAGGCATGGATCGGCGCCATGGCCGCGATGACCCTCGCTCAGCTGGCCAGTCAGACCGCCCAGCCCGCCGATGCGCTCCGCTGGAGCGAGGAAGCGGGGGGCCGTCTGCAACGGTTCGGAGCGGCACCCGACCTGCTGCATCTCGAGTGGATCGAGGCGGTGGCGATGTTCGCCCTCGGCCGCCACGATGAGGCGCAGGCGCGCTTCGAGCGGATGACGCAGACCGACCGGAGCGACCTGGCCGGCGACGAACGTTTCGATCTCGGCGCGATCGGCGAGCTCGGCCTCTTCGAGATCGCTCGCTTCCGTGGCGACGTCGAGGGGGCGCGCGCGGCCATGGGCCGGGCGCTCGACCGCTACGCGCCGCCCGGTCGACGTGCGTCGCCGTGGTACATCATGTCGCTCGCGGCATTCGTCACCGCCGGCGTCGACGACGGTCGTGACGAAGACGAGATCGCAGGGATGGCGCGGCAGCTCCGCGGGCGAACGCTCGCCACGCACCGGGCCCGGCCGACGCACCTCGACAAGCCCGTGCGCGGCACGGCGCTCGTCGGCTGGACGAGCTGGGCGATGACGGTACCGGGGCTCGAAGACCGGGCGCTCGAGCTGCTCGCCCTCGCCGAACGCCTGTCGCCTCGACAGGATCTCCCGGTGCTCGCGCTGCCCGCACGCTTCGGCGCCGCCGAGCGGCGATTCGGGGTGGCCCGGGTGCACGAAGCCCGGTCGGCCGCGGCATCCGTGTCTCCGAATGCTGCAGCCGACCGGGCGATCGAGCTCCTCGCAGAGCCGCTTCCGTAGTGGTCTCGGCGGCTACGCCTTGCGCATGTACGCCTTCACCGTGAGCGGTGCGAAGACCGCGACGATGACCGCGGCACCCAGAAGAGTGAGCCACGCGTCAGCGCCGAAGGTTCCCGCACTCATGAGCTCACGAGCGGCATTGACCAGGTGGGTGACGGGGTTGTACGCCACGATGGTCTGCAGCCAGTCCGGCATGGTGTCGACCGGGGCGAATGCGCCGGAGAGGAACGTGAGCGGGAACAGCACGAGCATCGAGATGCCCTGCACGCTCGATGCCGTGCGAGCGATCACGCCGAAGAAGGCGAAGATCCAGCTGATGCCCCAGGCACAGGCGATCACCAGGAGCGCTGCACCGAGCACGCCGCCTGCTCCGCCTTCCGGGCGGAAGCCCATCAGGAATCCCATCAGGAGCGTGATCGTGGTCGCGATCGCATAGCGGACGGTGTCCGCGAGCAGCGCACCGGAGAGCGGCGCGATACGGGCGATCGGCAGCGAGCGGAAGCGATCGAACACGCCCTTGTCCATGTCCTCCCGCAACTGCACACCCGTGACGATCGAACCGGTGATGACGGTCTGCACGAGGATGCCCGGGATGATGATGGGCAGGTAGCTCGGGATGTCGCCAGAGATCGCCCCACCGAAGATGTAGACGAACATCACAGTGAAGATGATCGGCTGCAACGTCACGTCGAACAGCTGCTCGGGGGTGCGCTTGATCTTGAGCAGCCCCCGGTAGGCCATCGTCAGGGTGTGCGAGAGGGTCTCGGAGACCGAGACGCGGTTCTTGAGGGTGCGTTGGGCGCCCGGGACGATCGGCGACGCAGTGGTCGCCTTGGGGGAAAGCATCGTGGTGGTCATGCGCGGCTCCCTTCGAGCTGAGCGGATGCATCGGCCGCGGCGTCGTCTGATTCGACGCCGTGTCCGGTGAGTGTGAGGAAGACTTCGTCGAGGGTCGGCTTCTGCACGCTCATCTCGGCGAGGTGGATGCCCTCGTCGCGGAGCGTCACGAGCAGCTCGGTGACGAGGTCGGGGTTGTTCATGGGAGCGGTGATGCGCCCGGCCTCCGGAGAGACGGATGCTGCGACACCGAGCACGCGCTGGATCGCGACGCGCACGTCGTCGGCGTCTCCAAGGTTCGTGAGTCGCAGCTCGAGGGTGGACTCCCCCACGGATGCCTTGAGCTCGTTGGCAGTTCCTTCTGCGACCACACGGCCGCGGTCAATGACCGCGATGCGGTCGGCGAGCTGGTCGGCCTCGTCGAGATACTGCGTGGTGAGCAGTACGGTCGAGCCCGATGAGACGAGGCGGCGGATGGTCTCCCACATCTGGATGCGCGTGCGCGGGTCGAGGCCCGTCGTCGGCTCGTCGAGGAAGATGAGCGGCGGTTGCGAGATGAGGCTCGCGGCCAGGTCGAGCCGGCGCCGCATGCCGCCGGAGAAGTTCTTGAGCGGTCGCCTCGCGGCATCCGACAGTCCGAACTCCTCGAGCAGCTCGGTGGACTTGCGACGCGAGTCCGCGGCGCTCAGGCCGTGCAGGCGCGAGAACAGGAAGAGGTTCTCGGTGGCCGAGAGCGTCTCGTCGACAGAGGCGTACTGCCCCGTGACGCCGATGAGCTGGCGCACGACCTGTGCTTCGCGCTGCACGTCGTGGCCGAAGATGCGGGCGCTGCCGCCGTCAGGGCGGAGCAGTGTGGCAAGCATCGAGATGGTGGTGGTCTTGCCGGCGCCGTTCGGGCCGAGCACGCCGTAGACGGAGCCGGTCGCGACGTGCAGGTCGACGCCGTCGACGGCACGATTCGTGCCGAAGGTCTTCACGAGCCCTTCGGCCTCGACGGCCCAATCGGATGAGGTGTATGTGGTCATGGGTACATGGTGGGCGGCCGGACTTGCGCGACGCTCACGCGGCGCTCACAACACGCTGACGACCGCTGACGACCGCTGACAGCGGTTCGATCGCACTGTTGCGTGTGCACCGGCGATCGTGCGCCGAACGGGCGCGGCCAGCGCCGTATGCGCACGATTCTGCGAGTTCCCGCCACAACGCTGCGCGACTCTCGGCGTAGCCTTGAGGGGTGACAGCGTTCGTCTCAGCCCTCGATCTCTTCTCGATCGGAATCGGCCCCTCGAGTTCGCACACCGTCGGCCCGATGCGGGCGGCACGTGCGTTCGCCGAGCGACTCGCGAGCGACGACCAGCGCGAGCAGGTGACTCGCATCACGTGCTCGCTCTACGGCTCGCTCGGGGCGACCGGGCTGGGTCACGGCACGCCCGACGCGGTCGTCGCCGGGCTCGCAGGGCTCGAGCCCCAGGACTGCGATCCCGACGAGGTGCGCGGAGCCTGGTCGCGACTCGGGACTGAAGGCGCCGAAGTGCGCATCATGGGCGGGCACGTAGTGCGGATGCTCCGCAGCGACGTCTCCCTCGAACCACGCACCCGGCTCCCCGGCCACCCCAACGCGATGACGCTGCAGGCCTGGGGCGACGGCCCGCTTCCCCTCGCCGAAGAAACGTACTACTCGGTCGGCGGCGGCTTCATCCGCCGCGAGGGCGAAGCGGCTTCCGAGGCCGAAGCGCTGCGGCATCCGCTGCCCTATTCGACCGCCGACGAACTGCTCGCGCTCTGCGAAGAGCACGGCGTCTCGTTCTGCGACGTCGCGAGGTACAACGAGGTCTCGGTGCACGGCGATGCGGGCATCGACGCCGGACTCGACGCGATCTGGGGCGCAATGGCCGCCTGCGTCGCCCACGGGCTCGCCGCCGAGGGCACACTGCCCGGTGGACTCGGCGTGAAGCGTCGGGCGCCACAGGTGCGCCGTCGTCTCGAGGAGTACGACCGCGACGAGGCGGCACACAGCGGAGCAGCCGGGCGTGACACCTCGACGGAGTGGCTGCAGGCCTTCGCGCTCGCGGTGAACGAAGAGAATGCCTCTGGCGGGCGGGTCGTCACGGCGCCGACGAACGGTGCTGCGGGCATCATCCCGGCCGTCGGCCACTACTACCTGAAGTTCGTACCGGGCGCGGATGCCGCCGGCATCCGCCGCTACCTGCTGACCGCTGCGGCGATCGCCTCGCTCGTGAAGAAGAACGCGTCGATCTCAGGGGCAGAGGGCGGTTGCCAGGCCGAGGTCGGCTCCGCGTGTGCGATGGCGGCCGGCGCCCTGTGCGCCGTGCTCGGCGGCACACCGCGCCAGATCGAGAACGCGGCCGAGATCGCGATGGAGCATCATCTCGGCCTCACGTGCGACCCGGTCGCCGGTCTCGTGCAAGTGCCGTGCATCGAGCGCAACGCGATCGCCTCGTCGACCGCCGTGTCGGCAGCGCGACTCTCTTTGCACGGCGACGGCACGCACCTCGTCTCGCTCGACACCGTCATCGAGACGATGCGGCAGACCGGTCTCGACATGATGACGAAATACAAGGAGACCAGCGAGGGCGGACTCGCCGTCAACGTCGTCGAGTGCTGAGCGCTCAGCCGACCTGCCCTCTGCCTAGAGGGCGAACCGTCTCCGCCGGTTACGGCGTTGCGGCATCCCATGCCGGACATCGCCGCCGCGGCTGGCGTTTCGCCATGACCGCTCCCGCCCTTGAACTGCCCGGTCCCCTCGTCACCGTCGACTGGCTCGCCCGACACGGGGTGAACGCCGCGTCTCCCTGAACGCCGCGTCTCCCTGAACGCGCGTCTCGTTGAACGCGCGTCTCGCTGAACGGGTGAGCGCCGGTGTCCCGGCCGGCACCCACCCGAGTGCGATGCGCCGGGCTCAGCAGGCGCAACTGATGGGGCCGTTCGAGACGGCGCCGCGGCCGAGGCCGGCATCGGCGACGTTGGTGAGCGCGTCGGGCGCGAGCTGCGCGGGGCCGTCGGCCGTGTCGAACGCGAAGCCCTCGCGCACCCAGTACTCGAACCCGCCCAGCATCTCCTTCACGGGGTAGCCGAGCAGCGCGAACTCCAAGGCGGCACGCGTGGCGCCGTTGCATCCGGGCCCCCAGCAGTACACGACCACGGGCGTGCCCGCGGGGATCCGCGACGACGCCTCGGCCGCGATGAGTGCGACGAGGCCAGTGAAATCACGCCGTCGGAGCGCGACATCCGGCCATGATCGCTCGCGCCTGCCATACCGTGACGGCGCTCCTCGCTTACCCTGAATCCATGCACATCGGCGAGGTCTTCCTCCTGCTCGGCGGTTCGCTCGCGGTCACCGCGTTCGCGCGATGGCGCGGCTGGCCCGCGCCCCTGCTGGTCATGGGCGTGGCATTCATCGTTTCGGTGGTGCCCGTCATCCCCGATATCGACGTCGACGGCGAGCTCGTGCTCACGCTCGTGCTGCCGCCGCTCCTCTACTCCGCCGCGCTCGACGTCACGTACCTGAACTTCCGACGCAGCATCCGGCAGATCCGCCGACTCGGCATCTTCCTGCCCATAGCGACCGCCGCAGCCGTCGGGCTCGTGGTGTGGCTCATCGCTCCATCGCTCGGGCTGCCATTGGCCTTGCTCATCGGCGCGATCGTGGCCCCGTCCGACGCGGTCTCGGCGGCAGCCGTAGGCCGTAGGCTCGGGCTCCCGCGGCGGGTCATGACGGTGATCTCCGGCGAGAGTCTGGTGAACGATGCGACCTCGATCACCCTCTTCCGGACGTTCGCGGCGATCGTCGCCGGTGCCACGGTCACCTGGCTCGACGGCATCGGCTCCTTCCTGATCGCAGTCGTCGTCGGCACCGGCCTCGGACTCCTCATCGGGTGGCTCGTGACCCTGGTGCGCACGCGACTCGACGATCCCATCGTGCTCGGCACGATCAGCCTGCTCGTGCCGTTCGCCGCGTACGCGATCGCCGAGCGTCTGGGCGGTTCGGGCGTGCTCGCGGTCGTGGCCGCGGGCATCGTGGTCGGCTACAACGCCCCGAAGACGAGCTACGCGACGAGACAGCAGGAGCGACCGATCTGGCAGTCGATCGACGTGCTGCTCGAGGGCCTCGTTTTCGCGCTCATCGGCCTGCAGTTGAGCCCGGCGATCAAGGATCTGCTCGAGAGCCCGCTCGGCCTCGGCGTGAACGTCGCCCTCGGGCTCGCGGTGCTCGCCACCGTCATCGTCGTGCGCATCGTCTGGGTGTACGGCGGGTACGCACTATCGAGGCGCGTCGGCGATCTGCTGGCGCCGATCTGGCAGAAACGCGGTCGCAGGTACCACGTCGAGCCGCATCTTGCGCCGAAGGAGCTCGCGGTCATCTCATGGGCCGGCATGCGCGGCGTCGTCACGCTCGCGACGGCGACGGCGAGTCCGACGATGGCGAGCGACCCGAGCGCGGGCAGCACCGTGTTCCTCGTCGCGTTCGTCGTGACGATCGGCACACTCCTGTTGCAGTCGACGACCCTTCCGGCGCTCATCCGTCGGCTCGGGGTGGTCGCCGACGACGAACGCGAGCAGGACCGCAAGGAGATCCGTGCCGTGCTCCGGCGCAGTAGCACGGCCGGTCTCGCCTATATCGAGAGTCGGCGCGACGAATGGCGTGAGCGACACGGGGTCGAGCTCGCCGACGGGTTCATCGATCGCTTCGAGAGGCGCATTCGAGCGGATGCGGCGAAGACCGAGCAACTCGTCGACGACGAGGCACCGCCACCTGATCTCCAGGCGGAGTTCGCCGAGCTCTCCCGTCACTGGATCGCCGCGCGTCGAGCGGTCGTGCTCGAGGAGCGCGACGCCGGGCATCTGAACGAGGAGGTCATGCGTGAACTCTTCTTCGCCCTCGACGCCGAGGAGCTCGCGCTGGACTCGCGCACCACGGTGCGAGCCGACGCCCGCGGGGAGATGCCGTGAGCGCCCGCGCGGTCGGTGTCGACTCGGCTACTCGTCGGCGGCGAAGAAGGCGGTGACGGTGGCGGCGAGGGCCGCGAGATCATCGACGTGGGCGAGCTCGCGGGCCGAGTGCATCGACAGGAGCGGCACCCCGACGTCGACCGTGCGGATGCCGAGGCGGGTCGCTGAGAGCGGCCCGATGGTCGAACCGCAGGGAATCGAGTTGTTCGACACGAACGACTGGGTCGGCACTCCTGCCCGGCGGCAGAGCGCCGCCCAGAAGCCCGATCCTGCTGCGTCGCTCGCGTAGCGCTGGCTCGCGTTGAGTTTCAGCAGTGGCCCGCCGCCGAGCACTGGCCGGTTCGCGGGGTCGTGCCGGTCGGGATAGTTCGGGTGCACCGCGTGGCCGGCATCCGACGAGATGATCCACGATGCCGCGAACGCTCGCCGGCGTTCGATGTCGCCTGCGCCGAGGCCGGCACCGATGCGCACGAGCACGTCATCGAGGAAGGGGCCGCTCGCGCCGGAGCGCGATTCGGAGCCGAGCTCTTCGTGGTCGAACGCCGCGAGCACGCTGATGTGCCCGCTATCGCTCGAAGCATCGAGGAGTGCCGCGAGTCCGGCGTAGACCGAGCTCAGGTTGTCCATGCGCCCCGACGCGAACAGGGCGTCGTCGAGACCGAACCGGCCAGGCGCCTGAGTGTCGGCCACGAACACGTCGTGCCCGGCGATGCGTTCGACCGGCACCCCCGCAAAAGCGGCGAGCACGGCCAGGATGTCGCCGTCGGCACCCGTGCCCCAGATCGGTTGCATGTGGCGCTGCTTGTCGAGCGTAAGGCCCTTGTTCACGTCGCGGTCGAGGTGGATCGCCAGTTGCGGGATGCGCAGCATCGGGCCCGTGCGCACCAGGTGCTCGAGACCGTCGTCAGTGACGATGCGCCCGGCGAGCTCGAGCTCACGGTCGAGCCACGAGTTCAGGAGCGGCCCTCCGTAGACCTCGACGCCGGCCTGCAGCAGCCCTTCGGAGCTCGTCGTCGGGCGGGGCTTCAGCTTGAACGACGGCGAATCCGTGTGCGCTCCGAGGATCCGGTACGGCGTCGTCGCACTCGCGGCTTCGGGCGTCACCCACGCGATGACGGCGCCGTCGCGCACCACGACGTGCCGACCGCCGGCCGGCCACTCGTCTCGCTCATCGAGCCGGTCGAAACCGGCCGCCTCGAGCCGTCGGGCGACCTCGGCTGCGGCGTGGTACGACGACGGGGAGGCGCGGACGAACTCGGCGAAGTCGGCGATGTAGGCGTCGGTGCGTGATGTGGGCATTCTCCCATCCAACACCGCCCGCGCTCCCGGGTCGAGTTCACCGCTCGACACGCGGCCGATCGAGGAGCAGGGTGGAGGCGAGGACACCGCCCCGGGGGGAAGGACACCACGATGCCGATCACCTACGAACACGAGCCGCCGTACACCGTCGGCGTTCTGATCGGGAGTCTCTCGGTCGATTCGATCAACCGTCGCCTCGCGACCGCGCTCGCACGCCTCTCGCCCGAGGAGTTCCGGTTCACCGAGATCGAGATCGGGCAACTGCCGCTCTACAACCGCGACTTCGACGCCGACTACCCGCAGGTCGCCCGCGACTTCAAACGGTCGATCACCGATGTCGACGCACTGCTCTTCGTCACGCCCGAGTACAACCGTTCGCTGCCGGGAGCGTTGAAGAACGCGATCGACTGGGCGAGCCGCCCGTTCGGCGCCAACGCCCTGAGCCAGAAGCCTTCAGCAGTCATCGGCGCTTCGACGGGCGCGATCGGCACGGCTGTGGCGCAACAGCAGTTGCGCAGCATCCTGAGCTTCTGCAACGCGCCGCAGATGAACTCACCCGAGGCGTACATCCAGATGAAGCCCGGGCTCATCACGGACGACGGCGAAGTCACGGTCGACAGCACGCGCGAGTTCCTCGTGACGTACCTCACACGGTTCCTCGAGTTCACCACCCGCGTGCTGACGGTGCTCCCGCGCTGACAGTACCGCCTCACTCACAGCGCTGCCGCGCTCAGGGTGCTGCCGCGCCCTCGGTGAGTTCTCGAGTGGCCCGGTTTCTGTAGAGATTTGGGCCTCGGAATCACGCGAACCGCACGACCGCCTGCAGGCGCGAACGCACCTCCATGACCTCGGTGCCGCCGAGATGCGCCGATCCCGGCAGCCCCTCGCGTATGGCGCTCGCGAGGCGCGATCTCTGCACGAGCGCGACGACTGCGCCGCGAATGGTGCCGCCGAGTTCGAGCGGCTCGGCGGTGTGCTCGTCGGGCACGACGATCATGAGCGCCGTCGGCTTCACACGCGCTGCCCGACCGATGGCCTTCGCCCGCGTGGCGAGCGCGCGCACCGGCCGTTCGCCGCCGAGCGCCTCGCCGACGAGTTCGCCGCGCTTCATCGCCACGGGCCCGCCCCAGTCCTCCGACTGGATCGCGAAGAGCCCAGTCGGGCCGAGCACGAGGTGGTCGAGCTTCGGCGGCAGGCCGCGGCCCGCGGCATCCGTCGCCAGATCGTGCCACACCGTGTACGCGATGCCGAGCGTCGCGAGAGCACGCGCACTCTCTTCTTCGGCGAGGGCGTCGGCGAGCACATGACGGATGTCGCGTGGCGCACTCCGCACGAGTGCGGGATCGTAGGGGTCGGTGAGCGTGACGCCCCGCCCCGCCCACTCGCGGATCAGGTCGAGGTACCTCTCGCGAGAGAGCCCGCCAGGATGGCCGTAGGTGCGAGCCAACGGACGCGAGTCGCGCCGGGGCCTTGGCGAAGCCGGCGCCCAGGCCTCCCGGGTCGGCGCCAGAGGGCCCGTTCGCGACCCGCGGTCGAAGGCGGCGCGCGCATCGGGGGTGCCAACCAGCTCCCACGCCGACTGCACAGCATGGAACCTCACCACATCGCCGCCCGTGTCGGGGTGGGCGCTGCGCAGCGCACGTCGATACGCGAGTCGCAGCGTCGCGTCATCCGCGTTCGAGGGGATACCGAGTACCTCGTACGGAGAGGCGGAGAGCGGACTGTCGGGCATGGGCTCGCTTTCGATGTGCGACCACGAGAATACCGCGGTCCGGCTGTGCGCGGGTCTAGACTGCCGACCACAGGGGCCCGTACGGGCCGCAGGGGAGGCTTCGATGCTCGTCGACGTCAAGACCACAGGGACTGTCCGGGCGAATCGTAGGAGACGCTGAGATGCTCGTCGAGGTGAACTACTGGGCCGTGGTCATCGCAACGCTGTCGACGATGCTGGTCGGCTCGATCTGGTACACGCCGAAGGTCTTCGGCAACTACTGGATGAGGGTCGCGAAGGTCGACGACTCGGGCGACCGTGGCGCGGTCGGACCGATCCTCACGACCCTCATCGTGAGCTTCATCTCGGCGTGGGTGCTGGCGATCGCGACACAAGTGGCGTGGACGGCACTCGGCGGCAACTACCTGCTGATGGCGATCACGACCGGCCTCATGCTGTGGGCCGGCTTCACTGCAGCGCGTTTCATCACCCACGACGCGTTCGAGGGGCGCCCGCCCGGCCTCACGATCCTGAACATCGCGCACGAATTCGTGACGGTGCTCATCATGGCGCTCATCATCGGGGTGTGGCCGCCCGCCGGCACCGTCTGAGTCGATCGGTCGTTCACTCGGCGAAGCGCAGCATCCCGTCGTCGATGAGCGTTCGCACCGCCGGCACCAGTTCAGCACCGAGCGCATCGTCGCTCAGCGCGTCCGGCCGGTCGTGATCGGCGAGGCACTCCGCGAGATGCGCGCCGAGCCCGGCCTCGTTCGCGCCGAGCGCACCGTACATCCGCTCGACGCGGGCAAGCGGCCCCGCCGAGCACGAAGAGCTCCGCGAGGTCTCCAGCCGATGCCCGCCCACTCAATCAGCTGCGCGGAGGCGTCGGCGTCGGCGTCGCGAGCGTCATCGACTCGTCATCTGCCGTACACGTCAGGTTGCGCTCTGTAACCCGCCCGTCACACGGTGCGTTTAGCTTTGATTACGATCGTAATGAGCGAGGGGAGGCGCGTATGGAGGAGTCGACGACGCTCGAACGCCTGCGCCAAGACGCACGCGACGAGTTATCGGCACTCATCGAGCTCCGGTGCCGCCTCGGCGAAGATCCATGGGTGTTCCTGCCCGACCTTCCGTCGGTCGATGAGCAGGTCGTCGCGACGCTCCGCGAGGAGCGCCTGCTTTCCGAGCGTTGGCGTCCGGCTCGATCGCGGGCCTATCACCCGGCCGCCCGCGAGGGCGACGCCGCGAAGTTCGAGTACGAATTGCTCCGCGAGATCGCCCTCGAACACCCCGAACTCAGCTCGGCGGTGTGGTTGGTGCTCGATCGGGTGCCGTCGCGCTGGTGAGGCGCTGCACGCGCCGCCACGTGATGAACCCGAAGATCGTGAAGATGCCGTAGAAGACGTAGAGCAGGGCCGACGCGTAGAAGCCGGCGCTGATCAGCAGCGGTACGCCCACGATGTCGACCGCGACCCAGATCAGCCAGAACTCGGTCCAGCCCTTCGCCATGCCCCACGTGGCGAGCAGCGAACCCACGAAGATCCATGCGTCGGCCCAGACCGGTTCGAACGAGCCCAGGGCGCGGAAGATCGGCGTCAACACGAGCGTACCGCCGACGAGGGCGACGCCGAGCAGGATACGAGCACGGGTACTCGCCCATCTCGGCTCGACCGCGGTGGCACTGACGTGGCGGTGACGCGACCAGCGCACCCAACCGTAGATCGAGACGGCGATGAACATCAGCTGCCGTCCGGCCTGACCGAGGAGGTTGACCGGATTCGGAGTGTCGAACACCGCCCCGAGGAAGACGGTGAAGAGCAGGGCATTGCCGACGATGCCGACCGGCCACGCCCACACCTTGCGGCGGAGCCCGCCGAGTGCACTCGCGAGGCCGAAGAGGTTGCCGACGATCTCGCGCCACAGGATCACCTGGTCGCCGATCACGAGCTGGGCGTCGAAGAGCCACTCGAAGGGATTCATGCCGCATCACCTCGGGCGCGAGCACGGGCGCGGTTGCGTGCCGCACGGATGACGAGCAGGGCGAGCAGGCGCCACCCGATGAGGAGAACCGCGAGTGTCAACGTCGCGACGACCACGAACGCGAACTGCACGCCCTGGCCGCTCACTGCACGGAGCAGCATGCCGCCGGCCACGGTCACAGCCCAGATGACGACCCCCGTGGGCCAGACGACCAGCGGACGCCGCCATGCAAGCGTCGCAGCCCAGCCGACGACGAGTGCCGCGAGAAACGGCCACGCCGTGCCGACAGACCCGACCAGATCGAGCCCTTCGGCGTGACTGCGTCGGCCGATGAGCACGAAGACGACGACCAGCGCTGCATCGATGATCGCGGCAACGGCAACGACGCCTGCTCCGTTCTGCGTCCGCCTGTTCATGCTCTCATGGTACGGATGCGGAGCGGAGCCCGCGGACCCCGCAACTGCAGGGCGTCACGCGCGTCTGCCGAGCGCGTCGAGGGCTGCGGCATTGCCGACAGGAAGCGCGCACACGAACGTCTCGCAGCGGTATGCGGCCGCGGTGCCGTCGCGCGTAGCTCGGCCGTCGAACAGTGAGAATCCCGCGTCGGAGAATGCATCGGCCTGCCGCTCGTCGACAACAACGGTGACGGATGCCCCGTGCCGTCGCGTCGCACCGATGAGACCGAGCTCCCCCTTGCCGACCCGTCGCGCGTCGCGGTGGTCGGCGACGACGGTGACGAGCTGCACGACCGGCGCCGCAAGTCGCGCCATGAGCCCCAGTGCGCCGCCGAACGCGAGTGGACGCGTCAGCGCGATGCCCGCGACCGAGGCCATCGCCTGCTCGGCTGCAGTGCGATATCCGTCGCCGGCGCCCAGGAGGTAGAGCTGCCACGCGGCATCCGCGCACGCTGTGACCCCCGAGGGCGCTGCGCCCTCGGCGGGATCTTCGGTCAGCACGAGTCCGCGCGCCCGCAGCACAGGATCGGCGCCGCCGGGCGGAGCGAACGGGAGGGCCGCACCGGCCGCCGCCGCCATCGCCATCGCGGCATCGATGAGCGATCGCGCAGCAATCGCGTACCCGCACTCACCGGTCGCGACGGCGAGTTCGAGCAGACCGCCGGCGAACATCCCCGTGTCTTCGAGCGTCGCGACCGCCTCCGACGCCGTTCCATCGAGCGAAGCTCGCACGAGCGTGCCGCCGGGCCTGACATGGTCGGCGAGCAACCGATCGGCAGCACGTCGTGCCGACGCCAGTGACCGCTCATCGTCGCGGGTGGACGCGTGCGTGGACAGCGCGCCGATCGCGAGGCCGTTCCAGCCGGTCAGCACCTTCCGGTCGAGCGCGGGGCGCTCGAGGGCGGCTCGCCCGGCCGCGTCGCGTCGATAGTAGCCGCCCTCGCTCCGCGCGCCGTCGACGATGCTCTCCGAGTCCTGCGCACTCGCGAACCCGCCGGCCGGCAGCTGCATCCGCTCGATGAGAAAGCCCGCGATCCCATCGGCGACCTCCCGGGCGGCGGAGTCACCGGAGTCGGCGGAGTCCGCTCGTGCGAGTTCGGTCGCGACACCGAGCAGCAGCGAGTTGTCGGTCAGCATGCGTTCGTAATGGGGGTCGCTCCAATCCGCTTTCGTCGCGTAGCGGAAGAATCCACCTTCAACCGGGTCGCGCAGCGGTGATGCGCCCATGAGTCGCACGGTGCGCGCAGCGACCGCTCGGCCCGGTTCCCCCATCGCGGCGAGGAAGCCGAGCACCGGGGCCACCGGGAACTTCGGTGCACAGCCGAAACCGCCGTGCACCCGATCCTCCTGACTCGCCAGTTCATCGACCGCCGTCTGCAACCGTTCGAGGGTCGGCAGGGCTCCGGCTGTCGGCGCAGCGGATGCCGCGGCCAACGCCTGCGTCACGGCGGCCGCCGTCTCGTCGAGTTGCTCGCGACGCTCGAGCCACGCCTCGCCCACTGCCGCCAGCACTTGCGTGAAGGACGGCATGCCTCGCATCTCTCGGGGCGGGAAGTACGTGCCGGCGTAGAACGCGTGGCCCTCGGGAGTCGCGAATACCGTGAGCGGCCATCCGAGCTCGCGAGTGAATGCGGAGGCGGCTGCCAGGTAACTCGCATCGACGTCGGGATGCTCCTCCCGGTCAACCTTGACGGCGACGAACCCATCGTTCAAGGTCCGTGCCGTCTCGGGGTCGCTGAAGCTCTCACGAGCCATGACATGGCACCAGTGGCACGTCGCGTACCCGATCGAGATGAGCATCGGCACGTCACGCTCGCGAGCCGCTGCGAATGCAGCCTCGCCCCACGGGTACCACTCGACGGGGTTGCCTGCATGAGCACGCAGATACGGGCTCGTGGCTTCTGAGAGACGGTTGCCCATTCCATCAGACTAGTTCGGCCGGTCTCGCCGTCGCCCTGAACGAAAAAAGCCGCCCGGGTGGGCGGCTCAGCAATCTACCTGCTTGTGGAACACGGACGTTCAACCGAACACGCCAGCTCAACCAAACACGCCAGTTAAACCAAAGAGAGCCACCCAATTGGGTGGCTCTCTTTGAAATTATGTCCGGCGGTGTCCTACTCTCCCACAGGGTCCCCCCTGCAGTACCATCGGCGCTGCGAGTCTTAGCTTCCGGGTTCGGAATGTGTC